>NZ_FORG01000015.1 GCF_900113945.1 Xenorhabdus mauleonii
CTTTCTCCGTTTGTTTAACCATTATGCCGAATTTAACCGTCCCCTGAGTCGCCATATTCAGCGGCATATCGACGGCATTATGCAGGTGGAGGAAAGCCTGATTGACCGAATGAAACTAGGCAACCCGATCCGGGGGCATTTGTTGTCACTGACCCTGAACCCCGATGGTTATGCCAATCCGGGAGAAATGTACCGCTTTTGCCGCTTAATCCATGAGGCAATGGCCTGTTTTGTTAGCCAGTCCACTTTCGTCAAGCTGGATGTCTCTACCCTCAATCAAAAAATTCTCTGGGAATTCAAAGAAGTCTATGGATCACGCATGGAGATGTAACTGTTCAACCATCATGACAAGGAGCAAAATAGGATGAATATCATGAACGGGCTGGCGGCGGCCAAAAGCGGATTACGCTTTACTTTTCAGATAGCAGGTCTGCCTGAATCCACCTTTGCTGTGGGCGAATTTTCCCTTCAGGAAGGGTTATCTGAACTGTTTACCCTCAATCTGACATTGGTTCAGTCGCTGCCTGATAACCCCTTTCGACCGAAGCCGGAAATCGATTTAACCACGCTGTTGATGCAGGAAGCGATGTTGCAGGTGTTTAACGGCGCAACGCTGCAACGCAAAATTACCGGCATCGTCTCCCATGCTGACTGGGCAGGCACCGATGGCAATAAAACCCTTTATACCGTGACGGTGCGACCTGCACTCTGGCGCCTGACGCTTAATCAGGACAGCCGGATTTTCCATCAGCAAAATGTGCCTGCTATCCTGAATGGCTTGCTGAAAAAGCATAAAGTGCGTGCTGATTTGAAGCTCTACGATCCCCATCAGGACAGGGAATATGTCACTCAGAAGCGAGAATCTGACTATGGTTTTTTCAGCCGTCTTGCAGCGGAAGAAGGGATCAGCTTCTGGTTTGAAGATGAAACGTTGTTTTTCAGTGACAGCCATCTGGGAATGACCGCCGGATTGCCACTGACCTACAGCCCGCAGCCGGAAACCGCCCACGGCATCGATACAGTTTGTCAGGTGCGGCTGGGTGTCGGGATGAGTCCGCAACGCAGTTTCCATAAAGATTTCAACCCAGAAAACCCGCGTTATCACCTTTCCCATATGCACAGCAGCGAAGGCTTCCGCGATTTCGGCAGCAAAACGCCCTATACCGTGTTTGAAAGTTATGGGCGTTTTCAGAAAGATGCGGCGGCTAAACCGTTTCTCAAATACCGCCATGAGGCGCTGGATAACCAGAAAAAAACCGGCAGCGGAAGCAGTAACTGCATCAAACTGATGCCGGGCAAAATTTTTGAGATCAAAAGTCACCCCCACGCCCCGCTGAATGCCCGCTGGCAGGTAATCGGTATCAACCATCACGGGCGCTGCCCGCAAGCATTGGGGCACGACGGTGGTGAAGGCACCACGCTCAGTAATCATTTCAGTTTTATCGACGGCCTTGTCGACTGGCGTCCACCTTTCCACTACAAACCACTGGCCGATGGCGATGAAACCGCAATGGTGGTCGGGCCGGAAGGGGAAGAGATTTTCGTTAATAAAGACGGCGCGATTAAAGTCCATTTTCACTGGAATCGCTATGACCAACCCGATGATGGCGCTTCTTGTTGGGTGCGTGTGGCGCAGGGCTGGAACGGCAACGGCTATGGCTTTATGGCCATTCCGCGTATCGGGCAGGAAGTGATTATCTCTTACCTCAATGGTGATATTGACCGTCCGATAGTGACCGGTTGTGTTTACAACGGCCTGAACCGCCCGCCACTGGATTTACCGGCGCAGAAAACCCGTACCACTTTTAAAACTAAGACCCATAAAGGCAAGGGTTTTAACGAGCTGCGCTTTGACGATGCCAAAGGCAGTGAAGAAGTGTTTATTCATGCGCAAAAAGATATCAAAGCGCAGGTGCTCAATGATGAAATCCACAATGTAGGCCATAACCGGACACACCACATTAAAAACGACGCCCATTTATGTATCGATAATGAGTACCGGATACAGGCAGGTAATGACATTTCGCTGTCAACCGGGCAAAAGCTCCATATCAAAGCCGACGATGCGCTGTTAACCCAAAGCGGCAATGAAATTCATTTGAGTTCTGGCACTAAAGTGGTGATTGATGCGGGTTCTGAATTGACCATTCAAGCCGCCGGCCATTTTCTGAAAATCGACGCGGGCGGGATCAGCAGCAGCGCGGCGATTAATTTTGGCAGTGGTGCGCCGGGTAATGGCTCGGGTTGGGGCGGTAAGTTGCCCGATATGCTGGATAAACTGGCCCCCATTAATGTAGCCCAGGCTGAAAAAATGGTCACCGCCCCACCGGAAAAAATTTGTTTGTCCTGTCTGATGGAAGCGGCATCAACGGGGTCTGTGATGGTCATGAGGGGAGAATGATGACAACCACGTTAAAGGAAAAATGGGAAAAATACCGCGAAACCTGTCCGGAAATGAAATTATATGCCTTGGTGGATGGTTTACAGTACGAGCGCCATTTTGATGAAGAACTGGCTTATATGGCAGGACTGAATAATCCGTTGTTCCGTCAATTTCCGGATTCGGAAATCGCCTTTGCCGGGCCGTGGCTGTTTGATATGTGTCAGGCTCAGGTATGGGAAGAAAAATTTCTGCGGCTAGAAAGCGCTGCACCGACTGTTTCCTGGCTGTATACCACACAGTCACTGGATAAACTGACCCGCCATCTTGAAGCGCATTTAAATATTCGGTTAAAGAACGGGGAAACGGCATTATTGCGCTTTTATGACCCCCGTGTTCTGCATCAAATTCCACACCTTTTTACGCCGGAACAGTTGACTCATTTCACTCAGAATATTGAGGAGTGGCGGTATCAGCTTAATAACAATGCCTATATTGTAAAAGGAATTGCATTATGAAGGAAAAAAACAGCCTGGCTTCAACCTTATCTGGTTGGAAAAATGACATTGCCAAAAAGATTGAAAAAGAAAAAAGTAAAATCCCTCACCCGACCAGTGTTCCTAACTGTGCGGGAAAAGTGGGGGATGTGGGTGTGAAATGCAACCAGAAATTCAGTCATCAGCTAAAATTAGTGCCGATTGATAATCAGGTTAATATCAGTAATGTGCCTTATGCCTATATTTCCATCTCCGCCAGGGGATTTGGTAAAACGAATGACAAAGGCGAAACTGACCGTATTATGACCCGACAACCGGAAGAGGTAGCCGTGCTGGTTGGCAAGCTGGCGAAAAGTTATGAAAGAAGACGTGGTAGTTTTGGTTCACTGAAGGAACTGGAAGAAAGAAAGATCAGCTTGCTCACAAATACGAATGAACCCTCCACAGAGAAACCGTATATTAGCGGGTATGATTATATTACTGTGGTGGGAGCCAGAACCGCACCTTGGGAACTTAGCCTAGGATCAGTTAAGAGAACATTTACAGAGGGGGAATTCCTTAGTGAATCACTGGGAAATCAGTACCGTTTTATTAATTGTGGATTACACCAGTTGCAGCTTTTTCCTGAAGCCAGTCAGGGCGATCATGCACTTCAGCGTATTATGGTAGTGTTTCAACAGGGGTATGCCCAAAAGGATATTGAGAGAATTAATGATTATACCCAGAAACTGGGTGGGCGGATTGTCTATGTGAAGGGCAAGCAAGAACTGATCGAATATCTGAATCAGAGGAAAAAAAAGAAAAGACTGATCAAGGAGATGGTGTTTTTCTGTCATGGCATTATTGATTATGCCACGTTTCATTATCAGGGAGATAATGTGGAGGAAGGGTTGTTTGGGCCAGCGGAAATTGAAAAGGTATATGAATCAATCTTTGATTTTGACGCGGAAATAACAACCTATGCTTGCCGGGCGGGTATCTCAAAGTCTGGAGGCGATTTTACAGGCGAGGATGCGGGACAGGATAAGAGCCCCGCACAGCGGATGGCAAATACCTGGGACGTTGAAGTCAAAGCATTTGAGAAGCGCTCTATTTATACCATAGTTTATGGGACGACACAGGAAATTCGAGATGCTAAGGAATATAGTAAAGTCATTAAAGAATATGAGGAATCTCGCAGAAATTATGAGCGTGAATTAGCTAAAGGGAATAAAAATGCCAAATTACCAGAAAAACCAGAAGATTATGACATAATGAAAAAACGTAATGAGGACGTGAAAACAAGAGAACATAATGAAAACAATGATGGTGGCCCTATATCGCCAAATGGTTCTTTTCGGTTACCGGGAACAGCTAAGACACCAACAGGATTAAAGGAAGGTCTACAGAATTATAAGCCAGCAGAGTGGATTTTATGAATTTACTGAAAAAAAATCTTATTGCTAAAATTTTTATTCCAATAGTTTTTATTTTATTTTTTTTAGGTGCTTATTATATGAATATGCAAAAATATCAAATGTATGTTAGGGTGACTTCATATGATGAGAATTCGCCTGAATTCCCGTCTAAAAAGGTTTGGTTTGATGCTAGTGAATGGTTAAGCTCTCCACAGTACATCAAGGTTCATGATACTTATCTGATAAATAAAAAATTTATCCCTATCGAAAATTTGAATATTTTAAATATAACAATGACACTGCAAGATGAAATTGATAAATCAAGGATATTCCCTGAACTCCAAGCGTTAACTAATATGAAACCTATGGAGTTTTTACATTTAATGAAAGATAAAATGAACTATGAATATATATATACAAAGTTTAATGAAGAATCATTAAAACCAGAACTAGACTTTTTTTTGATTAAATTTCCTTATAAAGAAAAAATGTATGAATTATTATTAATGAGAAGCGTATATAAAAATGAGTATGTATATGAACATTACGATTCCATTTACAATGAAGGAGGATGGCATAAAAATAATAAACACGCCATGACCTACCGAGATTACCTTGAAGGTAAAATTGATTCATATAAACAATAAATCGGAAACTATAGTTGCTGGGTTTAAAATAACATAACGAATAAATTACACCAGCAACTATAACTTTAACCATTATGATCGGAGATATCATAAATATGACTATAGAATTTAATGAAGAACAATGCAATAAACTAAAAAACCATGCATTTAATGCGTATCTTGATGAATTGGTCGTGCATTGTAATGAATACTTTCCCTATCTTGAAATAAAATTAGGCAAAGAAGGATTAAAAGCCGCACTGACAGACGCTGTAGAAAAAGCAAAAAACGATGGTTTCGATCAACGCGGTGCCGTTCAATTTTATATTGATATGCTTATTTTATTCGGATCAGAATTTCAGACTGACCCACAATATTTTTGGATAAGGAAAATCCTTGATAATCACCCCCATCTTGGTCAATTAGAAAAAACAACCCTCCTTTATCATGAAGTCACTCGATATTTAAATGAAGTGCATGGTGAGCAAGATGAACATTTAAAAACCAGCATATTTAAGTTCCAAAATATCAATATTGAAGACTTAAATACACAATGGCATACTTATGAAAGTAACGTAGGTACACTCTTAAACTCTATTTACCCGCAAAAATATCGATATATCAAACAAGAAAACATCAGAAAACTCATCCAACTTGGTATCGAAAAATCGAACCAGCATGGTATAGAAAATGCCGTTCATTCAGCTTTATTAACCCTGATAATGTTTTTATTAGGCCATGAATTCGATCAGGATATCTTCTTACCTCACTTAAATAAACGGATATTCAAGCAATATTATTCTGATATTGAATCTCCCATAATAAAAATAGAAAAACAAACAAAAGATTATTTTGAAATATTGCTTCAATCAAATTAGAAATATTTTAACCTATTATCTTAGAGGAAGAAAGCATGCCAAAAAAATCCGTTATTCGATTAAACGATACAACCGATCATGGTGGTCAAGTCATTACCGCTATTGAAAAATATATCTATCAGGATGCTCCTATTGCCGGAAAAGGTGATTTAGTCGTTTGCCCAAAATGTGAGGGCACATTCCCGATAATAGAAGGAAGTGAGTCATTAAAATATCAGGGTAAGCAGATTGCACTGGAAGGTATGAGCACCGAATGTGGTGCAAAACTGATTGCCAGCCAGAGCGAGTTTCTCGCTTAATAACGTGTCGCGTGCAACAAGAGTCAGCGTTGATCTTATTAGAGCATCGCTAATGCTGGATTAATGCAATAAGTATATAAAATGAATTATATAAGTAACATATATTTACTTTTCGCAAAAATCTTAAGTGACGAAATTAGTTTTTTTGTAAATTAAATATTTAAAATACATAAATTGTCAAGAGTATAGACATATGCCATTTATTCTCATTATTTTTATCCAGATTCTATGTGGGGTTCACGTTGTCAGAACTGATCAGGAGCGCTTTTGGTTATATTTGATTATCGGTTTACCCGGTATTGGCTGTACTATTTATATACTATCAATCATGCTCCCAGAATTCTTCGGCGGTCGTTATGGTCAACAAGGGCTTAGCCACATTCTTGATAAAATTGCGCCTGAACGCCATATAAACAGACAGCGTGATGCGTTAATGATCAGTGAGAACAGTGAAAATTACACACAACTGGCGGATGAATTAGCCTGGCTGGGGCGGTTACAGGAAGCAATACAAAATTATCAAAAGGCATTAACTGGTCTTTTTGAACATGACCCCACAATTATGGCTAAATTAGCAAGGGTTCAATTTGACAATAACGACCCGATTGGCTGCGAAAAAACGCTAACTGAACTGATCCAGGAGAATCCTGATTTCCGCTCCCAGGACTGCCACTTACTTTATGCCAGAGCACTACAACAAATGGGAAACTTAGACAAAGCGGAAGAAGAATATCGTGTACTTGTCGAATATTTTACCGGTCCTGAAGCCCGTTTTCGTTATTACGAGATGTTGTGTGAGAAAAGTGATTTAATTTCAGCAAAACAGCAATTAGAAACAATTGCTATTATCGCTCGTCGTTCCAAACCACACTACCGTAAATTGCATAAGGTGTGGCTACAGCAAGCCCGTCAGGAATTACACAAATTGAATTAGAGTAGGTTTGAGGAAGGTTTCTTGTCATGGATAGATAAGTATTTTCCCCAGCTTAGCGTTCCTCTGACGCGCTGCGCTTGTCTTCTCTGATTTATCTGGCTAATACATTAACCAGATAAATCAGAGATCCTTAAAACACCATACCCGCCAGAAAAACCATTTTTATTTAACCCCCCCCTCCCTATTAAAGAATTAGGGATAAAACTGTTCACCCTGTTCACCTCTAAATATTTTTATTTATATTCATAGTGTTAAAGGGTGATGACTTGAAATCCAACTCATCACCACTCTTCACCTAACCCTTCACCCTTAAATCTGAAAAAGGTGAACAGGGGTGAAAACTTGTGAACAGTTTAAAAATAACTGTTCACCCTTCAATGTATTGATATATATGGTTTAAATTACAGAGTAAATAGTGATGAACACTTTTCTATATTTTTCAGAAAATCTTATTAGGGTGAAAAAAATTATTCTTCTGGCAGGCTATCCCTTACCAATTGAGGTAACCATTCGATGGCGGTGTCGATATTCAGATCCAGATTACTGCGAATGCCCTGTTTGCTTTTTTTGCGCAGGTAGTGCTGGCTGTACTCAGACAGTGCACCGGGCATATCCATACCGAATCGGGTCACAGAAACCGGTTTATTCAGGTTGTTGCCTTTCATATAGGCAAGGTAGGCGTGATAAAGGTATTTACGGGGATTGAACGGCACAATCTCTGCATTGCCGATTAGCAGACCGTCGGCTTCATTAGAAGCAACAAGATAGCCGCAAAAATCAACCAAAGGATCTGTACCCCGTTTGATATCTAGCGCCTCTCCAGATTTTTGTTGCTCTGCCAATAAACGCCTTGCAGTTTGTGGATCAGCAAACCGGTGAAGCAATTGTCGGATAATAACCGGCAGTTCTGCCGCGATTTTGTCCCGCAAAAGCGGATCACGTTCATTTTCCGGCACGACTTCGGAAAAATTGAAAATCACCCGACGCCGCGACACCCCGCCACTGCGATCACTGAAACTCATGGCGTTATTGTTCACCGCCAGCACCACAGCAGGAATTCGGGTTGAATAAGGCTGTTTGTGCTTCGGGTCAATAGCGACTTCATCCCCGCCTGTGATGGCCTTGATGCCGGAACCATCGCCCACATAGCGGGTCTGGTCAGGCAGAATAATCAGCGAATACCCAACAATCAGCGCACGATCCCGTGGGTTTTCCAGTGCGGACATATTTGCCGATACCGTATTCCCTTTGCCTGCCAGCATTGAACAAATTTCAGCAAAGATACTTTTACCGCTGCCTCCCGCTCCAGTAACTTCCAGAAATAACTGCCAGTCGTAACGGTTTGCCAGCACCATAAACAGCGCAGCCAGCACTCTTTCTGCTTTGCTTTCACAATTAGCAGTTGCCCGGTTGAGCCAGCGCCAGAACTGAGGGGCATGGCTTTGCAGGGTTTCCCCCGAAACAGGAGAGTTGAATTCAACGTCATTCGCGAGCAATAACCAGTCATGTTTGTGGTGAGGCCGAAACTGACCGATTTTCAGATCAAATACCCCATTACGAAACCCGATTAAATGGCGTTCTGGCAGTTGCATCATGGGAAGCTGTAGTTTCAGAGCATCCACGGCAGCACTAATACCATGCGGTGAATATGGCATTTTTTCTTCCATAAAAGCCGCCACCATTTCCCGCTGTAAATCGCGGTTACTGACCGGACACCAAACAATACCATCATAGTGATGAACGGTTTCCGAAGCGCCATCCAGTGCCAAATCACCATCATAACGTGCCAGTAACACTTCTCCGCGCTGGCTGGCACCCATCTGACATAAGGTCAGTTTTGGCGATTCGGCATCATTGGGTTGAATAACTGCTTTTTTCTTCTCTGCCTCCGGTCGATAAAGCCCCTGAGCAAACGCCAGCTTTGCCGTTTCTACACCGTGTTGTTGGCGGTAGTCGTCCCAATCGGCTTTATATTCTGTCGGTGGCAATGTGATCCAGCCATTCACCGCAATAGCCGCTTTTTCTGCCGAGATTTTGCCGGTATTCACTTTCGGTTTACTGTTTTTATCCAGTTCGCCGGGGTGATGCCAGTCGTTATCAGCGGCAAGAATGATTTTCGTGTCCGGCCAGCGTTCTCTGACTGATTGAGCAACGAAGAACAGATTGCCTGCGTCCAGTGCTGCCAGAACAGCGCCGTTACAGAGTTGGTTAACCGTGAGTGCTGTGGCGTAACCTTCGGTAATGATAACCGTATCGGGATGTTCTCCCAGCGCTGACAGAGCAATAAACGCACCTTTCTTCTGACTACCGGTGAGTAATTTTTTCTCGCCATCCGGTTTGATGATCTGCGCACCTGTTACTTTTTTATCCAGTGCTGCGAATCGCAACACTACCGAATTATCAGGCAGTAGCCTTTGATTAGGGCAGTGCAACCCCTTTGCGGTCAGATAGGGAGATTGTCCGACAACAGTTTGCACCATCAGAGCCGCCACTCTGTCGGCAATCGGTTGTGTTGTTTGAATGGTTTTTCTGGTTGGTCTGGGTTCGGGCAAAGGTAATGCCAGTGCATCAGCGACGATTTTGGCTGCCTCAGCAATCGATATCCCTTGGGTTCTTGCCACTAAATCCAGCCCATCGCCATAATTTGGGGTGTCACACTGGCGGCAATGCCAGTTACCATGATGGTGATCATCAATAAAGTGAAAACGGTCAGTACCGCCGCAAATCGGGCAGACGCCATGTTTATCTTTTGCCGGGATATCAATACTACAGGCAGGCAGAAGATTTTCCCAATGGTACATAGCGGATTGCTTCACGGTTTGGATAATGCCAATTTGACGATTTTTCTGATTATTATTCCCATGACTCATGATTACTCGTCCTCGCCATTAACTGCCGCATGAAGTGAATAATGGACTTCATGATTGGTATCGCATACCAAAGAAAAAAAATCGTGTAATTCTTCTGAATAGTGTTGGCTGGACTTAGCAAGAATGACTTTACATAAAGAGGGGTATAAACTCGCACGAAACGTAGCCTCTGAACGCTTAGTGTTCAAAAACACGAATTTGAAGTGAGTTGGGGTAAGGGTTGTCGCCATAGTTGCGATCTCCGTGTGTATGTTTACGGAGTCACCGCGAGAGGTGCAAATCTCTATAGAGGCGGTGACGCTAGCAGGGTTTGCACTACTGGCACACACGGAAACCAGCCAGCCCGAAGGCTGCCCCGCTAGCATCACCATTGAATATGTATAGGTGAGTACAGACCTAAATGGTAGGTGCTGCGATGCTGTGACACAAAAAAAGACGCTTAGCGTCTCATATGTCGCCGTGTTGTTGTTATTCAGGGTGCAAATCCTGACACCAGATTTTGCTGGTGCGAAGCCAATATAGCCAATGTACGATGACAAAGTAAAGAGGTAATGAGTTCGATTTATTCCGTGGTGGTTCTTGTTTATGAACTCTGAAAACTCAATTCCTCGTGTAGTAGTGTAAGAAAAGCCTTTGAACGATATAATTTCTCTATTATTTAAATGGGCTTTCAAAGCCCACATAGATGATAAATCAGCGCAATATTCCACTAATAAGTGTTTGGAAATAATCGTACATCTAGAGGCTAAAGTTTCAGCCAATGGTTGAGCAAAAAGATTTGCAGAGATCATTGATTCAATGACCCTTGAGTCAGCAGAAAATCATTCACGTTGCAGGCAGTCATTAATTCGCCTCCATGCGCTGTGCTAGCCACTTTTGAGATAGTCCAGCCAGCTTGTTTTTACGGGCATGATAATCCATACCTAACTCAATCAGTGTTGTGTTGGTCTGTTCTAAATAAGAAAGGTGCTCAAGTTGGAACTCTCTCATAGCATCACGGGGATCGCCAATAATGCAGTATTGTTGCGCCCACTGTTTAGCTGTCAGGCCAGCCAGAACAATACGGTTCAGCATATTTGATTCATTGGTGTAATGGCGTGGCAGTGTGGTTTTTCCCTGCTCCATGCGTGCCATTTCCAATGCTGAACACATAGGTTTAAAGTAATTCGCAACTTTTAAGCGTGATTTCAGTTCATTACGTAACTGCTTACTGATTACAGGGACTACTTTGTGTAATGCTTCCTCACATTTGATAAAATACTGGCGGATTAAGCGGCCTTGTTCGGTACGTTCAACCATCCCTAGTTCTTTACCCATATTGAGAGACAGAAGATAATCTTTACTACGCCTGTCATCTCCACGCTTAGATTTCCATTGTTTTTTTTCTGTACTTTGGTTCCCCAAAATGGGGGAATCAAAGACTAAAAAATCGATATTTTTAATAAAACCATATTCCGTAACACGCCCATCGATCCACGTTGAAAAGTCGCGTCCTACACCTAATGCCCTATGTAATGCTTTTGCACTCACTCCATTGATTAATTGCCCATTAATATTGCTTTGAATAACAGGTAACATCTCAGCAAAAGATAATTCGTTAATATCGTTCTGGCTGTTTTCAGGATGAGAAAGCTCCTGACCAATTAAGGCCACATTTTTCTGTGTCATGTTTATTACTCCGTTATTCGGTAGGGTACAGAGATAAAATTAATTCAATTTGTGATTCAGGTATGCTTTATATATCTACCATCTTTAACGCATTTATTGATTCCTCGGTGCATCCTGCTGATTACGAATACACAAGGGCGCTTTCTTTTACATTATCCCACTTCGCGTTGTGCTTTTTTAGACTCGACCCATGCACGTATCTCCGCCGCGTCAAAGACAGAAAATCCCTCTTCAAGCTCAAATGGTGATGGTAGCTTTCCTGCTTTAACCCATCGATTAAGAGTTGCATCAGATATGCCTAAAAAATCGGCAGTGTGGCGTTTTCGAGCATTGCCACTGATAGGATATGGGGCGTTATTTTTAATGCGAGTCTTGCGCTGTTGATTCATGCTATCACTGGCTCCTTTGTGACTTGATGTGCCTATCCTAGCGTATGAAAATAGGGCTATCTATAGATAATGGAATCTATTGAAAAAACATATAAATCTCTTGAAATATAAAAATCTATCAAGAAAAAATAAAGTAGGTCACTGATATGAATGATAGGCATTTAATAGTTATAACATATTGTTTTTTAAAATGAGTCCTCTCAATCTTGATGGCTGTTATCTGTTTGATTTTGTTTGTTTTTGTTCCTATGTTTTATCCGATTGTTTTAGGTTGTTTTCCACAATATTAATTTCATATTGGCCGCCCAATAAGAATATTAATCGGTTACATTGATGAATATTGATGATCACTACTGGACGTAGTGAGACTAAACTTGCCTTTGGTTGCCTTTGGTTGCCTTTGGTTGCCTTTGGTTGCCTTTGGTTGCCTTTGGTTGCCTTTGGTTGCCTTTGGTTGCCTTTGGTTGCGGCGTATTGAGATAACTTTGAAAGGAATTGAATATGTTTGAAAGAGCTAGAAAAATGGGGCATTACGCCCCCGTTAGTCATGGATAGATGCTACTGCTTTCTGTATTTTATTATAGAAAGTTGCCCTCGCAAGCCCTTTCATAGTCACCCCTTCCGTTTCCACCATTCTTAAAACGTCTTTATAAATTTCTGATATTTTAGGATTTTCTGACGTTCCATATTTATCAGCTTTTGATGCCAGCAACTTAACTATAAGCCCTAACAGCTTATTTGTGCCCGCCTGTTCGTCGTCCTTACGGTGTGTTCCTCTCCCTGTCTTCCTGATCTGACGAACAGTGAAAAGCAAATCATTCCCGCCAAATGCCAGCATGTGATCTTCCCAAGTATTCCTATGGATAAATGACTCGACCGCATTACTTATATTTTCAGCTATTATTGGTGGTGTTTTCTCATTAGCATATCTAAAGGCGACGGCAAGAACTAAATCAAGAAAGCATTCAGTTGATGGTGTAAAAGATCTATTCCCATAATATTTTGATATTGAGTCTAGGTTGCGCCTCATATACGTCCTAACCTCTTTTATCAATGGTTTTATATCATCAGGTATATCTTTTGCTGTGGTAAAAGGAGATAAACCAAAGATAACAAGTGATACCTCGTTTATTGTTGAAGAACTTTGCATTAAGAAACGTTCGAACACATCTGCACTTAACACACTTTTAGTGCTATTCATTTTTTGACTCTCTGCTTACCCATTGGGATCACGTTGTAATCTTCACCTTTTTCCAGTGCCGTCAGCAAATTACACCATTGAGCTAATGCGGATTTACGTTCATCAAAATAATCATGCCTGTTATAGATACCCTCAACACCTTTTATACGGTGATTAAGGCAACGTTCAGCCACAAACGGATCAACACCTAACGCGGCTAAGTGAGTTCTGGCAGTTCGTCTAAAGTCGTGGATAGTGAAGTTAGGCATATCAACAGGTAATTCCCGTCTTACTTTGGCAAGCGCAACGGGTAAGGTAGATTCCTGAATATGTGGGATCATGCGATGCTGCATTTTTCTGGCGGGTAGAACGTACTGACTACCGCAGGCCATAGCCTTTAATTCCATAAACCACTCTATAACCTGCGGACACAGTGGAATGTCTACCGCATCACCGTTCTTGCTGCGTTCTGCCGGAAAATACCAGACTGCCTTTTTAAGGTTGAATTCTTCCCAGCGTGCGGCGCATAGCTCCATTTTCCGTAAGCATAGGGCAAGTAGTATCTTAAAACTGATTTCATTCTGGCGGCTGATTGAAGACGTTCTGAACGTTCTCAGTACAATGATTAATTCTTCTCTGGTTAGCCATCTATCGCGTGATACTTCTTTCCCGCCAGCGTCCGCAACCTCAAATGCCGAACACGGGTTAATCTCTATCATCTGCCGCTTAATGGCATAATCAAACATGCGCCTTAGCCACCGTAGAACATCGGTCGCCATAGTGGGTGCACCTCTGTCTACAATGCTCTTTAGCATTTCATCAATATGACGGGGTTTAACATCCTCCAGCTTCATATGGCCAATGCGAGGGTTAATGTCTTTGTCTATTCGTCTGCGGAGTATGTCGGGATGTTTCCAGCGTGGGAGTATCTGGCGCTCAAAATATTCAGCCGCTAAGTCTGATACCTTTATAGCGTTCTTTTCAGCCTCAATCTTTGCCAGCGCTTCGGCTTTGCGTTCCTGTTTCTCTCCGGCAACGTCATAGCCCAAAGCAACACGAGCTGATAGCTCTCTGGTGAGTTCTCGTGCTTTTGATAGTGATAGGTCAATGTATGAGCCTAGTATCATCACTCTGGGTTTTCCTGAGAATTTATACCTAAAACGCCATATGGGGTGCTTATAGGTTTGTCGATAGCATAGATACAGCCCGTTGCCGTCCGCTTTTCCTTCGAACCTTTCGCCAGATTTTATCCACGCCCTGATCTCTTTATCGGTGAGTTTAGGCATTGTGCAATCTCCAATAAAAAATAGCCTGTGTACCCCTAAATAGGTTGTGAGATCTTAAGGGGTACACCCTAGGGGTACACGATAATCATGCGCTACTGTGATTCGCTCTGCAATGCTCTGATAGTAAAAAAGCCAGATATAACAATGTATATCTGGCCTTATGGTCTTCTCTGAAATGCTAAGAAATATTACTCAATATTTTGGATCTGCTCTCTCATCTGCTCAATCAGCACTTTCAATTCAATTGCAGAGTTAGTTACATCAGAATTAATTGATTTGGAGGCCAATGTATTCGATTCGCGGTTAAATTCCTGCATCATAAAATCCAGTCGGCGGCCGACGGCTTCTTTTTTCTTCAGGATATTACGGGTTTCTTTGACGTGGGCATCAAGACGATCCAACTCTTCCGCGACGTCAACACGCTGTGCCAACAAAATCAGCTCTTGCTCCAGACGGTTATTCTCCAGCTGAATTTGTGCTTCTTCCAGCTTGGTCTGCAAGCGCTCACGCTGCCATTGCAGGATTGCCGGCATTTGCTCGCGGACTTTAGTCGCTTCCACAGTGACAGCATCCAAACGTTGTTCGATAAGTGCCTTAAGTGCCTGCCCTTCGGTCTCACGGCTTTGGATAAAGGCATCCAGTGCCAAGTCCAATTCTGCCAGTAATTGTGTGCTGATAGCATCCAAGTCTTGCTCTTCAGCGGACATTACGCCCGGCCAACGCAGGATATCCACCGGATTGATTTCACCTTCACCACCATGCGATTTAACCCATTTTGCAGATTCAACCAGCTGTTTTGCCAGTTTCTCATTCAGCATTAAAGCACCTTGAGCACGGGAATCCAGTTCAAAACGTAGGTTACATTCTACTTTTCCGCGAGTCAGGCGGGAACGAATGCGCTCACGGATGACAGGTTCAAGGCTTCTGAATTGCTCTGGCAGGCGAATATAAGTTTCTAGATAACGTTGATTGACGGAACGCAGTTCCCATGCTGCGTTTCCCCAATCTGCCTTGATATCTCGCCGTGCAAAAGCGGTCATACTACGGATCATAACTCGTTCCCAATTTATAAAATGATGGGCAGATTATAGCGCCCCATGTAGATGCAGGATAGGCATTCGCCGAGTTAGGCCGTATAATGCGCCCCCAATAATGTTTTAACAACGGAGACCACACTATGAGCTTAGTAGGAAAGCGTCCGGCAGGAAGAACAGCAGGACAGGTGCGTCCTATTAAAATGACCCGTCATTACACCAAACATGCTGAAGGCTCAGTTCTGGTGGAATTTGGGGATACCAAAGTGTTGTGCAATGCCTCCGTTGAAGAAGGTGTTCCACGCTTCCTGAAAGGCCAGGGACAAGGCTGGATCACGGCGGAATATGGTATGTTGCCACGGGCGACCAATAGCCGTAACGCACGTGAAGCAGCCAAGGGCAAGCAAACCGGTCGGACAATGGAAATCCAACGCCTAATTGCACGCTCATTGCGTGCCGCTGTGGATTTGAAGAAGCTGGGTGAATTTACCATTACGCTGGACTGTGATGTGATCCAAGCGGATGGCGGTACGCGTACCGCAGCTATTTCCGGTGCATGCGTGGCATTGGTTGATGCATTGAATAAGCTGGTTGCTGCTGGCAAATTGAAGGTAAGCCCGCTGAAATCGATGGTTGCGGCAGTTTCTGTCGGTATCGTTGAGGGCGAAGGCCTCTGTGATTTGGAGTACGTTGAAGACTCTGCGGCAGAAACAGACATGAATATCGTTATGATGGATGACGGTAGAATGATTGAAGTGCAAGGCACCGCAGAAGGCGAACCGTTCAGTCATGATGAATTGCTCTCATTGCTTTCGCTGGCAAAAGAGGGATTGGAAACTATTTTTGAAGCGCAGAGAGATGCGCTAGCACAAAATCTATCGAAATAAAAAATTTATCAGGCGGCTGAAGAGTCGCCTTTTTTATGCCTGCAATACCTGAAATACAGTAAAGAAAAACAGTAAAGACCAAAGAGGAGAACCCCAATGAAAGCCTATCAGCGCGAATTTATTGAGCTGGCACTGAAGAAACAGGTGCTGAAATTTGGCGAGTTTACGCTGAAATCTGGCCGTAAAAGTCCGTATTTTTTCAATGCGGGGTTGTTTAATACCGGGCGTGATTTGGCGTTGATTGGTCGTTTCTATGCAGCAGCATTGCTGGATAGTGGTATTCAGTGTGATCTGTTGTTTGGGCCTGCATATAAGGGAATCCCCATCGCAACGACCGCCGCGGTGGCACTGGCAGAACATCATGATATTGACATGCCTTATTGCTTTAACCGCAAGGAAGCCAAAGACCACGGTGAAGGTGGAACACTGGTTGGCAGCTCGCTGCAAGGCAATGTTGTGGTTGTGGATGATGTGATTACGGCAGGAACCGCTATTCGTGAATCAATGGAAATTATTAAGCAGCACGGCGCCACTCTGTCAGGGGTCATTTTGTGTCTGGATCGTCAGGAACGTGGACGGGAAACGCTTTCTGCTATTCAAGAAGTAGAACGTGATTACCATTGCCAGGTTTTCTCCATCATTACCTTGAATGATTTGGTGAGCTATTTGCGTGAAAATCCGGAGATGAAATCTCATCTGGATGCAGTTGAAGCGTATCGCAAAGAATACGGTATTTGACGGGTTAACTGGCTGAATGCCGATGACAGCACGGCTGTAGAAAAAGCGGTGAAAAAAATCCCTCGCCCAAAAGTGGGCGGGGTGAGTAGTAGAAATGGTACCGCGCATGATATGTAGGGATACATATGGTTGGGATACCATTATTGAGCTACTTTATAGTGAACTCAATGAGTTGTGGTATGTTAACACAACTCAATAAAAAAACCGCACGTTATCATCATTCACTGCATAAAAAGGAAAATTACAGCAGGGAGATAACTTATTGCAATTGGGTCAAGATCAATGGCCATCGGACTTCAAACTCTGTTGTCGGGCGATAGCGAAATTCGGAGCGGACAAAGCGGGAAAGCATTCCCTCACAAAATGCCAGCAATTGTGAGGCCAACACGGTCTCTTCATGGCTGAATCCCTGCCCATCACGGATCTTTTTCTCTTTTAAAATTTGACGAAGCTGCACTTCAATTCGTTCAAATAACTGGTTGATTCTATTTTGCAGCCTGTCTTGTTCGAACATTAGGGCATGACCCGTCATGATCCGGGTTAGACCTGGATTTTTCTCTGCAAAGCCTAAAATCAGAGTGAGGATTAACCGTATGCGCGTGATGGTATCTTTTTCATCTTGCAGGATTAGGTTGATGCGTGAAATTAAAGAATCTTCAATAAACTCAATCAGGCTATCAAACATCCGGGTTTTGCTCGGAAAATGACGGTAAAGTGCTGCCTCAGAAACGCCAACGTTTGCGGCGAGTTTTGCAGTGGTAATGCGCTGGCTGCCATCACTGGACTCAAGCATATGCGCCAGTGCCTGCAAGATTTCCTCGCGTCTATTTTTCTTTTTTGTACGTTCTTTTTCTGCCATGTCTGATAAAACCCCTGTAAAACAGCAAAACAAACCCTGCTATTTTTGCCCACAACATGATTGCTGAAAACGGTCTTCATCAATCACCCTGTAGGCAAAAAATATAAAAATCGGTTGACGGTATCAGGCTTTATGGAAAGTTATTGACGACCGGAATGACCAAAACCACCACTACCGCGTTTGCTGGTTTCAAAATCTTCAACCACATTAAATTCAGCTTGTACAACGGGAACGAAAACCATTTGAGCGATACGTTCACCCGGTTCAATGATGAATGTTGTGTTTCCGCGATTCCAGACAGAAACCATCAATTGCCCCTGATAGTCGGAATCGATGAGGCCGACCAAATTTCCCAGAACGACACCATGCTTATGGCCCAACCCTGAGCGAGGAAGAATAACCGCAGCCAATTGCTCATCCGCGATATGGATAGCAATTCCGGTTGGCAGAAGTTCAGTCTGACCGGGAGCCAGCTCCACTGCATTATCCAGACAAGCACGTAAATCTAAACCCGCAGAGCCAGGTGTAGCATAAGTCGGTAAAGGAAATTCTTGCCCGATGCGGGGATCAAGGATTTTAACGTCGATTTTTTTCATCATAGCGTTTGAATATCTCGTCTAATAAGCGGTGGCTGAGTTGTAATTTACCACTGTGGGGCAAATGAACACTACCATCATGCCAGAATAGATGTAATGCATTGGTATCACTGTTGAAACCGTGTCCGGCCAGGGATACATCGTTCGCGCAAATCAAGTCTAAGTGTTTTTGCTTGAGTTTTCCGCGGGCGTATTCTTCCACATTCTGGGTTTCGGCTGCAAATCCAACGACGAATGGACGATTTTTTTCCAGCGCTGCAACGCTTGCTACAATGTCAGGATTTTTTATCAGGGTGAATGTCATTTCGTCACCCTGTTTTTTGATTTTTTCAGGCGCGATTTGTTTGGAGCGGTAATCAGAGACGGCCGCACATCCGATAAATATATCTTGTGAGGTGGCTGTTGCCTGAACTTGCTCGTGCATTTCCAGCGCACTTGTTACGTCAATGCGTTTGACTCCGGCGGGAGTTGGTAGATTAACCGGGCCGGAGATTAAAGTAACCTTCGCTCCGCGCTCTGCCGCCGCCTGTGCAATAGAAAACCCCATTTTGCCGGAGCTGTGATTGCTGATGAAACGGACGGGATCTAAGGCTTCGCGGGTTGGGCCTGCGGTAATCGTGATGCTCAGGCCGGCAAAATCTTGTCGGGCGTTGAAATGTTGCGTTGCCTGTTCGACAATCGCCATAGGTTCTAACATTCTTCCGGGGCCCACATCGCCGCATGCTTGATTGCCTTCATCTGGACCCCAGAACATGACATTGCGCTCTTTAAGAACCTTCAGGTTATGTTGGGTGGCGTGCGCACGATACATTTGCTGGTTCATCGCTGGAGCAACTGCAATCGGTGCCGCAGAAGCCAAGCAAATTGTGGTCAATAAATCATTTGCCATACCCGCAGCTAAACGCGCCAGCAGATCGGCAGTCGCAGGGGCAAGAATGATTAAGTCAGCCCATTTTGCCAGTTCAATATGCCCCATCGCGGCTTCGGCTGCCGGATCCAAAAGATCGTCAGAAACAGGGTAGCCTGATACCGCCTGCAAGGTAAGCGGAGTAATGAAAGCTTTAGCCGCGGGCGTCATAACGACACGTACCTGAGCACCGCGATCACGTAAACGACGTACCAATTCGGCGGTTTTGTAAGCTGCGATCCCGCCGCTGATGCCGAGTACGATTTGTTTACCAGAAAGTTGTTTACCAGATATTTGTTGGCCGGAAGATCCTGTCATTTTGATTGCCCAGATGTAAGTGACGGTTCCTTAGTATTCTATCATAAGAAAATATTGAGTTGAGAATCCCTCTAGCTGCGGTACCTAAAAATAACGAATTTGCGAAGCGCTGCGCAGGCCATGAATATGGGGCTGGCGGTGAATTTTTCATCATGGGATATTGAGCGGGAAAATATTGCGGTGAGGGAGTCAGCCACCGGGGATTAAGGATGGTGGTTCATTAATGGGCATTATGGGATGGCCTGGATGGGACAAAGGATATGGAGAGTGAATATCATGGAAACAGACGATGAATTGCATTCAAATCTTGCTCCTCGGGAGAAATTACTGGCTTATGGTGCCATTTCCCTAACAGACGCTGAATTGTTAGCTATTTTTTTGCGCACAGGAACCCGGGGTATCCCTGTCGTGCAAATGGCAGAGAATTTACTGAAATCATTTGGCTCTCTTTATCATCTATTAACTGCCGATTATGCTGATTTTTGCTCCCATAAAGGCATGGGGCAATGCAAATATGTGCAATTGCAGGCAGTATCAGAATTGGCAAAACGTTTTTTCTCCGGTCAGTTTATTCATGAAGATATCATGAGTAGCCCGTCAATGACCCAGAGTTACTTACAGAATTTATTGTCTTGGCAAGATAGGGAAGTCTTTGTGGTGTTATTTTTGACGAACCAAAATAAAGTTATCTGCCATGACGAAATGTTTAAAGGAACGATAAACAAAGTTGAAATTCATCCGCGTGAAATTGTGAAACAAGCGGTTAAGGTTAATGCCGCTGCAATAATTCTTGCCCACAATCACCCTTCGGGCAATCCGGAGCCGAGCTTGGCAGACAAATTAGTAACAGAAAAAATTATTGCTGCTTGTGATTTGGTTGGTGTTAAGGTTTTGGATCATATAGTCATTGGTAAACAATATTGTGTTTCATTTCTGGAAAGAGGTTGGATTTAAAACGTTTTTTTAACGATCCGGTCAGATCTTAGTTGTTCGGGACTTGAGCATCGGCGAATGAGGGCGTATACTACGCCACCTTTGAGGATCTTGGGTTTGGCGAGAAGAGCCTATCTCAGTAGCTTTTTTACTGATAAATTGTGAGTCTTTTCAGTGACAGTCTTTTCGGTAAAGACGTTTTTTCGGTACAAAAATGTACTGAGATGGGCTCCTAAGCCTGACGAGGCGGCCACTCCCAATACGAAGCTCGAGCTGATTTGATTTTTGGAGAATAGACATGTCCCGAGTCTGCCAAGTTACTGGCAAACGTCCAGTGAGTGGTAACAACCGCTCGCACGCATTAAATGCGACTAAGCGTCGTTTTCTGCCTAACCTGCACTCTCACCGTTTCTGGGTTGAGTCTGAGAAGCGTTTTGTAACTCTGCGTGTATCTGCTAAAGGTATGCGTGTGATTGACAAAAAGGGTATCGATACAGTTCTTTCTGAACTGCGTGCCCGTGGTGAGAAGTACTAAGGAGCTGAAAAATGGCTAAAGGTATTCGCGATAAAATTAAGCTGGTTTCTTCTGCCGGTACTGGTCACTTCTATACCACTACGAAGAACAAGCGTACCATGCCTGAAAAACTGGAACTGAAAAAATTTGATCCAGTTGTTCGTCAGCATGTTATCTATAAAGAAGCTAAAATTAAATAATTTTAGTGGATTGAAAAAACCCAGCGATGCTGGGTTTTTTTATGCCTATTGATAAGGTTTCGAATGCCTGAGACAAATCAGGTTATTCGTAGACGTAACCCATTGTTCAGTTATACTACGCCTTTTTCATTATTAACCATCGGGCGTGACTGAAGGAAAATGGCTAAAAAGACCTTGAATATCTTACACACAGAATCGTCGTGTGGCTGGGGAGGACAGGAGATCCGTATCCTGACCGAATCTCAGGGCATGATACAGCGTGGTCACCATGTGGTTATCGTTTGTTGTCCTACTTCCACCCTTTATCGTGAAGCCCATCGTTATGGCGTACCTGTTATTGCGCTCCCGATAGAAAAAAAGCGTCTTGCTTGCTTGCAGGCAATGCGTCGCTGGCTAAAGACGGAAGGTGGTCAATTTGATGTTATTAATACACACAGTTCTACTGATTCCTGGCTGGTTGCTGCGGCATGTGCCACATTGAAAGACTCCCCTCCGGTTGTCCGTACACGTCATGTTTCCACCCATGTGTCTAAATCTATAGCAACGCGTTGGTTGTATCTGAATGCCAGTCAGCATATTGTGACTACGGGTGAAAAGCTGCGGCAATACTTGCACACACATAATGCTTATCCACTCTCCCATATGACTTCTGTGCCTACAGGGATCGATTTGACTCGCTTTCGCCCTGAAAATAAGCAGCAGAGCCGTCAACGTATCGGCATCAAGGATAAACCCACGCTTGGCATTGTTGCCACCATGCGAACTTGGAAAGGGCATCGTTATCTGCTTGAAAGCTGGAAAACCCTTCATCAGCGTTATCCAGACTGGCAGTTGTTATTTGTGGGGGATGGTCCACAGAGAAAAAATCTCGAGCCACAAGTTCAGCAGGAAGGATTGAACGAGAGCGTTATTTTTCTTGGCAACCGGCAGGATGTTCCTGATTGTCTGAATGCAATGGATATCTTTGCCTTACCTTCGTTTGGCAATGAAGGTGTGCCACAAGGTATCATGCAGGCAATGGCGTGTGGATTGCCTGTTGTCTCGACCTCTGTAGGGGCTATTGCAGAGGCTGTAATTGATGGGGATACGGGATACGTTATTGAACCCAAGCACGTCGAGCAGTTAACGGAAAAATTAGAATTTCTGATGAATGATGATGAACTGCGTTTGCGAATGGGAAGTACTGCATTGGGGCGGGCTACGGACTTATTTGGCATGGATAATATGTTAGAAAAAATGGAATCTATTTTCTATCAGAGTATAGAAAATAAGCGTTGATGAGCAGCCACTTAAAATTTATCGGGAAATGATGCTAGCGAGCACTGATTAGCTGAGTTAATTAAAATATGATGATTTTGTTTTTTTGTTGCCGATGAAAGCTATCTGTCAGTAAATAGAACATTTAATTACTTTGCGATATAGTGTGTGCAATATAGAGTATTTAAGCCAGTGATTGAATTGATTATTTGATATTCATTATTATGCAGCCTAAAAATATTCTGATCATAGATATAGCCCGTATTGGCGATACCTTGCTGGTAACGCCGGTTATTCGTGCATTGAAAGCAAAATGGCCGTCAGCAAATATTGATGTATTGGCGCATAAAAAAACAAAAGAAATACTAGAACACATTGACACGATTAATGAATTGAAGGCTTTTTCAAAAGGTAAGGCCAAGTGGTGTGGGTGGTTTTCTCGCCAACAATACGAATTGGCGCTAGTTTATGGTCACGATAAATCACTGGTGCAATATGCCAAGCGTAAAGCAAATTTGACCATTTATTTCTCGGATATTTCTGAGAAAAAATCACATGAATATACGGTGGCAAAACCTTTGCAACTTATGCTGGCACAGCAGGAAAGGGCACTGCTGTTAAATGTTCTGGGGGTTGAAGTAAATGATTGGCGTTTGCAGTATTGTGTCAATCCAGATGAAGAGGAATACGCCAGAGATTTTCTTCAGCGGCAAGGATTGGTTAATCAATTGCGGATAGGCTTTCAGTTACAGAGTTTTCCGGCTAAAGCTTACCGTGACTGGCCAGTTGAATACTTTCACGAGCTTGCCCAGCGTATTTATTGTGATTACCCGCATGCGCATATTTTGTTGTTGGGCAGCAAAGAGGGTGAAGAGAGTGCCCAAAAACTGGCTGACAAACTGGGAGCAAACAGATGTACGTCGTTGGCGGGTCAAACAACAATGCGGCAGAATGCGGCAATCATGAGCCAACTCGATCTATACATTGGTGTGGATACGGGAACGACTCATCTGGCAGGGGCATTGGGGATACCTATGGTTGCTTTGTATCATAGCTTTCATCCGGGCCGTTTTCTTGCCCCCCAGCAACATCCCAAGTTAATGGTAATTGAACATCCGGTAGATTATCAGCAGGCAACTCGTCAAGACACAATGTCAGCAATAGCGGTGGAGCAAGTTTGGCATTCTGCAAAGAGACTGCTGGAAAGTAAACGAAAGGATAATGAATAAAATGAAAATAGGGTTTATCGATGTTACCGTTACGATGTCTTATGGCGGAATTCAAACGGCTGTTTGGGAGTTGGCTAAAGCGTTGACAGATGCGGGGCATGAAATCCATATTTTCGGCGGCACGGGGGATGTTCGACCTGCATTGGGTGATCGGAATATCCATGTGCATACATTCCCCTTTACCCCCAGGGAGCGGGTAATTAACATTGGGCGCCGTTTTCAACGCATTGTTGAACGTTACTCTTTTGCCCGGCATGCCCGCGAAACGGTGATTGCTGAAGAATTTGATTGGGTGGTTTTAACAAAGCCCTTTGATTTTTTCTGGCCCAGAATGATACCTGAAACCTCTCATACAAAGTTTTGCTATATGAGTGGTGGCACCAGTTTTTTTAAAGGGGATCGCATCTTAGGCAAAAAAATATCCGCATGGGTTGCATGCAGCCATTTTAATGCCTGGCAGATACAGCATCATTTTAAGCAATTCCCAAGAGTCATCTATAATGGTGTAGATATTGATAAATTCAAGCCTGCTGACTCTGATGTCAGAACCCGACTGGGTATTAGTGAAGAAACATTTTTGTTAACTTTTGCTGGTAGATTGGTGGGTTGGAAAGGCATGAAGGTGGCTATTGATGCAATGGCTTTGCTGCGGGAGCAGGATGTGAAGCTATTGATTATTGGTCATGGTGAGAATTTGCAGTCACTGAAAAAGCGGGTTTCCGATCTGCGGTTGGAAAAATCTGTTATTTTCCATCCGTCAGTCAATCATGATCAATTACCTGAGTTTTATGCTGCGGGAAATGCGGGTATTTTTCCCAGTATTGGTGATGAAGCATTCGGCATTACAATTGCTGAAGCGATGGCATGTGGACGCCCCGTGATCGCCAGTTATATTGGTGGGATACCTGAAGTCGTTGGCAATGAGAATAATGCAGGTATTCTGGTCGCCCCGGGAGATGCCAAAGCCATTACTGACGCAGTCAATCATCTTTTATCCTTGCCTGATAGAGGAAAACGTATGGGCGCATGTGCTCGCCAGAGGATTGAGTCCCTGTATACTTGGGAACATTCTGCTATTCGTTTATTGAGTGCCATAAAAAAATAATGAAAATAGCCTATATTGATCCTTATCCAGTGCCTGATTACCGAGTGGCCTCATTGCAGATTTTGCAAAATGTAGATGCTTTTGCGCGTCAGGGGCATCATGTGTGTCTAATCACGCCGAAAGGACAAAATTGTGTTGAGGAGATCATTGATAGGCCATTGCCACCTTCTGTGGAATTAATCTCTTTGCATAATATTCGTAGGAAATGGTATTTCCCGCTGAATACACAGAAATTGTTTTATTTTCAGGTAACGAAATGGCTTAAAGAACATAAGATTGATGCCATTTTCACCCGCAATATTAAAATGGCAAACTATTTGTTGTGCAAACATCCGGAAATCCCTCATTTCTTTGAAAGCCATGAAATATTCGCTCAATCATTTAAAGAATCCCATGATTTGCTAAGACGCCAAAACCAACGCAAATATCAAAAATTGAAGAAAATTGAACGGCAGGTTTATGGTAAGTCTCAGGTTATTTTTACCCTGACTTCGTTGTTGAGGGAGGATATCTATCAGGAATATGGTGTGAAAACACCGATTGTCGTGGCTCCTGATGGTGTTGATATACTGGCGGTTGAGTCGGTGCAACAAACACTATCTGGCGGAGAAAATAAACGTCCAACCCAAGTCTTGTATCTGGGAAGTTTACATCGTTGGAAAGGGGTTCCTACGGTGTTGAAAGCGATGTCTTACCTCGATGATGCTGTATTGAATATTGCAGGTGGTACTACCGAACAGATCTCAAAATTGAAGCATACCGCTAAGCAGATTGGTGTAAGTGATAAAGTTAATTTCCTCGGTTTTATTCAACCTAAAAATCGTTTTCAGGTTATTGCCGATAGTGATATTTGTGTTCTGCCATTGACAAAAACCAGCATTGGCAGCCGTTATACATCCCCTCTCAAACTTTTTGAATATATGGCAATGGGCAAACCTGTTGTTATTTCTGATTTCCCTTCCATTCGAGACGCCGTCGATGAAAGGGCCGTCAATTTTGCTGACAGTGAAAATGCAGAAAGTTTTGCTGAGCAGATCCGATGGTTGATTCATCATCCTGTTGAATTGGCAGCAAAAGTTGATCATTCTCAACAATTAATTACGGCACGCTTTAACTGGGATCAGCGTGCAAAACTGATTACGGGCGTGATGGCAGAAAAATTATCCCTGTGATTATTAATTTGAAGCAAATGATGTGCATAAATCCAGCCCAAAACATTGGTGATGTATGGGCTGGATTTATTGATTAGCCAGCCTTTTTATCGGTGGCTTTTTTGGATAGCGCAATCATTAAGCCAAATAAGATACCTATTTCATTAATATAGGCATTTTCAAAAGCACCTCTAACGATGAATAACCCAATAAATGCTGTCAGAAGAATAAGTCCAGCTTGTTGAATAATAGCGCTATGTTGCCGGATGATTGCTCTTCCGGTAAATAATGCTGAAAATGTCATCAATAGTGTTGTTATCAGGCCGAAAATACCAGCTGAAAACCAAAGTGACAAAAAGACATTATGTGGGCCAATTGAAGTTCTGAACGTCCAGTCAGGGTAATCGGCTACGCGGCTATTGTATATTTGATGATAAATTTTATTGCCAAAACCATATCCTTTAATTGGATTTTCCGTAATCAAAGACCAAGCTGAGCCCTGGGTTCCATTATGATAGCGATAACTGCTGTCTGTTTGGGTAAGTTTATGGAGTAGTAGCTGAGTGTTGGGATTGGAAGTGGCTGACCAATGTGTTATTCCAGCTAATAAGCTCAGACATATCGTTGCAGCAATGGCAAGTTTCCATTCTCTATTAATGGCAATGATTAATACGGTGGCCACTGCAACGGCAACCCAGGCACCGCGAGCCAGGGTTCCGAGCAATAAGAATAGGCTAATTGCGGAAGAAGCCATCAGTAGGAACCAGCTTAACAAAGAATGCTTTTTCCATAACGCCCAGCTGCATAGCAATACAGGGAAATAAAAAATAAATCCGTAGGAAAATTCACGATGATTAAAATTCGTGAATGGCATTTCACCAGTGGTATGGTAATTGATAATGTATTTCGCAATATCTGCCAGAGAAATAGCAACCATGCCGGCGATAAAAGCAATGAGGATCATTTTCGCGATATCTTTTTTGCTCTCTCGATAAAGCACAATGGGAAAGGTAACGCTGAATATTAGCAATCCATTCAAGATAGGCTTGTTCATTTCTTTGAAACTCAGCGCAGGATCGATGGATATCCCGACAGAATAGAACATAGCCAAAACAAACAGCACAATGGATAAGAATAGATGACTGCGCAGAGTGCTGATTACTTGGCGATAATCTTTTACCAAATAATATAGCGCGGTTATGCCGATCAGGATCATGACAAGATTTTTATACCTTGTGATATCAGGGAGATATACAAGAATAATGTACAACCCTACAATGGATAAGTTCCACAAGGATTTCTTGTTGTTATTAAGGTCAAAAGCATTTTTTATATTAAGCATAGTGATTAACCTGTTTTCTCAACTATCCCATCAAATCTGGCTGCAAATAATACATGAAAACGGTATTGTTATCTGCTTAGATGTAACGCTGTAGATAAATTATTCAAGGAGTCGGTATGCCGGAGTTGCCAGAAGTGGAAACCAGCAGGAGAGGGATTGAACCTCATTTGGTTGGTAATGTTATCCAATATGTCGAGGTCAGGAATTCGCGTTTGCGCTGGCCTGTTTCCGAGCAGATCATGAAACTCTCTGAGAGGCCGGTTCTCAGTGTCCAGCGGCGGGCAAAGTATTTGCTTCTTGAGCTGCCTGAAGGATGGATAATTATTCACTTGGGAATGTCTGGTAGTTTACGCATTTTGTTGCATGAACATCTGCCGGAAAAACATGATCACGTCGATTTGGTTATGGCTGATGGTAAAATTCTCCGTTATACTGATCCCAGACGCTTTGGCGCATGGCTATGGAGCGATAATCTTGATGAGTGCTCCGTACTGACTCACTTAGGCCCAGAGCCTCTTTCTGAACAATTTGATGGTGAATATCTATATTCTCTTTCCCGCAATAAAAAAACTGCCATCAAACCTTGGTTGATGGATAACAAAGTTGTTGTTGGTGTTGGAAATATTTATGCCAATGAAGCTTTGTTCGTTGCGCGCATCCTACCTGAGCGTCCGGCGAGTTCACTGACACAGCAAGAAGCCTATTTACTGGCTGATATTATCAAACAAATTTTACGCCGTTCTATTGAACAAGGCGGAACGACGCTGAAAGATTTTCTGCAATCAGACGGTAAACCAGGATACTTTGCTCAGGAATTGTTTGTTTACGGCAAAAAGGGTGAACTTTGTCCGCTATGTGGTGAAAAAATTGAGAGTATAAAGTTGGGGCAGCGTAGCACGTTTTTTTGCCGCCAGTGTCAGCATTAGCAATATAGGGGGCGGAGAATGATAGTTGCCCCCGATAACCCGTTCACTGGTCGTATTACTTGCCTAATTTTTGTAACATTGCGTGTTCAACGGGTTTAGGCAGGAAGGATGAGACGTCGCCACCATGATATGCAACATCCTTGATTAAGGATGATGAAACAAAAGACAGTTTCTGAGATGGCAATAAAAAGACACTTTCCAATTCCGGCGTAAAGTGGCGATTCATATTGGCAAGCTGGCACTCATACTCAAAATCAGAAACAGAGCGCACGCCACGAATCAAAATGGTCGCCTGTTCTTTTCTGGCAAAATTAGCCATGAGTTCACTAAATCCAACAACTTCGACATTCTCCAAATGAGCTGTGACTTCTTTTGCTAATGCAACACGCTCTTCCAGATTGAACATCGGTTTTTTTCTGTCGCTGTTGGCGATAGCCAGTAATACATGATCAAACATGTTTGCGGCGCGAGTGACGATATCAAGGTGACCGTAAGTGATGGGATCAAAGGTGCCGGGATAAATCGCTTTTCTTTTCATTTTTTTTACTCTTTGTTTGAGTCAGTTCCCAAAGTGCAGCATATTTATTGAATGTATATTGGGCATTTACGATTGCCAATATTAACCCTTGCTTACCATCAAGAAACCCAGCCCTTAACAGCCAGGTTTTACAGAAGGCACCTAATGTATGGCTTATGATAGCAAAATAATGGGTTTTTCTGCCTTGCTCATAACGATGTTTCGCCCAATCCCTCGCATAATTCAATTGTTTTTGCTGAAATTCCATTAAATTGCGGCAGGTTAGATGACGCAAATCACCGTTTAGTGCCACGATGGTTGCACCTTGAGTATCAAGGGATTCATGAACATGATTGTCATTATATTGGTAATGTTCACGGCGATAGAGGCGAATAACCCTATCAGGATACCAACCGCTGTGTTTCATGAATCGCCCCATAAACAGATTGAGGCGAGCACAGCTATAGACTTTATTACTGGTATCCGGGTCAGCATCCGGAGCTGCCAGAATATGCTCGATAGATGCCCTTAACTCTGGCGTTACGCGTTCATCGGTATCGATCATAAAAACATAATCACCGCTGGCGTAGGATTGTGCTAGTTGCCGTTGGCGCCCAAAGCCGGGCCATTGTGTATTGGAGTAAACTTTTGCTCCCATCTCACGGGCTATTTGGCAGGTTGCATCTGTACTGCCGGAGTCTAACACGATGATTTCATCTGCCCAATTTACGGAAAGCAGGCAATCGGTAATTAAATCGGCTGAATTTTTGGCAATCATGACCACTGACAGGCGTTTTTTGGCATTCATCAATGGCTCCTTGGCGGGAGATAAGGTTCCAGTAATTTTAGTAAGCGCTGAAGAGCCCCTTGATTCTCGTGCAAAACCTCTGCGGCATGGTGCCCATAATAGCGGCGATAGTCTTCGTCTGTCAGCAGGCTATAAATGGCTGAATTTAACGATTGGCTATCAGTGACAGTAATGAGCCCATCAGCTTTGTCCAACTTGGCACAGATATCTTTAAAATTGAATGTATGCGGCCCCATAATCACCGGGATAGCATGCGCTGCTGCTTCCAATGGGTTATGCCCTCCACGCTCTACCAAGCTGCCACCGACAAAAGCCAAGTCAGCAATGCCATACAGGAGCATTAGCTCACCCATGGTATCCCCAATAACGACTTGCGCATCGGCATCCGGAACCGTTCCGGTACTTCTCAATATCGCGTTCAATCCGGCTTTTTGCGTTAACTCTGCAGCTTTGCTGAAGCGTTCAGGATGGCGAGGAACCAAAATCAGTAAAAGATCAGGAAATTGCTTAAGCAGTTTACAATGGGCTTCCAGGATAATGCTTTCTTCACCATCATGGGTACTGGTTGCTATCCAGACGGGGCGATGGGGAGCCCATTGGCGGCGTAATGTGAGAGCTTTTGCTGCCAGCTCAGGTGTAACGGAAATATCGAATTTAAGGCTACCCGTCACTGAAAGTTGAGAGCGTCTTAATCCTAGTTCGATAAAACGTTCGCCATCTTCCTGATTTTGCGCAGCGATTAGGGTTATTTTATTTAAGATGGTTTTGATAAAACCGTTAATTTTCTGGTATCCCGCTGCCGAACGGGCTGATAAGCGTGCATTGGCGATAACCAGAGGAATTTCACGCTGGTGCAATTGTGTGATCAGATTGGGCCACAGTTCAGTTTCCATAATGATCACCAACTTGGGGTTGATGTTATCTAGAAACCGGCTCATTGAGCCCGGTAAATCGTAGGGAAGATATACATGGTTAACATCAGCCCCAAGTGCAGATAGAACCCTCTCAGAGCCTGTTGGCGTCATGGTGGTGATAGTAATGGGCAAAAAAGGGTAATGATGCCGCAAGATCCGCACTAATGGAATGGCGGCCAGTGTCTCTCCAACAGAAACGGAGTGAAGTAAAATTCCCCCTGGAGTCACCTTCTTGGCACAAAAACCATAACGTTCTCCCCAGCGTTTACGATACGCAGGGGATTTGCGGCTGCGCAGCAGCAGACGTAACCAGATAATGGGCTGGATAAGGTAGAGAAGTACCTGATATAAACGAAGCAACATTCTATCAAATTCACTGACATAGACTGCGGGTATAATATCACATTGACTCGAAGAAAGTGTGTAAAATACAACCCTGTTTAGCCATAACCAAGCATCGCTTGGCTATTCCTCTATTAATTCAAGATATTGTTTCTGTATATAGCGTGCATCAAACTTGTCATACATATCATCTGTGATTAGTGGTGGCGAATCGTAAACGAGCTGTATTTTTTTTGCCAAAGCATCGGGATCGAGAGCGGACAGATATTGTCCCAACTCACCTGTCATTATTTCCCTGACCCCTCCGGGGCAATCTGTACTGACAACAGGGGTATGGCATATTAACGCTTCAATTAAGACCGTTGGTAACCCTTCGCTATCTGAGCTGATAACAACCGCTTTTGCATCATTGATAATAGGGTGCGGATTAGCATGGAAACCAGCCAAAATGACTTTATCATCTAACCTATGCTCATGAATTTTCATTTTGAGCTGTTCTTCCATTGTTTTTGTGCCCTGCCCCACGATGAGCAGCTTGCATGGAATATTAGCCTTTGCAAATGCATCAATTAGCCTATCCTGGCGTTTTACTTGATGAAAACGTCCAACATGCAATATGTAATCCAAACCATGATAAGGATTTGTTTCTGATGCTTTTTCTCTTATTTCGGTAAAGTCAAAAGGGTTATAGATGGTTTTTAACTTCTGGGGCTGTATCGAAATATTTTTTAGCAGATCGTCACCAACTGCATTGGAGACACAGACGAGCTTTCTATTTTCATAAACTTTTTTTATTTTTTCTTTTTTTATCCAATAAGAAAGCCCGCTTTTATTGCTCAAATAGGATTGAGAAAAAATGCCGTGAATACAATGCCATACATTGCATTCTTTTAATGTTTTTGATTTGACGACAATACGGTCAGTTTTATGAAGATTAGAAACCACAAGAGCTGGCTTGCCTTTTTGTTGGAAAAGCTCAAGTAACACTTTATCCATTTTTTTTGCTCTACGGCTTATCTCCTTAAGTTTTCTCAATGGTCCTTGGTAATTATCTGCACTGACAATGTAATGAATCCCTTCAGGTATGATGTAATCCAACTGAGTATTGAGTGAAAGTAATGAAATTTGATAGCCCGATTTATTCAAACCAGACGCAAGGCGAAGAGTTACGTTTTCAGCTCCCCCGCCAGGTAATCCGTCAATAATAAAAAGAATGTGTTCTTTCACTATGCTAAAACTCGTTGATAAAGTTCAGTTAACTGTCGAGATAAATTTTCAGGCGTGACTGTCATTATTTGATTTCTGGCTGCAATAGACATATCTGTTCCAAATATATTATCAGGGATACCATGGACTGCATCCCTTAATTTTGCAATATCAAGGGCATCGCAGATAAAACCGTTCTTCCCTTCGGTGATAAATTCCGCTCCTCCGCAGGTTGTGCTTGTAATGACAGGCAACCCACAAGCCATAGCTTCCAGAATCACATTGGGGAATGGATCGTAGAGTGTGGGTAACAATAAAGCATCAGCCAATTGATAAAAGGGTAAAGTATTTTTTTGTAATCCCATAAAGCGGATACGGTGATCACATCCCAGCGTTTTTGCCATTTCCTGATATTTTTTCTGTTCTTTGTCTTTGCCTATGACTAATAAATAACTCTCTGTTTTTGCCACGGTTTGAATGGCTACTGATAATCCTTTTCGTTCAAATCCAGAACCGACATAGATCAAACACTTGGCAGCGAGTGGGATTTGATATTGTTGTCTGAGTTGCAAACGCAATTGTTCGTCGGCAGGAAAGAATTTTGTGTTATCAATAGAATTATAGATGACGGCGATTTTATCTTCGGCTACGCCAAATTCGTCGATAATTTCTTTTTTCACCATTTCGGCGTTACAAATCACCTTTTTTAATGACGGATCTGCATACATTTCAGCTTCTGCATTCATCACATAGCGGTGATATCGATCGTTTAACAGCCATTTCGCTTTCCATGCTGGCAGGATACGTGCGCGCTGAAGCAACCAACGTTTATGTACGCCATCTCCGGCCCGATAAATGTCGCAGCCAGCAATGCGTTCATGGCTTTGAACTAAATCAAACTGTTCTTGTTGCCATAATTTTCGCGCTGATTTGGCAAAACCTTTTTCGCGACTGATTCTTCCATATTTAATCGGGTCACAGAGATGAATCCGCCAGTTGGGATTATTTTCTCCCAACCAAGAACGTGTAATGACATTAAGTTCAAGTTGTCCGTGTTCCAGCGCTTCCAGAGCCCTTGAAATAAAACGTTCAGCCCCGCCATCTGGGCGGTATTTTTGGCGAACAATGGCTAAACGCAATGGTTTCATGAAATATATTTCCTTGCTGCTGAAATGACGGCGTCTACGGGGATAAGATCTAAATAACGTTTATTTGTGTGAGTTTTTATGTCGTCTGGATGAGGAATATCACCATAGTCACCAGCCCAAATGACTTCGCCAATAGATTCCCAAGGTTTCCAGAATGTTAGCTTAGATGGACCAAATAACGCTATGCAAGGTGTTTTTAACGCAGCAGCCATATGCATGGGTACTGAATCTACGCCAATAAATAGTTTAGCTTGATTAATTAGAGCGGCAAGTTTAGGTAAAGTTAACCTTCCTGCGAGAGAGAGGATCTTTCCTTTATTATCATGGCAATATGCAATAATGGTTTTTACCATCTCCAATTCTCGCTCATCAGGCCCAGAAGTAATAATAATGTTATGTCCATCATTCAATAATGAAGTTATCACTTCTGCCATTTTCTTCTCATCCCAACATTTAAAGAACCATCGAGATGTCGGTTGGATAACAATATATTGTTCTGAAAAATTATGTTCAGTGAGCGTGTTATTTACCCAATGTAAATCCTCACTGTCATAGCTCATTGTTACTTTAGTAATGAGGGAGGGGAGTTGCAATGGCTTCAGGATAGAAAGGTTTTGCTCTACCGTATGTAGAGAATCATGGTCATCGGTAGAAATAATGTCAGTGTGGAAAAAACGCCATTTCCAATTTTGTCTTTTCGGGAAATCAAGGGCCAGACGAGTGGGCGCACCTGTGAAACGAGCGATAAAGGCACTCCGCCATTGATCAGCAAGATTAACAACTAAATCATAGTGTTGCTGCCGCAATGCTTTTAGCAGCTTCCATTCATGGGATAACTTTTTTCTTGTGCCCAATTGCTTCCATTTTCTATCTATCGAAAAAATACGGGAAATCTCTGTTGAGTTTTCCAGCATAGGTAACGTTTCTTGATAAAGCAGTACATCAATTTTGGCATCTGGATAGTGAAAGGCGAGCGTGCTGATAACGGGAGTTGTCAGTAACATATCACCATGATGTTGTAGTTTTATCACCAGAATTTGTTTAACTTTTTTGTTTTTTGAAGCCATGTGCTCAGTTCTTTAGAATATCTGTGTAAATGGTGATCTGAATGTGAAAGTCATAGCGTGTTAATCTTTGTGAACATCAATCAATAGATGCTAACTTTGGCAAAGCCATTGTGCCGGATAGAGCTTACATTTTATCAGATAGTTATCTTTCTCTAATTGCGCTATTTATCTGCTATGCGTACCATTAAGGCAACTATTATTATCACACTTTGGTGCATATCCATGTCATTACCTGCTTTTATTATCACGATCGACACCGAAGGTGATGATCTGTGGCAGAACCGCGAAAAAATCTCGACAAAAAATACGCGTTATCTACCAAGATTTCAAAATCTCTGCGAACGTTTTGGGTTCAAACCTGTTTGGCTAACCAACTATGAAATGGCAATGGATGATCATTACATCGAATTTGCTAAAGATGTGATTGCCAGAAATACGGGAGAAATTGGTATGCATTTGCACGCATGGAATAGTCCTCCCATTGTTCCTCTCACGGATGACGACATGCATTATAAGCCTTATTTGATTGAGTATCCGCAAGATCAAATTAAAGCAAAAATTGATTTTATGACCAATCTGTTGGAAGAAAAACTTCAGACTAAAATGCTGAGCCATCGTGCTGGCCGTTGGGCATTCAATGAATATTATGCACAATTATTGCTCGAATATGGCTATCAGGTGGATTGTTCCGTTACTCCAAAGATTAATTGGAGCTTAACTAAAGGCGATCCTAGCGGAAAGGGTGGAACCGATTACAGTCGTTTTCCAACCCATGCTTATTTTATGGATCTTCAGGATATATCCAAAGAAGGAGATTCTTCTTTGTTGCAAGTGCCAATGAGCATTCAATATAAGCACGCTCCATTAATGAATTTTATTAAGCAACAATATGATTATTTGCGAGGCAAGCTGCGTTCACCATCGGTCAATTGGTTACGTCCAAAAGGTGGAAATTTGGAACAAATGAAAGAAGTGGTTCAGAAAACATTAGTGTCTGGCAGTGATTATGTTGAATTTATGCTGCATTCATCTGAATTTATGCCGGGCGGGAGCCCGACTTTTCAGAATGAAGAACGGATAGAGCAGTTGTATCAGGATTTGGAAGGGTTATTTGAGTTTTTGAAACCATTGGTGCAGGGAATGACATTGGCGGAGTATTATCAATTAATATATGAGCAATGATTTTCTCTTCCATTAGCTATTTTGTAACATAAAGAAAGAGAAGTTAATATTCATGGATGAATTGCATCATAATTAATTGATTGATTTTATTAGATAAATAAAATCATCTTAAATTATTAATTAACATTATTTAGCTAAGAGCATCTTTTTTGTTTAAAATATAAAGGCGGATTGCTTAATATACGCTCACTGTTAATAATTTAATTTAGGATAATTTTATGAAAAGAAAAAGATTTTCAACATTAAGAGCTTGGAATCGCAAGCGAAATTATCTGATGAAAGATTTTAGATATTATATGCGGTTACTTGTTGCGAAACTTATTTGGGATAAGAATAGGAAAAATTCTTTCGATATTAATATCATCGAGTCTGTACTGTTATTGCGTAATGAGGGAAAAATTGGTGATATGATAGTTGATACTATCTTACTGAGAGAGCTGAATAAGTCAGGGTATCAGGTCGATGTATTGGCAACGATAACCAATAGTATTATATTAAAGCATAATCCCTATATTAGAGATATCTATCTTGCTGATAATATTGATACACCATCTTTTATAAAAAGCTATTTTCATAATATACCTGAAGAAACTATAAATATTCTAAAAAGCAACAATTATGATCTTGTCATTGATACATCTTTGTTTGATACTCCTATTCACAGATTGAAGTTATTTAAGAAAATAAATGCAAAAAATGTAATTGGATTTAATAAGGAGAAATGGTTAAATTGTTATACTAAGAACATATGTTTTGATTTTAATGAAAATCATGTGAAGTTGACATCCAGAGAAATAATGCATGCCTTGAATAAAAGTGTTAGTAATTTTAATTATGATTTATATTATCCAGGAGAAATAGATATTAAGACCCAAGAGATTATTAATGAATTAAAATCAAAATCAAAAAGAGTTATTATTATAAATTCTTTCGCAGGGGATGCTGAACGTTGTTTGTCTAGAGTTCAGATTAAGAAAATAACAGAAAAATTAAGATTTATCTATAAAGATATCAGTATGGTTTTTTTGGATCATGAGAATAAAATTGATATGACTGAATTCCCTAGTGTATATAAGTACCCATCTGAATCATTATATCATACCATGTCTATTATATCACAAGCGGATCTTATCATATCGCCTGACACATCTATTGTTCACATCTCTGCGGCATATAAGAAGCCATTAATTGCAATTTATCAGGATTTTAAATCAAATAAAAAATTATGGGAGCCTGGATATGATGAAGCAATTCAAATATTAGCAATTAATGGAAAGTTGCACGAAAATGAAGATATTGATGACATTATTGTTGAATCAGTAAAGACAATATTTCCAGTGTAATAAATTACCATCAGTATGATTCTATTTTATTTTTTATTTCCAAGTTACAAATATTATGAACATCATACCTATAGGCATATTATTGTTTGAAATTAATAATCTTCTGTTTGATGAGCACCCATTAAATGGTAAATTATCGACATGGTTGTCAAGAGATAACCTGTTGTGAGTGAATTGGCGTAGCGTGAGATTTTACCATCAATGATGGTTCACAATCGAAAGAATAATTAATAAAGTTTACTTATTGACAAGTGAGTATTTATTTTTAATATAATATGAACTTGAAAGTTAACGATCACTGAATAAGTGATCGTCATTCACATTTCAAAACCAATAGTAATAATTCACCTTGCTATTTCGGTTGTGAATTAGCTATTTCATCTTTTATAATCTGATGAACCTTAGATATAAAATCATCATTATTATGATTGTTCTTAATATAATCAACTGCTTGTTTAGCAAGTTCTTCTCTCTTAGTATCATCTTCCATTAATTCGCGAATGGCTGAAACGAATAAATCTATTTTATCAAAGCCATCCCCTAAAACATCACCTACATGAATACCAAATTTTGATGTTAAATCATCAGGATTACGGTTACTAACTAGTAAGGTACCAAATGATAAAGCCTCAAGAAAAGAAACGGGTAAAGCTTCATGAATTGAAGTGTTAACTAAAATCTTTGCATCACGTAAAAACGCATTTTTTCTCTCACCTTCAAGATGTCCAGTGAAATGTAAGTTATTTATTTTTTTATAATCTGCCATTATTTCATGGTTTTTATCATCATCTCTATATATTTTTCCTAACACATAAAAATCATATTCAGGCATTTTTTTTGCAATTTCACAGAATAACCAACCACGTTTTACTGATGCAATTCTGCCTAAGAATATAATCATATCCTTTTTTTTATGAGTAGTTACATCAAAACTCTCATCAATGTCGATAGGATTTGGAATATACTCAATATCAACGTTTGAATCTAGTTTATATAAATCTTTAGCTTTATCATTCAAACAATAAGCTTGTGATATAAATTTAACTCTACCTTGCTTGTACCAATCATGAACTAAATCATAGATTTTTTGATTATAATAAGATGTTTCAGGAAAAAGTTTTACAGTGAATATTTCATCCCATTCATACATTGGACGAGGATCTTGAATCCATAATATTAATCTTTTATCCTTATTGGGTTCATTTTCTATAACATGATCATATGTTAGTTCAACACTAAAGTAGATGTCATAATTTTTCTTTTTTAGCCATTGGCGAGCAAACCACTTCCTGCGAGGAAGTTTATAAAGAGAAATATTATCTACAGTATGTTTTTCTGCTGAAAAATGATTTTTTCCTTTCCCTAGTAGAACATCGATTTCCAATTCCTTATTTGGCAAGTACTTAGCTATATAATTACGTGCTAAATAACCATAACCACCGAATCTAGTATTAGCGGCACCGAAAAATTCATCAACAATTAACCCTACTTTGATTTTGTCTTTGTTATTAATTTTCATAAAACCTTCATATTCTTTTAGTCACTGGGAGTCATATCCACAACTTGAATTTATAAATTTATCCTATGTGGATTATCTAAAACCGCACTTATTTTGTTGGTGTAGAAATTTCTTTCAATAATTGCATAACCTCCAATGGCCCAACACCCTGCATCGTACAATCCACGGACTTCAGGGGATATTGCTCTTTCCCGTATCCCCCAATCAGTCCCGGATCTGTCGGCCCAAATAATGTAATGTTGGGCCGATCAAGTGCCGCGGTCAGGTGGCTCAACCCGGTATCAACGGATACCACGGCTTTTGCACCAGCAAGGACTCGAGCAACTTCAGCAAGTGTTAATTTCGGCAGGATATCAACATGGGAAAATCCTTCGGCTAGCCTGATTGCCCGTTGGTGTTCATGCTCTGCGCCCCATGGCAGTTTGATTCGCATACCTGTTGATTCGATTTCCGCGATAAGTTGTCGCCAATGATTTTCAGGCCAATGTTTTTCATCGCGAGTTGTTGCATGGAGAAAAACCAGATAGTTGCTTTGGTTTCCTGTTTTTTGGTTCAGGAAATGGCGGGCAATGGCGTAATCACCTTGCTCCAATGGTTTTTTATAACCCAGACTTTCAGCAAATAAAATTCGAATGCGTTCAACGGCATGCTGTTGTTTGCTGACCGCATGACAATGGTCGTAAAAGAAGCTTGCAAGGGGTTCTCGGATGTTTTTTTTGTCATAACCGTGTTTAGGGCCGTTCGCCAGTCGAGTCACCAGAAAAGCACTTTTTAACAGCCCCTGAGCATCAATGATTGCATCATATTGGTGTTGTAGCAGTTTTTGCCGGAATAGAGCACGCTCTTGGCGAATGTCTTCTCTGAACCAATTTTTCCGCCAACGACGGATGGCGACAGGAATGACGTTTTCTACAGCATCGTGCCAAGTTGGAATTTGCGCAAATCCTTCTTCGACCACCCAATCAAATTTAATATCAGGAAACTGATTTCTTGCATCAGTTAATGCCGGTAGAGTATGTAGCACATCCCCCATTGAAGATGTTTTTACCACTAAAACACGCATTAATTCTGGTTCTCCGGTCGTAATAATTTCTCTAACGAAGCTAAAACCATTTCAGGTTGGATATCTATCAAACTTTGGTGATAACCACCGTCACTGTCACCTTTCCTGATTTTGTGGTACCCCGTGATCAAACGGATCACTTCGGCTTTATCGGAGAGCGGAGGAGTGAAATCTGGACTACTTGGGCCATATAACGCGACTAAAGGACGGTTTAAGGCTGCTGCAACATGCATCAAGCCAGAATCATTCGTTACGACGGCGTCACAGGCTGCGATGATATTAACGGCTTGCTCAAGTGAGGTTTTCCCTGCCAGATTGAGGCATTCTGCACGGGCATCATCGCTTAAGAGTGCACGAATATCTTCCCCGGCTTGGTGATCTTTAGCTGAGCCAAACAGCAATACCTGATAGCCTTTTTGAGTGATTAACTCTTCGGCGAGAGCGGCATAGTGATAATGAGGCCAGCGTTTGGCTGGACCGAATTCAGCTCCCGGACAAAAACCAATAATCGGGCGATGATCAGCAATATTGAATGCCGTGGTTGATTCTGCAATCTCTTCGTCATTGACACTCAACTGTGGCCATAACAGCGGTTGTGGAAGATCTTCAGCACCACGAATTTTCTTTCCTTCGTACGCGAGAGCCACATAGCGTTGAACCATCAGAGGGAAGGCACTTTTATTCAATATCCGGATATCATTCAGCAACCCATAGCGCATTTCACCGCGCCAGCCTGTACGTAGTGGGATATTGGAGAAGAAAGGCACCAGTGCAGATTTGAATGAATTGGGCAGTACGTAGGCTCGGTCGTATTTATTTTCCCGTAATGCGACGCCAAGCCGACGGCGTTCCCCCAAAGCAAGGGCACCATGACCAAGTGGCATGGCTAATGCTTGATTCACTTCCGGCATTTTTGCCAGTAATGGACGGCACCATGCCGGCGCCATCACATCAATTTCTGCATTGGGGTACAAAGCTTTCAAAGTGCGGTAGAGGCTTTGTGACATCATCATGTCACCTACCCATGATGGGCCGATCACCAATATCTTCATAGAAGTCGATTAATTATCCTGATTGAGCCATTGCATATATTCAGCGACACCTTCGGCAACAGTCTTGAATGGTTTTTCATAACCGGCAGCCCGAAGTTTTGTCAAATCCGCCTGAGTAAAACCCTGGTAGCGACCTTTTAATTTTTCTGGGAAATCGATGTATTCCAGTGTTGGAGATTTCTCTTTATGGAATTCCGTGACGGCATCTGCAACAGCTTGGAAGGATTCTGCCCGGCCAGTACCACAGTTAAAAATACCGGAAACGCTGTTTTTCCAGAACCACAAGTTAACGGCAGCAACATCACCTACGTAAATAAAATCGCGGCGGAAATTTTCGCTACCAGCAAAGAGCTTTGGATTTTGCCCTTGGTGAATTTGGTTGTTTAAATGATAAGCAACGCTCGCCATGCTGCCTTTATGCCCTTCGCGAGGCCCATACACGTTGAAATAACGGAAACCGCAGATTTGGGAATTCGCGTGAGGCAAAATATCGCGGACATACTGGTCAAACAGGAATTTTGAGTAGCCATAAACATTGAGGGGTTTTTCGTATTGACGTTCTTCAATGAAATTATCACTGCGGCCACCGTAAGTTGCAGCAGAAGAGGCGTACAGGAACGGGATTTCACGCTCAAGGCAATAATGCAGTATGTCTTTGGAATATTGGTAGTTATTGTCCATCATATACTTACCATCCCACTCTGTTGTGGATGAGCAAGCACCTTCATGGAAAATGGCGTCAATGTCACCTAAATCGTCACCTGCAACGATACTGGCGATGAAATCTTCCTTATCCATGTAATCGGTGATGTCCAAATCAACCAAATTGACAAATTTTGTACCGTCTTTCAGGTTATCAACAACCAGAATGTCCTTATAGCCTTCATCATTCAGTGCCTTGACAATATTGCTGCCAATAAACCCTGCGCCACCAGTGACAATAATCATTTGGCTCACCTCTAAATAGTTTGTTCACTTTATACCCTACACCTGTCGTCTTTCAAGTTGCAGCTTTATTGGCGGTACTTATTCACCTCGGCCACTCAGTTATCTGTGCTTCCGGGGGTGACTGAGAAGTTTCTGCCTCTCATCGGAGGCCAGCCTTTGGCTGGGCAAACTCGTTCCCTTGCCGTTGCGTTGCACTTTGAAATTCAATGGGTATATCTATCAAGTAATCGCGCTTCCGGCCGCAATTAGAATCTTATCGGGCATATCTTTGGGGGCGTATAATACCACTTAACCCTACTGACGACAGCTGCTTAAACAGGGGAATATCCTGAAACATTGTCGCATAGCAGTTTCTGAGCCGTGATCAACCTTACAAAGTTGATATTATCTTTCTCGTTGTGTCGTCACTGGCAGGATCTATCAGTAAAATACATCCGCCTTTCACTTTATTAGGTACTCAGGAGAGAAAAATGTCAGCGTCGTTTTACCAGAAAATTAATGAACAGTTAGAGCAAACCCGTTCCGAAGGGTTATTCAAAAGTGAACGTATTATCACTTCTGCCCAGAATGCCAATATTTCTGTTGCTGAGGGTAGCCAAGTCATTAATTTTTGCGCCAACAACTATTTAGGTTTGGCCAATCATCCTGACCTGATCACGGCCGCAAAAGCAGGAATGGATAGCCACGGTTTTGGTATGGCTTCTGTCCGTTTTATCTGTGGTACACAAGACTCCCATAAAGAATTAGAAAATAAGATAGCTGAATTTTTGGGTATGGAAGATGCCATTCTGTATTCTTCATGCTTTGATGCAAACGGCGGTTTGTTTGAAACACTGTTTGGGTCGGAAGATGCCATTATCTCTGATGCCTTGAACCACGCTTCCATCATTGATGGCGTCCGTCTGTGCAAAGCAAAGCGTTATCGTTATGCCAATAACGATATGCAGGAATTAAGAGCGCAGTTGGAGAAGGCAAAAGCTGAGGGTGCGCAAAATATAATGATCGCAACTGATGGCGTATTCTCTATGGACGGCGTAATTGCTGACCTGAAATCCATCTGTGATCTGGCTGATGAATTCGGGGCATTGGTTATGGTTGATGATTCACATGCGGTTGGGTTTGTAGGCAAGAATGGCCGTGGCACACATGAATATTGTGATGTCATGGGACGCGTTGATATTATCACCGGTACACTCGGCAAGGCTTTGGGTGGCGCATCTGGTGGCTACACAGCAGCACGAAAAGAAGTTGTAGAGTGGCTGCGCCAGCGTTCACGTCCTTATTTGTTCTCCAATTCATTGGCTCCTGCCATTGTTTCAGCATCTATTAAGGTACTGGATATGCTGAAAAATGGTGATGATCTGCGTGACCGCCTTTGGAAAAATGCAAATTTATTCCGTGAAAAAATGACTGCGGCAGGCTTTACGTTGGCAGGTGCAGATCATGCCATTATCCCTGTTATGCTGGGGGATGCGAAATTGGCGCAGGAATTCGCGGCTGAATTGCTGAAAGAAGGCATCTATGTGATTGGTTTCTTCTATCCGGTTGTTCCTAAAGGTCAGGCTCGTATCCGAACCCAAATCTCGGCAGCTCACACAGAAGAACAAATTGAACATGTAGTTGCTGCATTTACACGCATTGGCAAGCAACTGAATGTCATTGCCTAAGGTATCCCTATGAAAGCACTGTCAAAATTGAAGTCAGAAGAAGGGATTTGGATGACAGATGTGCCCACACCAGAGCTTGGGCACAATGATGTAATGATTAAAATCCGCAAAACTGCCATTTGCGGGACGGATGTGCATATCTATAACTGGGATGATTGGTCTCAGAAAACGATCCCGGTTCCGATGGTTGTCGGGCATGAATATGTGGGTGAAGTGGTAGCGATTGGCCAGGAAGTGAAAGGATTTAAGATTGGCGATCGTGTATCGGGTGAGGGCCATATTACCTGTGGTCACTGCCGTAACTGCCGAGGTGGGCGTACTCACTTATGCCGCAATACTACTGGTGTTGGTGTGAACCGAGCGGGAGCTTTCGCTGAATATCTGGTGATCCCGGCCTTTAATGCTTTCAAAATTCCTGACAATATTCCAGATGAGTTGGCGGCTATTTTTGATCCGTTCGGTAATGCTGTACATACGGCCTTGTCTTTTGACTTGGTTGGAGAAGATGTTCTGGTCTCCGGCGCTGGCCCTATCGGCATTATGGCAGCAGCAGTATGTAAGCATGTAGGTGCCCGCCATGTTGTGATTACGGATGTCAATGAATATCGCCTCGAATTGGCTCGCAAAATGGGCGTGACCCGTGCTGTGAATGTCAGCAAAGAAAACTTGACTGATGTGATGCATGAATTGGGCATGACGGAAGGCTTTGATGTTGGTCTGGAAATGTCGGGTGCTCCTCCTGCGTTTCGTACATTGCTCAATGCCATGAATCATGGCGGACGCATTGCTTTGTTAGGTATTCCACCTTCAGATATGGCAATAGATTGGAATCAGGTCATTTTCAAGGGGCTATTTATCAAAGGCATCTATGGGCGCGAAATGTTCGAAACATGGTACAAAATGGCTGCCTTGATCCAATCTGGTTTAGATCTGACACCAATTATTACTCACCAATTCTCAATTGATGATTTCCAAGAAGGTTTTGACATCATGCGGTCAGGGCAATCTGGCAAAGTTATTCTGAATTGGGATAAATGAGTCAATTTAATCTGAGATTAGATTGCTAAAAGCCTGAGCAGGCGCCTGTCTTTTTAGTGGCGCCTGTTTTAGCATTTTCGGGTCGGCTATCTGGCTCTGCTTGTCCTGATAGTTTGCCCAAAATGTTTTGAATTTGCTGATTTAAGGTATTTACGATGGCATTATTAGTCAGAGCTTTTGCTGCCATCTTAAGATAATCCAATTGAGTTATCGGCGCTGGCTTTGCTCCCTGAAGCTTTATACATTCAAGAGCGGTCTGTTTATCATTTTTATTTGCCGATTGTTTGTCGTTTTTACTTGTCGGTACTGGGGCGAGTAACATGCCTGGCGTGACTAACTCAACGTCATTGGGTAATGTCGCCAGTGTTTGCTGTAAAGCCCGGATGGTTGTTGGGTGTGGGTGCCCGATGGCAATGGCAAAACCTTGCTTGCGGGCAAGGACTATCGCACGGTTGAGTTGATGCCGTGTTTCAGCTTCAGTTTGGATATTATCTAAAAAAACATTCCGGCGGATCACTGGAACTGATGTGCCTATCGCTGCTTTGGTCGCCTGCGTATTGCCGATAGTCACACTATCCAAAAAATAGAGATGATGATGGGATAACACTTGCATCACTTTCTCCATACCTGCGAGATTAGATGTCATTGCGCTGCCCATGTGGTTATTCATGCCTACAGCATGGGGGACTCTCTGTATGGCATGCTGGATAATACGTTCAATTTCTTCTCGGCTCATGGTGGGAAGCAGAGTGTTTTTTTCTAAAGGCTGCTCACTCAGTGGCGCCATCGGCAGATGGATCAAAATTTCCCGTCCCTGCTGATGCGCTTTTTCTGCCATTTTTCTGCCGTGCGGCGAATCCGGAAGGATGGCGATAGAAACCGCAGCGGGCATTTGCAATATTTTAGTTTCTTCATTCACACGATAGCCAATATCATCAATTACAATGGCTAAACGAGCTGCGTGGGCATTTAGGTTGATAGACAATAAGGTGAAGAATAAAAGTATCCAAAACAACAGCATGAACGGGTTGGCACGCTTTATGGAGCGGTTCTTCATCTTCACCATTAGAATATTCATCCTATCTTTTTCTTGTCCCTTATTTTCCTAGCCATGGCAATGGGTTAACAGCCCGCCCTTGACGGCGAATTTCAAAGTACAGGGAAGGTTGCTGTTGTCCACCACTGTTGCCGACCAATGCAATTGGCTGGCCTGCCCGAACTTGTTGCCCCACTTTGACCAGTGTGCTTTGATTGTAACCGTAAATGCTCATATCGCCTTTACCGTGCTCAATGACGACAACTAAGCCATAGCCTTGTAGCCAGTCTGCCAACAGTACACGTCCATCAGAGATAGCTCTCACTTCTGTGCCTTCAGCAGCAGAAATAACAACTCCTTTCCAGCGCAGTTCGCCTTGTATTGTGTCGCCAAAATTATGAATGACACGGCCGCGTACTGGCCAAACAGCTTGCCCAGCCGGACGCCCAAGTCCCCCTGTTCTGGCCATCAAGGCACGCTCATCTTCTGTTGGTTTGTAACTGGAACCTTTTTGTTTAGCTTGTTTCTGCTTCGCGGCAACTTGAGCGCGAACACGGGCGGCTTCACGAGCTTCCCGCTCAGCACGAGCTTTAGCTTCTCGTTCAGCTTTGGCGATTTTATTCCTCAGGCTGATTTCGTTTTGCCGCAGTTCTGTCAGGCTCTGCTGATCTTTTTTCAGTGAAGATTCCAAAACAGTTAACGTTTTTTGCCTGGCTGTACGCGCAACTTCCATTTGTTGTTTTTGTTGTTTTTGGCTTACAAGTATTTCTTTTTGTTCACTTTGCTTTTGTAGCTGCAATTTTTTTTGCTGATTAAGTTTTATGGTAGTTTGTTGCAGTTTAGCGATAGTTTCTTGCCGGGCCTCATTTAAGTAGCTGTAGTAAGCAAGAATGCGTTCTTTGCGTTGAGTATCTTGCCTATTGAGCAACAATTCTAATCCTTGGTGATTCCCTTGCCGAAATGCTGCATTCAATTGTTTGGCAAGTAATTGCCGCTGTTCTTTTTGTTGCGTTTGCAGCCGTTGGATATTTGAATCCAGTGATGAAACTTCACTTCCCAGCTTGTTCAAACGAGTCTGTGTAGTGTGCAGTGAACGCCCTACTTCTGAGATAATGCCTTCTTGCTCTTTCAATTGACTTAGTAAATTAGTGCGTTGTTTTTGCTGTAGTTTTACGCTTTTTTCTTTCTCGGCAATATCCTGCTGAATATCCTTCAGTTGGTTCTTATTATCTGAAATCTGATTTGCGAAGGTATTTGCACTTAAACTGAAAAAAGCAAACAACAAGGCACAAAGCAGCGATATTCTGCTTTTACTGTGCCACTGATATTGTTTATGCCGACTATTACGGCTCATCAATTCCTTATTTCCAGCCATCTTATTGAATACCTTGCTGCTATATAGCCATATAGTGTTCGATTATTTCATGAGGAATCTCACCTGACCAGAGAACAACCTGTTTTTTATCATTAATATAAGTTTTAGTTAATTTAGTTCATTTATTGTCGAAGATCCTGCTTTGGCCTTAGTGTTGCATGAAATATTTCGATATTGCATTACAACCCTGTGATTGTTGGCAGATTTTTTGTTTTTTCTCGAAACTCTCCGCAAAATCTGCACAAATGTGCATAGTGTTGGTGCTAATTGGCTGTAATTGACGCAACACACAGGTATACTCTGCTACCTTAGATATTTGTTATTAACTAACGGGAGTTGTTGCCCTCCATGCTGCAAGAAATCATGCAATTTATTAGCCGGAACACGATCCTGAGCCTTGCCTGGATTGCATTGCTGGTGGCTGTCATTGTCATGACGGTAAAAAGTGTGTTCTCCAAGAGTAAAGAGATCACCCGTGCACAAGCTATCCATTTTATCAACAAGGAAGATGCTGTCGTCGTGGATTTACGCTCCCGTGACGATTTCCGCAGAGGGCATATCATTGGTTCCGTTAATCTGACGCCATCTGAGATTAAAGACAATAATCTGGGTGAGTTGGAAAAACATAAAAAACAGCCTGTCATTGTTGTGTCAGCGAATGGGATGGAATCGAGAACACCAGCAGAACATCTGGTGCGTTTCGGTTTTGAGCAAGTTTACTCCCTGAAAGAAGGGGTTGCCGGGTGGTCAGGTGAGAACCTGCCGTTGGCCCGAGGCAAAAAATAACGAACTCAGGTGTGAGCAGTATGCTCGCACCATTAAGGTTTAATAAGGACATCTGAAAAAGGTAAATATTATTATGTCAGAGCAAAACACCCCAGAAATGGCTTTCCAGATCCAACGTATTTACACGAAAGACGTTTCTTTTGAAGCACCAAAAGCCCCGCAAATTTTCCAGCAAGAATGGCAGCCGGAAGTGAAATTGGATCTGGATACGGCGTCCAATGAGCTGGTTCAGGGCGTTTATGAAGTTGTTTTGCGTGTTACCGTAACCGCAGCATTAGGGGAAGAAACCGCATTTTTGTGTGAAGTTCAGCAGGCGGGTATTTTCTCCATTGATGGCATTGATGGAACCCAGCTGGCACATTGCTTAGGCGCATACTGCCCGAACATCCTGTTCCCATATGCCCGTGAATGCATCACCAGCCTGGTAGGCCGTGGTACTTTCCCACAACTGAACCTGGCACCTGTTAACTTTGATGCTTTGTTCATGAACTACCTGCAACAGCAGGCTGAATCTCAGCCTAGTGAGGCTGCACAGGAAGCCTAATGAATACTGCTTCTATGACTGTGATCGGTGCCGGCTCATATGGCACCGCTTTAGCGATTACTTTGGCCCGCAATGGATATGACGTTGTTCTTTGGGGACATAATCCAGAACACATAGATTCCTTGCAGCAGGCGCGTTGTAATCAGGCATTTTTGCCGGATGTTTCTTTTCCTGATAGTTTACGGCTTGAGGCTGATTTGGAGAATGCCGTTTCAGCAAGCCGCAATATCCTGATTGTTGTTCCAAGCCATGTTTTCGGTGACGTTTTACAGCAAATAAAGCCGCATTTACAGCATGATAGCCGCATTGTTTGGGCTACTAAAGGGCTAGAGGCAGAGACTGGTCGCCTATTACAAGATGTGGCTCGTGAGATATTAGGTAATGAAATCCCCTTGGCGGTAGTTTCTGGCCCGACATTTGCTAAAGAGCTGGCAGCGGGCTTACCGACAGCAATCGCTGTTTCTGCTACAACTCCTGAGTTTGGTGAGGAGCTTCAGCAACTTTTCCATTGTGGTAAAAGTTTTCGGGTGTACAAAAATCCCGATTTCATTGGAGTACAGCTTGGCGGAGCAATAAAAAATGTTATTGCAATTGGTGCTGGGATCTCTGATGGTATGGGATTCGGGGCGAATGCCCGTACGGCATTGATTACCCGCGGGTTGGCTGAGATGAGCCGCCTCGGTGTGGCGTTGGGTGCTGATCCTTCCACATTTATGGGAATGGCTGGGTTGGGTGACTTAGTTCTGACATGCACAGATAATCAATCTCGTAACCGTCGTTTTGGTATGATGCTGGGGCAGGGCATCAATGTTGATGACGCTCAGCGTGAAATCGGGCAAGTTGTTGAAGGTTATCGCAATACCAAAGAAGTCAGGGCGCTGGCAGAACGTGTAGGTGTTGAAATGCCTATCACAGAGCAGATCTACCAGATACTGTACTGCAATAAAAATGTGATTGAGGCGGCCCAGGCATTACTGGGAAGAGCTACAAGAGATGAAGGTGACGGCTCTGCCCTATGAATTTCAAATTGCATTGAGGCGACATGGGAATGACAAATTCGTCGGGAACGAATTTGCCCAGCCAAAGGCTGGCTTCCGGTGAGAGGCAGGAGCCTCTCATAATCCCCAGAAGCATAGATAACCGTATGTTTATAAAAATGGTGATTGGGGTGAGTGAATACAGCCAATAGAGCTGCAACTTGAAAGGCGACGGGTATCAATCTAAAAAAATGAGAACACAGATTATGTCGCGAGAAGAGCTGAACGAAGTCTGGAACAATATAAAAAACGAGGCAAAGGCTCTGGCAGATTGCGAGCCATTATTAGCCAGTTTTTTTCACGCGACACTACTCAAACATCAAAATCTGGGTAGTGCTTTGAGTTATATGTTGGCAAATAAGTTGGCAACACCGATTATGCCTCCCATCGAGGTCAGGGAAGTTGTTGAAAGCGCGTATTGCAGTGATCCTCAGATGATTGAATCGGCAGCACGTGATATCAAAGCTGTTCGCCTGCGAGACCCTGCAGTAGACAAATACTCAACACCTCTGCTTTATCTTAAAGGTTTCCACGCGCTACAGGCTTATCGCATCGCTCACTGGCTGTGGAAACAAGATCGCCAAGCACTAGCGATTTACCTGCAAAATCAGATTTCAGTTTCATTTGGAGTAGATATTCATCCCGCCGCAAAAATTGGCTGTGGCATCATGCTTGACCATGCAACGGGTATTGTTATTGGTGAAACAGCGGTTGTGGAAAATGATGTTTCTATTCTGCAGTCCGTAACACTTGGCGGTACCGGTAAAGCGGGGGGCGATCGTCACCCGAAAGTGCGTGAAGGGGTAATGATTGGTGCGGGTTCCAAAATCCTCGGAAATATTGAAATTGGTCGGGGAGCCAAAATTGGAGCGGGGTCGGTTGTATTAAGACCCGTTCCACCGCACACCACAGTGGCAGGTGTACCGGCTAGGATTGTCGGAAAACCGGAGAGTGATAAACCATCACTGGACATGGATCAGCATTTTAATGGTGCCAACAATGGATTTGAGAATGGGGATGGGATTTGAAATTCTGTTTTCATCTTGTAATCACCAGATAGAACATTCAGCGCGGGTTAGGCGCTGAATGTGACTAATGTTCAATTTAATCCCGCAATAACGCCCCTGGATAACCCAGTTGCCGCCACGCTTCAAATACAATCACAGAAACAGAATTGGATAAATTCATGCTTCGGCTATCTGGCAGCATAGGAATTCTGATCTTCTGTTCAGGTGGCATATTATCCAGCACATAAGATGGCAAGCCACGAGTTTCTGGGCCAAACATCAGATAATCACCATCACGATAGCTTACATTACTGTGTGCAGGCGTGCCTTTTGTCGTTAAAGCAAACAGCCGTGCGCCAGAAGGGGATTGTGAATTGACGGAACTGAGCCCTTCACTTTCCAAGAATGCGTTGTAGTCATGGTGCTGCTTGATATTGGCAAATTCATGGTAGTCCAACCCTGCGCGGCGGAGGCGCTTGTCATCCCATGTAAAACCTAAAGGTTGGATAAGATGAAGCTGACAGCCTGTGTTGGCGCAGAGGCGAATAATGTTGCCGGTGTTAGGCGGGATTTCTGGTTCGAATAGGACGATGTTTAGCATATTTTCAGTAAGTTATTACAGATATAATTGTAGTTTTCAACAGTATCCATTTCTGCTGCATGTGTTTTGTCTACTAAGTGAGTAGTAACTTCTATTTCGCCAAATAGAGAGATAGGGATATTATCCCAATAAAGCTTACTGTTTTTTAATGTTTCGTCATTGAGATATTTAGGAAGTTCTTTTCTGATGAGTTCACATGCAGAAGCATTCCAGTAGGATATACCGAGGAGGGATGGAGCATTGGCATTACTCACTTGCATGCTTTCAATTATGCCATAGTTATTCAAGATAGGTATCCACTCTTTATCGAGGTTCTCTGGCCTTTCAATAACATAATAAGCACTTTTTTCTAGTGTAACGAAAATATTTTTAAGTAATACTACATCTGCATCTATTACTATAGAATTATTAAAAAATTCAGAAGCGAGATTAAAAGAATATATGCTATTATAATCGGCGTAGTGTTGATTATAAATTAGATTACACTGGTATTTATCTTTCAGATAATTAAACAAATGAGACATGTGCCCAGTGACTACATTTATCTCATTTATTCCAAATTTCTTAATATGTCTTATGGTGTGTTCAATATTAGGTATTCCATTAATTGGAAGTAATGCTTTATGGTTATTGGTTGTTAGCTCGTTGAATCTAGAACCTAAGCCTGCAGCTAAAATTATTGCATTCATTTGATAGCCAATTTAAATTTTTTGATATTGATGGGGTTTACTGCTGTTAAAAATGAGCCTAAAGAAACACCAATGCATATAAGTAATAAATTTATAGATATGGGTTCATCTATAATTATATATGAGAAGACTATTGCCCATGCAGAATAGGTTATATTTAAAGCCATTGCTCTAATAGGAAGTAATCTTTCTATTGCCCGGTAATAAAAAAGATAGGAAATTGTTGAAATTAAAGAAGTTACCAGTAATAGGGTGGTTAATTTTAAGTCTGAGAAAATATAAGTTCCCCCAGGAAAAGAATGAATGAAGACCGCAATAAGGATAAAATAGCCTAGTGAAGATGATGATTGTCTTATAAAATAAGCAATGTCTGAAGGAATATCTTTATTCATGCCGTACGAGCTGATTACTACTTCAGAGCCCCATCCTAATGCACATAAGAAAGCAAAAAGAAAACCAACCCATCCAGATATAGCTTGGGTCGTAGCTGAATAACCTAAAAGAATTGTACAAGTTATAGCTAATACTAAGCCGAGTAATCCTATTTTATGAATTCTATCTTTAAGTAGAAAAAATGATATCAAAGCGCCAATGGCCGGATATAATGCAGAAATAGCTGCGGTGTATCCAACACCAATATATTTTATTGATAAAATGTAAAAAGACATTCCCATTGGGCCACCGAATATGGCAGCTATAGTAATAATAAAATAGTTTTTATTTTTTAAAATAGATAATATATTTTGATGTTTTTTATGATATAGGAGATAGAGCAACATGTATATAAATGAAATTAAATCATTCAGAAATGCAATAATTATAGGAACAAGAAAGTAGGAGGAAAGTGTATTATCTTTTAATAATAAAGCTAAAAGAACACCACTTAATCCCCAGAATAATCCGGAAAAAAATCCGTATAAATTTGACGTTAATTTGGAGTGGCTATTAAGCATGATTTAGTTTGATTTTTTATATTACTTGCATTCACATAATGGCGGGATTGCTGGGCAGCATATCCCACTGACAGTTGATCTTTAGAAGATATGATAATGCACAAAATCCTCATAAAAATCGATTTTTCTGGGGCGTTGCGCTCCCTGATGCTGAGCATCAGGGGCTCATTCTCGACTAATGTCACTGGCATAAATTTTCTCATCCCAGTAGTTTATATGAAAAACTATTCAGGTTTAAAAAGACTCTGAATAGTTTCTAAAACGTCAACACAGCCCCGAGGTATTATTCTGTAATATCCATATCATAGTCATGTATCCCACCATTAAGAACAAATCTTTTTGTTTCAATTAGATTAGGATCAACTAGACTACATCCTTTTCTTATTTTTGTTTGTATTAACGATAAATCCAAACTAGTATCAACAAAACATTCTGTTGTTATTTTTTTATTTTTATTACTTGCTAAATTACCAATCATTTGTGGATATCTTGAGTAATACTCATTATTAAACCAATAAAATTGCCCTATATTGAAATTACCTTTAGTGTTTCCACCATAAAGTGATTTTCCATCATCATAAATGGCTGTGCCATGATCGGAAACAAAAGATAAGTATACTAGGCCATCCTCGTTCTTAAGTACATTGATAAAATCACTTACGTTTTTATCAACTGAGTATAAAATTGAGTTGGCATAGCTGTTCTCCAATTTTTCTTTATCTTTTATTGTAGGATTTGAGTATGTTTCTTTAGTAAATGATGGCTTAAAAATAGAATATTCATCAGGGTAGCGGGTGTGATATAAATAATGGCTACCAACAGTCTTATATACAATTAATTTTTTATTGCTTTTTTCTTTTAAAATTTCTTTTAACGTACTGGTGTTTACATTTGACCGAATATAATGATTTGCTTCATTTGCAATCAGGTTTATTTCATTGTCACCTATATGACTTCTTGATAAATAAGAAACATACCATGTTTCAAAACCAGCCTCTTTATATGCACTTATAAGGGATTTTTCTGGGTATAAACCTGAATCACCCACTGTTTTTCTGGTTAAAATCATCGGTGTTGATATTAATGTATACGCGCCTTGTGATATTGAATTATTGAAAGATATAATTTTTTCTTTGTCTAAGTTAGGAGTGGTATTTTTATGATATCCATTGAAGTGAAGATAGTCACCTCGATGTGTCTCACCTAAAAATATGATGACTGTTTGTTTGTTATTGATGGTTGTTTTAGCATCCCAATAGAATGATTTTTTTTTGGATATAATCTCAGCATTGAATTTTGTTTTGTCAAAATTTTTTATCACTTTATTAACTGCAATATTTATTGGGCTGGAAATAAAAAACATTGTCAATAATAAGGCCGGAGTTACAGTTATAAATAATGGAAGATCATATTTTTGTTTTTTTCCTGGCATAAATATGAATATTGAATTTATTATTATGATAATAACACATAGAATTTCCTCTTTAGAAAAAAACAGGTTGCTATATATTTCATCGGGGTTTGTGTCAATTATTATATTTATTATTTCATTTGGTATCTCGTGAAAATAAAATGAACTCATCCTAAATGTCATGAATTCAACAAATAAGAATGCCAATAAAATAGAACTAATTAGTAATGCGGTTATTTTTTTGGTCTTAGAGAAAAAGCCATACAGTAAAACAAGAATTAAAAACAATTCTTGTAGGTAAAAATATAGTTTATCCTCAAATATCTTTGGTGAAAAAATGGAAAAATAGATCAGGTTAGTTACTGAAATAATTATGTATGTGAGCTTGTATTTATCTAAGGTTCTGTTTTTCATGTCGTTTGGTTTTATTAAAAGGTATAGTGTGGAATAAAATTAATCGTAGTTTACTATACTAATGGTACTTTAAGTTGCATTTATGCTGGGTTAACATAATAAATGCAATGTGCGCCCCGTATAGGCATCAGGGCAACCGCATGAGTGTTTAGTTTTTCATCACTGGACTAAAGCCAGCACTTAGTACTGTCTCTAGCATCGATGTATTCATCATGCATCGCTTTTGTTTTCCGATGATGCTCAACTTAGTGCACTCTGCTCGAAGCATATTCAAGCTCATATGGCGTAAGCAAGACAGGTTCTCTGCACCATGTGCTTTGTATATCTGGCAGGCATCTTCGTTCATGCTCACATCCAGTACCCAATGCATTGATTCTATACCCCAGTACTCTCTCACGGCCTGCGCCGCTTGCTCTGCGCTCAGCTCTTTGGAATTGATATAATATCGATATTCTAAGTTGACCGATTTTCCTTTTTCAAGGCGGTAGTTTTCAACCATCACCATTCGCTTCAAGCCTTTCCAACGAGAGAAGTCACCTTCCAGCTTTGTACTATCAAAAACATAGCATTGGCGAGACTCTATTCGTCCATGTCCCTCTTCAATCGAGAGGCCATCTGCCACCTTGGCTCGACAAGATGAGAAAGCTTTTTCTATCGCTTGACGGAGTTTGCCTTGGTTACTTTTAACCACAAGCAGGTAATCGCCACCCTGGTCAATAATCGCTTTGGCTATCTTGGCTTGGCAGGCCATCGCGTCAATGGTCACCAAGGCTCCCTTGATATCGAGCACCTTTATCAATTCAGGGATCGCTGTTATTTCATTGCTTTTTTGCGCGGTTTTAAGTTGTCCCAACACGAGTCTGTTTGATGAGGCATAAGCACTGATCATATGAATGGTGCTCGTTCTATCCTCTCGGTTGTATGAGCCTCGAAGCGTTTTACCATCTATCGCAATCACTTGACCTTCGGTAAGCGTATGTACCGATGACATCCAATTGACGAAATATTCATGAAATTGTTCAGGGTCAATCGCCGATATGATGCGAGCAATGTTGTCGTCAACGGGAATTCCGTTCAAAAACAGGTCATTGCGCTTAAACCAGTCATGGTGCCCGAGGATATATTCGCGAATATCAAACCACCCCTTTGCGCCCGAGATAACGGCACACAGTGAGCCAAACAAGACTTCAAAGAGGCAATACGTAACCTTAGCCCCTTGGCGTTGGTCACTAATGGTTTGAAAATGCTCTTTGAAGTGGTCAATGTGCATGGTGCTCTCCCGAAAAAGGGAGTATATGATCACAGCTAAATGTGATCGTCAAATCGATCGTTATTTTTGCTAAAAAATGTTCGCGATCTTACCCTGCGTCCTAGGGTACTGTGAGAGATATAATTCATTCATGTTTTTTATTTTTAAATCAATAGAGCGATCAAAGTCTTTGAAAGTGAACTGTATTTATAAATTTTTAAATTCCTTTTTTACTGTATTTGATATACCTTGCTCAAGTGTTACCGGGGGAATAAATCCTATTTTATCTATATTATCAGATCTAAATTGAGTGCGAGCACAGAATTTTTTTATGCGAATACAGCTAATTGGGAATTCTTTTCTAGTGATCTTGGATAAGATATCGAAAAAATATCCACATAAAGCTCCAATAGAATATGGTATATGAATATTAGATTTATTTTTACCTAGAGTCTGACAAATAACATCTGTTAATTCATTCATGGTGAAATCAGGTTTGTCAATATAATTGAAAATATAGCGTCCTGATTTGAAATTGGTTGCAAATTTTAAGAATGCAGCCACATTTTCAACATATGCCATGGATTTTTTATTATTACCTGAACCTATCATTACAAAACGCCCTGAGGCTATTTGTTTGAATAGATTGTAAACGTTACCTCTATTGTTCTCACCAAAGACAACAGTTGGGCGAATTGTTACTAATGTCCTATCAATATTTTCTGATTGCCAAGTATCATATACAATTTCAGCTTCTAATTTAGATTTTCCATAATCATTAAAAGCATGTAAATTGCCATTTTCACTAGTTTCTTGCTCAACAAAGCCATAAACTGCAACAGATGAAGTAAAAATAATATGTTTTATATTTAACTTTTTTGCTGCTTCACATAAATTTTTCGCCCCATCAACATTTACTTTATAATATAAACTTATAGGTCGTACATTATCTTTATGTTCAGCCGCCAAGTTAATAATAATTGAAGCTCCTGCTAGAGGTATCAATAAAGTATTTAGTTTTGTAATATCACCATATTCCCAATACTCAGAAAATATTTCACTTTTTTTTATATCAACAATCTTAAAAGGAATGTTTTCTTTTTTTAACTGAGAAGATAGGCGAGTTCCTATGAATCCAGAACCACCGATGATTACTATCATACTGACTCCTTATTATTTTCTTATCAATCTATAAACTTTAGACAATAGTGAAGTTGGAAGTATCCTGATAATACTTCTTAAAATAAAAGTAAGTAACGCTGGGAAAAAGCTATCTATATTTTTTTCTACTTTTAGTTTTGCTAATTTTAGTTCGCTTTTAATATATGATATACCTCTCCTTTTTTTTATCATTGCATTTCCAGTTCTAACTTTTAACAATCTATCAGACAAGTTTTCAACCTTGTAGCCTAGAGATATTACGCGTATCCATAAGTTGTAGTCTTCCATAAAAATATGATGTTGGTAATTACCTGATTTCATTATTATATCTTTCCGTAAAATAACGCTCATATGATTAAATGGGTTTCTTTTTTTTATAAATTTAATAATATCATTATGTGATAAAGCCAAAGTCTTTTTAGTTATGATATTTGACATCGTTTCATCATATTCAATGACATTTGAACCAAGGATAGATATTTCTGGCATTTTGCACATATATGCTATTTGTTTTTCAAATCTATCGGGAAAACAAATGTCATCTGTATCCATTCTGGCAATAAGGTTGTGTTTACATTGCAATAGGCCAAAGTTTAAAGAGTAACCCAATCCCATATTTTTTTCTGTTTTGAAAATTTTTAAAGGGAGTATAGACTTCCATTTTGATATTACTGCTTCAAGTTCTACGTTTATTGAACCATCAAAAATGATTACAATTTCATCAGGTTGAAGGGTTTGTTGATACAAACTTTCCAAGCATTGATGTAAATAAATAGGTTTTTCTTTGTCATACAAAGACATCAAAACAGAAAAATTATTATGCAACATTTTAATTTTTTCTTAGTTAATAATATATGGAAATAAATTCATTTTTTAAGCTTAATATTGATCTCTGCTTTTTTCAAATGATGCCGGAACTGGAAAGTTTTCATCTAAAAATAAAATCAATTTATTTTTTACAGAAAAAAACTCTTTATCTGATAGAGCGGTTGAATCATTAAAGCAAATAAAGTTAAAGTTTTTCAGTTTAATTTCTTTAATCATTCGTTCTAATGAAAATGTGGATTCAATATTTTTAACTAAACCATCGTTATATTTTTGAGGATAAAATTGGCCTGCTGTTAAATTCCAATATCTATAAAGATATTGAGTAAGGTCATTATTAGAGCGGAATTTATTTTTTGAACAAATTGACATTTCTTTTTCATATTGAGCATGAACTTTAAGAATTTCTTCTTTTATATAAGGTTGTGGATGATGCCAATGTTCGAACCAAAAGTATTTTTTTATAAAATACTTTAATAAAAAATTTAATATGTTTCCAGTTAATCCATAGCTTTTATTAAAAAGATAGTGATTATTTAGCTGATTGGGTGATCTGATTTTATTTATTAATGATATATTATTGTTGATAGAATTAATCCAAGTATCGATTTCTTTTAATAATGAAAATAATCTTCCTCTAGGAAGGAATCCATGACATAAAAAATCAACTGGAAGATTTTTAATAAAAAACCTTTCTATTGGTAGTTGTTTGAATATTATCATGTCATCATTTAAGTATATAAATTTATTTGACAAATCAGGTAGGTTTGCTAAGTTCATTTCAATTGATGATGAACTAAATGTTGGTAAATCCTCCTTATTAAAATAAAGTTCCTCATGTGTTACCAGCCTTATTTTCGGATTCGTCAAATTTAACCAATTTGGATAGTGCCCTTCAGTGATTAAAAATATCTTATTGTACCATGGGCAATTTTTTTCTATTGAGCGGAGAACATATTTTAATGTATCAAAATCTCTAAATCTAGCATTAGAATTTTCATCTATAGACGCTTTATTTGTGGAGTAGAGTCTTCGTCTCTTTTGCCAAAGAATATCATTGCCATCCACCCAAGGAAGTACAAAATCTATTTTAGTATTCATTATCGCCTTGTTAAAAAAATCAATTATTTTTTGCTACTGGATCTTTAATCCAAAATCCATCTTTATCGACCTGAGATAGTAATGTTCGATAGTGTTTATCACTGTAGTCAATAGTCATAATTGGAGATAAATATAATGGCCGCCACATTTCACCAAGTAATACCTGTCTTCTGTAACCGTACAAAGAATCCACCATAAAATTAATACTAAATATGACTATCAGGCCATAGATGTAACTTATTTTAAAACTATTTAATTTTAATAAATAAAAAATAATAAGAAATGTAGGTAAGATAGAAAAACGAGTAAATATTGTAAATGAAAAGTGAGTTAATAATAAAAATATAGATAACCAGAAAATAATATTTCTTTCCATATTGAGGGAGGGTGTAAGTTTTCTTTTTGAAAAAAAGGAGAAAAAAAACAGCATTAAAAAAAATGGGACTTGATTAATTATAATCCTTATTTTTCCATATATATTTTTGTCTTCACCTGAAGACCACTTCCCATTTATATAAGAATGCCCATATTGGATATGGTTGGAAATTATTTCAAATATAATATAACTATATGAAGATAAAATAAAACTTATTATGCATATAAAAAAAAATGAAATCCGCTTTATTTTTATTATTCTAGATGAAAAAAATGGAAGTATAAAAAACAACATGCTAAAATGCAATAAGATACTAATTAAAAAGAGTATTATAAACGTTGTTTTTTTCTTATTTGTTATATAGTGGCTAAATGCATAAATTACTATAGATATGGCTAGCCCATACCTGAGTCCTGAAGCGATAGTAAAATAATTTATATTAAGTAAAATTATTACATGGGAAAGAATATATTTTTCATATGATATACTTATACGTTGGTTTTTAATCAATAAAGAAAAAGATAACAAAATCAATAAGGTTGAGAGAAATACAACACTTCCGGGTATAAAATAAAACGGTAAATTCAACGCATGAAAAAGGGCAAAATAAACATGCAATAGGAAGTCTTTTTCAGTAAATGATAAGTGAGAAATGTTAAGAAATGAATTATAGTGCCTATATAGATCTCCTAATGGTGGTATATATATAAATATATACGCAAAAAAAAAGGATATTATTATATAGGATAATAAGTTATTTTTTTTTGAATTTAAAGAAATGATTGATAAGACAAATCCTATAATTGGGATAAGAAAAAAACACAATAAAGAAACAATGGATTTTTTGCTTATTGAAAACATATTTATCACCTAATATTTTTATATATTTTCTTTTTTGCAACCATTTCTTCTTGAGGGAATACATAATAATTATTAGCTTCAAGTAGGTAATCAAAAGAAGGGTTAGGTTTCATAAATGAATCCCCATAATTGTTTTTAAGATACTCTTCTGTATTATAAGGAATAATTAATTCGCTATTTGAAAAATTAATTTTCTTAAATTTAGATATAGGATTAGTAACTTTTATGATAGAATAATTGCCTTTATACAGCCCATTATCTATATATGGGAAATAATAACACGATGCTATTAATTGTTGATTGGAGTTATTATTGTCAATTGTATAATAGAATATATCAATCGTTACTCCATTAAATATATATGTATGTTGAATTATTTCATTATCATCTGAATGCGTTAGAGGAGTATATTCATAAAGTAATCTGAAATTGTTTTTTTCTAGTGCTTTTTTTACTTTATCTTTATCTTTAAGATAACACCCAAAGTCCAAATCTAAATCATATTCTATAATTTTATTTTCCCTATATGCACCAAGTAGTGTACCAAAATCTAACCAAATAACTATATTATTATTTTTTATAATATTACTTATTTTTTGTAAAATAATATCAGAGTTTTCTTTTAGTGCTTGATTTCTTTTTTTATTTTTATGATTTGAATATAATTTATATAATGGTTTTAAAAGGAATTTGTTTTTCAGGTTTTTACCTATTGTCACGATTAATTCAGGCATTATATTCTCTAACCTACTTTAGTTTATGGTGTTTTTTACAAAAAAGGAATAATCTAAGAAATAAAGTTATAACATCAGTTATTATTACGCTGTAAATTATGTTCTGTATGCTAATTTTATCCATAATATAAAAAACACATATCAATATAAAATATATTATTGAACCAATTATAACAGTAAAATTAGCCAGTTGTGGAGAACCAATGGTTGCGAAAGCTGGATATCCCCAAAGTATAGAAACAACATTAATTGGAATAAGAAATAAAAATAGGTCAAAATAATCCGAAGCTAATAGATAGTTTTTACCAAAAATTATAACTATGATTTGTTGAGAATAGAATGAGACGGTATAACAACATAGAATGGATATTGTAAGCAGTGCTAATGTGATATTAATTAATGTTTTTATGTTTTTTGTTCTAGCTAAATATGGATATAATGAGTTTGTAATCGGTGACATGCTGCTTATTGCTGCGTTATATAGTTTTTCAGCAGAGCCATATAATGCTGCATACTTTAATCCGATAAATGTACCTATTATTATAGAATTTAATGATGTAGATAAGGTCACTGATATTCTTGAAATAAAAAAACCAAAACTATTCTTTAGTTCTGACTTTAGAAGTTTTCTATTTGGATAGGAAATGTGGTAACCTTCTTTTTTATATAAGAACAAATAAATAACAGAACACATGAAGTTGCTTATCATGAATGATAATAAATAAATGTTAATGCTTTGTTTTATTTCAAATAAAATAAAAATGAATATAACATTCATTGATTTTGCAACGATAACTGCAATCGTTATATTTCTCATTTTTTCTATGCCTTGAAAAAACCAAGGAATTTGAAAGGATTGAAAAAAAATTATTAATGAGATTAAAGTGTATGAAATTTTGTTTAATAATGGATTCTTTTGAACATATTCAAAAAAAAGGATGATACCTATGATTGATATCAATGATAGAAAAATTTTAATTATAAAAATTGCGCCTACATATTGGCTAATTCTTTCTTTTTCATCTCTTAAGTTTACTATATTATACGGGGCAGATAAACCGAACCCAAAATCTGTTATCATAAATGAGATAGAGAAGGCTGATATTAATATTATATATAGGCCAAACTCTTCGATAGAAAGATTTCTAGAAAGAAAAGGTAATAAAATTAATGGCAACCCTAATTCTAGCAATTTAATTAAGAACAAAAAAATACTATTTTTGAAGACTGGGTGTTCTAACATGTATTTTAGCATATTTTCTTAAAAAATGGTTTTTTGTGTTTATATTTCATATGGAAATAGCATTAGATATTTTGTTGAATTGTACTTGTTTTTCACAGCCAATATAAAAATATATGGGAGTTAATTATTTTTTATTTTTTATTTTTTATTTTTTACAGATGAGCTAATGGCTAATGTATACGCAGTAAACTTGAAGATGCATGAGAGGGTATGATTCATGCTATTGATTTTTAATTATTAATTTTAAAATCAAACCAGCACCTTGAAGTTAAATGAGTATATTTTAATTCTTTATACAACTTCTCGTCTCGTAAAGCACAAAATGTTCTCGTAAAGCACAAAATGTATCCTACCTATTATGAATTAAAAACCGTTATTGCCTATGGAAGTTAATAGTTTGATTTTTATATTCCAATCAAAACTATTTTGATCTTGCTGTTTAATGTAGAGTTACAGTTTATTTGCATGCATTATATGTTTTTTTATGTTCTTTTATTTGCCTCAAACAGTTTTGATATCGTTTAATTCCATAGTTGCCAAATAATTTTTCATCTTTTTCTTTCAATAAAGTCCATATTGACCATAAAAAGTTCTGACATATTCTAAAAATAAGAATTTTTTCATCAATTTTACTCTTGTTATATTCTCTTTCTACAAAATATTCAGATAAAAATATTTCTTGTTTGAGTTTTCCTATGCCAGATTCTTCAAAAATGGCTGCAATATCCCACATTGGATCATTCATTCCTGAATATTCCCAATCGATTAGATAATATTTTTCATGGGTTTTTATAAAATTTTCTGGGACAGGGTCGTTATGACAAGGAGATGTGTTTATCCCTATTCTAGCTAATTTTTTCTGTAATGAAAAAAAATAATCTTCAGTTTCTTTGAAGTTTGGATAACTTATTTCAATGTTATTAAGTTGTTTAATGTATCTATTATATTCTTCAAATACATTGAAAGTGTTTTTAAAAATAATATCTGATAAATGTAACTTAGATAGTATCTTTGCAATATTTAATAAATTTTCATCACGGGATAATGTTTGAGGAGATAAAGTTTCGCTGTTTTCTAAATATTTAGTGATCTTTATACCTGAATCAAGGCTATAATAGTATAGCTTAGGGTTTATATCTATAAGTGTTGCGAGTTGGCAATTATATTTTTCATTGACTCGGTTGATTATTTTCCCTGTGTTGTTTCCTGGGATTCGTAGAACAACTTTTTTCTGCTTTGTCTCACAGTAATAATTAACATTTGTCATTCCGCCAATTCGTTCTATTTTTTTTACTTTTTCTTTTATGAGGGGTTCTATAATTTTTTTTATGTCTTCGAACATAATATATAATGTCTTTTTTAATAAAAAATATATGAATTTAATTTTTAAGTAGTGCTTTAAAAATTTAATAAAAATAACCTTCCATGAGCTAATCTGCTTCTTTTAATTCAAGCTATATTTGAAAAATATTACAAATATAAATAATTTTTAATAAAAGTGAAGCATTTGATTTACTCCTCTTTAATTCCTTCTTATGCATAGAATTGTGAGTAGCATTACCAGGGCAAGAGCGTGAATGTTTATTTTTTGCCTAATACATTAAATCCGGAGGCTAATACCTTATCTAAATAGCCAATATCCATACTGGCAATTCTCCGTTTTCGGCGAATACTGGCTTTTTTGGTCGTTTCTGCCCGAAGCAGATTCAGGCTCAAATGGCGCATACATGCTAACATCTCCGCTGATCTTCCCCGGTGGATCTGGTAATTATCTTCTTTCATTGAAACATCCAGCACCCTATGTACCCGGTTTTCTATTCCCCAGTGTGTCCCCGCACTGCGCTTGCAAACTCGGCTGTGCTGAGTTCTGTTGAACTGATATGATAACGGTAGTCCAGTGGTTCTTTGCTTTTATTATCCTTCGGTAACCCATTACCACGCCAATGCTTTTTAAATTTTCCCACTCTGGAAATTGGGCAATTAGCTCTCCTGCCGGTAAGACGTGGTATTTACGCGCTTCGGTGCGCCCATGACCTTGTTCTCGCGTGACATTTTCAGTATTGCTGACCAGCTGATACTTGGGATGATAAAGCTTGCTTTACAGCCCGATACAAGGTCTCCTGATTACCTTTAACCGCCAGAAGATTGTTTCCTTCCTGTTGAATAACACATTCGGCAATTTTAGTCTGACACCCCATCGCATCAATGGACACCAGACACCCTTTGATGTCCAGCAAGTTAATCAGTTTAGGGATCGCGGTAATTTCATTGGATTTTTTGTCCGTTTTCAATTGTCCCATGACAACCCCATTTTGGGTGGTAAACGCACTGACCATATGAATAGTCGACCGTCTGTTATTTCGGTCACAAGAGCCCCGCAGCATTTTCCCGTCAATAGCGATGATTTCGCCTTTTGTTTGTTCGCTAACCGATTGTAACCACTGAATAAAACACTGTTGAAACTGCGTTGGATTAAGGTGCGAGATTAAGGCGAGCAATGGTGTCATGAACAGGCAATTCTGTCGGGAACAAACCTTTTTGTTGAAGCCAGTCAAAGTGCGTTTCACCGAAGTCTTCAATATCTTCCCACCCTTCCGCTCCGGCGATCACGGCACACATTGTCAGGAACAGCACATCAAATAAGGGATAACTGATTTTAGCCGACTGGCGTGGGTCTGTTAACTCACCAAAATAGAGAGAAAAGGCATCGATATTCATGAGGAACTTCCGGAAAAAGGCGTATAAGAACATCTCTGTTCCGATTGGTCAAATTTGATTTTTTTTAACAGAACTTTCACGTTCTTGCCCTGGTAGCATTACGTTGCAGAACTATTTTGACATTTTATTTAGATAGAATAGGATATACCCAAAGCTACCGCACTAGGTTATGGCTCCCAGAGTGCCTGTTACGTCCAATGATTTTATTTATCCTCTTAGTATAAAAGGATTTTTCCATTTAACAAAAATTAGCACATCTACTATTTGTGTTAAGCTGCGACGAGGTTAGTCCCTTGATATCCAGAGGTCAAGTATAATAGCTTTTTTTCTTTAATTGTTACATCCTGTAACTAACTAAATCTCAAGTTGAAAGCTGTCTACCTCCCATGCAGCGGCAGCCAAATCACCAACCGTAGCCCGCCCAAAGGGCTGTCTTCCGCTTTTACCCAACCTCTATGCTGGCTGATTGCTGTTTCAACTATGGCTAACCCCAGTCCAGTACCTCCGGATTCTCTATCCCTTGCTTCATCTGTTCGATAAAATGGTCTGAAAATTTGCTCTCTGTCTTCTGGGCTTACACCCGGACCGTCATCATCAACTGTGATCGTGACTCCTTGGCTATCAGCCTTAAATGCAACGGCGATATGGCTGCTGGAGTAGCGAAGGGCATTGCGGACGATGTTTTCCAGTGCGCTGCCAAGTGCTGACGGGTTGCAATAAACGACCCAATTCTTGGGTGGTGAGACAATATCCAGCTTTTTGTTCATCTGCTCAGCTTCGAATTTGGCATTATCCAGAATGTCATGCCATATATCGCAAGCTTTAATATTCTCGCGGAGCAATTCGTTTTTATGCTGATTGCGGGAAAGCACTAGCAGATCATTAATCATCCCGTCTAGGCGTTGAGTTTCCGTTTCAATGCGTTCCAGCTCTTTGCTTTCACCGTGGCGCCTACGCAGTAAGGCTGTTGCCAATTGCAGGCGGGTCAATGGAGTGCGCAGTTCGTGGGAGATATCAGAAATCAGCCGTTGTTGGGCGGTAACCATTCTTTCCAGCGCGCTGACCATTTGGTTGAAACTACTGCCCGTAGCCAAGAATTCTTGTGGGCCAGATTCTAGCTCTGGATGCTGCCGTAAGTTTCCTCTTGCGACATCATCGGCGGCATTTTTTAATTTACGGGCCGGTTTGGCCAAACTCCATGCCAGCCATAATAGTAGTGGGGCACTGATTAACATGGTTGCAGCAGGCAATAAAAATGGGCGGTCAAACATTAAGTTAATAAAGTCTGATTGCGGGCTACTTGCTGCTCTCACAAGATAAATCTGATAATGATCTTCGCCATCTCGGATAGGAAAAGGCCCCAGAATTTCAATGCGACCATACTTTTTCTTTTTAGGATGATCCGAATTATCGGATTGCCCAATAAAATTGCGGAAAACAGGAGCCTGACGTTCGGTTGTCTCAACGTTAATGATGCGTCCTTCTCTGGTCACAAGCAGTATACGTTGGCTCGGTGGCGTTAATTGGGCAATGGCGCGATCCAATCTCAGCCACCAGAACATATCATCTGCAGGATAGAGTGCTAATTCTTCTTCTATTTGTTTGGCCAGCATCCTTCCCTGCTGGTATTCATTGTCCAGAAGGGGAGTCAGCTGCCGTGAGTCTAGTTTGGGGGCCATTAAGGCCACCATCAGAACAAGTGCAAGTGTGAGCCAGAAAATTGCAAATATGCGCGCTGTTAAGCTATTGATCATTTTGTGGAAACCATTAAATATCCTCGGCCACGCAATGTCTTAAACCATGGCAGTTCATCAGTACGATTGGGTAATTTGCGGCGCAGATTAGAAATATGCATATCAATGGCACGATCAAAAGGCGTTAAGCGTTTTCCCAATACTTCTTGGCTTAGGTGTTCACGGGAAACAACTTGTCCCAAATGTTGCGCTAATAAATATAGCAAAGTGAATTCAGTTCCTGTCAGATCCAAAATGGTACCATCAAAACTGGCTTCCTGACGCCCAGGATTAAGTTGCAGTTTATCAACCTCAAGTATGGGAGTCCCAATATCCGCCTGTTGCTCGCTCCAGTTGGAACGGCGCAAAATAGCACGGATACGGGCGACCAGTTCGCGATCGTTGAAGGGTTTGGGAAGATAGTCATCTGCACCCAGTTCTAACCCTAAGACACGGTCTAAATCGCTCCCTCGCGCTGTTAACATGATAACGGGGGTTTGGTGGTATTGCCGTAATTCTTTAAGTGTTTCAATGCCGTTTTTGCGTGGCATCATGATGTCCAGCAATAATAGGTCAATTGAAGAATCGATATATTGCAAAGCCTGTTCGCCATCGTGGGCGATGACAACATTGAATCCTTCCATCTCGAGCAGTTCTTTTAATAGCGATGTCAGTTCGCGGTCATCATCAACTAATAAGATTTTATGCATTAATTCTTCCTCCAAGAGCAAAATACGATAACAAACTCCGCTATTCCATGACTTTACGTTCTTTTACATGCTCTGACGCTAGTTTGCAGCCGCAGGGTTATAGTTATCCACACTGAATCGAATGGTTCTGTTCGAGAAAGCGGGGAATTTTAATGCGTAACATAGCAATATTGGCTCTAGCGTCAATGGTTGTTCTTGGAACGACTGGCGCCTTAGCTGAGACTGCTGATACGGGAAGTGACCCCGATAGTGTAAATCCTTCGTCATCATATTGTACGCCATGTTGCCATAAGAAGGATTCCAGTTATTACCGTAGTGATGAACATAATTACAACTATAGTTATGTCTTCGGCGGAATTAAATTAACTGAAGAGCAACGCCAACAGATCTGGGATTTAGTGAAAAAACAGCGTCTGCATGAGCAATCGCTGATTGATATACGAAAAGAGCGTCAAAAGCTACATGACCTTTTGATTGCAAAGGATTTTGATGAAGCTGCAATTCGACAGCAGCTTGAAAAAATTGCAGAAAAGAAGATTGAGCTGGGTGTGGACATCGCACGTATTCGCAACCAGATATACCAATTGTTAACACCGGAGCAGAGAGCGCAGTTACAAGAACGTAATAAAACGCGTATCACCCGGGAAGTGTACTGATTTTTTGTTAGTACTTTGATGCATCAGCATCAACAACGATTTTCCTTGCCATAGACACCATCCCTGTCTTTCAGCCCCCTTGAGGGGCCTTTTTTTGCGCAATTTTCCCCTCAATAAATTTCTTATCTCTACGAATGAAATAATTATTCATCAAGTAATCTTTATCCAATCTGTTGTTATCTTAACCAATATTGATTATCTTACTCATTATCTCTCCGTTTTATTAAAAATGCTTATCACTTCTCCTCACAACAAGGGATAAGGATACCCAACTATGGATAATGCTTATAAATTCAGTTTATTAGCGAAATGCATGGGCTCGGTTTTATCGGGTTTATGTCGGCTTTTAACTGGCGTGCAGGCACGATGGATTGGCTGTGAGCCGTCGACAACGAGTCGCATTTATTATGCCAATCACTCCAGCCATCTTGATGGATTAGTGATTTGGTCTGGACTACCGTCAGCCTTGCGACCCCAAATCCATCCGGTCGCAGCCCGTGATTATTGGGCGAAAACCAAATTGCGGCGCTATCTTGTTCACAAGGTATTTCGAGCGGTATTAATTGAGCGTAACGGTGATAAGACCGTCAGGGAAGAGGTACTCGCTCCTCTCGAACTTGTTTTGGCACAAAAGAGATCTTTGATTATTTTTCCTGAAGGAACCCGGGGAGAGGGTGAGCAAATCAATCCGTTTAAAAGTGGTTTGTATCATCTGGCGCGTAAATACCCTGATGTTGAGGTTGTGCCTGTTTATCTGGAAAATTTAAATCGTGCTTTGCCGAAGGGAAAAAAGCTGCCAATTCCTGTTATTTGTTCCGTTACTTTTGGCGAGCCGTTAGCGAAGTTGGGTGAGGATGAAAGCAAGGAGGCGTTCCTGCAACGCGCTCAGTCTGCGTTGGAGGCGTTGGTATTATGATGAATCTTGATCATGAACTGATGATGTTGCTGGGCGGGATATTTGGGGTATTAATTATCGCCAGCGTGATTGGGGGGATTTTGGCCCTTTGGTATTCGGGAGATAAGAGTAATTCTACTATCGATAATCTGAATGCCCGGATCCGGGGCTGGTGGATGATGTGCATTATCTGCGTGGTGGCGGTTATTGTTGGGCCTGTGGGTTCGGTGATTTTGTTTGCGGTGATGTCATTTTTTGCCTTACGTGAATTTATTACGTTAACACCAACTCGCCGCAGTGATCATGAAGCCCTGTTCTGGTGCTTCTTTATTTTTATGCCTGTTCAGTATGTTTTGGTCGGTGTGCAGTGGTATGGGCTATTCTCGGTGTTTATTCCCGTCTATGTATTTTTGTTCCTGCCAGCCCGTTCTGCTTTGGCTGGGGATACAACGCACTTTCTGGAGCGGGCCGCCAAAATCCAGTGGGGAATGTTGGTAACGGTTTTTGCCATCAGCCATGCACCAGCTTTGTTGATGTTGGATATTCCTGATTATCAGGGCCAGAATATTAAGTTACTGCTGTTCCTGATGATTGTGGTGCAAATGTCGGATGTGTTGCAGTATGTATTCGGGAAGCTGTTTGGCAAACGTCAGATTGTGCCGAAACTTAGCCCCAATAAAACAGTTGAAGGATTTGTAGGGGGCGTTGCTGCATCTGTTTTGCTGGGTGCATCGTTGTTCTGGGTTACCCCATTTTCCCCGTGGGAAGCGGGCCTGATGTCACTTGCGATCACGTTGATGGGGTTCATTGGTGGCTTGTGCATGTCAGCGATTAAGCGGGACAGTGGCGTGAAAGATTTTGGGGGGATTATCGAAGGGCACGGCGGAATGCTGGACAGAATTGACTCGCTTTGTTTCGCTGCCCCTATATTTTTCCATCTAACGCGCTATTTTTATACCTGAGGCTAAATAACCGAAAGGCTGTCGTCAATGAGCATAAATTATGGGCGATGGGTCAGCACGGCTGCGTTGGCGGCGACGGTGCTGGCCAGTATTATATTGATTGTAAAAATCTTTGCGTGGTGGATAACGGGGTCGGTGAGTTTATTGGCGGCACTGGTAGATTCTTTGGTTGATCTAGCCGCATCTCTGACCAATTTTTTTGCTGTACGTTATTCACTTCAACCGGCTGATGAAGAACACGCTTTTGGGCATGGCAAAGCCGAATCATTGGCCGCGTTGGCTCAAAGTATGTTTATTTGTGGTTCGGCAATCTTCCTGTTTTTGACCGGTTTTCAGCATCTTGTTTCCCCGAAGCCACTGGAGCATGCGGAGCTGGGTGTCTGGGTCATCGTTATTGCTCTGGTATCGACATTATGTTTAGTGACGTTCCAGAAATGGGTGATCAATAAGACCCAAAGTCAGGCCATTCGTGCGGATATGCTGCACTATAAATCTGATCTATTGATGAATGGAGCCATTTTGCTGGCGTTGGTTTTGAGTTTGTATGGCTTTAAGCGTGCAGATGCATTATTTGCACTGGGAATTGGGGTTTATATCCTCTACAGCGCATTACGGATGGGATATGATGCCGTACAGTCTTTGCTGGACAGGGCGTTGCCGGATGAAGAACGGCAGGAAATTATTAATATTATCCAGGGTTATCCCGGCATATCCGGCGGACATAATTTACGCACCCGTCAATCGGGGCCGACCCGCTTTATCCAGTTTCATCTGGAAATTGATGATAATTTGCCATTGGTACAGGCTCATGCTTTGTCTGAAGGTGTTGAAAATAAATTGCGGGAACGTTTTCCGGGTGCCGATATTATTATTCATCAAGATCCGAGCTCTGAAGTACCTGAAGAACATAAAAACCGCTGGGATTGAGGGCGAACTTATCCATAATCAAAAGAACGTCAAAAAATAGACATAATCTTAATGCAGAGTGAGTGTTTTTCCGTATCATAGATTCTGTTGAATCAATTCAGCTTATGAATTGACAATCAAGGTTTTGTAAAATTGCCGTAACTCTTCCCTCAGGAAGTCATCAGCAGATTGATAAATATTATATTTACAAGTCAGAGGTCATCATGGTCAACAAGATTAAAAGAATCGGAGTCTTAACGAGTGGCGGTGATGCGCCTGGTATGAACGCCGCTATTCGTGGTGTTGTTCGTGCCGCTCTAAGCGAAGGGTTGGAGGTTTGCGGCATTTATGATGGCTATCTGGGGCTGTATGAAAACCGTATGAAAAAGCTCGACCGCTTTAGTGTTTCTGACATGATTAATCGCGGTGGTACATTTTTGGGGTCAGCACGCTTTCCAGAGTTCAGGGATGATAAAGTCCGCGAGACTGCCATTGAGAATCTGCGCAAAAATGATATTGATGCGCTGGTGGTTATCGGTGGTGATGGCTCTTATTTGGGTGCGAAGAAACTGACTGAAGCGGGCTTCCCTTGCATTGGCTTGCCGGGAACGATAGATAATGATGTTGCCGGTACGGATTACACCATTGGTTATTTCACAGCACTGGAAACGGTGGTTGAGGCGATTGACCGCCTGCGTGATACATCGACTTCTCACAAACGTATCTCTATTGTTGAAGTGATGGGCCGTTATTGCGGTGATTTGACCTTATCGGCGGCAATTGCAGGTGGATGTGAGTTTATTGTTCTGCCTGAAAATGAAATCCCCTTTGATCGCGAAGAATTGTTGGCTGAAATTAAGGCTGGCATTGATAAAGGCAAGCGTCACGCGATCGTTGCTATCACTGAACATGTTTGTGATGTTGATGAGCTGGCAAAATATATTGAGGCAGAAACTCGTCATGAAACCCGTGCAACGGTATTGGGGCATATTCAGCGTGGCGGAGCGCCTGTGGCTTATGACCGTATCCTTGCCTCCCGCATGGGCGCATATTCTGTCCAGTTATTGCTGGAAGGGCATGGGGGTCGCTGTGTCGGGATCCAGAACGAGAAACTGGTTCATCACGATATCATTGATGCGGTTCAAAATATGAAACGTATCTTCAAGAAAGAGTGGCTGGAAACCGCGAAGAAACTTTACTGAGTTTCTCCCCTGATTTTTCCTGAACGAGAAAAAATAGCAGCAAAAAAATTTCCGGGATGGCCGCGTAATGTGGCTGTCTCGCCTCCCATATTCTTCTCCAGCATAAGCAGGAATTTTAAATTATTTCTGCGTCATAGCGCTTTCTGTCAGTTTTTATGGTGAAAAATCATAGTAGCTTAAGGAAGCATGTCATTGTGGTTATGAAAATTGGGGTTATAAAAACAGGGGTGCAAAGATACATTGCACCGGCGATCTTTTTGATAGTTTTGGCAATGGCATTGATGGCAAGCCGTGCCTGGGCAAAAGAGAGCCAACTTTTAAATGTATCCTATGATCCGACTCGTGAATTGTACCAACAGTATGATCAGGCCTTCAGTGAATACTGGCACAAAAAAACGGGCGATACTGTCAAAATCCGGCAATCTCACGGAGGCTCAAGTAAGCAGGCAACTTCAGTCATCAATGGTCTTCAGGCGGATGTCGTTACTTTAGCGCTGGCATATGATGTGAATGCCATCGCGGAAAGTGGCCGGATTGATAAAAATTGGATTAAACGTTTGCCGGACAACTCGGCACCTTATACATCAACGATTGTTTTTTTGGTGAGAAAGGGCAATCCTAAGCAGATCAAAGATTGGTCAGATTTAATTCGTCCGGATGTCTCTGTTGTTACCCCAAATCCGAAAACTTCCGGTGGTGCTCGTTGGAATTATCTGGCTGCCTGGGGATATGCGCTGGCGCAGAACAATCAAGATCCCGCCAAAGCCAAAGAATTTGTGAAGGCACTCTATAAAAATGTTGAAGTGCTGGATTCCGGCGCGCGTGGAGCAACGAATACTTTTGTCGAGCGTGGTATCGGTGATGTGTTAATTGCATGGGAAAACGAAGCCCTCTTGGCGATGAATGCCTTGGGCAAAGGACAATTTGAAATTGTGACACCGAGCATTTCTATTCTGGCTGAGCCAACGGTTGCGGTTGTCGATAAAGTAGTTGATAAGCGCGGGACGCGTGAACTGGCTACGGAATATCTGAAATACCTTTATTCTCCGGTCGGGCAGGAGATTGCGGCCAAAAATTATTATCGTCCTCGTGATAAGGCTATTGCAGAAAAATACCATGCTGTTTTTCCGACGCTGAAACTTTTCACGATTGATGATGTTTTTGGTGGCTGGGATAAAGCGCAGAAGGAACATTTTGTAACAGGCGGGACTTTCGACGAAATACTTCGTCGTTAATTTATTTTTGCCGCTAATTTCTGAATGGCTAACAGTTGGGCCAATGATTTGGCGCTGTAGGCGAGATAAAAAACCGCCACAAATCACGATCTGTGGCGGTTTTTTCATGTCTGTCGTAAAGCAATTATGCTTTTTTAGCGTCTGCGGCCGCTTTTACGATCACAGCAAAAGCATCGGCTTTCAGGGATGCGCCACCGACCAGAGCGCCATCAATATCAGGCTGGGTGAACAGCTCTGCCGCATTGCCGGCATTGACGGAACCGCCGTATTGGATAATGACTTGTTCAGCGATAGCGGCATCTTGCTTCGCAATATGGTCACGGATGAATTTATGAACTGCTTGCGCTTGGGCAGGAGTTGCAGATTTGCCGGTGCCGATGGCCCAAACAGGTTCGTAGGCAATAACGGTATCTTTGAACGCACTGGCGCCCAGCGTATTCAAAACAGCATCAATTTGTCGTGCACAAACAGCTTCGGTCTGGCCGGCTTCATTTTCCTGCTCAGTTTCACCGATGCACAGAACGGGGATTAGACCCTGTTCTTTCAGAACAGCGAATTTTTTGGCGATGAACTCATCACTTTCTTTGTGATAAGTGCGGCGCTCAGAATGGCCGATAATGATGTATTTCGCGCCAAGGTCTTTCAGCATTTCAGCGGAAGTTTCACCCGTGAATGCGCCAGAAAGGTTAACGCCAACATCTTGTGCACCGAGGGCGATACGGCTGCCTGCCAGGGCATCTTTTGCCTGAGAAACATAAATTGTTGGTGGTGCAATAGCGACGCCGCAGCCGTCAATGTTGCTCAATTCTTTACGCAGGCCTGCAATCAGGTCGTTAACCATGTGGGTACTGCCATTTAATTTCCAGTTACCCATAACGAGTGGATGTCGCATATTTTTCCCTCCAACCAGAAAATAATCAAATTGCGAACTGAGTGAATATTCTTTCTTTGCGGAACAACATCAATGGCGATGCCATTCCCTGTAAGCGGAATCCCGACAGTATAAAGATCATCAACATGAATAGCTCTGCGCTGCGTCACTAATTTTCATTTGTTGAGGCGTCAGATAGCGATAGCTTAATCGGTTCAATGGCGAAGGTCATTATATTTTCGCTGCTGTTCACGATGACATAACGCACTGCGCCCATTTTTTGGCTGAGCATTGACTGTTTTTCTGCGGCTTTTAACAGTTTTTCCAATTGAATTTTGGCCTGTTCCGGTGCAAGCGTTGGGTCAAATTGGCTGATCAAGGCAGTGACATACTGTTTTGTCAGTGCGCAATTTTTCTCATTTTCCTGTGCAGTTTGTGCAGGCAGCAATGTAATTTGCAGGCTTTTAATTTTTTCACTGCCTCGTTCCAGTATTGCCGACGAGTAGATGTTTTCATTGATTTTGCTGGCTGCACGGATGAAAGGCTGGGAGATATCTTTACTGGCGACGACCTTGTATTCGTACAGCGGGATTTTAGGATTCTTTTTGTTATATTTTTCCCGAAAGACAGGAATGGTATCTTCGAAAGTAGGGGAGTCCGGCAGCAGATATATCAACGGTGAGCGTGTTTCTGGTGTGATGGAAGGCTCATCAGCAACGGTTGATAATGGCAAACTGATGCCAAAAGCGATTAAAATTGTCACCAGAAGTTTATTTATGCCTGTTTTCATTTTGCTACTCACTAAGTTAAATACTGACTTAAGTTAAATGTGACTCAGTCAAATACAGGAAAAACAGCACCCACACTTGGAAAAGAATACATGACATTACAACAATGGGGATTCTCATTCAAAGGCCGAATTGGGCGGCGGGAATTCTGGATCGGCATCGGTATCTGTTTTGCCTTGATCTTTATACTCCTGACGCTGCATGGAATGAATGTTCTCCCCATGAATTATACCGCGATAGGTGTTGTCCTCCTGCTGTATCCAACGGCTACAATTTTTTCGAAACGCTTGCATGACCGGAATAAACGGGGCGGCTGGGCATTATTATTCGCACTGGCGTGGATATTGGTGTCTCTGGACTGGAGCGCAGTAGCACCAATATGGCAATGGGGAATCGGGCGTTTTGTACCGACGCTAATTTTTGTGATGATGATGCTGGATTGCGGTGTTTTCCGTGGCACTGAAGGTGCCAATCGTTTTGGTGAGATGGCAGAAATCGTTGATTACATTTCTGCCAATGAGCCGACCCGAAAAAGCTAATGATCAATTGATGCGGGTATGTGGCGACGGATCAGGTGATTACCAATGGTGATCACCAATACTGTTCGCTGGTGATATGCCCCGGTTTGCGGCGCAGGTGTTTTGCCATACCGCGCTGCTCTTTTAGAAGTTGTTGGGTATCCCTGACCATTTGGGGATTCCCGCACAGCATAATATGGCTGTTTTCTGCCTGCATTGGTAAGCCTACTGAGGCTTCCAGCTTGCCATTTTCAATCAAAGCCGGGATTCGTCCCATCAGTGAGTTCGGCCATTTTTCTCGACTGACGACGGCCTGTATCCTTAATTTACCTTGAAACTTTTCTTCTAAGTTCTGCATTATCGGTAAATAACTCAGATCATTTCCCCATCTGGCAGCATGGACTAAAACGAGATTTTCAAATCGCTCCAGATTTTTTCCTTGTTGGAGAATGGAAAGATAAGGCCCGATACCTGTCCCCGTTGAGAGCATCCAAAGTGTCTGACAATCCGGTATTTCATCAAGAACGAAAAATCCGGCTGCTTGTTCCGTTAACAGTAGCTCATCCCCGGTTTTTAATGCTGCCAATTTGGGGCTGAGTTTCCCTTCTGGAACAGTGACTAAATAAAACTCCAGATTATTGTCATCGGGAGAGTTGACGTAAGAGTATGCGCGCTGAATGCGCACACCTTCAATTTCAAGTCCAAGTTTTGCAAATTGTCCGGCAGTAAATTTTTCAATCGGAGCATGAACTTTGAGGCTGAAGAGTGAATCTGTCCAATTAGTTATGTCGGTAACTTTTCCTGTAACCCAGTTTGCCATTACGATTAACCTCTCTACACGATACAGGGCAAATAAAGATGCTCAGTGCAATGAGACCTCTGCGCTGAAAGTAGCTACAGAGTGGTGGAAAGATGATTTTTTCGTGACGATTTTACGCGATTGCCTGAAATAGCATTATCGATTACGTGTTACAGACTGATTGACTGGCTATCTGTGGTTTATGTGGGTTGATATGTACACTTTTGTTGACATGTGTGGGAGATTAAGCTGGTATTTTTTATTCATGTAAAATTGTATACTGCCGATAAAAAATATAGATTGCTAAGTAAGCGAAATTGAATGACATAAATCCAATTGGGTTCTCAATAGAGCACCTGATGGTTTCTGTTATTTTCTAATGTTCTTGTTCTTTGATAACCAATTATTCTCTGATAACCAATTGTATGTAAATGCGATGAGAAAAATAGAACACTTTAATTTATTGTTGATGTTGATTGTATTAGCTGCAGTCGGGCAAATGACACAAACAATTTATGTGCCGGTGATAGCGGATATCGCGAATACCTTTAACAAACCTGCCGGTGAAGTCCAGCGGGTTATGGCCGCATATCTGTTTTCTTATGGCCTTTCGCAGATTTTTTATGGGCCGTTATCCGATAAAGTGGGGCGTCGGCCGGTTATTTTGGCGGGGATGTCTGTTTTTCTGGCTGCCACACTATGTGCTCTGCTTGCCCATAATTTACTGGTGCTGGTGGTTGCCAGTGCATTTCAGGGATTGGGGACGGGAGTTGCGGGTGTCATGGTGAGAACCATGCCACGGGATCTGTATACCGGTACAACATTGCGTTATGCCAATAGCTTGCTGAATATGGCAGTATTGGTCAGTCCCCTGATGGCTCCGATTATTGGCGGAGTTGCCGCCCACTACTTTGGCTGGCGTGCCTGTTATTGGTTCTTGCTGATATTTGGGGCGACGGTTGCTTTTTGCCTATTCCGGTATTTACCGGAAACCCGTCCCGCGCAGACGGCACATAACACTATGTTGGTTTCGTTCCAGCAATTACTTTCCCATAGTTCCTTCGTGGCATATCTGATTATGCTGGTGGGAGGGTTGGCTGGCGTCGCTGTTTTTGAAGCCAGCAGTGGCGTGTTGATGGGGGCTGTTTTGGGGCTGGATAGTTTAACTGTCAGTATTTTGTTTATTTTTCCCATTCCAGCGGCTTTCGTTGGGGCTTGGTACGCAGGTCGCGAAGGTAAAACATTTTATCGGTTGATGTGGCATTCCGTCATTTGTTGCCTGCTGGCAGGGGCATTGATGTGGCTACCCGGCTTGTTTGGGATTATGAATGTCTGGACATTGCTGATACCTGCCACTTTATTCTTTTTTGGCGCAGGGATGCTGTTTCCACTGGCGACAACAGGTGCGATGGAACCATTCCCTTATTTGGCGGGTGCGGCGGGAGCTTTGGTTGGAGGATTCCAGAATATAGGTTCAGGATTGGCAACGTGGCTGTCAGCAATGCTGCCACAAAATGGCCAATTCAGCGTAGGTCTGTTGATGTTCTCAATGGCTTTGCTGATCCTCTTTTTCTGGTTGCCGATTTCCCAACGGCTTCAACGCAAAGAGCATATGGTTTTATAACGCAAAAAATGGCTCTGTCAGTGTGCCCCATGCTGGAAACAGTTTTTGGCGGGAAAGTTTAAAAATTAAAAGGCTCCGGCAAAGTGGAGAAACAATGCCGGAGCCTTTTATTCGATAAACCGAAAAAGCCATTACTGAATATCGCTAATATTGAAAAAATAGCACTTCAGGTAATGGCTTAAACCGATCTCAGGTTAATTAACCTTTATGTGATTAGGCGCGATCTTCCCATTCTTGAGCACGGGCAACGGCTTTTTTCCAACCATTGTACTTATGGTTGCGTTCAGTTGTTTCGATGCCGGGGCGGAACTCTTTTTCGATGGTCGCTTTGCTCTTCACTTCATCCAGATCCCGCCAGAAACCCACTGCCAAGCCTGCAAGGAAAGCCGCTCCCAATGCGGTACTTTCACGAACTTCTGGGCGTTCTACCCGAGTACCGAGAATATCAGACTGGAACTGCATCAAGAAGTTGTTGGCGACAGCGCCGCCGTCTACTCGTAGAGCTTGCAGGCGTGTACCTGCATCCGCTTGCATTGCGTCCAAGACATCACGGGTTTGGTAAGCAATGGATTCCAGCGTAGCGCGGATAATATGGTTGCTGTTTGCACCACGGGTCAATCCGAAAATAGCGCCACGGGCGTAAGGATCCCAGTATGGCGCACCAAGACCGGTAAATGCCGGAACAACATAAACGCCGTTGCTGTCTTTTACTTTGGTCGCAAAGTATTCGGAGTCAGTGGCATCGGCAATGAGTTTCAATTCATCACGTAACCATTGGATGGACGCTCCGCCAACAAATACCGCCCCTTCCAACGCATAATTGACTTCACCGCGTGGGCCGCAGGCAATGGTGGTCAGCAATCCATGATTGGAACGAACTGCATCTGTGCCTGTATTCATCAGCAGGAAGCAGCCTGTGCCATAAGTATTTTTCGCCATGCCGGGATGAACACACAGTTGCCCGTACAGCGCCGCTTGCTGGTCGCCTGCGATACCGGCGATAGGAATGCGGGTACCACCTTTACCGCCAATATTGGTTTGGCCGTAAACTTCTGAAGAAGCTGAGACTTTTGGCAGCATAATCCGAGGGATATTCAATTCCTCAAGGATTTTCTGATCCCAGTCTAGGTTATGGATATTGAACAGCATGGTACGGGAAGCGTTGGTGTAATCAGTGACATGTACGCGTCCTTGGGTCATTTTCCAGACCAGCCAAGTATCGACGGTACCAAATAATAGTTCACCGTTTTCAGCGCGTTTGCGTGCACCTTCAACGTTATCCAGAATCCACTTTATCTTTGTACCGGAAAAATAAGGGTCGACGACCAAACCTGTATTGTGGCGGACATACTCTTCCAGGCCATCTTTCTGCTTCAGTTTGGTACAAATGTCAGCCGTTCTGCGGCATTGCCATACAATTGCGTTATAAACAGGTTTACCGGTCGCTTTTTCCCAAACAATCGTTGTTTCTCGTTGGTTGGTAATACCGATGCTGGCAATTTGATCTGAGCTGATATCTGCTTTTGCCAGCACTTCAACCAAGGTGGAACTTTGGCTTGCCCAAATTTCCATTGGATCGTGCTCCACCCAGCCGGGCTTAGGGTAGATTTGCGGAAACTCTCGTTGTGAGATGCAGACGATATTGGCATCGTGATCAAGTACAACTGCGCGTGAGCTGGTTGTACCCTGATCCAGAGCGACGATATATTTTTTTTCAGTGATATTTTCTGTTGTCATAACTATAACCTGGTTTTAAGCATGTATTTTTTATTGTTTTATTGAGTTGTCATTACTGTTTGTCATAACTGTTTTCCATTGCTTCAGTTATACAGTATGGCAAATTTAAACCTCGCGTGGTAAATGGCGAGTAATAAGTTTTCGGTAACCAAAGGCACCTAAAATTGCGCCAACAATAGGCGCTGTTAATGGAACAAGGCAATAAGGGATATCTCGGCCGCCGGTCAGGGCGACATCTCCCCAGCCAGCTAAATACGCAACCAGTTTAGGGCCGAAATCACGGGCTGGGTTCAGGGCAAATCCGGTCAGAGGGCCGAATGAGCCACCGATAACGGCAATCAGAACACCTATCAACAAAGGTGCTAAAGGGCCGCGGGGGATGCCGTTGCCATCATCAGTCAAAGCCAAAATGAGGCACAACAGGACGGCGGCAATAATGACTTCAATGATAAACGCATGCAGTACGGAAATCTGGGATGCAGGGTATGTGGAGAACACTCCTGCCGTGAAGAGGCTTTCCTGTGATCCGCGGGCGATATTATGTACTTGTTCATAATCAAAGAAGAGGTTGTAATACATCATGTAGACAATGGCCGCTGCGGCAAAACCACCGAGCATTTGGGCGATGATGTAAGGCAATACTTTTTTTCTATCAAAATTGGCAAATAGGCATAAGGCAATGGTGACGGCCGGATTGAGATGCGCACCGGAAATCCCTGCCGTGAGGTAAACGGCCAAGGCGACACCAAAGCCCCAGATAACGCTGATTTCCCATAAACCTAGTTGTGCACCGGCAAGTCGGGCGGCGGCAACACAGCCTAATCCGAAGAAAACGAGCAATGCCGTCCCCAAAAATTCTGAAATGCATTGACCTGATAATGTTGGAGTCGTGGTCTGGCTCATTTCTATATCCTATAAATGTACAATAAAGATTAATTATTAGTCTTTTCTCTTATATGTAATTCGATAAAGTGTGTATTAGAGAAAGATCCCTGTGAATTTATCGTTAATGCGCGTAAACGAGAAATAGCGAAATTGAAATCTGCGTGTTGCGTCAACAAAATGAGCGAATTCGCATTTGATTGCGCTTTTGTTGGGCTTGGAAATGTGATCTTATAGTCATTTCGGTTTAGTCACTATATTTCTCGTTATACTGCACATTGAAAGGATGAAACTAGACAGGCGCTAATCGGCTAAATACAATCAGAGCATTGCTTACAAGAGGGCCATAGAATGTCATTTGAAGTTTTTGAAAAACTAGAATCGAAAGTTCAGCAAGCGATTGATACCATCACTTTGCTGCAAATGGAAATTGAAGAATTAAAAGAACAGAACGCAGTATTAACCCAGGATGTCCAGAATGCGACAGACAGCCGTGAGTCATTAGTGCGTGAAAATGAGCAGCTCAAACAAGAACAAACAGCATGGCAAGAGCGCTTACGTACCTTGTTGGGTAAAATGGAAGATGTACAGTAAGGTATCTAATGACCTAGCTGAAAAAGGGCGATTATTACGCCCTTTTTTTCATTTTCGACTAGTCGGGTAGAATGGCAGCCCTATCATGATGATGAGAGATAAAAGTGTAATAAGTTAATCTTCGGGTTTACACTTCATCTTCTTCGTCGATGTCATTGTCTTCTTCAATCTCCAGTGATACATCGGACAAAACCATGCCCGTGTTGTCTGCATAGAGATAGTCACCTGAGAAGAAAGTGACGCCACCGAAATTCACCCGGATATCACTTTCTCCGATGCCTTCGCTGTTGGAGCCGGCAGGAATGGCGGCCATTGCTTGAATGCCAATATCAAGCTCGGAAAGATAATCGACCTGGCGTACTGCGCCATAGACGACAATGCCTTCCCACTCATTATTGACAGCCAGTTGCGCAAGTTCTGCATCGACGAGCGCCTTGCGTACTGATCCACCACCATCAACGAGCAAAATGCGGCCATGCCCATTTTCTTCAAGTAAATCATAAAGCAGGCCATTATCTTCAAAGCATTTCACCGTGATGATTTGACCACCAAATGAAGTACGCCCACCAAAGTTGGAAAATAGTGGTTCTACCACATTTATATCTTCTTGATAGATATCACAAAGTTCGGAAGTATCATATTTCATGGGATTTACGTCTGGTTTATGCAAGGAACAGACAGTATATCCTTTTAAAGTCAATGTTGGCAAAATCATCAATCTTAAAACTTGAAGATAAAATTGATACCTACTCGCCTAATTAAGCAACAATCCTATGGAAAACAGTACATTCGTCAATAACGCTACTTTAACCATTTGCTCGAGTTTAGGGCGCATGCCTTCTGGCGTCGGGTCACGCAGTACTTGTGATATGTGATTGATAAGTAAAGGCAAGGCAAGCAAGAATAACCAGCCAGACCAATTTTGTATGTACAGCAGAGTAAAGGAAACAAGGCAAATGATCGCACCAGTCAGCAAAGCTGCATGGTAATAACGCGCTTTTTTTCCTCCCAATCTGACTGCCAGTGTATTTTTCCCATTTTTTCGATCACTTTCGATATCACGCAAGTTATTAATATTTAATACCGCCACGGAGAGCAAACCACAGGCTGTCGCAGGCAGGGCTGTACTCAGGGAAAAAGAGTGGGCTTGCAGGTAGTAAGTACCAAGAACACTCAACCAGCCAAAAAAGATCAGGACGGAAATATCGCCTAGCCCCATATAGCCATAAGGCTTGGCTCCCACTGTATAAGTGATGGCGGCCACGATAGCCAGTAATCCCAAGATCAAAAAGCCAATAACATCATTTAAGCTATTGCAGGCCACGGTGATAAGGGCAATGCCCGACAGGCAAGAGAGCAGCACGGTGATCGTCAATGCATTTTTCATTTGCGTTGCGGTGATCAAACCTTTTTGCATCCCGCGCATTGGGCCAATGCGCTTTTCTGTGTCACTGCCTTTAGCGACATCGCCATAATCATTGGCCAGATTGGAAAGAATTTGCAAAATGGCGGCGGTCAGTAAAGCAAGCAGTGCGACCGGCCATTTAAAATGACCTGTCCATGAGGCAAGAGCTGATCCGGTTATAACAGCCGCTACAGCCAGTGGGAGTGTTTTCGGGCGTAAACTTTCTAACCATGCCTGAGTCTGACCAGTCGGCGTTGAGGGGCTTATGCTCATATAGTCACTATTTATCACTATTTGGTGGGTGTATGATAAATTTTATATCATCGAAAATAGAGAAATGGGAGGCTTTTAGCCTCCCATTTATGGTTTCTTCAAGTTTTCTTTGCGTTAAGTTCGCGATTAGTCACGTTAGCGTGAATAAATTTGCGGATAGAGGCAAAGTAAATTTGCGACCGATTACAAAATAAACCGGCTCAAATCTTCATCGGCCACCAGTTCATCCAAGTGCTCTTTGACGTACTCAGCATTGATTTCGACTGATTGCCCCTGACGCTCGCTTGCATCGAAAGAGATATCTTCCATCATACGTTCAAGCACAGTATGCAGACGGCGGGCACCAATGTTTTCAGTGGTTTCATTCACCTGCCATGCAGCTTCTGCAATTTTGCGGATGCCATCGTTGGTGAATTCGATATTCATGCCTTCGGTTGCCATCAGCGCTTTGTACTGCTCAGTCAGAGAAGCATTAGGTTCAGTCAGAATGCGCTCGAAATCTTCGGTGGTCAGTGCTTGCAATTCAACACGGATTGGCAAACGGCCCTGAAGTTCTGGGATAAGATCTGAAGGACTGGAAACCTGGAATGCGCCGGATGCGATGAACAGGATGTGATCGGTCTTGACCATGCCGTGTTTGGTTGAAACCGTACAGCCTTCTACCAATGGCAGCAGATCGCGCTGAACACCTTCACGGGAAACATCCGGGCCGGAAGTCTGGCCACGCTTACAGATTTTATCGATTTCATCAATAAAAACGATACCGTGCTGTTCAACGGCGTCAATTGCCTGCTGTTTCAATTCTTCAGGATTAACCAGTTTTGCGGCTTCTTCTTCAATCAGCAGCTTGAATGCGTCTTTGATTTTCATCTTGCGACTTTTTTGACGCTGGCCTGCCATATTCTGGAACATAGACTGCAACTGATTGGTCATTTCTTCCATGCCCGGAGGTGACATGATTTCAACGCCAACTGGAGCAGCTGCGACTTCGATTTCAATTTCTTTGTCGTCTAGCTGGCCTTCGCGCAGTTTCTTGCGAAATGCCTGACGTGTTGAAGATGGCTCAGGTTGAGTTTCTGTTTGGCCCCAGTTATTTTTTGCTGGTGGCAGTAGGACATCCAGAATACGCTCTTCGGCAAGCTCTTCAGCACGATAGCGGTTTTTATCAATGGATTGCAGGCGCACCATTTTCACCGCAGCATCAGTCAGATCACGAATAATGGAATCAACTTCTTTACCGACATAACCAACTTCAGTAAATTTTGTGGCTTCAACCTTGATGAATGGCGCATTGGCCAATTTTGCCAGACGGCGGGCAATCTCAGTTTTACCCACACCTGTTGGGCCAATCATCAAAATATTTTTTGGCGTAACTTCATAACGCAGAGTTTCATCCAACTGCATACGGCGCCAGCGGTTACGCAGTGCAATGGCAACAGCGCGCTTGGCTTGATCCTGGCCGATAATGTGATTGTCGAGTTCGCTGACAATTTCGCGTGGAGTCATTTCAGACATACTATCTATCCTTACGCTTTTGAAGGAAGTTCTTCGAAGTTGTGATTATGGTTGGTATAGATGCAGATATCGCCGGCGATAGACAGGGCGCGTTCTGTGATTTCTCTGGCGCCGAGTTCGGTGGTCTCCAGCATTGCACGGGCAGCCGCCTGGGCGTATGAGCCGCCGGAACCAATGGCAATGAGATCATTCTCTGGCTGAATCACATCACCGTTACCTGTAATAATCAGAGAGGCATTTTCATCTGCGACAGCAAGCAAGGCTTCTAACTTGCGCAGCATACGATCCGTTCGCCAGTCTTTGGCGAGTTCAACGGCCGCTTTGGTCAGGTGTCCCTGATGCATTTCGAGTTTTCGTTCAAACAGCTCGAACAGGGTGAAAGCATCAGCAGTACCGCCGGCAAAACCCGCGATGACTTTGTCATTGTAAAGGCGGCGCACTTTGCGGACATTGCCCTTCATAACGGTATGACCCATTGTTGCTTGTCCGTCACCGCCGATGACGACTTTGCCATTACGGCGAACACTTACGATTGTAGTCACGAGTTAGCCCCTGGTTACAAAATAGAAAATGGTACATGTGGAGCATTGGCCGATTTGTCCGCAGTTGTCTGCGCCATTGCCGAGAAAAACACCGCATGTATGTGATTAGTAAGTAAGATGGGGGAATTTTCTGGGTTTTCAACCCCCAACAGGACGGAGAATACAACCAGATACTCCGGCATCAGCAACACGGCCACGCATTTTTTCAGCGCTGTTTTTATTGTTATAAGGGCCGAGTACCACGCGGTTCCAATTGTCTTTTGTCGTAATCTGACTTTCAATGCCAGCGAAAGCAAGGCTGGCACGGACTGATTCAGCTTGTTCCATTGTCCGGAAAGAGCCGCATTGTAACATTAATCGGGCATCATTTGCGGCGGTTTTTTGTTCAGGGGCGGCCTGCCTTGCTTGCCTTGACTCATATTCTGGCACTTGTGCCGGAGGAGCCGTCAGCACGTGCGGAGGGGCAGCAGGTGCGCCGTTGTAAGGCACTTCTTTCAATGAAACAGGAGGCTGGCGCATATCTGACTGCATTTGTTCCAGTAACTGCTTTTGCTCTGGCGTGAGTTGGGGCGAGCGAACAGACGGCTGGTTCGGTATCGCAGAGGGATCTTGTATTGAAGATTCATTGACCGGGCGGTTTTCCAGCTCTTTGATATAACTCCAGCGTTCTTCCGGTTTTGGTGGCAGGCCGTGGTTTTTAGGATTATGGGCTGGTGTCGGTGCAGTTTGCACACTTTCTTTCTTGTTATGTACGATGAAAAACAGACCACCAATAAACATGATCACCAAGGCCACTGCAACGGCTAATGTAGTTTTGGGTAATCCTTGAGACTGATTATTTTTCTTACCAGTACTTTTCTTACGGGGATTGGTTCGCCCGCGACTTACATAATCTCGTTGTGCCACTGTTTAATTCACTGAGTTATTTAAAAATTAAGGAATGGATAACTAATGTTACTTAACCTGTGATTATTTGCCTAGCTTTTAGGCGAGCAAGTACTCTCACGAATAATTAACTCTGCATCCAATAATCTTGAGCCTTTGGAAACCAGACGCCCCTGAAGTTGTTCCAACAATAAAAGGACGGAATGGTGCCCAATCTCGTAACGGGGCTGTGCCACCGTAGTTAAAGCAGGTTCGCTATATTGAGCCAGATTCAAATTATCAAATCCTACAACAGAGAGATCCTCTGGTAATTTTAATCCCATTTTTTTAGCTTGCCACATGACCCCCAGCGCCATAATGTCACTATGGCAAAAAATTGCGCTTGGAGGCTCAGGCAAGGTCAGCAGGTTTTCAGCCAATGCGGCTCCGCTCTCATGGGTAAAATCACCACGGGCAATATACTCTTCACGAATGTCTTTCCCTGCGCGACGCAATGCCTGAATGTAACCTTGCAGGCGATAATGGCACAGCGGCATATTTTCTGGCCCGGTTATGCAAGCGATGCGTTTGTGACCCAGTTTTTGCAAATGATGGGTGGCATTGAAGGCAGATGTCAGGTTATCAATATGAACAGTCGGCAATTCTAAATCTGGCGCAAACTCATTTGCCATTACCATTGGCGGCAGGTTTTTCTGTTCTTCCTTGGAAACATCAAAAGGAATATTGGAGCCCAGCAGTACCATGCCATCAATGCGTTTGGTGATCAGAAGATTGATAAATGCATGCTCTTGCTGTTGCTGATGTTTGCAATCACCTATCAGCACCAGATACCCATGTTCTGCGGCACTTTCTTCAATGCCCTGGATGACTTCAGTAAAGAAGGGATCGCTGATATTGGGAACGATAACCAAGATTGCTCTGGATTCATTGCGCCGTAAATTTTTGGCAAGATTGTGAGGATAGTAACCAACTTCCAGTACCGCATTTTCAACTTTTTGTCTCGTACGGGCAGAAACTTTGTCGGGATTCATAAGTGTTCTTGATACAGTTGCGGTAGAAACACCAGCCACTTTGGCAACATCTTTCATGGTTGCCAATGCGCAATTCTTTTTTTCCATAGTTCACACCTCACTTTCCACAGGCAGCGAAACGATTGCTATCCGGCTGCTAAAAAAACGCCAGACATTCCTGTTCGGAAGTACTGGCGGGTCGTTTTCTACAGTCATATTAATAAATTCATTTTAAACTGATTAATAGAACTATCCGTTACTTTGTTTGCATAAAAAGTGTGATACGCATCATTTCTTAGAGATGCTTCGCAAATTAAAGAAATAATTGTCCCTGTTTTTTCCAAGAGATACTGACTAAATTTGTCGCTTTGCGACGGGGCGCAATTTTCTATTTCTGTTATACCCTTCGTTTTTCACGTTGATTCTTTGTTGGCTGCGCAGATTCATTCCCTTGCTGCCTTGATGCAACTTGAAATTCATTGGGTAAATTGATTAACGGTTTCAGTTATCAACCTTCAGTAGGATCAACGTCAATGTTCCATTTCACCTTGCGTGCCTGCGGTAATGCCGTGATTTGCGGGTAGATTTCCGCCATCATTTTCTGGAGAAAAATACGTGAGGGGTGTTGGATCATCAATTGCCAGCGATAACGTCCGCTGCGCTTGGCCTGTAAAGCAGGTACCGGCCCCATGACCCACAAGTGGCTATCATTGAGTGGGTGCTGTTCGAGCAATTGGCGCATTTGTTGCAAAAATGCGGGAGCTTGCTGATTGTCGTGATCTTCTGAGCGAAGCAGAATGTGGCTGGCAAAGGGAGGAAGGTGAACCTGCTGCCGCTCCTCCATTGCTTGTTGAGCAAAGGCATCATAGCCTTTTTCCAGCAAGACTTGTAATAAAGGGTGTTCAGGGTGGTGGGTTTGAAGCACGACTTCTCCCCGTTTCCCCGCTCGGCCTGCGCGGCCAGAGACTTGCGTATAGAGTTGGGCAAAACGTTCTGCTGCCCGAAAATCGGCAGAAAATAAGGCTCCGTCGACATCAAGTAAAGCAACCAGTGTAACGTCAGGGAAATGATGGCCTTTCGCCAGCATCTGGGTGCCAATCAAAATGCGGGCACCGCCTTGTTGAACTTCGGCCAGTTGCTGCTCCAGCGCACCTTTACGGCTGGTTGTATCGCGATCGATGCGGGTAACCGGAATATCGGGGAACAGTTTTGTTATGCCATCTTCAAGTTGTTCCGTGCCCAGCCCGACCGGCATTAAATTGGTTGAACCACATTGCGGACATTGGCGTGGAATAGGGCGCTGGCTGTCACAATGATGGCAACGCAAGTGTCGGTGATTCTGATGCAGGGTGTAATAGTGATCACAGCGTTGGCATTCTGCTATCCAGCCGCATTCGTGGCAAAGCAAGGCCGGGGAATAGCCTCGGCGGTTCAGGAACAGGATCACTTGGTTACCGGCCTTGAGGTGTTCCCTGATCCGATTGATGAGGGGCTGTGATAGTCCGACCGTCAATGGCAACCCTTTCATATCCAGCAAATGCTGGGTTGCAGGTTGTGCATGGCCTGCCCGCTTGGTTAATTTCAGTTGGCGGTATTTATTCTGTTGAACGTTATATAGTGTTTCCAGCGCCGGGGTGGCTGTTCCCATAATGATCGGAATGCCCTCTTTTTTGGCGCGGAAGACGGCCAGATCACGGGCATGGTAGCGCCAGCCTTCTTGCTGTTTGTAAGAACTGTCGTGCTCTTCGTCAATAATGATGACGCCCAGATGCGCGAAGGGAGTGAAGAGCGCTGAACGCGTTCCAATGACAATGGCATTTTCCCCTTGTTTGGCCCGCAGCCAGACCGTCAGCCGTTCGCTGTCATTCAAGGCTGAATGCAAAACATCGATCGGGGCGTTGAAACGCTCTCGAAATCGTCGGATAGTTTGCGGGGTTAAGCCAATTTCAGGCACTAAAATCAGCGCTTGCTTACCCTGTTCAAGAATATTTTCCAGAATACTGAGATAAACTTCGGTTTTACCTGACCCCGTGATACCCGCGAGCAGCCACGGGGAAAACGTTTGATCTTCTGCGCGAATGGCACCAACCGCCGTGGCCTGTTCAGTATTGAGCTTTAACCGTTCACCGATAGTCTTGAAATCTGCCCGCCAGTTTTCTGCTTTGGGTTGGGTTGGATACAGCTCTATCAGGGCTTTCTTTTTCAGTGATTGCAGGGCGCTTTCACTTAATTCCAATTCAGAAACTTGATGGCGATAAATGGGGTTCTGGCGTATGGTAGCCAAAGCCTGCTGCTGCTTGGCTGAGCGCTTGAGTTGCGCAAGCGGAAATTCTTGGCCTGCTTCTGTTACCTGCCATTGCCAGAGTGGGGCAAATTCTGCGTTTTTCCCCTGTCGTAACAAGACGGGCATGGCATGGAATAAAACTTCTCCCAGCGGATAATGATAATAACTGGCTGACCATAAAAGTAATTGCCAGAGGTCGTCCGGGAAAAGCGGTTGAGTATCAAGAATAGAGGAAACAGCCTTGAGTTGCTCAAGAGGAAATTCGCTCTTGTCCGTCACGCCGACAACGATTCCTATCGCATTGCGTTTACCAAATGGCACAAGCACGCGAACACCGGTAGCCGGCAGTGGTAATTCTGTAGGCAGCAGATAATCAAAAGCACGGGCTAGAGGGACAGGCAACACAACCTGAACAACTGTCATAAGGCGATTTCCGGATAAATAATGGTGACCCGATGAAACTATAGGGCGAAAAAACACATAACGATAAGGGTATCATAGCAAAGTAGCGGATTTCATTGCGCAATAAACAGATATTCTGTATGATCCGCCGCCTTTGGTATAGAAATTACCGATACGTATTTTTATCAACACGACGTGTGGTGTCTGGCGGCAACAGGGCTGGATAGCGACACGGCCTTAACAGAGGTTTCCCCATGAAAGAAGGTATTCATCCTAAGTACGAAGAAATTACTGCATCTTGCTCTTGCGGTAACTCCATGAAAATCAATTCAACCGTAGGTCACGACTTGAACCTGGACGTTTGTGGTGCATGCCACCCATTCTACACTGGTAAGCAACGTGACGTAGCGACCGGTGGTCGTGTTGATCGCTTTAACAAACGTTTCAGCGTTCCAGGTACTAAGAAGTAATGACTTTTTTCTGTCTGTTACCCATACAGGCAGTGTAGTTGAAACAAAAACGCCCGAATGCTCTGCATCGGGCGTTTTTGTTATCAATATTCCCATGTATCAGGATCAATGCCGAGTTCGCGCATCATGTCTTTTGCTGCTTCCGGAATTTCATCATGACGCTCTTTGCGTAAATCATTATCATCGGGCAGAGGCTGTCCAGTGAACGCATGGAGAAACGCTTCACACAGCAGTTCGCTGTTTGTTGCATGACGCAGATTATTCACCTGACGGCGGGTGCGTTCATCTGTCAGTATTTTTAATACCTTTAACGGAATCGAAACCGTAATTTTTTTGACCTGCTCACTTTTTTTGCCATGTTCAGCATAAGGGCTGACATACTCACCATTCCACTCAGCCATGAGATACCTTAAATAGTTTTGGATCAAGTAATCAGAACCAGAAATCAGGGGATATTTCTGTTCTGTTTTCATGTTAGTAATAGGCTATTCTAGCATAATTCGCTTATCGACTATAGCCGTCTATACATTCACCCAGACCATATTCATCCTAACTATCCTGCCGTCTTTCACATTGCAGTATTGTTGACTGCGTTCATTCACCACTGTACTGCAGTTTGTAATCCATTTGGATATTAATGCATCCGTTGTATGAACCCATGCAGTTTATGAAAAGCAGTCTATGAATAGAACCAGATGAAATATGATGCATAAGAGTAATCATTGAATTGCCATATTAAACCTCAATCCACTTTGGATGTCTAGATGTATTGACGTCTATCTTTCCAATCGTTATGCTTGCGAAACGTCAATAATAATGATGATGGTAAATTTCATGGAATGTAAGCAAGCAACAGTCGCGGTTCATAGTGGCTTAAATATTGATGAGCAATATGGTTGTGTTGTTCCGCCTGTCTACCTTTCCAGCACGTATAACTTCACTGATTTCAATACGCCCAGAGCACACGATTACTCGCGTCGCGGTAATCCTGGTCGTGATGTTGTCCAGCAGGTCTTGAGCGAGCTGGAAGGAGGAAGCGGTGCTGTAATGACAAGTAGCGGTATGTCAGCCATTCACTTGCTATGCACTGTGTTCCTGAAACCGGGAGATTTATTGGTGGCTCCCCATGATTGTTATGGTGGCAGTTATCGTCTGTTTGATAGTTTAAGCAAGCGAGGGGCATATAATGTCATTTTTATCGATCAGGCAGATGAGAATGCTCTGAAATTGGCATTAGCGCAAAAACCTAAACTGGTACTGATTGAAACCCCCAGTAATCCACTCTTGCGGATCGTCGATATTCAGCATATTTGTGATTTGGCACATGATGTCGGGGCGTTGGCTGTCGTGGACAACACTTTTCTGAGTCCTGTACTGCAAAAACCGCTGGAGCTAGGCGCAGATATCGTGGTTCATTCCTGCACAAAATATTTGAATGGGCATTCTGACCTGATAGCCGGTGCAATTGTTGCCAAAGATCCGGCAATGGCTGCCGATTTAGCATGGTGGGCGAATAATATTGGCGTGACAGGCGCCGCTTTCGACAGCTACCTGTTATTGCGCGGCATCCGTACCTTATCGGCACGTGTATTGCTCCAGCAAAGTAATGCGGCTGCCATTGTGGAATATTTGCAGCAGCAGCCACAAGTGAAAAAGCTCTACTATCCTGCACTGGAAAACCATCCGGGACATAAAATTGCTGTTAAGCAACAAAAGGGGTTTGGAGCAATGCTGAGTTTTGAATTGGATGGCGATGAACAGACCATACGTCGCTTTTTATCTGCGTTAAAATTATTTACTCTGGCTGAATCTCTCGGTGGTGTGGAATCGTTGATTTCTCATACCGCAACAATGACGCACGCGGGAATGTCAGCAGAAGCAAGAGCTCAGGCAGGGATTACGGATTTGCTTCTTCGTGTCTCTGTAGGAATTGAAGACAGTCAGGATTTAATTGCTGATCTGGATAATGCATTTCAGGCGGCGGTAACGAGGTAATCATTAATCATGAGTGCACTGGCAACAATAGGGGCGGAATCTGGCCGCCAGTTACATAAATTTGGCGGCAGCAGCTTGGCTGATGTGAAATGTTATCAGCGAGTCGCGGACATTATGGCGAACTATAGCCAACCGGGTGATTTGATGGTGGTATCAGCGGCGGGTAGCACAACCAATCAACTTATTGACTGGTTGAAACTGAGCCAAAGTGACCGGATATCGGCCCACCAGATACAACAATCACTGCGTCGCTATCAGCAAGAACTGATCCGCGGTTTGTTGCCAGAGTTAGTTGCAGAAGAGTTGGTCGCAAAATTTATTGCTGATCTGGAAAGATTGAGTGCATTGTTGGATAAACCCGTTACAGATATTACATATGCAGAAGTGGTTGGGCACGGTGAAGTCTGGTCTGCCCGCCTGATGTCGGCAGTCTTGGAGCACCGTGGGATTCCGAGTGCATGGCTGGATGCCCGCCAATTCCTGTGTGCGGAGCGCGCAGCACAGCCACAAGTTGATGTCAGCTTGTCCCAGCCTCTGCTCAGTCAGTTATTGATCCAAAATCCCGGCAAACGGCTGGTTGTTACCGGTTTTATTTCCAGCAATAAAAAGGGTGAAACGGTATTGCTGGGACGTAATGGCAGCGATTACTCGGCGACTCAGGTTGGTGCTCTGGCTGGTGCCAAGAAAGTGACGATTTGGAGTGATGTGGCGGGCGTTTACAGTGCTGACCCGCGCAAAGTCAAAGATGCGTGCCTGCTGCCATTGCTGCGTTTAGATGAAGCCAGCGAATTGGCTCGGTTGGCGGCGCCGGTGCTTCATACCCGGACATTGCAGCCTGTTTCCATCAGCGATATTGATCTGCAATTGCGTTGCAGTTATCAACCGGAGCAAGGTTCGACCCGCATTGAGCGAGTGCTGGCGACAGGAACGGGCGCAAAAATCGTTACCAGCCATGATGATGTCTGTCTGATTGAATTACATGTTTCCTCATCCCATGATTTCAAAAAGAGTTACAAGGACATTGATTCATTGCTGAAACGGGCACAAGTTCGGCCTCTGGCTACTGGGCTGCATGCGGATTGTAACCTTATCCAGCTTTGTTATACCTCGGAGCTTGTGAACAGCGCCCTTGATGTTTTGCAGGATGCGTCATTGCCCGGAAAACTTTCATTGCGTGAAGGCTTGGCGTTGGTCGCTTTGGTCGGGGCGGGTGTCTGTAAAAACCCGTTGCATAGCCACCGTTTTTATCAGCAACTTAAAGACCAGCCCGTCGAATTTATCTGGCATGCTGAAGATGGCATCAGCCTTGTGGCTGTCTTGCGTATCAGCCAAACTTCGCATGTGATCCAAGGGTTGCACCAGAGCTTGTTCCGGGCGGAAAAGCGCATTGGCTTGGTGCTGTTTGGTAAAGGAAACATCGGTTCACGTTGGTTGGAATTGTTTGCCCGCGAACAGAAGAATATTTCCGCCCGCAGTGATTTTGAATTTATTTTGGCGGGGGTTGTGGACAGCCGCCGGAGCTTGCTCAACTATCAGGGGATTGATGCTAGCCGGGCATTGGCATTTTTTGATGATGATGCAACAGAGCATGCTGAAGATGACCTGTTTTTATGGATGAGGGCGCATCCTTATGATGATTTGATCGTATTGGATGTAACGGCAAGTGAAGAGCTGGCTAAAGATTATATCGATTTCGCCAGTTATGGTTTTCACGTTATCAGCGCCAACAAAGTGGCAGGCTCTTCTGACAGCAATACATACCGCATGATCCGCGATGCTTTTGCGAAAACAGGGCGTCATTGGTTATACAATGCCACCGTTGGTGCGGGGTTGCCGGTCAACTATTCCGTCAGAGATTTGCGGGAAAGCGGAGATACCATTTTATCCATCAGTGGGATTTTTTCCGGAACACTATCGTGGCTATTCTTGCAGTTCGATGGTTCGGTGCCTTTCAGTGATTTGGTTGAACAAGCATGGCAACAAGGGTTGACGGAGCCTGATCCACGAATTGATCTTTCCGGTCAGGATGTCATGCGTAAGCTGGTGATATTGGCGCGCGAAGCGGGGTATGAAATAGAGCCAGACCAAGTGCGCGTTGAATCGTTGGTGCCGAAAGAGGCGCAGCTTGGTTCAATTGAAGAATTTTTTGAAAACAGCACGGCAATCAATGCACAGATGCTCCAGCGGTTGGAAGCCGCCCGTGAAATGGGCATGGTGCTGCGTTATGTGGCTCGTTTTGATGCCAGTGGCAAAGCCAAGATAGGTGTGGAAGCGGTACATAGTGAACATCCATTATCTGCATTACTGCCGGGAGATAATGTCTTTGCCATAGAAAGTCGTTGGTATCGCGACAATCCTCTGGTGATCCGTGGCCCCGGGGCCGGACGAGATGTGACAGCAGGCGCTATCCAATCGGATCTCAATCGGCTGTCACAACTCCTGTAAGTGGCATTTTATAGATAAAAATCGGGGTGGGGATACCGTATCCCTGCCCAGACCCGCAAAGTCATACCCGAAATCGGATACCTAAAAGCAGATATTCGAAAATAAGCTGCCCAGCTAATCATTGCGGGCAGTTTTTATCATCATCCAACCAAGCAAAAAACGTCTTATTATTCTTTTTATTGCGTCCGGGCAAGGCAAGCCATCGGATTATCCTTTAAAAATGGATCTTGACTAAATTTCATAAAATCCGCCCAAATTGTTTATTTTCTGATATGAATAGAGTGTCAAAGGTAGACAAAATAACGTCCCTTCTTTTGGCAGGCACAGTTTTGACAGACACAGGGTAGACGCCGATTTTGCCAATGATTTGGTGAAATGGGAGACATACAGCAACACAAGGCCAGGAACCACATGAATCAACAATATTCCGCAATGCGAAGTAATGTCAGTATGCTCGGTAAGTTGCTGGGCGACACCATCAAAGAGGCTTTAGGAGAAAACATTCTTGATAAAGTTGAAACGATCAGGAAGCTATCCAAATCATCCCGCGCAGGTAACGAAGCTCACCGCCAGCAGCTTTTATCAACATTGGAAAACTTATCCAACGATGAACTGCTGCCGGTTGCCCGTGCCTTTAACCAATTTTTAAATTTGGCCAATGTTGCTGAACAATATCACAGCATTTCGCCCCACGGAGAAGCCGCGAGCAATCCGGTCGCATTGGCGGCATTGTTTGACCGCCTTAAAGGTCAGCAATTCAATAACGATGATCTAGTTAAAGCCGTTAGTGAGTTATCGATTGAACTGGTGCTGACAGCCCATCCAACAGAAATTGCCCGCCGCACTTTGATCCATAAATTGGTTGAAGTGAATGGCTGCCTTGCGCAACTGGATCACGATGATTTAGCCGATTATGAACGCAATAACATCATGCGTCGTTTACGCCAGTTAATAGCCCAGTCATGGCATACCGATGAAATCCGCAAAATTCGCCCAACACCCATTGATGAAGCAAAGTGGGGATTTGCGGTTGTCGAAAATAGCCTGTGGGAAGGTGTTCCGGCATTTTTGCGTGAATTTAATGAACAATTGGAAGAATCCATTAGTTATAGTTTGCCGGTGGATGCGGTACCCATTCGTTTCACTTCTTGGATGGGCGGAGATCGTGACGGCAATCCGAATGTGACCGCAGAAATTACCCGCCATGTTCTGTTGCTCAGTCGTTGGAAAGCCGCTGATCTCTTCCTGAAAGATATTCAAATTTTAGTTTCTGAACTCTCTATGTCGGAGTGTACCCCAGAACTGCGCCAAATGGCGGGAGGCGATCATGTCTTGGAGCCTTACCGTCAAATTGCCAAGCAACTGCGAACTCAATTAATCAATACGTTGGACTATCTGGAAAGACGTCTTAAAGGTGAACAGGTTTTACCGCCTGCGGATTTATTACTGCACAACGAACAATTATGGCAGCCGCTGTATGCCTGTTATCAATCTCTGAAAAAGTGCGGCATGGAGATTATCGCAAACGGACAATTGCTGGACACTTTGCGGCGCATTCGTTGCTTTGGCTTGTCTCTGGTGCGTATCGATATTCGGCAGGAAAGCACCCGCCATACGGATGCGATTGCCGAACTGACGCAATACTTGGAACTGGGTGATTATGCAAGTTGGCCGGAAGCTGCCAAGCAGGTATTTCTGCTACAGGAATTGAACTCCAAACGTCCCCTCGCACCACGTGATTGGCAGCCAAGCGCAGAAACCCAAGAGGTTTTTGAAACCTGCAAAGTCATTGCAGAATCACCACCGGATGCAATTGCAGCGTATGTGATTTCCATGGCGAAAGTGCCTTCTGACGTGTTGGCGGTGAAATTATTGCTGAAAGAAGCGGGATGCTCTTTATCATTGCCGGTTGCTCCCTTGTTTGAAACGCTCGATGACCTGAATAATGCAGAAAGCGTGATTAGGCAATTGCTGGGAATTACATGGTATCGCGATCTGATTCAGGACAAACAAATGGTGATGATTGGTTATTCTGACTCAGCTAAGGATGCCGGCGTGATGGCGGCTTCATGGGCGCAATATCGGGCGCAGGATGCCTTGATCAAAGTCTGTGAACAGGAAGGCGTGACATTGACTTTGTTCCACGGGCGCGGCGGTACGATTGGGCGCGGTGGGGCGCCTGCGCACTCCGCGCTGCTTTCCCAGCCGCCGGGCAGTCTGAAAGGGGGATTGCGTGTCACCGAACAAGGAGAAATGATCCGCTTCAAATTTGGTTTGCCACAGGTAACGATTAGCAGTTTGGCGTTGTATGCCAGCGCCATTCTGGAAGCAAATTTATTGCCTCCTCCGGAGCCAAAACCAGAATGGCATCAGGTCATGGATACACTGTCAGATGTTTCCTGCGACATGTACCGTGACTATGTCCGCGAACAGCCAGAATTTGTGCCTTACTTCCGGGCGGCGACGCCAGAACAAGAATTGGCAAAATTGCCGTTGGGTTCGCGACCAGCTAAACGCCGTCCAACGGGCGGTGTTGAAAGCCTGCGAGCTATTCCGTGGATATTCGCGTGGACACAAAATCGCCTGATGCTGCCAGCATGGCTGGGGGCTGGCGCGGCACTGCAACAGGTGATTGATGAAGGTAAGTTGCCGGTATTGACTGATATGTGCCGTGATTGGCCATTCTTCAATACGCGCATTGCCATGCTGGAGATGGTATTTGCCAAAGCCGATCTCTGGCTGGCGGAATATTATGACCAGCGGCTGGTTGATCCGAAACTCTGGCCATTGGGGTTAAAACTGCGCAACCAATTGGCGGAAGATATTAAAACGGTGCTGGCAATCTCACAGGATGAGCAATTGATGGCCGATTTGCCATGGATTGCGGAGTCCATCGCACTGCGTAACGTCTATACCGATCCATTAAATGTGCTGCAAGCGGAATTGTTGCAGCGTTCCCGCCAGCAGGAAACTCCTGAGCCTTATCTCGAACAGGCCCTGATGGTAACGATTGCCGGTGTTGCGGCAGGCATGCGCAATACGGGTTAATGTTGTTTTTGTAGATTAATGAAAAATGAATGATAGCTGAATGATAAAAGCCGAACAGTTTCCTGTTCGGCTTTTATGCTTGGTTATATCTGGTTGGATTATTGAGTTTCATGCTTGTGTGTCAGATGGTCAGATTTTCCAGCAAATAATCGATAAATACGCGGCTTTTATGCTGCAATTGGGTGTTATTGGCAAATATGGCAGAGACATCTTGTCGCGGTAATTGATATTCGGGAAACAGTTCCACCAAAGCACCGGATGCTAGATCCTTCTCTATTATCCAGTCAGGCAAAACGGTGACTCCAAGCGCTGATATCGCCAGAAAACGAATGGCAGAGGGGACATTGGATGTGTACTTGGTTTTCCCACGAATATTTAGAGCTGGCGCGTTAGGATGTTTAAGCTCCCATTGTGTCGGGTTGGTCAGGTTACTGTTTGCAATCCAATTTACGTTATTTAGATCTTTTGGTGTGGTAATCGGATTTTGCTCAAGCCAAGCTGGCGCTGCGACCAGCTTTATACCATAGCTTGTTAATCGACGGCTTTTCAGTGAGGAATCACTGAGAGTTCCCAGCCGAATCGCCAGATCTATCTTCTCGGTAATTAAATTATTCAATGAAGAATCAGCGAAATAACTGATGTCGAGCTGGGGATGGAGGATACAGAATCGGCTAATTAGGGGGAGAAGATATTTTTCACCAAATTCGGCGGTGGAAGTAATGCGCAATCGACCTGTCAGTGAATTATGCCGTTCAGTCACATTATCGAAGGCATTTTGAATGTTATCAAATATCGCTTTGAAGTCCTGATAAAATTCCTTTCCCGCTTCGGTTAATGCAAGGCCACGTGTATTGCGTATCAATAATGGCACATTCAACGCTTCTTCAAGTGCTTTTACATGAATACTGGCAACGGCTTTACTGATGAAAAGGCGTTCTGCTGCGCGAGTAAAAGAACCGCACTCTACTACAGCAAGGAAAGTTTGTATGCGATTAAGGTGGGGGTGCATTTTAATTGTCAAATTTAATGAAATTCAGTGTTTAAAATAGATTGATAGACGCGGTGAGTCAACAGAATCTAGACTCCATCAATGGAGGAGAAACAATGACTTATCGCTATCGTATCGTATTGATATTTTTGTTGGGCTTTTTTATCGACTGTATCAATATTTTCATGTCAGCTATCGCGCTGCCGGATATTGCCAAGCAAATGACAGTGTCTGAATCTTACGTTTCGTGGGTTGCAAACAGTTATATTTTGGGATTAACACTGATCATTCCTATCAGTAGCTGGTTGGCAGAACGCTTCGGTACACGGCAGATTATGACTCTCTCCATGTTACTTTTTTCTATTGCCGCCTGCTTTTCTGGTTTAGCGGAGAATTTTTACAGTCTAGTGCTATGGCGTTTTGTGCAAGGATTGGGGGGCGGATTACTGATCCCTGTGGGGCAGGCACTGACTTTTGGCCTGTTTAAACAACATGAACGAGCAAAAATCTCGGCATTAATCATGGGAGTCGCACTGATTGCTCCGGCATTTTCTCCGGGCTTGGGCGGCGTGATTGTCGATAACTATAGCTGGCGATGGATATTCTTGTGCAATGTTCCTTTTAGCTTGCTTGCGTCGTTACTTTCGTTCATTTGGTTGCGAAATGATGAAAAAATTCTTGCCCGCAAACCCGATCTCAAGGGGCTGTTATTAGTCAGTTTGAGCTTAGTGTTTCTGCTGCTCGGCCTTTCTACCTATGCGGATGCCGAAGTTAAATGGCTGCCAATAGCTATTGCCATTTTCGGAGGCTTATTTGCCCTATTTTACCTGCGACATTGCCGCTATGTACAAAACACCATTCTGGATCTAACGGTCATGGCGAATACACGCATGCGCTTTCCGGTATGGATTTATCACGCAGTACCGGGCGTATTTACCGGGGTTAACTTACTGAATATTTTTTATTTACAGCATAAATTGAATTGGTCGGCAGAAAAAACAGGCTCTCTGATGTTCCTGTATGCAATGGGTTCATTGGGGGCAATTTTGTTTTGTGGGCGCATGTATAACCGTTTAGGGGCATATCGTTTATTTTTTTGCGGCTTGATTATTCATGCCATTGGAATTGTTCTCTTGGCGACGGTTAATCATAGCGATGATTTGTTCAGCTTAGTGGCTGCTTATTTATTGATGGGAGTGGGTGGTGGGATTTGCGCCAATACAGCACAGACAACGGCATTGATGGATTTTACCGATGAACAATTATCTCGCGCCAGTGTGGTCTGGAATCTTAATCGCCAAATGTCATTCAGTGTCGGTGCCGCGTTATTCATGATGATTTTTAATTTATTGCAGCAAAATTTTATTGATACCCATGCGTATCACCTCACTTTTGTTCTTGCTGCGATATTTAACCTACTGCCATTAGCCAGATTGAATCAATTGAAAAAACAGGTGGAGAAAAGATGAGTAAAGAACAAGAGTTAACGGCTTATCACAGCGTATTCGAACTTTCCCAATGGATTGAAGATGTTTTCACCAATCAACAGCAGAAAGGATCTGAGGCTCTGGAAAAATTACTGAATAGTTTTACCCCAGATTTCGCTATGATTACGACGGCAGGGCAATATGTCACTTTAGAGCAAGTAAAAGAGATGTTTAACCTTAACGCGGGTGCCCGAGCAGGACTAAAAATTGAGATTGATGAATGTAAGGTGATGACATCAAACGATGAGGAAGTTGTCTTACGTTACCGTGAAAAACAAACCAAAGACGGGGTTTCCCATAACCGTTGGTCGATGGTGATTATTTCATGCATTGATGGATATCCTCGTTGGCGTTATTTGCATGAAACGGCCATTGCAGAATAAGGTGCTTATTCTATTACTCATGGCACCAGCCTTGGTTTTTTTACCCGTTTGAGCCGAATAGGGAACTATTCGGTTTTTCATTTTTTATCCATTCAACATTTCTAACTCATTCAAAAAAAGGTATGCCCCAATTTATATAAATATTTTTTATGGTAATAAAGAAAGCCTGGCAGGCATTCATCATTCCCTAAGCAAAAGATAATGGATATATCTGCCGACATTTTAAATGGTTGTACTCAGCCACTTAGTTTATGCCGCATCTTCAAATTCATTGGGTATAGGACCGGGATAATGAACAGAAATTATTGGAACCTATTTCTACTTAAAGCTGTTGCAATATTCAAATCTATCAATGAAAGGGATTGGGCAGCATGATGCCAAGATGATCTTTGCAGCTCGTGGGGTAGGAAAAAAAGTTACTGAATGAAAATCATATCGGTTATGGCCTTTCATCGAATAAAAACACATAGTGGATATTGATGTAACGGTTTGATGGCCTTGGTGCAGATGTTATTGGCATAAAGCCGAACTGTCATTCCGTCCGGCTTTTGGGGTTAATTGATGTCATTATACTGGGCGAACCCCCAATGTATGACAGATGGCATAGCTCAATTCAGCCCGATTCAGGGTATAAAAATGAAAATCTTTCACGCCCTCTCGACTGAGAATTTTCACCATATCCATGGCAATTGATGCACCCACTAAGTTGCGGCTTTCCGGATCATCATCCAGCCCTTCAAACATTCTGGTCATCCAACTGGGAATGCGGACGTTAGTGATTGTGGCAAATCGCTGTAACTGGCGGAAGTTCGAGACAGGCAAAATTCCCGGCACGATTTCTACATCAATTCCCGTTGCGACACAGCGATCGCGAAAACGCAGATAACTTTCCACATCAAAAAAGAATTGGGTAATGGCGCGATTGGCACCCGCATCAATTTTGCGTTTTAAATTGATAAGGTCGGATTGGGCACTTTTCGCTTCGGGATGCACTTCCGGATAAGCGGCAACTGAAATATCAAAATCCGCCTCTTTTTTTAATAGTTCAACTAAATCAGCCCCATACATTTCTGGTTTATCACAATTATTAGGTAAATCGCCGCGCAATGCCACGATATGGCGAATGCCACTGTGCCAATAATCATGGGCGATATCGCGCAGTTCTTCGCGGCTGGCATCAATGCAAGTCAAATGAGGTGCTGCATCAAGGCCAGTCTTTTCTTTGATTCCCTTGATAATGCTGTGGGTGCGATTACGTTCGCCGGAGTTGGCGCCATAAGTCACGGAAACAAATTTAGGTTTCAGCTTGCTTAAACGATCAATGGATTTCCACAGGGTGTTTTCCATTTCCACCGTGCTGGGTGGAAAAAATTCAAACGAAACTCGAATTTGTCCTTCAAGCTCTGCCAAATTCTGGTTCAGCGCTTCTCGCTGATTAGCGTGAAAAAAACTCATACCCTGTACCCTCTCGATCAAGCGGCGTTTTTTATCATATCCGCCCATATTTAGATGTTTAAGTGCTTATATGTCTATACGTTTAGACGTCCAAATAGAATGGGTTAAGCAGGATTTTTAGTCAATCTAGAAATGGCTTATTACCGATGAGGAATATTCAAAGTGATCGTGAAAGAAATTCATGCTGGGGGATGGTTTGTATTTAACGCCGTGTGAATGCAGAACAATCAAGGTTTATATGATTGGATGATATTTATACTAGTGTATAGTGCTGTGAGAAATAAGAATGATTTTCACTAGATAGACAAAAACCAAAGCAAGGCAGGCAAAGATATGGATGGTTCTGGGAATTAATTCACTCACTCACTCACAGAGGGATGAGAAATGAGTAAAGGTTTTAGTGATTTTGTAGTGTATGTTGATGAAAGTGGTGATCATGGTTTAGTACAGCTTGATAAAAATTATCCTGTGTTCGTTTTAGCTTTTTGTATTTTTTACAAAGAACATTATCTTTCGAAAGTTGTGCCAAAGTTACAGAGAATTAAATTTGATTATTTTGGTCATGACCTTGTGATTCTTCATGAACACGAAATTCGTAAAGAAAAAGGAGATTTTACAATTTTTAAAAATAGAGAAGAAAAGAATCAGTTTTTAGCGCGGCTTAGCACTTTTATCAATGAAAGTAACTTCATATTGTCATCATGTGTGATTGAAAAACATAAACTGAACGTCCACAAAGATGAGATTCAGAATCCATATCATATTGCATTACGCTATTGTTTGGAGACTTTGTATGATTTTGTAGTAGAAAAGGGGCAACAGGAGCGTGAAACACACGTTATTGTGGAACAACGAGGTGCTAAAGAAGACAGGGAGCTTGAGCTAGAGTTTTTTCGAATTTGTAGTGGAGAAAATAAGTACCACAAAGAATTACCTTTTAAGATTAGGATGGCAGCAAAAGCAAGCAATTCCTCTGGCTTACAGCTTGCTGACTTAGTTGTTAGACCTATTGGCAGGTACGTTTTGAAACCAGAACAATCTAACCAAGCATTCGCCATCTTGGAGAAAAAATTCTTTTGTGTAGGCGGGAGGAATACTGTTGGAATGAATTATAAGCAGCGGGGATTAAAAATATTTCCTTAGCTCTAAATAGCGAAAAACCCCGATGCACTCACCGAGGTTATAACGCCGACCGGGCACTCCCAATCCATTTATGGTACTAATTATGAGCGTTTTTGGAAGAAAGTCAAATAGCCACTTGATGATTAGGTGAGCTATGGTTTTTGATTTATAGCACTTTAACCCGCTTCCAAACAAAAATGCTCCACAAGTTGTGAAAGCAGCGTTCTTGTCGGTTCAATAAATGCCATATCTAAAAATTCATCGGGCTGATGCGCTTGCGTAATCGATCCTGGCCCCAAAACCAATGTTGGGCACAATTCTTGAATAAAAGGCGCTTCCGTACAGTAATTGACGGTATCTGCTTTTGTTCCCAACAATTTTTCAATGACACCAACCAGCTCGTGATTTGTTGGGCATTCATAACCCGGTATTGGAGGATGCAGTTCGGTGACGTTTAAATGCCCCGGCCAGCGTTGTTTGACGGGTTCCAGTGCTTCATCCAGCAATCCGTTCAAATCCTGCAAGGTCAGTCCCGGCAACGGGCGGATATCCATATGCAGTTCGCAGCAGGCGCAGATGCGATTCACTGCATCCCCGCCGTGAATATGACCGAAATTCATGGTGGGATAAGGAATAACAAAAGCCGGGTTGTGATAGCGTTCCTGCAATGTATTGCGCAATTCTATCAAATGAGTGATGGATTCGTGCATCAAGTCGATGGCATTGATACCCCGTGCAGGATCACTGGAATGCCCTGATTTTCCTTCAATACGGATAGCTTGAGCAATATGCCCTTTATGGGCACGGATAGGTTGTAACGAGGTAGGTTCACCAATGATGGCGAAATCAGGCCGGATATGGGTATTGGCAGCGAAATAACGTGCGCCGGCCATTGATGTTTCTTCGTCAGCAGTCGCAAGAATATAAAGGGGGTGGGTCAGTTTACTGGCATCAATATCCCGCAGGGCATCAACAATAAAGGCAAAGAACCCTTTCATATCTGCAGTGCCGAGGCCATATAACTTGCCATCACGCTCGGTAAGTGTAAATGGATCTTGTGTCCAGCGATTAGCATCAAAAGGGACAGTATCTGTATGACCGCAAAGCAATAATCCACCTGAACCACTGCCTAATGTTGCCAATAAATTGAATTTTCCCCGGGTTTCAGGGACAGGTTGAATTTCGATGGAAAAACCAATCTCTTTTAACCATTCAGCCAGCAGATTAATCACAATTTCATTACTTTGATCTAATTCAACATCTGTCGCACTGATAGAAGGTGCTGCAATGAGTTGATGATATAACTGCATAAATGACGGTAATTTAATGTTCACGGTTGACAGCCCTTCCTTATAATGATATGAATATAAATTCACTAAATGTGAATCAATATTCACTTATGTTACTGTTTAACACAATCTTATTTGGATAATTAATTTATTCGAATAATTAATAGTAAGGTGCATAGTTTCCATGTTGAAGACACTCGTCGTTGGTGCCAGTGGTTATACCGGAGCAGAGTTAGCAGCATATCTACAACGTCATCCTTATGTCCATCTTTCTGGTTTGATGGTCTCTTCCCAAAGTTTAGATGAAGGGAAACGTTTTTCAGAACTTTATCCGCAGTATAAGGGGTTGGTTGATTTGCCCCTACAACCAATGACGGATGTGCCTAAGGCTGCAAATGGAATTGATGTGGTGTTCCTCGCCACAGATCATAAAGTTAGCCACGATATTGCACCGATATTTCTGGAATCGGGTTGTATCGTCTTCGATTTATCTGGAGCCTATCGTGTACAAAATACACAGTTCTATGAAAAATACTACGGATTTGAGCATAAAAATTCCGAGTGGCTAGAACAAGCGGTATATGGGTTGGCGGAGTGGCAGGCGGAGAAAATCAAACAAGCACGTTTGATTGCGGTTCCCGGCTGCTATCCCACAGTTTCCCAGCTTTCTTTAAAGCCGTTGCTTGAACAGAATTTATTGGATACAGAGCATTGGCCCGTCATTAATGCGGTCAGCGGGGTCAGCGGTGCCGGAAGAAAGGCATCAATCACCAATAGCTTTTGTGAAGTCAGTTTGCAGCCCTACGGTGTGTTTAACCATCGCCATCATCCTGAAATTGTCACCCACTTAGGTACAGATGTGATTTTTACGCCCCATTTAGGCAATTTTGCCCGCGGCATTCTTGCCACAATCACCTGTAAATTGAAATCTGGCGTGACAGAAGAACAAATCAAGGCGGCTTATCAGCAGGCATACCACGATAAGCCGCTGATTCGCTTGTACGACAAAGGGGTTCCTGCGCTGAAAGCTGTTGTGGGTTTGCCATTTTGCGATATTGGTTTTGTTGTTCAGGGGCAACATCTGGTCATTGTCGGGGCTGAGGATAATCTACTGAAAGGTGCGGCAGCACAGGCCGTGCAGTGCATGAATATTCGTTTTGGCTATGAGGAAACTCAGGCTCTACTTTGATCTTGAATGCGTTAATTCCAAAGCGTGAAGTTTCCGACAACCGTTATTTCTAACAAAAGTTAGTACTGGCAGAGGATAAATCCGATGGTCCCGTTAGTTATCAAGTTGGGTGGTGTGTTGTTAGACAGTGAAGAAGCATTGGAACGGTTATTTTCCACATTGCAATTATACCGGAAAAACCATAAGCGCCCGTTGCTCCTTGTGCACGGTGGAGGCTGCTTGGTCGATGATTTAATGCAGAGATTGCAGCTACCGATTTCAAAGAAACAGGGGCTGAGGGTTACGCCAGAAGATCAAATCGACATCATTGCTGGCACATTGGCTGGAACCGCTAACAAGACACTGCTGGCGTGCTCAACTAAGTTTCGTTTACCCGGGATTGGATTATGTCTTGGGGATGGTGGAATTGCGAAGGTGACTCAACTTGGTAAGGAGTTCGGCCATACCGGAAAGGCCGAGCCGGGTAAACCTGATCTTCTGAAACTTCTGTTGGACGTGGGTTACATACCGATTGTTAGTTCAATTGGTATCACCGAGCAAGGTGAATTAATGAATGTGAATGCCGATCAAGCGGCAACCGCCATTGCTCAGGTATTAAATGCCGACTTGGTATTTTTATCTGATGTCAGCGGCATTTTGGATGGAAAAGGTCAAAAAATCCCAGAGGCCACCACAGAAAAAATAGAGCAACTCATTGCGCAGGGCATCATTACCGACGGCATGATAGTGAAAGTCTATGCCGCATTGGATGCTGCAAAATCGCTTGGGCAGCCTGTTGATATTGCGAGTTGGCGATATGCGGATCAATTGATTGCGTTATTTAATGGCATACCCGTTGGCACCCGGATCTCGGCGTAAATTTATAAGGTTAACTCTATGACTAAAAAGATTAAAAAAATCGTTCTGGCCTATTCAGGTGGTTTGGATACATCCGCAATTATTCCATGGTTAAAAGAGCATTACGATAATTGTGATGTTATCGCATTTGTGGCCGATGTCGGCCAAAGTCGCGAAGATTTGGAAGGGGTGGAGCAGAAAGCATTGCGCTCTGGTGCCTCTGAGTGCCACGTTGTCGATCTGCGTGAAGAGTTCATCAAAGAGTACGTCTATCCGGTATTGAAAACTGGCGCACTATATGAAGGCAGTTATTTGCTTGGTACGTCAATGGCTCGCCCAATCATTGCCAAGGCACAGGTTGAATTGGCCCTGAAAGTGGGTGCAGATGCACTTGCCCATGGCGCAACCGGTAAAGGCAATGATCAGGTTCGGTTTGAAAGCACTTATACCGCGCTGGCTCCTCATCTGAAGGTTGTGGCTCCGTGGCGGGAATGGGATCTGCGTTCCCGTGAGGCGTTGCTGGATTATTTGAAAGTCCGTGACATTCCCACAACGGCAACGTTGGAGAAAATCTATAGCCGTGACGAAAATGCATGGCACATTTCAACCGAGGGGGGCGTGCTGGAAAGCACTTGGAATGCGGCCAATAAAGATTGTTGGGTGTGGACAGCAGAGCCAGAAGAGGCTCCCGATGAGCCAGAATATGTCACGGTGACGGTTGAACAAGGTGAAGTGGTTGGTGTGAATGGTCAGGTATTTTCACCGTATCAATGCCTGAATGAATTGAATCAGTTGGGTGCCAAGCATGGTATTGGTCGGATTGATATCGTAGAAAACCGGTTGGTTGGCATGAAATCCCGTGGTTGTTATGAAACGCCGGGGGGCACCATCATGATGGAAGCATTGCGTGGAATTGAACAACTGGTTTTGGATCGCGATAGCTTTAAATGGCGTCAACAACTGGGGCTGGAAATGTCTTACGTCGTTTATGACGGGCGTTGGTTTGCGCCATTGCGCCGGTCAATTCAAGCGGCGGCAGAAATCTTGGCTGCCAACGTCAGCGGCGACGTTATCCTGAAACTTTACAAAGGGCAGGTGACAGCAGTACAGAAAAAATCGCTTCATAGCCTCTATTCTGAAGAGTTTGCGACTTTCGGAGAGGACGAAGTTTACGATCACAGCCATGCAGAAGGGTTTATCCGTCTCTATTCGCTTTCTTCACGCATTCGTGCACTGAACAGCAAAAAGTAATTTTTAGCATCAATAACAGCAGATAGATGACCGTAAACAGATAGAGAAAACAGGAAAGATATTATGGCACTTTGGGGCGGACGTTTCAGTCAGGCAGCCGATCAACGGTTTAAACAATTCAATGACTCACTGCGGTTTGATTACCGCTTGGCGGAGCAGGATATTATCGGCTCGATAGCATGGTCAAAGGCACTGGTCACAGTAGAAGTCTTAACGTCTGAAGATCAGCAGAAACTGGAACTGGCGTTGAACGAGTTGCTCGATGAAGTTAGCGCCAACCCCGAGGCCATATTGCAAAGCGATGCGGAAGATATTCACAGTTGGGTAGAAGGGCAACTTATTGCAAAAGTAGGGGATTTAGGGAAAAGACTCCATACGGGGCGCAGTCGTAATGATCAGGTCGCGACTGACTTGAAGTTATGGTGTAAAGAGCAAATCACTTATATCCAGCAAGGAATTGTTGAACTGCAACAAGCGTTGGTGCTCACGGCTGAAAATAACCAGCATGCAGTGATGCCGGGTTATACCCATTTGCAACGTGCTCAACCTATTACTTTTGCCCATTGGTGCCTGGCTTATGCGGAAATGTTGGCCCGTGATGGAAGCCGCTTGCAAGATACGCTGAAACGGCTGGATACCAGCCCGCTGGGATGTGGGGCGCTGGCCGGCACTGCTTATGACATTGATAGGGAACAACTGGCGTCATGGCTTGGTTTTGCCTCAGCAACCAATAATAGTTTGGATAGTGTTTCTGATCGCGATCATGTTCTGGAACTTCTGTCAGGCGCGAGTATTAGCATGATCCACTTGTCTCGTTTTGCTGAAGATCTCATTTTCTTCAATAGCGGGGAAGCTGGTTTTGTCGAATTGTCCGATAGAGTGACTTCCGGCTCTTCCTTGATGCCACAGAAGAAAAACCCTGATGCGTTGGAGTTGATCCGTGGAAAATGCGGCCGGGTACAAGGGGCTTTGACAGGAATGATGATGACGCTGAAGGGGCTTCCTCTCGCCTACAATAAAGATATGCAGGAAGATAAAGAGGGGCTGTTTGATGCGTTGGATACGTGGCTGGATTGCCTGCACATGGCTGCTTTGGTCTTGGATGGCATTCAAGTTAAAAGCGCCCGTTGTGAAGAGGCGGCCAAACAAGGATATGCTAATGCGACTGAATTGGCGGATTATTTAGTGGCACGTGGAGTACCGTTCCGTGAAGCGCACCATATCGTCGGTGAAGTTGTCGTAACAGCCATTGAGAAAGGAAAAGCATTGGAGGAACTTTCTCTATTTGAATTACAGAAATTCAGTGATGTTATTTCAGTAGATGTTTATGACATTTTATCGCTGAAGTCTTGTCTGGATAAGCGTCAGGCAAAAGGCGGAGTCGCGGGGGAGCAAGTGAAACAAGCGATCGCTCAGGCTAAGCAGCGCATTAAGTGAACATGAAGTGAAAAATGTCAATAATCACAAGCGGTTGATAGTTTTTTATCCTCATGGATATAATGGTTTATTGGTCAATACTATTATTGATATCAAAAAATATCATTGATACCAAATACTGAGGTTGGGAATGAATATCCGCGATCTGGAATACCTTGTGTCACTTGCTGAATTTCGGCACTTTCGCCGGGCTGCTGATGCTTGCCACGTCAGTCAGCCGACGCTGAGTGGGCAAATCCGTAAATTGGAAGATGAATTGGGCGTGATGTTACTGGAACGTACTAGCCGCAAGGTATTATTCACCCAACAGGGCATGTTGTTGGTGGATCAGGCCAAAACGGTTTTGCGGGAAGTGAAGGTGTTGCAGGAAATGGCTTCACTTCAAGGCGAAAGCATGTCCGGGCCATTACATATCGGCCTGATTCCAACCATAGGGCCTTATCTCCTGCCACTTATCATTCCTGAACTGCATAAATTGTTCCCCAAATTAGAAATGTATCTGCATGAAGCTCAAACCCAATATTTGTTGGCCCAGCTTGATAGCGGAAAGCTTGATTGTGCCATTCTGGCTCAAGTGAAAGAAACGGAAGCGTTTATTGAAGTGCCGCTTTTTGATGAACCCATGAGATTGGCTATCTATGAAGAGCATAAATGGGCAGAGCGAACGCAAATCAAGATGGAAGAGCTTTCCGGCGAAAAGTTATTGATGCTGGAAGATGGGCACTGTTTGCGGGATCAGGCAATGGGGTTTTGTTTTCAGGCAGGGGCGAAAGAAGATACGCATTTCAGAGCGACCAGTTTGGAAACGCTGCGCAATATGGTGGCGGCTGGTAGTGGCATTACATTGCTGCCAGAATTATCGGTTCCAAATGAGAGCAAGCGTGATGGCGTTTGCTATCTGAAATGTTTTGAACCAGAACCCAGCCGTTCTATTATATTGGTTTATCGTCCCGGCTCACCTCTGCGTGGTCGCTATGAGCAATTGGCAGAGGCAATCAGGGCAAAAATGGGTACTTATTTTGAGGCTCTCAGAGAAACATCAAAATAGCCTATTTAACCCATTAAGTGCTGCAACACGGTAGGCTTCTGCCATGGTTGGATAGTTGAAGGTCGTATTAACGAAATATTCGATATTATTGCCTTCACCTTTTTGTTCCATGATGGCCTGGCCGATATGGATAATTTCCGCAGCGCGTTCGCCAAAGCAGTGGATACCTAAAATCTGCTTTGTTTCACGGTGGAACAGGATCTTGATGCTGCCGACATTCAAACCTGAAATCTGCGCCCTTGCCAAGTGCTTGAATTGGGCGCGTCCTACCTCATAAGGAATTTTCATTGAAGTCAGTTGTTGTTCGGTTTTCCCCACTGAACTGATTTCAGGAATGGTATAAATCCCTGTAGGTATATCTTCCACCAGATGAAAGTTAGCATTGCCTGTTGTGATAGCTTTGGCGGCAATACGCCCCTGATCATAGGCAGCAGAAGCCAGACTTGGGTAGCCAATGACATCGCCAACTGCGTAGATGTTTTCATTACTGGTTTGGTAAACACGGTTTACTTTCAGTAAGCCGCGGCTGTCTGCTTCCAGACCAACATTTTCCAAACCCAATGTATCGGTATTACCAGTCCGCCCATTTGCATATAACAGGCAATCAGCTTTCACTTTTTTACCGGATTTCAGGTGAACAATCACGCCATCATCAACACCTTCTATCTTTTCATATTCTTCGTTGTGGCGGATGACAGTGCCACTATTCCAGAAATGGTAAGACAAAGCGTCAGACATCTCTTGATCAAGGAAAGACAGCAGATGGTCTCGGGTATTGATCAAATCGACTTTAACGCCCAATCCCCGGAAGATAGATGCGTATTCGCAACCAATTACCCCAGCACCATAAATAATCACATGGTGTGGTTCATGCTCCAATTGCAGGATGGTATCGCTGTTATAAATGCGGGAGTGAGAAAAATCGACATCAGGAGGGGTGTATGGGCGGGAGCCGGTGGCAATGATTATCTTGTCTGCACTCAAGACCTCAACGCTGTCGTCGGCATAACGCACACTGACCCGATGTTCATCAATAAATGTCGCTTCACCAGCAAACATTCGACACCGGTTACGTTCATAAAACCCTTGGCGCATTTTGGTCTGCTGATTGATAACAACTTCAGCATGGCTAAGGATTTCAGAAAATGAGGAGCGAAGGATGCGGGAGTTATCACTGTAGAGGGGGTTTTGATTAAATTCTATAATACGACTAACGGCATGGCGGAGGGCTTTCGACGGAATTGTGCCCCAATGGGTACACCCGCCACCGACGTTATTGTAACGTTCTATAACTGCAACGTTTTTACCTTGTTTTACCAACCCCATTGCTGCTCCTTCCCCCCCGGGACCAGAGCCAATCACAATGGCATCAAAATGAGTATATTGCATAGAGGACAGACCTGTTTTTACACAAAATAACAACTCTATCTTAACATTACTTAGTGTAATAACCCAATCAACATGAGGTTTTTATCTCATTGTTTAACGATAAAACCGAAATGCGCTGAATAATATCTTTAAGAGAACAATCACAGCAAACTTAGCAGAATCTGTTATATTTGCTCCAATATAGAGCCGGATAGATCAGGATTGTTGTGAGTAACGTAACAGGCGTTAGAGCAAAGCAAAAAGAAAAAACTCGTCGCTCTTTGATTGAAGCGGCATTCAGCCAACTTAGCGCTGAACGCAGTTTTACCAGCCTGAGCCTTCGAGAAGTGGCTCGGGAAGCAGGTATCGCGCCGACTTCTTTCTATCGCCATTTTCGAGATGTTGATGAACTGGGGCTGACAATGGTAGATGAAAGCGGCCTGATGTTACGTCAATTAATGCGTCAGGCGCGCCAGCGTATCGCAAAGGGTGGCAGTGTCATCCGTACTTCTGTTTCTACCTTCATGGAATTCATCGGCAATAATCCCAACGCATTTCGGTTGTTGCTGCGTGAACGTTCTGGTACATCGGCTGAATTTCGTGCAGCAGTCGCACGGGAAATCCAACATTTTATTGCCGAGCTGGCAGACTATCTCGAGCAAGCAAGCCATATGCCGCGTCATTTTACCGAAATACAGGCCGAGGCGATGGTGACAATTGTATTTAGTGCTGGTGCTGAAGCGCTTGATATTGATGAGGAAAAAAGACGCCGCCTAGAAGAGCGTTTAGTTTTACAACTCCGGATGATTTCCAAAGGCGCTTATTATTGGTATCGTCGTGAGCAAGAAAAAAATATTGTCCCTAAAGCGATCCCTAAATCCTCTGAATAATAATGAAAGGAGAATAATACGATGGAACAATACCGCCAAGATAAAAGCACGATGTTGCTGGCTCTTATCGTTGGGTTGGCAACACACGGAACCTTCTCTACGTTTTTCAATTCATATGTCTCTTTTTCCATTTTCCCGATTATCACATTGGCACTCTCTTTGTATTGTCTCCATCAACGTTATTTGAATTATCCAATGGCAGAAGGTTTACCTAAATTGGCCACGGGATGTTTTTTCTTGGGGATGTTTGTATACAGCGCCTTTATTCGGGTGAAACACCCAGAAATTGGCTCGAATATCTTGCCTGTCATCATTGGTACGGTTTTGGTGTTTTGGATTTACCTGAAAGCAAGAGAGCGTAAGAAGCTGGGATTATTCAAATCAGAAAGCCAGAATTGATTATGCTTCGAGAATGATTCATAAAAAAGCGCCACAGAGTTAACCTCGTGGCGCTTTTTTAATTGAACTAGCGGATTAAACTCTTTTTTCCAGCAATACGCCACATTCCATATGGTGGGTATAAGGGAATTGGTCAAAGAGTGCCAGTTTGCTGACCTGATGAGTTTGTGTCAGTGTTTCCAGATTCTGGCAGAGGGTTTCTGGATTACAGGAAATATAAAGAATGCGGGGATAAGCCTGCACCATTTTAACTGTTTCTTCATCCAAGCCGCTGCGTGGCGGATCAACAAAAATGGTTTCGCATTGATAGCTCTTTAAATCGATTCCTTGCAGTCGGTTGAATTCACGCTCACCGTTCATGGCTTGGGTAAATTCTTCCGCTGACATCCGGATAATCTGCACATTATCAATCTGATTGGCTGCAATATTAAATTGCGCAGCGGCAACGGAAGGCTTGGCAATTTCTGTCGCCAATACCCGCTCAAAATTCTGCGCCAGTGCCAGAGAAAAATTACCATTGCCGCAATACAGTTCCAGTAAATCGCCTTTAGAGCCTTTGGTGATATCAATCGCCCATTCCAACATATGAATATTGATGCTGGCGTTGGGTTGCGTGAAACTGTTTTCGACCTGACGATAAATCATCGTTTTGCCTGCAACCGGCAATTCTTCATCTATATGGTCATGATCGAGCATGATTTTGGTTTTGGCAGCGCGGCCGATAAGCTGGACATCAAAACCGTCTGCAATTAATTGATTACGCAGCGCAATAGCGTGTTCGCGCCACTCGTCCCCTAATTTTTTGTGGTAAAGCAGGGAAACAATGATTTTGTTACTGCGGGTGGAAAGGTAATCCGCCTGAAATAACTTGTGGCGTAATACAGGGTTATCTTTTACGCCAGCAATAATTGCCTGCATCATCTTGTTGATGAGCTGATTGGCAACCGGAAATTGTTCAATGCGGATGCGTTGTTTGGTTTGCTGATCAAACATAATATGGTAGAGGTCATCTTCCTCGTGCCAAATACGGAATTCTGCTCGCATTCTGTAATGTGATGCTGGAGAACGGAAAACTTCAGGCTCTGGCGCACTAAATGGGGCCATCATTCCTTTGAGGCGATGGGCCTTCTCCATCAATTGGTCTTCATAATTTTCCGTTGGTAAAGCATTCTGCATCATCTGGTTCTCGTTAGTCGCGTTAAGAAAAGTTTCCGGGTGGCATGAATTTCTGTGCGGCATTTTAAGGCAAGCGGGATGGATGTCCAGTTTTCTGGTGTGTCAGCACTCTTTTTTAATAAGGGCGCGATTCTGGACACTCCATTGGCTTCATCGTAGCATGGCGCTTTGTTGTTAGATGCCATTTTCTCATCATAATTATCATGATAAATAAAAAATATATTCTCTTATCTGCTGCGTCTGTAGCGGCGCTTTCTGGTTGGAGTGTCTCAGCGGCGACTGGCAACCAAGATTTATTGGTTGTGACAGCCAATCGCTTTAAACAACCAGTTTCTTCGGTTTTGGCACCAATGACGGTAATTACTCGTGAAGAGATCGATCATTGGCAATCCAATAGCTTGGCTGATGTCTTGCGTCGCTTGCCTGGTGTTGATATTGCACAATATGGCGGAATGGGGCAGGGCTCGTCTTTATTTATTCGTGGTACGAATTCAAGCCATACACTCGTGCTGGTGGATGGGAGCAGTTTAAATCAGGCAGGCATTATAGGCTCAGCTGACTTCAGTCAGATCCCGATTTCAATGGTGCAAAGAATAGAGTACATCCGTGGTGCACGCTCTGCTGTATATGGTTCTGATGCCATCGGAGGCGTGATTAATATCATTACGAAGCGTGAACAGCCCGGAACAACACTGAATGCGGGGATCGGCTCGAACGGATATCAGAATTATAATGGTTCGACTCAACAGCAATTGGGTGAAGATACTTTATTGACCGCAGCCGGAGGTTATACCTATACCAAAGGGTTTGATGTGATAGTTGATGGTAAAGCGGGAGGATATCGTCAGCCAGATCGTGACGGCTTTATGAGTAAGATGTTGTGGTTGGAAATAGATCATAAAATAAATGAGCAAATGAGAGGATTTGCTCGGACTTATGGGTTTAATAACCGAACTGATTATGATGCTGGATGGATTGGCGGGACTGATACTCGTGAACTGTTCAGCCGTACCTACGATGCCGGGCTTCAATTCAATCAAGGTAGTTACTCTTCCCAGCTGATCGCCAGCTATAGCCATGTGAAAGATTATAATCACGCGCCTGACCACGGGCGTTATGGTAAAAGTACCAGTCTGAGTAATTCCAAACAATATAATGTTCAATGGGGAAACTTATGGCAAGTTGGTCATGGTGCGATCAGCAGTGGTATTGATTGGAAGAGGATCTCGGTTACTGCGAATTCTAATTTTATTCCAGTGAAAAAGGATGTGGACAACACAGGCTTATATTTAACCGCCCAGCAGAAAATTAATGATTTCACGCTGGAAGGGGCTGTGCGCTCAGACCACCATTCTGAATATGATTGGAATACAACCGAACAAGTAGGGGGAAGCTGGGAATTCATGGAGGGTTATCGTTTCATTGCTTCTTATGGAACGGCATTTAAGGCCCCAACACTCGGGCAATTATATGGCTTGGGGGCTAACCCAGCGCTGAAACCAGAAAAGAGTAAACAGTGGGAAGCCGGTATTGAAGGACTCACTGGAACATTGAGCTGGCGCTTGTCTGTTTATCGTAATGATATAGAACAGCTAATAAATTATGCCAATGACCGCTATGGAAATATTGGTAAGGCGAAAATTAAAGGTGTTGAATGGACGGGAACAATGGACACCGGCATATTCCAACATCAATTAACACTACAGTATGTTGATCCACGCAATGGCTATAATCAACCGCTAACCCGCAGAGCGAAACAACAAGTTAAATATCAATTAGATTGGGAGGCGTTCAAGGTTGATTGGGGGATAACTTACCAATACATAGGCCAGCGCTATGATGAAGACTTCAATGTCATGCCTTCGAAAATAATGAAAGTAGGAGGAGTCAGTTTGTGGGATATCAATGCCTCATATCCAATCACTAACCGCCTTACAATTCGTGCTAAAATAGCTAATCTGTTTGATAAAAATTATGAGACAGCCTATGGCTATCGTACCCCAGGAAGAGAATACTACCTTACAGGCAGTTACAACTTCTGATTTGTACAAGACCTCCAATTTAAACAAGACCGCCCGTCCGACGATTCTGGTTTTTGATTCTGGTGTGGGTGGCTTATCTGTCTATAAAGAGATTCGGCAACTCTTGCCGGATCTCCACTATATATATGCTTTCGATAATGCCGCATTCCCTTACGGCGAAAAGACAGCTGAAGTCATTATCGAAAGAGTGGTTCAAGTTGTTGATGGTATCCAGCAAAAACATCCTTTGGCTGCTGTGGTTATTGCTTGCAATACCGCCAGCACAGTCAGTTTACCAGCTCTGCGCGAGCGTTTTTCTTTCCCTGTCGTTGGTGTAGTGCCTGCAATAAAGCCCGCAGCCAAGTTGAGCTGTAACCGCGTGGTTGGATTATTGGCGACACGCGCAACGGTGAATCGGGACTATACCAAAGAATTAATTGCCCGGTTTGCAGTGGATTGCCAGGTACATTCGATAGGTTCTGCTGAATTGGTGGAGTTAGCTGAGAGGAAGTTGCACGGAGAGGACATTCCTTTGCAAGAGCTGGAAAGGATATTGAAACCTTGGTTAAGAATGAAAGAGCCACCGGATACTGTCATTTTGGGTTGCACTCATTTCCCTTTGATAGCAGAAGAACTGTCAAAAGTGTTGCCGGATGGCACAAGATTGATTGATTCAGGGGCTGCAATTGCTCGTCGAACCGCTTGGTTGATTAAAAATCGGGATAATTTGTTTTTAACAACGGCAGATAATTTAGCGTACTGTACAAAAATGGAACCAGAGAGTGAGGCATTACGTCCCGTTTTACGCGAGTATGGCTTTCAGATGCTGGAAAAACTACCAACTTAAGTGAAATTTGGCGTAATAATAAGCGGTCGGTAATTTTTTTCAAAAAAACTATTGTCACATCCGTAAAACTCCCTATAATGCGCCACCACTGACCGACGCTGAGCTGAAGCAAGCCGCTGAGGGCAGTGAGAGAAAAGCGAAAATAAACGCTTGACTCTCGAGGCGAAAAGCGTAAGATACGCAGCCTCGCAACCCGGAAGAGGCTTCCCGGTTGCCCCGCTCTTTAACAACTGAATCAGACAATCTGTGTGGGCACTCGCAAGACACTATCCAACGCCGAAAGGCGAAAAGATTAAAA
>NZ_FORG01000024.1 GCF_900113945.1 Xenorhabdus mauleonii
CGTTGAGTTATCGGAAGAGGCCGAAGAATGGCTACCCTCAGTGCCTGAGTGTCGAGATTTTAAATCGCCTATATAAAACTTTGGGCTTTAGGTCTGCATTTCATACATCACTTCAATTATCTGTCTGTATTTAAAAGAAAATAATAGATGTATAGTTATTTTTTAGCTATACATCAACTCTACATTCTCTTCATGAGTGTAAAAAGTGGGTGAACAGATGATACAGTCAGTGAATATCATATTAATTGCATCAAACCCAGATGTAGTAAGGCTTTCAGGGGATTGTGCAGAGGGTGCATAACTAAGGGGGTGAAAAAGATTTTCAGGGGGGCTTCTGGCAGGCAAATGAAATCAGAAGCAAATACCGTACTCAATCCGGTTTTTATTTTCTGGTACTACCTCAAATTAAAATGATGTAATCATCTGATTTTATTTAAGAATAGAAGTTAATCACAATTTCATTGATGGACTTTTATTCACACTGGTATAGATAAATAATTCTGTTATATCCTGTTTCATTACGCATTTATCAGAAGTGCTGTTACAGGAGACAAGAATGTCACACATCATTTACTTGTCGTTAAAGGGCAAGAAGCAGGGTTTAATTTCAGCAGGCTGTTCAACGCCTGAATCAATTGGAAATCGGTATCAAAAAGGGCGTGAAGATCAAATACAGGTATTGAGCCTGAATCATTCGATGAGCCGTGACCAGAACGTCAATCATCAACCTGTTAGCTTTGTGAAACCCATTGATAAATCCTCTCCCCTGTTAGCGATGGCAATCGACGGAAACGAATTGCTGGATGCCAGTTTTGTGCATTACAGGACAAGCCAGATGGGGCAACTGGAGTTCTTTTATGAAATTAAGTTGACCAGTGCCACTATTGTGGATATTTCCTATAATTATCCGCATTCAATCAATGACAACGGAGCAATACCGCATGAAGTTGTAATGCTCGATTACAAATCCATTTCATGTAACCACATCGCCGCAGGAACTTCGGGCTACAGCATTTCACAATTAGCGGGGCGTGAAGAAGCAAAACCACTTTTATCCGGATTCTCTAATATTAAGCCACTGGTTAATGAGGAACCGGTGAAAAATTCACAACACCATGCGCGCTATCGTTGTACGGATGATGAAGGCAATCTTTTAATTGAGCGTAAATATCGGGTTTGCCTGCCGGATGGCCAGATAAAAACAGGGACGACTGATAAACAGGGTTTTACCCAATGGCATCTCACGGATGACAAAAAGAACCTTATTTTTCATATTTTAAAGGATTAATACCATGCCAACCTATACCGTTCAGACAAAAATAGAATCCAACGTACCTGTTGAAAACCTGCTTTATGACTTAACCATTTATCGTAAGGATGCAAAAGGCAATTTCCATGTATTGCTTGATGTTTTTCAGGAGAAACTACAGAGTAATTATGAAACTCAACAGCATATCACGCAGGAAACAGACGACGATCTTTCTGTAATTTATATCATGCAAATTATGCTTCACCGCAAACATGGCTCAAATATATTTCCGGCACTGCAAACCCATTTTAAGAAAATGTATACACTCGGTGAATTAACATCTGGTAAAGCCTGTTCGGAGAAAAAACGGGAAAATGCCTGTTATTTTGAAAGTACGGTTGAAACAAAACCGGTCAGCGACGGGGATAATACCGTCGAATTAAAAATCACCATTCCTGAACGACCTTTTATTGCGAAAGAATATCCCATTGGTCATGAAAAAGATCCGTTCGAGAAAAACAAAATTGAATCGGAAATTCAAGGTAGACTATCTAAAAGCACTTATCCGGATCAACGTGGTGCTAGTCTGTGTGGCCCTGCCGCTTTTTTCTATTGTTTGCAAATAGACAGGCCTGATATTTATGAGCAGGCTGCCCGTGAGTTATGGCAATATGGACGAACTAAAATCGGTCAGTTGGAAATAAAACCAGGTGAGGGTTGTCGACATCCGAAGGGTTCATTTTATAAGACATCTCCTCGTGGCGAATATCAAACAATTTTAGGTTTAGATTGGGTAACATTAGCGAGTCTAAGAGATTCAGAAAATATGATTTTTAGCTACGATGAGGTAGATGATGAAGTAGCAGGTATTACAATGTGGGAAAAATTAACAGAATGGTTTGAAAAAGCAGGGTATGAGAAGGTTTTTGACAATATAAGTGTATTCTCACATAGTAATGTGAACGATATAATAAAGTTAAATCAATATATAAAAAAAGGATATAGAGTTGTAAGTTTAATATCTGCCGGAATGCTAGATAGTATCTATGGTGACACTTCAATGAAAAACCACTGGGTTGTATGGGAAGGCGAAGTTAGCTCAAAAGGAATACCAATAAATTTAGATGATGTAAATAATGATAATATGGTTAATTTAAATATGTTTTCTTGGGGTAAAATTTATCAACAAGTTAAAGGAGGAAATGATTTGAATTATTTTCTTAAGCATACATTTGGAGGGTTGGTTTTCAAACCAATAAAATAAATATGGGTAGATTGTTTTTAATTATATCTTTTTTATTTGTTTCCGCTTGTTCAAAGCAAACTGTCCATATCTATCCTCATGGGGATTATCTAAAAAATGCTAAGGTTGGTCAGCCATATAATGAGTTAATAAAAATACCAGGCGTTATAGATATTAGCTTTTTTGCAGAGATAACACCTTCAAATTCAGGTTTAACATGGACTCCTAGTGACTATACTGTCCCTGTAAAACCAATAACAGCAAAGGATTATAGTCGTATTAAAATACAAGGAACTCCTACACATGCCGGAGAAATACGAATAAAGGTAGCAGGTGGAATTTATGGAACAATGCTGAATGGGGCAAATGAATTTGAAAAGACATACACTATAAAAGTGAATGAATAACAATCAGTAAATAATGGCGATCTAAATCGTCATTATTTATTTTAAAATATTATCCTCTCATTACTTGTATGCTCGCCCAACATAATAAGAACTATTTATTATTGTTTTTCATGATGTTAAAAGATTTATTGAAAAAATAAATTAACTACAAAACACCATGAAAAAATTACTCGAATTACGCCAACAAAAATCCGATTTAACCCAACAAATGCGTTCTCTTCTCACCAAAGCCGAAAACGAAAAACGCTCACTCAATATCGACGAAGCCAAACAGTTCGACGAATTTCGCAGCCAGTCTGACACGCTGAATACTGAAATTGCCCGTTATGAATCACTGGCGAATGAAGAACGCAATCAGGCAGAAATCCAGCCAACCCGTGAAAAACTCAGCAATGATGAACTGCGCCACTATGTTCTGACAGGTGAAACCCGCTCCCTATCCACGAGTGTTCCGTCTGAGGGTGGCTATACCGTTATTCCTGAACTGAACAAACAAATCATGCAACAACTGACTGATGAGTCAGTCATGCGCCGGATTTGTACAATTAAGACCACACGCAGTAACGAATACAAACAGTTAGTTTCAGTCGGTGGTGCAGCCGTGGCACACGGAGAGGAAAGCAAAGCACGCAGTGAGACTGCCACGCCGAAGATGGAGGAGGTCAGCATTAAGCTGTTTCCCATCTACGCCTATCCTAAAACAACCCAAGAGATTATCGACTTTAGCGACGTGGATATCTTAGGTTGGCTGACTTCCGAAATTGCCGACACATTCATTGATACCGAAGAAACGGATCTCGTCAGCGGTGACGGCAGTAAAAAAGCGAAAGGCTTCCTGTCTTATCCCCGTGATACCCAAGCTGATAAGATTCGCGCGTTTGGTACATTACAAAAATTGGAAGTTACCGCGCTTTCAGCGGATAACCTGATTGACCTGAAATTCTTACTCAAAAACAAATACCGTAAAAATGCCGTCTGGGTGATGAATTCCACAACTGCCGCCCAAGTACAAAAACTGAAAAATGGCAATGGCGATTATATCTGGCGGGAACGCTTGCAAGCGGGTGATCCGGATATGCTGCTGGGCTTGCCTGTCCACTACCTCGAATTTATGCCGGAGGGTGTGATCGGTCTGGGTGACTTCAAGCGTGGCTATTTCATTGTTGATCATGAAACCGGCATTCGTACCCGTCCTGACAATATCACTGAGCCGGGATTTTATAAGGTACATACCGATAAATATCTGGGTGGCGGGCTGGTGGATTCCAACGCAATTAAGGTACTGGAAGTGAAAGCGTCCAGCAACTAAGCAGAAGGGGGTTGCGCCCCTTTCCAAGTCTTGGAGTCCATCAATGAAGAATGATTTTGAAATCCGCACCGCCTCACTTTCTGCCAGCAATAAGACGCTGACAGGCTATGTGATTAAGTGGAACAGCCGATCACACGTGCTGTGGGATGAATTTATCGAACAGTTTGCCCCGAATGCGTTTAATGCCAGTTTAGCGGCAGGGACTGATATCAGGGCGTTGTACGAGCATGACCCGATAAACCTGTTAGGCCGTACCACGTCCGGCACGTTGCGACTTAGCGAAGATGCCACCGGATTACGTTTCGAACTAACCCCGCCAGATACTCAATTGGGGCACGATGTACTCACGTTGGTTGAACGGGGCGATATACAAGGGATGTCCTTTGGTTTTCGTGCCATTAAAGATGAGTGGGATACCAATCAGACACCCTATATCAGAACCGTATTAGAAGCCGAATTACGGGAAATTACGATCACCAGCTTACCCGCCTATCCTGAAAGTGGCATAGAGATTGCCAAACGCTCACTGAATGCCGCTAAGCCCTGCCCTGTGGACTTGCGTCATTACTGGCTGCAACTGTCTGAGGTGTAATGATGTGGCCTTTTACACGCAAAGCCCCTGAAACCCGCAGCATGACGCTGGATGAATTTCTTTCTCTGGCAGGCATGGCTAATACTAAATCGGGCGAGCATGTTTCTCCGTCTACAGCGGAAGGCTTACCCGCTGTGATGAACGCCGTTACCGTGATTAGTGAAGCGGTGGCCTCCATGCCTTGCTACCTCTATCGGGTTGCGCACCAGAACGGCAAGGAATCCCGCGAATGGTTGAGCGATCACCCCGTTGATTACTTGCTGAATGAATGCCCGAATGACTGCCAAACACCGTACCAGTTTAAGCGAACCCTGATGCGTCATTGCTTATTGAATGGCAATGCGTATGCGGTGATTGTCTGGGGGCGGGATGGTCAGCCACAGTCATTACACCCTTACCCGCCGTCAGCGGTTGTACCACAACGATTATCTGATCACCGGTTCGCCTACACCATCACCGAGCCTTATAGCAGCAAGGTAAAAACCTATTTACAAGAAGAAGTGCTGCATCTGCGTTATGCCACCGAAGACGGCTTTCTTGGGCGCTCGCCTGTCACAGTTTGCCGTGAAACACTGGGCTTGGGGCTGGCACAACAACGCCACGGCGCAAGCATTATGAAAGATGGCATGATGGCGGCGGGGGTGATTAAAGCCGCTGACTGGCTGGACGGAATCAAGGGAAACAAAGCACTGGAAGCCCTCGAACGTTATAAAGGTGCGCGTAATGCCGGAAAAACGCCGATCCTTGAAGGCGGGATGGAATACCAGCAATTAGGCATGAGTAACCAAGATGCCGAATGGCTGGCCTCCCGTCGCTTCACCATTGATGATATCGCCCGTATGTTCAATGTCAGCCCGATCTTTCTGCAAGAGTATTCAAACAGCACCTACAGTAACTTTAGCGAGGCATCTCGCGCCTTTCTGACTATCACCATGCGCCCGTGGCTTGCCAACTTTGAGCAGCAAATCAAAGCCGCCTTGCTGATGACCTCGCCAAAACGGGGGATTCGTTATCAGGTGGAATTTGATACTGCCGATTTGCTGCGCGCCAACCCGAAAGAACGTTTCCAGAGTTATGAGACGGCGATTAAATCCGGTGTCATGTCACCGAACGAAGCCCGCGAACGCGAGGGTTTATCGCCCCGTGACGGTGGTGATGAATTCAGTCAGACATGGAAGCAAACCGTAGAAGTGAAAAAACAAACGGAGAACAAGGAATGAGAGCAGGCAGATTGAGACACCGGATCACCCTTCAAAAAAACAAAAGTACACGGGATAAGTTTGGTGGAGTGATAAACAATTGGGAAGATGTTGCCGATGTTTGGGCGGAAGTCATCGCAATTAGTGGCCGGGAACTGGTGGCTTCTGGTGCCGTGTTATCCGAAGCCACGGTGCGTATCTGGCTACGTTACCGTGATGATATCACCACAACAAACCGCATTGTCTATCAAGGTGCCAGCACCCACGGCAAGACCTTTGGCATCGTTGCCGTTATTCCTGATCCGAAACACTCCCGTCTGGAACTGCTTTGCAAGGGGGGCGTGAAATATGCCTAATATTGAAATTCCCCTAAATGAAATAAAACAACACTGTCGGATTGATGAAAGCGATGCCCTTGATGATGCGTTATTAATGGCTTACGCCGAAGCCGCACTGGAAGTCTGCCAGCAACATATCGATAAGCGGTTTGATAATGGTCTGGTTTTCACGCCAGCAATCAAGGTGGGTTGTCTGCTTTATATCGGCTTGCTGTATGAAAATCGGGAAATGGCAACGGACATTGAGCTTAAAGAAGTCCCGTTCACCATTAAATCATTATGGTCTGTCTATCGTGACGTGGGAATTTACTGATGCCGTGGCAGCCATTAAAGCGCTGTAGCTATCCGAATTGCCGTGAGCGGGTGAAATCAGGCCGCTGTGAGCAGCACCAACGGGAAGCCAGACGAGCGCAGGATAAGCAACGCGGCACCCGAACCCAGCGCGGCTATAGTAATCGATGGGGACGCTATCGGCTGCACTACCTGAAAGCTAATCCGTTATGTGTGATTTGCCTGAAAGCCAATATCTATACGTTTGCAATAATTGTAGATCACATTATCCCGATACAGGGTAACGCTGATGTGCTGTTCTGGCCTGCCTCCAATCATCAAGCATTATGCCAGACCTGCCATAACCGTAAGACCGTACAGACTGACCCCATAACCAAAGCAAAGCGCAAACAGGGGATCTATCGGCAGCAGGAAACCGCAGCGGCAAGGTATCGTGACTGGTTATCAAAAGAATAATAACGAAACGAAATAACGGGGTGGGGGTATCAAAAATGACAAATGTCCCTCCCAGCGGAACCGCCCCCTCCTTCAATTTTTGCGCACGGTACTTTTTTTGAAAATAAAACAACAAGGAAAAAAATCATGGCAAGAGCGCCAAAACCGCCAACCTACCTTAATGATATCGCTGCCAGTCAATGGAAGGCCAAAGGTAAAATTTTAAGTGAGCGAGAAGACCTGAATGCCGCTGACTGGAACAATTTAGAACTGTATTGCGTGAACTATGCCATTTACCGAAAAGCGGTGGCAGACCTTGATATCAGGGGCTTTAGCATCGTTAACAGTCAGGGCAGCGAGAGCCGAAATCCGTCATTGAGCGCTAAAGCCGATGCTGAAAAAATCATGATAAAAATGTCGTCATTGCTGGGTTTTGACCCCGTATCACGGCGTAAAAATCCGGTGGAAACCGAGGAAGAAGACGAGCTGGATCGCTTATGAACGCATGGGAACAGTACGCATTTGATATCGAAAACGACAAAATTCCGGCCTGTAAACGGGTAAAACAGGCTGTGAAACGCTACTATAATGACCTGAATAACCCGCTTTATGTGTTTGATTCGGCAATAGTCGAGCGTTTTATTGTCTTTTCCCGTGTCTGTCCCCATGTCAAAGGCCATTTGCGCGGTAAACCTATCATTCTTGAGCCGTGGCAACAATTCGCCTTTGCGAATCTGTTCGGCTTCAAAGTGAAAGCGACCGGACGCCGAAAATATCGCAGTGCTTATATCCAAGTACCACGCAAAAATGCGAAATCGACGGTGGCTGCGATATTGGCTAACTGGTTTTTGGTAATGGAACAAGGGCAGCAGGATATTTACACTGCCGCTGTGAGCCGTGATCAGGCGCGGATTGTATTTGATGATGCCCGCCAAATGAGCCTGTTATCTAAACCACTCAAAAAACGGGTGACTATTCAGCAACACAAAATCACTTATCCGAAAACTAACAGCCTGTTAAAACCGCTGGCCGCCAAAGCTGCCACGATTGAGGGTACAAACCCCAGTCTGGCGATTGTCGATGAATATCACTTACACCCTGATAATGCGGTTTACTCTGCACTGGAGCTGGGAATGGGTGCCCGTCCCGAAGGTATTCTGTTTGCCATTACCACAGCGGGCAGTAATGTTATTTCGGCCTGTAAGCAGCATTATGATTATTGCTGTCAGATATTGGATGGTGAAGAACAAAACGAATCGTTGTTTGCCCTGATTTACGAATTGGATGACGAGCACGAGATTGATGATGAATCCCTTTGGATTAAAGCCAATCCCAATCTGAATGTATCCGTAGACAGTGCCGCTTTGCATGACACTATCCAGAAAGCGCGGGGCATTCCCTCCCAATGGACGGAAATGCTAACCAAACGTTTTAATATCTGGTGTCAGGGTGAAACGCCGTGGATGGGGGAAGGCGCGTGGAAAGCCTGCCAACTCGATTATGATGAAAACGACCTCAAAGGGCTGGAGTGTTACGCCGGACTGGATTTATCTTCAACAGGCGATATCACCAGTATTTGCTACATGTTCCCTGTGGATAATGAACTGTTATTACTGACCCGCCATTACTTACCCGAAGCGCAATTGCAGAACCCCGCCAATAAGAATCGGGCGGTTTATCGGCAGTGGGCACAAGCGGGCTGGATACGTACCACTGCGGGTGACTGTATTGATTATGACCGTATTCGTGATGATATTCTCAACGACAGTCAGCAGTTTGATATCAAGCTGGTGGGTTTTGATACATGGAACGCCACGCATCTGCGTACACAATTACAAGGTGCAGGGCTGGACGTTGAACCATTCCCGCAAACCTATATGCGCTTTAGTCCTGTGGCTAAATCTGCTGAGGTATTCGTGAATCGTAAAGTCATTCGTCACAATGGCGATCCAGTGCTCGCGTGGGCAATGTCCAATGTGGTGATGGAAACCGATGCAAATGCCAATATTAAACCAAACAAGAAGAAATCTGCGAACAAAATTGACCCCGCAATTGCGTTTTTGATGAGCTTTGGCACATGGCAGGTAGAGCATGAAGAATTTGCGTTTAGCTTAAGTAAAGAGCAGCAACTGCGCCTGAACGCGTTCAATGGGATATAACGTAAAAAGTTAAGCTGTTTTACTGATTCGCTTATTGAACCAGATAAAACAATTCGTTAAAGTGGCGTTGCCATTGGCAAATACCAATGGTCAAGGCGTCGCGGCCTTGTGCGCTTATACACTGGTAAGAATCTTTACCAGTGTGCCTGCTATCGCCTCTTCTATGGTGGTTCAGGCAGGGGAGGCTATGCCTCGCCGGAGTAAGCGCCGGTCCGCGAACCCTGTCTGAATCGCCACCATCAATATTAATTAATGGAAGGGGTAGCAGGAATGAATAACGTTAGAAATGACTGGCATCAAGCCGATATTATTGCTGCATTACGTAAGCGCGGTACAACTTTAGCGGCTGTTTCCCGTGAAGCAGGACTCAGTTCATCTACACTGGCAAATACTCTCAGCCGTCCGTGGCCTAAAGGCGAATGGATAATTGCTGATTACCTCGGAATCCATCCTTCGGAGATTTGGCCTAGTCGATATTTTGATGGCGATGGTCAGCCTATTGAACGGACAGTACGTAAAGTTTCCATTGAATAGTTCTATTTCAGTGAAATCAGCCATGAGATAAAATGATACTTGTAATTATAATTTGATACTCATGGCTAAGTATCTTTATATTTATTTCTTGATTTTTTGTGTTCTGTATTGGTCGGGGAGAAAAGCAGCAGCATGTATTATGGTATCTTAGGTAACTCCGCCTTGTGTATATTATTGTTCATTCATTTACAATTAGACGAAAATAGTATTTAGGCCACAAGATAAGTTAATCAGGTAATTTATCTGATTAACTTAACATAATTAATCATAAGAATGATCTATAATTTAGAAAGTTTCACTTTTATTTGAAAATAAGATAATTTTATGCAGGTAATGAATTTATAACCTGTGATGCAGTGATTTGAAATTATAGGAGTTAATATGCTAATGGGTAGCATAACTATCAGAAAAATAAGAGAGATATAATATATTGCGTCAGGCTGTTGTATTATGCTTACTATAAAAAGAATAAAAATACAAATTAGCATCATTCTTGATGATGAAAAAGAAGCATCGGAATCTATTATTATCCAGGCAAGAAAATTTCCATCAGTTGTTTCTCTTTCAAAAGAAAAAGTTCTAATTAAAGCCAATTGTTCTTTAAATGTAAACGTTTTTATAATTAATTCTCTTAGTTTAGGGTTTTTCTCTATATGGATTTTTTTTCTTTTTTTATTTATCGGTTTACTAGAATTGTGTTCTGATCGAGGCTTGAAAAATATTCTGTTAGTGAGAGCGAACAAAAACAGTTTTATACCTATGGAATAACTGTAACCGATGTTTTTAGCTTGTTCTAATATTCTCAAAAAGGAAACGGATAAATAGATAAAGAAAAGGTAATTTAACCAATTAGTTTTGGAGGTCATTATATATAATGCAATGGCGATTATAATAAAAAATAGAGTGGCTCGTTTTACAGATTCCATATTTTCATAGGCCAGCCATTTTATCCAAGCGGTAAAATCATCGGATGTTTCATTTTTTACTAATGCAAAACTTTTGAGTAAGGTAACTTGTTCTGTAAGTGTAAATAGTTTAATTATTGACTTCCTGATTTTTTTGTCATGAGTAAATCGCATAGCTATCCCAAATTTATCAGATTAAATCGAAATTTATTTTTAATTCAGAATATTAAAATAAGTAGTGGTACTTACTCAAGTATGACAATTAAATGGACTTAAAAACAGAATTTAGTCACGCATTAAACCCATTGATTAGCACTCTGGCCTCATTTTCTCCCTGTGGGGTAATCCGTTTCCCCACGCTTCACGTTCTCTTTAGCCTACATTTACGCTTTTTAAGATGCTATAACAGCACTTACTTTGTTACTATGCTTTATTGTGTTTTAGTGCTCGTGCAATGATTTGTGGGGTAATTCGTGGGGTAATAAATTGATTTATTCGCCTTATGTGAAACTAAAACTTATTAAAAATCAATTGGAAATAAATTAATGTTAAGTTATCGTCACAGCTTCCATGCCGGCAACCATGCTGATGTGCTGAAGCACACGGTGCAAAGCCTGATCATTGAGTCACTTAAAACAAAAGAAAAGCCTTTCCTGTATCTGGATACCCACGCTGGCGCAGGTCGTTATCAATTGAGCGGGGAGCATGCAGAGCGTACGGGAGAGTATCTGGAAGGTATTGCCCGAATTTGGCAGCGTGATGATATTCCCGAAGAGTTGGCCGCTTATATGGATGCCGTGAAGGCGCTGAATCCTAATAATTCTCTGCGCTATTATCCAGGTTCTCCGCTGATCGCCCGCCATTTATTGCGGGATTATGATGAGCTGAATCTGAGTGAACTGCATCCCAGCGATTTTCCGCTATTGCGTGCGGAATTTTCCCGTGACAGACGTACCCGTGTTCTGCGGGAGGATGGCTACCAGCAATTGAAATCCAAATTGCCACCAAGAAGTCGCCGGGGTTTTATTCTGATCGACCCTCCTTATGAATTGAAATCAGATTATCAAAAAGTCGTTCAGGGCATTCAGGAAGGATATAAGCGCTTTGCAACCGGAACTTATGCGTTGTGGTATCCCGTTGTACTGCGTCAGCAGATTAAACGTTTAGTCAAAGATCTAGAAGCAACCGGTATCCGCAAAATCTTGCAGATTGAGCTGGGCGTGCGTCCTGACAGTGATCAACGCGGTATGACGGCATCAGGCATGATAGTCATTAATCCGCCGTGGAAGCTTGAACAGCAGATGAAAGCGGTGTTGCCGTGGTTGCAGCAGGTACTGATTCCTGAAGGTACTGGGCATACCTCAGTCGAGTGGATCGTTCCTGAATAAACGGCGCTTGAATAAATTGTGCCTGAATATGGGAAAGTTCAGCGGGACGTAGCGACTTAATAGCTGTGGCCTATGGCAATAACAGCCACAATCATCCACAGTTGATGGTCACTTTCTGCAATAATAAACGCCAGGTTGAACTTTACCCAGTAAGTTAATTGATTAGACGGAAATTGCCTAAGATGAATAAACATTACGATTATATTGCAATTGGTGGCGGCAGTGGCGGCATTGCTTCTATTAACCGTGCAGCCATGTATGGGCAGAAGTGTGCTCTGATTGAAGCAAAAGCATTGGGCGGAACATGTGTTAATGTGGGTTGTGTACCGAAGAAAGTTATGTGGCACGCTGCCCAGATTGCGGAATCTATTCATCAATATGGTCCTGATTATGGTTTTGATACCACAGTTAATCGTTTTGACTGGAAAAAATTGATAGCCAGCCGCACCGCCTATATTGACCGTATCCATCAATCGTATGAGCGTGGATTGAATAACAATAAGGTGGATGTTATTCAGGGATTTGCCCGTTTTGTTGATGCACATACTGTTGAAGTTAATGGCGAGAAGATCACCGCGGATCATATTCTGGTTGCCACAGGCGGCCGTCCATTGCGTCCAGCGATCCCCGGCGCAGAATATGGCATCAATTCAGATGGTTTCTTTGAACTGGATGAGCTGCCAAAACGTGTTGGTGTCGTGGGTGCTGGTTATATTGCGGTGGAAATCGCAGGTGTTTTAAATGCATTGGGCAGTGAGACACATCTGTTTGTCCGTAAGCACGCGCCATTGCGCACTTTCGATCCAATGATCGTCGATACGTTGCTGGAAGTGATTAAAAACGAAGGGCCAACACTGCATACGGAAGCACTTTTAAAAGCTGTGATTAAAAATAGTGATGGCAGCTTAACCATTCAGTTGCAGGATGGCAGGGAGCAAACGGTTGATGTGTTGGTCTGGGCAATTGGCCGTGAACCGATGACGGATAACCTGAACCTGTCTGTTACAGGCGTTGAACTGGATGAGAATGGTTATATTCAGGTCGATAAGTATCAGAATACCAATGTGAAAGGGATCTACGCTGTTGGTGACAATACCGGTGCGGTGGAACTGACGCCAGTCGCGATTGCGGCGGGTCGTCGCTTGTCAGAGCGTCTGTTTAACAATAAACCGGAAGAGCATTTGGATTATGCCAATGTGCCGAGCGTAGTATTCAGTCATCCACCAATCGGTACAGTGGGTTTGACGGAGCCACAGGCAAAAGAACAGTATGGGGATGATCAGGTTAAGGTTTATACCTCTTCATTTACCGCCATGTATACCGCAGTGACACAACACCGTCAGCCGTGCCGCATGAAATTGGTTTGTGCCGGAGCAAACGAGAAAATTGTCGGTATCCACGGTATTGGCTTTGGTATGGATGAGATCCTGCAAGGTTTTGCTGTTGCGCTGAAGATGGGAGCAACGAAAAAGGATTTTGATAATACGGTTGCGATCCATCCGACTGCGGCGGAAGAATTTGTAACGATGCGGTAATGCCGCTGTCATGATATAGAATGCCGTGGGATAGAAAATATCACGGCCATTTTATGGATAAAAAAGAGCCGGTTCGAACATTAAAAAGTTCGAGTCGGCTTTTTTATATTAACGGGTTATGTTCGCTGAATATTAGTTGATACCCGCGTAGCGCAGTAGTGCTGTTACACTGGCTGCGACCATAATCACGACAATCAACGGTGCTTTTTTCCAGGCAAGGATCATGGCAACCGCAACGCCCAATACACGCGCCACTCCCGCAAAATGTGTACCTTCGTAGAAGGTTGCTGCCAGTGCTACGGCGAATAACAATGTGGTGGCTGAATCTTTAAGCAGTGCTTGTTTGTGTTCTGATAATGCCAGGCTATTGCCCAGTTTTGTCCCACTGAGACGCATCAAATACGTACCGATTGACAGTAGTGCGATGCCGATAAGGATTAAAGTATCACTCGCCATTATTTTTTCCTCGCCAATAATCCTAACAATGACATTAAGACGGGTAATCCCACCGGGGTAAAAGGAATGGCTGCAAGTGACAGGGCTGCACCGCTTGTAGCCCGAGTCAGTGTCGTTCTGTTTTTGAGTGATGGAATGACCAAAGCCAGCAAAATCGCAGGGAAGACGGCATCCAAGCCAATGGCTTCTGGCGCAGGAAGCAATTTACCGAGCATGCAGCCAATAATGACGCCAAGTGGCCAAAATATCACGACGCCGATACCGCATAACCAATAAGCCGCTTTGCGTTGATCGGGGGTCTGCTGCGACAGGCCGAAAACGACGCTTTCGTCATTCATAATGTGGCATCCCAAATACCCCATTATGCGATTGCCAACCAATTCGCGTACCGCTAATCCGAATGGGAAATGGCGGGCATTCACCAGTAAGCCAGCAACAGCAGCGGCGATTGGATTGCCTCCGCTGGCGACAATGCCGATAAACATAAATTCTGATGCCCCTGCGACGACTAATGTGGAAAGCAGCAGAGGAACCCATAAGGGAAAACCGTATGCCATGGCCAATGAACCATAGGAAACACCAACTACACCGACAGCCAGGCAGACTAAAAATATCGCCTTTTTGATATCACCTGTCAGGCAGGAGAAAGAGTGAGCAGACATATAACCTTATCCATATCGAACAATTTTCCATTATAATGAACACAATTTAAGGTTACATCAAGTCGAACGTTATGTTCTTTTTAATGAACACTGAGTTAATGAATACTGGAGTAGAGGTATGACGCAGCCAATCAGTGTAATCTCAAAAAGTTTAGCTCGTGAACGTGCAAGAGCCGGACTTTCATTAACAGAAGTTGCCCGGCGCGCTGGGATTGCTAAATCCACCTTGTCACAACTCGAAGCTGGCAGTGGCAATCCGAGTTTGGAAACACTCTGGGCATTATGTGTGGCGCTGAATATTCCTTTTGCCCGTCTGCTGGAGCCACAGAGCAACAAAACGCAAGTGATTCGGTGTGGTGAAGGGACGAAAGTTGTCGCGGAGCAGGCAAATTTTCAGGCGATTTTATTGGCAACCTGTCCACCGGGCGCACGGCGTGATATTTACTTATTGATGGCGGAACCGAACGCTGATCGAATTTCTCATCCACATCCTCCTGGCTCTGTGGAGCACATCATCATCACCCGTGGCCGCGCGTTGGTTGGCTTGACAGAAGCGCCAGTTGAGTTGGGGGAAGGTGACTATATCTGTTATCCCGCGGATGTGGAGCATATTTTTAAGGCACTGGAGCCGGATACGCTGGCCATTTTGGTTGCCGAACAGAATTAACATGATCTGTGTGCCAAGCTTGGCGAAATTGGCCTCTTATCAGTAAAGAGGCCATCCTGAAGATTACAATCCCGGTGCCTTCCACAAGGAAGTCGTCAAACCATCGTCCACCAAATGCAATTGATCCGCATACACAGTCTGCCAATCTTTTTTCGCTTTCTGGTAAATTTCACGATGTTCCAAATTTGGTTGGTATTCCCGCTCCCAACGAACCAATCTTTCGCCTGTTGCCGACATGGAGTCATATAATCCGACGCCAACGCCGGCCGCAATTGCGCAGCCCAAAGCGGTGGCTTCCTTGACGACAGGAACCCGAACCGGCAATCCGGTCACGTCAGAGAGAATTTGGCTCCAGAGCTTGCCTTTCGATCCCCCGCCAGCGAAAACCAATGAATCCGCTTTGACACCTGAGAATGTCGAAACCATGTCGAGATTACATGCTGAAACGATAGCCGCGTTCTCTTCCAACGCCCTGAATAAGGTGGCTTTGTTGCATTTCTCCGGATCAATTGAGAGATTGAGGAAAGATGGCGCGGCGTGATACCACGATTTAAAGCGCATCACATCGGAGAAAATCGGCATTACCCCATGTGCCCCGGCAGGAACCCGTGCTGCCATATCTTCCAGTAAGCTGTAGGCATCGACTCCCAGACGCTCTGCCAGTAATTTTTCTTCTGCACAGAAAGCATCGCGGAACCAGCGCATGGTAAGGCCGGTAAAGAAGCTGATTGATTCAGCCTGCGCCATGCCGGGAATAACGTGTGGATTGATGCGGATGTTCATATTCGGATCGGTAACGGGTTCTGGCAAGTTGACGACTTGCTGCCAGAATGTTCCTCCGAGTACCGCCGTTTGGGCGGGTTTGACAACACCGATGCCGAGGCAGCCGAGCTGAACATCACCACCGCCCATAATGACGGGGGTTCCGCTGTTCAGGCCACACTCTGCCGCGGCTTTTTCTGTGATATAACCGAGCAGGCTGCCTGTTTCTTTGACGGGGGAAAGAATATCAGAGCGCAGCCCCGCCATTTCCAGCAAACTCGGGCGCCAATCCCGGCTGACTAAATCCAGCATGCCTGTGGTGCCGGCGTTGGAAGGATCCACGGCTAATTCATTGCTTAACATATAAGCAAGCCAGTCGCTTATCATCGTTAGCGTGCTGGCTTGCCGATAAATATCGGGGCGGTGATGAGCCAGCCAAAGAAGGCGTGGCATGGCGCCCAATGCCAGAGTCTGGCCGGAATAACGATAGACGTCATACTCAAAAGTATTGTTGTACAGTTCCTTGAGTTCACTGACTTCATGACTGGAGCGGGCATCTACATTGGCGCATGCCCAGATGGGATCGCCATTGCGGTTATAAAGGACAATGCCTTCCCGCATTGAGCAGGCGGCAACGCCTTGTATCGCCTCGGCGGGCAGATCTGCTTTTTGCAGTGCTTGCCGGATACATTGGCAAGCCAGTTGCCAGTTGTTTTTCAGGTCAAACTCCATCGAACCAGCAACATTCGGCACAGGCTGATGTACCCATTCAGCCTGTCCGACGGCTATCTGATTTCCGTCGAGATCAAATATAACTGCACGGATACTGCCAGTTCCTGCATCAAGCGCCATCAGATACTTCCCTGATGGTTGGGCATGAGTGCGTTGAGTCATGATACTATCCTCATCTGTCGTTATCTTCTTATTTGATATGGCACAGGGGATGGATAGTTATTTGTCGATCAAGTCAACATAGCTCTTGCGGTCTGTTCTTCTGTTACCAGTGAATTGATGTATCCGGAGCACATGATTGTTGTTTCTGGTTGCAGGCAGTCTGCCCGCATTATTTTCTGGGTAGTGGTGACTTAAATAGCCAATGTCATCGGATAATACAATCCTTTCTGATAATAGTTGTTTCTTGATTGATTTAATCGACATAACAACTTCTTTATCCACAAAGAAAGGATAAGCGCGAAATACTATTAATGTAATAGGAATTAATCGTAAAGTTTTGAACATATTTTAATATGATCTTATTTTTTTCACAAAATGTGATCTGACTACTAAAAAAATATTAATTTTTTAATTAACTCATTGAATAAACATTATTTTATATAAATAATGTTTCATATAACTATATGGTTGGATGAGTGAACGTCGTTAACAGAGCTGTAACTAGAAAGGCGGCAGGTATAAGTATTAAAAATGTCATGAAATCTACATGATGTTACTGAGCAATACTGTTACCAACTTAGATAGTTTGTTAAGGGAGTATGGAGTGTTAGCCGGAACTGCGTATAGGCTCAATGGGCTATCTTCTGGCATGATTGTATTGAAACAAATTAATTGCACGTTGGTGTTGAGTCTGGTTTACGCTCTGCAATCCTGGATGGGTTGGTGGAATGTTATTGTTCAGTATCAGTAACTTTATCTGTACTAGAATTATTGCCGTTCCTTTAGCTTTATTTGTTGGTATGCAGTATAGCTCGTTTAATACCGTCCTGATTTTCTATACGCGTTATGATGTTATTCTTGTGAATAAATCCTTCGCCTGTTTTATATCTTGACTGTGCCGATTTTGATAATAACAGTGATTATTTTTGTTGTTATTTGGTGTTTTTCTGATTGCAGTGTTGAAGGGCATTTTGTTTTGCTACATCGCTACCAAATTCGTGAATTGGTGGTAATGTTGAAGGGCTTCTCTTTCATGGCAATATATTTTCAAATCAGAAATGAAAAAGAAGCTCCTGAAACATAAATGATTTTAGGACAAGAATAGATGGAGATAGGCATGAAAGCGCCAACAATAAAAAAACTGGTTTTAGCTGCTGCATTAAGTCTGGTATGGGTTTCTGGGGGACTGGCGGCAGAAAAGATAGTATTTATCCCTAAACTGGTTGGTGTTGAGTTTTTTACTGGTGGCGCTAGAGGTGCGATAGAGGCTGGGAACGTATTGGGTGTTGAAGTCATTTATGATGGCCCAGTGGAATCAAATATGGTGGAACAGGTTCATCTTATCAATACATTCGTTAATCAAGGTTATAACGCAATTGTAGTGTCAGCTGTATCAAGAAATGGACTGTGCCCCGCTTTAAAACGTGCAATGAAGCGGGGTGTTAAAATTTTGACGTGGGATTCAGATACTTCACCAGAGTGCCGCTCTATCTATATCAACCAAGGAACGCCAAAACAGTTGGGCGGGCTACTGATCGACATGGCAGCCAATCAAGTGAAAAAGAAAAACGCAAAAGTGGCATTTTTCTATTCCAGCCCAACGGTGACGGATCAAAACCAATGGGTAAAAGAAGCCAAGGCCAAGATTGCGGCTGAACATCCTGATTGGGAAATTGTTACCACTCGGTTTGGTTATAACGATGCCACGAAATCGTTACAAACGGCAGAGGGCATTTTGAAAGCGTGGGACGATTTGGATGCGATCATTGCGCCAGATGCCAACGCGCTGCCGGCAGCGGCCCAGGCAGCAGAAAACCTGAAACGTAAGGATGTGGCAATTGTTGGTTTCAGCACCCCGAATGTTATGCGTCCTTATGTCGAAAATGGAACGGTCAAGCAATTCGCTCTGTGGGATGTGGTCAAGCAGGGCAAGATAGCGATTCATATCGCCAACGAAATATTGCAAAAAGGCGATTTGAATGTAGGCGATAAATTGACGATTCCAGATATTGGCAATGTTGAAATCTCTCCCAACAGTGTACAGGGATACCGTTATGAAGCGGAAGGTAATGGTATCGTTGTCATGCCAGAGCGAGTGGTTTTTACTAAAGACAATATCAATGAGTACAACTTCTAACCAATGTGATTTCTGATTGATGGGCTGCTGTGCAGCCTGTTTCTGACACCTTTTTGGAGGGCAAAATGGCAGATTTAGATGATATCAAAGACGGTAAAGATTTTGGCCTTGATACGCCACAGAAGAATACTTTGTTTGAACTGAAAGGGTGTGGTGCACTGGATTGGGGGATGCAATCCCGCCTGTCACGGATTTTTAATCCCACGACCAATAGAACTGTCATGCTGGCGTTCGATCATGGCTATTTTCAAGGGCCAACGACGGGTTTAGAGCGCATTGACATTAATATTGCCCCGCTATTTGAACATACCGATGTGTTGATGTGTACCCGTGGGATCTTACGCAGCCAAGTCCCCCCTGCAACCAATAAACCCGTGGTGCTGCGTGCGTCTGGTGCCAATTCCATGTTGACTGAACTATCGAACGAAGCTGTCGCGGTCGCGATGGAAGACGCCCTTCGGCTCAATGTTTGTGCGGTTGCCGCCCAAGTTTATATCGGTTCGGAATATGAGCATCAATCCATCAAAAATATCATTAAGCTGGTGGATCAGGGCACGCGCTATGGTATGCCAACGATGGCGGTGACGGGAGTCGGTAAGGACATGGCTCGTGATCAACGCTATTTTTCGCTGGCAACCCGCATTGCGGCAGAAATGGGTGCGAACATCATCAAAACCTATTATGTCGAGAGTGGATTTGAGCGGATTGTCGCCGGCTGCCCTGTGCCGATTGTCATTGCAGGTGGTAAGAAACTGCCGGAGTTGGATGCACTGGAAATGTGCTATCAAGCTATCGATCAAGGAGCGTCTGGAGTGGATATGGGACGAAATATCTTCCAGTCCGAAGCTCCCGTTGCGATGTTGAAAGCGGTACAGGCTGTGGTACATAACAATGAAAAACCCGCACAGGCGTATGAATTGTTCCTGAGCGAAAAAGCCAAGGGAGAATAATATGCACGTCACATTAGTTGAGATTAATGTCAAAGCTGACAAGATCGACGAATTTATTCAGGTATTCCGGGATAATCACCTTGGTTCGGTGAAAGAACCGGGTAATTTGCGTTTTGATGTGTTGCGTGATGAAAATATCCCGACTCGCTTCTATATCTATGAAGCCTATGCCGATGAAGCGGCTGTGGCTGCGCATAAGAAAACGCCGCATTACTTGCGTTGTGTCGAAAAGCTGGAAGCGTTGATGACTGGGCCTCGTAAAAAAACAACGTTTGTTGGTTTGATGCCGGAAGGAAAGTAAAAGGCAGAGGTTGCTCATGAATCCCCCGGGAACATAATCATGTGACCGGGGAGAGCGGGATGGTTCAGAAAGTTGCGATAGCCAGGGGTTAAGAGTGAAAAAATTTACTGTTCGCCGTGTCAATGAGAGCGATCTGGAAGATTTCAGAAGAGTAAGATTAGAAGCTTTGCGGCTTCATCCAGAGGCTTTTGGCGCATCTTATGAGGACTGGAACCAGAAGCCAACACAGTTTTTTGGTGATCTGTTACGGGACAATCATATTTTGGGCGGATTCGATCTTCATAACAACTTACAGGGCATTATCGGAGTTAATTGCAGCACCTCACCAAAGCTGAGTCATGTGGCGACTATCTGGGGAGTTTATGTCCGATCCGAGATGAGAGGTTCGGGGCTATCAGGAAAGCTTATGGAGGCGGCACTGGAGGCAGCATGTTCAGCCAGAACCGTAAAACTTTCAGTAGCTACAACCAATCATGTGGCGCGTGCGCTTTATCGTTCTTATGGATTCACTGAATGGGCAATTGATACCGCTGTGTTATGTGTTAATGGTGTGTTCCATGACGAATTTCTTATGAGGCGAGAGTCTGAGTTTAGTTCGTGAGCGGGATGCTATGCTTAACTGGATAAGTTCTGTTCCGCTGCCTAGCTGCCTATAAGACAAGGCGGTAATATAGCATCCTTGCCTATTCACACATTAACAGGTTAGCTTTCACTCTGTGTCGACTGACAGGTTTAATCGTGTTCTAACACACAACCTGTCAAATCTAAGCTAATGCATTTTATTTCATTGGCATTGCTTTTATTTCTTCGATGGCGGTGGCAATTGCTGCCAAGCTGCGTTGAATATCATCTTCTGTCGTTGCCCAAGAGCTGACGCTGAGACGAATGGCCTCTTTTCCCTGCCACGTTGTTTGCCCGAACCAGCATTCACCGGATTGCTGCACTTTTTGCAGCATTGCACGCTGTAAGTTGATGTCAGGCAAACAGGCGACGACCTGATTAAGAACAACCTCATTGAGGACAGTAAAACCGAGTGTTTTCAGCCCCTCAGCCAGCATTTTCGCATGTAGGCAGCAGCGCTCAACCAGCGCCTCTATTCCTTGTGCACCCAGCTCCGCAATTGCAGCCCATACTTCAACCGCTCTGGCTCTGCGGGAAAATTCAGGCAGCATATCTTTCGATTGCCACATATCTTGCGTTTCCACATAAGCGGCTGAAGTTGTCATGATTTCCCTGAGCGCTTGCTTATGCCGCACGATACACATGCCGCAATCGTAAGGAGTATTTAGCCATTTATGGGCATCTACAGCCCATGAATCTGCGGCTTCAACGCCTTCGACCAAGGTGGATTTTTCCTTTGATGCCCGCGCCCAAAGCCCGAAAGCGCCATCGACATGCACCCAGCAGCCTGCTTTTTTGGCTTTTGGGATCAGAGAATGAAAATTATCTGAGCTACCGGAGTTCAAATTTCCCGCCTGTAACACCAGAATCATATTGGCTGAAAATTCAGGAACGGCACTTTCAATAATACGGCCTTGACTATCACATGGCACAAAGATGCATTGTGAACGGCCAAAACCGAGCAGCCTCAATGCCTTTAAAACGGAAATGTGTGCTTCTTCAGGTAACACAACTTTCAATTCTGGTGCATTGTGCAACCCCTGTTCCGCAATGTCATAACCCTGCTTCTGGTACAGATAATGCCGTGCTGTGCTCAGGGCACTGACATGGGCCATTGTCGTGCCCGTCACAAAACCAACGAACGCATCGGATGGCAAACCCAGTAATTCTAATACCCAGCGCCCGGCAATTTTTTCTAATTGGTTGGCGACTGGTGAAGAGGATCTCATCAAGGCGATTTGGTCCCAAGCACTGGTAATGATGTTGGCGCCCATAGCGGCAGGGGTTGAGCCTCCAACAACCAGGCCAAAGTACCGGCCGCCGGTGGTTGCGACTGTGGCGGGCGAGCCATATGTGTGGAGCTGTTCAAGGACTTGCTGACAATGAGTGCCCGTTGTGGGTAACGGTTTATCGAAATATTGCAGGTTCGATAAGGCTTCTGCATCTGGGTATACCCGCTGGTTCCGGATTTCACTGACGTAGTCGTATGCTATTTTGCTTGCTGTTTTAACCGCTGACAACGAAGAGTCACGGATAGGATCTTTCATGGTGTGGCTTCCTGTTATATCGATTTTCCGGTGATTTGATGTAATTTTTTTATTGGGATAGCTAATCATCGTGATGGCCACTTATCGGTATTGCTATTTATTTGTATAGCCGCGTTATTTGTATAGCCACGTCGAAATAAATGCTGCGACTTGTTCTGGTTGATTGATGTCAAGCTGCGGCAGTGATGGTGCCAGTGGAATATCACTGGCAATGGCTATCACATGGGGATCCAGCAGTTCATCGACGGTATGGTTCATGCCATCTCGATAAAGGGCAATTTTGGGGATAGGTTCGTGTTTAAAACCTTCAACCAGAATCAGATCCAGTGAATTTGCATCAAATCGGCTGGCGAGGTAGTGAAGATCCAATTCCGGAAGTTCTGGCGTTTCTGTCATCAATGCCCAACGTTGCTGGCTGGCGACCAATGTCTGGCTTGCTCCGGCCTTGCGCAGTTCATAGCTATCTTTGCCGGGCTTATCAACATCCATATTGTGATGAGTGTGTTTAATCAATCCAATACGGATATGTTGCTGGCGCAATAGTGGAATAACCTGTTTTAGTAGCGTCGTTTTTCCGGTTCCACTATAAGCAACGATGCCCAGTATAGGCAGTGCTGTGTCGTCTAAGCGATGGGTCATGCACTCTCCTGAAGAAATTCCCAATGCCGGAGTTTCCAGTCATGGCACTCTTCCGGTGTATTTAAGTTCGTAAAAGCATTGGTATCGGGGAAATAAACGGCTTTCGCCTTAATCATCTGCATAAAGAACATCAGCTTTCTATCTCCCAGCGCAAGATAACTTTCCAACCGCGGGATCAAACTGCGGTGCATTAATACCAGAGTAGGGTGGGCGCGTTCGCAGTCGTGTACATAAGCGGCTCTGGCGTATTGTTTGTAACGCCACAGTTTTTCAACAAGATCTGCGGGAAAATCGGGAACATCACAGGGAACAAATACCACCCATTCATGAATGGCGTTCTTTAAGACCGACAGCATACCCGCCAGCGGCCCAGAAAAATCGGTAATGATATCCGGTATGATGGGGTAGCCACTTTGCTGATAAACGCCAAGATTGAGGTTGGCATTGATCAACAGTTCATGCACCTGTGGCTGCAATCTTGTCGCAATATGTTGATAGAGTGGTGTGCCGTCGAATTGCAGCAGTCCTTTGTCATTTCCCCCCATACGGGTGGATAACCCTCCAGCCAGAATTGCGCCACTGATTTTTGGATGCGTCATGTTAAATTACCTGATATTGGGCAATGAAATGTTTGAGTATATATAACCATTGTGAATCAATATCTAACGATGCTGCCTTGAGGGGGAAGTATAACTTTACGCTGATTGACAGACCAATTCTTTCTAAGAAGCATTAACCCTGCTAATTTATATAGTTATTTATCAAGGAACTAAAAATGAAGCACCACCGTCTCAATGAAGTTATCGAACTTTTACAACCAGTGTGGAAGAATGAGCCGGATTTAAGTTTGGCAGCGCTTTTGCAGAAATTGGCTGATGAAGCGGGTTTTACAGGTCAATTGTCTGAACTGACAGATGATACCCTGATTTATCACTTAAAAATGCGCGGTACTGATAATCACGCAGAAATCCCCGGATTGAAAAAAGACTATGAAGATGATTTCAAGACTGCGTTATTGCGCGCCCGGGGCATTATCAAAGATTGAGCGAGAGAGAATTGTGTTGTGACGGAATCTAAGGCTTTTAATTTTCAGAATATTACCCCAGATTTGATTATGGATGCGTTAGTTCAGTCCGGTTTGCATATCGACTCTGGCCTGACGGAACTGAATAGTTACGAGAATCGTGTTTATCAGTTCATGGATGAAGACCGCAAACGTTATGTTGTGAAATTTTATCGCCCTTTACGTTGGAATCAGCAACAAATCCAAGAAGAGCATGATTTTGCACGCGAATTGCAGCAGGCTGATTTGCCGGTTGCTGCCCCGCTTATGTTTGATGGGCAAACTTTGCTGAATTATGCCGGGTTCTTTTTTGCCATTTTCCCCAGTGTGGGCGGGCGTCAGTACGAATCAGACAATTTTGACCAACTGGAAGACGTCGGGTGCTTGCTGGGAAAAATGCATCAAATTGGCCGCCAAAAAGCTTTCACTGCCCGCCCAACTATTAACCTTGATGAATATCTGTACCAGCCCTATCACTATTTGGCTGAGTGTGAACTGTTACCTGCTAAACACAAGAAAGACTTTCTTGCCGCGCTGGATGAATTGAATAAAGTGGTGGCGGGGCAATGGCATGATAATTGGCAAGTATTGAGACTGCACGGTGACTGCCATGCTGGTAATATCTTGTGGCGTGATGAAGCATGGTTTGTTGATCTTGATGATTCCCGCAATGGCCCTGCGGTTCAGGATTTGTGGATGTTGCTCAATGGGTCACGGCAGGAACGGCTTATCCAATTGGACATTTTACTTGAGTCATATGGGCAATTTACGGATTTCGATCCAAAGGAATTGGCGTTGATAGAACCCCTGCGTGCGATGCGGATGGTCTATTATTTGGCTTGGATTGCGCGTCGTTGGCAAGATCCCGCTTTCCCGAAAGCATTTCCGTGGATGGCTGACAGTGATTTTTGGTTTCAGCAAAAAAAAGTTTTTTCTGAACAAATCAATCTGTTACAGGAAAAACCTTTACAGCTTAATCCAATGTATTAGTTTTCCCTATAAATTCATGTTTTCTATGTATTAATTTCTCTGGAGACCGCTATGAAAAAATTTTGGCTAGTGCTGGTAGGGGCGTTTATGGCATTTTCTGCGTCCGCTGCCAATTTTTCTGAAGGTAAGCAGTACGTTGCATTAAAAAAACCAGTTGAGAACCAACCGCAGGTCGTCGAGTTTTTCTCTTTTTATTGCCCTCACTGCTATCAGTTCGAAAATGTTTATCATGTTCCTTCTACGGTAGAGAAAAACCTGCCAGCAGGTGTGACTCATGAACGTTATCACGTTGATTTCATTGGGCCACTGGGTAGCGCGCTGACCGATGCCTGGGCAGTTGCCATCGTTATGAAGATTCAAGATAAAGTAACGCCAATTTTGTTTGATGGTATTCAGAAGAACCAATCCATTCATACTAAAGCTGACATTCGCAATGCTTTCATTAAAGCGGGCGTATCGGGTGAGGATTATGATGCGGCATTGAATAGTTTTATCGTGCAATCTGTTGCCGCTAAAGAGCGTCAGGCAGCCAATGATTTTGCACTGCGCGGTGTTCCGGCTGTTTTTGTGAGTGGTAAGTATCAGATTAATAATGGCGGTATTGATGCTACGTCAGCAATGGATTATGCGCCGAAATTCTCTCAGGTAGTGAATTATCTGCTGACCAAAAAATAAGAACATTAGTTAAATGTTAGTATTAATATAAAATAACACAGGTATTGAGCCGGCTGCGATAAAGCTGGCACAATACTTGCTGAAATGCCACTTTCATAACATAAACTCCGGTAATATCCACAAGTCAGTGATTTTTAAGTAGTTGCAATATTTCTGTAATATTTCCCGTAATTCATTGATTTTTACCCTCTGTTATTCATTATCTATCGTGATAAACATAAATCGGTTTTATGTGCCATTTTTTTGTGCACAAAGTTATCCACAAAACATTCATCAGAATATTTGTCATGAATTGCGTGTTGTTACGAGAAAATTCTCGCAAAATTCGTCTATAGCGACGCAGTATGGCATTCTATTCTTTATTCATCCCTCAGAATGACGAAGAAAATTTTATGGCACAGATAGCAGATAATCCCCTGATTTTGGTTGATGGTTCTTCATACCTTTATCGCGCATACCATGCGTTTCCTCCGCTGACAAACAGTGCAGGAGAACCAACGGGCGCCATGTATGGCGTGCTGAACATGCTGCGCAGTTTGATTGTGCAGTATAAACCCAGTCATGTGGCGGTCGTGTTTGATGCCAAAGGTAAAACATTCCGTGATGAATTATTCGCTGAATATAAATCCCATCGCCCACCGATGCCGGATGATTTACGTGCGCAAATTGAACCGCTGCACAAAATGGTCAAGGCAATGGGGCTGCCTGTTCTGGTTGTGCCGGGTGTAGAGGCTGATGATGTGATTGGTACACTGGCGTTGCAGGCTGAAAAAGAAGGCCGCTCTGTTTTGATCAGTACCGGTGATAAGGATATGGCCCAGTTGGTCACGCCGAATATCACCCTGATTAATACCATGACCAATACGATTCTGGGGCCGGAAGAAGTTAAAGAAAAATATGGCATTCCACCGGAATTGATCATCGATTTTCTCGCCCTGATGGGAGACTCTTCCGATAATATTCCTGGTGTACCGGGGGTGGGTGAGAAAACTGCGTTAGGATTATTGCAGGGAATTGGCGGGTTGGATGAGATTTACGCCAAACTGGATGATATTGCCGCTCTCGGTTTCCGTGGTGCCAAGACACTGGGCGGGAAAATGGAGCAGCACAAAGAGGTCGCTTATCTCTCGTATCAGTTGGCAACAATTAAAACCGATGTTGAGTTGGACAGGAGCTGTGTACAGCTTTCCGTTGTTCCACCCGATGCAGATGAACTGCTGACACAGTTCAGCCACTATGAATTCAAGCGTTGGATCAGCGACGTGCAAAATGGCAGTTGGCTGGACGGAAATGGGCAGAAAGCCTCTTCCTCTTCTTCCTCGGCTTCGACTGTTTCCAAGACAGCGCCGGCGGCAGTTAAACCAAACGCGGCCAACATTTCTCCGGAAAGCTACCAAACTATTTTGGATCATCAATCCCTTGCCGAGTGGATTGAGAAACTTAAACAGGCACCTGCATTCTCCTTTGATACCGAAACTGACAGCCTTGATACTTTAACCGCCAATTTGGTGGGAATGTCTTTTGCTCTTTTAGTTGAAAAAACCGACGTTGAAAAAACAGACGCTGAAAAAGCAGCAGCGGGAGAGCCGGAAGTGGAAGCGGCTTACCTGCCATTAGGGCACGATTATCTCGACGCCCCGCAACAGCTCGATCTGCATGAAGTTTTAGCGGCATTAAAACCACTGCTGGAAGATGCAAACCTGCCGAAGATTGGTCAAAACCTGAAATTTGATCGTGGTGTTCTGGCGCGTTATGACGTTGCCTTAAATGGCATTGTTTTTGACACCATGCTGGAATCGTATGTTCTGAATAGCGTAGCAGGCCGACATGACATGGATAGCCTTGCAGACCGTCATTTAAGCTATAAAACCACGACGTTTGAAGAGATTGCGGGTAAAGGCAAAAAACAACTGACGTTCAATCAGATCCCGCTGGAGGAAGCATCAAAATATGCAGCGGAAGATGCGGATATTACGTTGCGATTGCATCAGGCGATGTATCCGCAGTTAGAAAGTGTTCCCACGCTGAAAGATGTCTTCCATAGAATTGAGATGCCGTTGGTGCCTGTTCTGTCCCGCATGGAGAGAACCGGGGTATTGATCGATGCCAAGACATTGGCAGAGCATTCAAAAGAAATCACTGCGCGTTTGGATGAGCTGGAAAAATCCGCTTATGAGTTGGCAGGTGAAGAATTCAATCTGGCTTCGCCAAAGCAGCTTCAGGTCATTTTGTTTGAAAAAATGAACTTGCCGATACTGAAAAAAACGCCAAATGGTGCGCCTTCAACGAATGAAGAAGTGCTGGAAGAGCTGGCGGAAGAGCACGAATTGCCGCGGGTTATTCTGGAGCACCGTGGCTTGGCTAAATTGAAATCCACTTATACGGACAAATTGCCCCAAATGGTCAGCCCTCTGACCAATCGCGTCCATACGTCATATCATCAGGCGGTAACTGCCACGGGACGCCTCTCTTCCCGTGATCCTAACCTGCAAAATATCCCGGTACGTAATGAGCAAGGGCGACGTATACGTCAGGCATTTGTGGCACCGGAAGGCTACCAAATCATGGCGGCGGACTATTCGCAGATAGAATTGCGCATCATGGCGCATTTATCGCAGGACAAGGGTTTATTGGACGCGTTTGCGCAGGGCAAGGATATCCATCGTGCCACGGCTGCGGAAGTGTTTGGTGTGCCATTGGAGCAAGTCACCAGCGAGCAGCGCCGTAGTGCGAAAGCCATCAACTTTGGCCTGATTTACGGCATGAGCGCGTTTGGCCTATCCCGCCAGTTAGGTATCCCACGTGGTGAAGCACAGCGCTATATGGATCTCTATTTTGAACGTTATCCCGGTGTGTTGGCTTATATGGAGCGTACGCGCCAACAGGCTGCCGAGCATGGATTTGTTGAAACACTGGAAGGCCGCCGTTTATACCTGCCGGAAATCAAATCACGCAATGCCATGCGCCGCAAGGCTTCGGAACGTGAAGCCATCAACGCGCCAATGCAAGGTACAGCGGCGGATATTATCAAACTGGCGATGATCGCAGTAGATGATTGGATTGTCCGCGAACAGCCTAATGTTCGTATGATCATGCAGGTTCACGATGAACTCGTGTTTGAGGTACATGGTTCTGAATTGGCCGCCGCAGAGCAGAAAATTCGGGAACTCATGGAACAAAGCATGTTGCTCGACGTGCCGTTAAAAGTGGATGTTGGAGTAGGTGAAAATTGGGATCAGGCTCATTGATCGGCTGATAATATAGGCGATTTTGCCAATCAGGCTCACATCCACTTTTTACCTTCACTTCTCTACTCAAATACAAATAAAAACAAAAGGGTCGCAAACATGCGGCTCTTTTTTTTCTTTTTTTTGGGGCGAAAGGGAAAATATTTTTTTTGTGTAAAAATGATTCTTAATTGAATGATTTTTATGGAATGACTGCTTTTTTAATGAGCTGAATTCAGGGCTATGACATCGCGGATGGGCATGTAACAAGAATTTTAGTTAGGTTTTATATTAGATCTAGATCTCACTAATATGTAATAAAACTACATAAAAAAGTGCATAACAACCTAATTTGATTAAAAAACAGTGGCTGAATCGAGGTAGTTAATGAAAATTAATTACAAAAAAGTCTTTTTTTGATGAAAAGAATAGGGTAAAGTTGTCGGCGTAGGGTACAGAGGTAAGATGTTCTATCTTTCAGACCTTTTACTTCACGTAATCGGATTTAGCTGAATATTAGCTGCCCCAGTCATTTCTTTTGACTGGGGCGTTTTTTTATCTTTTATTCGGGGTCTGTGGGAAAGTTGGCGGAAATTATTCCATCTCAACGGCAGGCTGGTTAAACCAAAGATCAAGTTTCTGCTCAAGCTTATCGATGCCTATCTTTTTCAGGGAAGAAAAGTTTTCTATCTGAATATCGCCATCCAGATTCGCCAGTTCCTGACGAACTTTCGCCAATTGGCTTTTACGGGCGCCGGATGCCAGTTTATCGGCTTTAGTCAGCAGTACCATAACAGGCACTTCCATCACAACGGCCCACTCAATCATCTGCATATCCAGATCTTTCAGCGGATGACGGATATCCATCAAAACTACTAATCCCAGCAGGCATTCACGTTTCTGGAGATATTCCCCCAACGCTTTTTGCCATTTGCGTTTCATCTCTTCTGGTACTTCTGCGTAGCCATATCCCGGTAAATCAACCAGACGGACACCGTCTTCCACTTCAAATAAGTTGATCAATTGGGTGCGTCCGGGGGTTTTACTGGTACGCGCCAGACTTTTTTGGCGGGTCAACGCATTCAATGCGCTGGATTTACCTGCATTTGACCTACCGGCAAACGCGACCTCAATTCCCACATCTTGAGGCAGGTGGCGAATGTCAGGTGCACTCGTGACAAAGTGGGTCATATGATAGTTGTAGTGTTTGATGGTCAAAATGGTTATCTCCAGAAGAATACACAAAAATAGCGTAGGGATTATAGCGGGAGCAATGGCTTGTGGACAGGTGTAACTTTATTGCGGTGAATTTATTCCAGTGAACGGAATTAGTGGCAGAAGGTGGCGCTATTTTGGTTTTATTAATTTGCAGCGGGAAGCGGTTTTGCCCTATTTATGACGAAATATTTCCGGAGCACGCTTCAAATGACGCTGATTTTGGGGGATTAACCCGCTCCAGAGCCTTTTTTTGTTAGATAGAAAAAGTATCAATATGTGAGGTTATTCTTAAATTAATCTCTTCCCAAATATGCGAATATAAAAATTGTATAGATTGATTTCGTCATTACTCATCTAAAATACTCGTAAATGTAGGTAAATCTTTGGAAGTTATTCCTATTGGGAATTAAACTTAATGAGTTTTGTTGTTATGAGTTTTATTGTTGACCTCAAAAATAAAGGAACCATCAATGTTTAAACGTATTTTTGTGTCGCTTATGACTGCATGTGCTATCGGCGTGATAGCTACCCCAGCATTGGCCGCCGGAACTCACGTCAAGCTGGTTACATCAGCTGGGGAAATTGAGCTTGAGTTGGATAATACTAAGGCACCCATTTCTACCAAGAATTTCGTTGAATATGCCAATGAGGGTTTTTATAACAACACTATTTTTCACCGTGTGATTCCTGGTTTTATGGTTCAGGGTGGCGGCTTTACAAAAGATATGAAGCAAAAAGCGACCAAAGCGCCAATCAAAAATGAAGCGGACAATGGGTTGCGTAATCTTCGTGGCACGATCGCGATGGCACGTACCGCTGATAAAGACAGTGCCACCAGCCAATTTTTTATTAACGTTACCGATAATGCATTCCTTGACCACGGTCAGCGCGATTTTGGCTATGCCGTCTTTGGCAAGGTGGTAAAAGGCATGGATGTGGTTGATAAAATTTCTCAGGTCAAGACAGAAAATGTTGGCCCTTATCAAAATGTACCGGTGAAGCCTATTGTGATTCTGTCGGCTAAAGTTGAGTCTTAATCGTTCGATATACCTTTTATCTTTCAAGTTGTTGCTATGTTGTCTACGCCCACTGACGGCAATATTGTCAGAGGTGCTTCTGGGAGTGGTTTTCCTTTCTTCCGCCTTGCTGCAACTTGAAACCTGCTGGTTTTTTGAAATCTATAGATTTTCGGCCGTCAACGGCCGGAAGCACATTGAGTTTTCGTTCCCTCCCTGTTTTTCCCTTGCTCTGTCGCCACTATTTTAAAAGTGCTTATGTGGTATGATGAGTGCTTCGTTGCCATTGGTACTGTTTTGCCTGATTTTTACGTAATACAAAATGCATAATACCCTTACGGGGTAGGGCAACTTATAAAACTATAAAATCAGTAGGATATACTCCTATGTTATTAATAATCGATAATTACGACTCTTTTACATTCAATTTATATCAATATTTTTGCGAGTTGGGGACAGAGGTTTTAGTTAAGCGTAATGATGAGTTACAGCTTGAAGATATCGAAAAGCTGGCTCCTACACATTTAGTGATCTCTCCGGGTCCTTGCACACCCAACGAAGCAGGGATCTCGCTGGAAGCGATTTCGCATTTTGCGGGAAAAGTGCCTATTCTTGGCGTGTGCCTGGGGCATCAGGCGATAGGGCAAGCCTTTGGTGCCAGTGTGGTTAAAGCCCGGGAAGTCATGCATGGAAAAACCAGCCTGCTTCACCACAGCCAGCAGGGTGTGTTTAAGGGATTGGATCACCCATTAACTGTTACACGTTATCATTCTTTGGTCATTGCGGCTGAGACGCTTCCAGCTTCATTTGAAGTAACCGCATGGAGTCAGCGTGATGGCAACGTGGATGAGATTATGGGGATACGTCACCGTACTTTGCCGCTGGAAGGTGTGCAGTTTCACCCTGAGAGCATTCTCAGTGAGCAAGGGCATGAGTTGTTGAATAATTTCCTTAAATATTAGCTACATATCAAGATTTCCCCTCACAACGTTGTTTTTTTATTTGCCACCATCTGATTTTTTATTCATATTTTATGATTATTATTTCATTTTGATATGGCAAATATAAAAACAAGGTGAGGGAAATGGCAGAGCATGCGGGAAAAAATCTAAATACCTTCAATCAGGTGATGTTGCCAGTTTATGCACCGGCAAGTTTTATTCCTGTTCGCGGGAAGGGCAGCCGAATATGGGATCAGCTAGATAACGAATACATTGATTTTGCTGGCGGTATTGCTGTTTTGGCCTTGGGGCATTGCCATCCAGCCTTGGCTGAGGCCCTGAAACTGCAAGGCGAAAAATTGTGGCATGTTAGCAATGTTTTCACCAATGAATCCGCTTTAACTCTGGCGCAAAAACTGATTGATGCAACGTTTGCACAAAAGGTCTTTTTCGCCAATTCGGGTGCTGAGGCGAATGAAGCTGCATTTAAACTGGCTCGCCGTTATGCCATTACCCGCCATCATCCTCATAAAACCAAAATTATCGCTTTCCATCAGGCGTTTCATGGACGCACATTTTTTACCGTTTCAGTCGGCGGACAACCGAAATACGCCGATGGGTTCGGCCCTAAGCCCGCTGATATTATCCATGTTCCTTTCAATGACTTGGATGCGGTCAAAATGGTAATGGATGATGATACCTGTGCCGTTGTTCTGGAACCCATTCAGGGAGAAGGTGGGGTGACGCCTGCGACGGCAGAATTTTTGCAGGGTGTGCGTGAATTGTGTGATAAACACCAAGCCTTGTTGGTGTTTGATGAGGTTCAGAGTGGAATGGGGCGTACTGGTAAGCTGTATGCGTACCAGCATTATGGCGTCATTCCGGATATTCTGACTACAGCAAAAGCCTTGGGAGGCGGTTTTCCAATCAGTGCAATGCTAACCACAGATGCTATTGCGGCGGCAATGGAAATCGGATCTCATGGAACAACCTATGGGGGAAACCCACTGGCGTGCTCTGTGGGAAATGCCGCAATTGATATTATCAATACACCGGAAGTGTTGGCGGGAGTGGAAAAACGGCATGATTTGATTATCCATGCTCTGGAAAAACTGAACCAAAAATATGGCATCTTTCACGAATTTCGTGGAAAAGGGCTGTTGATTGGGGCTGTATTGCAAGCTGAATATCAGGGGAAATCCAAAGAAATATTGCAGCACGCGGCGGAGCAAGGTTTGATGCTGTTGAGCGCCGGAGAGAGTATTTTACGTTTTACACCATCATTAATCATTCCTGAGAATGATATAGCAGAAGGCATGGCTCGGTTGGATCGTGCGATAGCGCGTTGGTTGAAATGGGGCGAATAAGCCGGCGAGCAGAAAGAAAAACGAACAAAAAGAAGAAGAGAGAATAAATCGGCAGACAGCAGGAAGATAATAAAGCAGCCAGTGTGGGATCGAGGGATGACACTGGCTGAATTTAGACGTTCAGGAACTAACGGGTTCCATAAACAACAATAGTTTTACCATGTGCAGAGATCAGGTTTTGATCTTCCAGCATTTTCAGAATGCGGCCAACCGTTTCACGGGAGCAACCAACAATCTGCCCGATTTCCTGACGTGTAATTTTAATTTGCATACCATCAGGATGGGTCATTGCATCGGGCTGTTTGGCCAGGTTGAGTAAAGTCTGGGCGATACGGCCAGTAACGTCCAGAAAGGCTAAGTTCCCCACTTTTTCAGAAGTCGTTTGTAGACGACTTGCCATCTGAGCAGATAAACGCATCAGAATGTCAGGGTTAACCTGAATTAACTGGCGAAATTTCTTGTAGGAAATTTCAGCCACTTCACAGGCACTTTTAGCTCGTACCCATGCCGTACGCTCTTGCCCTTCCTCAAACAATCCAAGTTCACCAATGAAATCTCCCTGATTTAAATAAGAGAGAATCATCTCCTTGCCTTCTTCATCTTTTATTAGAACAGCAACCGAACCTTTAACAATGTAGTAAAGCGTCTCTGCTTTCTCACCTTGATGAATAAGCGTGCTCTTGGATGGATATTTGTGAATATGGCAGTGTGACAAAAACCATTCAAGAGTAGGGTCTGTTTGTGGCTTGCCGAGAACCATTCGCTTTATCCTCTGTTGTTATTTCCGCCTTTATGCAGTGAGAAACTGACTGTTTCCCTCTAGGCTGGCTTTATAAAGTCAATAGATTAACATATTAACTTGCTGAAAAACTGACAAGCGGAAATTTTATATGGATGATAAGAATTTCAATATGCTGGTGTATTGATCTTCGCCCATACTTCTTGCCAGTCTCGCTTGTAACCTAGTTTGTAACACAGGAAAACGTTTCTGTCTTCTCCTGTATCGCTTCAGCATATTAAACTGGTCGCTAGATTACCAGAAATTAGCCTGATGAAGCGGTTTTATTGATTTTGTATTTATCAAAAAGGAAAAAATAAGGCTAGGCGCCGCGCCTGAAATGTAAAGTTTCATCCTATTTGGACTTATTTAGGGAAAGGTTTTTTATCGTGAGTTTATTGCGACATAAATTGGTTAATTATTTAAATAAAACAGGCAGCATTATTTTTTGTTACCTGTTTCATTAAAAATAAAATGAACTTTAGATCATGAGATCTTTTTGCCTTCCAGCAATTGTTTCACCAGCGGAGCCATAATTAATTCCATGGCCAGGCCCATTTTCCCGCCAGGGACGACGATGGTATCGATGCTGGAAATAAATGACCCCTGAAGCATCGCGAGTAAATAGGGGAAATCGATTTGGGTTAGGCCACGGAAACGGATCACGATAAAACTTTCATCCAGCGAAGGAATCGCTTTGGCAGAGAATGGGTTGGAAGTATCAACCGTAGGAACTCGTTGAAAGTTAATGTGGGTACGTGAAAACTGTGGGGTGATGTAGCGGATATAATCGTCCATTGAACGGACAACAGAATCCATGACGGCTTCTCTGGAATGTCCGCGCTCACTCGTATCACGGATCAATTTCTGTATCCATTCCAGGTTGACGATGGGGACGACCCCAACCAGCAGGTCAACATGGCTGGCAACATTGTGCTGGGGAGTCACGACACCCCCATGCAGCCCTTCATAAAAGAGAATATCGGTGTCTGAGGGTAAAGGCTCCCACGGCGTAAATGTGCCAGGAAGTTGATTGTAGGGCATGGCTTCATCATAGGTATGCAGGTATTTCCGGCAGCGGCCATTCCCCGTTTCGCCATAGCCAGAGAAAGTTTGCTCCAGCATACTGAAATCATTGGCTTCTGGCCCAAAGTAACTGATATGCCTGCCCTGTTCTTTTGCTTTTCGAATTTCAGCATCCATTTCAGGACGCGTATAACGATGGAAACTATCCCCTTCAATGAGTGCGGCTGTTGCACCAAGTTGCTGGAAAATCTTGCGGAAAGCCACACTGGTTGTTGTTGTTCCTGCTCCACTGGAACCAGTGATTGCAATGACAGGATATTTGGCAGACATGAACAAACTCCTTATCGATAAAGCTTTAAATTGTATTTTTAATCAGAAAGTTATCATGAGAAACCTAAGCCAAACCTTATGAACGGAACATCTCCTTAGGCATGATATTGACTGTTTCATGTAATTCAGACCATACCAGCAGAACCTCACCTCGTTCAAGTTGGCGTTTAATGTCCTGTACTTTTTGTTCAAGTGTTTTTTCTTGTTCGCCGTAATCTGTCCCTTCGCGCAAAACAAAACTTTCTATTAAATTAAGCAGGGTGTCTGGCTCAAGTTGTTGCCACGGTATCATCATTGTAATGGCTCCTGATGATGTTGGGATTGCGCTGTAGCCGGTTGTTTTTCGGATACTTGTTGTTGAGATAACGGTCTTTGAGGCGATTGCTTTAACTGGGATGGCTCTAAATAAGGCATCAGCCAGTCAGGAATTCGTTGCTCCAGCCACATTTGCGGTGTTTTCAAGGAACCACTGACAAAACCGACATGGCCACCATGTTCGGTCAGTTGATATTGAATATTGGCCGGTAAATGGGCCAGGTCAGGGATCACTTCCGGTGCCATAAATGGATCATCTTTAGCGTGGATAATCAACAGCGGCACCGTGATATCCGGCAAACGGGGCAGCGCGCTGCACTGGTGGTAATAATCTTCCGCATCTTTAAATCCGTGGAGCTTGGATGTGATGGCATTATCAAACTCCCGCAGTTTCTTCATTGAATTCAGTTGGCTAAGGCTCAATGGCAGGGAGTTAGGATAACGCAGTAACTTACGCGTGGCGTTGTTTTTCAGCTTATTGAGCAGGTAATGTTGATAAATTTGGGAAAACCCTTGCTCCATCCGTCTGGAACAGGCTTCCAGCAGAAATGGGGCCGAGACGATGATAGCGGCATCCACCTGCGCCCGTTCTTGTTCTTCGGCTAAATAACAAGCCAGCATATTGCCGCCAAGGGAATAGCCGACCGCCGCAGTAGGGGCATCGCCATAAGTGGTTTTTAACCAATTCAGGAAATAGCGTGCATCATTGGTTTCCCCTGAGTGGTAAATGCGTTGCTGGCGATTCGGCTCACCACTGCATCCGCGAAAATGCATCACAACGCCGAGCCAGCCTTTTTCCTTACAGGCGCTGATAAGGCCGTGTGCGTAAGGACTGCTGAAGCCCCCTTCCAGGCCATGAAAAAGCACTAACCGTGGTTTATGGGAGGCTGTTTCAGGATCTTCGCTCCAGGCTAAATCCACAAAATCATCATCGGGCAGGTTGAGGCGCTGCCAGTGTGGTTGCAGTTTGGGATGGCGTCGGAGCAGGCGAGGTAAAATCGTTTGTAAATGGGGGTTACTCGCCCCCCTCAGGGGATAAAAGTTCTCACTCATAATGAATTGATTTCGTAATCAGTTATCTTGTTTGTGAAATAACATATTGCTATCTTTTTAGAAAATAAACATTAACAATCTCATCCGGCGGAAGAAGTTTATGACAGTAAGTTTGATATTCTCTCTTAGTATCTTTATCTTTATTTCTGCGATAACACCGGGTCCTAATAATATATTATTGACATCCTCAGGGGCTAATTTTGGTATTCGTCGTTCTATGCCATTGTTCTTGGGCATTATTTTGGGAATACAAACAATTTTATTGCTGTCTGCTTTTGGTATTGCAGCGTTGTTGCTCATTTATCCTATCATGCATACTGGTTTAAAAGTGCTGGGGAGTCTGTATTTATTGTGGTTGGCTTGGAAAATGGCTACATCACATTATAAGCGTTTGGAAACAGGCAAGTCGGTAGACGCAGCACTTAAAATTCATCAGGGCTGGCTATTACAATTTTTAAATCCGAAGGCATGGTTGATGGGGGTGGGAGCTGTCAGTAGTTATAGTCTGACAGGGGAACAATATTACCACTCTATTTTGGTCATCAGCCTGGTATTATTCATTGCCAATATTGTCACGGGTTCAGTTTGGTTGATACTCGGCTCAATGATTAGCCGCCTATTAAGTCATCGCCGTTCATGGATTATATTTAATACTATCATGGGCATTGCGACAGCGACTTGTGTACCTTTAATCTGGCTTGGCTAATCATTGATTGGATAGAATTAACTCAGGTCAATATTTTTACTGCCAAAGAATAATGTCAGGATAAAGCCTGCGATATAAGCGACGAGCAACCCGGCTGCATATACTGCCATCCCCGTGAAAATGCCACTATTGGACGTCATCAGGGGGAGGGCCACCAGCCCTGAAGGGCCGAATACACTATTTAATCCGACGGGCAATCCCCACCACGCAATCAAACCAATAAAAAATCCACCAATGGCACCGCCGAGACAGGCAGTGACAAAAGGCTTAACACGGGGCAGCGTGACACCATAAATTAAAGGTTCCCCGATCCCGAGAAATCCCGGAATAATGGCGCCTTTGATTTGAGTTCGCAGCAGCGAATTTTTGGGGGATTTCACATACAGCGCCAGTGCAGAACCGACCTGACCGGCTCCGGCCATGGCGAGGATCGGAAATAACGAGTTGAAGCCCTGTGCATCCATCAAAGCAAAATAGACGGGGACGAAACCCTGATGAACGCCGAACATAACGGCGATCAAAAACAGCCCTGCCAGAATGGCTGTGCCGAATGGATTGCCATTCAAGTGAATGAACAGCCATGACATCGCCGTAAATAAATAACTGCCGATAGGCATAATGATGACAAAGGCGATGGCCCCCATGATGAGCAGGGTAATGGCGGATGTCAGGATCATATCCAGATCAGACGGCATTATTTTGCGGATCTGTTTTTCCACCCAAGCGCCAAGGATACAGGCAATCAAGACACCAATGATATTGCCTCGGGGATCAATGGCGAAACCAAAGAAATTGCTGATGCCAGAATAAAATCCGCTGGTGGCTTCAGCGTTATAGCCCAGTACGAACAGAGAAGCGATAATGGCTCCATTAACGCCAGAACCGCCGAAGGCTTTTTGTGCATTGTAACCAATCAGAATACTCAGGAAGCTGAACATGCCTTTGCTGAATATTTTCATGTAACCGAGTAGTTCAACCAAAGCTGCATTGGGATCTGCCACGCCTTTGACAAAAATTTGCTCCAGTAATGTAGCGAAGCCCAATAACAGGCCAACGGCAATGAAACCGGGGATCAGCGGTGTGAAAATAGTGGCAAACTTCGCTAGAAATTTATGGATTGAGCTGGTTTGTTTTTCTTTGAGATGTTTTTTATTGGAAGAAGCGATGTCTTTTAGATTGTCGGAATGAAGTTCAGCAGAGCCCGGTGTTGGTTCATTGGGGTGATGTGATTCACTTGGCCGAGTATTTTCACTGAGTAGAGTATTCATCAAGTCTGCGGCAGCCTGGGCTTTGCCGGGACCAAGAACAATCTGGAGCTGGTCATCACTTTCGATGATGCCCAAAACTCCTGCAATTTTCTTTAATCTGGCTTTATCAACAAGTGAATCATTGCGTAGAGTCAAGCGCAGGCGGGTCATGCAATTGCCGCTGTGTGCAACGTTGTCAGCCCCGCCAATGGCACTGAGTATTTCGACCAACATTTCCTGATTAATTTTGGCCATTTATAACCCCTTCAGAGAGGTAATGATTATCGGTCTTTTAATATATACCCTTCGTTTTTCAAGTTTCAGCTTTGTTGGCTTACACTCACCCCAGTCACCTAGTCACCTAGGTTCCCGGGGATTATGAAAGGCTTCTGCCTCTCACCGGAGGCCAGCCTTTGGCTGTTCAAATTCGTTCGCGGCGAATTTGTCATTCCCTTACCGTTGCGCTGAATCTTTAAATCCATTGGGTATCGCTGGCCGGATAAATCCTTGGTTTTCTGCCAATAATGCGCTGGCTTCCTCGGCATTCACGCCCGATAAAATCATCACGATTGCGGTTTTACAATGACCACCGCAGGCATTCAGTGCGTGTTCCGCTATTTCCCTGCTGCACTCAGTGGCGGCCATGACAATGTTTTTCTGACGTTCAATTAACTTCGCATTGGTCGCTTCAACATCGACCATTAAATTGCCATAGACCTTGCCAATCCGGATCATGGCACCGGTTGTTATCATATTCAGTACCATTTTTTGTGCGGTACCGGCTTTCATGCGGGAAGAGCCTGTTACAACCTCCGGCCCGACCACGGGGATGATGGCGATATCTGCCGATTGCGCCATTGGGCTGTCTGGATTGCAACTGATGCTGGCGACGGTAGCCCCGACGGATGCTGCATATTCCATCGCACCCAAAACATAAGGAGTCCGGCCACTGGCGGCGATCCCGACCAATACATCCCGTTGATTAAAGTGTAGTCCTTTAAGATCATCCATGCCCAATTGCCGATTATCTTCTGCATTTTCGACAGCTTTCAGAATTGCCTGATGCCCTCCGGCGATCAAACCGATCACTTGTTCTGGCTTGGTACCATAAGTCGGTGGGCATTCACTGGCATCTAAAATTCCCAGCCGACCAGAAGTGCCGGCTCCGCTGTAGATCAAGCGTCCTCCTTGACGGAATGCATCAGCAACTTTATCAACCACGCTGGCAATTTGAGGCAATGTTTTTTCAACAGCAAGGGCGACTTTTTTATCTTCGTCATTGATAACGCGAAGCATATCGTACGTTGATAATTGATCGATGTGAGAGCTGGCGGGGTTACGACTCTCCGTCACCATATTGGTTAGGTCTATTTTCATTATTTTCTGCCGTAAGTCATAGGAGTTTATAATGAGTTATATTATATACCGTTCGTCTTTCAAATTGCCGCCTTTGTTGGCGGGAAAATGCATCCCTGACGAATGAGTCATTCTCTTTTCGCCGCACTGTAAATTGCTTTCCATTGAATCAAGTGCAAATAACCAGTGAAAGCCCTAAGAGATAAAACAGTTTTGTGTATTTGGATAATTAAATACTGTTAATTCTATAATGTCATTATGCTTTTTAACCTGTTTAATGCCAGAGTTATTTTTATGTAATACATGATGTTTAAAAAATGAAATTTAAAATAGTTATCAATTGATAAAAATATTTCATTACACATTATGGGAAAATTCCCTAATGTATTTTAGATGTATATATTTTATTGGGTTGTTCTTAGATGAAATCATTTCACAATGAAAATTAGTGAATTCAATCTTAATAGATATTGGATTGAATCAGCGTGGCAATAAATAAAAGTAATAAGCAACAGAAATAAAAGGAATTATCAAATGCACAGGTAACCGTATATACGCAATAGATTTCAAATTGCATCGCGGCGAAAAGAAAATGACAAATTCGCCGGGAACGAATTTGGACAGCCAAAGGCTGGCCTCCGGTGAGAGGCAGGAGCCTTTCATAATCCCCGGGAGCATAGCTAACTAGGTGGCTGGGGTGAATGAGGGCAGCCAACAAAGAGGCAATTTGAAAGACGAAATATATATCTATAAAAACGGGGACTGGGGTAAGTGAGCGTAGCCCGCAAAGCTGTAACTTGAAAGCTGAAGGGTGTATATAAATTATGGGGTGTTCAAGTATGGACTCGTATGCTTACGGTAAGTTCGTTCGTGGTTTTATGTTAATATGCACGTTGATTTTTTTGTTTATTTCCATGGATGCATTTGCAAAAGATAAAGAAATCTATAATCATCATGCAGATAAAACACCTATTTACCCACAGAATAATAAAAATGAAGATGGGTTTAATATAATTTCTCAAAATATTCATACGGTTGGTAATTTACTTGTTTCTTCGCCTTCTCAAATTGCTGATCAAACTAAATCTTATGCCGTCAGTAAGTTAAATAGCGCGGTGGTAACAGAAACACAAAAATGGTTATCTCAATTTGGTACAGCAAAAATTCAATTCTCTCTTGATAGAGAAGGGAAATTGGATAATAGCTCATTGGATTTATTGTTTCCGCTTTATGATAATAAAGCGGAATGGTTATTTTTCTCTCAAGTCGGCTATCGAAATAAAGATAGTCGTAATACGATTAACTTTGGTTTAGGTGGACGTTATTTCACTCCTGGCTGGATGTATGGGCTAAATACTTTCTACGATTACGACTCGACGGGTAACAATAAACGATTCGGTTTAGGCGGAGAAGTCTGGGCTGATTATATTAAACTGTCTGCCAATACCTACTGGCGCTTGAATGGCTGGCATCAATCTGTCAAAGAGAAGGACTATGATGAGCGCCCTGCCAATGGCTTTGATCTCAATGGCGAGTTTTTCCTGCCATCCTATCCGAATCTTGGGGGAAAACTGAGTTATGAGCAGTACTTCGGTGATAACGTGGCTCTGTTTAACCGAAACACCAGACAGAAAAACCCCAGCCTTGGCAGAGTCGGCCTGACTTATACGCCAATTCCATTGATGACCGTCGGAATCGATTACAAATACGGAAGTAGCGGGCACAGTGAAGCGTTATTTCAGGCCAACATAAACTATCGGTTTGGCGTACCGTTTGGTGTGCAGATTTCACCTGAGCATGTGGCTTCTATGCGTACACTGGCTGGAAGCCGTTACGACTTGGTGGAAAGAAATAACAATATCGTGCTGGATTATAGAAAAAAACAGGAGCTGAAAGTTACCTTGCCTGCCTCCCTCAATGGATACAGCTCTCAGATGAAATTAGTGATGCCCCATATTGTCTCGGAAAAACCCATCAAGCAGATTACATGGCGGGCAGGGGGTAACTTGAGAAAAAATGGGGGAGATCTGCCGAATATCAGTGGTACGAATCCAATCGGCATTATCCTGCCGAATTATATCCTCAATGGGATAAACACGTACCCGATTTATGCCATAGTGGAAGATGAGAATGGCAGAAAATCGAAAGAAGCTGAAATGCTTGTCACGGTTGAACCTTTTGTTGTTAAGGGTGAACCGCAAATTACTCCATTGACCGATGGCTATACATTGGCGAGCACGATCACGTATGGCCATAAAGAGAATGCTCCTCTGTCCAATATTGCGTTCCAAAATATTAAATGGAGCGTTGAACTCCCTGAAGGCAGTTCAACCGATCTGAAAAAGGCGGTGAAATTAGAAGAGATCGGCTCCGGTACAAGTAACGATAAAGGGCAGTTACTGGTGAACATCACCAGTAAGAAGCCCGTTGGAAACGTTGCGGTTTACCTTGAAATGACAGGAATGCCCAAAACCAAGATTCACACAATCAATTTCAGTGAATCTCAGTACCAGATCAGTTCGATAGATGTTTCACCACACGGACCGCTTGCCTTGGGCAATAGTTATACCTTTACTGCAATCATCGTTGATGACAAGAACAATCCAGTTGCAGATAACGAAGATCTCACGCCCAAGTGGGCAATAGAAAAAGGGGTTAGCGGGATGGTGTTAACCGCGGGGCCGACAAAAACAAATGGCAAAGGGGAATTGACGGCGACCGTGATGAGTACGGCGGAAATCAAAGATGCCATAATCTCTCTTTCACTCCAGAATGGCGCAAAGATATCATCACCGGGCTTTACCTTTGTTCACGCAAAATCGGTTGATATTGACTTCAAGGATCAAATAGAAGTTTCTCCTCCCGGGCCTCTTTTAGGTAATAAACAAGATGCATATACCTATAAAGTCTTGGTTGTTGATGATAAATACAAACAACCCTTACGGAATTGGAGTTTTGAAAACGTCACTTGGAGTATTGTCGATAAGAATTTGCCGGATGATTTAATTTTTAAAGAAATTCAGAAAACGACGGATGATGGTGGTTATTTAACGGCTTTATTAGTGAGTAATGTGGGCATGGATGATATTCAAGCCAAAATAAGCGTCGTCACTAATGACAAGAAAGAAAAATCCGCTCTCGCAAAAACGCTGGTCAGCTTTAATGCCGTACCTCAAAATGCCGGAATTATGGTTATGGATCAGCATGAGCATTATTTTTACATTCCTTCTGATCAGCAGAAAAAACCATACAATGTCCATAATAAGTTACGTATTTTGTTAACCAAGGATTCTGAAACAGCATCGGACGGTCAACCTCTGCATCTTCTTGGCGAAGTCAAATATTCCACTTCGGGGCCTGTTGTAAAAGTAGACGACTCCAGAGGACATATCTCTTTCCCGCCTAAACAGTTTAGGGCATTAAAGGAGCCAACCACTGTTACAGCAACAGTAACCAATAGAGATACGAAAGCTAAGTACATCTATCAATACCATTTTCACCCACGCAGATATGTGTTTAGCCCGGATGTTGAAAATGATGGCTATGTGAAATTGGGAGAACAAACCGGGAATAGCACATGCGAAACGCTTGCCCCCCAATATTCATTGGGGCTGAGCAATGTGAAATCAATGACGGACTCTGATGTTGGAACTTCGGCTTCAACTGACACAGATAAATCTTTCTTGCATGAATATGGTCATGTTCTGGGATTAGGGCTTTTACCTTATGGAAGTGACCCAGAGGAAGTTATTAATACAAAAATAAAAGTGGCTTTCAGCCATAATCCATCCCAGTTTTTCCTATATGATTACGAGAACAAGAGAAAAATAGACGCTAATCCTGAGGATACAGCCAGATTATTGTGCAAATTGCCTGATTAAATAGTAAGGTAAAACAAAGGCTCAGGTTTCTGAGCCTTTATTATTTTTAGCCATATATGGTTTATTTAAATTATGGTAATGGTTTTCTTTAAATTTATTATTATGTTGGTTCTTTTATCGTCAGTAATGTGTTAATTCTCGATGAAAATTATCACGCCTTTATCATAAAATATCATATCAATACAGAATATTCCGATATAAAAAAGAACAGAAAATTGAAATAAGAGTATCTGTATTGTTGCAGTTACAAGAAATGAAATTCACCATCTACCCATCATTATTTATTACTGTTTGAATTTTATGCCATTTTTCTTAATTTATATAATGAATAAAAAATAGGCTTTATGATGGTATTCATTGTTATTGTTGCACTTTATTCTATTTTTAAAATTTAAGGTTATTTATTAACACGTAATGGGTGTAAATAATAAATAGCTCATAAAGTGAAACTTTATTTAATTGCCGAAACTAGAGTTAATATGAATTTTGGTTGTTTATTACGGATTACGAGTAATTCAGATATAATATTCTTATTTTTGTGTAATAACAAAATACGGAGTAATTAAATTAGCTACACAATAGTTTCACGATATGATATTTTTATTTTCATGGTTTAGCCTTTGTAAAAGTTAGTTACCAATAAATAAAAGTTATCGATTGATAACCTTAAGACCATTATTTGGATCTTGGTGCTACTCCTAACTTTACGATGTGGAATAATCATGATTGGATTGTTTTTATGATGCTTTTTCCAATTTTACATGTTAGTTAAGCCGGGATATCTGTAGTTTGCAAAATGGAAAGGGGAAGAAACATGGATGAAAGAGAGTAATTTTTTTCTTGCTTTGCAAAGGAAAATACCCTTGTTGATTTCATGTGAAATTGTTCGTTTAAGTAATCAATTTGTGCGAATAATAAATATTTTGCTAATTGTCCCCTTATTAACTAACATTCTATTAGTTGACATTTTGACAAGTTGAATTGATAAAATCTTTGGCAAAAACACTAAGTTAAAATGCTATCACCATGAATCTGTAATGTTTTGTAGTTATTTAACAATCATTGGGCGAAAGAACATGGATATACGCAATCTTGAAGCTTTTATCGTTTTGGCTGAAACTCTGAACTATCATAAAGCTTCAGAGAGACTTTATCTTTCTCAGCCTGCTTTGACGAAAAAAATACATGGTTTGGAAGACATTCTTGGGGCTTCATTATTTACAAGAGGGCCGAATGGTACGAGGTTAACGAACTTTGGGCAGAAGACTCTGGAAAATACCAGAAAGTTTCTAACGCACTATGAACAGTTTAAAAGTCAGGTACATTTTGATTCAAAAGAAAATTTGGTCAGGCATTTGTATGTCGGTTCCTGCTTTCCCATCCACAACTATTCTCAAATAGAGAAGAAGATTGCCGGAAATAAAGGGAATGTCGTACTGGCATTGGTGACCGGGCTGTCAGTTGAACAGCAGCTAAATTTATTGAATGCAGGAATGTTACATGTTGCTGTAATGCCTATGGCTTCAATTTTACATCTGGAACCCAAAAAGGTATTTACAGAAAAGCTGGTTTATATCTTTAAAAAAAGCAGTCAATTAATATCTAGTTTTAAGTCTGCTCTGAATAAAATTGGGAATGGTTTTTTTTCGGCAGCTTCATCAGAAAATAAAGAAGCGGTTGAGTTAACTGATTTCCTTAATGTTTTCCCCATTTATACCGGTGAAAATATGCATCTGTTATTGCAGACAAGTGATATCATGCTGATTATTGATATGATTACAAAAAATAGTGCTTATACGTGTGTCCCAAAACGGATGATTAGTTCTATTCCTGAATACTATATGGACTCTTTGGAAATTATTGAAACAGATAAGAAAGTTGATCTCGGTGTTGTATGGTCAAATTCAATAGATGAGTGTTTAATTAATGATGCCGAAGATTTTTCTACATGGGTTGCGAATGTATAACTCGGTGTAGTTGTTTCTTTAAAAGCATTTTTTCTTTTTACTCTTTATATGAGTGAACTTTATTGTATATGCGTCGTACTTCAAGGTGCATGTATTATCATCCCGCGACGCGGGATGATAATACGTTGCTTCCTGAAACTTGGAGTTAATAGGGTATATGTCTTGTAAACATTTTCTCAGTAATAAATGAGCAGTGAGGTTTCTTGGCATTTTCCGTTCTGTAAATAAGGAATCATATTTTCAATATTTGAGTAATTGCTTGTTTGGGCTATTGATTGATTAAATGGTGATTAAATAGACGGTAATTGAACAGACGGCGGGATATAACCGGGCATAGTATCATTATGCCCGATTATATACCCGAAAAATGGGCGTTTAATCAGCACCTTGAGCCGCATTAAATGCGTCAGTCATTTGCTCAAGTTGTTCCTGAATATCCATCCATTCTATTTCAACATCTTCTAGTTTGGATTTTGTTTCCGTCTGTTGTTGCAGGCATTCTGTTAATTCAGTTTTGCGCTCATTTTCGTAGAGATTATTGTCTGACAATTTCTCTTCTAATGTCGCCAATTCAACCCCCAATTTATCCATCTGCTTTTCAAGGGTGGCAAGTTTTTTACGCAACGGCTGAGTTTGATTGCGGAATTCCGCTTCACGCCGCTTTTGATCTTTGCGCTCTTGGGCACTGAAATTTTGGCTTCCATTTGCCACGGATTCAGTGCCCGCTTTCATTTTCTCTTGGCTGTCACGCATTTGTTGGCGCTGCAATTCTGTCAGCCATTGCTGGTAATCTTCGAGATCACCCGAGAAAGGTTCCACTTCACCGTCATGTACCAAATAAAGTTCATCTGTAGTGGAGCGCAGCAAATGCCGATCATGCGATACCACAACTAAAGCGCCCTCAAAATCGATGACAGCTTCGGTCAGTGCCTGCCTCATGTCGAGATCAAGGTGGTTGGTCGGTTCATCCAGCAGCAAAAGATTGGGGCGCTGCCAGACAATGAGCGCCAATACCAAGCGCGCTTTTTCACCACCGGAAAAACGGCCGCTGGGATCGGTCACTTGATCGCCTTTAAAACCAAAACCGCCCAGATAATCCCGAAGTTGTTGCTCAGTTTCTTGTGGCGCTATCCGGACTAAATGCTGTAATGGCGATTCATCTGCCCGCAGGTATTCCAGTTGGTGCTGTGCGAAGTACCCTAATTTAATGCCTTTTGATAAGGATATCGTTCCCTGTTGTGGCTCAAGCTCTCCTGCCAGCAGCTTGATCAGTGTCGATTTACCTGCACCATTGCGACCTAACAGGCCGATACGTGAACCCGGCACCAAGTTTAATTTAATGGAATCCAGTACGGTTTTGTCGCCATAACCCGCACTGACTTTTTTCATGTTCAAAAGCGGATTTGGCAGGCTGTCCGGTTGGCGAAAACTGAAATGGAAGGGATTATCCACATGGGCCGGGGCGATGAGCTCCATCCTTTCCAGCATTTTAATGCGGCTTTGCGCTTGCTTTGCCTTGGTGGCTTTGGCCCGGAAGCGATCAATGTAGCTTTGCAAATGTGCCACTTTTTCCTGCTGGCTTTGGTACAGCGCCTGTTGCTGGGCGAGCTTGGCTACACGTTGCCGTTCGAAAGAGGAGTAGTTGCCAGTGTATTCATACAGGCTCTGTTGCTCAATATGCAGCACTTTATCAATGATTGGATCGAGGAAATCCCTGTCGTGGGAGATCAGAATCAAAGTGCCGGTATAGTTTTTTAGCCACTTTTCGAGCCAGATAACGGCGTCCAAATCAAGGTGGTTGGTCGGTTCGTCAAGTAAGAGTAAATCGGAACGACAAATCAGTGCCTGTGCCAAATTAAGGCGCATGCGCCAGCCACCGGAAAATGAACTGACAGGCTGTTCCAGTTGGGCTTGGGAGAACCCAAGCCCATGCAGCAGACTGGAAGCCTTGGAACGGATTGTCCATGCCTGAATAGCATCGAGCAAGCCATGAATGTGGGCAATGGCGTGCCCATCATTTTGCTCGTTGGCGAGGTTCAGCTTCTGTTCCAGTTGGCGGAATTCACGATCGCCATCGATCACATATTCTAGCGCTGAGGTTTCGAGGGCTGGCGTCTCCTGATTAACCCATGCCAATGACCAATTGGAGGGAAATGTGACTGAGCCTGCTTCAGCCTGAAGTTCATTTTTCAGTAATGCCAGCAGAGTAGATTTACCGCAACCATTTTTGCCAACCAATCCTATTTTCTGGCCCGGATTTACGGTTGCGCTGGCATTGTCCAGAAGGACACGAATGCCACGGCGGATTTGCAATGAAGAGAAAACAATCATAGATGTTGTCTACTTAATATGTGTTAAGTTAATAATTAGATCATATGTATTCAATTTGATAGCTTGGCGTGCATGGTAGCGGAAAATATGTGTTCTGACACGCCTTGGGGGGATTGATGTCTTTATCACCTAATATATCGCCACCGAAAGTATTACTGTTATATATCCATCCTGAACCCCTGAATTCAGTTGCGAATAAAGCTCTATTGCGGTTTGTGCGGGGGCTGGAGCATGTGACTGTTCATGATCTCTATGGTTGTTATCCTGATTTTTTCATCGACATTGCTTTTGAACAGCAACTTCTGCGTGAACACAAAGTAATTGTCTTCCAACATCCTTTATATACATACAGTTGTCCGGCTCTATTGAAAGAGTGGATGGATCGTGTGCTGAGCCGTGATTTTGTCAACGGTGCTGAGCAGGCGTTGAGGGGCAAATACTGGCGTTCCGTCATTACGACCGGGGAGCCGGAAGGTGCCTATAAAAGAGGTGGCTCGAATCGCTACCCGATGGAGGAAATCCTCCGGCCTTTCGAGCTGACTGCATCAATGTGCCAGATGCATTGGTTATCACCGATGATAATTTATTGGGCCAGACGCCAAAAGCCTGAAGTGCTTGCGAGCCATGCCAATGCTTATCACGAATGGCTGAAAATGCCATTGTCTTTGGGAGGGTTGTGATCATGGAGACGTCAGCGCTGTTAAATGTCGGAACACTGTTCTTGTTTGCTGTTGTTGTGGCGGTTCCCCTTGCACAAAAAGCCAGGATTGGCGCGGTGTTGGGCTATCTTATTGCCGGCATTGCGCTTGGGCCGTGGGGAATCGGATTTATCAAGGATGTCGATGAAATCCTGCATTTCTCTGAGCTTGGTGTTGTTTTCCTGATGTTTATCATCGGCCTTGAGTTGAATCCGACAAAGCTCTGGCAACTCAGGCGATCTATTTTTGGTGTGGGTACGGCGCAGGTGATATTAACGGCGCTGGTGCTGGCCCTGTTGCTTTATCTGACGAATTTCTCTTGGCAGGCAGCGGTGATTGGCGGCATTGGATTGGCAATGTCATCAACGGCAATGGCGTTGCAATTAATGAAAGAGAAGGGAATGAAAGGCAATGAAGGCGGAAAGCTCGGTTTTTCTGTCTTGTTGTTTCAGGACATGGCTGTCATTCCTGCGTTAGCTGTGATTCCTTTGCTGGCTGGCGGAGCCGGCTCCAGTGACTGGTATCGCATCGCACTGAAAATCATGGCCTTTGCAGGCATGTTGCTGGGTGGGCGATATTTGCTGCGGCCACTGTTCAGGCTGGTAGTAAAATGCGGCATCAGGGAGGTGTTTACGGCCGCTTCGCTGTTGGTTGTATTGGGGGCAGCGATTTTCATGGAAAAATTGGGCTTTTCAATGGCACTGGGTACGTTCATTGCCGGTGTTTTGCTGGCAGACAGCGAATATCGCCATGAGCTGGAAATTGCCATTGAACCATTCAAAGGATTGTTGCTGGGCCTATTTTTCATTTCTGTCGGCATGTCCTTGAATATGGGTGTCTTGCTAACCAATTTATTTAGCGTCCTATTGAGCGTATTAGGCTTGGTGCTGGTAAAAGGACTCATACTTTATCTGCTCGGGAGGATATCCGGTATGAGGAAATCGTCGAGCCTGCAATTCTCCGGGGTGCTAAGTCAGGGAGGGGAATTTGCATTCGTGCTATTTTCTGTCGCGCTCGGACAAGGGGTACTGGAGCAGAATCAGATGTCGCTTTTGCTGGTTGTCGTGACATTGTCGATGATGACAACACCTCTGGTCATGCAACTGATTGAAAAACTGCTGGCACACCGTTATAACGCACAAGAAGAACACGGCGAACAACCATTTGTGGAAGATAATGACCCACAGGTGATTCTGGTGGGGTTTGGCCGTTTTGGACAAGTGGTCGGGCGCTTGCTGATGGCCAATAAGATCCGCATTACGGTATTGGAACGTGATGTGAGTGTCATTAGTACGATGCGTCGTTATGGTTATAAGGTGTATTATGGCGATGCGAGCGAATTAGAATTATTGCGTTCAGCGGGAGCCGAGAAAGCCAAGGCGATTGTTGTTACCTGTGATGAGCCGGAAGATACAATGACAATTGTGCGCCTATGCCAAAAACATTTTTCTCACCTGCATATTATTGCTCGCGCCAGAGGGCGTCTGGAAGCTCACGAACTGTTACAGAGCGGTGTGAAGGATTTTAACCGGGAAACATTTGCCAGTGCCTTGGATTTAGGACGCAAGGTTTTGATCCGGTTGGGTATACATCCACATCAGGCTCATCGTGCGCAGCAGCATTTCCGGCGGTTGGACATGCGAATGCTGCGTGAGCTTATGCCCCATTTACACGGCGATTTGGCGCAAATAACCCGTGTGAAAGAAGCCCGCAGGGAATTGGAAGAACTATTTGAACGAGAAATGATGAATGAACGTCGCCAACCGGAAGGATGGGACGAATATGAGTAATGTCGGGGTGAATTATGTCAGTAAGTCGTAAGCGTTTTATTGCGGGAGCGGTTTGTCCGAAATGCCAGTCACAGGATACGCTGGCAATGTGGCAAGAGAATAAGGTTGATATTGTGGAGTGCGTTAGCTGTGGCCATATACAGAGACAAACAGATGAGGCCGTGACGTCGCACATCCGAGGGCAAGAGCAGGTTATTGGTATTTTTACACCACAATAATTATCCCCTTTGCCTTTCAGGTGGCAGCTTTCGGAGCTGCACTCACTCCCGGCCGCCGTTTTTATCAACATGCGGTGAGCCATGTATTCGGGATAAATGAGAGGCTTTTGCCTCTCGCCGAAGGCCAGTCTTTGGCCGGGTGAATTCGTTCCTGGAAAATTTGCCATTCCCTTATTGCTGCGATGCAATCCAAAATTCATGGGAGTAAATGAACCCATTAATCTTGGTTCTAATTTATCTAGGCTCTTATTAATAAATGTTCTTATTAATAAATGTATTAACAATAAATCATGGATAAATTTCATCATTCCTAGGTACAGCGACGTAGAATTCCGTTACAATTAACGGCATTTTTTAAGCGGTAAAAAACTTTCCCTTACGGATTTTTTCCTCGGGTATGTAGGAGTTGTCATGAAAGTAGCAAAAGACGTGGTGGTAAGCCTGGCTTATCAAGTAAGAACAGAAGATGGTGTTTTAGTTGATGAGTCCCCGGTGAGCGCACCGTTAGACTATCTGCATGGCCGTGGTTCTCTGATCAGTGGATTGGAAAAAGCACTGGAAGGCCGTGAGGCAGGTGAACGTTTCGACGTAAGTGTAGAAGCGGGCGATGCATACGGTCAGTATGATGAAAATCTGGTTCAGCGTGCGCCAAAAGACGTATTTGTCGGTGTTGATGATATTCAGGTTGGCATGCGTTTTCTGGCTGACACAGATCAAGGGCCTATCCCAGTTGAAATCACTGCGATTGAAGGCGATGAAGTTGTTGTTGATGCCAACCACATGCTGGCTGGCCAAGACCTGAAATTCAATGTTGAAATTGTCGCAATCCGTGAAGCGACTGAAGAAGAATTGGAACATGGCCATGTGCATGGCCAAGGTGGAGAGCACGATCATCACCATGAGCACGATGAACATGGATGCTGCGGTGGCGGCTGCCATTAATTGAAGCGACTGAGCATTTTTAGCTGACAGCCTGAATAAACCGGCAAGCTGAAAAATCAGTAAGCAGAAGAAAAAGGGAGGCTCGCATGGGCTTCTCTTTTTTTTTTTATTTTTATCCTGTTGTTCTTCAGCCTTCCTTGGCTGATATTTTCCACCATTAATCATACTGATGCACATTAATCATGAGCATCAATAATGAGGAGGCGGAGTTTCCTCAGAAAGTGGGGCAATAATCGACGATTGGTGGGTTTTCAGACGTTCAGCCATTAGCCGTAGCTGCTCTTTCAATCTGTCGGTTTCAATTTGCTGTCTTCTGACTTCTTGGTTCAATTCTTCAATGGTGGCTTCCTGATAGGCCAGTTTAGTTTCCACCTGCTCCATTCTTTGTTCAAAATCGGATAATTCCATTACCTTTTCTCCTGCGTCTGTTTAATTAATTGCATCGTGGAACAATTGCTCGCACTAAGTAACACTATCATTAAATAACACTATAATATTCAATTCATTCAGTAAAAGCAGGTCTTGTGAAACCTCTCTACGTTAATGTTGTCTCAATGGTTTTGGAGCAAAATATAGCAAATATTGTCATAAGTTAATGTAGACAGTTATAGTAGGCGTTGCGTGTAGCTTGTGCTGACGCTGACCCCAAAAAATTATTGGAGAGTAGGATGAAATCATTGTTTAAAACAACTTTGCTGGCGACGACTCTGGCAGTAGCATTTAGTGTACCTCAAGCTTTGGCAGACAACACAGCAACCAAAAGCGACGTAAAACTGAATAGTGCATTTAAAACGGTAGAACAGCAAAATTCTTATGCTCTGGGTGCTTCTTTGGGGAGCTACATGGATAACTCACTGAAAGAGCAAAAAGCACTTGGTATCAATATCGAGAAAGCACAATTGCTGGCTGGTGTTGAAGATGCCTTGAATAGCAAGAGTAAACTGACAGATAAAGAGATTCAGCAAACGCTGATCGCTTTCGAAACCAAAGTGAAAGAAGCTGCACAAGCTAAAGCAGAGAAAGAATCCAAAGAAAATGGCGAAAAAGGTGCTAAGTATCGTGCTGAATTTGCCAAGCAAGCAGGAGTAGTGAAAACTAAGACTGGCCTGCTTTACAAAATTGAAAAAGAAGGTACTGGCAAGGAGCCTAAACCAAGCGACACCGTGGTTGTTAACTACAAAGGGACTTTGATTGATGGTCAGGTTTTCGATAACTCTTTTGATCGCAAAGAACCACTGTCCATTCGCCTGGATAGCGTGATCCCTGGCTGGATTGAAGGTTTACAGCATGTGAAGAAAGGCGGAAAAATCACTCTGGTCATCCCACCAGAATTGGCTTACGGTCAAGCCAGCGTGCCTCAAATTCCTGCCAATTCTACCTTGATTTTCAATATCGAATTGTTGGATATCAAACCAGCTGCAAAACCAGCGGCCAAAGCAAAATAATTTCTGGCGATAATTCAGAAATACACTGTCGGGGGCTTAATTGCCCCTGATTTATATGTATTTCTTTCATTTTTCATCTTCCTATGGTTATTTACTTCTGTTTGATGAGTAATAAGTATTGAATAAAGATGAATGAATTTGTCTGCTTATTATTTCCCACGGTACCACATAAAATATTATTTCTTATTTCAGTCGTAATTTCAGGCATATTAGTCGTAAAGCTGTGATAAACCCCCGTGGTATGCGCAGCAATAGCTTGACGTAAATTCAATGTAGTTTTAACGTCAATGTAGTTTTAACATTATCACCCCGAATAGAATATAAAACATTCTGCCTGCGACAGTAGAAGTTTACTGAGGCAGACACTCGGTTGTCGTAATGTGATTTTATAATAAATCTCGCGTTGAGATTTTTGGTAAGGCAAAGTTTGAGCTTGAAGGATGGTGCATTACATGTCTACCCCGTTATTAACTGGTGATAACAGTGATCTTGATTTACTGGAAAACCAACCGTTTACTGAAATAGATCATGAAATTTTAAAATCTTACGAAGCTGCTGTTGATGGCCTGGCTATGTTGATTGGTGGGCATTGTGAGATAGTTCTTCACTCACTGGAAGATCTTAAATGTTCAGCTGTCAGAATAGCTAATGGTGAACATACGGGCCGTAAAATTGGATCTCCAATTACCGATTTGGCGTTACGGATGCTGCATGATATTACAGATGAAGATAGCAGCGTCTCCAAGGCATATTTCACACGGGCGAAAAGTGGCTCGTTGATGAAATCTGTCACAATTGCTATTCGTAATCGCCAGCGTCGGGTTATTGGGCTTTTATGTATTAATATGAACCTTGATGTACCTTTCTCTGAGATTATTCAGACCTTTATCCCAGAAAAAACACACGAAGTTGCTTCAAACGTTAACTTTGCTTCTTCTGTCGATGATTTAGTGGCACAAACGTTGGAATTCACGATCGAAGAAGTGAATGCTGATCGCACGGTTTCCAACAATGCGAAAAACAGGCAGGTGGTACTAAACCTCTATGAAAAAGGTATTTTTGATATAAAGGATGCAATCAACCAGGTTGCTGAACGTTTGAATATCTCGAAGCATACGGTATATCTCTATATTCGCCAGTTTAAAAATGGTGAATATGTGAGTCCGGAGAAGTAATGTCCTCACTGTCTTATTGCTTGCTGGTCACTGGGCCAGCTTATGGTACCCAACAAGCAAGCAGTGCCTATCAATTTGCTCAGGCACTCATCGCTTCAGGGCATACGCTGCGCAGTGTGTTTTTTTATCGCGAAGGAGTCCAAAATGGCAATCAGTTGGTCTCCCCTGCCAATGATGAATTTGATCTGACCAAAGCATGGCAAACCTTGGCAGCCGAGCACTCGTTCAATCTGTATATCTGTGTTGCTGCGGCATTGCGGCGTGGGGTCGCGGATGAACAGCAAGCCCGTGAACTGGCGCTTCCTGCGGCAAATTTGGCGCAGGGTTTTGAGCTGGGTGGGTTAGGATCGTTGGCAGAAGCCATGATGCTCAGTGATCGGGTTGTACAATTTTAGGGCTGCGAGTATTTGATGAAAAAAATAGCTTTTGTATTTACTGAAGCCCCCCACGGCTCTTCTGCTGGTCGGGAAGGGCTGGATGCACTACTCGCAACATCAGCATTGACCGAGCAAATTGGTGTGTTTTTTATTTCTGATGGCGTACTTCAATTACTGCCCAATCAGCAACCGGATAAAATTTTGGCGCGTGACTATATCTCGACCTTTAAAATCCTGCCGATGTATGACATTGACAAGTGTTATGTATGCCTTGATGACCTGCTGAGTCGTGGAGGCAATCCGGCAAATGATTTTGTGCTGAAGGCTGAATTTCTTTCCTCTGGAGCCTTGCGAGATCTATTGGCGGGATATGATGTCGTGGTGAAATTTTAATCTATTGCAGGTAGGTAACATGTTATATACTGTTAGTCATTCACCTTATCATATCGACTTCAATGCAATGCTTAGCCTTGTCACTGATATTGATGATGTTTTGCTCATCCAGAACGGTGTGTTATTGGGCATCAATAATAATCGCAATTTAATGGCATTACTCAATACAGGTGCTGGCATTTATGCCCTGAAAGAAGATTTAGAGGCACGGGGGTTGTTTGAACAAATTTCTGACCGTGTAAAGGTGATTGATTACGCCGGATTTGTTAGCTTAACAGTGAAACATCAGCAAAATTTTGCCTGGTAAATGTGAATCGAACTTTTCTGCTACTTTAGCAGTATAGAAAAACGCTTTACCAGCATAGAAAAACTGTATATTTCTTGACACCTAGTCAAGTCAGCAATAAAATTCCGCGTCCTCTCGTTTTGTCATTATGGCAGGGAGAGGGTAAAATCCGTGTTTACGAAGCAAAAAACCAGGAGCTTTTTTAATAATGGCAACTATTAACCAGCTGGTTCGCAAATCTCGTAGCTCGAAAGTTGTGAAAAGCAACGTTCCTGCTCTGGAAGCTTGCCCGCAAAAACGTGGCGTATGTACTCGTGTATATACTACCACCCCTAAAAAACCAAACTCCGCACTGCGTAAAGTGTGCCGTGTGCGTTTGACTAACGGTTACGAAGTTTCTTCCTACATCGGTGGTGAAGGCCACAACCTGCAGGAACACTCCGTTATCCTGATCCGTGGCGGTCGTGTAAAAGACTTGCCAGGTGTGCGTTACCACACTGTTCGCGGCGCACTGGACTGTGCCGGTGTTAAAGACCGTAAACAAGGTCGTTCTAAGTACGGTGTGAAGAAGCCAAAGGCTTAATGGTTCTCCGTTAAGTAAGGCCAAACATTTTTCACTTTAATGTCAAAATAAACTCGTAGAGTTTTGGACAACCCTGAATTCGAAACGGAGTATTTCCATGCCACGTCGTCGTGTAATTGGTCAACGTAAAATTCTGCCAGATCCAAAGTTCGGATCTGAACTGCTGGCCAAATTTGTTAACATCCTGATGGTAGATGGTAAGAAATCTACCGCAGAAGCAATCGTATATAGCGCGCTTGAGACCCTGGCTCAGCGTTCTAGTAAAGATCATCTGGAAGCATTCGAGCTGGCACTGGATAACGTGCGCCCGACTGTGGAAGTTAAGTCCCGCCGTGTTGGTGGTTCTACCTATCAGGTTCCAGTTGAAGTTCGTCCGGTTCGTCGTAATGCTTTGGCAATGCGTTGGATCGTTGATGCTGCTCGTAAACGCGGTGATAAGTCGATGGCTCTGCGCCTGGCGAATGAATTATCTGATGCGGCTGAAAACAAAGGCGCTGCTGTGAAGAAACGTGAAGACGTTCACCGTATGGCAGAAGCTAACAAGGCGTTCGCACACTACCGTTGGTAATTCCTTTTTAGGTCAACCATCGGCAGTGAATATGTTCTGGGTAGCGACTCGGCTACCCTTTCTCTAAATTGAACGCCCACGAGAGAGGAAAAAATGGCTCGTAAAACACCTATAGCGCGTTACCGCAACATTGGTATCAGTGCTCACATCGATGCCGGTAAAACCACGACAACTGAACGTATTCTGTTTTACACAGGTGTAAACCATAAAATTGGTGAAACTCACGAAGGTTCAGCAACAATGGACTGGATGGAGCAGGAACAGGAACGTGGTATCACCATCACGTCTGCTGCGACCACTGCATTCTGGTCTGGTATGGCGAAACAGTTTGAGCCACACCGTGTTAACATCATCGACACCCCAGGCCACGTTGACTTCACCATCGAAGTAGAACGTTCCATGCGTGTTCTTGACGGTGCAGTAATGGTTTACTGTGCGGTTGGTGGCGTTCAGCCTCAGTCTGAAACTGTATGGCGTCAGGCTAACAAATATAATGTTCCACGCATCGCGTTCGTTAACAAAATGGACCGTATGGGTGCGAACTTCCTGCGCGTTGTTGAGCAGATCAAAACTCGTCTGGCTGCTAACCCAGTTCCACTTCAACTGGCTATCGGTGCTGAAGATACCTTCACCGGTGTTGTTGACCTGTTGAAAATGAAAGCAATCAACTGGAACGAAGCTGATCAGGGAACTACCTTCACTTATGAAGAAATCCCAGCAGACATGGTTGAACTGGCTCAAGAATGGCATCAGAACCTGATCGAATCCGCAGCAGAAGCATCAGAAGAACTGATGGACAAATATCTGAGCGGTGAAGAGCTGACTGAAGAAGAAATCAAGGCAGCTCTGCGTAAGCGTGTTCTGGCTAACGAAATTATCCTGGTTACCTGTGGTTCTGCATTTAAGAACAAAGGTGTTCAGGCAATGCTGGATGCAGTTATTGAATATCTGCCAGCACCTACTGATGTTGAATCCATCAAAGGTATGCTGCCAGACGGTAAAGATACACCAGCAGAACGTCACTCTAGCGATGAAGAGCCATTCTCTGCACTGGCATTCAAAATCGCAACTGACCCATTCGTGGGTAACCTGACGTTCTTCCGTGTTTACTCCGGCGTTGTTAACTCCGGTGACACCGTACTGAACCCAGTTAAAGATAAAAAAGAACGTTTTGGCCGTATCGTACAGATGCACGCCAACAAACGTGAAGAAATCAAAGAAGTCCGTGCAGGCGATATCGCTGCTGCAATCGGTCTGAAAGATGTTACTACAGGTGATACTCTCTGTGACATGAACGCACCAATCATTCTGGAGCGCATGGAATTCCCAGAGCCAGTTATCTCTGTTGCTATTGAGCCAAAAACTAAAGCTGACCAAGAAAAAATGGGTATCGCTTTAGGCCGTCTGGCTCAAGAAGACCCATCATTCCGCGTGAGCAGTGACGAAGAAACTGGTCAGACTATCATCGCAGGTATGGGTGAACTTCACCTCGACGTACTGGTTGACCGTATGCGTCGTGAATTCAACGTTGAAGCGAACGTAGGTAAACCTCAGGTTGCTTACCGTGAAACTATCCGTGCTTCTGTTGAGCAGGAAGGTAAACACGCTAAACAATCCGGTGGTCGTGGTCAGTATGGTCACGTATGGCTACGTATCGAGCCTCTGGAAGCTGGCGGTGCTGGTTACGAATTCTCGAACGAAATCGTTGGTGGTGTTGTTCCTAAAGAATACATCCCAGGCGTTGACAAAGGCGTTCAGGAACAGCTGAAGAGCGGTGTTCTGGCTGGTTATCCAATCGTTGACGTTAAAGTTGCTCTGTTCGATGGTTCTTACCATGACGTTGACTCTTCAGAAATCGCCTTTAAAATTGCCGCATCCATGGCATTTAAAGAAGGCTTCATGAAAGCTAAACCAGTTCTGCTGGAGCCAATCATGAAAGTTGAAGTGGAAACACCAGAAGACTACATGGGTGACGTCATCGGTGACTTGAACCGTCGCCGTGGTATGATCGATGGTATGGATGATGTAGCTACGGGCAAAGTTGTTCGTGCTCAAGTACCATTGTCTGAAATGTTCGGTTATGCTACTGACCTGCGTTCTCAGACCCAAGGTCGTGCTTCTTACTCCATGGAGTTCTTGAAGTACAACGAAGCGCCTAGCAACGTCGCTCAGGCTATTATTGAAGCTCGTAAAGCTAGATAAGTTTTCGAGTTTACTATCTTTTTAGCTCCCTCATCTCTGTGACGGGGGAGCAGTATTAAGGAATAGAGTCGTGTCTAAAGAAAAGTTTGAACGTTCAAAACCGCACGTTAACGTTGGTACTATCGGCCACGTTGACCACGGTAAAACTACCCTGACTGCAGCAATC
>NZ_FORG01000057.1 GCF_900113945.1 Xenorhabdus mauleonii
CCACACTGGATAGCTTTATGCAGAAACAGGCGCAATGGCTGGCTCATTTAATGGAAAAGGGCAAGGCGCAGCCGATTCAGTTTACCCTGCCGAAAACCCCGGCGTGCCCACGTTGTGGCGGCACGATGCAAAAACGCATGGGGAAAACAACGCCGTTCTGGGGCTGCACCCGCTACCCGGCGTGTAAGGGGATGCTGAATGCCAGCGCGGTAACCGGCTCCCGAAAAACCCGGCGGGGAAATTCGCCGGCATGAAAATAGGGTTATTGATTGATCCCATTGACGGATGCTTTAAAAATCACGCAGTTTTTAGCCGAAAACTCCCGTAGCCTGAAAGGGAGCGCCTGTTTGCGGTACATCTGCCCCCCTTTGGAAGCAGATATTGCCAGTCCAACGGCAGTGAAGGTTTTTTTATTCTTTATCAGAACGCCAACACCGTAGGTGTCTGACGCCCGGCGGGAAAAATCATTCCCGTCAGGGAAGCGGATTTTCTCCGTCACACCGTATTTTTTACCTTTATGGAGAACATCGTATGTCTGAGAACACCCCATCTTTAACCAAAAACGACTATTTCAACCTGAATATTAAAGGACTGGGCTATCTGAATAATATCCGCCATGTCAGCACCGCCAGTGGAACGTTCCTGAGCTGTGTGATCAATGCGCTGAACGGACCGAGTGATAACCCGGTCTATGTGCGTTTTGATATTACCGTGGTCGGCAAGGAAGCAACCAGTCTGGTCGGCCGTTGCCAGAAAGCGGTTGACGAGGACAAAAAAGTCTTACTGGGCTTTACGTTAAGTAATCCTTCAACGGATATCTTTACCCTGAAACGCGGTGATCATGCGGGTGAACAGCGCGTCAGCCTGAAAGCCCGTCTGATCAAAGTTGACTGGATTAAAATCGGTCAGGAGAAAGTGTATCAGGCTGAACAATCCGACTCGATGCCGCCTCAGAACGGCATTACGCAAAAAGAATATGCAGAAAATTCCTTCTGATATTCCATCGACCTGCCCTGAGCTTTCAGGGCATTCCTTTATGAATAAGACAGCAGGATACCGTGATGAATGTTGCACCGATTGGGGTTCTGGCCCTGCAATATTGCCATAAACAATTACCGTTAACCGTGTTGCGAAGCCGTGCGGGGTTTTATATCGGCACGATGGATGCGGGAGAGCCGTGCTCGCGTGAGTCCGTGGAGTATTTTGCCTACCGCGAACAGGCGGAGTTTGCCCTGAAACAGGGGCAATGGACACAACGTCAGTCAGTTTAACCGATAAGGAAAGGAATATGGCTTCACGCGGAATTAACAAAGTGATTTTAGTGGGTTATCTGGGGCAAGATCCGGAAATTCGTTACCTGCCGACCGGCGGTACGGTGGCCACGCTTTCACTGGCTACTTCAGAGAACTGGCGGGATAAACAAACCGGCGAGTTGCGGGAAAAAACGGAGTGGCACCGGGTTGCCATTTTCGGCAAATTAGCCGATATCGCGGCGGAGTATTTGCAGCAAGGGGCGCAGGTGTATATTGAAGGCCAGCTGAAAACTCGCAAATGGCAGGATAATCAGGGGCAGGATCGCTACTCAACCGAAGTAGTGGTGAATGTGAATGGGTCGATGCAGATGCTGGGGAGTCGTGGGGATTTGAAGAACGCGGCATCTCAGCAGGCTGGACATAAGCCAGTACAGAAGCAGCTACCAACTCAACCTGTTAATCAGGCAAGAAAAAAAACACAGCCAGTACAGGTCTCAGTGTTACCGGAAGAGGATGACACCGACTGGGATTCGGAAATTCCGTTCTGAGAGGTGTTTTCTTCATTAACGTATTGCCCTGTGATGACAGGGCTTATTAAACTGGCTAAAGCCATAAAAAATGGAGCCGATGTTCGGGGTTCATTAATAATTGTATGATTAGTTCGTTTGCTTAAGTGTGTGGGCCAAGGAATCGATCGCCATTCAAATGTATCATGTGAGTCGGAGCATCAGCGACCCAAACCTCTGTTTCCCACGATAGATCCATAAGATACTTTGCCATCGTTTTACGGTCAGGGAATGCGGTGACATATACCAATCCGGGTTTAGAATTTGCAAATAATTTTGCTAATTCGCCGTGGCGTTTTCCATCAACTGGACCATGAGATGTGACAGACTCGATTAACAGTAACCAATTACGTTCTTTCCAATAAAGAACAACATCAGGCAATTTTCCTTTACGGTCAACAATGACGCCTAACTCAGCAAGTCGTTCCTTACGGAAATGAGCTTCTTTCGCACCGGTATCTCCGATATATATAACTTCGGCTTCTGGGGCGAAGCGAGGTCCAAACTCAACAATGATATCCTTGATCAGCTGGCTATGGGCTCCAGGGCTTAAGATTAAATCCGTACCGTCATTCAGCTTTAGAGGGATCATTTCCATTTTTCTCGCCATAGCATATTGTTCAACTAAAGTGGAAATATTGTCCATATGCTCCTTGATTGATATATCCCATTCAGGAGTACCGTAAGTTAACAGTACAGCGTGTAATTCAGATGCTAATTGATAACAGGATTTAGGTGAGTTAACAGCCCGATCTGGTTCATCAGGATTGTATAAAGCGATTCCGCCATCACAAAATTGGTGAAGTGTTTGTCGGCGGAAAGTTTCACGTGTGTTCGGCGCATATTCTTTGCCGTATACATCTCTACACCAATCCATGATCGGAGTAACGCCTAACATAGGCCTTCGTATTTTTTCCCAACTCCCATCAGGAGGAAGGTCAAGTAGCGCGAGTAAGGTCAGAGCTGAACGTTCATTTATTTGAGCACGAGGCATTCCCAGTAAGCGCAATATTTCAAGAGATTGCTCGATTTTTTCTTGCGCTTTAAGTGGATCAGTAGTTTTTCCTTCTGTCATCAAGTCTAACTCCCTATTAATGATTTCATCAATGTGGTTACTATTAAGAATTTCATCGCCCACCTCACGGCCCATTTTCCGTAAAACTTCCAGTGAAGGATAGTGAATTGACCTCAAATCTGTGGCATTTACTTGGGTATGCCCCCCAAATTGGCGGTAGTATTTGTCCAGTAAAGTGCAATTCAAATAGGCATAAAGCCCACGGGCAAGATCTGCATCCATACCAGCTTTTTTAATATGGAAAACGTTGGTTTTATTTTCAAAACCGATCAAATCACCTGGAAGGGATGAATCATACAATGTAGCCATGATTCGCTTTTTTTCATCCTTGCTACTAAACCTTTTTATAATCAAGAAGTAACCTTCATTCTTCCAAAGCCATGGCCGCGATGAATCGGAGACCCTTATAGCATTTGGTTTTTTCCCGCCGAGAGGCCAATGAACTTTCCCATTTAAATGCTGGGGAAAAATAAGCGGCACTGATTCAGAATCCAAATTTTCGCGGAGGTCGTCTCGAAGTCGGAAGTTGACTACCGGCCCTGTGCTAACCTGAATTTTTAGATCATCTAAAGTTGATGTGAAAGGTGACAATCTTTCAATAATATGTTGTTCTCTTGGACTTGCTGCGATATGAATGAATTTTTGTTTATCCGCAGGATTTACTATCTTGTCGATGGAAACCTTACGTTGAGTCATATCTGTTGCTGTTATTTGCCCAGTCTCTTCATCAAGATGAAAATCGGATGTTGGGCTTGAAGTGATTGTTACTTCACCCTGTGAAACACCTTTGATACAGTGAATGATAATATTTTCTTGAAGAACTTTATCTTCTGCAAAAACAGTATTACGAGAGTCAAAAATATGGATGTGCTTGATGGACGTTTCTGAAAGTAGTTGTTCACGGAAAGGTTGATAATACGGGCCATTACAGAAAGACCTTGGAATGATTGCTACCAACTCCCCCCCCTGCCTCAACTGTTTTAAAGCTAAGGCAACGAATCCTGAGTATAAATTAACCGTTTCTATGCCTGCATTGCTCAGCGAAATTCGATGAGCGCTGGAAGATAGAATTTTTTTGTATGGCGGGTTCATAATTACATGACTATACGTTTCAATCTCTTCACTATTGGAAAGATTTTTCACGAGTAGGCTTGTATCAATAATGTAGTCTGTTTTGTAAACCTTATATGAAAAATTTTTCCCAAACTCCTTACTACAGGCTTCCAGTGTTTTATCTAGGAACGGTAACATCACATCTTCGATGTCGTAGACATCAAGCTCTACTCTTTCGACTCCCAGGCTCAACGCTCGATCGATAAATGCAGCAGAAAGCGACCCCACTCCACAGCCGGGGTCAAGTAGCTTTACGTTACTCTTGATGTTGTCGAATAGACTTGCCAAGAACAAACAAATTGGTGCAGGGGTCATAAATTGACCGAGCGCTGATTTGGTCTTAGGGTTGAGCAGCTTATTCGCTTCTTTTCTGTTTTGTTCAGCCAATTTCAACAGGCGCATCATATTCCTACTTAGTTACAAAAGTTCAAAACTACAAATTGTTCTTTCCCAGAGATGATCCTGAGAGTCAACACGCTTCGCTGGATGGCAATGTTACTACAAATAGATAATAGAAGAAGATTGATCTGATCCAAGATTAGACACAACGCTTAATTAGTAATGTCCTCTTTTGGCTGTGAGTTCAATTGACTCATGCAACTTAAGTGTTTTATTTAAACAGCATCAGTTATTCAACTAATTCAATTTACTTGTAAAACTTACACGTTCGATTATTGAATTAGATAACGTAATTCGTTAAAGTAAAAAAGCTATCAGCAAAATCTGATAGTGAGGAATCTCAGGCCTCTTAAACACTCCACTGGTAGGATGTTTCTACCAGTGAGCCTGTTATCGCCCTTCTATGGCGGTTCAGGCGGGGGAGACTAACGTCTCGCCGGTTGAGTGTACCCGGTACCTGAGAATCCCTGTCTTGAATCGCCACCACTTAATAATCAAAAGAAGGGGAAGCAGGTATGACTATGACTCACACTCAGAAAGACTGG
>NZ_FORG01000025.1 GCF_900113945.1 Xenorhabdus mauleonii
TCGTTGGCATTGTAACGGTAACGGGTTTGCCCCCAGCGACTGTCGTCAATCACGCGCACATTATGCGCCCGGTCATATTGCCAGCTGCGGTTGACGGCAGTGGCCTGTGGCGGGAAATACGGGTCATTTTGTGCCAGCGTTTCCCTGAAAAACTGGGTGGCCTGTCCTGCCGACTGATGCGCGAGCAATCCGGTTGCGGTGTAGCGGCTGGCAAGGATAAACCCGTTGGCACTTTCGCGTACTGTTTCCCGCCCCAGCACATCATGCTGAAAGGTCAGCGGGGCATGCTGGTTGAGCTGAAAATGGTTTAGCGCCCCCATTGGGTTATAACCAAAGTGCAGGGTGTTGCCATCCACACTTTCGCTGACCGGACGCCCGGTCAGGGTATCCCATTCGCGAATAATTTCCCGTCCATTAATACGCTCACAGGTGGACAGCCCCGTGGTTTTGTCGTACTCATATTCGACGATGGCATCAGCATTGGTGGCTTTCACCAATTGATACCGTTGGTTGTATGCGTACGTGGTGGTGTCTTTAAGCACCAACTGGTTTTCTGCCGGTTGCCAGCTTTCCTGTTTGAGCAACAACCCTGCAGCGGAATAGTGCCAGCGAAGTTGCTGACCATCGGGATATAGCGTGTGTGTCCGACGCCCCAGTTTATCGTACTGATAGGTCAGCGTCCGTCCGGTAAAATCGGTTTCGCGGATAATCTGACCGGCGGCATCCCGTTCATAACGGTAAGTTTCTCCGGTGGAGGCGATGACCGAATTCAATCGGGTGAGCCGGTCATAGCCAAAGCGCAGGGTGGTGCCGTCCGGACGGGTGACTTGGGTCAACAAGTCAAAGGCACCGTAAGTGTAGCGGGTCGTACGGCCTTCGCCATCGGTGACCGTCGCGATGCGATGCTCGCTGTCATACTCCAGTTTTTGGGTGACGCCATCGGCAAGGGTGATTTCATTCAGACTGCCATTAATGAGACTGGCGTGGTCAGGGCTGTACTGGTAGCGGGTTTCCTGTTTCAGTGCATCAGTAAAACGACGCAGGCGACCCAGCGCATCCAGTTCCAGTCCGGTGGTTTCGCCATCCGGTGTCATCACAGCCGCGAGGCGCTGGTGCTCGTCATAAGCATAGTGCCATTGACGTCCATCCGGTAGCAGGCGCTGGCGCAATTCGCCGTGGAGACCGTACTGGTATTCTTCTTTGTGTCCCAATGGATTGGTCAGCGCCGTCAGGTTGCCCTGTTCATCATAATGCCATTGCCAGCGTTCACCCGTGGGGAGGGTGCTTTCGGTCAGTTGCCCGTGTTCATCATAGTCATAGGCGAAAGTATCGCCCGTCGGCAGTTTTACTTCGGTCAGCGCACCGTCAGGGTTGTACTCAAAAGCGGTCATCTGCCCTAAAGGGTCGCTTTCCCACATCAGCAGGCTGCCCCGCCACTGGCGGCGGGTAATGCGGCCCAGTGGATCCACTTCCCGTATCACCAGCCCGTTCGGATCGTAGTGATAGCGGGTTTCTCCTCCTTCACCGTCCAGATAGGTGGTGATGCGGGCATGGTCATCGTAGCGGAAGCGGTCATGCCAGTAACCGCTGGGGGAAGTGGTGCTGAGTACCCGACCGCGTTCGTCGTAGGTTATCGTCAGGTCGGTCTGGTCAGTGTCATGCCAACGGGTCATTCGCCCTTGTTGGTCGTACTCATGCCACAGGTGGTTGTGCTGGAAGGCGTCACACTCACTCAGATAGCCGTGCGAGTCGTACTGGCAGGTCAGCAGGCGTTGCTCTATGGTCTGGTCATCGCGGATTTCCTGCATATCGAGCGTGTGGAGTTGCCCGTTTTGATGATAATGCAGGATCAACCGCAAGCTGTCATGGCGTTCGACCTTAATCAGTCGGGCGTGTTTATCATAGATAAAATCAATCCGGTTCTGGCGGCGGTCGGTGATGGCGGACAGTTTCCGTGTACTGCCTGAGGCTTCGCTGAAATGGTATGTCAACTGGCTACGGCGGTCAGTCAGGTACAGCTCGCCCGTCAGTTCACCGGTCAGCAGGCAGTGGGGAAGGTGGCGGTTACGGGACAAGACTTTATTATCCGGCGTGGCGAAGTCATAGACGACGCCGTCGGTATGGGTGTAGTGTACCTCCCCTTGTGCGATAACTAATTGCAGTGACCAGTCATCCGCCCATTTGGGGCCGAACAGGCCGTGTAAATTTGCGGTAGAACGGTAGGTTCGGTTGAGGTTGAGTGGCAATAATCCCGGTATCGCCAACACTGGCCAAACTTGCAGGAAATCGCCGGTCGCCATATCAACCGGATCACCTTCTTTGGTAGACAATCCATTGTCATTGCCGTCTTTTTTGTTGGACGGAGTGGCGTCATCTTTAACCGGCTCTTTTTGGGGCTTGGCCTCCGGTGTGTCTGTAGATTTGCCTTTGACTTTGGCACCGGCACCACCGGTTTCCGCAGCTTTCGTCGCACTGGTGGTTTTTTTCGCCACGGCACCGATAGCACCAGCTTCTGCCATTTTCGTCACTGTACTGGTCTTAGACATGGCTCCCATCGCACTGGCAACGCTTTTCGGGCTAAAAAATGTGCCAATCTCAAAGACAAGGTCCCCCAGACGTTGCCCCGGCGTATCCAACGTCATCTTGTATTCATCCAGATTGAATGCGTTGGCATTTGTGCGGCCGGCATCCGCTATTTCGCCTATCACTTCCGCGTGCTTTTCGGCTTCTTTATTGCCAAAGACTTTCCCCCAAAAATCCAATGCACGCGCCGATTCCTCCGCCTCACGGCTGGAGTTCAGCATACCGCCCTTGATCGCCATTTCGGCCATGCCGACGCCGGCATTACTGGCGGCTTTACCAACCCCTTTAGCCTGTTCTACCTGATCCCAACCTTCTGGGGTTGCCAGGTCTTGGCCGGTTTGTTTGGCTTTGTCTACGGCAGCATCTCCCAGCTCACCCGCCATCTTTTTAAGCCCATTCCATATGCCCTTTTCTTGCGCGGTTTCCGGGATTACGGCGGCATTCGCCTCATGCGGCGGATTTGCTCCCTGTGGCGCCTGTCCGACGATTTTGCCGAGCGTGTTACCCGTCCCGCTTGGGCTGTCATCGCGGGCTTTGACCGGCAGGGCGTCATTGGGTTGGGGGTGATTGTCTTCTTCCTCTTTTTCTTCATCCCATTCTGGCTTGGGAAACTCACCGCTTTTGAATTTTTCAACGGCATTTTGCGCGGTTTGCTTAAATTCCTGTGCAGCAAAATCGGCATCGAGCTGATTGTAGTAAACGTCCAATTCTGGGTCGTTTCCGTAATCCCCGTAAAAACGCGAGCTTTGCCGGTATAACGAATCCACATTGCTGAGTGCTTTCTCTGCCTCAGCCTGAGTGCGGATATTGAATTCCTTACAATAGTTTTCAGCTTTCACCGCGGGGCTATCCGGTGTGACAATCATTTTGTCTGACATGTGTATCCCTCTTTATGCCCCGTTCATCCAGAATTCATCCCCGTGGCGCAGCACCAATTTGTTGCCGGCTCGGACCGTGTTGGTATGCACTTTCGGGTGGCACTTTGCGCCCACGGTACCGCTTTTCACTCCGTTGGCGACACCGGGTTGATCCCCGATAGTCTGTGGTACAAAACTCTGGGCGAAGACCACTACCGGCTGCCCATTGGCACGCACGGATTTTACGGGGGCATCGCTGCCCGCCAGCTTGGCGATAACCGGATAGGGGATCGGCGGGGTTGACGACCCCATCGGGGTTTTGCACACGTCCGGCAACATGCCGACTATCAGCCATTCGCCTGCGGTGCGGGCAAGGTAGTTATCCGCCATGGACAGTCTCCTTTTCAGGTTCAGGGGGCGCGAGCTTGAGTAACGGGGCATCGGGGTCGATTTCAAACCGGGCTTCCGCCACCCGTACCGGCAGGTTGGTTTTAAAATTCAACCGGCCGGTGATGTGCAGCGTCATGGCCTCACTGTCAAGGATCAACGTATCGAGGCGCATTGGTACGGGGAATAGCGCACCGTTTTCCATGCGCAGCAGAATAAACGGGCGATGCCCCGGCAGGGTGACGTGCAGGTGGCCGCCGGGTGTCATGCCCTGCAGGCTCAGTGAAATGTCGGTATCCGGCCAGTCAATTTGCTGGTCAGTCGGGGCACCGTTCCAATAACGAAAATCGAAGTCTTTCGGCAGATAAGGATGGCGATGCTCCAGCCAGTCGGCATCGTACGTGCCGGCGAACTGGCGGCGGGGCAGCCACGGACGGCCGATAAAGCCCAGTCCCTGCGGTTGGCAGGCGGGGGTATCGGCAGGCAGTGTGCCCGCCAGTTGTGCGGTAAAATGTTGGGCGGTGAACGCCGCATCCGGCCGGGTGATACGCGGCGCTGGGTAACGATTGAGTTGCTTGGCGTTGGCATACCACGGGGTGATAAACCCCAATCCCAGCGGATTGGTTTCACAGACGGCGTGCGCCAGCGGCGCATTTTCCCCGTCCGGGTGTTGCTGGCGCTGTTCTGCTGTCAGGCGGTCATGTTCCTTGAGGTGCTCACTCGCGGTGTCGCCTGCCGGAATTTTGCATTCCCCGCCAAAGGCATAGCAGTAATCCAGCGGCAGGGAGGTAAAGGGTTTCGGGGCGGTCAGTTGCCACTCTCCGTTGGCAGCACGGATAAATTCCCGTTCGCCGGTCACCGTCAGGGTTTTGTCGAGCAGGGGCTGGCCCTGCTTGTTCCTGACCTGTAGCCGTATCGGAAATTCAGCCGCTGGGTGGTTATCCGGCGCATAAGCCGTGCCGTTGACAATCACGTCACAGCGCGGTTTAAACGGGGCAAGGTCACTCTCCTGCAAGACCTGCGAAGCATTCATCTGCCCACGGAATTCATCCTGCAAACACAGGGGCGGTGCCGGCAGTAATTCCGCGATGCAATGGCCGGTACTGTCCGGCAGCAATTGATAACCGATTTTCATGACGGCGACATGGTGCTCGACATCCTCCACATCGAGCATCGAATAGTTCATCACCGCAAACGGGGTCAGGTTACGAAATTCCATCAACGTCGCTCCTCAGTTCAGGTCAATGTCTTTGCCGGTGATTTGCACCGGGCCACTGGCCTCGAACTTGAATTCCGTGCCTTTGATGGTGATTTTGCCACTGCTGTCCATGCGCAGGGTGCTGGCGCCGCATTTCAGTTCAATCACATCCCCGGCCGTGATGGACAGGGTATTCTTGACGGTCACGGATTTGTGGGCGCCCACCTGTTCGCTTTGGTTGAGTACCACGGCGGTGTTCATGGCACCACCGACGGTCAGGGCGTAGGCGAGGCCGACGGTATCGGTGCGGGTGAGATTCACCGTGGCTACCTGATGCCCCTTGATTTTCATGGTCTGGTCTTTGTCCACGGTTTCGGTGTGATTGGCCAGCACCTTGGTATCCCGGTTATTGAGCACCTTGGTGTTCATGTCTTTCTGCGCATGCAGGGATAACTGCTCACTCCCCTTGGCATCCTCAAACAGCAGCTCGTTATACCCTTCCCCTTTGTGGGTTTTGGAACGAAAAGCCATTTGGGTTTTGCTGCCCGGCAGGGTACCCGGGGGAATGTTGCTGGCATGGTAGGTGCGGCCGGTGATGATCGGCTGATCCGGGTCGCCGTGCAGGAAATCCACCACCACTTCCTGGCCGATACGCGGGATGGCGAGCATGCCCCAGCCCTGCCCGGCCCACGGTTGCGTCACCCGTATCCAGCAGGAGCTGTGGTCGTCGGATTTACCGTAGCGGTCCCACGGGAATTGCAGGCGTACGCGGCCGTACTGGTCACAGAAAATTTCCTCCCCTGCCGGGCCGACGACTTTGGCAATTTGCGGGCCGTCAATCACCGGCTTGTGCAGCGGGGTCGGTCGCCAATTCTGGTTCTGACGGATAAAGCTGAAATGGCTGTGCAGGGTGGTACCGGAGCCTGAGGCGGCGGTTTCCAGTGCCTGCGGCTGGCTGCCACTGTGACTTGCACTCACGGTCTGCCATGATTGATTCAGGTCTGCCCGCGGGTGGTTAGTCAGGATAAACAGTTTGCCCGGTTGCAGGGCTATCGCATGGCCGCTGCCTTGTCCGGTCATCGCATCGTTGCGCAGGGCTTCCAGTCGGTAGCGGGTAAAATCCTTGCCATGCGCCTCGTCCTTGAAACGGCCGGGATAGTCGTAGTGTTCGTAATACAGTTGTTGCAGGTTCTCATCCCGCATCTGCTGTTGAAATTCCGCCGGCCAGGCGGGGTTTTTGAAGGTGTAATCCTTCAGTTGCACCTGCGCGGGGCGCACTTGTGCACTGCTGGTCAGGCTGGTGACAGTTGGCTCCCCCAGTGTATTACTCTCATCCGGCTGATAGGGCAGGTGGATACCCGGCGGCACTGCGCCGCAGTCATCGGCAAAGACCAGCGTGTTACGCCCGTTACTGCATTCAAAGAAGTAGAAAATGCCTTCCTCCGCCGCCAGACGTTGCAGGAAATCGAAATCGCTTTCCTGATATTGCACGCAGAATTCTCGCTCCGGATGTGGGTGGCGCAGATTGAACACCACATCGCGGATACTGTGCTCCTTGAGAATTTCGGTGATGATGGCGGCAATGTTGAGTTGCTGGAAAATGCGGGAGTTCCGCCTCAGCGTGGTACGCCACAAGTCCGGGCGAATGCGCATCCGGTAAGTGGTTTGGTGCAGGCCGGTATTGCCTTGCTCAAAGCGGGTAACGATGCCGGTGACACTGCGCTGTTCGATACCGTTTTGCAGAATGGTCAGTGTAGCGGTGCGGTCAAGTACCAGCGGGAAGTCAATGGCGGCATCGGCGCTTGCCAACCCGACTTCCAGGACAAAGGGGGATGAGAAATGTTCGTTCAGGCTGAAGTCAGTGACGACGAAGGTCTGTGCCGGTAATGTACCTGCCGTCAGGGTGAACAACAGGCCGCTGGGATCAGCACCGCCACCGAGTCCCAATGTCTGGCCGATTTGCTGCAACATCTTGCCGGCCATGGAATCGCCCGCAGCGACTTGGGTCGCCAGCCCGGCTTTTTGCCCCTGCTCACCGACAAAGCCACCGCCCATACCGCTGATCACGCTACCGGCACCGAGACCGGCAGCACCCGCCAATAGGTCTTTGGCTTGTTTTACCGTCTGCATCGTTTGCTGTCCTTGTTCCAACAGCGCTTTTCCTTTCTTCAAATGGGTGAGGGGCTTTTTCACGGACATATATTCTGTCTCCCTGAGATGATGGTTCGTGATGAAATAGGCCATTCAGCCTGATAACAACGCAGGCCATAACATACAGGCACAAGATTTAAATTTAATTCACTTTGCCTCTGACAAATTTGTCAATTAGGAAAGAAGCACGTTGTTTTGTAATAATTTGCAGGGGCTTTTTTATCCGAATATATCGGCTGATTCGTATTGAATAAAATGGGGTAATAATAGATAACGAAAGAGTAAAGACAAAATTAAATTAAGTGAAATAAAAAATGACATCTAATAATGGTAGTATAAAAATTTAAAATAATTGCCGTTGAGAAACAATATTCTAATATGCTGTGTTTTATTAGTGTATAAAACCAAATAATGATTATCCATAAATGGTGTTTTTTTCATAACGTTATGAGGTAAAAATAAAAAAACAGGTGATGACTTCGACAAAGTTATGATCATTTTTACTTTATGAATTCGATCACAAAAAACTGTCTTTGGAAAACAGATTTTTTATTTTATATCTTTTCTATTTGATTGAAAGAAACGTAACAATAAATTATATTTTTTCGCCAATATATAAATTCCATCTATTAATTAAAATGAAAGTAAATTTTACAATGAGCGCAACTCTAAAGGTTGCAGGCGATACTTCTAGGTGTGGTTGTTATGAATGATCACAAACCGCGAATTGAACTGGGCTATAAGGCACTGGTTATTAAAATTGCGCTGAGTCTGTTTATGCAGAGAATTATCTGTGTTCTGGAATGTTAATGAATGTCAAATTGTGATCTTTGTGCTTGGTGAGCGATTGACGTATCGATAAATTGGATAAACAATTTATCAGTTTAAAATTGAACAAAGAAAGCCTATATCATTGAAGTCGTTGCCAAGCAGTGGAATGAACAAAAAAGTATGTTAATCAGGTGACATTCACATAGTGATAAAGTTAATTATGATACTAAAGGGTAGGGAGCATTGGTTTAAAGATGGCAAATAACATAAAAAAACTAGCAGCGTCGTGCATTATATCTTTCTTATTTAGTAGTGCTTCACTGGCATCAGTAAGTGATATTCCAAAAGATTTGCAAGAATATATAGACAATGCTGAAAATTGTGAGCATTTTGCAGGTGAAATGGATAGTGGCTTAACTGATGAGCGCATGAATGAAATAATGAATGGTATTGACGAATATTGCACTAAAGCAAAAGATTTACAGAATAAACTGAAGGATAAGTATAAAAACGATGCTAAAAAAATAGAAATTATCAATAATTACGATATTTAAATTCGTATAATGCAGCTATGGTTTGATTTTTTTGCTAAACTGGCATATTCAATATGTTAATTTAAGCGGCATAACCTATTAATGCCGCTTAAAATTGATGTCATTTCGTATTGAAGTTAGCAGAATTAGTATTATTGTCTATATGTCTCTCTCTCATATAAAGGAATAGTGGCAACGCAAATGACACCCCAATGCACAAGCCTAATAATGTGAAAATACCATTTGGTATTTTCAGGCGCTTGCTTTCATGAACAACAAAGGGAATTAAAACCAGGGCGGAAATAATGACGTCAGCGACAAAGAAACGCGTGATGTCATTTGAATTTAATTGATTAACAAATAAGATGATGTCGAACCCATTTTCGACCCAAAAACACAAGAAATAATACCAAGGGACTAATGCACCTAAGATGGTGAGGATAAAGTAAAATTTTTTCATAATTTAACTCCTGAATATATGTAAAATTACTTACAGTATAAACTTAAATTATTTTTATCATAGCAAGGTATAAGGAATGCTCCTTTTTTCTCTGAGAGATGTATGTAATCACCATATTTATATCAGGCGGCAAGTAAAAATAATATCATAGTTGATTATTTCTATAGTTTTTATTTTAATGGAAGGCTTTGGTTTACGTCTTATTTCTTTGATTAATAGATGAAATATCATGGTATAGTAGTTTTGATATCCATTTTCCAGTAAGTGAGTTTTTATGAAAAATCGTTATAAACTAAGTTATTCTCTTTCAGTTTTAGAAATAGCTAAAGCTCATAAGGTAATAAAAGAATATAGTAAAAATGAGGTTATTAAACCATATGGTGTTTTTAGTTGGTTTAGGAAGCTATGTTTGATTGGATTTGGTTTTGCCTGTTTTTTTGCACTTTTGATTATCTTCGATCTTACTGTGAAAATAGACGAAGGCAGTGATATTCTCATTCGGATGAAGAACATGGGATACATCGTTTTCATTTTATTAGGTGCTTCATTCTTGATATTAATCAGTGTGGATGAGCTAGAAAAATTCGTCATGAAAAAAAATGATAACAAGGAGCGTGACGATCAAAATCGTTTAAATAATTTAAAATTAAATCGATTTTATATTGAAAATGCACACAAAGATGGGAGTTCAAAAATTTTTTGGACGTTTATAAAAAAAACATCTCGAAAGAATGAGTTTATTTTTATACAATCTCATAATAATGAATACATTGTTATTCCAAATAGAGTTTTGCCATCAGAAGAAGAAATTCAGCAATTGTATACATTTATCCAAAGTCAGATTGAGTATCATGCTCAAAGGAAAAAATAATATTTCCATGTATGATGTTATCAGTGGGTGAGTACTGTGTCGATATGAACGAACGCCCTGATGACTGAATTAAAGAAGCTAGACAGCTATCCCGATTTTTATAAATAATTCAAGATATTTTATATTCATAAAAACGGGATGGTTTTTTAGATGTTTTTTCCGTGAATTAGATCATATTAATTTTTTGTTTTAATTAAAGGTGAATATTCCACAGGCACCCAAGCATACCCTTTTTGTTCTTTACGAACATGCCCGATTCCTGGGAAAGGTAAATGGGCGGCACCAATTAACCATTTATCCTGTGACGCTATTTTGAAAACGTTTTTGCGTGCTTCGATCGCTTTAGCATTATCGATATCAAAATCGATAGAAACTTCCGGACGTATAAATTGCACGGCATGAGAGTGGACAATATCACCCAAAATTAACATGTTGCTGCCGTCAGAATGTATTTTGAATGATGTATGTCCCGGAGTGTGGCCAAAAGTAGGCATAGCTTTGATACCCGTGACGATATTCTCTCCTTTCTTGAAAGTACGGAATGCATGCTTGGCAATATAGGGAGCGAGAGCTTCTTGTACCATTTTTAAGGAAGGGAGGTTTTTTTCAGAGATAGCGCCACGGTTCGCAGGGTTGAGCCAGTAATTTTCTTCTTCTTCAGCCGTATAGACAGTTGCATTAGGAAATGCGGCTGTTCCATCATCTGATTTTAGACCGCAAACATGGTCTGGGTGCAAATGTGTCAGCAATACGGCTTTTACGTCTTCAGGTGTGTAGCCTGCGGCATGGATATTACTGACGATATTGCCCATAGTCGGCCCAAAACATTTGGCACTACCTGCATCAACTAATATCAAACCCTCTTTTGTATGGGCAAGATAGGCATTTATCGCTGTTTGGACCCCCTCTTTTCCTTCAACGATAAACATGCGTGAAAATAGTGTTTGAATATCTTTTTTCGTGATCCCTTGTAATAATGAAGAGGGGAGATTGATATAGCCATCATAAAGCGCTGTGACCATAATATTTCCGACCATCTGGTGATAATACCCAGGCGCTTGATTAATTTTTTGTTGGTCTGAGGATTTGGAAAAAGCGGTGGGTATTATTGAAGTTGAGGCAGTTAATGCGAGTGCCAAGGCAATATGAGAGGCTTTCAAAAATTTTTTCATTAATTACTCCTGATAGATTAGAGATAAATAATGCAACTGTCTTTATTTAAGATGCGGGTAAATGTTTTCTTTATGTTTTTATCTAACTTTGAAAATGTTCTTTGGATATTAATATGATGCCTTGATGGTTAATAATTATATAAAAAATAGCAACTTTATATTTTAAAAACTGATGACTAAAAAACATTGATGGCATTTATATAGGATGATTTATAATTCATCCCATAGATGAACTATTCAATCATCTTATATGGGATGAATTATTTTTAAATTAAGTGCAAGGCCGGTTTAGGGGCAGTTGTCTCTAGAAATTTCGCTGGCAAAATTATTTGTTATCTTAACATTTGCATTTTTGCTGACTTCAATGCTAGTTCCTGCTGTTAAATTGCCAGTGATTTGAGGGATATGGCAAAGAGCGGCTTGTGCTCCCATACTTAACTTGATGTTAGCGGTATCAGCACTGAATTGTGTTGATGTTTGATTAAAATCAGCTCCTGCTTCTAAATTAAGATCCAGATGTTTTGTCTTGCCTGCAATATTTATTGAACTTCCCATCATACCGGAAACTGCCAAATTTTCGCTGTCAACGGCACAAGTATCCACTTTCATTTTTACGCCAGCCATAGTGGACAGATTATTCAGCGGGTTATTAGTATACAAGGTAATATCAACAGCTTTAGAAAGTATGTTGTCGTATTCATTCAATAAGTTAAGTTTATTGTCATCGTAATTGATATTGAGTTTATCTATCGCAGATTGTGTTCCTTTAACTTTTAATGAAGTTTTTTCAGCACATTTGATGGTGAGATTAATTCCTTTCTGTGCATTAATGGCGGTGAAGCTCTGAAGTTCAACGGTTTTTTCTGCTGCCAGAGCGGGATTAAATACGGCTCCTGAGAGTAATGCGGCTACAATAGTAATCTTTTTCATGAAATACCTTCATAATGTAGGGTTAATTTTTTGTGTTCTATACCTATTGATTTGTTTTTTTCTTGAACCATTGGATTTAAAAATGCAGCGAACAAAATTATCCAACAGGTATAAGATATGAAAAATATCATGATTCTCATAGAGTAAGGTGAAACTAATGAGGATCGAATCCTAATATAAGATATATCTGACGTTTTAAACGCCTTTTAAAATAATTGCCCCCGTTCCTTTTTCTCCCAAAATATCGTTTGGATTGCGTAAAGGGCAATCAGTAAGCGATAGGCAACCACAACCGATGCAACTATTCAAATGATTACGCAGTTTGGTCAGCATATTGATACGATTATTCAACGTATCCCGCCATTGAGAAGAGATTACCTGCCACTGTTCCGCCGTTAGGTTACTGTTGGGCGGGAATTGGCATAAAACTTCCTGAATTTCTTTAAGTGGGATCCCAGCACTTTGGGCAACTTTGATAATGGCAAGATAGCGCAGGACGACGGAAGGAAAACGGCGTTGATTACCGTGGCTGCGAGCACTCGTAATAAGCCCTTTAGATTCATAAAAATGAATGGCTGAAACCGCAATTCCGCTGCGTTTTGAGACTTCACCAATAGTTAAAGCCCTATTTAAATCAATGCCTTTATCTTTTGCCATGTCTATTGACCTCAAGTTAACTTGAGGTTTTATAGTGCATCACTGTTACGTCTGTCAATTAAAAAAAATTTATCCGGCTGTTTGATAGTGAAGAAAAAGCAGGGTTATTTTTTTATTTACTTATCAGGAAAATAGATGATGCAACGTTTTATCGAAAATGCATTAGAGAGTAAGTGGTTGTGGTTGATTGTCCGCCTGCTTCTTCTGGTGATGTTTATTGGTTCTGGGCTTGCAAAACTCATTGATTTTGACGGTGGTTTGGCAGAAATGCGTGAGTCCGGATTGCACCCGGATTGGTTCTTTAATATCGCCACTGTGATTGTTTTACTTACTGGGTCTTTATTGATCTTATTCGACCGGCTTGTTTGGCTCGGTGCCGGAATACTTTCTGTTTTTCTTATTTTGACCGTCGTTGTTATACATACCTTCTGGTTATTTTCAGGAGAAGAATTCAAATCCGCCCTCTATTTTGCGCTTGAACATATCGCTGTTATTGGAGGTCTGCTGGCTGCCGCAATGGTCAGCCATTTCAGAAAAAAAGCAAAAAATAATTAAATATTCCACAGTAAAAAAGGTAGAAGTGAATTATGAGAAAAAAAATTCTTATTGGCTTGGGAACTGCCTTATTGGTGGCTGTTATCGGACTCTCAATTTATAACGTGAATGGTTCAACGCCGGATAAGCCGGAACATTCAGCATATCCGCCAGTTAAAGTTGCATTGGCAGATGTAGAAGAAGCGCATATTCCAAGAATTTTGCATGGAGTGGGAGAACTTGAGGCAGCAAAACAGGTTCATGTTGCATCAGAAACGGGTGGGATAATAAAGAGAATTGCATTTGAATCTGGGCAGCATGTTGAAGCGGGTCAATTATTGGTGCAACTAAATGATGCGGTTGAACAGGCCGAATTGAATCGTTTACAGGCGCAGTGGAAAAATGCGGACAGGCTATATCACCGCACCAATAAACTATTTGCCAGTAAAGTTATTTCCGCAGCACAGCTCGATAATGTTCAGGCAGAACGAGATATGGCACAAGCCTCTATCCGTCAGGTACAAGCGCAAATTGCCCAGAAAACAATTCGGGCGCCATTCTCCGGCACCATAGGCATTCGTCAGATCCATGACGGGCAATATCTGCGAGCGGGCGATCCCATCGTCAGTTTGGTTGACGCCAAGCATCTCAAGCTCAATTTTTCCTTGGATGAACAGGAAAGCCCTGAATTGCATATTGGCCAAGACGTCAATGTCTCGGTGGATGCTTATCCAAAACAAATTTTTACCGCGAAGATAAGTGCCATCGATCCCTTAGTTGGCAAATCGCGCATGGTATCGGTTCAGGCGCTGTTAAATAATAGTGATAATCAGCTAAAAGCGGGGATGTTCGCCAATATTCAGGTGAAGCGCGCAGATAATGCGCCAGTATTAACGATCCCAGAAACTGCTGTGACCTATACCGCTTACGGCGATACTGTGTTCGTGGCACAAGCTGTACCTGACAGCAAGTCCATGATTGCCAAGCGTGTTTCCGTTGAAGTCGGCCAGCGTTGGCAGGGGATGGTCGAAATTAAGACAGGTGTAAGTCAGGGAGATTTGGTTGTTACTTCTGGTCAATTGAAATTGAATGACGGAACACCTGTGGAGGCGATCGCGGATGATACGTTGAAAGTAACCAAGGCCTCCACCGTGGAGGCAAAATAATGACCTTTACTGATCTTTTTGTCCGTCGTCCGGTACTTGCATTAGTTGTCAGTGCATTAATTGTATTATTGGGGGCGTTTGCTTTTAGTAAATTACCCATTCGCCAATATCCGCAGCTGGAAAGCTCAACAATTACTGTTACAACACAATATCCGGGGGCATCTTCAGATTTAATCCAAGGATTTGTCACACAGCCTATTTCACAGGCCGTTTCTTCTGTTGAAGGTATTGATTATCTGTTCTCTTCATCGGTACAGGGCAGAAGTAGTGTGACCATTCGTATGGAGCTGAACCGTGATTCAACTCAGGCATTGACGCAGGTAATGACGAAGGTGAATCAAGTCCGCTACAAGTTGCCGAAAGAAGCCTATGACCCCGTGATTGAGTTGTCGTCCGGAGAATCGACGGCGGTCGCATATGTGGGATTCTCCAGTGATACCTTGCCTATCTCATCAGTCACGGATTATTTATCGAGAGTGGTTGAGCCGATGTTTTCCTCAATAGAGGGAGTATCAAAAGTACAGGTATTTGGCGGACAACAATTATCGATGCGTCTTTGGCTGGACGCTGATCGCTTGGCAGGACGTGGCTTGACTGCGGCTGATGTTGCCGCTGCCGTCAGGCAAAATAACTATCAGGCGGCACCGGGAAAAGTTAAAGGTGAGTTTGTTGTTTCAAATATACATGTCAATACCGATCTTACTAACGTAGAAGAGTTTCGTGATCTGGTTATTCGTAATGACGGCAATGGATTGGTTCGCCTGAAAGATGTAGGAACAGTCGAGTTGGGTGCCGCATCAACCGAAACCAGCGGTTTGATGGATGGTAAGGTTGCGGTTCATTTAGGTGTTTTTTCAACGCCAACCGGTAACCCGCTGGTGATTGTCGATGGTATCAAAAACCAGTTGCCGGACATTCAAAAAACGCTTCCTCCGGGCGTGAAAACTGAACTGGCCTTTGAAACGGCTCACTTTATTCAAGCCTCCATTGATGAAGTGGTCAGCACACTGATAGAAGCCCTGATCATTGTTATTGTGGTGATTTATCTGTGTTTAGGATCGTTTCGCAGTGTATTGATTCCCATTGTTGCCATTCCCTTATCGATACTTGGCGCATCGGGATTGATGCTGGCATTTGGGTTCAGCATTAATTTGTTAACGTTGCTGGCGATGGTATTGGCGATTGGTCTGGTTGTTGATGATGCCATTGTTGTTGTGGAAAACGTACACCGTCATATTGAAGAAGGGAAATCGCCGGTTGCCGCGGCGCTCATCGGGGCAAGGGAAGTCGCTGTGCCCGTCATTGTTATGGATATCACTCTTGTGGCTGTTTATGCGCCGATTGGTTTGATGTCTGGCCTGACAGGGGCGCTGTTTAAAGAGTTTGCTCTGACATTGGCTGGGGCGGTGGTGATATCCGGTATTGTCGCCTTAACCTTATCGCCAGTGATGAGTTCCTTTTTGTTGCAACCAAAGCAAAACGAGGGGTTTGTGGCACGAAAGGCAGAGGCATTCTTTGATGGGTTGTCACATTACTACTCCCGTGCCCTAGATTTATCTCTGCATCATAGATGGGTTACCGGAAGCATTGCTTTGCTGGTGTTTATCAGTTTGCCTTTCCTCTATCAGCAAGCGAAACAAGAGCTGGCGCCGGTAGAAGATCAGGCAAACTTACTGGCAGTAATGAAATCGCCACAGCACGCCAATCTGGATTATGCGGAACGATTTGGCTACAAGCTGGATAGCGTGTTCAGCACCATTCCTGAAAAGCAAAGCTCGTGGATAATTAATGGAACTGATGGCCCTTCTTCGAGTTTTAGTGGGATCAACTTGACGGCATGGGGAGATCGTGAGCGTTCTGCGTCAGAAATCCAGGCTGAATTACAAGCTGCGGTGGGGGATGTTGAAGGAAGCAGTATTTTTGTGTTCCAGCTTCCGCCATTACCCGGATCTACCGGCGGGCTTCCTATCCAGATGGTGTTGCGCAGTTCGCAGGATTATTCCGTTTTGTACCAGACGATGGAAGGCATTAAGCAGCAGGCACGTGAAAGCGGATTATTTGCTGTTGTAGACAGTGACCTCGACTATAACAATCCAGTGGTACAAATACGCATTGATCGCGCCAAGGCGAATAGTCTGGGGATCCGCATGCAGGATATCGGGGAATCGCTGACATTTCTGGTGGGGGAAAACTATATCAACAGGTTTGGTATGGAAGGCCGTTCCTATGACGTCATTCCACAAAGTATACGCAGCCAGCGTTTAACACCGGAGGCTTTGGCGCGGCACTTTGTCAGGGCTGAAAACCAAAGCATGATCCCACTGTCTACCGTGGTTTCTGTTTCAACGAAAGTTGAGCCTAATAAGTTGACTCAATTTAATCAGCAAAATGCGGCAATTTTTCAGGCCATTCCTGCGCCGGGTGTAACACTGGGGCAAGCCGTAGCTTTCCTTGAAAATGTGGCCGAGAGCTTACCTGCGGGATTCAGTTATGATTGGCAGTCGGATTCACGCCAGTATAAAAAGGAAGGGAATACGCTTGTTTTTGCTTTCCTATCAGCCTTGATCATTATTTATTTGGTGCTGGCGGCTCAATATGAAAGTCTTGTCGATCCCCTGATTATTTTGATTACCGTCCCGCTTTCGATTTGTGGTGCATTGCTCCCATTGGCAATGGGGCATATCACATTAAACATTTATACCCAAATTGGTTTAGTTACTCTGATTGGTCTTATCAGTAAGCATGGGATCTTGATGGTGGAATTTGCCAATGAATTGCAGGTGATGGAAAAAATAAGTAAACGAGCAGCAATATTAGAAGCAGCGAAAATTCGTTTGCGTCCGATATTGATGACTACATCAGCGATGGTTATCGGATTGATACCGCTATTGTTTGCCAGTGGTGCAGGTGCAAATAGCCGCTTTGGCATTGGCTTGGTGATTGTCTCCGGTATGTTGATCGGAACATGCTTTACTTTATTTGTCTTGCCAACCATATATACCTTGCTGGCGAGAAACCATTCTGCCGTGACAGCCCGAAAACAAGATCTTATCGAGGCTGACAGAGTAATGAACAAATCAATTGAGCGTTATTTGAAGTAAAAAATGACAGTTCCTATATGGTTAATATATAGGAACTTTTTTCTTCGCTTGTATAAATCACCACGCATTAATTTTGAGTTTATTTATCAATAGAGGGAATATCATGGATTACCAAAAACTGCTCGCAACATTATTGCCCTCCCCACCTCTTCCTTCTGCTTTGCTTCCGCTAACGTTAATGACTTTGGATGACTGGGGAATAGTGACTGCAATCGGTGCTGACAGTAAAAAATATTTACAGGGGCAGGTAACCGCAGATATCAATTTGCTTGGTAATAACCAACATGTGCTGGCTGCTCACTGCGATGCTAAAGGGAAAATGTTGAGTAATTTACGGCTGTTTCACCGTAATGGAGGGTTTGCTTATATTTTGCGTCGCAGCCTGCTTGAAATGCAGCTCAATGAATTAAAGAAATATGCTGTATTTTCCAAGGTTGAGTTGGCAGAAGACAAAAAAAGCCTGCTATTGGGCGTTGCCGGCAAAGGGGCGCGTGATGCATTGGCAACATTTTTCCCAATGCTCCCTGATACGGATAATCCTGTCACGCAGGAGGGTTCCACGACATTACTCTATTTCCCATTGCCGACAGAACGGTTTTTATTAGTCACAAATACAGAGATGGCAACAGAGCTGGTGGAAAAACTCGAAGCGCCTCTCAATGATAGCCAGCAGTGGCTGGCGCTGGAGATGGAAGCTGGTTTGCCCGTGATTGAAACTCAAACCAGTGCCCGGTTTACACCACAAGCGGCCAATCTTCAAGCGATTGAGGGAAGCATCAGCTTTGAAAAAGGGATGTATATGGGGCTGGCGACAGTAGCGCGGACTAAATATCGCGGTGTGAACAAACGGGCAATGTATTGGTTAGCCGGAAGTGCCAGCCATCTCCCTTCTGTCGGAGATGAACTGGAATGGCAATTGGGGGGGAGCTGGCGCCGAACCGGGATTGTGCTTTCTGCGGTGAGAATGTCAGATGATACGATTTGGATACAGATCGTCATGAGCAATGACATGAATGTAGAAAATGTATTCCGCCTGCTTAATGACGAGGGGTATTCATTGGCTATTCAAATGCTGCCTTATCCGCTGGATGATGAAGATGAATAGTGCTCCCCATCAGGCCATTTTATGGGTTATGCAGGGCGATGATTAATTCAATTTCTATTTGTAAATCGGGATGGATCAAATTTGAAACTTCAACCAGAGAGCAGGCCGGCAGATTACTGCCATAAAAATCAAATAATAATGGGCGAACAAGGGGAAGTTGGCTGATATCTTTAACAAAAATAGTGAATTTAACCAGATCGGACTTATTCCGTTTCTCTTGTTCGAGTATTAAATCAATTTGCTGAAGGATGGCACTGGTTTGTGATTCAACATCATGATGCTGTGCATTTGTACCCAGGGCGGTTAATCCTGAAACATATAACAGGTCATGATGTTTGGTCGCATGTACGTAAGGGCCTTTGATTTGAGGTAAATTGTCATAATTTATTCGAGTAACCAAAATTAACTCCTTAACGATTTATACGTTTCTTGTTCAGATTGCAGTATTGCTGTTTGCCCTGAAATCTGAAACTTATTGGGAATGAATTTCGATACGATCAAATTGTATCGGTGGTGAAAACCTGTACGATATCGGTTAATTCTAACGACATGTAATATTTCGTATGCTCATATTCAAAGTGTTGCTTGAGTGAATCATTATCAATAAATTTTTCCCACATAATAAATGAGCGGGGATTTTCTCTGGATTGTTGGATGAAGAAAATTTCACACCCTGGCTCTAACAATGTTTTCTGTTGCAGTTTTTTAAGCTCTTTTACAATAACATCAAGATCTGCTTTCTCTTTTGCTTTAATTTCTGCTGTGACGAAATATCCATTTTTATACATGAAGTGTAGCCTTGTTATTCCTGATAAAGTGTTTGATGGAGATATTTAACACTTTTTATTAAATGAAGCCTGTCAATATAACGTCAGATATTTTATTCCATCAATTGATAATAACTCTACTATTCTAAATATGTTATTTATGTTTTGGGTGTAAATTAATGTATTGCCCTTAGTGTTTATTTCAAGGAATCAATAGCATTTTCTTAAATTGGTGGGTGGCTGTTTCTGGGTTATCGAGATTGATAAAACAGAGAGATTGCCATTTTTGTGTTTGGATGGCTTGTTTTGAAGCAGGGGAGACCCAAGCCGGATAAACACGCATGGCTCTTTTTCCTTCTTTAGGCGGCGTTGAAAAAATACCTTTTTGCATCAAAATGCGTGAATCAAAGAGAAAAATACCTTTCTGATGTTCTGTAAAAGTTGCGATCAAACAGAAGTCGATATTATCACTTTGATCAAAAGGCATTATCTCTGAATCTGGTGTCGGCCTTTTCCACAACGTAACAAATTGCCCCAGTTTATTGGGTGTGGTTTTTGCCTGACGAAAAACTATCGATTTGCCATTTAATGTAAATCGCATGGCGCTATAATCACGGCTTTCTGCTTCACAATAGGGTGAGGTGTCTAAATGTAGGCCGGAAGACTGTAAGAGGTATTCTTGTATTTCGGTGAATATACGGGGTAGCCTAGTTGTATTTAGTAATGCAGAATGGTTATCTGACTTTAATGATGACAAATTATATTCCTTTTATTGTTTTGAACACCTGCTGTAAGAAGTCATTTTGAAAAATAGCTCTGAAAAACTAATAAACAAATGGCTCTTTAGCGAACAATTTACCTCATCAATAGAGAATATTAAAAATTAATCATCATCAAAATCTGCTAAATTTATACCGGTAAAATGATTGTACCTTGGGCTATTGGGATTAATGACTCGAGTGTTTCCTTCAAAAATACGTACTCTATATCTATCTGGGAGTTTAATCTTAAACCACCTGTGAGCAATAGAATCAATTCTTGATATATATACGTGTTTTCCGCGAGGTGTAGTGTTGATTGTACCTTTATATCCCAAAATCCAACCCACTTTGACCTTTTTTTCAGTTAACGCATTGAGAAAATCGGTTACAAATTCCGGATTAGCGCTGTGACATGATTTTAAAGAAATTAAGCCGACTTCTTTAAGCCCATAACGGTGTAACATTTCAGCTAAACCTTTGCCAGTAAGGTAATCATCGGCATCTATGCCAATATAACAGCCTGAAGCCTCGTTCGCTCGTGGATTGGCTCTGGTGCCATGGGCAAAATAAGAAGTTTTGAATCAAGATCACAGTTCCTAAAGGGAGGTGGTGTGCTATGCAAAGGCCAGAAATGCTCTACACCCCGATAAGCGTAACATCTTGCTGGCGGCACTCTATACCGTTTTCTGGCCTCATTCGCAGCGAAATAGATGTTATCTTCTATGCCATTGAATAACAGAAAAAATACTTTTTCCCATTTCATTTGTTAGTTCCTGATCTTTATATTTTTAATGGAATATATAACCATGGTCACTATATGCATAATGAGACTATTTCATTTTAATAAAAAAGCTCTCTACCCAATAGGATAGAGAGCTTGCAAGTATCAAATAATCTTAAGGTATTTAGTTGAGGTAGTTAGTTAAGATAAAGCGTCAGGGCCATGCCTGGTTTCATCCCTTTAACGTTGATCTTTTTATTCCAACTTATTAAATCCTTGAGATTTACGCCGTGATGTTTGGCGATGCTGGTAAAGGAATCACCTTTGCGTACCCGGTAGGTGACAGGGCCACTGGTATCGACTTTCAATACTTGCCCAATCTTGAGGCGATCAGCCGTTTTCAGGCCATTCAGCCGCTGCAACTCTCTGTGCGTGGTATTGAAGCGTTTAGCAATGGCTGACAATGTATCCCCAGAACGAACGGTGTACTGACTTCTTTGCTGTAATTTACGGGTATTATTTACCACAGACAGACGGATGTCTTTCAATACGCCCTCATCAGCCAGTGAAGCCTTGAGCTGATGCACATTCTTCTTTGGCAGCATGATGTAATGCGGGCCATGAGGAGAAGTCATGCCTTGTTTATAACCGGGGTTATATGCCCTGATTGATGTTAACGATAAACCCGATAACTCAGCCGCTTGCGACAACATAATTGGCTGCCCGATTTCAACTTTGGCCAGTGCTTTTTGGTCGTTGGGTTTTGGCAGGGTAAAATTAAATTTTTCGTTGTTGCGGATAATATTAGTCAATGCCAATACCTTGGGCACATAGTTCATGGTTTCCCGCGGCAACGACAATGACCAGAAATCTGTTGGCTTACCCTTTGCCTCATTATCCCGGATTGCGCGTATCACACGGCCTTCACCGCTATTGTAGGCGGCGATGGTCAATAACCAATCCCCATTGAATCGTTTGTTCAAACGCTCAAGCATATCTAATGCAGCCGTCGTGGATGCAGCAACATCACGGCGGGCATCGTACCACTTATCCTGCGTCAGACCATAATGCTGACCCGTGCTCGGGATAATCTGCCATAAACCAGCTGCTTTGGCATAAGAGGTGGCATGGGGATTAAAAGCACTCTCCACTATGGGCAGCAGTACCAATTCCATTGGCATATGGCGTTTATCAAGCTGCTCAACTATCCAATAGATATACGGTTCCGCCCGTAAAGTTACATTTTGGAGATAGCTCTTGTGTTTCAGGTAGTAGTTTTGTTGCTTAAGAACCCTGCTATTGTCAGGAATGTCCATCTTCAACTCATCACGAATATGTCCCCATAAATCTTGTTGGATTGTCGGAGTCTCCTGCCAGCTTGCAGAGTTTCCTTGCCCTGCAATACCGCCTGTTTTCTGATTCGTTGAAGACATCTTCTGTGTTTGCTGCGAGGCCGGAGTCTTTGTTTGCAGACTCGATTGGCATCCGGCAAGCAAAACAGAAGCGAGCAAAATCGCTTTTGTCTTCATGTTCTCTTTTGATGTTTGTCTAAAAGGTGAGCAATCATACTGACCTATCACGCAGAAGACAACCCAGAAAAATCAAAATTGATCTTTATAAGCTCTTAATTGCTGAAAAACAGAAGAAAGTGGTATTGAATTAGGTTTGATACCGATATTTTTTTGTAAATCAATATCGTGACAATTTAAGAAGACATTGATTTTTTTCTCTTTTTGTAAAGTAGTAGGGACGGTTGCCTGTTGGTTTTCCCGCATCTCAATGATTTTTTGATAATAATCGTGAATAGTTTGATTATTGGGCAATATTGATTTTGCAAAAGTCATATTCGCCGCAGTATATTCGTGTGCACAGCAGATCAATGTGTCATCGGGCAGTGATGCAATTTTTTCGAGAGAAGAAAACATCTGTTCGGCCGTACCTTCAAATAATCTTCCACAGCCGCCAGAGAATAATGTGTCACCACAAAACAGGTAAGGTGCCTGATAGAATGCAATGTGACCCAGTGTGTGACCCGGTAATTCTATGACTTTAAAAGAGAAATTTTCCACATTCACAATGTCATTTTCATGGACAATATGAGTTGCGCCCTTGGTTCGGGTCTCTTCAGGGCCATAGATTGGTAAGTCAGGATGTTGATTGAGCAATCCGGCAACGCCACCCACATGATCGTGATGATGGTGCGTCAGCAGGATTGCCGCAGGGGTAATCTGATTTGCTGCTAGAATATCAAGCACAGGTTGAGATTCAGCGGGATCGACAATAACACAATGCTTGCTTTCATCACAAAGTAACCAAATGTAGTTATCCGAAAGTACAGGGATCCTGATAAGATTCATTATATGCCTCATTTGGGTAGCCGATTTTATTTTCGTCAGTGATTTCATTTTCGTGATCAATTTACCGTAGGTTGAAAGGAAGATGACATGCGAGCAGAACATTCAGTCAAGCAAATAATAGCACCGGTGTCTTGGGCTGAGTTGCCGTGGGGAGAATATTACCGCGCCGCTTTGGAACGTCAATTGGAACCGTGGTGGCCAAAAGTTTTTGGTTTGCACTTATTGAAAATCGGTCATTTAAGTACAGAAATTGATAGCCGCTCTTGCTTAATCAGACATCAGGTCAACATCGGTTTACAAGGGGAAAATATGAACGTGATAACCGATCCCCATTACCTGCCTTTTGCCACTAAATCTGTTGATGCCTGCCTGCTGTCGCATATGCTGACTTACAGCATTGATCCCCATTGGTTATTGAGAGAGGTAGACAGAGTTTTGATTGATGATGGCTGGTTGATTATCAGCGGCTTTAATCCAATGAGTTTATTGGGTTTAAGAAAAGTGATATCGCCTGTCTACCGCCAGCTACCCTGCAAAGCTCAAATGTTTTCCATGTTTCGCCAATTGGATTGGCTCAGACTTCTGAATTATGAAGTGCTTTACCATACTAATTTTCACACGTTACCGTGGCAAAGTGGAAGCAACGGAAATGGCGATTCTAAACCGGCAACCTCAATGTTTGGTTGCTTGAATGTGATTATTGCCCGCAAGCGGACAATACCTTTGACATTAAATCCTATGCGGGCAACCTTGTTGAGGCCGAAGTTCAATCGAGCGTTGGGCGCAGTGAAAAATTTTCATCGGCGCTAATCTCTTTCTGGCTTGGCATAACCAGTAATGAAGAATATTAAGCAACGAAAGATAATAAACAACGAAAGTTATTCAGTGATTAATTTTCACTTTCGATATAGCCTTCATCGGCGTGGGTTGGGTTGCCGGCGGCTGTACGGGCCAGTTCATCGCATATTTCGTTTTCCCGATGCCCGGTATGCCCCCTTACCCAGCGCCAGTCAATGTCATGCTGTGAGATGGCCTTATCAAGTCTCTGCCAGAGATCAACATTGATGACAGGGGATTTGTCCGCTTTTTTCCACCCGCGTTTCTTCCAGTTGTGGATCCACTGGGTAATGCCTTGGCGTACATATTGGCTGTCAGTTGTCAGAATCACAGTGCAAGGGCGCTTGAGTGTTTCCAGCCCGACAATGGCAGCCATTAATTCCATGCGGTTGTTGGTCGTACGGAAATAGCCACCGCTCAGCTTTTTTTCGTGTTGCTGGTAACGGAGTAAAATACCGTATCCGCCGGGGCCGGGATTGCCGAGGCAAGAACCATCGGTGAAAATTTCTACCTGTTTGTTCATTTTTGGTAGACTCTTCCTATATCATCTTTAATCAAAAATCTAAGTCTGACACAAAAAAACACTATGAGCACTGCAATTACCCGTCAAATCGTCCTCGATACCGAAACAACCGGTATGAATAAGTTAGGTGTTCACTATGAAGGACACAACATTATTGAAATTGGTGCCGTAGAGGTCATCAACCGTCGACTGACGGGGCGCAATTATCATATTTATATTAAACCAGACCGTTTGGTTGATCCGGAAGCGTTTGAAGTTCATGGGATCAGTGATGAGTTTTTGCAGGATAAGCCGAAATTTGCTGATATCGCGGATGAATTCATTGAGTTTATTCGTGGCGCTGAATTGATCATCCATAACGCAGCGTTTGATATCGGCTTCATGGATTATGAATTCAGTAAGTTAAATAGAGATATTCCGCCAACGGCTGATTTTTGTACCATTACAGACAGCTTGCTGTTGGCAAGAAAGCTTTTCCCGGGTAAGCGCAATAACCTCGACGCATTGTGTGACCGTTATCATATAGATAACTCAAAACGTACTCTCCACGGCGCATTGCTCGATGCCGAGATTTTGTCCGACGTCTATTTGGCGATGACAGGCGGCCAGACTTCATTGGCATTTTCAATGGAAGGGGAGGCTTCAACTAATTCTTTGGTTTCAGAAATCCAGAAAGTTGCTCGGCCCCAATCTGGGCTGAAAGTTGTTTATGCTTCTGATGAAGAATTAATCCAACATGAGTCCCGTTTAGATCTGGTGGAAAAAAAGGGAGGAAGTTGTCTCTGGCGTCTGGAACCTGAGCAGGCCAATTAACCATCAAGCAGGTTTACCGGAAGAAAGCGGGATTATTGAGAGAATAATAGCTGTTGGTGCAAAATAGCAGCAAAGATAGGAAAAATTCACCATAAAGGTGAAAAACTGTTCAAGCGTGTGGTTTTCTTATAAAAAGCGATTGACGTCTTGTAATGAAGGCCGTATTATCCACCCCGTTCTTAACCAGAACGCCATGCGGTGCGGTAGTTCAGTTGGTTAGAATACCGGCCTGTCACGCCGGGGGTCGCGGGTTCGAGTCCCGTCCGCACCGCCAGAATATATAAGCCCTGAGTTTTTGACTCGGGGCTTTTTCTTTTGTTTTTTTTCTTTTTTTCGCTCTGCCACCAACCAAAAATCTTAGATCAGCTTATAAAAATAAGTTGTTCCTGCGAGTGTTCCGTCGGAGTTAATGGCGAAATTCGGAATACGTCCTGCTTCAATAAAACCACATTTTTTATATAACGTTGAAGCCGGATCGTTAGTGCGAGTATCCAATACCAACAAGCTGCGTTGATGCTGCTTTGCCAACCGTTCTAACTCTTTCATCAATATCTTGCCTATTCCTCGCTGGCGGTAGCGGGTGTGAACCATCATTTTTTCCACTTCGGCGCGGTGCAGCCCATTCTTTTTCTTACAAAGGGAAAGTTGCACTGAACCTGCTATTTTTCCACTCACCAAGGCAATCAGCAGAAGGCGGTGGCCGGATGCGATATCTGCTTCGACAGCTTGCCAGTATTGTGCTGCTTCGTTGTTTTCCAGCGGTGCAATAAAGCCGACAGAAGCATCACTTTCGACGCAATCGTGCAGTAATTCTATGAGTTCATTTTGTTTTGCTTGGATGGAATTTAATAGTGTGAGGAGTGGGGTGGATATTGAACTTCGAGTAAGGTCGGATGTTGTCATTGATATTGATCCTGAAACGATGTTGACCTGAAAATTGAGGATGATTAAATATCATACAGTCAATTCTCTGTCAGGCATATAAAAATGAAAGGGGCAAAACATAATGACTCAGAATAGAATTAATATTATTCAAGGTGATATCACTACTGTTCAGGTGGATGCCATTGTCAATGCAGCCAATACTTCGTTGTTAGGAGGCGGAGGGGTCGATGGCGCCATTCATCGCGCCGGTGGGAAATCCATTCTGGAAGAATGCAGGCAAATCCGTGCAAAACAGGGAGGGTGTGACGTCGGTGATGCTGTCATCACCGGGGCTGGGAATCTGCCCGCCCAATATGTGATCCACACCGTCGGGCCACGGTGGAATGGCGGATCTTCCAATGAGCCGGAATTGCTGAAAAAATCTTATTTAAGCTGCTTCAACATCGTTGAACAATACGATATTGAGACGGTTTCTTTTCCTAATATCAGTACCGGTATTTACCGTTTTCCGAAAAAATTGGCGGCTGAAATCGCTTTGGCTGCCATTCATTCGAGCTTGTCCCTCAATCCAAATATCTTACAAGTGAATCTGGTTTGTTTTGACGATGAAAATTATGGGATCTACCGTTCCCTTAATCAGTAATTGTTTTTGAATCAGCGTTATTATTACTTTTATATCATCATGTTAAATGAATAGGGTAACTGGCATTTTTAATCTTGATTAACCTATTGAGTATCGTGTTTAATACGTGGCTTTCCATTGCGCAAATCGTAATGTGAAACTATTTCTCATTGCGCAAGTCAGCCAGCCCTTGTTTGTACTGGCCTGAAAATTCAGAAAAACAACGGGGCAAATCAAAGAATTGATGCAAAATGGAAATTAAGATAGTTTTCCTTATCTGGCATTAATGATTGCGGTTTGTATGCTGCGCTGCGAAAATTAGTTCTTAGTTCACTAACGCTTTTATCCGACTTGGAGTAAAGAATGACCACTCGTAAAACCCTTGCTAATGCTATCCGCTTCTTGAGCATGGATGCTGTGCAGAAAGCAAAATCAGGGCATCCCGGCGCACCGATGGGAATGGCTGACATTGCTGAAGTGCTGTGGCGCAACTATCTGAATCATAACCCTTCCAATCCTGCCTGGGCTGATCGTGACCGCTTTGTGTTGTCTAATGGCCACGGCTCCATGCTGATTTACAGCTTGCTGCACCTCACGGGTTATGATGTTTCCATTGACGATTTGAAAAATTTCCGTCAACTGCATTCCAAAACTCCCGGTCATCCAGAATATGGCTATGCCCCTGGCGTAGAAACCACGACTGGCCCACTGGGGCAGGGTATCGCCAATGCGGTCGGTTTTGCGATCGCAGAGCGTACACTGGCAGCGCAGTTCAACCGCCCGGGTCATGATATTGTCGATCACTACACATATGTGTTCATGGGTGACGGCTGCATGATGGAAGGTATCTCCCACGAAGTGTCTTCTTTGGCCGGTACGCTGAAACTGGGCAAACTGATTGCTTTCTATGATGACAATGGCATCTCCATTGATGGTGAAGTAGAAGGCTGGTTCACCGATGACACCGCAGCACGTTTCGAAGCATACGGCTGGCATGTTATCCGTGGCGTGGATGGCCATGACTCTGACGCTATTGCCGCAGCGATTGAAGCAGCACGTAAAGAAACCGGCAAACCATCTTTGTTGATGTGCAAAACTATCATTGGTTTTGGTTCACCAAACAAAGCAGGCAAAGAAGAGTGTCACGGCGCGCCTCTGGGTGATGCAGAAATCGAAGCAACGCGTAAAGCTCTGGGCTGGGAACACCCTGCGTTTGAGATTCCTCAGGATATTTATGCTGGCTGGAATGCGAAAGAAGCGGGCAAAACTAAAGAAAGCGCGTGGGATGAAAAATTTGCTGCTTATGCAAAAGCACATCCGGAACTGGCTGCTGAATTTAGCCGTCGCACCAGCGGTGAACTGCCAGCAAACTGGGAAGCGGAATCTAAGGCATTCATCGAAAACCTGCAACAGAATCCGGCTTCCATTGCCAGCCGTAAAGCATCACAAAACGCATTGGAAGCATTCGGTAAAGTTCTGCCTGAATTCATGGGTGGCTCTGCTGACTTGGCACCAAGTAACCTGACCATGTGGTCTGGCTCCAAGCCATTGAATGAAGTGCAGGACGGCAACTACATTCATTACGGTGTGCGTGAATTCGGTATGTCTGCGATCATGAACGGTATCGCGTTGCATGGCGGTTTTGTACCTTATGGCGCAACCTTCCTGATGTTTGTGGAATATGCCCGTAACGCAGTACGCATGGCAGCACTGATGAAAATTCGCAGCATCTTTGTTTATACCCATGACTCAATCGGTTTGGGTGAAGATGGCCCGACCCATCAGCCAGTTGAACAAATTGCCAGCCTGCGCGTAACACCAAACATGAGCACATGGCGTCCATGTGATCAGGTTGAATCCGCAGTTGCGTGGAAATATGCGATTGAGCGCAAAGATGGCCCGACGGCTTTGATTTTCTCCCGCCAGAACCTGGCTCAGCAGGAGCGTACCGCTGAACAATTGGCGAGCATCGAGAAAGGTGCTTACGTCCTGAAAGATTGTGCAGGCCAACCTGAGTTGATCCTGATTGCAACGGGTTCTGAAGTTGAACTGGCTGTGAAAGCGGCAGAACAACTGAGCGCCGAAGGCCGTCAGGTGCGTGTGGTTTCCATGCCATCTACCGATGCTTTCGATAAGCAGGATGCTGCATACCGTGAAGCGGTACTGCCTGCGGCAGTTTCTGCCCGCGTTGCTGTAGAAGCAGGTATCGCGGATTACTGGTTCAAATACGTTGGCATTAACGGCGCGATCGTGGGTATGAATACCTTCGGTGAATCAGCACCTGCTGATGCCCTGTTCAAAGAGTTTGGTTTCACTGTTGAAAACGTAGTAGCCAAAGCGACTTCTCTGCTGAAATAATCGGCAAACAAGATCATAAGCGCATTCGTATCAATTTTTGAGCGAATGCGCTCTTTTTTTATTCAATTTTTACTTCATGATGTGATGGATGAGGCTTGCCATCCCACTTTTTTTTTCGTAATCTGCTTTCAGGCTGGCTGAACCGTTTCAGTAAGATGTGTTAATCCATGCGTAAAATGTCTTCTCTGTCACAATATAGTTAATTTTTTGATGAATCATCAGTACAAGGCGCTACAGCTCAGTTATCCTAAGCGGTTGCATGACTACAGAGAAATTCAGGGAGTAACATGACAATCAGAGTAGCGATTAACGGATTCGGGAGAATAGGGCGAAGTGTCTTGCGCGCACTCTATGAATCCGGGCGTCGAGCCGAAATTTCAGTAATTGCTATTAATGAGTTGGCGGGTGCAGAAGGCATCGCTCACTTACTAAAATATGATTCCAGTCATGGGCGTTTTGCGTGGGATGTACGCCTGAATAATGATTTATTGCAAGTAGGAGATGACAGTATTCGATTGTTTCATCAACCGGATATTTCAGCTTTGCCCTGGAAAGATTTGGGCATTGATATCGTGCTTGATTGTACGGGTATACATGGCGAGAGATCAGATGGGGAAGCCCATCTCGCCAGTGGTGCCAAAAAAGTTTTGTTTGCTCATCCGGGCGGAAATGATCTGGATGCAACCATCGTATATGGCGTTAATCACCTTTCATTGGTTGCAGAAGATCGTATCGTTTCCAATGCATCCTGTACGACAAACTGTATCATTCCCATCATTAAAGTGTTGGATGATGCGCTCAATATTGAATCTGGTACGGTGACAACCATTCATGCATCCATGAATGATCAGCCAGTGATTGATGCTTATCACCGTGATTTACGCCGGACCCGGGCAGCCAGTCAATCCATTATTCCCGTTGATACAAAACTGGCTGCGGGGATCACGCGTATCTTCCCCAAATTCAGTGATAGGTTTGAAGCAATTTCTGTTCGGGTTCCGACCATCAACGTGACAGCAATTGATTTGAGTGTGACAGTCCATGCTGCGGTAAATGTTGAAGATGTGAACCAACTCCTGCGAAAATCAGCGTCCAGAGAGTTTCATGGTATAGTGGATTATACTGATTTGCCGTTAGTTTCAACGGATTTTAACCACGATCCCCATAGCGCTATTGTGGATGGCACTCAAACGAGGGTCAGCGGGCATCACCTGATTAAAACCCTTGTATGGTGTGATAATGAGTGGGGCTTTGCCAACCGCATGATTGATACGACGTTGGCAATGGCTGCAACTGGCTTTAATTAATCATCTGTTGTGTCAGATTTTCTGTTGTATCAAGTGTTATACCTTATGAATTTCAAGATGCGTCGCAGCTAACAAAGAGACAACTTGAAAGACGGCGGGGTTATTGATAAACAGACACAGCAGAAGAATGAGTAATTTTATAGAAGAATCAATGAGAGGATTCACCATGTCTGTAATTAAGATGACTGATTTAGATCTGGCGGGTAAACGCGTACTGATACGTGCTGATCTGAATGTGCCTGTAAAAGATGGCAAAGTTACTTCAGATGCACGTATTCGTGCATCCTTGCCGACGATTGAGGCTGCGTTGAGTCAGGGAGCCAAAGTCATGGTTACTTCTCACCTGGGACGCCCGACAGAGGGAGAATACAACGAAGAGTTTTCATTGCAACCTGTCGTTGATTATCTGAAAGAGGCAGTCTCTTCTCCTGTTCGTCTGGAAAAAAATTATCTGGATGGCGTTGAAGTAGCGGAAGGCGAATTGGTTGTACTGGAAAACGTTCGCTTCAACAAAGGTGAGAAAAAAGACGATGAAACGTTGTCGAAGCAATATGCAGCGTTATGTGATGTGTATGTGATGGATGCCTTTGGTACTGCTCACCGTGCACAGGCATCAACTCACGGTGTTGCCAAATTTGCCCCGATTGCTTGCGCAGGCCCGCTGTTGTCCGGTGAGTTGGACGCTCTGGGTAAAGCGCTGCACAGTCCTGCTCGCCCAATGGTGGCGATTGTGGGTGGATCTAAAGTTTCGACTAAACTGACTGTGCTTGATTCACTGTCTAAAATTGCTGATCAGCTGATCGTGGGTGGTGGCATCGCCAATACTTTCGTTGCCGCAGAAGGACATAATGTGGGTCGTTCCCTCTATGAAGACGATTTGATCCCAGAAGCGAAAAAACTGCTGGAATGCTGTGATATCCCAGTACCGACAGATGTTCGTGTTGCGACTGAATTCTCTGAAACTGCTGAAGCGACACTGAAATCCACCAGTGAAATTAAAGATGAAGAACAAATCCTTGATTTGGGTGATGAGTCTGCTGAACGTCTGGCTGCTATCCTGAAAGATGCCAAAACCATTCTGTGGAATGGTCCGGTCGGTGTGTTTGAATTCCCTAACTTCCGTAAAGGAACTGAAATTATCGCCCGTGCGATTGCGGAAAGTGATGCATTCTCTATTGCCGGTGGTGGTGATACTTTGGCTGCAATTGACCTGTTCGAAATTGCCGACAAGATTTCATATATTTCTACTGGTGGCGGCGCCTTCCTTGAGTTTGTTGAAGGCAAGAAACTGCCAGCCGTTGTGATGCTGGAAGAACGCGCCAACAGTAACTAAGTTTGCATTAAATGAGTTTTGCAGTAACTGAGTTTTGTAGCAACCAAGCTTTGTGATAACAGGCAGCAATGGCTGCCTGTTCAATGTCAATACAGGACCACGTAACATGTCTAAAATTTTTGATTTCGTAAAACCGGGTGTCATCACTGGTGATGATGTTCAAAAAGTCTTTGCCGTCGCTAAAGAAAACAACTTCGCGTTACCTGCTGTTAACTGTGTCGGTACTGATTCCATCAACGCAGTGTTGGAAACGGCGGCAAAAGTACGTGCTCCGGTCATTATCCAGTTCTCTAACGGCGGTGCGTCTTTCGTTGCCGGCAAGGGACTGAAAGCTGAAGGTCAACAAGCAGCAATTCTGGGTTCCATTTCTGGCGCTCATCATGTTCATCAAATGGCAGAACATTACGGCGTACCGGTGATCCTGCATACTGACCACTGTGCACGCAAATTGCTGCCATGGATCGACGGTCTGCTGGATGCGGGTGAAAAACACTACGCACAAACAGGCAAGCCACTGTTCTCCTCCCACATGATCGATCTGTCAGAAGAGTCTCTGGAAGAAAACATCGAAATTTGCAGCCAATATCTGGCACGCATGGCGAAAATCGACATGACGCTGGAAATTGAGCTAGGCTGTACTGGTGGTGAAGAAGACGGTGTTGACAACACGCATCTGGATAGCTCTTCTCTGTATACTCAGCCAGAAGATGTGGCTTATGCTTATGAGAAACTTAACGCTATCAGCCCACGTTTCACCATCGCAGCCTCTTTCGGTAACGTTCACGGTGTATACAAGCCAGGTAATGTTAAACTGACGCCAAAAATTCTGCGCAACTCACAGGATTACGTTTCTGAGAAATTCAACCTGCCTCACAACAGCCTGGATTTCGTTTTCCACGGCGGTTCTGGCTCTACAGCAGAAGAGATTCAAGAAGCAGTCAGCTATGGTGTAGTTAAAATGAATATTGATACTGATACCCAGTGGGCGACGTGGGAAGGTATTCTGAATTACTACAAAAAGAACGAAGGCTACTTGCAAAGCCAGTTAGGTAACCCAGAAGGCGCGGATAAACCTAACAAGAAATACTATGACCCACGTGTTTGGCTGCGTGCAGGTCAGGCTTCCATGGTGGTTCGTCTGGAGCAAGCCTTTAAAGAATTGAATGCGGTTGATGTGCTGTAAATAAAACCGTGATTCATAGCTCGATTTATAGCTCTTTCTATAGCTGTATCTGACGGGCTATTCTAAAAAAATTCTCCGCCAATTCCATTTGGGAATAGGCGGAGAATTTTTTTTAACCGAGAATATTTTTAACTAAAAATAGCTGACCTGATTAGGCTTTCACTTCGCCTTTAATGATGCGATTCAGCCAAGGCACCATGATGGCCATGATAATAGTGACTATCAGGGTTGCCAATCCTATCTTACCAAACACCCCGGTATACAGCGGTAAGGTTTGCAGCGGGTTCGTCACGCCCTCTGGTGCCGCAGTAAAGGTAGCGACATAACTTCCCAGAATTGAAGCGGCCGCTTGTGACAAGAACCACATACCCAGAATAAAGCCAGTCAGGTAGCTGGGAACAAATGTGGCAACCATTGCCAGCCCAAGCGCGCTAATCATTAATTCCCCAACACTCTGGAACAAATACACCAGCACAATAAACCACGGGGATGTAATGCCATTTTCATCCGCAAATAAGCCGGAAGCCGCAGCAGTCAGAAAGCCAAGGGAGCACAGAAACATGCCGAAAGTGAATTTCGTTGGCATGGAGAAATCTTTACCTTTCGCCCCCAGTTTGGTGTAGATCAGCGCCAGAATAGGGCTGACAATAATGATCCAAAAAGGATTCAGGGCCTGAAAACTGATGGGATTGACATCGAATCCCAAAATCTGGTGGTGAACGTTGTTGATGGCAAAGAAGTTAAGGGAGGTCGGCATCTGGTTATACAGGATATAGAACACAATAGCTTGAAGCATCAGAATAAAGGCCACAAACATTTTATTGCGGCCGGCTCTGTCTTGCTTAAATGCCTGCCAGAAGAAGATGGCAACAACAACGACAGAAATTGTGGCTAGCGCGATATTGGCAATTTTTATGTTATGCAGCAACCAAGCACAAATGCCAATCATAGCCACTGAACCAACTAGAACTAAAAACAAGATCATGAAGTTAAGAGGGGCATGATCCGGATCTGAACCAATATTGCTGACCATACGGCGGCAAGCTAAATAAACCAGCAGAGCAATGATCAGGCCAATGCCACAGATATTGTAGGTAACGGCATAACCGTACTTTTCTGCAATGATGGGGGCAATGGAGAGGGATACTAAGGAACCAAGGTTAATGGACATGTAGAAGAGGGTAAATGCGCCGTCTAAACGAGGATCTTGCGGTTGGTAGCATTTTGCCAACAGGCTGGCAGGGTTGGCTTTGAAAAGGCCATTACCGACGGCTACGGTTCCCAATGCATAAAAGATCAATTCAGGCTCCATGATGGAAAGACCAATCATGAAATAGCCGATTGCCATGACTATCGCACCCAGGACGATGGTTCTCTTTGTTCCCAATAAATGATCGCCAACATAGCCGCCGATGGAAATGAGGCCGTAAACTAATGCAGTAAATGCACCAAAAGTAATGAATGATTGTGTTTCTGAAAATCCAAGTTGCTTTACGAAATAAACGGCAAGGATGCCTTGAACGCCGTAGAAACCAAAACGCTCCCATAATTCCACAAAAAAGATCATGAAAAAGGGTTTTGGTTGATCCATTAAACCGGCCGGAGCGGCTTTATTCATAGTGAATGCCTCTGTTAGCTGTCATTCTAGTGGCAATACATTTCAGATGATTATACTACTGTTAACATTTTAGTAACGTATTGTATTGCACGGGTTGTGATTTTGTTTATTTTTTCAGGGTGATCGTGAAGCGAGGGAGGTTAATATACTGGAATGGTATCTTCTCAACGATTGATCACACTAATGTAAAAAAGTAATACCAGATCTGACAGATTATTCACTAAATTAATATCAAAAATTATTAATGTGAAAGCTATATGTTCGCAAATAAATCAATTTGCATGATATTTAATCTGATCTGTTTATTGTTGCTTGAAAAGCAATCAAGAGAATAATAATGGAGATGGCATTAAATCAAAAAAGATATATATATTAAATTTTTGTTATTTATAATCTGATGCTTTGTTGACATTAGAACAGTAATTAATGGTTTTTTATGAAGGCCCTATGGTTCAAGAACCTTCATATCAGAAAGGGCTATTTATGCGGAGTCTTATATACTGCTGCTTTAAAAAGGCTTAAATGAAGCGTTATTTTAAGCACAGTCTGCCATGCTTTTATCCATCACTGGATGGAAATTACGCTTAAAGTAAATTAATCCGTGGCCCTCTTCGCGAACGATAATTTGAGATATTCCCACTAGATAGACATAGTGAGTGCCGACTTCCTGTACTTGTTCAATACGTCCTTCCAAGCTGGCAAGCGTCTCTTTCAACAGGGGCTGGCCCAAGGCCCCAGAATTCCAGACATTCCACTTAAAGCGGTCTTCCATGCTGACTCCAGTCATGCCTGCGAAATGACGAGCCATCAATTCCTGTTCATGGTTCAGGATATTGACACACAGATGGCGGTTGTCCTGAAGGATGGGATTCATAGCACTTTTGCGGTTGATACATACCATTAAAGTAGGAGGCGTATCTGTCACAGAGCACACTGCTGTTGCCGTCATGCCACTCCGTCCGGCGGGGCCGTCTGTGGTAATGATATTCACCGCAGCGGAAAGGCTTGCCATCGCATTCCTGAAATGCAAGCTACGTTCATTTTCTACAGACATAGTAGTCCTCCTGCTGCCGATTTATTTCAGCAGCTTATCTAACAGGTTAATATCGTGGTTATTGTGTAGATGAGGCTGAGTCCAACCATTTAAATCATAGTCCGAAAGGCAGTTATCGACTAATTCCATCATTTTTTTCATATTGCCGGAGCCATAGGCATGGCGCAGACATTGCAACCGGATTTCATCCTGACTGCCTGCATAATTGATTTCATATAGTTCATGGCGACCGCCAAATTCACTGCCAATAGCATCCCACATTAATTTCAGAATTTTGATTCGCTCGACATGGTCAATGCCATTAGAGCCTCGAACATATTTTTCCAGATACTTGTTAATTTCTGGATTTTGCATATCTCGCACACTGGACGGCAAATAAATCAAACCGCTGGTGACATTACTTTCAATAATGTTCTTAATTTTTGTATAAGCCATCGGAGCCATGACGCGATAAGTTTGTATCGCCTGAGTATCTGGCAGATAAGCGCCATTTTCCCAAGGCTTGGCTTCTGCCCACATGGCATCTGTCAGTGACCAGAATAAGTTGCGCCATGCGACAACTTCACCCAAATCGGCCTGAACGCCACGAAAATCCACCACGCCGGTACATTCAAGGCTCTTTTGCAACAAAGCGGTAATGAAATCCAGCTTCACGGCAAGGCGTACACAGGCTTGCATCGGGAACAGACGTGCAAAGCCACTTTGAACTGCCCAATTACGTGCGCGGTCAAAATCGCGATAAATTAACACGTTTTCCCACGGAATTAATACCTTATCCATCACCAGAATGGCGTCATTTTCATCGAATCGGCTGGAAAGGGGGTAATCAAAAGGTGCTCCGGTCGCACCAGCCACGAGTTCATAAGACGCGCGGGAGATTAATTTCACACCATCGGCATCCATGGGAGCAACAAACATCAGGGCAAAATCGGGGTTATCCCCCATCACTTGCGCGGAGCCAAAACCGATAAAATTATAGTGAGTCAGTGCTGAATTGGTTGCGACAACTTTGGCTCCACTGACAATAATGCCGGCATCTGTCTCTTTTTCTATTTGGATAAAAACATCTTTTACCTGATCGGCGGGTTTGTGGCGATCAATGGGCGGATTAACAATGGCATGATTAAAATAGACACAACTTTCTTGGATACGTTTATACCAGAGACGGGCATTGTCAGCAAATTGCCCATAATATTCAGGATAGGCTCCCAATGAACAACAAAACGCGGCCTTGTAGTCGGGGGAGCGCCCCATCCAGCCATAATTCAGGCGTGACCACTGTGCGATGGCATCGCGTTGTTGACGGATCTCATCCGAACTGGTGGCAAAACGGAAAAATTTGTGAGTATAGCCACCATTGCCGGTATCGGTATTCCAACAGAGTGCATCATGAGTTTCCGGAGCATGAAGGGCATCATACAATTGCCCGATTGAAGCCGCCGCATTACGGAACGCCGGATGCGTCGTGACATCCTTGACTCTTTCACCATAGATGTAAATTTCGCGGCCATCTTGAAGTGAACTCAGATACTCTTTACTGGTAAACGGACGTTTATAATCTGCACGCAAATCTTCTAGTTTCATGGCTACCTCATTATTGACATAATTCCCGATTTGACCTTGTTATTTATATGGGAATTAAATGTTAATTTAATGTTTCTTTACCTTAAATGATTGAAGCATTAAATAAATTTAATTGAAGAGATGATTAGAAGGTTTTCGAGTACTTTTCGTTAAAAATTGATTATTTGTCTTTTAAATGTGATTTATATTTCTTTTTAATGGTTATTATTCTATGAATAATAATACCCAATTGATTTTATTATCAATGATGTCTATATTTTTAGGTAACTGTTGGTATGGTGATAAATTCTTTTGGGTTATGTAACATAATAGAATAAAATATTTCTCTATTTATAAGGGTTATACCCTATTAACTCCAAGTTTCAGGAAGCAACGTATTATCATCCCGCGTCGCGGGATGATAATACATGCACCTTGAAGTACGACGCGTATAGATCATTGATATGTTGCCAAGTAATTATAATGTATTGGAACTTGATTAATATTTGAAATATCACTTATTTTTAAGTGATAAAGCATGAATTACATACTCTATCACTTTAACTTTTTATCTTAATATCTTCTCAAAGGATAAAATTTCCTCTTTGATTATGGGTAAATATATTTCGTCGAAATAATTACTATCTTTTACTTTGCCATATAACTCTTCTAATGTTTCTAAAATAGATGTAGTGGCAATGAGTCTCGTTGTGGAATATCCAGTAGATTTATGTACTTTATTAATATCATCTTCAATACTAACAGTTAACATAAATACGTCAAATCTAGTATTAACCAAATCAAATGGAACCGATAATCTACACTTAATATTGTAAGTGGAATAATGAACACCCATTTTAACACCTCATTTTTTAATAAAGTTATACTACTATCAGATGATGTAATATCTTAGGAGTCATAGGCATGATACAAATAATAATGACGACATGTTTTATTTTTTAACCTCTAACTTTTTTTAACGAAAGTTTTATAAAGATATAGATAAAATAAAAATCACTCAGGATAACTTATAGGATGCTTAAATCGGAATCTATATTAAATGGTTCTATTTAGATGATAAGTGTATTTGATATAAATTAAATGCTCTTTTTTAAAAGAGGTGTATTTCCCATCTTTGTTTAAATTTTTTCAGGGATGATATGATTTGCTGAGCTTAATTTTATGATGAATTTATTTATTAATATTGCCTTCAATTCAAAATTTGAAGGCAATATTTTATTCTGTGGCAATATACTTTTCCCGCCACACACTGGGAGAACTTCCCACCAATCGATTAAAAAAACGGGCAAAATAAGCAGGATCTTTAAATCCAAGTTGATAGGCTATTTCAAACACAGGGCTATCGCTAAACAGCAGCAGTCGTTTTGCTTCCCGTAATTGACGATCGAAAATAAGCCGTTTTGGCGGGCGATTGGCAAACCGTCGGCACATATCTTTTAGGCGTGATTCTGTAATTCCTAATTGTTCCGCATAATCCGGAACAGTAAGATGCAGGCGAAAATGTTGATCAACCAATTGGTTAAAACGCTGAAATAGTTTTAATTCCCCTCTTAGCCCGCCAGCACGATGATCTTCAAGAGGAATGCTGCGCAATAAAAAAGTAAATAAGGATTGAGCCAGAAATGCCAGCGATTGTTCACGCCCTGCGAATTGGTTCACAGATTCACGTTCAATCAATGCCCAATAGTGATTGAACGCCTCCAGCTCATCGGGTTTATCTGCCACAGAAAGGCAGATGGCAGGGATTTCAACTAATTCCCGATGTGTTGGATAAAGTGAGCTGAGTAATGGGGTAATCAATTCTTGACGAATAGTCAGCACATGGCCGTCAGTATCTTCTTGAGTAAAAAAAGCATGGGGAACGGAAGGCGGCGTCAGGATAAACAACGGTGCCTGAACAGAATAACGTTGTTCATCCAGTTGCAGCTCAATCCGCCCTGTCACCAGATAATGCAATTGGAAAAAGTTGTCATGTCGGTGTGCCTGCATATCACGACCAAAAAATGCTGCCAGGCGGCCGAAAGTTTGGTAGTGAACATCATCCGAACCCTGCGTTTCATCATAATCTTTGCTGATATCGATATTGGCGATAATGGGTTTGATTACATTGGATGCAGACATCAATTTTTCCTTTTTATATTTTGTTGATGATTCGGCATTTTCTCTTTGTTTACGGAGTGGTTTGTGATCTTAAGTGCTTCATGGGGATCGCTAAAACCATTAAAGCCCCGATGATCAGCAATCCTGCGATAAAATAGAGTCCTGCATTAAAGCTGCCGGTCAGATCTTTCAGCCAGCCGATCAACAGAGGGCTGACGGCAGATCCGATATTTCCCGTTGCATTAATCACAGCGATCCCGACTGCACGGGCGCGTAAACTGATGGATTGATCCGGCGTTGTCCAAAAGACGGCCATGGCTGTAAACGATCCGGTTGAAGCCATGATGATCCCCAGCAGTTGAATCAGGCTGTTATCGGTCAGTGAAGTTAAAATCCAGCCTGCGGCCGCAAACAGGTAGGGCAGGGCGGTATGCATTTTGCGCTCTTGCAGGCGGTCAGAGCGCCGACTCCAGTAAATCATGCCCAAGATGGTGCAAAATTGCGGAATGGCCGTAAGAATACCGATGACTACGTGGCTGCTGCCCTGATTGAAGCTTTGCATGATCTGGGGCGTCCAGATGTTAATGGCGCTCAGGGTGTTAGTCAGGCAGAAATAAGCAAAGGTATACATCAGGACAATTGGGGTAAAAACTTCACGCCATAAACTGACTTTTGGCACGGAAAGTTCATTGTTCTGTGCCAGAGAAAGCCTGTCGTTTTCCATCATCTCCTGAAGGCATTGTTTGTCCTCACGAGTGAGCCATTTGGCTTTATCCGGAGAATCAACCAGATAAAACCACACAACGAAGCCAAGCAAAACAGAGGGAAAGCCTTCCAGTAGAAACAACCACTGCCAGCCATGCAGATTCCAGATGCCGTCCATTTCCAGAATATAACCGGAAATCAACGAGCCGAATGCCATAGTCACAGGCATGGCTATCATAAACAGGGCATTGGCGCGGGCGCGATAATAGGCAGGAAACCAGTAAGTCAGGTAAACCAGAATGCCCGGCAAAAAGCCCGCTTCTGCAATGCCGACCAGCATACGCAGGATATACAGGCTGGTGGGGCCGGTTGCAAACATCGTTGCCGTTGAAGCAATTCCCCATAACACCATAATGATCGCAATCCAACGGCGGGCGCCCACAATACCCAACATGATATTGCTGGGAATACCGAAGATCACATAAGTGGCATAAAACAGGGTAGCCGCCAGCCCAAACATGGTGGATGTCAGGCCAAGATCTTTACCCATTGTTAAGCCGGCAAAGCCAATATTGATGCGATCGAGAAAAGAGAAGACAAACAGGACGAAGAGAAAGAAGATCAGACGGCGAAATAATTTTTTAATGACTTGCTGTTGTTGGGCGGTAAATTTTTGGTGCTGATGGGGCGAATGGTTTAAATCTGGTGGACTGCCTGATCCTGATTGTGGAATGGTGCCAGATGAAATGCTCATTGTCGTTTCCTTTTTTATTGTTATATCCCCTGCGTTTTTCAAGTTGCTTCTTTGTTGGTGGTGCTTATTTTTCCCTGTTACCGGTTTGAAACATACGGCTATTTATGCACACGGGGTTTCATGAACGTCTTTTGCTTTTCACTTAAGGCCAGCCTTGGGCTGAACAAATTTATTTCCGACGAATTTGCCGTTCCCCTTACCACCGCGATACAACTTGAAATCCATTGGGCATGGAAAATACTGCTTGGAAAACTATTATCAGGAACTTCAATTGCAATGGCGGGTGCCGTATTAACACCCGCCTTTTATATTCTGTCGTCTTTCAAGTTGCGGCTTTGTTGCAGCACCTTGAAATCCATTGGGTATAGAAAAATCACAGCAGTAACAACAGCATTGTTTGTATTGGATATTAATAAGTATCTGATGATGGCTTCTGTCCTTGATTGGCCTTATCGAAATGTTTTGCCAGAGCGGTGGCCCCGCTTGCCAGCAACGTAGTATCAACCCCCACGGCAATAAACAGTACGCCCATATCAAGGTAATGTTTGGCTATCTCAATATTGGTCATCAAAATACCGGCTGCTTTACCTGACTTTTTAATCTGGGTAATGGCTTGTTCAATTGCTGACTTAACGTCAGGATGTTGGGGATTATTAATATGCCCCATGTCTGCGCTAAGATCCGAAGGGCCGATAAATACGCCATCAACACCTTCGACGGCGGCTATTTCCGCTATATTGTTTAATGCTTCACGCGTTTCTACTTGAACTAACACGCACATTTCATCATTGGCGCGAGAGAGATAATCAGGAATGCGATTCCAACGTGCGGCCCGTGCCAGTCCACTGCCTACGCCGCGAATGCCGGCTGGTGGATAGCGGGTAGCCCGAACAGCTTGGCGAGCCTGCTCTGCATTTTGGATCATCGGTATCAGTAGCGTTTGCGCACCAATATCCAATAACTGTTTGATTATTACCGGATCATTCCACGGCGGACGAACAACAGGGTGGCTTGGATAAGGGGCAACGCTCTGTAACTGGGAAAGAATGGTCGGAATATTGTTGGGGGCATGCTCACCATCAATCAATAGCCAGTCAAATCCTGTCCCAGCCAGAATTTCTGCACTGTAACTACTGCATAGTCCAAGCCATAAACCAATTTGAGGATGCCCGGCTTTTAGTGCTTGTTTAAATTTATTCGTTAATTGATCCATGAGATTTTCTCTTCGTTTTCGTCGTGTTTCCAGTCGCCTGTTTGCTGGCGGCATTCCTCATTTATTCCGGTTGTTATTTCTATAACTGAATGTTTTGTAAAATAATATTTTTAAAAACACACGGTTGTTTATATTCCCGGAGAGTTATTTCCTTGCCGCTCCGCACAACTCGAAATCCATAGGGTACTGACAGTAAAATTGAAAAATGTTTTAAACAAAATGGCAGCTAATTGCGCCAAGGACACCATAATCCACATGAAAGGTATCCCCCTTGCGGGCGGGAATAGGTCGGGTAAAAGAGCCGGACAGAATGATTTGGCCTGCTTCAAGTTGGACACCATGTTGTGCCAGTTTATTGGCAAGCCATGCAACCCCGTTGGCGGGATGATTGAGAACCGCGGCGGCGACACCGGATTCTTCAATCACACCATTGCGGTAGAGCAGGGCGCTGACCCAGCGCAAATCCAGCTCATCCGGTTTTATTGGGCGGCCCCCCATAATGACACCGCCATTGGCGGCGTTATCAGAAATCGTGTCAAACACTTTGCGCGGGCGCTGGGTTTCAGGATCAATGTTGTGGCAACGGGCATCAATCAGCTCCAGCGCCGGAATAACGTAATCTGTCGCATTATAAACATCAAACAGCGTACAGTTCGGGCCGCTCAGAGGTTTTGCCAGCACAAACGCCAGCTCAACCTCAATGCGCGGCACGATAAAACGCTCGCAAGGAATGTCACTTCCGTCTTGAAAGAACATATCATCCAGCAAGGAGCCATAATCAGGTTCATTAATCTGTGAACTGGCCTGCATCGCCTTGGACGTCAATCCAATCTTGTGCCCTTTGAGGACTCGGCCTTCCATGATTTTCAAATTTACCCATTCACTTTGAATGGCGTAAGCATCCTCAAATGTTATCTCTGGATAATCCAACGAGATTTGGCGGATTTGCTCACGATTTTTTTCTGCCTGATGTAAACGGCGTGCAACCTGTGATATGACTTCTTGCTGTAGCATAGAATCCTAAGCTCCTTTAGTGACTAATCAACCAAAAGCGTCTGATCAATCCAAATTGTTTGATCAATCAATCGTGTCTAATCCGCCAATACAGAGGTATTTCACTTCCAGGTAATCTTCGATGCCGTAACGCGAACCTTCGCGTCCCAGCCCGGATTGTTTTATACCGCCAAATGGTGCGACTTCGTTAGAAATTAAGCCTTCATTGATACCTACCATACCGCTTTCCAGCGCTTCTGCCACACGGTAAATCCGGCTAATGTCACGAGAGTAGAAATAGGCGGCCAGACCAAATTCAGTGTCGTTGGCAATGCGGATGGCTTCATCTTCATCACGGAATTTAAACAACGGCGCTAATGGGCCGAATGTTTCCTCATGAGCGACTTGCATCGTTTCGGTGACATTTACCAACACGGTCGGCTCAAAGAACAGCCCTCCCAGCGAATGAGACTTTCCGCCCGTCAGGATGCGGGCGCCGTTGGAAACAGCGTCGCTGATGTGTGCTTGTATTTTATCTACTGCGGCCTGATTGATCAGTGGCCCCTGCTGTGAAGCTCTGTCACTGGCTGGGCCAACGTGAAGCTGTTTCACTGCGTTTGCCAAACGCTCGGCAAATGCGTCGTAAATACCTTCCTGAACCAGAATACGGTTGGCGCAAACACAGGTTTGCCCACTGTTGCGGAACTTAGCGGCCATTGCCCCTGCGACTGCGGCATCAATATCGGCATCGTCAAACACAATGAAAGGTGCGTTGCCACCCAATTCGAGGGAAAGTTTTTTTACTGTATCGGCACTTTGTGCCATCAATAACTTGCCAACGCGGGTAGAACCGGTAAACGAAAGTTTGCGTACAATGGGGCTTGCCGTCATTACGCCGCCAATTGCTTTGGCATCCATTCCTGTCACGATATTCAAAACACCAGCAGGAATACCGGCTTGTTCTGCCAATGCCGTCAGTGCCAAGGCAGAAAGCGGTGTCTCCGCAGCAGGTTTCAGTACAACCGTACAACCCGCAGCCAGCGCCGGGCCAACTTTACGGGTGATCATTGCATTGGGAAAATTCCACGGAGTAATTGCAGCCACAACACCAATCGGTTGTTTGATGGTGGAAAGGCGGCGACCCGGCATCGGAGAAGGCAGTGTTTCACCATAGATACGCTTGCCTTCTTCTGCAAACCACTCAATAAAGTTGGCTCCGTAAGCAATTTCCCCCATCGCTTCTGCATGGGATTTACCTTGCTCTGCACTTAAAATGGTGGCCAAAGCACTTTGGTTTTCCATAATCAAGTGGAACCACTGCATGAGTTTTTGGCTGCGTTTTCTTGCAGTCAGTGCCCGCCAAGCAGGCAGGGCATGTTGGGCAGCGTCAATGGCACATTGAGTCTCTTTGGCACCCATATCACTGACATTGGCAATCACTTCACCATTGGCCGGATTGGTCACTTCAAAGGTAGCTTTGCTCTCGGCATCAACCCATTGACCATTGATATAAGCCTGTTGGCGCAGCAATGATGTCTTCAGATGATTTGTCATGGTTTCCTCTTTAACTTACAAAAAAATGAACTTTAGTGTGCCAAATTATGCCACCTATTATTGCGGTTCTTTTGCTTTAAACAGGCTATGAACGTTATTGGATTTATAATTAAGCACAGGATCGAGTTCTTCCATGCTGAAGGATAGACCAAGATACCGCTGTGCCATTAAATCCGCAAAATGCGCCTTAATTAAGGCGAATAACATCTCCCCAACTTTTTGCTGATCTTCAAGACTGCGCCCGGCACCAATTTTCAGTGTCATGTGAACAAACGCATAGTCTTGCTTGCCATCTGCCATTTGCCATGTATCTAACCAAATGGCACGACTGCGGATACCGCCCACTGGGAAAATTCCGGTATCTGTCAGCGCTTGATTTACTTTGGCAAACAACGCCGGCAGTTTTGCAACTTCACGTATATTTTCAGTACATTCAGCATAAAAATGTGGCATGGTTTATTCCTGTCAAAAGCGGGTTAAGGGCGATGTTCATTTGCAGTATAGTCTGGCAACGGGAAAACAGCATTAACCTGTCCGGTGCCTGAACTGGCAAACAATTCCGTCAAAAATTCCACCTTACCGTCATAGTTATCCCAGCCGAGCAGGCCGAGCAGCATGACCGTGTCGTGCATATTGCCTTCACCCCGACAATATTGCGCATATTCCGGCAGCATCTTGCAGAATTCTTTGAACTTGCCTTCTTTCCAAAGCTGTACAACCCGGCGATCCATTTGCTCATCAAATTCACGGGTATAGCTGTTCATGCCTTCTTCGGCGCGCTGATCGTCAATAAAACTGTGTGAAAGCGACCCGCTTGCCAGCACGGCAACGGTACCATCGTATTTCTCAATGGCGCGTAGAATCGCCTGACCCAATTTGCGGCTATCTTCAAAAGCATGAACAGTACAAAAGGCGGAAATCGAAATTACCTTGAAATGGCGGTCGCTGTTCATGTAGCGCATTGGAACCAGCGTGCCGTATTCCAGTGTCAGGCTGGGGATTTCATGGGATTGAGCGCGAACACCCATCTGGCGGGCTTCTTCCGCAATCATTCTGCCCAGTTCAGGGTTGCCGTCGTATTCATAGGTCATATCGCGGATGAAATGCGGTAATTCATTGCTGGTATAGATACCGGAAAAATGGTCGGAACAGTTAATGTGGTAAGCGCTGTTAACCAACCAATGGGTATCAAACACGATAATGGTATCGACGCCCATTTCACGACAACGGCGGCTTATTTCTTTGTGCCCGTCAATTGCGCCTTGCCGGCAGCCATGATGCTTGCCGGGCAATTCAGACAAATACATAGAAGGTACATGAGTAATTTTTGCTGCTAACGCTAACTTTCCCATAAATCCTCACTTGATATCAGGGTCGAGAACGGTGGTTAACGCTGAGATTGCCCGTATTCCTGATGAACTTTGATTAGTTAAATTCCCCAACGAGGAATAGGATGCTCTCCCATTGAAATGCAAACATTCTTCACTTCGGCAAAGACTTCAAAGCTGTATTCCCCACCTTCGCGCCCAACACCGGAGGCTTTTATGCCACCGAATGGCTGACGCAGGTCACGGACATTCTGTGAGTTGACGAATACCATGCCCGCTTCAATGCCACGGGCCAACCGCAGGACCTTGCTGACATCTTGTGTCCAGATATAGGAGGCAAGGCCATATTCCACATCATTTGCCATTCGCAATCCGTCTTCTTCACTCTTGAATGGCAGCAGGCAGGCGACAGGGCCGAAAATCTCTTCCTGTGCTACGCGCATGCGGTTACCCACATCAGCCAAGACAGTAGGGCGCAAGAAATTGCCGTTCTTTAAATGATCTGGTAAATCGGCTGGTTTATCGGGGCCACCTGCCAGCAGCGTTGCGCCTTCTTCGATCCCCAGGCGAATATAGTTGGAGACTTTTTCCCAGTGCTGGCGAGTGATAAGGCTACCGACCTGCGTATTGGGATCTTGTGGATCGCCGACACGCAGGCGATTGGCGCGCTCTGCAAAACGTTTGACGAATTCGGGATAGATGCTTTCTTGAATGAAAATACGGGAACCTGCGGTACAGCGTTCGCCATTGAGGGAGAAAATAGTGAACAAGGCGGCATCCAGAGCACGTTCGATATCCGCATCTTCAAAGATAAGGACAGGGGATTTTCCACCCAATTCCATAGAATATTTTTTCAGCCCGGCATTTTGCATAATCAGGCGGCCGGTTGCCGTTCCCCCCGTAAAGGAGATGGCACGCACATCATGATGTTTCACCAGTGCGTCGCCTGCGGTGTTGCCATACCCTTGCACCACATTCAGTACCCCGGCCGGAATACCTGCTTCCAGCGCCAGTTCTCCCAAGCGATTGGCGCTCAATGGCGAAAGTTCAGACATTTTCAGGACGGCGGTATTTCCCAGTGCCAGACAAGGAGCGACTTTCCATGTTGCGGTCATGAACGGCACGTTCCAAGGGGAGATAAGCGCACAAACCCCGACCGGCTGGATCAACGTATAGTTGAGCATCTTGTCATCGACGGGATAAGTACGCCCGTTCATCTGCTGGCAAACTTCAGCGAAAAAATCAAAGTTCTGGGAAGCTCGGGGAATCAATACATTTCGTGTCTGGTGGATGGGCAGGCCGGTATCCTTGGTTTCCATCGCAGAAATATCAGGAACATTTTGGTCAATCAATTCCCCCAGACGGCGCATCAAGCGCGCACGTTCCTTCATTGGTGTATTTGCCCATTTGGGAAAAGCGTCTTTGGCGGCGGCGACCGCTTGATCTATCTCTTCTTGCCCACCAGAGGCAACGCTGGCCAGCACTTCGCCGGTCGCGGGATTAATGGTATCGAAATAGTCTTTGCTGGCGACGTTTTTGCCGTTTATCCAATGATTGATGGTATTCATGACAAACTCTCCTCATATTCTTGCTGGCTGACAATGTGATTGACCAAACGCCCCACACCTTCAACTTCCACAATAACTTCATCTCCCGGCACAACATCGGACAGCCCTTTGGGCGTGCCTGTGGCGATCATATCTCCCGGCTGGAGCGTCATAAAATCACTGAGGTAGGCTATCAGGAAAGGAATATCAAAGATCAAATCGGCAGTTGTACCCTGCTGGCGAAGTTCGCCATTCACCCATGTTTTCAAGCAAAGATCATGGGGATCGGGGATCTGGTTTTTGTCGACGATCCACGGGCCTATGGGAGTCAGGGTATCGCGGCTTTTTACACGTAAATTGGGTCGGTAATAATTCTCCAGATAATCGCGGATAGCATAGTCATTGCATACGGTATAACCGGCAACATAATCCATGGCATTTTCTTTGGAAACTTTGTAAGCGGGCTTGCCGATAACGACAACCAGCTCTGCTTCATAATGCATGTATTCCACATTATCGGGACGAACGGAAACCTGACGATGGCCTGTTAAGCTATTGGTGGCCTTGATGAACACCAGAGGCTCTTCCGGCGGCTTGAATTCCAGCTCCGTAGCGTGGTCGGCATAATTTAGCCCTAACGCGAACAGGGTTCCGTTGGCTGGGGGAAGCCATACAACCTGTTCACCGTGTATTGTACTTCCGTCAGGCAGAATGACATTTTCCTGCTCATCAATGGTGACGTCCAAATCTTGGCCTTGATAATGAATCTTTGCCTGCTTCATGACTGGCCTCCTGCTAACACAACAATGTTGTCCAGATTGGGAAAACCCTTAGCCTTAACAGTTAGCTTATCGGTTGGGCGGAGTGTCACGCGTTGATGAGGGGTGCCCAGTAAAATGATATCGCCGGCTTTCAAGGTAGCGAACTCACTCAATGCGGATAATAATTCCGGTGCGGAACGGACAAGATCACGGGTTGACCAGCGATCGACTTCATAGCCATTGATCTCAGTCACGATATCAAGTGATTCTACCGAGCTGGTTTTGATCATTTGACCTATCGGGCAAAAACCATCCCGACATTTTGCTTTAATGGCCGGACGGTAAAATGATGTTTCTGGTAAGCTGACTTCATTTGCCAATGCATAGCCGGCAATATACTGATTGGCATCTTGCACAGATATTTTGCGTGAAGTTTTGCCAACGAAAAGTGCCAGAGTTGCACCGCTTTGTACCGTTTCACCAATGGGATGAGGGATCACATCTCCGGAACCGATCACGGTATTGCGTGGTTTGATAAACCAAATTGGAGTTTTTGGTGGGGTCTTATAAGGTGCTTCGTGAAATGCCTCATGCCAGAAATCGAGCTGGCTGTTATGATTGAGGGCTACGGCAAAAACAGTACCTTTCATTGATAACTCCCTGATATCTGTACGACGTATCACAAGACTGTTTGTTAACATATTAATAAATCATAAATCGGCAATCTTCAATATGTTAATTTGATTGTTAATTTTAATTGTGATCTATGTAACAACACGCAGTTTGTGATTGTTTTTACCAAGTAAAGATCAAGCTGTTATATTTAACTCAAGGTCATTTGGCCTTGAATTTAACCTTTTTTTAACTTTTTTTTACCCGATGATTTTATTTATTTGTTAATGTTGAAGTCTTTTCCCTTTGTGGATAAATATGAGCGTGTTAGTCTTTTTGATGTTTATGTTGTCTATAATAAGTAGCGCGTGCGTTAAACTTATAGAGAATGACTGGTAATTAACTAAAGAGTCACTTTTACTTATGCATGAATCCCTGACAATTGCATTACTTCAAGCGCGGGAAACCGCAATGGGTTTTTTCCGCCCTATTTTGAAGAGCTATAATTTAACAGAACAGCAATGGCGTATTATTCGTGTACTGGCGAGCAGTCGTTCGATTGATTTTCACGACCTGGCTTGTCTTACCTGTATTTTGCGTCCAAGTTTGACTGGTATTTTGACACGCATGGAGCGCGACGGTCTTATATTCCGCCTTAAGCCCATGAATGATCAGCGTAAGCTGTATGTATCTTTGACACCAACAGGCCAAGAACTTTACGAACAGGCAAAAGGGGAGGTCGAAGAGGGTTACAGGGCAATTGAGGAGGCTTTTTCTCCAGAAAAATTAGACCAACTTTTGAAGCTATTGGATGAATTTATAGCTATTGGCAGCCATTCTCAAGAAGACTTAGATGAAGAAAGTGAACTGTAACTTGATGGTTTTATTAATGTGTTAATTAGCTCATTGTTCAAATAACACAATAAAGACCGCCGGAATGAATTGCATATAGATATTATGCAGTATATTGCGGTGGTTTTTTTGTATTTATTGACATTAGCTGAATGAAAATAACCCGCATTAGGCTTTATTTTTAGTAAAAAAATTAAAGTATTTTAATTTATAGGATGCACAGAAACTGTCATAGATCTTTTGCTATTTAAACTAATGGAATAGCAATGTTATCGATTAGTTATCACCCGTGTTTCTTAATATATCATTTATACCATGAATTAATTTATATTATTTATTCATATAATGAATATTAATTGGCGTGCAATGCTATTTTTAATATAAATAAAGGAGTGGAAATTATTTAATTATTGAATAAATTACAATGCGGTAACAGTGACACAATAAGCTAAAAAGAATAGAAATTTCTAAGTAGGATGGCTTCTCTTCCGATAGAGAAAAATTCCTCATCCAGCTTTGTCACTGATATAAGGAAAGCCAAAATAATGTTTAATAAAGTCAATGAATTTAGCAAGTTGAAAGGTAAACGTGTTGTGGTAACGGGTGGCGGTCGAGATTTTGGGCAGGCGGTTTCTGTTTGGCTGGCGCGTGAAGGCGCACATGTTGATCTTTGTGCCCGTCAATTATCCAGTGCTGAAGCGACATGTGAAATTATTCACCGTGAAGGTGGCAGGGCGCGGGGGTATCAATGTGATATGAATGATGCTCAATCGGTTAGTCAGTTTGCCAATCAATTGCTGCAAGACAAGCAGCCTATCGATATCTTGATCTTGAGTGCGGCCCAGTGGCTGGAAGGATATTTGGGGGAAAATGACAGTGATGCTGATATCGTCAGTACCGTCAACTCAGGCATAACCGGCTCTATCTTGCTGACCAAAGCATTATTGCCGAGCCTGCGCCAATCACGGGGAGCGGATATCGTTGCAATGGTCTCAAATTGTGGAGTTCCCCAATTTAATGACTCTGTCGCTCATCCGGCTTTCTTTGCTGCCAAGCATGCCATGAGTGGTTTTAGCCAGAACTTGGCCCATCATTTGAGCAAAGAAAATATTCGTGTAACAGGTCTGTATCCGCCTGATTTTCAAACCAACGGATTTGATGAAGTATTGGATGAGAATCAAAAAATGGGGGAGCAAATGCTCAATGCCCGCTCAGTGTGGGAAACCTTAAAGTTTGTTATTACCCAACCCCGTAGTTGCCACATTAAAGCCGTTTATTTCCAAGGCCCGTCTTTTAAGGATTTTGAATAACCCTGATAGGCCACTGGCGGCAATAATTCTGCTTGATAGCAAAATATTCTGGCGTGACAGTTACTAAATTAACTGCCACGCATTGTGTGTTTTTATTCTCCCTGCCGATATGCCAGCGCTACTGCCAATGATTGCACCAGACACAAGGTTGCAGATTGAGAACGAAATGCATCAACTTGTGCTTCTTTCACCACAAAACAGACATCACTGAAACTTGCCAACGGACTAATTTGGCTATCGGTAATCACGATTTGTTTCGCACCGGCCTTGGCTGCCCTCTCGCTCACCATCACCGTTTCTTCTGCATACGGTGTAAAACTGATCGAAACCACGACATCATTTGAACCAATCATGTTCATTTGCTCACGGAACATCCCCCCTAAACCATCAATTAGCATAGGACGGCATTCCAAGTGACTGAGAGCATAAGCAAAATATGACGCCACACTAAAAGAGCGGCGCAGTCCAATAATGTAAACGTTGCGTGCAGTTGCCAGCAGATTGACGGCCGCATTTAGATCTTCCGCTGAAGCGCGGGCAGCAAGTTGTTGCATCGCTTGAGCATTGGAATGGGCAAATTCCTGCAAAATATGCAGCGGCTCTTCCGGAATATAATGGTCTTTGTCCAACTCTTTGAACAGCCTAGCCCGATCGGTATAGCTGGCTGTTTCCTCCACCAGATTCATGCGAAACAGCTGTTTCATTTCATTGAACCCACTAAAATTAAAGGCATTGGCAAAACGGATTAAAGTGGAAGGAGGGACATCGGCTTCTTTGGCGATAACGGCAACAGTGTCGAATGCAACACTGTTTGTATTATCCAGTACATATCTTGCAACTTGTTGTAATCTTTTACTCAACTCACCATAACGTGAGCGTACTTGGTCTTGCAGTTCATTCAGGTTAGATGCTGTAGACATAATCCCCCCAATAAAAAATTGTAATGAAATAGATAATTCATCTCCATCAGGCAATTATGCTTGATACCAGCGGAGATACTCACAAGTTGCCACGGTGTAATGAATGTAATTGCGTAAAAATAGCGTGTTGATCACATTAATTAAAGTGCGTTTCAATTTTTATTGAAAATGAAATATATATTTCATATATCTGTAGCCATCATGATTCAAATCTTAGTGATCTTAATCGTCATCGTATTTAGAGAGGCTCAGAATGGAACAGGTTAAAAATTTTATTGGCGGTCAACTCATTGATAGTAAAAGTAATCGTACTTCACCTATCTTCAATCCGGCTACGGGGCAAAAGATCCGGCAGGTTGCCTTAAGTACGGCTGATGAGACGAAACAAGCTATTGAATCTGCCCATCTGGCCTTTCACAAATGGTCAAAAAATTCCCCGCTAAAACGTGCCAGAATTATGTTTAAATTCAAGTCATTGATTGAAGAAAACCGCGACAGGCTGGCACGCCTGATTTCAGAAGAACACGGGAAAATTTATTCTGATGCGGTTGGGGAATTGACCCGTGGCCTGGAAGTTGTGGAATTTGCGTGCGGCATTCCTCACCTGCAAAAAGGAGAGCATTCAGCGAATGTAGGCACGGGCGTTGACAGCCATTCACTGATGCAACCCTTGGGGGTTTGTGTTGGTATCACCCCATTTAACTTTCCTGCGATGGTTTCAATGTGGATGTTTCCGATAGCGTTAGCCACAGGGAATACTTTTGTTCTGAAACCATCTGAAAAAGATCCCTCCCTTTCCATTGAACTGGCGAAATTATTGCAACAGGCAGGCTTGCCGGATGGGGTATTTAATGTTGTGCAGGGAGATAAAGAAGCCGTTGATGTGTTACTGACTGACGCCCATGTTCAGGCCGTCAGTTTTGTCGGTTCAACACCGATTGCGGAATATGTTTATACCACTGCCTCGGCACACGGAAAACGTTGTCAGGCATTGGGCGGCGCGAAGAACCACAGTATTTTGATGCCGGATGCGGATATGGACATGGCTGCAAATGCCATCATAGGGGCCGCTTTCGGTGCAGCAGGGGAACGCTGTATGGCTTTGTCTGTTGTTCTGGCTGTTGGGGATGAAATAGCGGATGAATTAGTAGGCAAACTCCAGCAACAAATTGCCCATATGTCGGTGGGCGCAGGCATTACCGAAGGCAAAGAAAATGATATGGGGCCGGTAATTACTGAACAGCACAAAGCAAAAATTTGTGATTATATTCGCAGTGGTGTCGAGCAGGGGGCAACGCTGCTGGTTGACGGGCGCGGATATCAGGTGCCTGATTGTGAAAATGGCTATTTCGTGGGGCCGACGTTATTTGATTATGTGACGCCGGACATGAAAATCTATAAAGAAGAGATTTTTGGCCCGGTACTTGTCATTGTTCGGGTACCGGATTATGACACCGCCCTAACCTTGATCAATCAACATGAATATGGCAATGGGGCGGCCATTTTCACCCGTGACGGTGAAACAGCCCGTCAATTCAGTGAGGATGTTCAGGCTGGCATGGTGGGCATTAATATTCCCATTCCTGTGCCAATGGCATTTCACAGCTTTGGCGGCTGGAAACGTTCCATTTTCGGGCCACTCAATACTCACGGCAATGATGGCGTGCGCTTTTACACCCGCATGAAAACAGTAACCAGCCGTTGGCCTGCCAGCGTACGTCTGGAACACCATGATAGCCATTTCGTGATGCCAACAATGGAGTAATGATTGCCATGACGAATACATCAATGCATACGCAAAAAATGACAATGGCTCAGGCGTTGGTCAAATTCCTCAACCAGCAATATATTCATGTGGATGAAAAAGAATATCCCTTTATTCAAGGGGTATTCACGATATTTGGTCACGGTAATGTCGTTGGGCTGGGGCAGGCATTAGAGCAGGAACCGGGTCATTTGCGCATTTATCAGGGCTGTAATGAACAAGGAATGGCACACATTGCGACAGGGTTTGCCAAACAGAAAAAGCGCCAACAAATATTCGCTGTCACTTCTTCGGTAGGGCCGGGCGCGGCTAACATGGTTACGGCCGCCGCCACAGCAACCGCTAACCGGATCCCATTATTATTGCTGCCGGGAGATACGTTTGCATGTCGCCAACCTGATCCGGTTTTACAGCAAGTGGAACAATATGGCGACGGCACTATTAGCACTAACGATTGCTTTCGACCGGTATCCCGTTACTGGGATCGAATATCCAGACCAGAGCAACTGATGGCAGCGATGATCCATGCCATGCGGGTACTGACCGATCCCGCTGACACTGGTGCGGTGACTATTTGCCTTCCACAAGATGTACAGGGGGAAGTTTGGGATTATCCGGACTACTTTTTCCAGAAACGGGTTCACCAAATTGAACGCCGCCCAGCTTCCCAATCCCGTATCCAAGATGCGCTGGCACTTCTTCAACGCAAGAAAAAACCGTTGCTGATCTGTGGCGGTGGCGTGCGTTATTCCGGTGCCCACGACGCTTTTCGCCAGTTTGCTGAAACATTTAATATTCCATTTGCAGAAACACAGGCAGGAAAAAGTGCGATTGTGGCGGCACATCCACTGAATTGCGGTGGCATTGGCACAACAGGCTGTTTGGCTGCCAATCTTTTGGCAAAAGAGGCTGACTTGATTATCGGTGTCGGGACACGCTTCTCAGATTTTACAACTGCCTCAAAATCGTTGTTTCAGCATTCAGAAGTTGAATTTCTTACCATTAATGTCGCGGAATTTGACGCTTGTAAATTGGATGCAGTGGGCGTATTGGCGGATGCCCGTGAAGGGTTGAATGCCATTGCGGATGGGCTGGCAAAAACGGCATGGCATTCGGGATGGCGGGAAGAAATTGCCGAGGCCAAAGCCGCTTGGCAGCAGGAATTACAACGCTTGTTTTCTATTCAATACCAGCCCGGTTTCCGGCCCGAAATTGCGGGGCATTGCGATGATACATTAGCGGAGTACAGCGAAGTATTACAGACTGATTTAACGCAAACACGAGTACTCGGCTTGATGGATCAATGCTTGGAGCCGGATGCTATCATTGTTGGATCGGCAGGTTCCCTGCCGGGAGATTTACAGCGTGTTTGGCAGCCAAAGGTACCTGATACTTACCATCTTGAATATGGTTATTCCTGTATGGGCTACGAAATTGCAGCATCATTGGGAGCAAAACTTGCCTGCCCAGAACAGCCGGTTTATGCCATGGTGGGTGATGGCTCTTATCTGATGCTGAACAGTGAATTGCAAACAGCCATTCAGGAAAACATCAAGATTACTGTATTGCTGTTCGATAACGCCGGGTTTGGTTGCATCAATAACTTACAAATGAGCCAAGGGATGGGAAGTTTCGCGACAGAAAACCGTTATCGCAATCCACAAAATGGGCGCTTGGATGGGGCATTGATGCGGGTGGATTTCGCCAAGAACGCAGAAAGCTACGGTTGCAAGAGTTATCGTGTGCATAATGAGCAACAATTGATAGCGGCTTTGCAGGATGCGAAGACACAATCATGTGCCACATTAATTGATATTAAAGTCCTGCCGAAAACGATGACCCATGATTATGAATCGTGGTGGAGAATAGGAACCGCACAACTCGCTGATAATCCGGCGATAACTGCATCAGCGGAGAAAATCAAAACCTATGTTGAGGGAAAAGTTCGCCAATATTAACCCCTTGCTACCTTGATGCAACCCGAAATTCATCGGGAATCATTTTTTATGGATAAATTAAGCGGAATATGGGGAAGTTAATAATTTCCCATATTCCGCTTATTTAGCCACGGGTTTTATTTTCCATGATCGTTATTCCTTACCGCATTAAGCCCCGAAAAGTACCGCAATCTAACAATCTGAAGTAACAAAGAAAATGATCAGGAAGCAGGGTTGCGAAATGGTAGTTCTATGAGCTGGCTCTAAAAAATAAATTTTTCAAATAAAACAAAATTGAAATAAATATTTTGTTTGTTATATTTTTATCCACACCAAAAGCAGATACCAAGGTATCAAGGAGCATTCATGTTCAATATTGCGTTATTTGGCGCTGGGCGAATTGGGCAGGTTCACGCTGTTAACATAGCAGGCCACAAAGAAACGTGTCTTTATTCTGTAGTAGATCCCAATCAGGCAAATGCGGAAGCATTGGCACAAAAATATCAGGCTAAAATACAAACCATCGAAGAAGCGATGGCAGATCCTCATGTTCATGCTGTTTTAATCGCATCAGCAACAGACACCCACGCGGATTTGATAGAGCTGGCCGCCCGACACAACAAAATGATTTTCTGCGAAAAACCGGTTCACCTTGATCTTGAGCGGGTTCGCCAGTGTCTTGCGACAGTTGAAGAATATCAGGTTCCTCTTTTTGTCGGGTTTAACCGCCGTTACGATCCTCAATTTCGTCGGCTGAAAAACCTGTTCAATGCCGGTACTGTGGGTAAAGCAGAGTCTCTGCTCATTACTTCCCGTGATCCTTCCCCCCCTCCAGCTGAATATGTTCGGGTATCTGGCGGCATGTTCAGGGACATGACCATTCATGATTTTGATATGGCTCGCTTTATTATTGGTGAAGAGCCGTGTGCCATTTATGCCCAGGGAAGCAACCTTGTTGACCCAGTCATTGGTCAGGCGGGAGATATTGATACCGCGTTTATTGTCATGAAATTCCCATCGGGGGCAATGGCAACCATTACCAACAGCCGTCGTTCAGGCTATGGCTATGATCAACGCCTTGAGCTGCATGGTGAAAAAGGTTTGCTGAATGCCGGTAATATCAAGGAAAACAGCGTTGAGTTTTGGGGCGAGGATGGCTGCGTTGCCGCGAAACCAGAACACTTCTTCCTGCAACGTTACCGTGAAGCATATATTGCAGAATGGCACCATTTTGTCGATGTCATGGCTGGCAGAGCTGTTCCTGAAACTGGTGGCATTGATGGAGAACAAGCACTTTACCTTGCAGATAAGGCTTTAGAATCTTTGCGTTCAGGTAAAGAAATAAAACTATAACCTATGGATTTCGAGTTGGTGGCGGCAAAAGAATAACAAATTTGGCGGGAACGAATTTGCCCGGCCAACAAAGAGGCAACTTGAAAGACGACTGGTATATAACAAATTACCATAACGAATTTTTATAACCGGTCTTTATGAAAAATACAGCCGGAACATCTCTATCCATAGGATTGTAAATTGTCGCTTCATTGGCTGCATTTTGAAAGATGACCGGTATATTTCATCAAAATACCATGCCCGTTCCGGCAACCATAACTATGGCAAACAGTTTTTATCAATGTTTCGTCATTTCCACAAATAAGAATAGGAAGGCTGTTTTTATAAACCAGTAAATAGGAATTGGTTTTCAGAAATTAGTTTTCCTGTTAGCCCATTATTGCCTGAAACCGTTAATCAGGGTGGAGGATTACATGTTAGCTTTTCTTTCTTTTATCGGTTTTACTCTATTGGTGGCAGGGATTGCTTATTACAAGACACGAAATAAACACCTAAGTGATTCTACCGAGGGTTATTTCCTTGGCGGGCGTTCCCTGACTGGAATATATATCGGCAGCTCCATGTTATTAATGAATCTGTCCACAGAACATTTAGTTGGCTTAAATGGTTTGGCATTCAGAACGGGGTTTATTGTTATGGCCTGGGAAGTTATTGCGGCATTAACAATAGTCTTATTTGCTGTTTACTTCCTGCCTAAATATTTGAAATTGGGTATTTCGACGATCCCGGAATATCTTGAACGCCGATTTGATAAAAATACTTTACTGATAACATCCATTCTATTTTTGGCGATGTATGTTATTTCGCTCTTACCTATTGTGCTATATACCGGTGCTATTGCTCTGGAAAGTTTATTTCAGGTTTCACAGGTTTTTCAGGTCGATAAAACGACCGCACTTTGGATTATGGTTTGGGGTGTTGGTGGGCTTGGAGCAATTTATGCCATTTTCGGCGGGATCAAAGCCATAGCCGTTGCAGATACGATTAATGGCGTTGGCTTGATTGTTGGTGGCTTGATGGTCACTGCTTTTGCTTTATTGTATGTCGGGGATGGCGATGCGTGGAAAGGCCTGAGTGATGTTTATCAAGCCCATCCGGAGAAATTCAATTCCATTGGCAGCGAAGATTCACTGGTACCATTTTCAACGCTATTTACGGGGCTGATTGTCTCCAATATGTTTTTCTGGTGTACCAACCAATCCATTGTACAAAAGTCACTGGGAGCCAAAAACTTGGCGGAAGGGCAAAAAGGCGTCCTGTTGTGTGCCCTGTTTAAACTCATCATTCCGTCCATCATTATTCTGCCGGGGATCATTGCATTCCACATCTTCAGTGGACAAATGGATAATCCCGACAATGCTTATCCGGCATTAGTCCAACTGGTACTGCCAAAAGTTTTAGTAGGCTTTTTTGCTGCCGTGGTTGTCGGCGCAGTTTTTTCAACGTTCAGTGGCGGGCTGAATTCTTCCGTGACACTGTTTACCGTGAATATCTATAAACCGCGCATTAACCCGAATGCAACCGAAGCACAGACTGTGGCAGTAGGTAAGTTCTTGGGGATTGGGCTGGCGTTGGCAACCATGATTATTGCCCCGCTTGTTGCCAATGCTCCTGATGGCCTGTTTTACCTGATTCAGCAACTACAAGGGATTTTCAATGCGCCTATCCTGAGTGTGGTACTGATCGGGTTGATGACAAAACGTGTTCCGGCGATCGCAGCAAAATTGGGGCTGTTGTTTGGAATGTCGGCGTACATCATTTGTAATTTCATCCTGAAAATCGATATTCATTTTTTCCACTTGGTTGGTATCCTCTTTGCCTTAAATATCATTTTTATGCTGATCATCGGCCATTTCTTCCCGGCTGAGTCTTACCAAGAAGTCTATACCGAGCAGGTAGACATCACACCGTGGTCAATGGTTAAACCAATGGGATTGCTCATTACTTTGGCTGCAATTTCTATGTATGTTTATCTCGCCCATAACGTACCGACTTATATGATGGCAATCTATTACCTCTTCGCTGCGGGCATCTTGGGCTATGTTTTCTTTCAAATGGGCAAGGTTCTGTTCAAGAGGCCGATCGCAGTAAATTCGGCGGGCAAATAAGCCTGCGGATAATGCGGTTAAATAGAGAAAGGAGCGGAAATGGAAACATCACTGATCCCTAATGTGCGGGAATTCCTTGTCAAACGAGATCCTTTTGACAAGCTGCCTGAATCACTGCTGGATATGATTATCAGACAAGTAGAGATTAGTTACTTGGTACAGGGAGAAATCTTGCCGGAGACAGATATTGTCGGCAAAGGGCTATATTTGGTTCGCACAGGCGCCGTTGAACAGCGTCATGCCGATAAAACCCTGCGTGCAAGATTGGGGGCAGGTGATGTTTTTGGTTTCAGTGTCCTTGATAAAATGCCGGGGCAGGCGGGACTTTATTAACCTGAGATCGGTTTAAGCCATCACCTGAAGTCCTGTTTTTTCAGCATGGGTGATATTCAGTGATGGCTTTTTAGGTTTCAGACAATAGGC
>NZ_FORG01000065.1:0-2285 GCF_900113945.1 Xenorhabdus mauleonii
CCTGAAATGCCCTGCGGGCAACTTTGATAGTTCCCTCACTTTGTTCGGTCAGAATGAAGCTACCTCAAGTATTAATATAAAATTCAAGTAATCATCGCGGTAAGATTCTTTCGTCTTCGACCATCCAGCTATCAAATAGCTTTATGAACAGTAGCATTGGTTCGCTTCGCTCACGGCCTAGCAGGGAGGAAGGTTGATCCTATCTTCGATCAGTCCCCCCTTTTTTATCGGCTGAGGATCGTTGAAGATCCTTTTTACATTAGCAAGCAGCCTCCTATGCTCTAACGAGCATAAAAAATCCCTACAAACGCTTGTATGCGTTTTTTTATCACGTAACCATATTTCCCCCAGATGGAAGCCAAAAAGGGCTTAAAATCGCTTACAGGCTGTTTAGTTGGATTTTTCTTTCCTGATATTGTTTTCCTCACGAGAAAAGATCGTCAATTATCAATATTCGTACCTGATTCAGGTAAAAAACCTGCTTGCTAAATAACTTACATCTAATTGATTTTATTATTGAATATTTTTAATTAAACCGTTAATCTGCCAAGGCTATCGGCAAAATCCGATAGTCGGGGATTTGCAACCCTGAAAATAGTTACCCACTGGTAGGAAGTTTCTGCCAGTGTGCCTGCATTCGCCTATTCAATGGCGGTTCAGGCGGGGGAGGCTTCGGCCTCACCGGACGGTAACTACCGGTATTGCAAACCCTGCTTGAATCGCCACCAATCATCAGAATGAGGTGAAGCAGGAATGAAACCGACCGAAGACTGGCACCCCGCCGAAGTTGTTGCCGCATTACGTAAAATCGGCACCAATATGGCTGAACTCTCCCGTGAATTTGGGCTAGGTCCCTCGACATTGTCCAATACCCTTAACCGTGGCTGGCCTCGGGGGGAATGGATCATAGCCCTACGCCTCAATCTGCACCCGTCTCAAATCTGGCCCAGTCGCTATTTTGATCACAACGGTTACTTGAAAGAGCGTAAACCCCGTCACTCCTCGCGAGGGGTTGGGGGTGAGTTAGTCAATCGTTTTGATAGTAAAAACCCTGAAAGCAGCATGACGGATGAAATTCTGTTAAAAACCGGATTACAGCTTTTGAGGGAGGAATGTAATATCTCGGCCAGAGAGATATCAGAAGCGCTAGATATTCCTCTGTTGTCTGTTGTTCAGATAGAACGTCTGGCCAAAGATGTAAAACTGTCTGACCTGAGACGTTATATCGAAGCGATAGGCGGGGAACTCAGTCTACGCGTCAAATTGCCTAGCGGTGATATCAGAACGTTCAAGGTATGAGATTTATCAACGGAATATCATCAGGGGCATCCATTATCACGATGCCCCCGTGTTTTTAAACAGGCTTGTTATCAGTCTTATTTTCAGCGAGCAACCGATCACCGAGACTTTTCAGTCCCCTGATTTCTTCTGGTGTACATTTGCTCAGTTTTGACAATGCCCCGACGAACGCGCTGGCATCAAATTGAAGCTGCCCGGTTTTCTTGTCAATTAAGCCGGCAACACTGACCAGTCCCGCCACCTTAAACATTTCGTGATTGCGTGCCTTACGGGCGGCTAACCGTTCCGCATTGATCACTTTTGCGGCAGCCCCTTTTGCTTTCATGGCTCGTTCTGCGGCTTTTTCTGCCCGAACCAGTACAGCCAGTTTGCGATCCTCGTCGCGATCCCTGTTCTCTGTGGTAGCCAGCTTCACGAGTAGCTGCTGGTGCTCTGTGGGTGATTTCAGCCCTCTGATGTAGCTGATACGAGCGTTGAGCCATTCGTTGCTTTTGTTCATGAGTAACCTCATTATCTGATGCCGGCACTTGAGCGCTCTTTCCTTACTAATAATCCTACCCTTTTGTTCGCCTGTTGCAAAATTAGCATAATGCAAATCGGCTCACTATCGGGTAGGATTATTAGTAAGGCGCGCTTAGATGTTTCTCATCTTCGATGAGAAACGCGCGTTTGGGGCTTTGCCCCAAATGAGAACACCGTGAGGTATGGCATTATGGCGATAGCCCGATTAAGCGTGAAAGTCGGCAGGAAAGGAAAAGGCGCACAACATGCTGCCTACATTGCCCGTGAAGGGAAGTACAAAAACCGCCTTGAGAAAGGTGAACGCCTAGAAACGACCGACTACGGCAATATGCCCGCATGGGCGGCAGATAACCCGCAACAATTCTGGCTGGCTGCGGATGCGTTCGAGCGACAGAACGGCACGGCTTATCGAGAAATGGAAATTGCCCTGCCCCGTGAGCTGACACCAGAACAGCGGGAAAGTT
>NZ_FORG01000065.1:2570-3790 GCF_900113945.1 Xenorhabdus mauleonii
AGGTGGCAGCCAGAAAGCCAATACCGGCTTAGACCCAAAAACACGGAAAGAGCAGCTGGTTGCATTACGTGAACGTTGGGAAGTAGCCTGCAATCAGCATCTTGAACGGGCGCAGTGCCCTGAACGTATTGATATGCGCAGTTATGCGAAACAGGGCTTAGATCTTGTGCCGGAGAAAAAGATGCTGCCCAGTGAATGGCGGCAGCCACAACAACGGCAAGTGATCACTGAGTACCGTCATATCCGGCAGGAACACATGCGCAGCCTTAAGGCTGTGCAGTTTGCGGAGAAACAGCAAAATCTAGCCTATTCACCTGAAATAACCCGTGATATGCAACATTTCAGGGATAAACATGCGCTTTTTCTTGGTGTACAGCGTTTCAGAGAAGACTATCAGGCGGAGAAAATCCGTCAGGAAAAAGAAGCTCAACAACGTCTTGAGGAACAACAGCGTCAAGTACAACAAGCAAGACTGGACAGGCTCCAAGAACAACAACGCCAGGAACAACAACAGGCAGAGCAGAAAAAAATACGACGGCCTGCGCCAGGACGTGGTTTTAGCAGATAGAAGAGGAAGACATGAAAATATCCACGGATTTTGAAAGGATCGCCGGTTACCTCACGGTACTGGCAGAACAGCAGGCTATTGTGACTGACATGATAGATGAAATGGCCGACGCCAAAAACACGGCCTTTGATGCCATCTTGGAGGCGAAAACCTCGCTGGAACTGGCGACCCATGCACTTAAAAAACAACTGGCAGAGCTGGATCATATCGAAGCGCAAAAAGCGCACATGCACCAAGTATTGAGCGAACTGGACGTGATTAAACAATTGACGTTACGTTCATTGGATGAAAGTGCAAGGCAGTTTACGGATCTGGCGCAAACCGTGCCGAACCAGATTAACCAGAATGTCATGGACACCTTGCAACATATCGATATTGCCGGAGCGGTTCGACAGCGAACGGATGCGCAAATGGAAGTGATAGCAGTACAAGTTAAGGCACTGACGACCCGTAGCTATCAATTTTCTGAAGATATCCAGACGGCTCAAAATGAGCTGAAGCAACGTTATGAGCAACTGCAAAATTACTTTTGGTGGCTTGTTGGGGGCGGTTTTTTGGCCATCGTGCTTGTGACCGCTTTCAGTGCCAAATTCTTTTTTGGCCAAGCGGTTGATCGGAACTTCGATGCGATGCTAAGTACTTATAATCAGGT
>NZ_FORG01000041.1 GCF_900113945.1 Xenorhabdus mauleonii
GAATTGTTTGCTGATTTTTGTTCCTATTTTCTTCACGCTGTTCCGATGTTTTGTGGCATGGAAAGGACACGATGAAAAAAACGGGTTTACTGTTCCTGATGGGATGGATGGTGTCTCTGTCCTCGGGGGCCAAAACAGTGGTGTACACTGACCGCCAGCACCCGCCGGTGAATCTGACTCCGGACAGCCAGGTGGTCTGGCTGGATGCGGCTAAACAGCATCAGAAAAAAATCTTCCCTCAACTTTCCCCAGATCCCCAGCAGGCCCGCCTTCAGGCACAGGCTGTACTGCAATCGCATCATTGGCGTGAACAGGAACAAGCGCTTATCAACGCCTACCGTGAGGTGGTTGAAGCCTGGCAACGGGGTGTACGTCAGTACCCAGCGGTGGTTTTTGATGACCGTGATGTGGTGTATGGCACCGCAGATGTTGCCAGAGCGACGGCGCTCAGGGAGCAATACCGGCCATGAATCCGTCACGCATTGCTTTTCCTGTGCTCATCACGCTGGTTGCGGCGTTTGCGCCGGCCACACAAGCCGCCATCAATACCGCCCAAATTGTGGCAAGTAGCCTCTCACCTGCCTGCATTCAGTGGCGGGTCAGCGGCATTTGTTACTGGCTGTTCTGTTCATGGCATGGCTGCACGGTGAAAACCTCGGTCAAAGTGACCCATTTCCTGCCGCAGACGGTGGTTGCCACCTATCATGGCTCCGGCGGCAACCCGTGGTCTGACATGGCGCAAATCAGCGCCTTATCCGGCGGGCTGGAAAATACGGTGACCGGAGCCTTAGCCCATCTGACTGCCGGTGGAGGCAATCACAATATTCAGGTTGCCGGAAAGCGCACTACCCATCTGCGTTTCAAATACGCTGATGCCATCGGGCATCCCGCCACGACGCTGATAGGTGGGCAAATTCCGGGCTATTCCTGCAAAAGTGCAGCGACGCCATTGATGCCTTATTTCCTCAGCACGCTGGATACCGTGGCGTGGCGCAGCGGGTTGCCGGAGTCATTTTATCCGGAAGCCCTTATCCCCGGTCAGCGGGAACTGGGTAGCCAGATGCGTGGCAATATGTGGGGAAACCTCTACCCGCGTGCCGGTTTTGTGACGCAGGCGGATGAAGATAAAGCGGCGGCCGTGGTGGCACAGCGGGTGGCCGACATCATTACCCGTACTGGCCAGCCTCATGTCTATCAGCCGCTGACCGGGCAACGCCGTGACGGCTACTGGCCACCGCCGCCGGTGACGGAAAATACCGGCACGAAAAATCATCAGTGGCAGCGGTTATCGCCACAGTTAAGTCAGTCTTGTGCCGTGTTTCCTGACGGAACACATTCCGCTGCCATGAATGGCAATCAGGCGTATGCCTTGTGGCAACCCTACAGCTGTTGCAAACGGCGCGGGCAGCGCTTTCTCAGCAGTACGGATATTTGAATCAGGAGGTCAGATGACGACAAGAAACGCCGTATGGCTGGTCGTGGGCGCAATGATGCTTGCTCCGATACAGTCCCATGCGACCGGGCTGTCCCTCACCTTACCGCAGGTGAATCGAAGTGCCCTGGGCTATGGCGCAGAGGCCAGCGGGGCCGTCTCCGATACGCTGTTTTATACGTTGGGTGGCGGTTCGGTGATTTCTGAGCCGGCCAGTCGCGGTGGTTCAACCATGCTGGCCGGTCTGGAACTGGGTTGGAGCTCGGATTTGATGTGCGGTAATTTTGACCTGAAAACTACGATCAGCAATCAGCTTAACGGTATTACGGCCGGGTTTAAGAACCTGATGAGTGATGTGGTTCAGGGCGCCACCGGAGCGGTTGCCAGTCTCCCAGCCATGATAATTCAGCGGGCCAATCCGGGGCTGTATGACATGCTGACCAACGGGGTGTTGCAGGCTAATGTGGCGTTTGATAAAGCCCAGTTCAATTGCCAGAACATGGCGAAGAGAATGATGGATTTTGCGCAGAACAACAAATGGAGCCAATCGGCGGCGTTGCAGGAGTACAAAAATCAGGTCAACGGCGGAGATGGCGATGCGGTGCGTGTCAATAATGCCGGCACCAAAGCGACCGGAGCCGGCGGGCATTCATGGATTGGCGGGCAACGACAGGGCGGGAAGGGACAGAATGCCATTCGCCCGACCCGTGATTTAGCCAGCGCTGGCTTTAATATGATGAATCAGTTGCCGGTACTGAGTCAGTCGTCGGTCAGCTCCTTCAATTGCGAGGGCAGTGCCTGCCGTAAATTCAGCACGGCGCGGGAAGCGGCCGAGGCGGTGGTCAGTGTACTGGGCGACCGGGCCATCCGGACCTGCGCGCAAGCCACAGAGTGCACCAGTGGGGGCGAGCAACATCAATCGGGGACAACGGTCGCGGGGACGGGGTTTGCCCCGATGCTGGAAGCTCACACCAAAATGAACACCGAACAACTGGTGAAACTGGTCAGCGGCACAGAGAAACCCACGCGGGCGAATCTCACCAAACTGAAAACCGGCAGCCTGGCCGTGACGCAAGGTGTTATCCAGGCGTTGCAGCGTGATCCCGATAGGGCTGCACTGACTGCACGTCTGGCGGGGGAGCTGGCGATGAGTGAGACCATTGAAACCGCGTTACTGATGCGCCGGATGCTGATCACCGGCATGTCCGAACCTAATGCGGCAGCACAATCGGAAGCGCTGGCAGAAGGCGACCGCCGGATTGCCGCTCTGGATCGGGAAATTAATGCGCTGAAAAATGAAATGGAGCTGAAGCAGGTACTTTCCCGTAATTCCATTCTGACCATCATTGAACGGGATACGCAGCGTATTCACGCTCATCCACAAAAACAGGTCGCGGACAGTCAGGATGCCCGTTTTTCTCAGTTGGAATCCTCCAATCAGGTGCGCAGATAAAATTGATGATGGCAGAGAAACGTAAACGTGCAAGATTAAGAAAAGGTATTGGGTTATTGCTGATTATCGCTTTGGTGATGGTCGTGACGCTCGCCATCGGCTGGGCAGGGGGGAATTATCCCGAAACCCTGTCTGCCTTGAATCGCGGGCTGGAAAGATATCAATCGCTTTGGCTGTTATGGCGATTAAGCCTTTACGGCGGGCTGCTCTGGGGCGGTTGGAAAATTGGGCAAAGAGTGAAACATCAGGCGGAATACCGCACGACGCTGAGACGGATGATGGCGGCTAGCGGGCTGTTTATCCTGCTGGGGGAATATGCCCTGTTTGTCAGTCAGGGAAGTGTGTCATGACCACGAACAGTTATCTGGAATATTTACTGACCCTGCTCGGTTGGGTGGTGAATAATGGCCTGTGGCACATTCTGATAGCGACGGGGTTGTTTACCCTGCCGTTAGTGGTCAAAGTGATTGCCATTTGGCTGAAAGTGCGGGAGTGCGGGGAGGAAGAAGGCCCCAATGGATTGCAGTCGCTGGCCCGGATTGAAAATACGCTCTACAGTGCGTTTTTCGTGATGGTGTTTTGCTGCGTGCCGCTGGTCAATGTCAGCTTCAGCACCCTCCAGTATGATACCGCACGAACTAAAAGCTGTGGCACCTGGACACCCGGCACACCGGAGAACAGCGGTTATGCGCCGGTGATATCCAGCCTGAATAATCAAACGGCGGCAGTGCCGATTTGGTGGGCCGTGGTGCACCGGTTATCCAAAGGGCTGACGCAGGCGGCAGTGGCCACTATTCCCTGTCGGCCGGATTTACGGCAACTGCGTTTTGACGTGCAGCATACCCGTATCAAGAGCCCGGCACTGGCGGCGGAGTTACAGGATTTTACCCACGATTGTTATGCGCTGGCCCTGTATCAGTGGCAACAACGCGATCAGGAACACATCAGCGATCCGATTATCCTGAATGATATCGGCTGGCTGGGCAGCCGCACATTTTTAGCCGGGGATTACCGGACGCTGCAATCGCGCCTGCCCCGGACTGACTTTCCGTGGCAAGAGAGTAGGGATAATGGGCGGCCGTATACCGGATCGGGGGGATATCCAACCTGTCAGGCCTGGTGGTCTGCCGCCCAAATTGGGCTGAAAGATCGGGTGCTTGAGCAGGCTGATCCGGGGTTATGGTTGCGTTTGTCCGCCACCCTGAAAATGCTGGGTAAAAACACGCCCGCTTATCAGGAAGCGGTGATCCGCCGTCTGGTCAGCCCGGTGAATCTGACCGTTTCTCAGGAAGGAGTTGTTTATGCCGGCTATGGCGGTCATGCCGATCCCACTCTGCTGGATGGTTCTAACCGGGTCGGTGCCTCCGCAGGGACATTGCTGAGCGGATTGCTTAATATGCCGATGTTCGATGCGGTGCGTCAGGCACTGCCGATGATGCAGGCGGTGATTTTAATGGCGTTGTATATCTTAATCCCGTTGCTGCTGTTGGTGGCTGCGTATGAGTTTAAAACCGTGTTCACCCTGACGTTTGTGATTTTCGCGCTGAATTTCCTGACGTTCTGGTGGGAGCTGGCACGCTGGCTGGACAGCCATTTGCTGGACGCCCTGTACGGCTCAGATACCCATAGCCTGTTTAATCTGGCGGGCATACAGAACACGTCAGATGATATGATTATGGGCTTGGTGATGGGGACGTTGTTTATTGTGCTGCCGATGGTCTGGCTGGGGGCATTGGCCTGGGCCGGTGTGCGGATGGGTGACGTCGGTGGCCTGATGAGCCAGGGTGTGGGGCAGGTCAGGCAATCTGCTGGCATGTTCGGGCAGATGGTGATGCAGAAGATGATGTCAAAAGGAAAATAGACAAGCTGGTGTTTACAACGTCAGGGATACGCAGTTATCCCTGAATTGTCATTTGAATGTTAGGTCAGTTTTCTGTTTTTTTTGGCTGTTTGATTTATTTATTACTGCCTCGTTAATGAAAGATAAAATAACTGTTTTTAACAAGATGGATAAATGAATCATTTAACGACAATGCGCTATTGATTTAATTTATTCTATTTTAGAATGCAGATCGGCTTTATAGTGGTTTTTGTATCGTTATATTTCACATTGGGATTTTAATACGCGATATTTATGAGATTCCTCACAAAACAGACAATAAACCCATGCCATTTTATTTCATATGACATACGCTAAAAAGGTTATACTTGTCATGTTCTATATCAATAATGCCATTTCATTGATAGTAGACGATTTATAGAAGCCTCAATGGTTGAAGCCATTGAGGCTTCGCCGTTTATTGCCATTAAATAAATGCGGGGAAGATTCAATTTACCGATTTGGTTTAATTTTTTTACTATTGAATTCATTATAAAAAGGATTAAATTGGAACGCCTTGAATATCATCTGAAAAGGTTCAGGGAAAGTCATGCGTGATATTGATAAAAATCACAAAAATAAAAAAGTTAAAAAACAATCCGATCATTTTATTCCTTACAAAACGACGTATGATTTGCGGTTAACAAAAAGAGAACCCAATTTAATCAACATACTGATGCAAGTTCAGGGGTATGAATACGGCTTTTTTACGGTGTTAGGTGTCCGCCCTTTATCACAACGCGGTAACCCGAAAAGCACCTCCATTTATGTCGTGCGGTGCCGGTGTGGTAAATATGCCGTCAGGTCACTCAGGGCCATCAGAAACCCGGCGAATATGAATGACATGTGTGAGCATTGTCGTCACCTGTACAACCTGAGACGCAGAAACTACTTTCTTACTGAAGGGAAGGATGTTGATTTGTCAGAATTAACCGGCATTACCGATAAAAAGCCTTTAGACATTAAAGAATAAAGGAAGGGTATTGCGCTTGAATCTGAGCTACCTGAGCGCGTAAAAATCGTGGGGCAGAGATCATCGCACTGACATTGACCCGGTTTGATACACACGCTACCATCGAAATGTGATTATCAGTGATCTGTTCGCCTGTGAGGATCACCCATGCGATGGCGAAATAAAGCTCCCGTAGCCTGCAAGGGAGCGCATTACCCAGCGGTACATCTGCGCACTTTTGGAAGCAGATATCGTCAGACAATAATCCACCGTCCGGCGATGAAAGTTATCCGGTGTGATTCACGACCGGCTTATCACGCAATACGGGCAGCGCAGACTTTGCGTTGTCCCGAATATCGACGATAAACGTCCTGAATGTTGTGCGGCGTCACTTGCGTAAAAGCAGCGCGATTACCAAGTGACGCCGCTAAGCGGCCAACGTCCAGAGCACGTCCGGCCTGCTTTTACGACCCATTTGATCCCCGTATTACTCAAAGTCACCCATTGTTACGGGCCTTTTTCTGTCTGAATCGTTCTGTTTTGCTTGCTTTTCACCCACTGCCTGACAACAGGCTGATACCGAAAAAAGGAGAAATTACCCACGTCACGATAATGAGGCGTTCATCCTGATTAGATCAGGCTCTGAACGGGGAGCATGTCATCGCTGTGCTGAGCACGTCGCGAGCTCCTGCAAAAACTCAACACAACTTCGCCTTGCTACACATTATCTGACGCACCACGGAACGGTGAACCTGAACCGACACGCAGGGATTTGTTTAAAAATGAATAAATCAAAAGGAGATGCGCGGATGGCTCAGAAATCGGCACGTTCGAAAATTGAACGGTTCAGAAAAGAATTTATGACCCATGCCCGACATGCGGGCGGGAGTTTTGCGACGGTGGCGGAGCGTGAACGGATTGCCCGGCAGTTTCTTCACTTTCTAAAAGACAGGGGTATTAAGCTCCGGCAGGTGGACAGCCTCAAAACAACATATATTGAGCACTATATTGCACAGCGAAAGGCTGAGTGTATCAGTCACCGGACATTGCAAAATGAGATGGCAGCGCTGCGAGTCATTTTAACGCAGGCGGGTAAACATAAGCTGGCGGCAGCCGATAATCCGCGTCTGAGCAACCGGGCACTGGGTATTGCCAATACGGATCGCCGGGGAACAAAAATGGCGTTAACTCCGGCAGAATTTCAGGCGGCTTTTCAGCAGGTCGAACAAAAAGATCGGGGCGTGGCCGCCGTGATGCAACTGGCGTATGTACTGGGGTTGCGTACCAAAGAAGCGGTGGAAGCCTACAAATCTTTAGCTACCTGGAAAAAAGCGCTGGAAAACGGTCATACGTCAGTTCGGGTGGTGTTTGGCACCAAAGGCGGGCGACCGAGGCAGACGGTCATACTGGATCGGGAGGCGCTGCAACGGGCTATTGGCTATGCGGAGCGAGCAAAGACAGAACGCAGTGGCAGATTGATTGATAAGCCCTCAATTCACCAAGCGATAGATCGTTACCGCTACGTGGTCAGACGCGCCGGACTGGTGGGTAAACAAGCGCCACACAGCATGCGCTACCATTTTGCCCAGCAATCTGGCGCACATTATAAAGCTCAGGGACTCAGTGAGCGGGAAGCATTGGCACTGGTGTCAATGGATTTAGGGCATGGTGATGGGCGGGGGCGCTATATCCGGCAGGTGTACTATCAGAAGGTTGAGGATGAATAAGGTGTACTGGCTCATACACGGTCAGAAGGCTTGGTCATTGGAACACGAGCAAACTAACCTTGATACTTAATCAATTACCCACATGCTAACTCTAATTCGTTTCTGGACAAAAACAAGCTAGAGAGTTTGCTCTAGCTTTGGTTGTTTGGAGAAGAAAAAGTATATTAAAACCTTAAAATTTTATATGTGTGCTTAGTTGCATTAAGTTAGTCATTATCATCGTCTAGCCCTATGGAACCAAAGTTGATCGATTGAATTGGGTTTACTACTCTAACTTCCTCAACGTCCAATTTTGCTAGTTCGCCAGTTAAATTTCCAGTGAGCGTGATTAAAATCTCAGATGTAAATTTTTCTTTAGTAGTTTTTGTTATGTAACCTAAATGGACATGGTTACGATCTATTGAGTCATATGCAGAATGAATCGCCACGGATAATCTTCATCATGTTCTATGATTTCAAAATTTGAATCAGCTAATTCAAAATTACTTAACCACCCACTACACCCTTCAGGCTCCCAATAAAGAGCCGAATCAGCGTCTTGCTCTGGAGTAAAATCATCAAAGTAAGTTTTAAGCTTTTCATTGACTTTTTTCATAAAATCACCAGCTTGGAAATTATCATATGCATTAATCAATGAGGATAAAAACTCAGACGGAGCTGTAGTTTTATTAATATTCATATATTCTCCAAATACACATAAATTATTGGAAGATTATTAGTCTGATAACGGATCTAAGTAATACTGATTTTCTTCAACGTATTCTATGAGGAGGCTTGCATTTTCACAAAATTGTATGGGTACAATATGTATTAAAAAATGACTTTGCCCTAATTTATTACTGGGAGAAATTTAACTTAAAAACTTACTTGGTCAAATTAGTTAAATGTAGTGAAGAATTCAATTTGATACTATTCTATACGCAATGAATTTCAAGTTGCATCGCGGCGGCAAGGGAATTCATCCCCAGGAGCATAGATAACTATGTGGCTGGGGTGAATGAGTGCAGCCAATAAAGAGGCAACTTGAAAGGCGAAGCGTATAAATCCTATTTTTATAGCCACCCTAGTTCAGAGAGGGTTTAAAAACGACGATTAAATGAAATCAATCTCAATATGAGTTAATTAAGCGACTTACATCACGATAAATGATTAAAATTCAATTGGTTAATTGTATGCTAATCATGCCGTATGCATAATAGGGATAACTATTCTTTAAGGTATAATTAGATGAGTGAAACCAAACAAATAGCAGAGATGGCCTCTGTAGTCGCTGAAGAGCTATTTCAGTATTTAAAGTGGAAACGCAAGGTTGTAGAAGACCATAGTTGGGATTGCGTGACCCCCGAGGAACATGGTAATAAAAATGATCACCCTTCCGATTGTGTGCTTTACTATCGTGATCCTTACGATAATGAGATGAAATATATAAACACCGATCTGAAGAGCTACAAAAAAAACTCAATAACCAAAGGCCAAATACATAGTGCTTTAGAGTCTCTCTCTTATGCAACAAATTGTGCTGGCTATAACCCAAATTGGCAAAACCTTTATAAACCTGAGGATAGCCATTCTGTTCACGGTATGCTCTTTGTATATAATCATTGTGGTGAATATGATGGTAACTTTGATGAAATAATCAGAACTATTAATGAAGAAAAAGTTAATCATCTAGAGGATACAAACAAAATATTCATTTGTAGTCCTAAAAAAATTGTTGAGTTGTATAGTATAGTGATGGATATACAGGTAATGATTGGCAGAGGCCATCTACCAGAAATTGATGATTATTGTTTCTTCCATCCCAGTGAAATTCTTAACAAAAATCATTTCGACAGTGTTTATGGTGAACCTGCGACAATCGAAACATTGTCATCTCCTTGGATAATTATTAAGCATGCAAAAGCACGCATAAGAGAAGCTGGTTTTGTTATTTACTATATGAAAGAAGGTCAAGAAGTTGATGAATTTGTTTACTTGTTGGATGCGCTTTCCTACTACCAAATACTAAATGATAAAGGATCCGTTTGTATCAAGTTGGTTAATAATAATGAGTTTGGCGTACTTAACCTATACACAGCCATAGAGCAATACTTTGGTGATTTGGGTTATTCAGATGAACGCATAGAAGAACTTAAAATCTCTTTAGTTGGCGGGACAATAGCAAAATCTCAACCTCAGTTTTCCGCGATTGAAATAGGTCTTCGTAAATGAACAAAGAAAATAAAAAAGTAGGTAATCGCCTATACTTTATGAACGATAAAAATATCCGAGATGGCCTTGTTGCTCAACGAGTTAAAGCAGAAAACATAGCTGCTCTTTTACTAGATAAAGGCATTCTTGTTTCACAAAAAAGTACCAAAGAAGAGTTATTAGACATTGTGCAAAAAGTAAGATTTGATTTCTATGATTACCGTTATCTTTGCCTACTCTTAGAAAATCCTGACCGTAGAGATAGCCAATCTACATCGGAGATACCTGAAAAATGTACAAAAGGAAATATCACTAAAGCCTTTCAAGATGTCAAAAAATCTATGTCTGATGATGAGATAAGCTTAACTTTAACAAGTGCTTCCGCAACTAAATTCAGTATAGAGGCGAACTATGTAGATGTAGATTACTCAAAAGCACCTATGCGACAGAGAACTCGCAAGAAAGGTATTATCGAGATTGAAGTAAACAGGGAAAATGGTGAAACTAGCATACACTTTCCTGCTACAGATGTGGGTAAAGAAGTTAAGAATAAATTAGTTAAAGCAATATCTGAGCAGCTACAGACACAGGTAACACCTATTGAGATAGATTACGAGCATGCTACCACTAAAGAACGAACCGAATTTTTTACTCGTCTAATAAAACTAGAAAATTATGACGTTTATGATGTTGTGAACGTAAACGTAAAAAATATAGGAAGCGATAAAGATGAAAATGAAAGCGACTTCACTGGTCAAGTAAGGAAAGCAGTTTTGTCTGGTCAAGAGTTATTAGCATCTAAAATCTACGACAGTTTCCCTAGCGATAAGTATCACATATACAAAATTGTCTGGAAAGTTAGGGAAATAATACCTAATGTTGGTTCTGAACAATCTGATTGCTATGCCGTTGAAGCTCAATTTGATAACCCTGATAAATCTAAGGGTTTCAGATATCAGGTTAAGACAGTTCAACGTTATAGTCGAGGAAGTTTAAACGCAACTCCTTCTAATTCGCTTAATAAACATGAAGCAGAAAAACTCTCTAAACTCATTTACAAGACTGCTTTGTCGATATACACGGAAATGATGCAGTCTAAGGACTAAGTTATGAACCAACGTATCTCATTCTTTAAGCTTGATACTAAGCTAACTACGAAAAATATCGTAAGTTCTCTATTAAACATGAGGTATACAGAGGAAAAAAACTCTGGTTTTATGCTTAGTAAAGTCAATGGTTCAAGAATAAAGGCGAAACATATTTACAAATATGAAAAGACTAGTGATCTCGTGACCCCTTTTGGTGAAATTAAAAAAAACAGTCTTGAGGAATATTATATTAATGAATTTATCTTACATGAAGAATATATCGAAATACTAAATGCAGCTAAAAACCTTTCACACTTTAGACGTGATTTAATAAGAGCATTAGATAATCAATGCATAATATCTAATTTTGAACTTGATCTTAAAAAGTTTATGGGCTTATTGCCTAATGAAATTGATTCTATTTTTTACGTTAGTGGCCTGGAAATATACTCGAAAAGCATAATTGAAAATTCAACTTTGAAATTGGGGTTAAGTAGTAATAAAGATATTTTTGACAAGATCAATAAATTTCTACCTAATTCTAATTATGAATTAAGAAGGTTGAATTTAAATATAGATAATGATCGAGTGGAGATTGAATTAAATTCAAGAGGGAATGTAAAAATCATAGGGGATAAATTAACTGGTGAGGAATTCAATAAAATCAGTAGGTGTCTTTTAACTTGTAAAATTGAATAAAGAGAATGTAACTTGGGCATAATAATTTGTATTAGCTCAGACTTGTTCTGGCACCGCTACGGCACAGAGCTAGACCTAATCTGACAGGTAGCTCAGTGCCAAAAGTGGACATCGCTGATATTTGAATGAACTAATCTGCTGGGAGCAATCATATTGTATAGCCATGCAGTCGCGCTGAAATCATCAGGCTCACTTTTTCGCACTATGTACAAGAGGCGCTGGAAACACCCTTACGCGTCAGAGAAGTGTACTGAGGGCCTCTGGGGCGGTGTAGCAAAGTGATGTTATAGTAAATAGCAATTTTTTATATATTGACGCGCTACATTCTTAGTGATATTTTTTTAGCGTTAGGCTATTACCCAACCTCAAGGGAATCAGGCGATTCCGGGTTCATATTCAGTGTCATTTTTGCCACTGATGAATTTGTATACTTGAGGAAAAATCATGTCAAAAATATCGTCACATCCATTCGCTAATTCTTTTCTTGATAAAAAATTAATACAACAAGCAATCAACCGAACTAAATCTGCACGTGTAGTATCCGCTGTTTCAGAGATAGAAAAATTTCGCGTGCAATATCAGTATATTAAGCATACATCTGGAAAAAACGATCTACTTTGTGCAATGCTTGGTGTTTCAAAAATAACTCATATTGAAGTTAAAAAATTGCCTGTAGATGAACGTTTATGCTGGGGAGATGTGCTCAAACGCCGTCAAGAACAAACCAAAAACCTTCAATCATTTATAGAAAAAAACTCCCATGAATTGGGATATGAAGTCCCTGTCGATTTAGCTGAACAATGTGGTATTTTTGTTAATTTAACTCAACCAACAGCTGTCGCTCGTGATAAATACTTGCAAATACACTGTGAAGTAGAAGAAGCAAAATTGAGAGGAGAGCTGCCATCAATATTTGAGTATGTGTGGAGTAGGGTTATGAATAACCCTGAAGCAACTCAAGCTGATGCCTACAAAGTAATAGCTTTACACCGACTTGCTGATGAAAATTCAATTACCCCAGATATTTTTCATAGTAGTCGCTGGTTAATTATACGTGAAGAATTAGGGATAATTGCCGCCCAATGGATAAATTCTGGAACGCCAGTAAAATCTTGGCAAGGTATTGTATTACTGCAAGCACTCTGGGATATGGGAATAATTTATGCTGGGAGCCAACTTGCACAATCCCTTTTTCATAAAGCTGGAGATTTCAGACGTGATGAGAAAACTGCATTAAAAGTAATTATAAAAACATTTGAACAGTACAACGATGCTCGCCAATATGGCCCTGTATTTACAGCAAAGGATACTGAGAATGAACTTTTTCGTTGCTACAATACAATTGTTCTTAAAGGGCTACAAAATGAAAGCAATCCAGAAAAATTACATCAATTAACCCGTGGCTTGGTAGATGTACTTACCGAGGGGGCAGAAAAAAGGTTTGAAGGATTTTCCTCTGCTTTATTATGCTTAATAACACCTAAATTCCCTCCACTTAGTGATACGTCAGATGGTATAGACTTGTCTGCAAATAAAGCCTATTTCTCTCTTAGAGAGAAATTATCTCATCATGAAAAAATTGAGTCTTTTTTATTAGAATTAGCTAAGTCTAATAACATTAGAAAATTTCAATCTAGAATTAAATAAATCACGAGGATTTATGATTATAAAAAAAGTAGGTGACTTGGTCATTGAAATACCAGAATCAATGATTGTTAATGGTGAGGAGTTATTCTTTACTCACTCAGACTTAATACCTGTATTTTCTGAAGGCGGTGACCCAGATGATAATACACCAATTGGTTTTAATTTGGTCCATGAAGTTCCTGGAGGTGGAACTGTTAATAACGGCATTTATGCTGATTTTTACGGAGATACTAATGTTCTCCCCGGGCCATTAGATGAGCGCGACGACTACGAACACCCTGATGATAGTCCTATAGATACTTACTTTACCCCACCTTCGGATTTTGTTGATCAAGTCAACGTGTACATCGAATATGATGAGGATGGAGAAGAGTAGCTTTCATGAAAGAGCCTGTTTTTTAGGCTCTTTCTTTATCGAGCTCATGGTATCATAGACAATGATATTGTTAATTTTAGTTGTTAAGTGTGATCTGCCCGTTTTTCGCTCCAAGCTGACTGTCAGATTTGATTGTATTCCGTCTTGAAAAACTGTCAGCTTTAGTCTGAGCTAATACAAATAATTACTGTCCAAGTTTTATTATATTAACCATTTTAAAATTTATATGAATTCTATCATGCTTTTTTCATATAGTCGCTGTTAGCAAAATCATCAAATATTGTATTTTTCCGGTTTATTAGTTTTTGTATGGATAAAATCTCTAATTAATGATTAAAAAACTTTGGTCTAATAAACTTTTTGGGTAAAAATGTGTTAGACCAAATGGATCACTGCATGAAATGAACATTGACAGCCTGCCTCCTGACTAACCCCAAAGCCCATTGCCTTCCTGACATTATTTTCTGTCCCCAAAAATGAATTACCCATTGACCTTATGATTTCTGTTGATTAGCGTAGTCAAACTTATCAATGATCTGGTCGCTTGTGAGGATCACCTTCGGGCAGCGACAACAATACTCCTGTAGCCTGCAAGGGAGTACACCATCGTGTGGTACATCTGCGCACCTTTGGAAGCAGATATCGTCAGTCTGATGACGATGAAGGTTGTTTCATCTTATCCATCATGGCCAACCGGCCAGTCACCCAACGGGGAACACGTTTCCCATTGGGTCAGTGTTCTCCGTTTTTTTATTCAGGAGAATACCATGCAACAAAATATACCCCCGACCACGGTGCACACGGCGCCCGTGTCTGAACATGCCTCTTTTGCTGACCTTTTTCCGCAAACCAGTTCACTGGAGCGGATGCTGTTGGAGCACACGTTCGTGAAAGCTGCTGCTGTGCTATGTGAAAACTACCGGCGTGATCGGTGGCAGTGCCGAAAGGTATCAGATACCGTTGCTTATGTCGTACCAACACGGTCGGATGCCTATGTTGTCAACGTCAAGACAACAAACTTTAACGGCGAAGTCTCCGCTGATACGTTCGGGTTGATGGTGACCCTGACCGTATTGGGGTATCTGGCCGCATTAATGAAACAAGGTGAGTATGCTGAGCAGTTTTGTAACCTGCGTGAATATGCGGCACTGCAACATCCTCAGGCTCTGTGCATCCGGACGGCTCTGGGCTTAAAAGGAGACTGTGATGCCAAATAATGAACACATTATGCTGGACAGTCTTGCGCTGTCGGCCGTGTTTCCCGACAAGACCCCATTAGAACGGTTGTTTCTGGGGTTCCTGCTGGCAAATACCGCGTCAACGTTATGCGGTGATTATCAGCCGGAACAGTGGACAAGCCGACAAGTCTCTGAATCGCTGACTTACCTGGTGCCGACGTATGCGGAAACCTATTCGATTTACCTGCCGGACACGCAACTGACGGTGACACTCTCCGCTGATGCCTTCGGACTGGCGGTTACCTCAATCGTATTGGCCCGTGTTGCGGTGCTGGATGAACCGAATGAGGAAGCGTATCGATTCTGTGCATTGCAGGAGTATGCACAGCAGCACCCGGAAAACGACCTGATAAGAGCCGTTATGACACTGAAGCCTGAAGACGCGGGTATCAGCCCGTCATGGCTCTATAACAACAATAATCATCACTGACGTTATCAGCACATGAGGCTGTTAACGCTTTTCTTAAGCGCCTGACCAGGGAAGTAAAAACACCTTCCCGGCCTCGGGCGGGTGTTTTCTTATTTAACGTGAAATCAAGGAACACCATCATGAACCCTGTTTTTTTGCCGGTACCGGATGATGCCGGCTCCGTATTACAGGAGGCATTGTTTATCGCCCAGGTAACCGGCCTGAGACACCATCCCAAAGTGTCACACTCATTGCTGACAGATACCCTGACAATAGGGGAAGCCGCCACCATTACAGAGATAGTACAACGTCTGAAGGTGATTCATCTGTTGGGGGATTGGCCGGCACCGGAGACGTTATCCGGTCAGTGTGAACGGGCTTTTTTTCCGCTGACCGTCATGATTGTTGACGCTCAGGACAGAAAAGTGCTCGGCGGCCGGTTTGATGACGAAATTGTCTGGGCGCAGCCGGTCACATTGACGTCGGAACGTCTGTCACTGGAACGGCAGCAGCAGCGGTTATGTCAGGCCGCGATGCTTGAGCAGAGCTGGCAGAATGCGCCGGCGGCACGTGCGTTATGGCATCAGGCGTATTTATTGTCACTGCATCGGGTTTCATCCCGTTATCAGCAGTGCAGTGAAGTGCAGGATATCCTTCGGCACGGCGCATCGGTCAGTATTCAGGAGGCCGCATGATGACCATAGCACATTTAACCGTTTGGCAGGTGATTGCCGCCGCTTTACTGAAGCGGCATTTTGGCCTGAACCTGACTGACACAGTATTGTGTGAAACCGACACCGTGGCGGCGCTGACAACCCGTGGTGTCCGGCCGTCAGAAGCCATTAACGAACTGGTGGATAAATACAGATTAACCCGGCTGAACGCGCAGGCAGACCCGCGCAGTACACCTTATCTGGATATCCACGATGAACTGACAGTCATTTTTGACAGTGGCCTGGCGGACAGGTTATTAAAGCAAGCCAAACCGTAATCTTTTTCTAATCACCTTTTTTCAATCTACCCATCGGGGGAACGGTTCCCCTAACGGGCGGTTCCTCCGGTTTATTTTTATCATTCAAGTGAGGAACTTAACCATGGCAGAATGGTGCACCAATCAACTGGAAATTACCGGCAAATCCGTCTGTATCGATGTAATGCAACAGTGGGTCTGCGGGGAAGAAGCCCCCCGTTACCGTCAGGCGGTGTTGCAAAGTTTACGCCTGTTTCTGGCCGGTTGTGCGGGGATACTCAAACCCACCAAACCGCAAACTTACGCGCCGTACCCGGCGTTAGTACGCGGCACGGCGGCACCCACGGCGCAGCATCTGGCCTTTGAACAGTGGCTGCTGCTGTTACAGAATAATGTGCCGTTGAATACGGACAATATCAAACGCATTGATAACCTGTACCGCCAGTCCGGTCTCAGCCTGATGTCGTGGGACAAAGTGCCGGAAGTCGCACGGGATGTTATCGCCCATCTGCTGATCCGCCAGTACACCGACTGGTTTGGTATGGTGGGTTGGTCTGACACGCTGGATATCGGGGCGTGCTGGGACAGGCTGGAGGTTTATCCGCAGGCGGCACAGCCCTGCGATATGCTGATGATTATGTCAACCCAACTGGCCACCGAAATCAACGGAAACAGCACGTTGCTGAAAGAGATCTCTACCACAGCGCAGTTTTATGAAGAGCTATACGGGCTGGAATGGCCGTTTGGCCACCATGTCCGCTGGGAGCGCCGGAATGTCAGCAGTTTAACCGTGCGTTTTGATTCCCCCTGGGCACCGCCTTCGGCGGAGCTGATGGGAGAGCTGTCTGCAATGTTTGACTGTGAAATCCGCCACTGGTACAGCGAAGCGTCAGGCCAATTCAAAGGCTACGACTGTTATGACCAGGGCGAGCATG
>NZ_FORG01000087.1 GCF_900113945.1 Xenorhabdus mauleonii
TGGGCACCGGAGATGTTCCTTGATGAACTGATTGGGGATTTATTGCAGGCTCTGCCGCATCCGCAGCTGAATTATGACCGCTGGATACTGGAACTTGATCCGAAGGAAAATAACCGTCGCCAGCTTTTTGGTGAACAGGCCGCCACGTTTGATTCTGACCCTGTACCGGAACAGCCCGCAACGGCAGCGCCTGAGATGAATCAAGGGGATCAGAACCGAGCGTCAGACGCGGAATCGAACTCGCGCATCATTGCTCAACCCGCCACTGATACGGTACAGGCATCAAAGACACCATGCGCTCCGGTCGATAAGGCCCTCGCGCCTGCCCCATCTTCCCGAAAAAATCCGGTGATCCCGCCTTATCAGCCGGAAAGTTCATCTGAATCGGAACTGTCTGCATCTGAAGCTGACGATCTTCATTTTGCCCAGACCGGGCTGGAGCCGGTCAGTTCCGTCTGGCACATCACCCCGATGCAGGACGATATCGAACATCTGCAAAATATGGCATTTCGCCTGGCGTTTGAACTGGCTGAAGTGATGGGCTGTGACCGCGATTTGCAGGCGGTATCGGATGCGCGGTCGGCGGGGTTTTGTCTGACTGACAGGCCGGATGTGCATCCTTTTTCCTGTTTATTGCACTCTCTGACCGGGGAGATTTCTACTGACCGTCATGAACTGACGCTGACTGCCGTTCTGCTCGGGACTGCTGAACGGGAGGCAATGCCCTTACTGGATGACAGTCAGACCGTGAAGTTTTTGCGGCTGCTGCGGATTATCCGCCGCCTGCGTGAACTTCAGCGAGATATGGCACCGGAGACGTTGACGATGTAGCGATACCAGTCCGGGGTGCCTGCTTTTCAGTGTGTTGTTCATTCATTGTGTTTTGACTGGCCTGATGATGGAGGAAGTGTATGAATCATTTATCGCAAGCGACCAACAGCCTGCTGTTGCAATTGGTGATGGATTTGAAGAACGGCTATATCCGCCGTTGCGAAGCACTGGGGCTGGCCCCCTCGGAGATGCTGATGTTACAGAGTCTGACGATTGAGGATTTGCATTACCTGGGTAACAGCCCGGTCTCGGTGCTGAGTGTGCAGATTCATCACGCCAATCTGGCCCGCATTTTACATCAGGCGCGTATCGAGCAGCAGCGGATGCAGCGCATTGACCGGGCACTGGAGCTCAGTGGTTCGATTGATCTGATGCACTATTTTTTTGGCCTGTCCAGTCTGGAAGTGGCAGCGCGTCGGCGTATTGCCGGGATTGCCGTGAAGTCAGGGCGGGTGTCGGTGCTGACGGAAGAAGAAAACAGTGACCTGTGGCAACGCTGGCAGGCGGCAAAACTCAGGGATGCGGACAGCGCCGAAGGGCTGGATATCATGATGGATGTGGCAGAGCATCACGATATTTCGCTGACCTCGGTCTGGAATGCGGTCAAAGAGTGGCAACAGGAAGAGGCATCAGGAATGGCCTGCGCGAAAAAACAGGCCTAAAACGGATCATACAGGAAACGATGTCAGGAAAATTAACGGAAATCATGCCCGGCCTGCATGCGCCGCTGACGGCCCCGCTGTCTTTTCGGCGTAAGGCGCAATATCAGGTGCTGTGTTATCGGCGGGGTCAGCGTAATTACGTCCGGCTGAAGGAAAAAGGCACCGGGTA
>NZ_FORG01000026.1 GCF_900113945.1 Xenorhabdus mauleonii
GTAACTCTGATTGCGCCAATCGCAATGGACGAAGGTCTGCGTTTCGCAATCCGTGAAGGCGGCCGTACTGTTGGTGCTGGTGTTGTTGCTAAAGTGATCGCATAATTTTTTAATGTGTTCATTTTGGAAGGGCATCGACAGATGCCCTTTTTATACGTTGTTTTAAGATATTGTTTTTAAGATCTTCCCTTAAGAAATCTCCTTAAGAACAGTTGTCTTAGGAAGAACCTATCTCATCAATGGTTGTTCATTAATAGCAACTTGATAGCAAGATAATTTGCTGTTTAGTGACTATTCTTAATTATTGGTGAGATAGGCTCTGATACAACGGATGGGCTTAAATATCATTAAGATAAAAAGTCCTACTGAATTATGGCGCCGAGTCAGATACAATTACAATTATCTTTGGGTTCGGTCTGATTTGTTTTGCTCTTGCGAGGCAAGCTGGCTATCTATTTACATCATAGTTACTTACATATAGTTACAGGTTGGTTTATGAGTGCGAATAGCGATGCTCAAGAAAGCGGGCGTGGTCTTGATATAGCAAAATGGCTAGTGGTAGCAGTGCTGCTGGTGGTTGCTATTGTGGGTAATTATTATTACCGAGAGTATAACCTGCCTCTGCGCGCGATAGCTGTCGTTGCTATTGTTGCCTTTGCAGGAGCAGTTGCATTGTGGACTGCAAAGGGTAAATCTGCATTAGCATTTGCCCGTGAAGCCCGCATTGAAATGCGTAAAGTCATTTGGCCAACTCGCCAGGAAGCGCTGCACACAACATTGATTGTGGCGGCTGTAACAGCTGTCATGTCTCTGATTTTGTGGGGGCTGGATGGTATTCTGGTGCGTTTAGTTTCATTTATTACAGGCCTGAGGTTTTAAAAAATGTCTGAATCCCCAAAAAAGCGTTGGTATGTCATACAAGCATTTTCTGGGTTTGAAGGTCGTGTCGCTCAATCTCTGCGTGAACATATCAAACTACAAAACATGGAAGAGTCTTTCGGCGAAGTGATGGTGCCGACAGAAGAAGTGGTTGAGATCCGCAGTGGTCAGCGCCGCAAAAGCGAACGCAAATTCTTCCCAGGTTATGTCTTAGTACAGATGGTAATGAACGATGATACCTGGCATCTGGTTCGTAATATACCTCGCGTAATGGGTTTTATTGGCGGCACGTCTGACCGCCCAGCACCAATTAGCGATAAAGAAGTTGATGCGATTATGAATCGTCTTCAGCAAGTTGGTGATAAGCCACGACCAAAAACTCTGTTCGAACCAGGCGAAATGGTTCGAGTCAGCGATGGTCCGTTTGCAGACTTTAATGGCATAGTCGAAGAAGTTGACTATGAAAAGAGCCGCTTAAAAGTTTCGGTTTCTATCTTTGGCCGTGCTACACCAGTTGAACTGGATTTCAGTCAGGTAGAAAAATCCTGATTTGATGTTTAAGTAGGCGAAATGCTTGCAGAAGGTGTGAAATTAGAATACAATTTCGCGCCTTTTGTTTTTTATCTAGGCATTATTTAGATAATGTCTTTTCGATAAAATTCAGGCAAATGTTTTAAGTGGTCTGGTCTTTAAGACGGGGCCTAAATCGTCAGGGGAGCCTCATTCTTGAGGCGATAATACCCATATAGAGGAAATTTAGATGGCTAAGAAAGTACAAGCCTACGTTAAGCTGCAAGTTGCAGCTGGCATGGCTAACCCAAGCCCACCAGTTGGTCCAGCTCTGGGTCAGCAGGGTGTTAACATCATGGAATTCTGTAAAGCGTTCAATGCTAAAACTGAAAGCATTGAAAAAGGCCTGCCAATTCCAGTTGTTATTACTGTTTACGCAGACCGTTCTTTCACTTTTGTTACCAAAACTCCACCTGCAGCAGTTCTGCTGAAGAAAGCAGCTGGCGTTAAGTCTGGTTCTGGTAAGCCAAACAAAGAGAAAGTTGGTAAAGTGACCAGCGCTCAGATCCGTGAGATTGCTGAAACTAAAGCTGCGGACATGACTGGTGCTGACGTTGACGCGATGATGCGTTCAATCGAAGGTACTGCTCGTTCCATGGGCCTGGTAGTGGAGGGTTAATCAATGGCTAAACTGACCAAGCGCATGCGCACTATCCGTGAAAAAGTTGATGCAACTAAACAGTATGACATCAACGAAGCCGTTACCCTGCTGAAAGAACTGGCTACTGCTAAGTTCGTAGAAAGCGTTGACGTAGCTGTTAATCTTGGCATCGATGCTCGTAAATCTGACCAAAACGTTCGTGGCGCAACTGTTCTGCCACACGGTACTGGTCGTTCAGTACGTGTTGCTGTATTTACCCAGGGTGCAAACGCTGAAGCGGCTAAAGCTGCTGGCGCTGAACTGGTAGGTATGGAAGATCTGGCTGAGCAGATTAAGAAAGGCGAGATGAATTTCGACGTAGTTATCGCATCTCCAGATGCAATGCGCGTTGTTGGCCAACTGGGCCAAATCCTGGGCCCACGTGGTCTGATGCCAAACCCGAAAGTTGGTACTGTAACTCCTAACGTTGCTGAAGCTGTACAAAACGCTAAAGCAGGTCAGGTTCGTTACCGTAACGACAAGAACGGTATCATCCACACCACTATCGGTAAAGTTGACTTCGACGCTGACAAACTGAAAGAAAACCTGGAAGCTCTGCTGGTTGCGCTGAAAAAAGCTAAACCATCTTCTGCTAAAGGCGTTTACATCAAGAAAGTTAGCCTGTCTACTACCATGGGTGCAGGTGTAGCGATCGACCAATCTGGTCTGAACGCAGTAGCTTAATTTTAAGCTGAATAAAGCTTTACCTGAGCGCCAGATTTGTCTAAAATCTGACGCTTCAAATTTGCCAGATAGTGTGTTCAATGATACACACCCTTTGAAAAATAAGGTCATCGGCAAATAAACAAGTTTTCGGTTGGAGCTTGGCCTTAATCCAAGCCCCGTCCAAGACCGCAGGCGTAAGTGCGTAATAAATTACTTACTTAATATCCTGCGTAGACGGTGACAGAGCCAAATGAAATTTAATTTCTGGATTCTGCTCACCGTGTTTTAGCGCTCAGGCACATCCTGTGCTTTGAGTGAAGTGAGTTCCGGGTTTTCCCGGTTAATCCAGGAGCAAGAAGCTAATGGCACTAAATCTTCAAGACAAACAAGCGATTGTTGCTGAAGTCAGCGAAGTAGCCAAAGGCGCGCTGTCTGCGGTTGTTGCGGATTCTCGTGGCGTTACCGTAGATAAAATGACTGAACTGCGCAAAGCATGTCGTGAAGCTGGCGTTAACGTACGTGTTGTACGTAATACCCTGCTGCGTCGTGCTGTTGAAGGTACCGAGTACGAGTGCCTGAAAGAAGCGTTTGTTGGTCCAACCTTGATTGCTTTCTCTTCTGAACATCCGGGCGCAGCTGCTCGTCTGTTCAAAGATTTCGCTAAAGCGAACCCAGCATTCGAGATTAAAGCGGCAGCCTTTGAAGGTGAGTTCATCCCAGGATCAAACATCGATCGTCTGGCAACACTCCCAACTTACGATGAAGCAATCGCACGCCTGATGGCAACCATGAAAGAAGCCTCTGCTGGCAAACTGGTTCGCACTCTGGCTGCGCTACGCGATCAGAAAGAAGCAGCTTAATTGCCTATTTCCTTCGTTGCTTTTTAACGTATAAACTTTTTCTGAATTTTAGGAACACTTGTTATGTCTATCACTAAAGAACAAATTCTGGACGCAGTTGCAGAAATGTCTGTAATGGACGTTGTTGAACTGATCAGCATGATGGAAGAAAAATTCGGCGTTTCTGCTGCTGCAGCTGTTGCTGTAGTTGGTGGTGCTGCTGAAGCAGTTGAAGAAAAAACTGAATTCGACGTTATCCTGACTGGCGCTGGCGCTAACAAAGTTGCTGTAATCAAAGCAGTACGTGGCGCAACTGGCCTGGGTCTGAAAGAAGCTAAAGACCTGGTTGAAAGCGCACCAGCAGCACTGAAAGAAGGCATCAGCAAAGATGACGCTGAAGCTCTGAAAAAATCTCTGGAAGAAGCTGGTGCTTCTGTTGAGATCAAGTAAGATCAGTCTGAAGTTCGCAGCCTGATATTTTAAGGCTGGCGGCTGGCGATTTTTTAATCGCCAGCCTTTTTGCGCTGTAAGGGCTTTGCTTGTTAAGGTGGTATCAAACACCTTGTTTTAACAACATTGTTCCACAGGCATTAAATCGGGGATTAGCCGCATTTCACACTGTTTAGCTGCTAATTAGCCCAGAATACTCCTTCCTATTGACGACTTAATATACTGCGTTCTCAGCTACGATCCACTCGGATAGCTCGGTAGTCAGGTAACGCAATGAAATGATTTAAGAGTAATAGCAATGAGTATTACGGAAAATAATCTATTTTCTGTTCGAAAAAAATAGTGTTGCCGAGTGCTGTCCTTAAGGGCGGACAGAGTGGGTCACTTATCAGCGAGCTGAGGAACCCTATGGTTTACTCCTATACCGAGAAAAAACGTATTCGTAAGGATTTTGGTAAACGTCCACAAGTTTTGGATGTTCCATATCTTCTTTCTATCCAACTTGACTCGTTCCAGAAGTTTATCGAGCAAGATCCTGAAGGTCAAAATGGACTTGAAGCGGCCTTCCGTTCTGTGTTCCCAATTCAGAGCTATAGCGGCAGTTCCGAGCTGCAATATGTAAGCTACCGTCTTGGCGAGCCAGTTTTTGATGTTCAAGAGTGTCAGATCCGTGGTGTAACTTATTCCGCGCCACTGCGCGTTAAATTGCGCCTGGTGGTCTATGAGCGCGAAGCGCCAGAAGGCACAGTCAAAGACATCAAAGAGCAAGAAGTCTACATGGGTGAAATTCCACTCATGACTGATAACGGGACTTTCGTTATCAACGGTACTGAGCGCGTTATCGTATCTCAGTTACATCGTAGCCCAGGCGTTTTCTTTGACAGCGATAAGGGTAAAACCCATTCATCCGGTAAGGTACTGTATAATGCACGTATCATCCCTTACCGTGGTTCATGGTTGGATTTCGAGTTCGATCCAAAAGATAACTTGTTTGTGCGTATCGACCGCCGCCGTAAACTGCCGGCTTCGATTATTTTGCGCGCAATGGATTACTCAACTGAAGACATCCTGAACCTGTTCTTCAACAAAACCATTTTCGAAATTCGCGACAACAAATTGCAGATGACTCTGGTTCCAGAACGTCTGCGTGGCGAGACAGCTTCATTTGATATCGAAGCGAACGGAAAGGTTTATGTTGAAAAAGGCCGCCGTATCACCGCTCGTCATATTCGCCAGCTAGAAAAAGATCAGGTAAATCTCATTGAAGTACCTGTTGAATATATCGCTGGTAAAGTTGTAGCGAAAGATTACATTGACCAGAACACAGGTGAAATCATCTGTGCTGCTAACATGGAACTCTCTTTGGATCTGCTGGCACGTCTGAGTCAGTCTGGTCACAAATCTATCGAGACCCTGTTTACCAATGATCTGGACCACGGTGCATACATCTCCGAAACGCTGCGTGTAGACCCAACGAATGATCGCCTGAGCGCATTGGTTGAAATCTATCGCATGATGCGTCCTGGTGAACCACCAACGCGTGAAGCCGCAGAAAACCTGTTTGAGAACCTATTCTTCTCTGAAGATCGCTATGATCTGTCTGCGGTTGGTCGTATGAAATTCAACCGTTCACTGGATCGTGACGAAGTTGAAGGTTCCGGTATCCTGAGCAAAGAAGACATCATCGATGTGATGAAAAAGCTCATTGATATCCGTAACGGTAAAGGTGAAGTCGATGATATCGACCACTTGGGTAACCGTCGTATCCGTTCCGTTGGTGAAATGGCTGAAAACCAGTTCCGTGTTGGTCTGGTGCGTGTAGAGCGTGCAGTAAAAGAGCGTTTGTCTCTTGGTGATCTGGATACCCTGATGCCACAGGACATGATCAACGCTAAACCAATTTCTGCGGCAGTGAAAGAGTTCTTTGGCTCAAGCCAGCTGTCTCAGTTCATGGATCAGAACAACCCACTGTCTGAAATTACCCACAAACGCCGTATTTCCGCGTTGGGCCCAGGTGGTTTGACCCGTGAACGTGCAGGCTTCGAAGTGCGAGACGTACACCCGACTCACTACGGTCGCGTATGTCCAATCGAAACGCCTGAAGGTCCAAACATCGGTCTGATTAACTCATTGTCCGTTTATGCGCGTACCAATGAGTATGGTTTCCTTGAAACACCTTACCGTTTAGTTCGTGATGGTGTAGTGACTGATGAAATTCACTACCTGTCTGCTATCGAAGAAGGTAACTACGTTATAGCGCAGGCTAACACCGTATTGGATGAAGAAGGCCACTTCGTTGAAGAATTGGTCACTTGCCGTCATTACGATGAATCCAGCTTGTTCAACCGTGATCAGGTTCAGTACATGGACGTTTCGACACAGCAGATCGTGTCCGTCGGTGCTTCCTTGATCCCATTCCTTGAACACGATGACGCCAACCGTGCATTGATGGGTGCAAACATGCAACGTCAGGCGGTTCCAACTTTGCGCGCAGACAAGCCGCTGGTCGGAACAGGTATGGAACGTGCAGTAGCGGTTGACTCCGGTGTAACCTCTGTTGCTAAACGTGGTGGTGTTGTTCAGTACGTTGACGCATCCCGTATCGTCATCAAGGTTAACGAAGATGAAATGTACGCGGGTGAAGCGGGCATTGATATCTATAACCTGACCAAATATACCCGTTCTAACCAAAACACCTGTATCAACCAGATGCCATGTGTTTCTCTGGGCGAAATGGTAGAGCGTGGTGATGTGCTGGCTGATGGTCCATCCACTGACTTGGGTGAACTGGCTCTGGGTCAGAACATGCGCGTGGCGTTCATGCCATGGAATGGTTATAACTTCGAAGACTCCATCCTCGTATCTGAGCGTGTTGTTCAAGAAGACCGTTTCACAACAATTCACATTCAGGAATTGGCTTGTGTGTCCCGTGACACCAAACTGGGGCCTGAAGAGATCACCGCTGACATCCCTAACGTAGGTGAAGCAGCGCTGTCTAAACTGGACGAATCCGGTATCGTTTATATCGGTGCGGAAGTGAAAGGTGGCGACATTCTGGTTGGTAAAGTGACACCAAAAGGTGAAACTCAATTAACACCAGAAGAAAAACTGCTGCGTGCGATCTTCGGTGAGAAAGCGTCTGACGTTAAAGACTCTTCTCTGCGCGTACCAAACGGCGTTTCTGGTACGGTTATCGACGTACAGGTCTTTACCCGTGATGGCGTAGAAAAAGACAAACGTGCTCTGGAAATCGAAGAGATGCAACTGCGTCAGGCGAAAAAAGACCTGACAGAAGAACTGCAAATTTTCGAAGCCGGCCTGTTTGCCCGTATTCACTCCGTACTGGTTTCCGGTGGCATTGAAGCTGAAAAACTCAGCAAACTGCCTCGTGAACGTTGGTTGGAGCTGGGCTTGGCTGACGAAGAAAAACAAAATCAGCTGGAGCAGTTGGCAGAACAGTATGACGAACTGAAAACTGAGTTCGAGAAAAAACTGGATGCCAAACGTCGTAAGATCACTCAGGGCGATGATCTGGCACCTGGCGTGCTGAAAATTGTCAAAGTGTATCTGGCCGTGAAACGTCAGATCCAGCCTGGTGACAAGATGGCAGGTCGTCACGGTAACAAGGGTGTTATCTCCAAAATCAACCCGATCGAAGACATGCCTTACGATGAAAACGGGACTCCTGTCGACATCGTACTGAACCCGCTGGGCGTACCATCACGTATGAACATCGGTCAGATCTTGGAAACTCACTTGGGTATGGCGGCAAAAGGTATTGGTGACAAAATCAATGCTATGCTGAAACAGCAGCAAGAAGTTGCCAAACTGCGTGAATTTATCCAGAAAGCTTACGATCTGGGTGATGATACTCGCCAGCAAGTGGACCTGAACACTTTCACCGACGAAGAAGTGATGCGTCTGGCAGAAAACCTGAAAAAAGGTATGCCAATCGCGACACCAGTCTTTGACGGTGCGAAAGAAACCGAAATCAAAGAGCTGCTGAAACTGGGTGGCTTGCCGACTTCTGGTCAGATCACACTGTTTGACGGCCGTACTGGTGAACAATTCGAGCGTCAAGTAACCGTTGGTTACATGTACATGCTGAAATTGAACCACTTGGTTGATGACAAGATGCACGCCCGTTCTACCGGTTCTTACAGCCTGGTTACTCAGCAGCCGCTGGGTGGTAAGGCACAGTTCGGTGGTCAGCGCTTCGGTGAGATGGAAGTGTGGGCATTGGAAGCATACGGTGCCGCGTACACCCTGCAAGAAATGCTCACCGTTAAATCCGACGATGTTAACGGTCGTACCAAGATGTATAAAAACATCGTGGATGGTAACCACCAGATGGAGCCAGGCATGCCGGAATCTTTCAACGTATTGCTGAAAGAAATCCGCTCGCTGGGTATCAACATCGAGCTGGAAGACGAGTAAATCGTTTTCCCGCTGGTACTGTCCGGCATGAAAATGCCGGGCGGTTTACCAGCCAGTGGTTGCACTGGTCCCAGTGGTTATACTGGTTATAGAGGGGAGCGGCATGGGCCGCTCACCTAACAGGTCTAACTCCGACAGGAGCCATTTCGTGAAAGACTTATTGAAGTTTCTGAAAGCCCAAACTAAGACCGAAGAGTTTGATGCGATCAAAATTGCTCTGGCCTCTCCAGATATGATCCGTTCGTGGTCATTCGGGGAAGTAAAAAAGCCGGAAACCATTAACTACCGTACGTTCAAGCCTGAGCGTGACGGTCTTTTCTGTGCGCGTATTTTCGGGCCAGTAAAAGATTACGAATGCTTGTGTGGTAAATACAAGCGCTTAAAACACCGTGGTGTGATTTGTGAGAAGTGTGGCGTTGAAGTAACCCAGACCAAAGTTCGTCGTGAACGTATGGGGCACATTGAGCTGGCATCTCCTACCGCTCACATCTGGTTCCTGAAATCTCTGCCATCCCGCATCGGTTTGCTGCTGGACATGCCTCTGCGTGACATTGAGCGTGTACTGTACTTTGAATCCTATGTGGTTGTTGAAGGCGGCATGACCAGCCTTGAGCGCAGTCAAATCCTGACTGAAGAACAGTATCTGGATGCGCTGGAAGAATTCGGTGATGAATTTGATGCAAAAATGGGTGCAGAAGCGATCCAGTCTTTGCTGAAAAATATGGATCTGGAAAACGAGTGTGAAACTTTGCGTGAAGAGTTGAATGAAACTAACTCTGAAACCAAGCGCAAGAAGCTGACCAAGCGTATTAAATTGCTGGAAGCTTTCATTCAGTCTGGCAACAAACCAGAGTGGATGGTTCTGACCGTTCTGCCAGTTCTGCCACCAGACCTGCGTCCATTGGTTCCATTGGATGGCGGTCGTTTTGCAACTTCAGACTTGAACGATCTGTATCGTCGCGTTATTAACCGTAACAACCGTCTGAAACGTCTGCTGGATCTGGCTGCGCCAGATATCATCGTACGTAACGAAAAACGTATGTTGCAAGAAGCGGTTGATGCACTGTTGGATAACGGCCGTCGCGGTCGTGCAATTACCGGTTCCAACAAGCGTCCTCTGAAATCCTTGGCAGACATGATCAAGGGTAAACAGGGTCGTTTCCGTCAGAACCTGCTGGGTAAACGTGTTGACTACTCAGGCCGTTCTGTAATTACCGTAGGTCCATACCTGCGTCTGCATCAGTGTGGTCTTCCTAAGAAGATGGCACTGGAGCTGTTCAAGCCATTTATTTACGGCAAGCTGGAATTGCGTGGTCTGGCGACTACCATCAAAGCAGCCAAGAAAATGGTTGAGCGTGAAGAAGCAGTCGTATGGGATATCCTGGATGAAGTGATCCGTGAGCACCCAGTTCTGCTGAACCGTGCACCGACCCTTCACCGTTTGGGTATTCAGGCATTCGAACCTGTTCTGATCGAAGGTAAAGCTATTCAGTTGCACCCATTGGTGTGTGCGGCTTATAACGCCGACTTCGATGGTGACCAGATGGCTGTTCACGTACCGCTGACACTGGAAGCCCAGTTGGAAGCACGTGCGCTGATGATGTCTACCAACAACATCCTGTCTCCAGCGAGCGGTGAACCAATCATCGTTCCATCTCAGGACGTTGTATTGGGTCTGTACTACATGACCCGTGACTGTGTTAACGCGAAAGGCGAAGGCATGGTTCTGAGCGGTCCTAAAGAAGCAGAGCGTGTTTACCGCGCAGGTCTGGCTTCTCTGCACGCTCGCGTTAAAGTTCGTATCACTGAAGAAGTGAGAGATGGCGAAGGCAATGTCACTGTTAATACAGGTTTGGTTGATACCACTGTAGGCCGTGCCATCCTGTGGATGATCGTACCGAAAGGTCTGCCATACTCACTGATTAACCAGGCGCTGGGTAAAAAAGCAATCTCCAGAATGCTGAATACCTGTTATCGCGTACTGGGTCTGAAACCAACTGTTATCTTGGCTGACCAGACCATGTATACCGGTTTTGCTTACGCTGCCCGTTCTGGGGTATCCGTAGGTATCGACGACATGGTCATTCCTGAGAAGAAAGAAGGCATCATCGCGGAAGCGGAAGCGGAAGTGGCCGAAATTCAGGAACAGTTCCAGTCAGGTCTGGTAACTGCTGGCGAACGCTATAACAAAGTTATCGATATCTGGGCTGCGGCGAACGAACGTGTTGCTAAAGCGATGATGGAAAACCTGTCTACTGAAACTGTTATCAACCGTAACGGTGAAGAAGAACAGCAGGTTTCTTTCAACAACATCTTTATGATGGCGGACTCCGGTGCTCGTGGTTCTGCTGCTCAGATCCGTCAGTTGGCGGGTATGCGTGGTCTGATGGCGACTCCAGATGGTTCGATTATCGAAACCCCAATCACCGCGAACTTCCGTGAAGGTCTGAACGTACTCCAGTACTTCATCTCAACCCACGGTGCTCGTAAAGGTCTTGCGGATACCGCATTGAAAACGGCGAACTCCGGTTACCTGACTCGTCGTCTGGTTGACGTTGCCCAAGACTTGGTTGTGACTGAAGATGACTGTGGCACTCACGACGGTATCCTGATGACTCCGGTTATCGAAGGTGGTGACGTTAAAGAGCCACTGCGTGAGCGCGTACTGGGTCGTGTAACGGCTGAAGATGTTTTGAAGCCAGGTACAGCGGACATTCTGGTTTCACGTAACACTCTGCTGAACGAAAAATGGTGTGATCTGTTAGAAGAAAACTCCGTTGACAGCGTGAAAGTACGCTCCGTAGTAAGTTGTGAAACTGACTTCGGTGTTTGTGCTAAGTGTTATGGTCGTGACCTTGCTCGTGGTCATATCATCAACAAAGGTGAAGCTGTTGGTGTTATCGCGGCACAGTCAATCGGTGAGCCGGGTACACAGCTGACGATGCGTACGTTCCACATCGGTGGTGCGGCATCTCGTGCGGCAGCAGAATCCAGCATTCAGGTTCGTAACAAAGGTCAATTGAAACTCAGCAACGCTAAGTTTGTTACAAACTCTGCGGGCAAATTGGTTATTACCTCCCGTAATACTGAATTGCGTCTGATCGATGACTTCGGTCGTACCAAAGAAAGCTATAAAGTGCCTTACGGCTCGGTATTGGCGAAAGGTGATGGTGAAGCAGTAACCGGCGGTGAAACCGTTGCAAACTGGGATCCGCATACCATGCCAGTCGTGAGTGAAGTATCCGGTATCATTCAGTTCTATGACATGGTTGATGGCCAGACCATTACTCGTCAGACGGACGAATTGACTGGTTTGTCTTCACTGGTAGTTCTGGACAGTGCAGAGCGTACTGGTAGCGGTAAAGACCTGCGTCCAGCACTGCGTATTGTCGATGCTCAAGGCAATGACGTTCTGATCCCAGGAACGGATATGCCTGCACAGTACTTCCTGCCGGGTAAAGCAATTGTTCAGCTGGAAGATGGTGTTTCTATCTCCGCGGGTGATACGTTGGCGCGTATTCCTCAGGAATCTGGCGGTACGAAAGATATCACCGGTGGTCTGCCACGCGTTGCAGACCTGTTCGAAGCTCGTCGTCCGAAAGAGCCTGCTATCCTGGCAGAAATCAGCGGTATCGTTTCCTTCGGTAAAGAAACTAAAGGTAAACGCCGTCTGGTAATCAGCCCACTGGATGGTGGTGATGCTTACGAAGAGATGATCCCTAAATGGCGTCAGCTCAACGTGTTCGAAGGTGAGGTTGTTGAACGTGGTGACGTGATCTCCGATGGCCCAGAATCTCCACATGATATTCTGCGTCTTCGTGGTGTTCACGCGGTAGCCCGTTACATTACCAACGAAGTACAGGAAGTTTACCGTCTGCAAGGCGTTAAGATTAACGATAAACACATCGAAGTTATCGTTCGTCAGATGCTGCGTAAAGCGACTATCGCGAACGCCGGTAGCTCCGAATTCCTCGAAGGCGAGCAGGTTGAATACGCGCGTGTTAAAGTCGCGAACCGTAAGCTGGAGTTGGATGGTAAAGTACCAGCGACTTTCCACCGTGACCTGTTGGGTATCACCAAGGCATCACTGGCAACAGAATCCTTCATCTCTGCGGCGTCGTTCCAGGAAACAACCCGCGTACTGACTGAAGCAGCTGTTGCAGGTAAACGTGATGAATTGCGTGGCCTGAAAGAGAACGTTATTGTTGGTCGTCTGATCCCTGCGGGTACAGGTTATGCTTACCATCAGGATCGCATCCGCCGCCGTCACGAAAATGAAGTGGTTGAAGCACCACAAGTTAGCGTTGATGAAGCGACTGCAAACCTTGCTGAATTGTTGAATGCTGGTTTCGGTAGCAGCAGCGATAATGATTAAGATTGAGATGAGTAGCATACCGTATTACGTGTAGCTAATCGTGGAATGCCCTCTCTTCGGAGAGGGCATTTTTTTTGGGTGGAACATTAAAATGAGCCGAATTATTCATATTATTGCACTGGCTTCCTTAGCATTTTTATCGTGTTTCTCTAATCCCGCTTTGGCGATGTATCAACACTCGCCAAATTATCGTTACATGGAGCTACTCAGAAATAGTGAAATGTATGCTTGGGTTGGTGGGCACATTATTGAAGTAGGGGGATTTCAAAAAGGGCAACGTCTGAAGGTCATTGAAGCAGTTGGAGAGGAGAGTGATTATTACGAGTTTCATTTTGGCAACGGAACAGGCTACATCGCCAAAGAACAAGTAAAGGAAATCAGACGAGACTTATTTCCCGAAGATCCCTTTCAGAACCTCCATAAGAAGCCGACTCAAAATTTGGTGATTTTGAAACCAACCAAAATTTACAGCATACCCGAAGTTAATAGTAGAACAGTTGCGATTCTGGCAGGGAATATTCGTTATCCGATCTTGGACAAATTACAAGACACAGCACGTCATACTTGGTATGAAGTTAATTTAGGGGATAGATTGGGTTATATCCGCGATCAGGACGCTGAGCTGGATAATGGTATACCCGTATTAACTTACCACCATATTCTTAATGATAAAGACAATAAACGTTTTCGCCATACATCAACAACTACATCTCTGTCAGCCTTTCGTAGGCAAATGGGTTATTTGAAACAGGCAGGTTATACCACAATTTCACTTTATGAATTGGAAGGTTATCTAAATAGCACAATCAACTTGCCTGCAAAAGTGGTTAGCCTGACGTTTGATGATGGGCTGAAATCAGTTTACCGTTACGCCTACCCTATATTGAAAGAGAACGGACAAAAGGCGACCTTTTTTATTATTTCATCCCGAATTAAACGCTATCCGCAGAAATGGAATCCGGATAATTTGCAATTTACCAGTCTCGCTGAATTATCTGCGATGCGAAAAGTTTTTGATTTTCAATCCCATACCCATTTTTTACATCGTTTAGGAAAAAATAAACAACCTATACTATTCAGCCGGGTATTTAATACTATTTTATATGATTTCGAGCGCTCAAGGCGTGGCCTATCACAATTTAATCGGAATGTGCTTTACCTTTCTTATCCTTTTGGCGGATACAATCCAAAAGCAATGAAAGCCGCTAAACAGGCAGGATTTCACCTGGCTGTGACTACGGTACAAGGCAAAGTTAAACTGGGGGATAACCCTTTTTCGTTGAAGCGGTTATATATATTACGGACAGATCCGATTGAAAAAATGGCGAAAATAATAGCTAATAAGCCTGATCCAATGCTTTTATAACTGATTGATAATCATATATAGGATGTGAAATTATTTGGTTTTATCGTAATAGGGGGATAGCCCAAGGAATTTTTTATAGGATGAATCAATGATGGAATTTTTAAGAGAAATCAGAGACATGCTTTATGACTGTATCATATTCATGATCCGGTCATTATGGTGGGTATTAAAAAAAATTCTTAAAGCGATTTTAGGCGAAATTTTTGCCTGCTTAACGATTATAGCTTTTTTTGTTTTCTTATCTTTTGTTATTAACTCTGAGTTAAGGGTTTTCTTTATATTCAGTTTATTATTGGTTGTGATATGTTTTTACTTCTATTATAAATATCGAACTAGAATTAAAATTCACTTGAATAATAAAAGATACCTTGGTTTTTTTAAATGGAGGTTTTGGAAGTGATTCAGCGGATTTGATAATGATGAATTATTTTATAGGATGATACTTATGGATATATTAGACGAAATAGTTATGAAGATATTTGAGATATTTTATAATATCATTAAATATACTATTAAAATTTTGGCCTGGATGTTTAGGGTAGCAATAAGTAATATTGCTGTTTCTTTGCTTTCAATAGCTATTTTATTCTTTCTTTTGTTCTCACTAACCATTTCTAGATTTATATTAAATACGCTCTTTTTAGCAATGTTAGGTTTCTTGTTTTATAAAAATCGCAAAAAAATAAAAAATTTCCTTAATAAAAAAGGGATTATGGACTATTTCAAGTGAGTATTGTTCTGAAATTTCATGCAATAAAGTATTGCCAGTTCACATTAAGAGCCTATTCCTTTAGGCTCTTAAATGAAATCTGAAACCTTACTTATCATTTTATATGAATGAATATTACCCTTTATCTTTTATCATTTTGATAAAAGTTTCCCTTGCCGTCGGTGAACCTAGACGCTCAGCTTCATCCAATAATTTCAACGCCTTATCAATGTCACCATTGCGAATGGCTTTTTTGATTGCGTCATTGAAGTACTGTTCGGTATCGTTTAATACCGATTTTTTAGCTACTGTAATTGGTTGCGAGAGAGTTTCTGAGGTTGCTTTTGGCGGTAATATCGATGCAGCTGATTTAGAATCGATCGTAGAACCAACAGTGACTGGTTGCTGTACTGGGGCAGAAGTTTGTGCTGGCGTGGCAAATATCTGTCCAATCAAAATATTACCCGCATCATGCTCTGATTTTACCTTCAACGTCAGTGTTCCTGTTTCGGTATGGCGAGCGACGGGATCTGGAATATTGGGAACAGCATTACCTACACCTTGAGCATAAGCCTTCGCTGGATCAACCATTTGTGTAGAGGCTTTCAAATCAGCACGAGTGGTGTAAACCAACAAATAAATTTTTTGTTGCCCCAAAGCGGGAGTCAATTTTAATGCCCCTTCAAGCCTATCAACAGACATAATGCTCGGCTTCTGATAGCCAAAATAGCTGCTTGGATAAAAGGCAGCAGGGCGGAGTTGCTCATCAAGCACGATGACATTAGGTGAATATACCTGCTTATCCTTTATCAAACTAGTTAGAGTGATGTCTAATGAACCTTGGTTGGCTGGCAAGGAAAAAGCCGCTATGGGGCCGTGGATGTCCCCGCTATTCAGTTGCTGTGACATGCTATTAAGGGCAATTGTCTGAGTGGCAGAAGTATTAATGGGCTGCCACTGTAATGCTTGCAAGGTGGACTGAGATAGGGCTGGTGCTACAGAGGAAGCTGTATCAGGCTGCAAACCCTCTGATGTGGCAAAGCTCACAGCAGGCAGTGTATTGCAAAGCAGGGCACTGAGGCAGAGTGAAAGCAATTTTTTTTTCATTACCACCAAGCCTCAAACTGTGCGCCAAACGTAAATTCATCACTTTTACCACGGCTGAATCTGTGTGCTGCTGTATCGCGATAAGCCACGCCGTCAGTATAGCCCCATTTTTCATTCCACTTAGCATAAGTGGCAAATACACGAATGGCGGGGCGAGACCAGATACTATCGCCGGCTTGCCACTGCTGGGCTAGTGTTATCTTGTATTGATTGTTGTTTGCTTTGGTGCGTTGGGATTTCACATTATCGTAGCCAACTTCCATCAGGGTACTCATGATTGGAGTCCATTTATACATTGGACGAACCCCTACGGTGTACCATGTGTTGCCATTGTTATTGTCGCGGTTAATGTCCTGATACATGGCGACATACATGAGATCCCATTTATTCGAGAGATTGATTGCACCGTGATTCAAAATACGTAGCATATGCCCGTCGTTATTGACATTGGCACCCTCTGCACGGCCATTATTATTCGAAGCCATTGCGTCAGTGGCATACTGTAAGACAAACTTGTTGAATCCCCCTGACAGGCTTTGAGTATGTTCAGTTGTCAGCATTACGCCATCTTTGGAGGCATCTTTGTCAAGCTGGTACCCTTTGCGAGCATTAGCGCGCCCATAATCGATACCAAATTCCAGGGTTCCCCCGGCATTAACAGGTAAGTTGGCTAGCCGTATATCGAAAACATCATTTGAGGTTGGGATTTCTTTCTGCTCACCAGCAATCCAGCCATGTGAACCACCCGATTCGGTATTGCGGGTTACTGCGAAGGACAATTTACCAAACCCCAAATCGATATTCTCCAAGCCTGCACCGGGGCCTGAAATGTCCCAGTAATAGAAATCGATCATGTGTACATCGTGTCGCTGGTAGAAGCGTTTACCTGCCCATATTTTTGAGCCGGGCAACCAATCAATGATATTGTCTGCTGTTACATTGACTTCACGGACTCCCGGTTTGGTATCTTCCCAGTCTTTCTGCTGGGATACGGAGTAGGCTAAGTTTGTATCAAAATAGAAACGTTTGTTACCCTCTTTCCATAGTTCTTGCCCCAGCTTAAGTTCTGCATAGGTTTCACATTCGTTGCCGAGACGATATTTACTCTGGGCTCCTGTCGCTTGGGCGCATTTCTGTTCGCCGCCACTTCCTGTCCAGCCGATACCTGAACGGGCATAGCCATGAAAGTCAACTGCAACAGCCTGCATAGAGAATAGGCCAGTTAGCATGACCAATGAGAAAGGCAATATGCGCATGATAATTCTCCTGTTATTTTTTATGTCCGCGGATCGACTAGACTCCGGGCTCTTTGTGTAAACGTTGACATGCGGTGCCATCTTCTCGGAAAAGGTGGCACCGATGGGGAGCTAACCCGATAGTGAAGTTCACCCCTTCTTCCACGAGAACAATATCAGGCTGGCGGTAAACTAAATTTTGATGAATGGATGGGATGCGGATATGGATTTGGGTTTCATTGCCCAATTGTTCCACTATCTGTACTGTACCTTCCAACGTAACATCGGCTACGTCATTAGGTAAAAGGTGTTCAGGGCGGATCCCTAAAGACACGTTACAACCAACTGTAAGCCCCTTGCTGTCCACTGGCAACCAAATAGATTGGCCATTCGGGAGAATAATTTGGACTTGCTCGACAGCAATCGCGGAAACTTTAACGGGCAGGAAATTCATTTTTGGCGAACCAATAAAACCTGCGACAAAACGGTTGGCAGGATAATGATAAATTTCAAGAGGCTTACCAACTTGAGCGATATCCCCACTATCCAGTACAACAATCTTATCTGCCAGCGTCATCGCCTCAGTTTGATCATGGGTAACATAGATCATCGTTCGTTGCAGGCGTTTATGCAGGCGTGAAATTTCAATGCGCATCTGGACACGCAACGCAGCATCAAGATTGGAAAGTGGTTCATCAAGTAGAAAGATATTGGGTTCAGCAACCAAGGTTCGGCCAATCGCCACTCGCTGACGTTGCCCGCCAGACAGCGCTTTGGGGCGGCGATTCAGTAAATGGGCGAGCTGGAGGGTTTCAGCAACCTGCTGGACACGTTTCTGAATCTCGCTTTTTTTGATTCCGGCCAGTTTCATACCGAACGACATGTTATCTGCAACGGATAAATGGGGATATAGCGCATAAGACTGAAAAACCATGCCGACACTGCGTTTGGCTGGGGGAACTTCATTCACACGCTTTCCTGCAATTAATAAATCACCGGATGTGATGTCTTCTAATCCTGCGATCATCCTTAGTAACGTTGACTTACCGCATCCAGATGGGCCGACAAATACGACAAACTCCCCCTCCTGAATATCGAGATTGATATCTTTGGAGATGACAGTTTCACCATATGATTTAGATACATTGCGGAATGTGACGCTGGACATGTGTTCCCTCCCTCGGATTTGCCTCTTCAGTTTTTTACTCGTTTCTTGTTCGTACGTCTGTTTAGTTTGCTAATTTAGCTTGCTAACCAAGTTCGTTAACTTTGTACGTCTACGTTTCAGCTGTTTCAATTTCATCGCAATAAGAAACTTAGTGAAAAACTGATGGCAGGATTGTGTAAAAAATAACAGGCATCAGGATCCTCCATCCCAAAGTTTTTTGTGGGGGAGGAATAAGGATGATGAGATTAATAAGATTGAATGATTGAGGAGCAAATTGTCGGAAAAGGTGTGATTAATATCTCAAAAAATGATGTTTTATAAGGGGTAACATTCTGATTTTAATTATTTTTGCAAACTGGCTCACATTCATATTAGTTGAGGCGTAGAGGTAAGGATGATGAGTCTTTTTTTTATTAATAGCACACTGAGAGCCATTTTTTGGTTATGTGCTGAAGAAAGAAATTAGTCGTGAATAAATTATTTATTAATTAATGAATTAGCAATAAAGAAACTCATCCTGAACTGATAAATAAAAACAAGGGCGGAATGATGGCTAAAAAAATCTTGAAAGTGAGTGTCCACACTCTAATGCTTTCTGTTTTAGCAACATGGGGATTGTCTACTCCTGTATTTGCAAAACCAGAAGAAGGTAAGCTGGTTATTTGGATTAATGGCGATAAGGGTTACAACGGGCTGGCACAGGTTGGTGAAAAATTCGCAAAAGAGAGCGGAATTCCTGTTGTTGTTGAACACCCTGACAAGCTGGAAGAAAAATATACCCAGATAGCGGCTACTGGAGATGGGCCAGATATCATTTTCTGGGCACATGATCGTTTTGGGGGTTATGCACAATCAGGGTTAGTGACTGAAATTACACCTGAACAATCCTTCATTGATAAATTATTCCCCTTTACATGGGATGCAGTTCGTTATGATGGCAAATTAATGGGTTATCCGGTTGCCGTTGAAGCACTTTCTCTTATCTACAACAAAGACTTAATCAAATCTCCTCCCAAAACTTGGGAAGAAATCCCCGCTTTGGATAACGAGCTTAAGAAACAAAATAAAAGCGCAATTATGTTTAACTTGCAGGAGCCTTATTTTACTTGGCCGTTGATTGCCGCGGATGGTGGATATGCATTCAAAGCAGTAAACGGAACCTATGATGTTAAAAACAGTGGCGTAAATAACGCAGGCTCTAAAGCGGGTATGCAGTTTTTGGTTGATTTAATAAAAAATAAACATATTAGTGCGGATATTGATTATTCCATTGCTGAGGCTGCCTTCAATAAAGGCAATGCGGCGATGACAATCAATGGCCCGTGGGCTTGGTCAAATATAGATAAAAGTAAGCTCAATTATGGTGTTGCTTTATTACCAACCTTTAAGGGGAAACCATCCAAGCCTTTTGTTGGCATCTTGACTGCGGGCATTAATGCGGCCAGTCCCAATAAGGAACTGGCGAAGGAGTTTTTGGAAAACTATCTGCTGACCAATGAAGGGTTGGCAATGATGGATAAGGATAAGCCATTGGGAGCGGTGGCCTTGAAATCTTATCAGGCGATCCTTGAGAAAGATCCCCGTATAGCTGCCACAATGGAAAATGCCCAGAAAGGTGAAATCATGCCGAATATTTCACAAATGAGTAGCTTCTGGTATGCAATGCGCAGTGCCGTTCTCAATGTCGTGAGTGGTCGCCAAACAGTAGATGCGGCGCTCAATGATGCAGAAGTGAGAATAACAAAATAAATGTAAGGCTCCTGCTTTTTAAGGAGCCTTAGCACCTATTCCAGTAGTACTTATTTCAGTGGTGGATTAATTTCGGGATTTGATTACCGGAATGTAATTCCCGGGAAAATTTAATGACTGGGAAATAGTAACAGGAAGTGCAACATGTCAGCGACATTAGAAAAAAAAGTATGGTGGCAGCATTCTGCCCTGAAATGGTTGGCTATCGGTTTATGCCTGCTTTTTACTGGTTATTTGGTTGTATTAATGTATGCACGGGGCGAATACCTGTTTGCGATGTTGACATTAATATTACTGGGAAGTGGCATCTATGTTTTTTCTAATCGCAGGGCTTATGTCTGGCGCTATACCTATCCGGGGATTGCGGGAATAGGGTTGTTTATTCTGTTTCCGCTTATTTGTACGATAGCCATTGCTTTTACAAATTACAGTAGTTCCAATCAATTAACATTTGAGCGAGCTCAAACTGTGTTAATGAGCCGCCAGTATCAAGCAGGGCAACCATTTAATTTCAAATTGTATCCTGTATCTGATGAGCGTTGGGTTTTGGCATTCAACACGCCTGACAGTACGCAATTACTTGTATCGGTCCCTTTTTCATTTTCTGATCTTGATAAAGAAGAGGTGGATCTTAATTTACATGAGCAAGAAGATGATTTTGCCAGTCATGCTGCGACATTACGTACCATTACTCAAAATCGGCAGAAACTAGGTTTGCTGGTAGCCGTCCTTCCCGATAGTAGTCAATTGCGAATGAGCTCTCTGCGCCAGTTCTCGGCCATACATCCCCTTTATTCTCTTGGGGAAGATGGGACGACATTGACGAATAAACAGACTGGCATACAGTACCGCCCGAATATGGATACAGGGTTCTATCAATCCATTAACGCGAATGGGGAATGGGATAAAGAGACGTTAAGTCCGGGGTTCACTGTTTCTATTGGTTGGAAAAACTTTTTGCGGGTTATACAGGATGAAGGTATCCAGAAACCTTTTTTATCCATATTTGTCTGGACAGTGATTTTCTCTTTGCTCACGGTAATATTAACCGCTGCATTGGGTATGATCCTTGCCTGTATCATGCAATGGGAAGCCCTTAAGGGACGGGCAATTTACCGCGTGTTGCTTATTTTGCCTTACGCTGTTCCTTCCTTTATCTCTATTTTGATTTTTAAGGGATTGTTTAATCAAAGTTTTGGTGAAATTAATTTGGTGCTAAATGGTCTGTTTGGTCTGAAGCCGGATTGGTTCACTGATCCCACATTAGCCAGAACGATGTTGATAGTCGTGAATACGTGGCTGGGCTATCCCTATATGATGATCCTCTGCATGGGATTATTAAAGGCAATCCCTAATGATCTTTATGAAGCATCTGCACTTGATGGGGCTGGAACCTGGCAGAACTTTAGCAAAATTACCTTTCCATTACTGATAAAGCCGTTGACGCCGCTGCTGATAGCCAGTTTTGCGTTTAATTTTAATAACTTTGTCCTGATACAGTTATTAACCAACGGCAGGCCAGATCATATTGGTACAACAACGCCGGCAGGTTATACCGATCTGCTAGTGAGCTATACCTACCGCATTGCGTTTGAAGGTGGTGGTGGGCAAGACTTTGGTCTGGCAGCCGCTATTGCGACCCTCATTTTTCTGCTGGTGGGTGCTTTGGCGATCATCAATTTAAAAACCACTCGCATTAAATTTGATTGAGGAGAAAAAGAATATGGCGATGGTGCAACCTAAATCGCAACGGTGGCGGGTGTGGCTCACACATATCCTGATGTTATCTTTTATTGCCTTAATCTTGTTTCCTCTGTTGATGGTGATTGCGATTTCTTTGCGGCCGGGAAATTTTGCAACTGGTAGCCTCATTCCAGACACTATTTCATGGGAACATTGGAAATTGGCATTTGGTTATAGTGTTGAAACGCCTGATGGGCAGGTCATACCTCCACCATTTCCGGTAATGCAATGGCTTTGGAATTCGGTAAAAATCGCGCTGATGACGGCAACCGGAATTGTGGCACTTTCAACGACGTGTGCTTATGCATTTGCCCGAATGCGCTTTCGTGGCAAAAGCACGTTACTGAAAAGTATGCTGATTTTTCAGATGTTTCCTGCGGTACTTTCGCTGGTGGCACTGTATGCCTTGTTTGATCGGTTAGGAGAATATATTCCCTTTTTGGGACTTAATACCCACGGAGGAGTAATTTTTGCCTACATGGGAGGGATCGCCCTGCATGTGTGGACGATAAAAGGTTATTTTGAAACGATAGACCGTTCGTTAGAAGAGGCTGCAATGCTGGATGGCGCTACATCGTGGCAAGTTTTCCGTTTGATATTACTACCGCTTTCTGTACCAATATTGGCTGTTGTGTTTATCTTGTCCTTTATTGGCGTTATTACAGAAGTACCTGTGGCATCCCTATTATTGAGGGATGTGGATAATTACACGTTGGCAGTAGGGATGCAGCAATACCTTCATCCTCAAAATTATCTCTGGGGTGACTTTGCCGCTGCTGCCGTGCTTTCCGCAATCCCCATTACCGTGGTCTTCTTACTTGCCCAGCGTTGGCTGGTTGGTGGATTGACCTCGGGTAGTGTGAAAGGTTGAGATTAGATAAACTTTGCGCCGGTTTTATCCGATGTGCCGTAAAATCTCATCCTTTTTCGACACCCTCTTTAGGATAGAGAGGGTGTCAAATCCAGAATGAACCACCAACGATATTGTTTTTTCTCAGGTGGCTCTTAAGAGGATATGAATTATTTCCGATATTCGTTTACTGTTTGCAGTAGTTGATTGATATGTTCATCCGCAAACAGAGCTTCTAATGTAACGGTGAGCTTGTGCCGCCAGTTAGGATATTCCGTTGTGGTGCCCGGAATGTTGACAGGGTTTGCCATATCAAGCCAGTCTTCGGGTTGCAATCCTAATAAGGCACAATGACTATGAGCGATGTATCGGTGTATGCCTTGGTTGATAGGGGCTGACATTGGAAGCTCGCTTTCTTTTTGTAATATCGATTCTTGTAATGTCGATTTTTGTGTGGTCGCTTGCTGTGATGAGAGCAAATTAGCTTCTGTAGGCATTATTTCTAATTCTGATAGATAACCGTGTCGCTTTAAACTTGCCAATAATGCTTGTTTACAACGTTTACGTTCAGCATATAACTCAGCAAGAAGTGCCTTATTAGGGTATAAACCGATGCTTTCACCTAATGTCAGATCTCCTTTCTGCCAGAATCCACGTAAAGTGGGTAAATCATGAGTCGTAATCGTTGCCATAGCTTGCACGGGATATTCATTGGGAGCACGATATTCCCCCTTATCATTGCGTTCGAAATAAAACACCTTATAGGAATAAACCCCTCGTACCCGTAACTTATCAACAATTTCTTCCGGAACAATTCCTAAATCTTCGCCGATTACTAAACATTGATTACGTTGGCTTTCCAGTGCCAGAATTGCCAGCAAATCCTCAACCGGATAGGAAACATAAACACCTTTATCTGCGGTTTCCCCTTGTGGGATCCACCACAACCGCAAGAGTGACATTACATGATCTATGCGCAGAGCACCGCAATGGCGCATATTACTGCGTAGTAATTCAATGAAAGGTTGATAGGCTTGAGCTTTTAATACATGAGGATTCATTGGTGGAAGCCCCCAGTTTTGCCCCTTAGGCCCCAGAATATCAGGTGGAGCACCTACGGATGCTTTGGTGCAATAAATATCCCTGTTACACCATGTTTCCGAGCCGCCTTGTGCCACGCCTACAGCGAGATCGCGATAAATTCCGATTGGCATATGGTTGGCTTGGCTGGTGGAAAAGCATTCGGCAAGTTGGATATCGGCCAGCCATTGTAACCAAAGGAAAAACGCTACTTCTTCTGAATGAGTATCGCAGAATGCTTTGACAGCTTCACTTTCCGGCTCACGGTATTTTTCGGGCCATACCGGCCAGCCCCAATAGGTATTATTTTCTTCATACAGTTTATGGTGAAGGGCATCATAGGCAGCTTGAAAGTAAAGGTTTTTACCGCCTTTGCGTACAAATTGTTGAAAGCGGGTTTGTTGTGGATCAGCAGCCAAACGGCTTTTAAAGTGTGGATAGGCCAAGCGTAATGCGGACATTTTTAGTGCCATTACCGTGGAATAATCAACCCATTCTGTTTCGCGAGTTTGCTGGAGTTTGAGCTGTGTTTCGGGTAACTGCCACCATGCTTGTGCTTCGGGGCTGCATTTAAAATCTTCCACTTGATTTACGGCGATATAAATAATATTGAGCCAATGACGAGATGATGGGCTGTACGGGCTGGCATTTTCCGGCATGGCAGGATAGATGGCATGCAGGGGATTCAACCCCACAAAGGCACCACCGTATTGCGCCAGCTTTTGCAACATGAATTTCAGATCAGCAAAATCACCGATCCCCCAATTTTTTTCTGAGCGCAGAGTATAAAGCTGAATGCATGCGCCCCAGAGTTTTTCCCCATGTGTAATAGCTTGTGGTTCGTAGCAACGCTCTGGTGCAACAATAAGTTGCACGGACTGAGGCTGCATGGATCGAGCTGGGTTGGATTGTCGCTGAGAACTGCTTTCTGGTTCCACTTCCGGTATTAACGTCAGAGTGTGGTACCCCAAGGGCAAGATGGTTGATAACGTGAAGTGATACTGGCATCGACTATGAAATACTTCCCCTTGCTCAGTCTGTATCTGCCATTGATAACTGTTTGTATCATCCAAAGGCAAGTTTATTTCCTGCCCTTGAAGGAGAACAATAACATCAGGCAAAGAAGCAGTCTGTGTGGAGGTATTTGAGTGAAATACCGGCCTCTCGACCGGTATATCTGCATTCATGGCGTGTAAAATCCGATGCCTGATTTCAGCTGGGATAGCTTGTGGCTTTCCATAGGCATTAATAAATTCACTGGCGATACCGGCTTCAGTTGCCAATTCATCAAGACATTTGTTTTCCATACCCAATCCTTCTACCTTCCAGTTTTTACTGGATTTGCCAAATACGTTGTTGATAATCCTGAATAGTACGGTCAGAGCTAAATTTACCCATGCGGGCAGTATTGAGCACAGCACTGCGTACCCAGCCTTGAGTGTCACGGTACAAGGTGTCAATTTTCTTGTGGGCATGGCAATAGGAGGCAAAATCCTCCAGCACTAAATATGGGTCTCCCGCTTCAGTTAGACTATGTAGCATGAGATCAAAAGCATGTTTGTCCCCACGGCTGAATACACCGTTGGCGAGGTCGTCCAAGATGCTTTTTAGATGGTGGTTCTGTTGAAGAATATCCTGTGGGTTATAGCCGCTGTTTAGCAATATTTTGGCTTCTTCGACGGTCTTGCCGAAAATAAAGATATTGTCATTGCCGACTTGTTCCGCTATCTCGACATTCGCCCCATCCAAGGTGCCAATAGTCAGCGCGCCGTTCAGCGCCAGCTTCATATTACCAGTACCAGATGCTTCTTTGCCTGCTGTGGAGATCTGTTCGGATACATCCGCAGCTGGGATCATAAGTTCAGCAACAGACACATTGTAATCGGGAATAAATGCGATTTTGATGCGATCACGGACAATAGGGTCATGGTTAATTTTTTCGGCGGCATGATTGATTGCTGCAATAATATTTTTTGCGAGATAGTAACCAGGAGCAGCCTTTGCGCCAAACAGGAAAACTCGGGGGTGCATATCCAGTTCAGGATTATCCTGAATTTGTCGGTAAAGTGACAAAATATGGAGCAGATTCAGATGCTGGCGTTTGTATTCATGTAATCGTTTTATCTGCACATCGAAAATAGCATGAGGATCCAGTTTAAGCCCCATGACCTTATTGACATAGTTGGACAGGTGAATTTTATTCTCCTGTTTTATGGCTCGATAGTCTGTACGGAAGGCGTTGTCATCAGCATACGGTTCAAGCTGTCTGAGGGTACTGAGATCATTAATCCATTCGCAATTTAGTGTTTGGCTAATCAATGTAGAAAGTGCGGGATTGCATTGTTTCAACCAGCGACGGGGAGTGACGCCATTGGTGACATTGTGGAATTTAGTCGGCCACAATTGATGATATTCAGGGAACAAATCCGTCACAATCAGGGATGAATGGAGTGCTGCCACGCCATTGACCGCAAAGCAGGCGACAACGCAGAGGTTAGCCATTCTGACTTGGCTATCATGGATAACGGCCAGTTTTTCCCAGACTTGTTGGCTATTGGGCCAAGTCTGTTCCACGGTTTTTTTGAAGCGTTGATTGATTTCTTGGATGATGCGGTGATGGCGTGGCAGCAGTTCATGCATCAAGTGTTCATCCCAACGTTCCAAGCCTTCTGGCAGTAAAGTATGGTTGGTATAGGCAAACGTTTTGCCTGTAATTTCCCATGCAGCTTCCCAATCTAACTGATACTCATCAAGTAACAGGCGCATCATTTCCGGAATGGCGATAGTTGGGTGAGTATCGTTAAGTTGGATCACTTCGTATTGCGGCAATTCTTCTATCTTACGCCCAGCGCGTTGATGGCGGCGCAGAATATCAGCCACAGCACAGGCGCATTGGAAATATTGTTGCATCAGACGCAGCCGCTTGCCGGTTTGATGGTTATCGTTTGGGTAGAGCACCTTGGTCAGGCTGGCGGCATCAAGACCTTGCTGTTCAGCAAGAAGGAATTCCCCATCATTGAAAAGGGATAAATCAAAAGGGTTATCATAGGTTGCTTGCCATAAGCGCAACGGCTGGGTAACACCATTGCCATAACCGATAACAGGTAAATCCCACGCTTCACCGATCAGGGTAAATGCAGGTTCCCAAACTTCATGGCCATCGGCAGTTGTTATGATTTCACCGCCAAAATTAACCTCGACTTTTAGTTGGGCGTTATGGCGAAACCACGGATAGGAATCCCTTTCCCAGTTATCAGGCGCCTCTATTTGTTGCCCGTGTTCAAATGATTGGCGGAACAGGCCGTATTGATAATTCAGCCCATACCCTGTGGCGGGTTGATTGAGCGTTGCCATGGAATCGAGAAAACAGGCCGCCAACCGCCCCAGCCCGCCATTGCCTAAAGCAGGGTCGGTTTCCTCTTCCAGCAAATCGCTCAATATGATGCCATCTTCTGCCAAGTATTCCTCTACATCACCATACCAGCCAAGGTTAAGCAAATTACTGGCCGTCAGGCGCCCAATCAAAAATTCCATTGAAACATAGTTTACATGGCGCTGTTCATCAGTGGGTGGGATAGCTTGGTTTTGCTGGACGGAAAGGGGAAGTAATTCAGAAACCGCGGAGCTAACGGCTTGCCACCACTGATGCGGAGTCATTTCCTGAGCAGATTCAAGACCGAAACGCTGCCATTGGCGTGTGAGGGCTGCCTGAAACGTCGCTTTATCTAATTTGGCATTTTTATCTAATTCGAATCGTTGCATGGGATCGTTGTCCTGTCACTGAGTAAAGGTGATATAGAGGAAGTCGTTAGCGGCATATGCTGAAGGCTTGAGAGAGGGGAAACATCATCCCATGAAAATATTCGCGGGGAGGAGTTTAAGGGCGTAGCCATTTCTTTCGAATCTTTTCGCAATTTCATTGAGAAATGGAAAGGTTGCAATCAAAGAATGTGACAAGGTGCAATTTAACACAATGAAATCAATCAACTTGTTTGCAAAAGATTGGCATTTCTCTAAATTTGGTTGGGCGTTAAGGAAGCCAATGAAGCAAGTGGCTTTATCGCATAGGGAAAAATTCTGGTATCCGTTTCATTCATTGCTTAAGAGGGGAGAAAATTAATGCTTATCCCATCGAAACTCAGTCGCCCAGTTCGCTTGAACAATATGGTCATGCGAGAACGTTTGTTGGAAAAATTCAATGAAGCACAGGGCCATCGCTTGGTGTTGGTAACCAGCCCTGCGGGGTATGGCAAAACAACCCTGATGGCACAGTGGGCTGCAGGACAGGAGAATCTGGGATGGTATTCCCTTGATGACAGTGATAATCAACCGGAGCGTTTTGCCAGTTATTTGATTGCGGCTATTCAGCAAGCCACGCAAGGTCACTGCGTAAAAAGTGAAATTCTGGCCCAGAAGCATCAATATGCCAATTTATCGGCCTTGTTTGCTCAATTGTTTATTGAGCTAAGCGAATGGCAACAACCGATTTTTTTGGTGATTGATGATTACCATTTGATAGCCAATGAAGTTATCCATGAAGCGATGCGTTTCTTCCTCCGCCATCAACCAGAAAATCTGACTCTAATGATTTTGTCCCGCCATTTGCCATCGTTGGGGATTGCTAACTTGCGAGTGCGTGAACAGTTATTGGAAATTGATAGCCAGCAACTGGCCTTTGATTATCAGGAAACTCAGCAATTTTTTGCCAAGCGTTTGGCTAATCCGCTGGATGCCGATAATTGCAAGCAATTGTGTAATGACGTTGCAGGATGGGCAACCGCATTGCAACTGATCGCCCTTTCTGCCCGCCAATCAGGAAATACAGCTGAAATGTCAGCCAAACGCCTTTCGGGAATCAATGCCAGTCATCTGGCCGATTATCTTGTGGATGAGGTGTTAAATCGTGTTGATCAGGCAACACGAGATTTTTTGCTGCACAGTTCAATCTTGCGCTCCATGAATGATGGCTTGATTGTTTGTCTGACGGGAGAGGAAAACGGTCAGCAACGCCTTGAAGATATTGAGCGCCAGGGGTTATTTATCCAACGTATGGATGATTTCGGCGAATGGTTCTGCTTTCATCCCTTGTTCGCTTCATTTTTACGGCAGCGTTGCCAATGGGAAATTGCCGCGAAATTGCCGGAATTGCACAGAGCAGCCGTAAAAGGATGGTTGATGCAGGGGTATCCGGGAGAGGCCATTCACCATGCTCTTGCCGCGGGCGATACGGTATTGCTGCGTGACATTTTGTTGCAGCATGCCTGGGAATTATTTAATCACAGCAAACTGTCCCTTCTGGAAGAGTGCATGAATGCGCTGCCGTATGAACAGCTATTGGAAAGCCCCCGCCTCGTATTGTTACAGGCGTGGCTGGCACAAAGCCAGCATCGGCATTACGAAGTGAATGCATTGTTGAATCAGGCCGAGCAATCATTGAAGCAAAAGCAGATAGATATTGAACCTGAACTGCTGGCGGAGTTTGATGCCTTGCGCGCCCAAGTGGCTATTAACGATGGTCGGCCGGATGATGCCAATGCCTTGGCTGAAAAGGCGCTGGCAACGTTACTGCCCGATAATCAATATGGCCGCATTGTGGCGATGTCGGTGAAAGGGGAGGTATTGCATTGCAATGGGCAACTGACCAGTGCATTGGCTTTGATGAAGCAGACGGAACAGCTGGCTCGGCTTTGTCATGTTTATCACTATGCTTTATGGGCATTGTTGCAACAAAGTGAGATTTTACTGGCTCAGGGCTATTTGCAGGCAGCCTATGATATGCAAACCCATGCGTTTGATCTGATCCGTGAGCAGCATCTGGAACAATTACCGATGCATGAATTTTTGCTGAGGATTCGCTCGCAGCTTTTGTGGTGTTGGGCGCGAATTGACGAATCAGAAGAGTCCGCACGTCGGGGGCTGGAAGTGCTGTCCAATTTCCAGCCTCAACAGCAATTGCAATGTTTGGCCCAGCTCGCGAAATGCTCTTTGGTACGGGGGGATATTGATAATGCCCGTCGTCATTTGTCCCGCTGCGAAAATTTGTTGAATAATGGCCATTACCATCGTGACTGGCGAACAAACACGGATAAATTGCGTGTCATCATTTGGCAGGGGCTGGAGGATAGCCATTCTGCAACGCAATGGTTATTGCAGGCTGAACGACCTGAAAGTTTCTGTAATCATTTTAACCAGAACCAATGGCGTAATATTGCCCGTGCACAAATATTGCTGGGCCAATATGACGGAGCCGAATCCATCTTGAATAAGCTGAATGCCTACGCCAGAGAACTGTCACTTATCAGTGACTTGAACCGTAATCTCCTACTGTGCAACTTGCTTTACTGGCAGCAGGGAAACAAGGCCGAAGCACAGAGTATTTTGATGGAAGCCTTGAGTTTAGCGAATCGTACAGGGTTCATCAGTCATTTTGTTATGGAAGGGGAACTTATGGCGTTGCAGTTACGCCAGCTTATTCAACTCAATATCTTGCCTGAAATGGAACAACACCGTGCGCAGCGTATTCTGCGGGAAATAAACCGCCAGCACCGGCATAAATTTGCGCATTTTGATGAGGCTTTTGTTGAGCAACTACTTAATCATCCTGATGTGCCGGAGCTTATTCGCAATAGTCCACTTACCCAGCGAGAATGGCAAGTTTTAGGATTGATCTATTCAGGTTACAGCAATGATCAAATTGCGGCTGAATTAGATGTGGCTGCGACGACTATCAAAACGCATATACGAAATCTATATCAAAAAATGGGTATTACTCATCGACAAGAAGCTATTCATCAAGCTCAAACTTTAATGAAAATGATGGGGCTGGGAATTTAATTATTGTTTCTAATGCTGTTTTTTTATAGTTAATTAACACTATTTAATTAAGTTTTACCTACTATTATCTAATGGTGTTGAATATTTATTAATTCTTGGTGTTTGTTTTTTTATTATTCTAAAAATAGATTGATTAGCTAGTGTGTAATATTAAAAATATAAATTAACTTTTAAAAAGCACTTAATTTTTTTTGTGGCCTTTTTATATTCGAAATAAAATTTAAATGGGATTAATCTATCTCATCGCAACAAGTGCATTTGTAATCATTTATATGACTAATAGTGGTGAGTAACTATGGATAATAAGAATCATCTAGAAACAATGCTTTCTCGTTTTACCGGGAATGGCCCTTATTTAATTATTGATGGAGAAGAATATATTGATGCGGCATCAGGGACGTTTAATTTGCCGTTTGGTTATACGAATCATAGAATATCAGAAAAGCTTAAACAGCAAATTGATAGATGTACGCATTTAAGCTCGGCTTACACATATGAAATGTCACAATTTATTTTAACCAAATTACAGCGACATACCCCGGAAGGAATAAATAGAATTTGGTTGAGAGATGTCTCCGGCTCTGGCGCGGTAGAATGCGCTATCAGAATATCGCAAAAGGCAACAGGGCGCTCAGGTGTTATTTCATTCTTTCTTGCTCACCACGGTCAATCTCTTGCGACAGCACAGATTTCGGGTAATGCATTTAGAATTAAAAACTTCCATATCAATATTGATGGATCAATAAAGATCCCTGCACCAGAAAGTGTATTTTCAGAATCTTCTTTAGGTGAAGATAACTATGTTAATTCAGAACAATTTGTTGATTTAGAACAATTCATTCAATTAGGCTCTAGCGATAATATTGCATGTTTGATTATTGAACCTATTCAAGGGAATGGCGGAAATATTGTTTTCCCTGTGGAGTTTTACCGGAAGGTCAGGGAGATTTGCAGTAAATATGGCATTATCGTTATTGCCGATGAAGTACAGACCGGCTTTGGCCGTACCGGAACTTTTTTTGCATCAACGGGTTATGCCAAGGAATTAGAGCCAGATATCATCGTATTCGCCAAAGGTGCCGGCGGAATAGGTATTCCGACGGGAGGAGTGCTGATGCGCCAGTCACTGGATGTACTGGAGTCATTTGAACATTCCAGCACTTCCGGGGCGAACCCCCTTTCTTTAATCGCTCTCAATGAATCCATCGACATTATTGAAGATGAACATATTTTAGAAAATGTTCAGAAAAATGAGGCCTGCTTACGCGATGGGTTGTTGAAGCTACAGAGCAAATATCCAGAGATCACCGGGGTCAGGGGTGTGGGCTACATGTATGGCTTTGATACGCCAAGCCCGGAATTTGCTGCACAGGTAATTGCAACCGCCAATCGCCACCATCTGATTGTACGTGGTTCCCGTTATGGTAAAGGGAGAGCAATCAAAGTGCGCCCGCCACTGATTTGCACGCAGGAACACCTCAATGAAATCCTGCATAAGCTGGATCTGACTTTCTCTGAATTATCAACCACCTCTCGAACAATTGGGGAGACTGCATAATGTTAGTACTTAAATACCACCAAGCATGGGACGTCCGGACTCAACAAGTTGAGGCATTGTCTTGCATCGAACCTGATGATGTTGTTGTTGATATTGCGGTATGCGGTATTTGCGGTACAGATGTTGGGATCATCACAGGTTCTTATCCGGTGGCTGTGCCGGGAACGACACTAGGTCATGAAACCGCAGGAATAGTTGCTCAAATTGGTAGTAGTGTGACTCAGTTTCAAGTTGGGGATCGTGTTGTCATCAATCCGACTTATTCTTGCGGGCATTGTCGGATGTGTGAAACCGGAAATCCTAACCATTGTGAAGATAAATTCGGCACGGAAGCGGGAGTTTCCTATGATGGCGCGTTTGCAGGCCAATATTTGGCAAAAGAGAATTTACTGATCAAGCTAGATGCACATGTCAGCATGGAAGAGGCTTCGTTAACGGAACCACTGAGCTGCACATTGACAGGTGTAGATAAACTGGGAATTACCCATACCAATATCCGTGCGGTAGTCGCTGGGGCCGGCCCAATGGGCATGCTATATATTTGGGCGCTGTATGAGCGTGGTGTCAAGGCATTCATGGTTGAGAAAAATGAAAGTCGCATTCAGTTCGCCAAAAATAATTTACCGCCGGAGTGCCGCCTGTATTCAGATTTTGATGAAGCATTGATACAGGAATATGGCGATAAATCTACGTTGATCGATTTGTGCGTGGATACTACCGGGCAATTGACTGAATATATTTTTGACCATCTGGCTCCCGGTGGGAAATTGCTGAATGTGGCGCTGAAAGACAAACATGCCACTTTAGACATCATGAAAATTGCGGATAAAAGCCTTTCTGTCATTGGTTCCATTGATTCATTGAACAACAGCTTTGATCGCGCCTATGCCATGATCCGTGATGGCGTCATTCCTGTCAGCCGTTTGGTTAGTCATGTCTTTGATTTTGAAGATTACGAGCAGGCTTTCCTTACCGTTGGTTGTGATCTTGCGGCCAAAAAACAAGTGCCTCTCAGTACGCCAAATTGCAAGGTGCTGATACGTATGTCCCATCTCAAATGATGAGCTGTTTTGTAAGGTTGTTTTCGATGAATAGTGTGAATGCGATGAATAGTTTGAATGTAATGAATGGCTTGAATGTGATGAATGGAATGAACGTCATTTTTGATATTGATGGCGTCATTGTCGATAGTGAACAGCTACACTTTGATGTGTTGATTGATGTGGTTTCTGATGTATTGGGTGAGCAGGCACCAAGTCAATTGGGGAGTATCCAGCCGGAGGAATTAATTGGATTAAGCCTGACAGAAACGTTAGATGAAATTGGCTGCCCATCATCAATGCAGCCAGAGGTTACCTCAAGGATTATTTCGCACTATCAAGAAAAGTTGTCTGCACATTATCTTCGTCCCGGGATAGCTAATTTAATTGCTGCCTTGCAAGAGAACGGCGTTAATTTTGGTTTCGTTTCTACTGCTCCACGGGATGTATGTCTGGCTAACCTGAGCTTGTTGGCGCTACATGAGCCACCAGCCTTGATTTCTGGCGATGATGTGGAAAAAACCAAGCCGTTTCCGGATCCCTATCTGGCAATGCTGAAACTAAAAGCGATGGATATTCGGCAGACATTAGTGATTGAAGATACAGATTTGGGAATTGCTGCGGCAAAACAAGCAGGCATTCCGTGGATATATGCCTGGCCCCATGCTCTATCAGTGGGAGAACAATATGAGCAGGCCTCTAGCATTATTGTGACGTTAGCCGATATTCCTCAGTTTGCTGAAATCAAGGACAGGTTAATGTGATACTTTTGTGAGCATTTCTTGCAAGCATTTTTTTCTAGTGTTTTTAAATATTTTTAGTGTTTTTTAAACAATAGTGGATGTCCATTTAATGCCCTTCGCCAAAGTAGGTGGAGGGCATCTTTAGTGGATATGATTTCAAGTGTAATTAACTTAGCGAATAGCGAATATCGCTTGGGTGGATGAAGTTTGGCAGTCAGAGTTTGGAGGTATAAATTGACTGAGGAATATACCGTTTCATCGATAAAACAGCCTATGACGGCAACGCGGATCGCATTTTTTATTGCGGGATTCAGTATTGCAAGTTGGGCTCCGCTGATCCCGTTGGTAAAAGATCGTCTGGGCATGAGTGATGGTTCAATGGGCGTGTTGATATTAGTATTTGGTATCGGCTCTTTCATTATGATGCCCATTGCTGGCATGTTGGCGACCCGTTATGGTTGCCGAAAAATTTTTACTTTCTTTGCGTTGCTGGCAATTTTGATCTTACCGCTGCTGAGTGTTCTCTCAACGCCAGTGGCACTGGCCTGCGCTTTGTTTGTGTTCGGTGCGGGTATCGGGGCGTCAGATGTCGTTATCAATATCCATGCAGTAAACATTGAGAAAAAAGCACACCAGCCAATCATGTCGGGTTTCCATGCATTGTTCAGCTTGGGGGGCATCGCAGGTGCGGGGTCTGTCAGCCTCATGTTGTTTATGGAAGTTCCACCTCTTCATGTCACTATCGTGGTAGCGCTACTTGTCATTTTGTTGCTGTTGCCGGCGTGGAATGGGTTGCTGGATAACACTGAAACAGAAGAAACGCCATTTTTCGTCTTGCCGCATGGCATTGTTATCCTGATTGGCACTCTCTGCTTTATTGTTTATTTAATGGAAGGTTCCATGTTGGATTGGAGTGGGATCTTGCTAAGTAGTGTGCATAATATGGACAGTCATCAGGCTGGCTTTGGCTATACTTTGTTTGCCATTACCATGACATGCGGGCGCTTTCTGGGTGACAGGATCATTGCTGCATTCGGTTATCGGCGTGTGTTTTTGGGAAGTGCGATATTGGCAACATCGGGGTTTTTCCTGATTTATCTGGCAACGGGTATGGTTCAGCTAGGCATTTCTTTTCTGATGATAGGTGCTGGGCTATCTAATTTGGCCCCGATGTTTTTCACTGCTTCAGGCCAACAAAAAGTGATGCCTGATGCGTTGGCGGTTTCGGCCATCTCGACAATGGGGTATTCAGGCATTCTGCTTGGGCCAGCAATTATCGGTGGTTTGGCTCATCAAGTCACACTGCATGGTGCGTTTGCTTGTATTGCTGTGCTTTCTCTTTCATTGTTAGCGGGATATGGCTTGATTAACCCTACCAAGAAATAACGGGATAAAGATTGATGAATTTGCAGCAATGTCATTGGTTGAATGAGCCTGCCGCATGGCAGTCTCAGGATGGTGCGCTTCATGTCACGACAGATAATAAAACCGATTTCTGGCGTAATACATGGTATGGCTTTCAGCGTCATAGTGGTCACGTATTTGGTGGCAATATTGATGATTTTGAATTTGATGAAGGTTTTACCCTCCAATTGTGCATCGAAGCCCAATTCGAGCAATTGTATGATCAGGCAGGCATCATGCTGCTGGTGGATGAACAACATTGGCTGAAGGCAGGAATTGAGTACTCTGACGGGCAGGCTACGATTGGTAGTGTGCTGACGAATGAGGGATCTGACTGGGCGATGGGGCTTTTTCCGGGCAATCCGGAGAAATTCTGGTTACGTCTCACTTATGGTGACAATGTTATCCGCTTGCAGTATTCCACTGATGGAGTGACATGGCCGCTACTGCGATTGTCTCCTTTTGTGGTTGGCGAGCAGCAGCGTATTTTTGTCGGGGCTATGTGCTGTTCCCCTGAGCGTGAAGGATTGCAGGTGAAATTCTCCGATTTCAGGCTGACGTCATCAATGAATAAACACCTGCATGATTTAACTTAGTGGTTTCATTAAAAAATAATGGCTCCACTAAAAATTTAGGCGAAGGTTGGAATTAATTTCTTCAATCAGTGATATTGGAACTTCATTCTCTTTGGCTAACTTGGGCCAAAGAGAAACACTCTCTTTGATTTCTTCCAGCAATTCATTAACGTACTTCTTAGTAAAGCGTCGGGATGTATCCTCAAAGGAATAGAAATCTTCCCGGACGAAATTGTCTCTCTTGTTGTTAATTGTCATCCAGTGGCTGTTAACCCATTTGCTCCCGGGTTTGTAGCTGTAGGCAAGGTCATATGCTGGTGAGAGACGCCATTTTCCTTCGTTATCCATTAGAAAAGCAAAGTTCTTTGAGTGATCATCGTGATTTCTGGCGATCACATTGAATACCATTCTGCGGAAGAGTTGGTCAGCCTCTTTGAAGCTTAATTGGAGTTCGCGTACGACATGAAACAATTCATAATAGGAATAGAGTCCGGGTTTTTTGTAGTCCACATGTGCAATAGCATTAAGGGTCTGCATATGAATTTTTTTGTTGCCTACCCTATCAAAACGCTGGGTTAAAAAATGGCGTCTCTCCCCTTCATTGAGTAACCGGGAAGGTGCCATATTAATGCCTGCGTTGGTTGCCATCAGATAATAGACGTATTCCATGGCACCATATCCCATGGGATCGCCGAAAGTCTCTTTCCCCTGATGATGCTCTGATACACCATCAAATTTCATAAGATAGTGTGTAAACCCCTCTGGTACTTCTACCTGTCCAGATCTGACTGCTGTGAAGGTTTCATTGAATGCAAGAACAGCCTTGGGCCTTGCTCCGCCGGCACTCATACCTACTTGTAACAGGTGTTTCATTGCTTCTGCATCTTCAGTTCCATTATGTGGCAGTTCAGCATGAAAGTGGTGGCGTGTATCCAATACAGATTGTGCAACCTTGACGAGTTCTGCTAAGGCAACATTTTGTGAAGAATTTAAGCCTTTTATTTTGGTATTGGAAGGATAGTATTCTAAAGCGCCCATGCCACGTTTTCCTGTATATTGCAGGCGTTGCAGAGGGGTAATATTTGCTGGGTTTTTGCCTTGTCTGGCGAGCCAAGAATTGAGGACGGCATTACCAAAATCATCAGGTAGTGAATCGGCGAGCATTCCGGGCAGGCCACGGAAAGTGTCATAATTCAAATTGGGAAACATGAATATCTTGCCTGAATCTGCCTGTTTAAGAGGCATTTTCAGTGGAGCCAGATTTAATCCTCTCTCTATAAAAGAACGTTCATATTCAAATGATCCGAGGCCTTTTTCTACATCAAAGGCGACAGCACCGACATCTATACCTTGATATTTAATTTTGATGAATTCATTCACCAGTCTGCCCCTTCATTAGCTCCAACCGAGTTTTTTGTATCTGTTTCCTGTTGCTCACCAGTTGCCCTTTGCCGGATATGGCCTTGCATTTTTGCCAACTGGACAGGGGATAGTGGCTGTGGGGGAATGAAGAGATCGAGTTGTTCCGTCAAGTTGAGGGCATTAAGGATGAGCAGTACAGTCTCAAGGGATGCATGGCCTTTTTCTGCATTACTGATGATACGGCGGTTAACACCTATGGCGTCGGATAATGTTTGCTGTTTGATATTCTTATTAAGGCGAGCTTGACGAAGGCGATGCCCAAGTTCTTCCTGCTGTTTTTTGATTTCACTGAAAGTAACATGTCTGATCATCTGAATGTTCCCCTCTATGACGATTTTTACTGAGTCAGGCTGATAAATGAAATTTGCTTACAACAGTATCATACCTCTCATGATGCTTTGATTATAGTATGTGCATATATTTACCCATTATCTGCTTTTTTTATTTTTATGTGCATTTATATACGCATAATCTAACTTTGTTATCCATTGGTGTATACCCTATTAACTCCAAGTTTCAGGAAGCAACGTATTATCATCCCGCGTCGCGGGATGATAATACATGCACCTTGAAGTACGACGCGTATAATGTGTATTTTATGACCTATTAATGGCTTTTTATCTCATTGTGGCCTTATTTTTGCGCATTAACATTAAAAGTGAAATGCTGCCGTCGCAGCGCTTCAAATAACGATTTCTCAAGATAGTTACCGACCTAAATAACTGTCCCAATCTTTCCAGACCGGTTGTAAACCGGATTTAACCAAAGCGTTGGCAACCTGAGATACAGAGCGATTATCGTGAGGCGCAAATTGCTCCAATTCGTGATGGTCATCGGCATAACCACCCGGTTGGGTTTTGGAACCGGCGCTGATGTTATTGATAGCCAGCGGTACGACATTATCCCGAAAGAAGGGGGATTCACGGGTAGAGAGGGAAAGTTCCACATCCGGTGCCAGTAGGCGGAAAGCGCAAATCAGTTGCACCAACTCCGCTTCATTCATCGTTGAAGCCGGTTCAATACCGCCAGCACAGGGGCGCAACCGCGGGAAAGAAATGGAATAACGGCTTTTCCAGAAATGCTTTTGCAGGAACAGCAGATGCTCTGCCACCATATAACAATCAGTTCGCCAATTGTGGGAAAGCCCTATCAATGCCCCCAGCCCAATTTTATCGACTCCGGCTCGCCCAAGACGTTCTGGCGTTTCCAGCCGCCAGTGAAAATCCTGTTTTTTACCTTTCAAGTGATGCAATTGGTAGCTGGGTTGATGATAGGTTTCTTGGTAGACCATTACGCCATCCAGTCCCAATGTTTTCAGCTCTGCATACTCGTCTTGCGCCAGCGGTTGGACTTCCATTGTCACAGAGCTGAAATGGCGATGTATCAGGGGTAAATAGCGGCGAAAGTAATCCATGCCAACTTTATTCTGGTGCTCTCCGGTTACCAGCAGAATATGCTCAAACCCCTGTTTTTTCAGAGCGAGGCACTCCGCTTCTATTTCCTGTTCATTTAGTGTCTTGCGTTTAATGTGGTTACTCATGGAGAAGCCACAATAAGTACAGTCGTTGGCACATAGATTGGAAAGGTAAAGTGGGATAAAAAATCCCACAGTATTGCCAAAGCGTTGGCGGGTTAGCTGTTGGGCGCGTTGGGCTAGTGGTTCAAGATAAGGCAGCGCTGCGGGGGAGAGCAAAGCCATGAAATCGTCGGGTGTCAGACGTTCTCGGGTCAGGGCATGTTCAACGTCCCGGGATGTTTTACTGTTGATGCTCAGGGTGATGTCATCCCAATCCAGTTGTTCCCAGTGCTGACGAAATGTGTTGCTTGTCATAATGCCTCCAGAAAATCGGTCAGCGGGCTGGAGGCTTCTGCGTAGGATTTTTGGCTCGCTACGCCGGCCTGATGTGAAAGTTCTCCGGCTTCAATGGCGGTTTTGAACGCCTGAGCCATTTTGACCGGATGGCGGGCAACCGCGATGGCCGTGTTGACCAATACGGCATCCGCCCCCATTTCGATAGCTGCCAATGCGTGGCTCGGTGCTCCGATTCCGGCATCAACAACAACGGGAACACTGGCCTGCTCAATGATAATTTGCAGAAAGTCACGGGTCAGCAACCCCTTGTTGGAGCCAATGGGCGCTCCCAATGGCATGACAGCTGCACAGCCAACTTCTTCCAGCCGTCGGCACAGAACGGGATCTGCGCCGCAGTAAGGCAGGACGATAAATCCTTCCTTTACTAATTGCTCCGCAGCTTTCAGCGTTTCAACCGGATCGGGCAGCAGGTATTTGACGTCGGGATGGATCTCGAGTTTAACCCAGTCAGTGCCTAGAGCTTCCCGAGCAAGGCGGGCGGCGAATATAGCCTCTTCCGCAGTTTTGGCACCAGAAGTATTGGGCAGTAGTTTGACGCCTAACTGTTGCAGTGGCGCGAGAATGCCATCGTCATTACCATGCAGGTCGATGCGTTTCATCGCCATAGTCACTAATTGGCTGCCAGAGGCGCGGATCGCTTCGATCATTAATTCTGCATTGGCGAATTTGCCTGTTCCGGTGAACAGGCGAGAGTGAAAGTGGGTATCAGCAATCTTTAACATAATGAGCCTCCAACGATATCAGCCACCAGCGATGGCCTGAAACAGCAAGATATTGTCCCCGTCATTAATCTGATGGATATGCCACTCTGAGCGCGGAATAATCGTCTGATTAACGGCCAGAGCGGTGCCAGATTGCGTGCGCTGTAAGTGTTCAAGCAATTGCTGGATTGTGAGGGGCGCACTGAGTGTGATCGGTTGATCGTTGACAATGATGTTCATGCGACTTCTTTTCCTGCCTTGTTTATTCCGCTTGCAGCCATGTCGATACCGTCTTTTGCGATGACGGCGTTTTCGGCAAGCGACTGGCAAATCGGGCACTGTGATGAACGGGTGAGCTGCAATGTGCTCCAGCTCTGCTGTTTGCCATCAAATAACCGGAGCTTTCCACTCAAAGGAGAAGGAAGCCCTGCCAGCATTTTGATTGCTTCCAATGATTGCAATGTGCCAATCACACCCACAATGGGACCTAATACTCCGGCCGTCCGGCAATTGCGCTGAGGCTCTTCTTGGTCTGGATACAGGCAGGCATAGCAGCCATGCTGGTAAGGCGGCTCGAATACCATGAGTTGCCCGCTGAAACCAACGGCACTGCCGCTGATAAGCGGTTTGTTTGTCTCGATGCAGGCTGCATTTATTGCATGGCGGGTTGACATGTTGTCGCTGCAATCCAGCACTAAATCGACCTGATTGGCGGCGTGAATCAAAGATGCGTGATCTTGCCGCTCGGTCAATTTTGTTATCGTAACCAGCGGATTTAAATCAGCCAGTTTTTGGGCGGCCAATTGCGCTTTATTGGCAGGAATATCCGTTGTTCGATAGAGAATTTGACGTTGCAGATTTGAGATGTGTAATTCGTCATCATCGGCAAGATAAAGATTTCCTACACCCGCAGCCGCAAGATAGAGTGCCGCAGGCGCGCCCAATCCACCGAGTCCGACGATCAGCACCTTGCTGGCTTTTAATTTTTCCTGTCCTTCTGGGCCAATGTCTTCCAATAGCAACTGGCGACTGTAACGCATAAATTCTTGATCATTTAACATAAAAGCCCCCGATCTTGACCTTCAACCAAATGAAGTAATCTGGCTGTTACCTGCCGCCAGTCTTTTGCTTTTGTGATGGCACTGACCAATGCCACGCCGCCAACGCCCGTTGCAACCACATCCGGTACGTGTTCCAGTGAGATGCCGCCGATGGCGACTGTGGGGAATTCCGGCGTGATATCCACTTGATGCCTGAGCGCTTCAAGCCCCTGTGGCGATGAAGGCATTTCTTTCGTCGTAGTGGGAAAAATATGCCCCAGAGCAATATATGAGGGGCGCAGGGATTTCGCCCGCGCCAGTTCATGTTGGTCATGGGTGGAAATCCCCAGACGCAGCCCCGCTTGCTGGATGGCACTGAGATCGGCGGTATCCAGATCTTCCTGCCCTAAATGCACACCGTAGGCACGGTGTTTGATAGCCAGTTGCCAATAATCGTTAATGAATAAGCGGGCATGGTAGTGCTGGCCGAGTGCGATGGCGGATTGAATGTCTTTCTCTACCTGTTCTTCCGATTTATCTTTGATGCGCAGTTGCAGGGTTCTGACACCTGCTTCCAATAATCGCTCAATCCATGTCAGGGAATCCACGACAGGATACAGCCCTAAACGATGTGCTGTTGGGGCAAAAGGAGCAAGTTGGGGCGCTGATGCGTCAGGCTGATTTTTCATGGTTTGGCCTTGCATGGCTCACCTCCGCCGTACTTTTTTCTACACGGTGATAGAGTTCACTGCCACGGGCGCGGAATTCTTCTGACATATGTTCCATTCCTGCTTCTTTCTCCAGTTTTGCTGCGTAATCCCGCACATCTTGCGTGATCTTCATGGAGCAGAATTTTGGCCCACACATAGAGCAGAAATGGGCCACTTTGCCGGATTCTTGCGGCAGGCTTTCATCGTGGTAAGAACGGGCTGTTTCAGGATCGAGCGCCAGATTGAATTGATCTTCCCAACGGAACTCAAAACGGGCTTTTGACATGGCATTGTCGCGGATTTGGGCGCCGGGATGGCCTTTGGCAAGATCTGCCGCATGAGCCGCGATTTTATAAGTAATCAGTCCCTGTTTGACATCTTCCTTGTTAGGTAAGCCAAGATGCTCTTTGGGGGTGACATAACACAGCATGGCACATCCAAACCAGCCAATCATGGCAGCGCCGATGCCGGAGGTGAAATGGTCATAACCGGGAGCGATATCTGTCGTCAATGGCCCCAAGGTATAGAATGGCGCTTCGTGGCAATGTTCCAGCTCTTCCGTCATATTGCGGCGGATTAATTGCATCGGGATATGCCCCGGCCCTTCAATCATAACCTGAACATCGTATTCCCAAGCGATTTTGGTCAGTTCACCGAGAGTATGCAGTTCAGAAAACTGCGCTTCATCATTGGCATCTTGAATGGAACCCGGACGCAGGCCATCTCCTAAGGAAAGGGAAACGTCATAAGCGGCACAGATTTCACAGATTTCGCGGAAGTGGGTGTAGAGGAAATTTTCCTGATGATGGGAGAGGCACCATTTCGCCATGATGGAACCACCACGGGAAACAATCCCTGTCAGACGCTTGGCTGTCATCGGGACATAACGCAGCAGTACACCGGCATGAATGGTGAAATAATCCACTCCTTGTTCTGCCTGCTCCAGTAATGTATCGCGGAACATTTCCCATGTCAGGTTTTCTGCTACGCCGTTGACTTTTTCCAGCGCTTGGTAAATCGGGACGGTTCCGATGGGCACCGGGCTGTTGCGCAGTATCCATTCACGGGTTTCGTGGATGTAGCGCCCGGTAGAGAGATCCATGACGGTATCTGCGCCCCAGCGGGTAGACCAAATCAGTTTTTCAACTTCTTCCTCAATTGAGGATGTGACGGAAGAATTACCAATATTGGCATTCACTTTCACCAGAAAATTGCGGCCGATAATCATTGGCTCGGATTCGGGGTGGTTAATGTTGGCGGGAATAATCGCACGACCGGCGGCAACTTCTTGGCGGACAAACTCGGGTGTGATGTTTTCCGGTAAATTAGCGCCAAAATTTTGCCCCGGATGTTGCTGGAGCAGAACTTCACCACGGATACGTTCGCGACCCATATTTTCGCGCAGGGCGATAAATTCCATTTCCGGCGTGATGATCCCTTGGCGCGCATAATGCAATTGGGTAACGCACTGGCCTTGCTTGGCTTTCCGTGGATGCGGGCGATGGTGAAAGCGCAGGTGATCCAGCCCGGCATCCGCAAGGCGCTGTTGGGTGAAATCGGAACTGAGAGCGGAAACAGACTCAGTATCATTGCGCTCATCAATCCATGTCTGGCGGAGTTTTTGCAAACCTACTTGGACATCCAGTGTGGATTCAAGATCGCCATAAGGGCCGGAGGTGTCATAAACGGGTACAGATTCATTTTCCTCAAATTGAGGATGCTCTTTTGTGCCGCCGATTAATGTTGGTGAAAGCTGGATTTCCCGCATCGGAACCTGAATGTCCTTGCGTGATCCTTCCAGATAAATACGACGTGAATTGGGAAATGCCACGCCTTGGATCGAATTGATAAATTCCTGTGCGGCGTCCCGTTGGGCTTTACGAGTCCGGGCCGGAGGAGCTTTAGGGGAAAGATCCGTTGCAGGGATGATATCAGGGGTGGAGATGGCGCTGTTTTGGGTGGTAGAAATAGTACGGTTTTTATTAATAGCATTAGACATAGCAAATTCCTGACTGTGATGAGTTGAGAAAATTGCTTGTCTGGAGCTCGCAGGGAGTAATGCTTAATGCTGATGAGTATTTGTACTGGGTGTAGAGGTACGTGATACTGGCAGCGGGATGATTACTCTTGTTCCCTTCGCGGGTATTAGCCCGATCAGGTTCTGCGGATCCCGAATAAACGGTCTCAGCCCGTGTCCACCGTGATATACGCTGAACGCTAGGCACTCCGACAAGAAAAACACCCCAGAGTATAAAGAGGATTATAAAAACTACAACCTTTAGTGTGGTTGTGGGGCTAGTCTAGTTGCAACGACCAATTCAATGCCCTCCATCCACGTGCATCGGCTTCTGATTGTAATCTGGGGTCAGCATTGACAGTAAATACTTCATCAGCGAATAAGCACATGGGCAGGTCATTGATGGAATCGGTGTAGAATGAAATATGTTGTGGTGATAAAGCATGTTCTGCGAGCCAATGCTTTAAACGAGTCACTTTTCCTTCACGGAAAGCGGGGATCCCCTGAATAGTGCCAGTATAGCAACCCTCTTCCATCACCATATCAATCCCCAGTGCGGCTTGTACGCCAAATGCCTCCGCAATTTTCTTCACTACAAATGAAACGGTGGCGGAAATAATAATGATGGGGATGTGTTGTTGTCGGTAAATTTCCAGTTGTTGCAGGGCAGCGGGATAAAACAACGGCCTGATTTTAGTATCGACAAAATCTGTCAGCCAAATGTCTACCTGTTCATGGGGAACCTGATGCAGAGCCTGCAAGCAAAATGCCAGATATTTGTGCATATCCAGCTTGCCTGCATTGTAGTCAATGATCATCTCCTGATCGGCTTCAAGAAAACGGGGATCAGTGATGATTTTTTTCTCCCATAGATATTGAGTCCATAACTGACTGGAATCTCCACAAATCAGTGTTTCATCCAGATCAAATACGGCAATTTGCTGTGGCATGTCGGCTATTCCTTTGATAAACATTTATTAGTTTGGCTAATGTAACAGATTGCAGACGGGAGATAATGAAAAGAGTATGCTGGATGTGAACAAACGCCATAACGCCATAACGACGATGGCATAACTCATGATGGAACAGATAATGCAACAGAAATTAACCGGTATAGAACAAGGCTGGTGGATTGTCAGTCTTGAAAATCGAGTGTGGCTGCCACAGGGAGAGTTGCCGTCAGGTACTGCTGAACACTGGTCATTGCAAGGTCATATCGCGCAACCTATTGGTGAGTGGCAGGGAGAAACTGTTTGGCTAGTTCGCCATAAAATGGCTTCAGATATGTCTTCTTCCCGTCTGATGGCTGACAGGGATGTTAAATTGTTTCAATTAGTCGGGCGTGGTGTTCAATTAGCTGAATTTTATCGTTCACACCACTATTGTGGCTATTGTGGCCATGAAATGCAGCATAGCCAGCACGAATGGGCTTGTCTGTGCAGCCATTGCAACGAGCGTTACTACCCGCAAATTGCCCCCAGCATTATTGTTGGTATCCGTCGCGATGACCATATTTTGCTGGCACAGCATCAGCGCAGTAAAAATGGCATGCACAGTGTACTTGCCGGATTTGTTGAAGTCGGTGAAACATTGGAAGAAGCCGTACATCGTGAAGTGATGGAAGAGAGCGGGATTAAGATCCGTAACTTGCGTTATGTTACATCGCAACCCTGGCCTTTTCCTAACTCAATGATGGTGGGATTTCTGGCCGATTATGACAGCGGTGAAATTACCGTTGATCCGGTGGAGCTTGTCAGTGCAGATTGGTATCACTACGACAACCTTCCCTTTATCCCTTCCTCTGATACGATTGCCCGCCGTTTAATTGAAGATACGGTGGCGCTGTGTCGTCAGCAGTGAGGTTAATCGCGCGATAAGATAAGTTGTTCAGTGTCTTGACCCACTGATTTTCTTTTCACTGACGATTGATTTTCACCAACTAATTACGCGTAGCAACGCGATGTTAAAAATAAAAACCCTCGCCTGTATTGGGCGAGGGCTTAGGATATATCAGCGGGTTGGTTTTATTCTTTATAGCCCCCGATTTTTCAGCATCGGTTCAATGCTTGGTGGTTTGCCGCGCCAGTTGATATACAGTTTTTCCAAGTCTTCACTATTGCCACGCGACAATATTTTATCGCGGAAAATCTGCCCGTTCTCTCGCGTCAAGCCACCATGTTCGGTAAACCAGGCAAAAGCATCGTCTGACAGCATTTTCGTCCACAGATAAGCATAATAACCGGCAGCATAACCGCCACCCCAAATGTGCTTGAAGTAGCTGGAACGATAGCGAGGCGGCACGTAGCTGAGAGCAATGTTGTCTTGCTTCAGTGAGCTGGCTTCAAACTTGTCCACATCCTGCTGTGGCTGATCTGCGGTCAGTGTATGCCAGTGCATATCCAGCAACGCCGCTGACAGCAACTCAGTCATGGCATAACCGGAGTTGAATTTTTCAGCTTTATTGATCTTATCCACCAGCGCTTGCGGCATGGCTTCACCCGTTTGGTAATGTTTGGCGTAATTGGCAAACACTTTTGGATCTTGTGCCCAAAACTCATTCAATTGTGAGGGGAATTCCACAAAATCACGGGCGGTACTAGTGCCGGACAGGCTCGGATATTCCTGGGAGGCAAACATGCCATGCAGGGCATGCCCAAACTCATGGAACATGGTAACTACGTCATCATACGACAAGAGGGCGGGTTGGCCCGGTGCAGGTTTGGTAAAATTGGTCACGTTGTAAATGACTGGCTTGGTTCCGAGGAGGTGGGATTGGTCGACAAAAGTACTCATCCAAGCACCGCCATTTTTGTTGTCACGTGTATAGTAATCGGTATAAAACAGCGCTAGCGGTTCTCCGTTTTTATCGAAAATTTCATACACGCGAACATCGGGCTGATAAACCGGAATGTCTTTGCGTTCTTTAAAGGTAATGCCATACAGCAGATTGGCGGCATAGAACACACCATTGTTCAAAACGTTATTAATCTCGAAATAAGGTTTAATCTGAGATTCATCCAAATCATATTTTGCTTTGCGTACCTGCTCGGCGTAAAACGGCCAATCCCAAGCCTCCAGTTTGAAGTTTCCTTTCTGTTGATCAATTACGGCCTGAATGTCTTTGGCTTCATTTTTAGCGCGTGCGGTTGCCGCCGGTACGATATCTCGCAAAAATTTCAAGGCGGCTTCAGGCGTTTTTGCCATCTGGTTTTGGAGTTTCCACGATGCAAAGTCAGCAAAACCCAGCAGCTTGGCCTTTTCTGCACGCACTTTCGCTAACCGGGCCAAGGTCTGACGTGTGTCAGTATTGTCACTTCTTTCAGCCCGGTTCCACGATGCTTCAAATAATGCCTTGCGCGTATCGCGATTTTTCAGGTCTTGCAGGCTGGGTTGCAGAGTGGTGTTTTGCAATGCCAGCAGCCACTGTTTGTCCAGCTTGCGTTCACTGGCCGCGTGTGCAGCCGCGGCAATTTCTCCATCAGACAGACCGGCCAGCAAATTTTTGTCTTTGATCGTCAGCGCCCCATTTTTGGTTGCCGCCAGCAGCTTGTTGCTAAACTGGGTACTGAGTGAAGCGGCTTCTTGGTTCAACGCCTTTAATTTGGCTTTATCCGCATCAGACAGGTTGGCTCCTGCTAACTCGAAATTCTTATATGTCACTTCTACCAATCGACGTGATTCCGGATCCAGATTCAATGTATCGAGCTGTTGGTAAATGGTTTTGATGCGGTTGAACAGCTTGTCGTTCAACATCATTTCATCATTCATCGCTGCCATTTTGGGTGAAACTTCTTCGTTCAGCTTTTGTAATCCATCCGTGGTGTTAGAGGAGGACATCGCCCAAAATACGTTCATCACCCGTGCCAGTGTTTCACCCGATTTTTCCAGTGCGGCAAATGTATTTTCAAAATCAGGAGGGGCTGGATTGTTGGCGATCTTCTCTATTTCCTCCAGTTTTTGCTTAATACCCACCGCAATGGCTGGCGCATAGTCTGTCTCTTTTATTTTATCGAATGGAGGTGCCTGAAACGGCAGTACACTCGGGGAGAGGAAAGGGTTTTTGTATTGTTGGTTCGCGTCATTGGTCACATTCAGTTCCTTTATCTGAGCACTTGATGCGTTTGAGTGGCCAGAACCCGGTTTATTCTCTTCGGCCTGCGCCTGAGTGCCCAGTGCCAAGCCAATAGACAGTACTAAAATAGATAAGCGCATTAGTCGAAATTCCTCCATGTGGATCTAATAGGTTATTTATCAATGAAAATAACGTCATAAGCGTTTTGATACAGTCGATTAACCACAGTCAATTAACTAACGTAAACAATCTATCCAACGATTAACTAAGGTGCGAACTAATGAGGGGTTATGGCATTGCGCAACGATGCTGCTTCGGTATAACACTTGTATAACATTGAGTTAACATCATGGTCGCGATTGATCAGCGTGCATAGTCCTTGTTACGAATTTTGTGATTCTGTACATAAATTTTTTTCATCTAAAAGGCGATTTGAAACACGGGGGGATATTTATTGGTAGTCACGACGGAAGTTCGGTTTCCGACGTGTTATCATGCGGGCGCTTTTTGTTGATAATCAAGGGAGCCTGTCATGAATGAGTTGAAAAACGACCGCTATCTGCGTGCCTTATTGCGTCAGCCTGTTGATATTACACCTGTATGGATGATGCGTCAGGCCGGTCGGTATTTACCTGAATATAAAGCTACGCGTCAGGAGGCGGGAGATTTCATCTCATTGTGCAAAAACACTGAGCTGGCTTGTGAAGTCACGCTTCAACCTTTGCGTCGTTTCCCGCTGGATGCGGCTATCTTATTTTCCGATATCTTGACTATTCCCGATGCTATGGGGCTGGGCCTCTATTTTGAAGCGGGAGAAGGGCCACGTTTCCATTCTCCGATTATGAATTATGCCGATGTGGCAAAGTTGCCTGTGCCAGATCCAGAGCAAGAGCTGGGATATGTCATGAATGCGGTGCGTGCCATCCGCAAGGCGCTGGCAGGGGAAGTGCCCCTGATCGGTTTTTCTGGCAGCCCGTGGACACTGGCAACGTATATGGTTGAAGGGGGAAGCAGTAAAGCTTTCACCAAAATTAAGGCCATGATGTATGCAGAGCCTGCCACATTGCATATGCTACTGGATAAATTGGCAAACAGCGTTATTCTATATTTGAACGCGCAGATAAAAGCGGGCGCTCAATCTGTCATGATTTTCGATACTTGGGGTGGTGTGTTGTCCCATCGCGATTATCTGGAATTTTCTTTGCAATATATGCATAAAATCGTGGATGGATTGATCCGTGAGCATGAAGGTCGCCGTGTGCCTGTTACCCTGTTTACCAAAGGGGGAGGCCAGTGGCTTGAGGCGATGGCGGCAACAGGGTGTGATGCGCTAGGGTTGGATTGGACAACGAATATTGCTGACGCGCGTCGCCGTGTCGGGGATAAGGTAGCGTTGCAGGGGAATATGGATCCCTCCATGCTATATGCCCAACCGGCACGAATCGAAGAAGAAGTTTCGACTATCTTGCAGGACTTCGGGGCTGGCAGTGGGCACGTTTTCAATTTGGGGCACGGCATTCACCAGGATGTTCCACCAGAGCATGCTGGTGTGTTTGTTGAGGCCGTTCATCGGCTTTCAGCAAAATATCATCAATAAAATTATGATTGATACAAAGGCACTACGTCAGGAACAGATAGAAAAATCACGGCTGGTTATCCGCCACGATCTCTTTTCTACAACATTGACACCGAATTTTACCCCAAAGTTTATCGCGGGTGCTGATGTCGGATTTGAAAATGGCGGTGCGGTAACCCGCGCCGCCATCGCGATATTGCATTATCCCTCCCTTGAACTGGTTGAGTATCAAATTGCCAAAGTCGATACGGTACTCCCTTATATTCCCGGCTTACTCTCATTTCGTGAATATCCTGCATTGATTGCTGCATGGAAGACATTAAAGCAGCGGCCTGATTTGCTCATGGTCGATGGTCAGGGAATTGCCCATCCCCGGCGTTTTGGGATCGCCAGCCATTTTGGGTTGTTGGTGGATACTCCGACAATCGGAGTGGCGAAAAGCCGTTTGTGTGGTGAACATGAACCTGTGGGAGAGGCTCCGGGAAGCTGGCAGCCGTTGATGGATCACGGAGAGCAGATTGGCGTCGTATTACGTAGCAAAAAAAGATGCAATCCTCTCTATATTTCCATTGGCCACCGGATAAGTATTGAGAGTGCCACGTACTGGGTTGAGCAGTGCATGAGGGGTTATAGGCTGCCAGAACCGACTCGTTGGGCGGATGGGATCGCCTCAAATAGACCGTTTTTTAAGCAAACAATACAGAAAAATCTATAATTGTGGCGGAAATGTGTGGATATTCTTGATTTTCAGGTAAACTTCGACGCAAATTAGGCATCATGAGTAACGACCAATGTTAAGAAACCCGATCCACCTGAGATTGGAGAAACTCGAAAGTTGGCAACATTTGACTTTTATGGCTAGTCTATGTGAGCGGATGTATCCAAATTATCAGGTGTTTTGTCACCAAAGCGAGTTTACAGATCCCGCCTTGTATCGCCGAATTCTAGATTTGGTGTGGGAGATTTTGGTCGTCAAAGATGCAAAAGTGAATTTTGATAATCAGCTGGAAAAATTGGAAACCATCATCCCCTCATCAGAGAATTATGATATTTATGGTGTGTATCCAGCGATTGATGCGTGCATTGCATTGGGTGAAGCAATTCATTCTCGTCTGAGTGGCTCGACGCTAGAACATGCAATAGCCGTCAGTGAAATATCCATCCGTACTGTTGCCATGCTGGAAATGACGCAGGCTGGTAGGGAAATGACCGAGGATGAATTAAAAGTATTACCTGCCATTGAGGAAGAGTGGGATATTCAGTGGGAGATTTTCCGCTTATTAGCTGATTGCGAAGAGCGGGACATTGAATTGATTAAAGGATTAAAGGCTGATCTCCGCGAGGCGGGGGTTAGCAACATCGGCATAAATTTGGCGCAGTAACATATAAAACGTGACTTAGTGCTTGATTTGCCGTATTTAAAGGCTTCACATTTGCCCTCACTCTGTTTTACATTGGGGGGTGAAAAGAAGTGGCTATCGGTGCGTGTATGCAGGGGTGCTGTCAAATCGGCATATCCGTCGCACTCGATGCTTTGCAAACGATAAACACACTGTAAGGATAATCTATGAATAAGACCGAATTAGTTGATGCAATTGCAGCAGGCGCAGATCTGACTAAAACTCAGGCTAAAGCTGCTCTGGAGTCAACTTTGAATGCAATCACCGAATCTCTGAAAAGTGGTGATGCAGTGCAGTTGGTTGGCTTTGGTACTTTCAAAGTTAATCACCGTGCAGAGCGTACTGGCCGTAACCCACAGACCGGTAAAGAAATTAAAATTGCGGCAGCAAACGTACCTGCTTTCTCAGCTGGTAAAGCCCTGAAAGACGCAGTTAAATAATTGCATTGCGAAAAAAAATAAGAGGGGGAAAATCAAAACCCCTTTTGTTGATTCTACAGGGGCTGTTAGCATTAGGGTTCATCTCTTTGCTCAGCGCCTGTTCGATTCAATCAAACAACATCCCACTTTTCAGTGCCAGTGGTTTTGTAACTGACGGCGGCGTTGTTCGTTTATGGCGCTTGAATGATCAAAACGGCAAACCTCAAGTTATTATGAGTGTTTACAGCCCCTACCTTAATAACGATACCACCGTTACTTTCTATGAATACCGCCACGGCAATTTATGGCAGATCCGCCGCAATGTGCTTGGCAATTCTCCAATGGAAGATGCGCCGATAGCAGAAACGTTGCGTATCGACCAAAATAATTCAGTCATTTTCAAGTTGCGGCAATTAAAAGATCACAATGAAATACTTACTGACGATGATCTCTTGCGTTTGCGGCTTGATGCCAAACAAATAAAAGACACCAGCGATTCCTTGATTGCAGGCAATGTTAAATTGCTGCAAGGGCATTGGCAGCATGGTCAAGTTACCGCCTGTTCAGGGAAACAAGAACCTGTTGAATTCGGGCCTTCTGACCAAAAATGGCTGGCGGAGAGACAAGGCAACAGCTCCGGCCCATTGACCATCGCATGGCTGGATTCAGCCAAAGGAAATCAGTTGTTATTGGTCGCCAATGATGATTTTTGCCGTTGGGAACCGACGAAAGATAAACTCTAACTTTCGCCAGTTCAGGCTGATTTATTGCGAACGTGCCTATTTCAAACGTGCCTATTTCAAACGTTCAATGGCCCGATAGCCGATGTCTTTGCGGTAAAAACACCCGTCCCAGTGGATGTGCTCGGCTCTCTGGTATGCTTTTCCTTGCGCATCTTTAATGTCATTGCCTAAGGCGGTGACACATAAAACCCGCCCGCCAGCAGTAACAATATTTCCTTCCTCAAAATGAGTTCCTGCGTGGAAGACTTTTTTATCGGCGCTTTCATCCTGAATTAAGCCATTGATAATATCTCCCTTGGCATAACTGGCCGGATAGCCGCCAGCCGCCAGTACGACGCCCAGTGCAGGACGGGGATCCCATGAAGAGATTTTTCCGTCCAATTGCCCTTTGGCACCAGCAAGACACAGCTCAACCAAATCAGAGCGCAGACGCATCATAATAGGTTGTGTTTCGGGATCACCAAAACGGCAGTTAAATTCGATGATTTTTGGCTCGCCTTGCTTGTCAATCATCAAACCTGCATAAAGGAAGCCAACATAGGTATGCCCTTCGGCCGCCATTCCTTCTACCGTGGGATAAATGATTTTCTCCATGACGCGCTGGTGGATTTCATCCGTGACGACGGGTGCCGGTGAGTAAGCCCCCATTCCTCCGGTATTCGGGCCGGTATCACCATCGCCTACACGTTTGTGATCTTGGCTGGTCGCCATAGGAACCACGTTTTTGCCATCCACCATGACGATAAAACTGGCTTCTTCGCCATCCAGAAATTCTTCGATGACAATGCGATGCCCGGCATCACCAAATGCATTACCAGCCAGCATATCGTTGATGGCGCTTTGGGCTTCTTCCATGGTCATTGCAACGACAACACCTTTACCCGCCGCCAAGCCATCCGCTTTAATGACAATGGGAACGCCTGCCTTTTCTAAATAAGCCAGCGCGGGGTTGATTTCAGTGAAATTTTGATAGGCCGCAGTAGGAATATGATGGCGAGCCAGAAAATCCTTGGTGAAAGCTTTGGAACCTTCCAACTGAGCCGCTGCTTGTGTCGGACCAAAGATGGTCAACCCCGCTTGCTGGAACGCATCAACAATCCCTATCACCAAGGGCGCTTCAGGCCCAACAATGGTCAGACCGATATCGTGGCTTTGGGCAAACTTCAGCAATCCATCAATATCGGTTGCAGCAATCTCCACGTTTTCCAAATTCGCTTCCAACGCTGTGCCTGCATTGCCCGGTGCGACATATACCTTATCTGCCAAAGGTGATTGTGCCGCTTTCCATGCCAATGCATGCTCTCTCCCGCCACTGCCAATAATCAATATGTTCATCCAAGACTCCTATATAAAGATAAAGCAGAAGGTGTTAATGACGGAAATGGCGCATGCCTGTGAAGATCATAGCAATCCCGTGCTCATCAGCCGCCGCAATGACTTCATCATCACGAATGGAACCACCCGGCTGGATAACGCAACTCACACCCACTGCGGCCGCGGCATCAATGCCGTCCCGGAATGGGAAGAAAGCATCGGAGGCCATGGCGCAGCCTTGAACTTCCAATCCTTCATCTGCTGCCTTAATGCCTGCTATCTTCGCGGAGTAAACGCGGCTCATTTGCCCAGCGCCGATACCAATCGTCATATTATTCTTGGCGTAAACAATGGCATTGGATTTAACGAACTTCGCCACTTTCCAGCAAAACAGCGCATCTTGCATTTCCTGTGCTGTTGGCTGACGTTTGGTGACGACTCGCAGATCATTTTCGGCGACCATACCTAAATCACGGTCTTGTACCAGCAATCCACCGTTGACACGTTTGAAATCGAGCCCTGCAACAGGGGAATGCCATTCACCACACGCCAGAACACGGACATTTTGCTTGGTTGCCAGAATGGGCAGGGCCGCTTCATCAATAGAAGGTGCGATAATGACTTCAACAAATTGGCGCTCAATGATGGACTTGGCAGTATTTGCATCCAGTGCACGGTTAAATGCAATGATGCCGCCGAACGCAGAGGTCGGATCGGTTTTGAACGCCAGATCATAAGCTGCATGAATATCAGCACTGGCGGCAACACCGCAAGGGTTGGCGTGTTTGACAATCACACACGCCGGCTCAGAAAAGGCTTTTACACATTCCAATGCGGCATCTGTATCTGCAATATTATTATATGAGAGTGCCTTGCCTTGTAACTGAGTTGCTGTAGCAATCGATGCTTCAGCAATTTGTTCTTCTATATAGAAAGCAGCATCCTGATGGCTGTTCTCGCCATAACGCATATCTTGCTTTTTAATGAGGTTCAAATTCAGGGTGCGGGGGAAGCGTCCGGATGGTTGGTCAGTATCGCCATGATAAGGAGCGACCAATTTACCAAAGTAATTGGCAATCATGCTGTCGTAAGCTGCGGTATGTTCAAATGCCTTGATGGCCAAGTCGAAACGAGTAGCGTGTGTCAGTGAGTTTTGGTGGCTATCCATCTCTTCAAGAATTTTGCCGTAATCCTGATTGTTGACAACAATCGCGACGTCCTTGTGGTTTTTGGCCGCAGAGCGAACCATTGTCGGGCCACCGATATCAATGTTCTCGATGGCATCCTCCAGAGAGCAGCCCGGTTTTGCGACGGTCTGTGCAAAAGGATAAAGGTTAACGACAACCATATCTATCGGCGCAATTTGATGTTGCGTCATCACTTCATCGTCCAGCCCACGACGACCCAAAATACCACCATGAATTTTGGGATGCAGCGTTTTCACCCGTCCATCCATCATTTCAGGGAATCCTGTATGGTCTGAAACTTCGGTGACGTTTAGCCCGGCTTCAGACAGCAGGCGAGCGGTACCGCCTGTTGAAAGTAGTTCAACACCTCGACTGGATAAGGCCTTGGCAAATTCAACAACCCCCGCTTTGTCAGAAACACTCAGCAGGGCACGACGGATTGGACGAAGCTGTTGCATTGGTGTGATCCCTTGAATTTCATAAAACAAGTATGTGTTATTGAGAAAAACCTCTCATTGAGAGGGAAAAAGAGCTTCTGCAATAACATTTCAAAACAATCTAAAAAAATCATGTGGTGATTTTTACCTCGACGATTGTAGCGCAAACGTTTGCGTGATGCTCGACAAATTTTGCCGAAATATAAAATTGTGAATAACTCTGTGTTTAACATGGTATAAATAGGGGTTTTGCTGTGTAATGCAGCAAACGGTAATTTTTTTTGAAAAAAACTATTGTCACATCCGTAAAACTCCCTATAATGCGCCACCACTGACCGACGCTGAGCTGAAGCAAGCCGCTGAGGGCAGTGAGAGAAAAGCGAAAATAAACGCTTGACTCTCGAGGCGAAAAGCGTAAGATACGCAGCCTCGCAACCCGGAAGAGCCTTCCCGGTTGCCACGCTCTTTAACAACTGAATCAGACAATCTGTGTGGGCACTCGCAAGACACTATCCACGCCGAAAGGCGAAAAGATTAAAA
>NZ_FORG01000030.1 GCF_900113945.1 Xenorhabdus mauleonii
TCCTTCAGATGGGGCTTTGTTTCACACGCCAGCTTTCCCAGCTCCCGCAAGTAAGCCAGTTCCTGCTGAAAATAGCGTTCAAATTGATCCATCAAGCAGCCCTTTATACCTATGTTTGATAGCTTAAAAAATAGGAAAGGATACTATACGATCTGGTGATGAAATTAAAATCAACTGATAAAAAATATTAAATAAAATAGCGAAGTGATAATGTGGGATTTAGTGAAATATTCTGAATTGACAGGATAAATAGTGATTAAATGTGATGATAAACTGTATTTTTATTACACGTTTTTAAGAAATAAATACTTTTTCCAAAAGTCTGAAAATTGAAATTCGTTACCATATTGTGACTTTTATCACAATTTATTTTTTACAAAACAAAGGGGAAATTGAGAGACCTGAATTTGTTGCAGCCAGCACAGAGTCCGTCATACAGTGTTTTTTATAAATCTACATCAGGACAGCGTATGAAATCATGGACACAAGGAACAGCACTTTCTGAACACATTGATTTAATAGAAGATAGCGAAGCGGAAGGTTATAGAAAAGCGCTTATCGACTATGTTAATCAGTATCAGGACGAACTCCCTTCAGAGTTTCTAGAAGGCGTCTGGCTTTATATGAAGATAAAATCTGAAACAGGTGATATGGACTTTACCACCGTACCTGATGAAATTATCGAAGCAATAGAGATTGGCTGTTATGAATATTGCATTAGTTTGAATGAGGTTTCAGAAGCCTACAAAATTTTGGTTAAGCCGCAACCACTCAACTCCGCTGACATTACATCCTTCGCCAATCATATGCTCGAAGCCTTTTCCTGTAATTTTGCTGAAGATGAATTCTTCCATCAGGAAATCCAAAGATTAAAAAACATATTAGGGATGTGAATGAACCACGGGTTGCTATCCTTTTCATTGAATGATAAAGACATCACATGCCGAAAGCGTGTTTTAAATACTGTGTTGAATCATTAAATTATAGAATCATCGGTGGATAGGAACCCCGTTAAACGTATAAGTACAGCATTGGCAGTGAATAGTAATGTCATTTTCGGATAGGTTAGGGTTCACTTTTCTTAAAATACCGGATTCATCAACGAACAACCCGTTATAATAACTTGATTCACCGCAACAAATGTAATCTCTTTGTTCATGCTCATGCAACGCAACCATCCAGAATATGGGTTCTGGCTTATCCAGCCGTTGAATTGCTTCACTGTATACCAGATCCCATTTTTCACCCACTTTACTCAGTAAAAACATAAAAAGTGGAGTGTAATCTAAGCCACGCCTTTGCTTACCTTTCATTGACAGAAAGTATGGCATGTTCTCCTGAATTAATTTTTGTTTGGCTCGCTCCCACCGATACCCACCGCCATGATGGTGAAAAACGAAGTGAGCTGTTGTATTAACTCGGCGATAAAGTTTCTTTTTTCTATTAATTGGTTGGTGGTTTTTCATTCTTATCGTTATCTCAATTTCTTGGCAAGAGGATTAACTTTGTCTCAGTAAATATACCCCAATATTTTATATCCTAAATAAAATTAATATTTTTGTTCATCTATTGATGAAGAATATTCTGACATTAGAAATTAAATTCACTCTACATGATTATCCACTGATTTTTAAATTGGCCGCTGTTGAGACATTTTAAAAAAATTGAACGCTCCAATTGGACTTACTGGGCAGGGAAACTGAATTCTTACCTATTCAGAACGCCGAATGAGGTACGAGAAATCCCAGAAAGATGGTTGAGCGAATACAACTGTAAGCACTCGCATGAATCGCTGAACAATCTGACGCTGGAAGAGTACCGAATGATGAATGCTGATGCCGGATCTTCAAAAAGTGCATGGAACTAAAACGGGTGCCTTTACACCAGCATTACAAATGACATAATCAAAAACATATCTATTCGCATGAACATAAGCTGCGAATGTCCTGACAGAATTGATATCCGATAGATCCAAGGGAAGAATGGTAATATTAATCAATTCGCTTAAGGCATCAGAAGCGCTTCCCATATCTCTTACTCCCACTACCACATGGGTACCAGCTTCAGACAGCGCTTTAGTCGCTTCATATCCCAGTCCAGAATGTCCACCAGTGATAAGCGCTGTCTTGCCTTTAATATCAATACCGTTAAGTACATCGGAGGCTATTGATGACGCGTTAAATCCTGAATTGATCGGTTTTTGGATTCTCATAGATCCCCCAATAACTAATTTAAGATAATTCGATTCTAGTATGCGGAGTATAAAACTACACCAGCACTGCAACGTCATCATTGTTAAGAATGATGTTCATATAATGAATATCGTTTATATGTTGTTCAGCTTGTGCCACTCCAACGATGAGTGAAATGATTGATAGTTTCGATAGCAACCAAGATAAAGCTACATGTGGGGGCTTATACTTTTTACTGACTGCAATTTCTTTTAGAACAGAGATGATTTTCTCATTATTTTACTTTGCAGATTCATATAATCATGACAACACCTTGTTTAATAGATAGAATAAGTTTAATTATCTAATTAAATAGAATCAAAATACCCAGCTCATATATTGTTTGACAAAGATACGCACATAAATCAAAAATAATAAAAGTCCAATTAAATAAAAAGCCACCTGCATAGCAGATGGCTTTGGCATGCACTGAATGGAGGGTACTGATGATTAACTCGTTTCCATCCAGAAACAGATTAAAGATTTCATGAAAAAAATAACCCTATAAAAAATGAATATCTCTCAGTAAACATAAAGTAACTCATTTAAAGTAACTCATTTGTTTTACTGATAAATTTAAAACACTTCTGTGGAGCCACATTTTTCATCTGACGCCCTACATTTAATCTTGTAATATTTTAATCCATCAGAACATGAATACTTTTATATTAATACTTTATATTAAAACTTTAATTTAAAATATAACCGGTTAATAACAGTGAATGTCCTTAACATCGCGATATAGCTTACATAAATATGATAAACCCTATAAAGATAGTAACTCTACATAAATATTCATTCTGGAAAGCAGCCTGGTGTGGCTTCGCCAATATTTTTATATTGTAATTATATTATTAGTATAGCAATCAATATATTTATTCAGCCATCAAACACTACGAGCAATTAAGCACTCATTATGCAGTGAGGTCAACATGAAAATATCCAAAAAGTGCATTAAATTGTACACTCTTTCCATACTATTATGTTTTATATGTAAAAAAAATCCGCGATAAACTATTCTTATAAAGCGACATATCGAAAAATATTATGGAAGGTAGTAAGTTAATAATGTAATGTTTTAAGAATAAATCTAACAACATTATTATTTTCCGAAATGAAAACATCAGGAATAAAAAGAAAATCCAATATCATTAGTAACATTGAGTATATGATGAGGAGAGAAGGGGAAAATAAATCTTCACTGGCTATGCGCTCAGGTGTTACAAGAACAACACTCTATAAAATTCTTGATGGCCAAATAAACAAAGTTCAGCATTCAACAATCACACGGATTGCCGATTTTTTCGGTGTCAGGTGTGATGTCATTGAGCATTGCAATATTGAAGAGCTTGACCGTATAGATAATACCCTTTCCACCGAGGGTAATAGAAATCCTTCTGCCATTCCGCTGATTCCCCAATCAGACGTGTTAGCCAGCATGGAAGATCGCATCGGCCAGCTTGTCATGAAATACCCGGTAATCTGGGCTTTCGAAGAAGGTGCCAATCTGGTTGGAATGACGGTAGAAACTGAGATTGATAAAATTTTTTTCCCTGGTGATACATTAATCATTAAGCGCTATGCCGCGCCTGTCAAAAATCAGCCATCGCTAATATATGCACCCGATAAAGGATTTTATCTCCACGATGTGTCTAGTAGCTCAAAAAATGTGCCAACCATAAACGAGCAATTAATTGGAATCATAATTGAAGAACGCATTTCGTAAGCAAAGGAGCATTAGCTGTGTCAGGTAATCAAAAATATAAATTGCTGGGTTTCAGTCGCTCTTCCGACGCGATAAGAGCGAACATCATGATCCTGTCTACCGGAAAGAGCATCAGCATTCCGTTAAAGGAATTGGAAAGTAGTCAGGTTTCAGAAGATCTCAATAGAAATGAACTTCGAGAAATCTATCGCCGAATTTATGGTAGCGAGGATACTGTCACTGCCTATGATCTCGCTGATCGAAATGAACGTTCATGGTTTGCCTATCTGATGATTGCCCTTTCTCTGGCCATTATCTATATTTTTTGTACGGTAACAGGAATAAAGCCAATCAGTGTCCCTTATATTAATATGGTGATACCCGCGGCAATCTTTTTTTATCCACTCACTTTCATTCTCGTTGATATACTCAATGAATTTTACGGGCTTCGTCTGGCCAGAAAAGCCATTCTTTTTTCATTTATTACCAATATTCTGTTTGTTCTCGGCCTGATGTTCACGGCAGTGTTGCCGGGTCTAAAAGAGTGGGGATTAGCTGAAGCCTATACTGAAATTGTCCATAGTATTGCTGCTGTCCTTGTTGCATCTTCAGTTGCTTATATTGTCTCTGAGAATGTCAACTCATGGCTGTTATGCAAAATAAAAGAGCTCACCAATTCCCGTTATCTTTTTATTCGCATCATAACCAGTACAACAATAGCGGCCGCTTTGGACAGTGTTATTTTTTGTACGCTGGCATTTTATAATACGCTGGATGCAGACACGATTAAGGTCATTATTTTTTCCCAATTTATTATCAAAATAACCTACGCAATTGTCGGTGTTGGGCCTATCTATGCTACTCGGGCGCTATTCAGAAAATATATAACCTCATAGAAGAGAAGCCATAATGGATATTCAAAAATCAATAACACATCTTGGAAAAAAAACCGATTACATACAAAGTTATTCACCAGAGTTACTTGAAACAATTCCGCGCTCACTCGCACGCGATGTTATCAATATCAGTTCTGACTCATTACCCTTTCAGGGTTTTGATATTTGGACCGCTTGGGAACTCTCTTGGCTGAATAGCAAAGGAAAGCCAATTGTCGCCATAGGCGAATTTACCATTCCGGCAACCAGTCCGGGGTTAATTGAATCGAAATCATTCAAGCTATATCTCAACAGCTTTAACCAGACTAAATTTGAGACGACTGATGATGTAATTAAGGCTATGCAAAAAGACTTGTCCCAGATAGCCGGCGAGCCTGTGGAAGTGAAACTTTATCCTCATCTTGACGGATACGGCCATGAAATCAGCCAATTCTCAGGCCAATCACTGGATGAGCTAGATATCGAAATAAACGGCTACGATTTTGATGCGACAATACTGGCAGATTCCGTCTCAACAGAAGCGAATATTGTCTCTGAGACAGTGTATTCAAATCTATTAAAATCAAACTGTTTGGTCACAAACCAACCTGACTGGGGCAGCGTTGTTATTCGCTATGAGGGCGCAAAAATTAATCATGAAAAATTGCTGCGCTATCTAATCTCTTTCAGAACGCATAATGAATTCCATGAACAATGCGTCGAGCGAATTTATAATGATGTCATGCATTATTGCCGTCCGGAGAAATTGACCGTATTTGCCCGTTACACAAGACGTGGTGGATTGGATATTAACCCTTTCAGAAGTAATTATGAAAACGCTCCACAAACGGGACGGCTTATCCGTCAATAACGAAGTACCATTCAGAGTGAGGCAACAACGCCTCACTCTGTTCTTTTCTGGCACAATAAAAATCACCACCGGATTAATACTATATGCAAATAATGGCGGACACCATTGCCATCAACCACAAGCCCAATGAATTTTATTCGTCAATAAATCTATTTGAGCCACACCATCCCCACCTATATTGGGATCCCCTAGACTTTCATCAAATTCAAAGTAAAATTCACTCAAATCATCCGGAATAGATTGTGCTGAGTGTGTAGTCCCGCCAAAATGGTGATCATAAAAATACTTATCTACATTAAGATTCAATTTTTCACTGATTTCATGAAATATCGGTATATATCCCCGAATATCTTCTATTTTCAAACTATCAATAGCTTCAGTATCTTCAATATCATATAACCAATCAGGGTTTTCTTCTGGTTTTATTCCTACATTAGGATCATCAGAATAAGGCACTAAATCGAAATATATTGCTGGCTGATCAGAAGAAAAACAATGAGTTTCATTCATTGATTCATAGTCAATAGGCATGCAATCCTTGCTGGGCAATTCACACTGCTTTCCTGAGCATTCCTCTTCGGTCAGATAAATAAAGCACCAGCCTCCGCCTATCTCGTCAACCTGATACACTTCACGCGGATGCCTATTGTTACGGTACAAGATCAATTCTTGCCAAAAAGCGTCATCGCCCAATGCCTCACCGCCTTTTTCTAAATACTCACTTACACCTTCTTCTTCATCATCTTCAAAATCATTACCCTGAAAAACAGATAAATATTCTACTTCAGAGTTTCTTACATTATATTCAGCAGGAATTTTCACAGTAAAAATATGCGCCATTGGTACACCGTTGATTCGGCTTCTTGGCCACTGACAAGGTTTAATACCCGAAGGTCTTCCATATGCCCATCCATCTGTTCCAGTCTCCGAGTATGTTACGACATATATATTCTTTGGTTTCTTCATATCCATTCCCAAAATATTTCCTGATAAAAATCATCTAAAAGATTTAAATAATTTTCTGATAACGCCTTTATCACAAAAATGCATATTTGTTGCAAACGAATGTACCGCTCTGCGGCGTGGCTGTGAATATAAATTTCATGCTTTATAGAGATCTTTAACTACAGTAGAACGTGAGCTTTAATTCTGGATTATCTGAATATCATACCTTTGAATCCTCAGCCATGATGAAAATGTTACGACCAATTTCATATGCTGCTTCCTGATACGCATCGGGAGTTTTTAACTCGGGATAAAGCAGCAATTCTGAAGTGATAACAGGGGCGCCACAATAATCAAAAATGCCATGATTAATCTGTGTTTCCAGTGCGTCCATAAAACCATGTTTTAGATAAGTGTCTCTGCCTCCTGCCCCCAAAGCAACCAAGTGTACCGGAAGATGCTGAAGTTTTTTTTCCAGCCTGCCATCAGGATGTTCGTTATAAGCCCAGCCATGACAAAACACGCGATCTATCCACCCCTTAATCAAGGCTGGCATTGTCCACCAATAGATGGGATAAACCAGAACAAGCGCATCCGACAGGGCAATACGTGATTGTTCAGCAATGACATCAGCCGGAGGTAAACTTTTTTTGTAAAAAGCCGCAATATCTGACTCAGTAAATCTTGGATCAAATCCTTCTTTAGCAAGGTCGGCAATTTCAGCACTATTTTCAGGATTTGATTGCCTGATACTATCGGCAATATAGTGAGCTACATGACCACTAAGGGAATCTGGAATGGGGTGTGAGATAACGATAAGTGCGTGCACTAAATGCCTCCTTCTTGATAATGATAAAAGATAAGCGTAACCTATATACCAAAAGTAGGTTACCATTAGTAAGTTACCTTTGGTATATAAATATGTCAAGCAACAAACTTCATTCAAAACAGCCCCATTCACAAACACGCGTTCGCCTCACAAGAGAAGAACGCTATCAGCAGCTAACCGACATTGCCTGGAAAATTATTCGGGAAGAAGGAACAGAGGCTCTGACACTTGGCAAGCTGGCTGAGAAAGCCAGCGTGACAAAACCCGTTGTTTATGATCATTTTGGTACACGCTCTGGTTTGTTGGCGGCGTTGTACACTGAATTTGATAACCGCCAAACGGCAATCATAGACATGGCGATTCAGCAAAGCGCGCCAATTCTGGAAGAAAAAGCCGCCGTTATTGCATCTTCTTATATCAATTGCGTACTTCTTCAAGGACGTGAGATACCCAGTATTATTGCCGCCTTAGCGGGTTCACCTGAACTCGAGAAAATCAAACGCGAATATGCCAGAATTTTCATAGAGAAGTGCGAAGTGATATTGATGCCATACACCAAAGGTGGAAAAATTACTGCTGCACGCCTTTGGGCAATGCTGGGAGCGGCTGAAACTTTATCTTATGCCGCAGCAAATGGCGATATTACGGCCACTCAGGCAGAAACAGAACTTACCGCAGTTATTATTGCGATAGTTGAACGAAGTATTGAATGACCAAACCGACGCGCCGCTCTGCGGCATGCCTGCTGGTGCCAGAATGTAAGACACTGGTACATATGACGGAACAAGCTATGTTTACGCCAATCATCGTGAAGTTGTTTTTTAGGCCTTTCGAATCATAGCGACAAATGCGATGGTCGCAATTCCTACGGCACTGACAATAGCGGTCATTATCAGTGTGTCGGAATATCCCACCATCGCGCCAAATACCCCGGCACCGAGATAGATGAATGGATGTGCGCCACTGGTCACAAAGGTATCCACGGCGACAACTTTGCCAAGATCTTTTTCCGGGGAAAGTGTTTGCATCGCAGTTGCCCAACCCGTAAGCCACGATGCCTCAACAATCCCGATAAATGTTGCGCCCATAATGACCATCCAAGCAAAACTGCCCATTCCCAACAAAAGCATGGCACTACAGAGAAAAAGGCCGCAGATCACGGCAAGTAGTATCAGACGTTGATGACCCGAAGTGAGTACCGTAATGACTGAGCCGATACATGCCCCGGCTCCCGATGCAGCCAGACAAAATCCCCACATTGTATCGCTGAACCGGGCGCTGATTGCATAAGGTGCGACAACCAAAAAAATGGGAAAACACAGGACATTCAGAATCAATGTCGCAGCAAAACCAAGTGATAAAGCTGAGTTGCCAGTAATAACCCCAACGCCATTCAATATCTCCCGTAAGGAGAATTTATCGTCTGAACCGCGCGCCCCGATATCGGGTATCAGCGCAGTAAACAAGGCAGCGGCAAAAAATGTTATCCCATCCATGAGTATTCCCCATACGGGATCCCATAATATGAGCACAACACCGATTGTGGCGGGAAAAACGACAGCAACAAAGTTGTCGACAAAATTCATCGCACCATTTCCGGCGACTAACGCCTGTTTAGGGAGCACATTCACCAGCAAAACTTGGGCGCATGGGCGAGAAACCCCAATCCCAATGCCGAAAATAAAGTAAGCAAGGATTAACCCCCACCACGGCGCACTGGATATGATTAATGCCGTTGCAACAACTTGCGCCAATCCTCTCGCGGTGTCTGTTGCGATGAGTATATGCTTCGGTGATTTTCTGTCTGCCAGCACTCCGCCGACAAGCGCCCCCACCACTGTACCTATTCCTACTGCGGCCATGACTATGCCGAAAACATCTGCGCCAAGTTTGGCGTGAATCAAAGCAACAGGCAAAGCTGCCAGACAGACAGCATCACCAATCATTGACAGCCCTTGACCAATCAGTAATTTTCGGAAGGATGAGGAACGTAATACTTCGGAATAAGGTGATGCGCGTTCAGAGAGTGAAGCCATTCTGTTTCCCCGCCAATAGATATACGCCCTTCAGTGTACTCAACTCCGGTCGCCGCAAGTATCGTTCGTCCTTGTTTATTCGTTCCTTTTATGTCGATGAAGTCCTTGGTGAACTTTTGATGGCTCAACATTAATCGCTGTTGGCATGTTACGTCTTTTATCAAGCGCAAAGAATAAATATGTTATGGCAAGATAGAACGCGGTTGCCGGCATTACTCTTCCTCGGCGCTATGCTGTTTAACCACCATAATCAACTGGCTTTCATATAAAATTTCTAATTTGTCTTCAGATTGATATTTTTCAGCCAACATTTTTAATCTTTCAATAAACAGCTCACCATGAGCAACCAAAGCCCGTTGTGCTTGGGTCGATGAACGGCTCATACCGATGAATGCTTCAACGGGAATATGCATGCTCCAACGGGTATTGAGGGTAATGTGGTGGATATTTACAGAGGGAAATACAGTATTCAGTTCTCCTGCATAATCAAAATCCCGATAATGGCGATTATAATTGGGGCTTAATTCTTCCAGCAGATTTTCATACTCATTCAAAAATTCACTGTGTCGGTAATCCCGGTTATTTTGTAAAACCGCCATAATGCCCTTATCAGCCAGGCAATCTCTTACCAGGTTCAATACCGTTTCCCGTTCCATCCATTGAAAAGATTGCGCTGCCATGACTAAATCAGGCTGATCCACATTGGAGAGATGTTGCTCAGCACTGCCATGCAGCCAATTAACCCACGGAAGTTTTTGTTTACCGATGTCAATCATGCCCTGAGAAATATCAATGGCCGTGTAGCGGTGTTGCTGACCAAGCAGATTTGCCAACCCTTCAAGTGCAATGCCTGTCCCTGCGCCAATATCGACAATAGACAGCGCCCTGCCTACAGGCAGCCAGTGACAAATTTCGCGAAAAAGTGCCTGCGGGTAGTGAGGACGATAGCGATCATAGTTTTCCGCCAAACCATCGAATTTTGCTTTTTGCTCTGCCATTGATAAGTTCTTTCTATATGTTGGGTAAACTTTTTTCCTCATTCTCACACATTTTGCCTGACTGAAATGTGCGAATGACATCTTTTAAATTCATATTAATGCAGCCATAAAACATCAAAAAAATTAATATTCATTATTATATAATTTAAATCTATTTTATTATCCTTCCCATTAATTCATCATGCATCGATTTATTTTCCTTAAACATCATATAAAACTGAGGTGCGGAAAAATTATATTTTTCACGGAGTGAATTTAATGAAACAGGTTCAAGCTTCATAACATTGACAATTGGCATTGCCAGCCCAAAATCTTTCTCGATGAAATAATCATAAACACTCTGACCATTGCCCGGAATTGCTTTTTCGGCTATTTCTGCAATTTCTTTAGCAGACCCTTCGATGGGTTTATCCAACATAATAACACCTTGGATTTCTTTCACCGGAGAGGTAACGTAGATAAATGCAACAGTTCTTTTTCTCCTAAAACGACGCCTAAACTCATATTTCTTCTGCCCAGACAATATTTTCTCCCATGCCGACTGATGCAAACTAAGCACGATACAATCTTCTATCCCTATATTTTCGATAGAAAAATCATTATTCATATTTTCTCTCATTTTATTAATATAAAAAATATTTTTCTCAATTAACCTAAAATTGGAGTATTTTATCATCGCCTAAATGAAAAAATAACATAGCCAGTATAATACAGCTATATTGTCTGATTTATTTATATTATGAAAATTTGAGATCTGAATCGCATTAATTGAATAACAAAGTATTAAATGTATTTTAACATAAACACTCTACGGATAATCCAAACCTGCCTGGAGCCATTATGCTAAATAAGAAAGCAATGTTATTGCTAGTGCTATCTATTGCTGTTTTTGGTGTTATTACTACTGAAGTCGCTGTCATTGGATTGCTTCCACAATTAGAGTCTCAACTTCATGTTACCCCGACTCAGGTTGGATTTCTTGTCAGTGTTTATGCCATTGTCGTTGCCATAACAGGGCCATTTATTACATTGATGCTATCCGGATATAATAAAAAACACATTCTCCTCATTATTCTCTTCATATTTGTTATTTCTAACCTTATATATGCGACAACAAATAATTTCAATTTGATGTTATTTTTCAGAATACTGCCCGCACTTATGCACGCTGTCTTTTTTGCCGTTGCACTTGTGGTTGCCGCCAATTCAGTATCTAAAGAAAAAAGCCCGGGAGCAGTAGCAAAAGTTTTTGCAGGTGTTGCGGTAGGGTTGGTATTAGGTGTACCACTGAGTTCATTTATCGCAGAAAATGTCTCATTAAGTGCAGCTTTTTACTTTGGGTCAGGGATTTGTGTAGTCGCTTTCATTGGAATTCTATTTTTTGTTCCCTCTTCCCCATCGACAGAAAAAGTTATTTTTTCTAGCCAACTGGCTGTATTACGCAAGGGCAAACTATGGCTGACTATTTTCACTGTGACATTGGTTTTCTCTGCCATGTTTTCAAATTTCAGCTATATCACAGATTACCTGTCTAAAATTACGCATCTGCATAATAATCTGATCAGTACAATTTTAATTGTATTTGGTGTCAGTGGATTTTTAGGCAATTTTGTTTTTAGCTATTTTTTGCAAAAGAATGTGATAAAAACCACTCATTTATATCCTCTTTTATTAATTCTTTTATATTTTCTTATCTGGTATCTGGGATTCTCTCCAATAGCCATGTTTGTGCTGGTTATTTTTTGGGGAGGACTGCATGCTGCCGGGCTTGTGATCAGTCAAACATGGCTTATGCGAGAAGCCAGTGAAGCACCGGAGTTTGCCAATAGCCTATATATTTCTTTTTCGAATTTAGGCATAACGATTGGCGCGATGGCGGGAGGGTGGATTGTATCCTATTTAGGGGTGCATACAATTGTACTTGGTAGTATTGCCTTTTCACTGATGGCATTTTTAAGTATTTATCTTAAAAATAAGATTGATAATAAAACACAATAAAATACACTTAACGGCCTATTTTATAAGTGAGACACTGATGCTCATGAAAATCTTTTATTCCTCGCGTTGTGAGGAATAAAAGTTAGCCTAAATGAGCTAATGCCAAGCAGTCAATTTTTCAGGATTGCGCATTACCCAAATTTCGTTGATCTTTCCTGCTGTAACATGGGTTGAAATGACAGTGATAGTATGGCCTGCCACTTTACCAATCAGCCCAGACTCGCCATTCACCATTCCCTCTTCAATTTGAAGATCATGTTGCCGCTCAAATGCTGACAGGAAAAAGTTGATAATCGCATCCCTACCAAATAGCGGTTCAATTGCCGCACTGACAATACCGCCACCATCGGTGACTGCACTGGCCCTTTCATCCAAGACTGCGATCAGTTCCTTAATATTGCCCGTAATCCATGCGTTCCGGAAAGCATGATTGACGCGCTTATGTTCCTCCGGAGAAGCGGTAATATTGCATTCTTGTTTGATTCGCTTTCGCCCCGATGAAGCCAGTTGGCGGCATGCTTGTGGCGTCCTGTCAACGATCTCACCGATTTCTTCGAATGAATATTGGAAAACATCATGGAGAATGAAACTGACACGTTCGGCAGGCGTCATTTTGTCAAGGACGATCATTAAAGCCATAGAAACAGAATGAGCACTGATGAGATGATCAACTGGATCATTTAGCTCAGATACAGACCCGCACCATTCATTGTGTGAAACCGGTTCGGGTAGCCATTCGCCGATATAAACTTCACGTTTTGATTTAGCGGACTTAAGCTTATCAAAACAAATCCGGGTCAGTGTTGTTCGTTGCCAAGCTATAGGGGATACAATTTGCTTACGTTCTGCTTGAGTCAGTTTATACCATCGTAAATAAGTTTCCTGCACCGCATCTTCAGCATCCGGCATCGTTCCCAAAAATCTATATGCCAGCGATTCCAGTTTAGAACGCTCAGAATATATTTTAGTTCGGTCTTCACATACTCGGTCTTCATACACCATGCTGCTCACTTTCCTCTTTTTATCTATATCCGTTAGCTGAATAAATTCGTTGCAGACGAAAGGCAAAGCGTAACGGTCAGGCGCAGTAATAAAATTTTTTCAAAAAAACCTGACATATTTGGAAGCTAAATCGTCTTAGCTCAAGAAGTATAATGCAAATAATCGAGTTTTATCCATTAGGAGAGTATGTTATGTCTAAGCCTGAAGTCACATACATAAACATCATTAAAGTCGATGCAAACAAACAAGCTGAAATTATTAAGATATTACAAGAAGGGAGTGATAAATTCTTTAGCAAGCAACCGGGATTTATTTCAATTACGTTGCTGGCAAGTAAGGATGGGGAACACGTTGTAAATATTGCAAAATGGAGAAGTGTTGATGACATTACAGCAACCAGAAACAGCCCATTAGCGGCAGAATTTGTTAAACGCACCGCAGAGATAGCCAAAGCCACACCAGGGGTTTATGACATTGTTGGATATTACTCAAGTTAAGTTATTCATTGTAATACACTAATATTAATTAGTGTAATTCATGTAATTTTTTATTGGGTCATATGCAAATAATAAATATAAATTTGTAGGTTTTGACAAAAACCAAAGCCTGCAACCATTGCACTGTTTTTATAGAAATGACTTAATTACGCGACCGTTGAAATAATTAAATTTAACAATTATTTCTTTATTTTAAAATAGTTCTATACACAATGGATTTCAAATTACATCGCGGCGGCAAGGAAATGATAAATTCGTCGGAAATGAATTTGAACAGCCAAAGGCTGGCCTCCGGTAAGAGGCAGTTTGAAAAACGAAGTGTATAAACATTCCAAATACCAACTCAGATCCTTACTCTCTCTGCGGGAGTAAGGAGCTTCATGAGATAAATGAACTAATCGTCGGATAAATGCATTATCCCTTTAGCTCTCTGGCACACCGCTGGAGAGCCTGAAATGAGCCAAAACGGATATCATGACGTTCGCGGTAGGCTTCATTCGGCGTGTATGTGCGATCAATGGCAGAAAAATGCGCCATTGCCTGCCCAACACTTTCTGAAACGCCACCAGCCACAGCCCCCAAAATCGCGGAGCCGAGCAGAACAGGTTCACTTGCTTGGGTTGCCACCACCGTCACACCGCAAGTATCTGCCAGCAATTGGCGAATCAAAGGATGCTGGCCCGCTCCCCCACTAATGACAATATTTTCAATCACAGCGCCTGATTTTGCCTGTGCTTCGATAATTTGTCGCAACCCATAACCAATGCCACATACTCCGGCAATATAGAGGGAAAGCAGGTTATTCAGATCGTTTTCCATACCCAATCCGGCAATGACAGCGCGGGCATTGGGATCGGCAAAAGGTGCACGGTTCCCCAAAAATTCAGGAACCACATGAATACCTTCGGTCAATTCAATCGCCTGAGAAGCCGATAGTGTTTTGCCCATGACCATATCAGCCAAAAAAACCGGCAAAGGAATGCTTTTTTCTTTTGCCATCGCTTTGGCTTCCGCTGCTGCGGGGTGCAAAGACAACAGTTGATCGATTGCCGCGCCCGCAGCACTTTGCCCGCCTTCATTCAGCCACATGCCGGGCACCATTGCAGAGAAATAAGGGCCCCAAACACCGGGAATAAATACCGGCTCTTGAGTTGTCGTCATGGTACAGGAAGAAGTACCGAACACATAAGCCATGTTGCGGGTTGCATCACCGTTGACACCAACAGTGCCGATACCACCGGCGTGGGCATCAATCATCCCTGCGGCAACCGGTGTACCTGCCAGTAATCCCATTTGTTGGGCTGCGTCTTCCGTCAACCCTTGACCACAAGGTGTTCCCGGTTCAACAATGCTCTGCCCGATACGGGCAAAGTTTTCATCTGCAAGCTCAGACAGACCGATTTGCCGGAAATAATCGGCATCCCAACGTTTTTCATGCGCAAGGTAGGTCCATTTACAGGTCACGGTACAAGTCGAGCGGGAGAGTGAGCCGGTGGATTTCCAAGTCAAGAAATCGGCCAGATCAAAGAATTGCCATGCGTTATCAAAAGACTCTCGACGGTTTTCTTTCAACCAGAGAATTTTCGGTGTTTCCATCTCAGGGGAAATTTTACCGCCAACATAGTTAAGCACAGGATGGCCTGTTGCGTTGATGCGTTCTGCCTGCCCTGTCGCGCGGTGATCCATCCACACAATGATGTTCCGGTTAGGATCGTCACTCAGGCTGACTGAAACCGGCTCCTTATCTTTGCCGAGCACAACCAATGAGCAGGTCGCATCAAAACCGATGCCAGCAACTTGCTGCGGTGTGCTTCCGGAGTGTGACATTGCTTCTTTGATGCAGTAACAAACCGCATCCCAGATTTCACGGCTGGATTGCTCGACAAAATGCGCACTATCACGATAAAGCGTTATATCGTGCTTGGCTGATGCCAACATTTTACCGTTCATATCAAAAATACCGGCGCGGGCACTGCCGGTACCGACATCAACACCAATGACAACTTTGTTACTTTCCGCCTTGCTTGGTACGTTACTGTTCATCGCCCCTTCTCCATCCCTTATTTTCTGTGTGATTAGAGATCAACACTGCTTGGCAGAATAACCAAATCACGGATAGTGACATTTCTCGGACGGGTTAACATAAACAGCACCGATTCTGCCACTTCAATAGGCTTCATTAGGCTGCCATTTGCCAAAGCTTCTTCCATTTTGGCTTTCGGCCAGTCATCCAGCAGAGCAGTGACAACCGGCCCCGGAAGTATCGCACCGACGCGCACACCATATTGAGAGACTTGGCGACGGGTAGAGTGAACAAAGGCCTGAACGGCAAATTTAGATGCGGTATAAATCGGTTCCCAAACCACCGGAATCATGCCGGCAATCGAGCTGGTGAACAAGACATCACCGGACTTCTGCTCAATAAAATGCGGCAACACAGCGCGGACACTACGGAATGCGGCATTGATATTCAGATTGAGCACCTGGTCCCAGACATCGGGATCACCTTCTGCAACAGGGCCGCCAATATACGCACCGGCGTTGGCATGGAAAATGTCAAGACGCCCGGCTTTTTTCAAGATCCCCTCCAACATGCCGTCAACCTGTTCTGGTTTCATCAAATCAACGACCAGCGGGATGGCATTTTCGCCCAGCTCGGCGACCAGTTGCATCAGACGTTCTTCAGCCCGATCGATCAAAACAACTTTAGCGCCTGCTTTGATAAGTGTACGTGCACATTCAAGGCCGATACCTGATGCTGCGCCTGTGATTGCAGCGACTTTATTTTCTAGTGAGATAGCCATAACGGATACTCCGGCAATTTTTTTATAGGACAGAAGGTAATAATTTCATCGAGTTCAATGTAGCTCAATCGATGGAGCAGAATTGCGACTTTTTATCTTTGATGTCAAGCTAAGGCAAAAACGGGGATGAAAATTTGTGACAAAGCTCAGACAGAACAAGAAGACGACAATCTACGACCTCGCTGAACTTGCGGGAGTATCAGCCAGTGCAGTGAGTGCTGTACTCAATGGAAATTGGAAGAAAAGGCGAATCAGCGCCCAGCTCGCTGAAAAAATCACCCGCATTGCTGAGGAACAGAGTTATTCCGTCAATAAGCAGGCGAGCTTATTACGCAGTGAAAAGTCCAAAATCATCGGTATGTTAGTGCCGAAGTATGACAACCGCTATTTTGGTTACATCGTTGAGCATTTCGAAGAAATGGCACGTGAGCGTGGGCTGTTTCCGATAATTACCTGTACCCAGCGTGATCCGGAACTAGAAATCGAAGCCGCCAAAACGATGCTCTCTTATCAGGTGGACTGGTTAATTGCGACAGGGGCGACAAATCCAGACAGTATCAGTGAAATCTGCTCTGTCGCCGGTGTTCCTACTCTGAATCTTGACCTGCCGGGCACATTGGCGCCCTCCGTGATTTCTGACAACTACAGTGGCGCCAAAGCGCTGACTCACCGCATTTTCAAAAAATATGATCAAAAACAAAGGCAAGCAGAGTCACTGATTTTTGTCGGCGGCAGATTGAATGATCACAACACCCGGGAGCGTATACGGGGATTCAGAGATGCGCATGCCGAATGGGGGCTTCCCGTTGCGGAAGAAAATATTCTTACCTGCGGATATGCACCTGAAAAAGCCGAAATTGCGCTGCGTAAATTTCCACGTAAAGACGATATTCCAAAATGCGGGTTATTTGTTAATTCAACGATTTCGCTGGAAGGGGTTATGCGCTGGCTGGCAGAAGCCGGTTACACCCGTAATCACCAGCCAGTCATGGGCTGTTTCGACTGGGATCCGTTTGTTGCATTGCTCGGGCATGACATAGAAATGGTCAAGCAGGATGTTCCGGCAATGCTTGATCACATTTTCGCGCTGATAGATTCAGACAATACCGAAAAACAATTAATTCAAGTCGCTCCCGTTATGATAAGTGGGGCGGCAAGATAGAAAACTAGCCCGGTTCTGATAAATACAATACGATTTTACTGAGTGGATTAATCATTGCGGGATAATGTTCGCAGTCGTAACAAGGCTATCGTAATAAGAATGAAATACGACAGCGGGCATATTTCCTCATGTATACATTTGTGAGCCGGTTACTTGGTTTTATTCATCATTTGGAAGACAAAGCAATAAAAATTAAATTAATCAGTGCAATGCTGATTAAAAAAAGAACATGACAACGTGAACTGCCCCCATAAAGTGGACTGCCTGAACCTTATAATTTGGCCCATTCGAACAGGCCATAACTCATCTAAGATCATTTCTCCCGTAAATTTTTAGGCCAATGGATAGGCTGTTAGATGAGGAATTGCTTATGCATACATCCAAGGTAAATCTCAAACTCTCTGATTTTTTCTCACCAACAATTGCAGCTCTGATTTCAGTATTAGTGAATTATGGAGGCACTTTTGTATTAGTTTTTCAAGCAGCCGAGCTTGCAAATTTATCATCGGCTCAGATGGCTTCTTGGGTATGGGCAGTCTCAATTGGTGTTGGCATAACGGGAGCATGGTTAAGTTTCCGCTATAAAGAGCCAATAATTACCGCTTGGTCAACGCCGGGAGTTGCTTTTCTGGCGACAATTATGCCTTTTACGCCTTATAGCGAAGTTATTGGCGCATATATTATCTCCGCCCTTGGTTTCATTTTATTAGGGCTTTCCGGCGCTTTTGAAAAACTTGTCCGCATGATCCCAAGTGGCATTGCCGCAGGGTTGCTTGCAGGAATTTTGCTGCAATTTGGCATTAATGCATTCGGCAGCGCCAGTGTGGATCCCGTACTTGTCATCACGTTAATTATCTCATATGCGATACTCAAACGATTTACCTCCCGCTTCGCGGTTGTTGGCATTTTAATTATCGGTATGGCTATGCTTATAATCCAAAATAAGGTTGATTTCTCAGTCGTTCATTTAAGTTTTGCCACGCCTGTCTTTGAAATCCCCCAATTTTCCTTACATTCTCTTTTAGGTGTCGCATTGCCGCTATTTGTCATTACCCTGACAGGACAATATATGCCTGGCATGCTGGTTCTCAGAAATGATGGCTTTAAAACAAGTGCGAATCCAATTCTGATTACAACGGGATTAGGCTCCTTAATCATGGCTCCCTTTGGTGCCCATGCATTCAATATAGCGGCAATTACAGCTGCAATTTGCACTGGAAAAGATGCGCACGAAAACCCACATAAACGCTATATAGCCGGTTTAGCCTGTGGCATTTTTTATATTTTGATTGGTATTTTCGGTGTTACTCTGGCGACGCTTTTCATGATATTGCCCAAGGCATTCATTACAACGCTTGCCGGCCTTGCCCTGCTCGGTACTATCGGAGGAAGTTTAGCTAATTCAATGAGTGATGGCCGAACACGTGAAACCGCCCTTATTACTTTCTTGGCTACCGCTGCCAATATAACTTTACTCGGCGTCGGAGGTGCTTTTTGGGGATTAATCGCCGGTTTGACAGCCCATCTATTAATTCATGGTAAATATGACTTCTTGATAAAAATTAAAGCTAAGAAAGAAAGTATTTAAGCTAAAATCAATTTTCACGTCCTGCATTTAAAAGGAAATCAAATGACAAATTATAATGAATATGGCCAACCCATTGGTTTAGCAGTGCCCCATTGGATACCCCGAGAATATCCATCGCTAAATTTAATTGTGGGACAATATTGTCGGCTTGAACGGATAAACAGCTCTAAGCACGCAGATAGCCTCTATTTATCCTATCAAATGGCACAAGATGACAGAAATTGGACTTACATTCCAGTAGGCCCATTCTCCGAACGTTCTGAATTTGATAAATATATCGAAGACTTGGAATCATCACAACATTCTCTCTATTATGCAATTATTGATCCCTTAACTGGAAATGCCTTAGGCACATTAGCATTAATGAGAATTGATCCACAAAATGGAACTATAGAAATAGGCCATGTTGTTTATTCTCCGAAATTGAAAAAAACCCGCATTGCTACGGAGGCTCAATTTTTATTAATGAACTATGCTCTGGAGCAGTTAGGCTACCGTCGTTATGAATGGAAATGTGATGCTTTAAATGAGCCATCTCGTAAGGCGGCAATTCGGTTAGGATTCACTTTTGAAGGTATTTTCCGCAATGCCATCGTTTATAAAGGCCGCTCTAGGGATACCGCGTGGTATTCTATTACAAATGAAGATTGGCCCGTCTTAAAACGTACTTTTGAAGAATGGTTATCTCCATCCAATTTTGATGATAATGGAAACCAATTGCTCACCTTATCTTTTCAATACGTTAGAAAGGCGTAACATGGCTAATTCAATTTCATAATCCGTTAAAGAAGCATAACCTAATATCCAACCTTGTTTTTTATTTTCGCAGGCGTATAGACAACTAAGCCCACGCAACTGGACGCCTGCTGTTGCTGCCAATCGAATTGTTTCTTCTTCTGACCACTCAGGCTCAAGTAAACACAGGATTTGCAGCCCTCCTTTTGGTCGCAATACGGTTACAATGCCTTTAAGATACTTTTCAATAGCATTGAATATTGTTTCTTGACGCCTTGCGTACAATTTACGCATGGCCCTAATGTGGGAACTATAGTGTCCGTCTTCTATAAAACGCGCTAACGTCAATTGTAAGATTTGTGGCGTATGCCCATCCATAATGCTACGTGCGTATGTGAATGCGTTGACCAATTCTTGTGGCACAGCCATGTAGCCTATTCTTAACCCTGGATAGAGGGTCTTGCTGAAAGTACCAAGATAAATCGTTCTTTGGTATTTATCTAAACCTTGAATACATGCCGTCGGTAAACCTTCATAATGAAATTCACTGTCATAGTCGTCTTCAATGAGCCACTTATTGTTTTCAGCAGCCCAATTAATTAATTCAAGCCTACGCTCCAACGATAATGTCACTCCCGTGGGATATTGATGTGAGGGCGTCAAATAGACACAATTAGCGCCGCTGCGATCTGCCCGTAATAAATCGGTGCGAATACCCTGTTCATCGACATCAATAGGAATGATTTTTGTCTCTGCGAATTCGAATGCTTTTTTAGCGCCAAAGTAACCCGGGTTTTCCATTAGAATTGGCTGCCCCGCATCCAGCAATAACTGGGCGCATAAAAACAATGATTGCCTTGTACTACTCAAAATTAATATTTGTTCTGGAGAGACATTGGCCCCGCGTTCGAGATTCATATAAGAAGCAATTGCTTTACGCAATGATTTAACGCCTTGTGGCTCGCCATGCAATAGCACATTGGAACGATAATCTTTGAGGACTTGGCGATGTAATCGTTCCCATACATCAACAGGGAAATTACGTGTTTCAGGCAAACCCGTAGAGAATGCCCTAACCATTTGCTGGTCAGCAACGCCGCCACTATCAAGGATCATACGACCACGCTGGCTTAACCCCGTCTTTGAATCAAATGCATCATGATTGTGCTTTTTACTTTTCAGGTGATTGTGTTTTACACCTTTTAATTCAGCCCCAAGTGTTTCGGACACATAACTGCCAGAACCTTTCCGTCGAATGATAAATCCATCACGATGCAATTGGATGTAAGCGTTTTCAACAGTATCTCTGGCAACATGCAGTGACTTAGCCAATGTTCGGGTTGCAGGCAGTCTGGCGCCCGGGCTGAGTGTTCCATCAAGGATGAGCGACAATAAAGTACGTTGAATGCGTTGATGTAAATCTAACAGTTTAAAATCAGCATCATTTAATTTTATCTTTATTGTTTCAAATTCAAATGGTTTTGCCATATAGCCTATCACGTTATAAATTGCTTTATTTTATTTACCCAAGGAAGAGGGTTTTCAATTTGAACAGCATGCCCACTTTCAATTTCAGCATATAGGCTATTGGGGATCAGTGAACTTACTTTTTTGACCAAATATGCCGGTATTAAAGTATCATACGTTAACCCTATCACTAACGTCGGAGATGTTATTTTTACCAAATACTCGATTATATCTACGCCTAATCCGATTTTTATTCTCTCTGCGAGATTTTTCGATTCTTTATTACATATCATGTCTATTGTTTCATGCGAAAATTCAGATAGTTTTTGGGGACTGAAAGCATGAGATAAAGCAAATGCCGTTGCCAAACGTTTATTTTTCAGCTCTAACTCATACCAAGTTTTTAGCAACAAATTAAAGCGAGTATCATCATTGGATGCCCAAGGCGCTGTTAAAACTAATTTACTAATGGATGAAGGTTGTTTGGCGGCGACAACTGCGGCAACAACAGCACCTAAGGAAGTTCCCACTAAATGAATAGGTTTATCAAAATTACCCTCTGCTATTATCGAGATAATTTGATCTGCCAGCCCTTCAATATCTAATGAACGGGGTAAGGTGGATTCTCCAGAACCTGCGTAATCAGGAAGAACTACATTTTTATTTTCGATAAACTCATTTTTTATATGGGAAAAACTACTATTTCCATCGCTGTTTGTTCCATGCAGAAACATAATTGTCTCAGCATGGTCATTGCTATTGGAGGGATACAACCTGTATTTAACTGTGGAACCGTTAGAATCTACTGTGTACATAGTGTTTATTTCCCATTGAAATTTTCATCTATAATTTTTTAAATATATTTAAAAACCACATCAACAATGCGTGTTACCACTGTGCCAATATAGAATAATAATATTGGCAACACAAACCAAAAAAAATGGCTCTGATGAATAGCAACAAGGAAGACAAAAAACACAATTACTATTCTCAGAATAGTAATAACCATTAGATATTAATTGAAGGGGAATAATATTTTCGGAGAAGCGAATTTTTTTAGACTAGGCCATTTTCACGCTAACAACATTAAATCAATACGTGGTTGAGCTAACCATAGCTACAACCACGTTATATCACTTTAACTTATGCCATTTTTACAATGTCAGGAAGTTAATGCTTTTGACACCATATCCTTAAACTGGGTAAGTGATGCAACACCCACCATTGCATCGACAGGTTTGCCATTTTTGAACACAACAGTTGTTGGGATACTGCGGATACCATAACGTGCAGCAATGGAAGGAGCTTCGTCAATGTCCACTTCCCCAAAAGTTGCACTCTCACTCATATCGTCAGCCAGTTTCTCAAAGATTGGCGCAACCATACGGCACGGACCACACCAAGGTGCCCAGAATCGTACAACAGAAATGTCTGTCTCTGGACTCACCACATTATCAAAATTGTTTTCAACAAGCTCAATTAGATTACTCATCTTCTCTCCACATAATGGTATTCACACCTAAAAATCCTTTTATTTCAGCCTGATAAATCAGTTCTGGAGTTTGTCCATATGGGCTAAGCATATATTAAGTAGAATTTATTTAAGTATTCTATTGAATGTGAAAATAATATCAACCATGTTCGACTTGAATTTTTTCCCACTGAGGAAAAATTTAATGATGTGACTAATTCGTTGAACTTAAATTATCAAAGAAAAATAGCCTGTTTTTTCAAACTATTGAAAGCATATTTGAGATAAAACTGTAACCTTCGTGTCAATTAGGCTCTTACTCCGCCTTACCTTTGCCTCATGAGGCAACTGTACGCACCTTTTTCTACTCAACATAATTACAGGGGTTAAAATATTTCCTTATAAAATAAAACACTTAAGAAACAAAATAAGCGGATGTTCTGAGATAGAGTTTGACATAAATTAAAATGTAATTCATAGAGTTTTATTCATCAACGCTAACTATATGATAGAAATCATCAATCATATTGATAGAAGAAAACTAAAAAAACAGCATTTAATATCAATGAAAAAATAGGGTTAAATATATAAATAAAACAGAATTTAAAAATTTAGCCTCTCATTCTATTATTTTATTGATATCCTTATTTTACACTCGCGTTCCAAGCCAGTTTAAGTTAGCATCTGCGCCCTTTTTCGATTTTCCATAAAAACTTTCCATAAAAGAGGATGAAGAAAACAATGTTTATAGGCTTTGACTATGGAACATCAAATTGTGCAGTTGCAGAGATGATCGGAGATACTCCACAATTGATTGCAATTGAAAATGATAATTTCTACATGCCTTCTGCGTTAGCGGCTCCAACACGAGAATCAGTTTCTGAGTATTTATTCCGCCACTGGAATATCACGCCAAGGGATCAGTCCGGTGAACAGCTTCTGCGTAGTGCGATAGCGGCAAACCGTGAAGAAGGCATCGAGCTTGTCTCTGATGACCTTGTCTTTGGGCAAAAAGCATTAGCACGATATTTAGAAGATCCACACGATGTTTACTATGTAAAATCACCGAAGTCATTTCTGGGTGCTATGGGGCTAAGGGATACCCAAATCAGTTTATTTGAAGACTTGGTTTGCGCCATGATGGCGAATATCAAGAAGCAAGTCGAAACCAGCAAACAACAGTTAGTTGAAGACGTAGTCATTGGCCGTCCGATCAACTTTCATGGGCGGGGTGGCGATAAATCCAACCAACAAGCAGAAACCATTTTATTCAATGCCGCCAAACGGGCAGGGTTTAACAATATTGTCTTTCAGTTTGAACCCGTCGCCGCAGGTTTGGAATATGAATCTACATTGACAGAAGATAAAACAGTGCTGGTCGTTGATATCGGTGGTGGTACGACAGACTGCTCCCTTATCAATATGGGGCCGAATTGGCAAGGAAAGTCAGATCGCAGCGACAGTTTGCTGGCACACACAGGCCAACGCATTGGTGGCAACGATTTAGATATTAATTTGGCTTTCAAGCAATTAATGCACCCTTTTGGATTGGGCAGTAAAGTTACCTCAGGCATTGATATGCCATTGACTCAGTTTTGGAACTCAATTGCTATCAACGACGTACAGGCACAGAAAGAGTTTTATTCACGTCAAAATTTTTCAATACTAAAATCTTTACATCGTGATGCCCAAGAACCAGAGAAATTAGCCCGATTAATAAAGGTATATCAAGACACTTTAGGATACAGTTTGGTTCGCTGTGCTGAAGAAGCCAAAATAGCCCTTTCAGAACAAATTGAACACCGCGTTAAATTAAATTTATTGTCAGAAATCATTGAAATTAACATTCAACGCGATCAAATGGTGGCTGCAATTGAATCCACTAAATCCAAGATGGCAAAGTTAGTTAGTGAAGCAGTGATCCAAGGGGGAACGAAGCCCGATGTGATCTTTATGACAGGCGGCTCGGCCAGCTCACCAATTCTCCGTCAGACAATCGAGCAAGTATTGCCGGGAATTCCTCTGGTTGGCGGTAATTACTTTGGTTCAGTTACTACAGGATTAGCACGTTGGGCAAAAATTTGTTTTTCTTGATAGGCAGCCTGCAATCAGGTTTTGGTCCAGTAAAAATAAGCAGATCATTCAGCAATTATTATCATGTGCAAATATGGGAGGCCATATAACATGCTATTCACCAGATAGATTGGATATTGTGGCAATGATTAAACAACGATTAAATGCGCTTCTTCATTATATTGATAGAAATATAGACTCCCCTATGGATGGAGATAGTTTGAGCTCTATTGCGGCTTGTTCAAAATACCACTTTCACAGATTATTTTCTGCAAATTATGGTATTGGCGTAGCCGCCTATATCAGGCGGCTGCGATTAAAAAAAGCCATTTATATTCTGACATTTAGTGATAGCCCAGTTATAGATATTGCTTTTGCATGTGGTTATGAAAGCCCGGAAGCATTTTCCAGAGCATTTAAGAGTCTCATTGGGCAAAGTCCTACTGCATTCAGGAAAAAACCTGATTGGTCTATCTGGTATAGCCAACACCAAATTATACATGATATTAGGACTGAAATTATGAATAAGCATTTTCCCTTAATTAAAGTAGAAGTGACCCATTTTCCTGCAACTACAGTTGCTGTTATGGCTCACAAAGGTTCACCATCAAACATTGGCAATACAATCAGAGAGTTCAAAGAGTGGAGAGTCAGTAACAAACTCCCCCCCGAAAAATACAGAACTTTCAATTTTGTTTACGCAGATCCGGCAAAGATAGATCCAGAAGAGTACCAATTTGACTTATGTGTAGAAATTTCTGCCAATTTTGAAATTACCCATCCCAACATAACAAAAACAACCATTCCATCCGGGAAATGTGCTTATATCAGACATATTGGTTCAGATGATGAATTAACCGCGCTGATTAACTATTTATATAAAGATTGGTTAGAAAAAAATGACCACGAGATTCGGGATTTCCCTCTATTTTTGGAAAGGGTAAAATTATTTCCAACCGTTTCTGAGACTGAAACAGTAACGGATATTTATCTTCCTCTGGTGTAAATATTTGAAGCCAGAATATCCACTTCAAACTATATCGATATAACCATCAAAATAAGTATAGGAATAGGCATCAAGCTATATAGCCCACGTATCAATCTTGCCTGTTGTACCCTTGCTGACTGTATCACTGAAAATTGAGATTTGTTGAGTGGGTAATAGACAGTTTTTTGTTCGTGTTAAAGATCAAAAAACTGTCTATTTATAGTACAAAAAACGAACTAATATAACCCTGGTGCTGAACGAATAAAAATTATCTATTCAAAATAATGAAGATAATTTGCCTACAGAAAGGAGAATTTATCTCCCCTAACTGAATATTTAGACAATATATCAATTTAAAATTATGTTTTGATGATGAAATTAATACACCAGACAAATATTAAAATCAACATATAAAAGCAAGAATGGTGATTTTCATGGTGAATATGTATGTCATAATTTGGTATCGCCAAAATAAAACATCAAACAACAACGATGTATACGATTGATAAATAACAAATATATTTTAATTTGGCCAACATTAATACAATCAGTAAAAAATCACGACGTAGATAACTGATTAACCTTACAAATAGTATGTATATAGCCACTTTGTTGAATAAACATTCACGTAATGAATCTATATGAAAACAACCTATTGTGCAATTATCAAACGATATTTCTATTTTAACCTGCTAACTTTTTCTGATGTTTAATTGTTTGCTTTTCAACCAAGCAGAAAATGCTGTAACCGAAAACGAATGAGCACAGTCAACAAAACTACAATTTGAAAGGCGGCAGGCATATGCAGGCCATTGTTCATGCCTGATGCCTGAATTGGAATATATTCAGTAGATATGATTGATTATAAGAAAATAAGGAAAGCTATTATTGAATAAATAATATGGGGGCAGCCCCCATACTCCTTAATTCACAGCTTTAATTACCCAACGATTAAACAGATAACGAGAGCCATAAGCAGGAAAAACATTAAATAAAGCAAAGAAAATTTTAATTAGCATTTGTACCATCATCATTACAATGATTTGATTCAAAGGTAATTTCCCATAAAATGCGATAAAACAGAAAACAAAACTATCAATTATTGATGCAACGAATGTACTGAAAAATATCCTTAATGCCAGAAATCGAGAATTAGTCATATCTTTTAATCTGCATAAGATATAAGAATTGACAAGTTCTGAAACCAAAAATGACAACGAGGAAGCTAATATTGCAGATAAAATATGATTCACCAACGTATTGTATTGATCATTTAATTCCCAGCCAGGAATTGCCGGTAAACTTGTTGAAAGGCTCAACAGAGAGACAATAACTAAGTTAGAAAACAATGACATGAATATTGCTTTTCTTGCCAATTTAAATCCATAAAACTCACTTAATAAGTCAATAACTAAAAATGAAAAAGGATAAATGAAAGTACCCGGAGTAACAATAATATCAAGATATTCTATATAAACTGGCTTAGCTGCTGCGATGTTGCTGAATGTATAAAATATCGTCAACAATAATGCCAAAGATGAATAAACAACCCAGGATTTCTCGTTACGCTCTTCAATTTCATAAACTGAAGTTGCATTCGGAAAACTAGAATATAATTTTCTATAAAGCGATTTTATTTCATGATTATCCAAATCATCCACTATTTCACTCTTCTCTAGTTCCTTTATATTTATTTTTAATACTTTCCCTGTCGATAAAATTAAAACATTAGCTGTATTGTTCTGACTGTTGAACCCCAATAATTTATATTTCTTTCCCATATCCGAACCGTTCTTCCATTATATCCCCAATCACCATTAAACCATCTATATGTTCACCACTACCTTCTTTGATATAAAATTGTTGCTGCTTTTTATCAAAGCATAATTTTGGGTGGTTATTATTATAGTGGCCTCTCTTAACTATCAATAAATCACCTGCGTTATATTTTCCAGAAAAATCATATTCAAGCAAAACAGCAACGATATTAGGCCCCGTACCAAAATAATAAGTTAGCTTTCTTTGGACAATTAAGGAACCAATTTTACCATTATAAAATTCAGGAGAAGTACACTCAGATTGCATAAATAACGGAACAGCACACGGATTCATATTTCCTTCATAAGAAACTATCGCATCCAAACGCTCTTTTTCTGCTATATCTGTCGTATCTACCTCACTGTATGATACTCCAAAAAAATTAGAGACTTTTTGTATTGTAGAAGAATGAACGCTCTGCACTCTGCCATCCAAAATATTGTAGATAGTTGTGCGATTGAGTCCCGTTCGGTCACAAAGTGACACTCTTGTTTCCCCTCTGGAATCAAGCAAATACTGTAAATTTTTTCTCAGGTGTTCCATTTTTTGTTTCTTATACATACAAACGCCCAAAAAATATGCAACCAGTTAATTCATAATGACTTTCAGGTTAAACACTTTTTGAAGGCCCAGAAAAGGGTGAAAAACACTCTTGCCATAAAACAGTAAAAATGATAGCAATTTCGTTTTAAATGGAATTATCTAATAATATAACAAAATTATTTTGTCTGGAAAATATTAATTTATTAAGTTGTTTTTTAACTAAAATTGATAAAAAACAGATAATAACGGGTGTTAAAGCAGCAAAATATAGAGGAGATATGGCTTATATTGATATTTTTAGCATCAATTTACTGATTCACACACAAAATTGAAGCTGGATAAACATGGACTCAATGGAATAAAAATATAAATACATTAGTTATTATTTTAATATTTGAATTTAACTCACATAAATTACATGAGATAAAAATGAGTTTATCCTATAAAAATAACGAGCCTTATCTAAAAGGGCTAATCGCTATGATGGAACATCTCAGCGAACCTTGGGGAATTAAAGATCCAGAGTCCCGACATATCTACATGAATAAATCTGCTTACCTTTATACGAACACACCGGAAGATTTCGACGTTGAAGGTAAACTGGACTGTGAATTTCCCACAAATTGGTCTGATGACCAATTTTCACAGGATTTGAAAGAACATGACAGGAGAACGGAAGAGTCAAAAGATAAAGTTTCCATTATTGAAACGCATTATTGGTATGGAAAAAATAGTTTGGCTCCCTTTATCAGTGAAAAATTTCCCGTATATAACGATGAAAAAGAGTGTGTCGGGATAGTTTGGAATGCAAAACCCTTAAGTAGTTTCTCTCCTTTAAAATACATTAATCGCCAAAAACCCAGCGTTCTCACCACTGAAGCAGATACCAATCTCTTTACCCGAAGTGAGCTTGATATCATCTTTTTTATGCTACAAAGACGCTCAAATAAAGAAATTGCTCAAATATATAATGTAAGCCACAAAACAATAGAAAACAGGATCTACAACATCTACCAGAAAGCAGATGTCCACTCGATACAGCAATTTGAGGAATTTTGCCGATATTTACAACTGGATAGCTATATTCCAGAGCGTCTAATAGAAAAAGGGGTTCTCTTTATCTGATCAATTCCACAACGACTTGATCGACGCTGCTCCCTGAGCAGGGAGCAACTTTTTATCGAACCCGTCTTATGGATCTTATGGATCTTATCTATTCCGCTATTATTTCCTATTCCACCAATCCTTATTTACCCCACTAGCGGTTCGTGTACTTTGCCGCATATTCCTCACTGTTAACCCATTGATGATCTTTTTCCCAGGTAAATAACCACTTGCGAGTTGGGCCTGCCATCACATTCAAGTAATAGCTGTCGTATCCCGCCATTGTCGCAACGGGGTGATAACCTTTTGGTACCATGACCACATCTTTATTATAAACTGCCATGGTTTCATCCAATGAGCGATCATCGGTATAAACTCTCTGCATACAAAAACCCTGCGGCGGGTTTAAGCGATGGTAATAAGTCTCTTCAAGATAGGTTTCTTGAGGTTCGTTATCCGTATCATGTTTATGGCTGGGGTAAGAGCTGCTACTCCCTTCATTGGTATAGACTTCAACAACCAATAAACTATCCGCCTGTTCAACATCGGGCAGGATGTTGTGTACATAACGTTGATTATTGCCATTGCCGCGCTGTTCAGATCCAATATCCTGCGGAGCAATTAAGCGAGTGGGGTAATTTCCCTGCCCTTTTGCCTGACAGACCGCCAGCTCAAGATCTGTTTCCGCGACTATTTTCATCGATTCATGTGGAGCCACATAAACGGCATAAGGCTTCTTACGCTCAAATGGGCTCATGCGCTCACCGATATGCTCAAATTGTTGCAAAGGCGTAATTACGGTCGCTTTCCCTGCCACCAGCACCAAACAGGTTTCATTTTCTGATGCCGGTAACGTGATAGATTCCCCCACTGTCAGTTCATAAACAGCAAAGTGGACATATTTCCAATTTGCCGTTTCCGGTGTGATATGTTGTGTTCGCTTGCCCTGATCAGGCTTATGATATTTTGACAGTAGCTTAGACATTCGGCCTCCGAACTCTGTGTTTAAATCAATCCTGCTTGTTTAGCAAAGTTATGCAAATTGCTATATCCCATTGTTGCGTAAGTCAGTGGATGAGCGACGGCAGGATCTTGTTCTGCCTCAACAACAAGCCAGCCGTTATAATGATTCGCCTTCAATACCTCAAAGATAGCAGGGTAATTCACGCATCCATCGCCGGGCACAGTAAAGACTCCACTTAATACAGCATCAAGAAAGCTGGTCTTGCGATTCTTGACATCTTTTAGCACATCAGGGCGGATATCTTTGCAGTGCACATGATTAATGCGCTCGCACCACCGTTTTGCAACTGCCAGAGGATCATCACCCGCAAAGGTCAAATGCCCAGTGTCCAGCAACAGGCCAACTTCTTTACCAGTATTCATCATCAAATTGTCGATATCTTCCGCACTTTCAATCACGGTTCCCATATGGTGATGATAAGCAATCTGAACGCCCTGTGACTGTGTATAACGGGCAAACTCCGTCAATTTTTCCCCATATTCTTGCCAGCGTCCGGCAGGAAATAGCGGACGAAGATGCACTGGCTGTTCTTGATTGCCATGAATACAGTGTGTCACTTCAGCAAAAACCATCACGTTAGCGCCCAGTTCACGCAATAGCGTTAAATGAGGTTGAACCGCGGCAATTTCCTCTTCAACACTGCGTGTCAGCAATTCACCTGAATACCAGCCAGATACCAATTTCAAATCATGAGCAGCCAATATCGGCCCTAATATCTGTGCCTGACGGGGAAATTTATTACCCAGCTCAAATCCCTCAAATCCCGCTTGCCGACCTTCAGTCAGGCAGGTTTCCAGAGGTGTTTCAGCTCCTAAAGAAGGCAAATCATCATTAGTCCATGTCAGGGGGTTGATGCCAAGTTGAACTGCCATAAAGATTCTCCGATGAGATGAAAATAGGTGATGTTCTATTCGTTTTATTATCGCTTTGCTTACGTTACTGCTTTCGCTGCCTTTGCCTTGTTATCTATTGGCATGGCTACCCGTTTGAATAGTTATCCACGCTGGCGCCAGTAACAGATCAAATTGTGGTAATTCGTTTTTATTTGTTGAATAAGAGTGTTGTCATCTATCTCGCCTGCCAGCCATTTTAATGCGGGCTGACCAAACAATGTACGCCCGACAGCAAAGCCTTTTACAATTGATTTACCTGCCGCAGCATCGAAACTTGCTTTTAAGATAGATTCCGGTGCATCAAGGCCAAGGATAACAACGCCACGACAATGGGGATCTCGCAGTTCAATCAATGAGCTGATCTGATCCCAAGTTGCAGATTGCATCGGTGGCAATTTCCACCAATCCGGTTTAATGCCGAGGTTGTAAAAACGCTGGAGTGCCCGCAGGTACAATTCGTCAGAATGGGGCATATCAACTGGCAAGATCACTTCCAACAATAATTCATGGCCCGATTGGCAACAGGCGGCATACACTTCCTGTACAGTTTTTTCCTGCTCCAGTCTCAAAGGGTGATTATCTTCCGGATGGAAGAATACTAAACATTTCACGATATGTTCCCGTGGCCAGCTAATGAGCTGGGAACCTATATTGCCATGCTCAAGGCACAACGGGCGGGAACCGGGCAGCTCAATTGGGCACCCGATCCATAATCCTTGCCCGGTTGCTGCATTAAGTACATCCTGGCCAAAACGGCTGTCACACAATATGCCGGCCTGCCCATCCAGATGCGCTTCTGCGCTGACTTCCTGACTTGCGCGGAACAACAATGTTTTCAATTGCGGGATACTTTCAAGGCTGGCATTGACTTTACGTGCCATGTCGACAAATTGGATGCGGTGGTCAAACGCCATAATGCACAGTTCATCCCACTGTTTTTGGCGGCCGCCAATACGATGCAAATGGTTAAGATGCGAATCCAAATCTGGGCGTGGAACTTCCGCCACGCGGGTAAGATAATTATCCAGCTCACGTTTATCTGGCATCGCTGGCGCACAACCGTGGCGGGAAACCACCAAGGCGCCACAGGCATTGGCATAAGTGCAGGCCTGTTCCCAACTTTCGTTGTTAAGATAACCACGCAGCAAGCCAGACATGAAGGCATCCCCGGCCCCCAAAACATTCAGGACTGCCACCTTGACGCCCTGCACGGTAATGCCTTCATCCAACGTATTGGGAATGCTGCCTGTAAATACTGAGCAACCCAGTTCACCCCGCTTGCAGACCAATGTTGCCGTACTCAGCGACCGCACGCGGCGCAAAGCCTGTAAGGTATCTTTGGAACCACCAGCAATGTGAAACTCTTCTTCTGTTCCAACAATGAGATCAAATAGAGGAAGAACTTCCTGTAATTGTGCCGTGACTTGTTCTGAATCAATGTAACGGGTTTCTCCGTCACCAAGTGAAGTCAGCCCCCATAACACCGGACGGTAATCGATATCAATGACCGTCTTGACGCCATTACGACGCGCATATTGCAACGCCGTTAAAACTGCATCGCGTGTTTGTGGGTGAGAGAGATGGGTTCCTGTGATCGCCAGACAGCGGGCTGATGCGATATAGTCTTCAGTGAAATCGTTGCGGGTAATCGCCATATCAGCGCAATTATCACGGTAAAAGATCAGCGGAAAAGTCGCATTATCTTTAATGCCCAGTAAAACCAAGGCCGTGAGCCGCTCTTTATCTGTAATCAAGTGGCTGGTATCACAACCTGCACGCTCCAGTTCTTCACGAAGAAAACGCCCCATGTGCTCATCACCAACCCGTGCCAGCATGGAGGATTTCAGCCCTTGGCGTGCTGTACCATAGGCCACATTTCCGGAGGAGCCACCCAAATATTTTGAAAAACTCCCCATATCTTCCAAACGGGCTCCAATTTGCTGACCATACAGATCAACGGCAATGCGCCCCATACAGATAACGTCAAACTTTCTATGCTGCTCCATTGATTCACCTCTCTCCGAATGCGGTATATTTCCGAACTCTTTATACCCTTTGTCTTTCAAGTTGCTTCTTTGTTGGCCACGCTCATTCACCTCGGTTACCGTTTTTATAAACATACGGTTATCTATGCTCCCGGAGATGACTGAGAGGATCCAACCTCTCACCGGAGGCCAGCCTTTGGCCGGGCAAATTCGTTCCCGACGAATTTGTTATTCCCTTGCCGCCGCGATGCAACTTGAAATCCATTGGGTATATTTTGCTGAACCTTTGATTTTTTTGACCTCGGATTTTTCAACATCCGAGGCAACTGTGAATATTTTTTGCTACCAATTTTGGATGGCAGGAATTAATTAATCTCGGCCACGTTAACCCAACGTTTTTCCTGATGAGAACGAGCGATAGCATCCAAAATGCGCGAGACTTTCCAACCTTCAGTAAAATCAGGCCACATGTCTTGATTCAGGGCGATACCATCAATCAGGTCTCTGACTTCCACTGTTTTTTGATCATTGAAACCAATGCCATGCCCTGCACCATTACAAAACGGTGCATAATCGGGATGCTCAGGCCCCACTAAAATTGTTTTGAATCCTTGACGGTTTGCAGGATCATCGTGGCGGTAAAGTTGTAATTCAGCCATGCGCTCTTGTGAAAAACTCAAGGTGCCCTTTGTACCCGTCACAACATAACTCAGCCCCATTTTCCGGCCGCAGGCGATGCGTGAAGTTTCAATGACCCCCATCGCCCCGGTATTAAAACGCACCATTGCATGAGCCTGATCTTCATTTTCTACCGGCACCAATGTTGAAGAACCCGCCTGTTCAGGGCGCATTTTCACCACCGTTTCCATATCACCGCATACAGTCATGATGTCGCCCACCAGATACTGCGCCATATTGATGATATGGGCAGCCAGATCGCCCAATGCCCCTAGCCCTGCCTGCTCTTTGAAGCAATGCCAGTGAATTGGGCTGAGAGGATCGGCCATGTAATCTTCGTTGTGGGTGCCGTAAAAGTGCACAACATCTCCAATCTCACCGTTGGCAATAATCTCTTTCGCCAATTGGGCCGTTGGATTTTTCATGTAGTTAAAGCCAACCAATGTCTTAACGCCTGCGCGCGTGGCGGCTTCTACCATTTGTTTTGCATCAAGTGAGTTCAGTGCCAAAGGTTTTTCGCAATAGATGTGTTTCCCATGCTTAATGGCTTCCAACACCATCTCTTTATGCAGGTAATTAGGTGTACAGATATCAACAACATCAATATTCGGATCCGCAACCAATTCCCGCCAGTTGCCAGATGAGCGCCTGAAACCAAGTAATTTTGCCTGCTCGCAGGCCCGTTCTGCGGTTACGTCAGCCACCATTTCACGTATTAATTGGCCTTTTAACGGAAACACAGTAGGAGCCTGTGCGTAAGCAATGGCATGGGCCCGACCAATATAACCAGTACCAATCAACCCGATGCGAATTTCTTTCATACTATTAATTGTCCATCCCCAATCACTTTCATTCTTTATACGAAACATTTGTTTCATTTTCAATTTAAAAAGAAATGTAAATTTCAATTCGTGATCCGGCAGGAATTTTTGCATTAACGGCATGAAAACAATTGCATTCCTTCAGGCTCAAATTCTCTTGCCATCTATGCCATTGCCTTTACTGAACGGCGGTAAACTGGCGCTAGCACAGGGGGAGTATCAGGAAAAATGAGTTTTACTTGGGCGAGAAATAATTCGGCAGTAGCAATCGCATCACTCAGCGCATTATGGGCTGTATACGAAGGTAACCCATAATGCTCACGTACATGGCTGAGGGTGTAATTTCCTATAATATTTCCCCGATTATGCGATAGCGATTTTTCGATCATCATCGTATCCAGCCAAACCAGTGGCAATGATTTAACCCCGAATGCTTGGGCAAGAAAGGTATTTTCAATGGCAGCCCCATGTGCAAGCAAAAGCTTGCCCCGTGCCTGCTCTACAAATTGTTCCAGCGCCTGTGTCAAAGGCAGGCCAGTATCGAGTTGTTCAGGGGTAATGTGATTAATGACTGCCGTTTCTGCCCGAACGGATGAGGAATTAAGCAAAAAGCGATGTATTGCACTACTGAGCGGAATTCTTAGCTGGCGGATAGTAACCATGCCAATACTTAAGATCTGATCTCGCTCCGGATCTAATCCCGATGTTTCAAGATCCACCACCAAAATATCAAGATCTTGCAATTCACTGCTTCCTTTGGCCAATGGTGACGCCAACAAGGTTTTCAAAGCCGGCATGATTCCTTCCGCCTGACACATTTTCCGATGTCTTTTATGCAGTGTATTCAATGGATCACTCAGGGATATTAAGCGACCAATCATTGCAAGACTCCCTTGGCATGAAAACGCTGTAAGGCTGCTTCTTGAGTACGGGAAATGATGCGAAACGCATCTTTCAAGTGATTGCGTTCAAATTGAGTCAGTAATTCTGGCTCTATCTGGTTACTGAAAACCTGCCCATGATTGAGGGATTGGCGCTGGTAGTTGAAGCGCACTTGGTTGATAAATGTATAAGCTTCCAACAGTTCTTTATGGCTGGCAGAGCTAATGATCCCCGCATTTTCTGCAACTTTCAGCCGCTCGGCAGTAGATGAAAGTAGTTCTCCCGCATCCAGCGCATAAACACGCGCCAATTCAATCAATAAATTAATCGCTTGTTTTTTAATGTTGAATACACTGTGGTTTTCACCATTTTTAACCAGTACGAATTGGCGGAATATGCCAAGTGGCGGGCTAACACGTAATGAATTCGCGACCAAAATGGATAACAAACGACGACGCTCCTGTAAATTCTGTTTCACCTCAGAGACAAGTGATTCAAACAGGCTGGCTTGACCATAAAGAAAGCGAATATCCAGAAAAACAGAGAAATGGAGCAAAGACTCGCTTTCTGGATGCCGCAGCCATTGCCGATAGTTTTCCTTCCAGCGAGCAAGCGGCTGGCACCATTTAGGATTAGTCGGCATCATGTGCCCTGGGCAGAGCGCGTAGCCGCAGTCCTCCAAGCCATAGCAAACAAAATCACTGAGCTGGCGAAACCAATTGATTTCCTGCTCGTTGACATCACGCTCCAAGATCACGCCACTGTCCTGGTCTGATAGATAGTGCATTTCCTGCCGGGCCTGTGAACCTGCGACAAACCAACAATACCCACAAGGGGGAGCCCCAAGTTGCTTCTCTGCCAATTGCAGCAGTCGCTTGGTAAAGGCATCTGCAATCATCGACATCATCAACTGAATAGTCAGGGCAGGCACGTTGGCATCCACCAATGATTCAAAAACAGTTTGCCGTTGAAATACCAATGCCTTCAATTCCGATACGCTCTCCTGCCGGTAAATCCGGCTAATGAGGTAAACCGCCTGAATACTGTTTTTCTGTACCAGACTTGTTGCGGTCAGTACGCCGGTGACCCGCTGATTTTCCATGACAGGCAAACTACGGATGTTGTGCTGCATCATCAGTTCAATCGCGCTGATAATCGGTTCATTGGCTGATACCGTAACCGGGTTTTTGGTCATGACCAAAGAGATGGGGTTTTGTATATCAACGCCTTGTGCAACAACCCGCTTGGTTAAATCTCTGTCCGTTACAATACCGAGCAATTTTCCCTGTGACATAACCAGTGCAGATGAACGATGCTGCGTCACCATTTTCTCAGCGACTGACCGAATAGATGCATCCGGCGTAACAACAACCATGACCGTATTTTGAATGGTGGAAATCGGTTTTAAATACAGTACGTTATTGGCAGAAAGGGCGTTGTCCTGATACCGGAATGCCAGACGTTCTCCTTCTTCACAGGCAAAATGATGGCGTACAGCCTCATTTTCTGTCATCGCCTGTTTTAACGTTGCACGGGGAATGCAATACAGCAATGTATTTTCTATCGCTGTTACATAATAAACCTGAGCTCGGGATAAGCAGAATAAAAAAAGAAAGGAACTAAAAGCGGGTTCGGTGATCAGATCTTTTGACCAAAAAAGAAACTTTTCACTGG
>NZ_FORG01000029.1 GCF_900113945.1 Xenorhabdus mauleonii
ACGAGAGGTTACAAAACACCTAATGAATTATTTAAAGGAGTGCCCACTCATTTACTTCGTTCATTACGGTGTTGCGCTTAATATGTGAATCCAAGGTTCATACATAAAAAATATTGCTAAATCAGCTATGATTTTTACAAATGAAAAATTAAAATAAGTCGTTTTTATACAAACATCAATTTCATAAAGGCAATGAAGATTATTTTTCATCTGAGAAACTTGAAGATAATATAAATTTAAAATCGGTTTTTTAGGTTGTCATATATATGAAATCAAGCCCGATATTAACATCAAAAAAACCAATTCTTTATATAAACTGACAAATTAGTTTGAGGCATAATAAAGATTCAGTGAAAGCAAAAATTGATTATACCTCAGACACGTGAGTTTCTTTCTGAGATGATACTGAAGCTAATTCGATTTGCGTAATTCCTGATGGGCTTGCTGTAACCATACTTTATGCAACTTGCGATAGTGCGGTTTGGAATAGCGAGCAATAACAATTATGGTCTCTAATTGCTGTTTCGCCGAAATTAAGTCCCCCTTCTCACATAGCATCTCGTAATAACGAAAACGTGCTTCAGGGCCAGTGTAATATTCGACAAGCACACGATATTCCTCTTCGGCCTTGTCCAGGTTTCCCATCTGTTGCTGTGCCCTGGCATAAAGTAAGTGGCAATCCTGAGAGCGAAAATCAGGATTCATCTGAATCAATTCATCTAATGTTTTTTCGCAGCCAATTGGATCATTATTATCAAATTGAGCCTTTGCTAATTTTGCCATGATGGTGGGATCATGTTTAAAAAGCCCGGTTAATGCTTTTTGATAGTTTTGTATTGCTTCCTGTAATCGCCCCAACCGGGCTAATTCATCCCCCAATTGTGTGTAATTTTCACTGTTTTCACTGATCATTAACGCATCACGTTGCTTGTTTATATGACGTTCAGGTGCAATTTTATCGAGAATACGGCTAATTCCTTGTTGCCCATAACGGCTACTGAAGAATTCCGGAATTATGATTGATAGTATGTAAATAGTACAGCCTAAGCCGGGTAAACCAATAATTAAATATAACCAAAAACGTTCCTGATTAGCTCTGATAACGTGAACGCCACACAGAATCTGGATAAAAACAATAATGATAAATGGCATATTTCCCTACTCTTTCTAAAATTGGTGTTTATTCAATAATTACAATAATGGCTCTAAATCACATTCAGTGAATAACCTGTTGCAATGGTGCCTGTACTCTTATGCACCTAACAAAATTTTAAAAACAGGCTGAACTTGAAAGTGTAAATTTTGCGCTATTCAATTTTCGATAAATGTGATTCGTTCACAATAGATAATTTGTTTCATCTCCTCTTACCCAGTATAGCGATGCCCTGTTTTTCATCTTTTCTCACAAACCCATTTTTATGAATTATTCATCGGTGATTTATAGAAAAATTTTATGTATATTTCAGTCCTATGATGTTTATGAGGGGGTATTCTACGAGATAATCTGTTAAATTTAATTTATACAATACCTGTTTTTTATTATTTAGGAGAAATCTTAATTAACATAATTTTTCGTGGGAATATTGTCCGCGACAAAAAACAATATTGTGTGGATCGTTGCTATACAAGGAAGAAGGAATTTTTACATCACTTGTAAATCACCTCCTCTACCCTATTCTAGGGCCTCGTAAAATAAATAAATTATTTTCCGATTTCATTTTAGAAAATGGAATAATGAGAACACCTTGCTTTATAAGCATATTAATTCAAAACACATCGCTCACAAAAAACGTCAGTTCATTCTCATCAATGACTTACAAATAATGTACATTGCAGCTTATTTCTTTTCATGATGTTATATAGGCCGCACAGTGCGACTCTAAATTATCTTTATAATATTCCTATCATATCTATTTGGGGGTTTTATGAATAATACAGCATCAATACTTCAGAATGGCTGGTGGAAATGTGGTTCTACGGGAATTATTCACCAATGGGGAGTTATAAATAGAATATATGATGAAACCCGCGTTTATTTCCCTATTAATTTTCCTCACAATTGCTTGAATGTGCAATTAACCCTATCAGGCATCAGTGGAGGAAGCAGTGATAATATAGTTGCCAGAGATATAACATCAACAGGATTTACATATTATGCTCATGGTGGAGAAGTTCAATCTTATTGGTTTGCCATAGGTTATTAATATAAAATTTCTCCTCTATAACTTATGCAGTAAAAATCCACCGGCTATGCTGGTGGATTTTTACTGATGATATTTCCCTAGCCATATTCCGACAATAAATACTTACCATTTCTTATAGGGAATGTTCTTAAGGAAAGTTTTGATAGTATCAGTATACGCCGAAAAAATTTGCATCCATGCTTGAGCAACTAATCAACAAAAAAGCCTCATGATAAAGCCGATTGGATTTCACTCGAATTGTTTTCACTCTTTTTTGCAGTTAGCTGCTGCATTACACCATCATAAGGTGAATTACCAATCGTAATCGTGCTATAGCGTAATGAGGGGAAAAATCCTCCCTAAATTCACCATCATCATATTTAAACTCTCGTTCCTTCATAAAAATCAATCCTTATTTGTGGTTGCTTGGTTACCCATTTCAATCAAATTAATTTCTTGAGTTAATATTACAAATAAGAATTTTTGGTCAAGGATGTTACCGTATAGATGTGAAGTTTATCTAATAGCTTGAGAATAAAGAGTGAAAATTAGACACAAGCTAAGTGATATGTAGTTTTTTATAGGACGGTCATTATATTCTCTTGAAATAATATTGGCTGTAATTAAATACTCTCTGCCAGGAAACCAGGAGGTTGTATATACACATATACCCTATTAACTCCAAGTTTCAGGAAGCAACGTATTATTATCCCGCGTCGCAAGATGATAATACGTGCACCTTGAAGTACAACGCGTATACTACTCCAGACTTCACCAACGGCACACCGTAAGGCGTGGCCCACATAAATGCTCCGACCACCACTATCACCGCCCCGAGGATAGTCTGAAAGACCTCTACCTTTTGCTGCCGATAATCACCGGTGCTATGCGGATGTTTTCTTCACCGAAGAATTCCAGTTCATCCCGGATAATGTTGCGCGTTCCATTATAGACAGCAAAGACCAGCCCGCGCTCTTTTGCCGTCAGGAGAAACTGTTCAAAGCCATTGGGTAAGACAGACAGTGCCCGGATGGCTTCTTGGGGGGATGAAACCGCCAGTTTATGTTCACTTCCGAATTGTGCGCCGAGTATTCCGTATAAGCGTAATATGCGCACTGTATTCATTACTCACTCCAATAAAAAACCTGCCGAATCAGGTTGGTTTCGATAATGTTCGGTTACCCACGAGAGCTGGGACAGGTCACACTGGGCAATATCCAGCTGGCTGGCTGGATTGCGTAGTAGCATCGGAGTGACTGTGAACAATGACGACAATCGTCCCGGCGTCTTCGGCATTGGCGTAATCTTCAGGGTGAATGCTGAATTGCTCTGTGGGTGAATGGGCGGTGTGTGACAAGGGATGTAGCGCTGTTTTTGACTGTTCTGTATCACCAAACCACAGCACTCATTGGGGTATTCGGCCTGTGCGTGATCGGTGATGGCTTTTAGAATATGTGGTCGCATGGAAAATCTCTTCCCATAAAAAACTGCACCTTACTCAGTTGGTGTCCAGCTTTTAGGGTGCAGTTTAATTTGCGAGGCATAATAAAAACAATTGAGGGGTTACATATCTAAGTGCTCCAAATAATATTTATCTTTATTCGGTTCATAACTCACGGTTACATTAAATTTTGTTCTTATCATTGCGCCAAAGCTATTTTGAGAGTCAACATAACCAATAAATTTAAAGCCACACCCCCTAAGTACAGATGATTCTACATCAGAAAAGCTGACAAATTTTGCAGTAGATGGGAATTTTAAATTAGATAATATAAAACTTTTTGCATGATTATAAGCACCTTCATCATCGGAGCAATAATTTCCTCTATAATGTGATGGTTTTCCAGAACAAGAAATAAAGATAACCAAAATTACAGTAAAACTAACAAGAGCCATAAACCACTCCAATCCATCATAACCTAATACTTTGGAGTTTCCTTTTTTAGAAGTGTTTTTACCTGCATACTCGTATGGTTTTTGTTGAGGTTGAACTTTGCTTTTTATTATTTCTTTAGTGGCAACTAAATATTGATTTGATTTATTGTTTCCATCCCATTCTTTCCATGTAACTATCCCAGCCTCTTCCATTTGCTCTAATAGAATCACAGCTCTATTATAATCTATGTTAAAGAACTGCATTAAGTCATTGGCTGAAATGGATTTATTGGCAATCACATAATCCACAGCTTTATCAAATAATGGGTCAAGAGTCTCCTTAGTTATATCCACTATCTATATCCTCGTTATGTGCAATATATCAGCAGATATTAACCTTTAGTTCACTTTATATCTATAAACTCTGTTACCGCCTTAGTAGCGCAGAGCCGGGGAAGTCGCCAAACGGAAGTTGATTGCCCTTTTCAAAACGTACTTCACCCCCATAGACAATAAACCAGAACACGTATCCTTTGAGGGCTCATCGACAGGATTGCCGTCTTCATCAAAATACTTTGTTCCCGTGTAGTTACATGGCGACTTACGATACAAACCTAGCATGCACCATGTACACTGGCTATGAATTTGGCATGTTGGAATTTTAATGCTCTGTAAATTAGCAGGCGAAGACAAGGCAAGATGCGCCTCGGTATTGTCTTCATGTGTCTTACTGTCAATGTAGAAGACGTCGATTTTTTCTTGTGTCGGATTGGATTCTGGATTTCCTTCGGGAAAATTACGGGCGTCCAGATAGTGCGAAAATGTCATATGAATAGTGACACGCGCCTGAACCAGATTCTGATACGCCAGACACATTGCGCTGATAGTGCCATCAAGGTTAGCCACACTTAGCAGTGGTGAGACAGTTCCACCATCACTATTAACTTCCAAGCCCTCAATTCTGGCAGGCTATGATTTATATTCGACACTTTGCCACCAAGCGCCGAGCCATCGACCGCAAATAATAAGGCTTTGTTTCCTACTTCCAGTTTTTGTACGTTTGACGTTATGCTCATGCGCTGAATGATTGTTCAAATTCTGCTTTAACCCGATACAGCCCTTTTTCACCAAATGGCGATGTCCATATAAATGATTTCAAGGTATGCCTTCGAATAAACTAAAAAAAAGCATCCGGCTAAATCCCCGTGCAGTTTGGCGGACTCGATATAGGGAGTTACCTGCAACTTTTTCAGCTTCTTTCTAAACTGTTCACGAATGGTGTTATCCCGTTGCTACCATTTCTTTAAAGCACGCTCGCCAACTCGATGCTAAATTTCATCGGTATTTATCCGAATACTTTTAGCGGTTTTTTTAAGTGTTCCCGTACAACATTATGAATGTCTTCGTCGTGCTCTGAGACTATCACTGACACTTCTGTGAATGGCAGCTTTTCATTCTTTACTACATAGCGTAGAAAGATCCGCATAACAAGGACTGATACTCATCAAATTTTTTAAAGGGCTGTATATATTATGTACTTGATTTGATATAAGCTAGCAAACTCGAACACACTATTCCATCAACAAAAAAAACGTAATGAGGCTTATTGATCTTCAGAAGAGTTATTTTCACTCTTTTTTGCAGTTATTGAGCCATTGCATTATTCCACCGTTGCGCGGATCACCAATCGTAATTGTTGCTATACCGTCATGGGGAGAAAAACTTTCACTAAGCTCGCCATCATCATATTTAAACATTCGTGCTGACATCAGCTTCCTACCATCCGGTGCTACTGGCGGTACGGTTAAAGCCATTTCATGTCCAACATAATCACCTGATTTCATTCCATGAATGATCATAACCCCATCGTTAAAAGTCATTCTGGCTTTCGCTGTCCCCAGCGGAAAATGATATTCACTTCCTCGGTCTGCTGCTACATAATTCATTAACCGGCCTATTCTACAGGTGTATATTCCGTTATATTCACTGTAATTCTCACCGCATCCCGTTAAGATAAGCGCTGCACACGATAATAGTAATTTATTCATTCCGTTATCCATTGTTTGCGGTAATAATCATGGTGGCTACCAAAAACAATCTCAAATAGCCCCCTATGAAGCTGATTGTGCCGAAAGCAAACCGCTTTAGTGTATGTAACACGACGTATTATACTTGATTTCTTAGTTATTCATCTACAGCAGGAATAAAATTGTTGTTTGGTTTGTAGAACGTTTTAATCTCAACATCTTTATTATTTCGAGACATAAATATTGCAAATTAAAATATAGAATGATTTTAGGTTGACTGCATTGGCTAGGTGTTCTAGTTCATCAAACTTATTCATTATTCCTGCTCCTTCTTAATTTTTATGTATTCAGAACTGAGTGGATGGAACTCCTTTTTCAATGCGCTATTTTTAATATTTTTCCATCATGTGGAGCATCCGCGATTTATCCATCTTTCTGATCTTTTCACGTCCTCCATTTTCATCTCGCCCCAGCCAATACCTAGCAAAATATTCTTATGTTTCTTCATTTGTAATGGGCTTAGATAAAGCGATTTCACCAAGGCCATTTTTAATACCAATAACACCTGCACACAGTCAGTCGTTTGTGGTTTCTATCTATATTCGCCATGTTTTGTTCATTAATATTGTTCGAAGGTTCATCATTCGATAATTTTGATTCGGTATCGTTTATTGGACTACACTATTTCAGAGAGCGTTTTGCTAATGCCTTTCAAATTGAATTTGTAGAGACTGATATCATCTGTCAATTAGCCTCCTGCAATTCGTTCCTGTATCCAGACAGGAAAAATAAGGGAGAATATAATTCCTAATAAATAGAGTATGTTGAAATAAACAAATAAAAATCCAAACCGTTTTGGGTGTTCACTTTTAAGACAAAAATAAGTTGGAAAAATACCGCTATTTACAGTTATGTATCCTTCCTTTAATGCTCTTAGGTTGAAACAAATTCCACAACACACGCAGGTAATACATGCACCAATCGCTACAAACCAAAAATAAATATCCATACAACACCCTATGTTTTCTTTTAGATATGACAATATTACCTCAAAAGTCCTTAGTGTAGGATAGAAAACAAATATCCTATTGATATTATTCTAATTTTACTCAGATTGGGTCAGCCGGTTCTAAGCCGTCGTGAGAGTTAGCAAAGTAGCAGTTTTTTGCAGTATCCGACGCATGTCGTGATTTAGTACAAATAATTTCTGTAATTCTTTTCAGTTCTGTATTGGGATTGTATTTTTCATAACGATGAATCATGAAAATGACATCGCCCACTTACTCTATCACGCCTGACTCTCGCAGATCGGTGTTGACCGATCACTTATTTTCACTCTGCTCCAAATTCTGGTTTGCAGTAGTCAACTAGGCTGTTTAGCAAATTCTTTCGGGTCTTCAATATTGTATATCATCTCCGTACTTTCCAATTAATTTATCAGTAATGTTAGATAATGCTTCTTCGATTTGTTCGACAGGCAATCTTTCAACTTTATCACCGTGAGCTATTGAAGCTGCAATACTATTCAAATAATCAGTTTTACTTGCTATCCCTTTAATATCATCTTTTAATTTAAACACATCAAGATCACCCAACATCCCGGGATATACGGTATTGAAACACTGAACACCTGTAGGATCATTTTTTAATAAGCATAAAAGCAAAGGAGATTTTACTCCTTTTACTCTCAACTTTCATCAGTCATCTGATAAATTCTATTAATTCCTCACCTATCATTTTATGTCATCCTTCCATCAAAAATATGCTACTCACAGAATCACCTTCTAGCTGTAATTAGTCAAAATTATTCGCCAGTATTGATGAACCGATTTTATTGATATTCACTGGCGGAGAAATCCTCCGCCTCATGTTATTTAGCAATGTGCATTGTTGATTAAATGAGGGAATAAATATGAGTAATGAAAATAATAAGCTAGATACATCATGTCCTGATGACTGTGATTTGTTGATAGTGCCTAGCCGAAAATATGTGAAAGACACTATCGATAAGAAAATTGAAGAACACGTTCAAAGTCGGAATCATCCCTATGCAACACTGACCGATAGAGGATTTGTTACTCTAAGTAATGATACTGACAGTGATAGCGAAATGACTGCGGCAACATCTCAGGCAGTTAAAACAGTGTTTACTGCAGCAAATACAGCAGACCAAAAGGCTGATAATGCAAACACTAATGCTAATACACGACTGGCTAAAGGCCAGAACGGCGCAGATATTCCAGATAAATCGGCATTTATGAAGAATATAGGGCTGGGTGATGCTCGATTTGTGATTGAGCGTGGCAGTAATGTGTATGGCGCATGGGTGATATGGTCAGACGGTGCTATAGAGTTGTTTGGTAAAGGGGAGCCGGTAGCGGGGTTAGCTACAGTTAATTTCCCCATAGAGTTACCTAGCATCTCATACTATATCAGTATAGCTGAGCATATAGCTGATGATACCGGTGATGGAAATGCAGTTCATGTATCAATCATCATTGATAGGACGTTAACAAAGTCAGGTTTTCAGGCTCGTTGTCAAATGGTTAATGGTCAATCGACTAATAACGCATTTTCATGGAGGCTCTATTATCCGCCCTCTTAATCCTATGCAATGGCCGAAGTTCTGTCATTAATTCCCGATACGATAAAACAACCTAGCTACCATCTGATTATTTTTTACGAACAAGAAAGATTACAAAGGAAATTATTATCAACCAATGAACTAGGTGATCCCTCCTTGATTTATACTTCTACTGCATTTGAATAGAACACAGGGGCTATGTGACGTGCCCCTGTGTTCTATTTTGTTTCAACTAATTTTTTCTGTTGCTGATTCCACGCCGAATCTTCCGGCATCTAGACACGAATATCCAAGCGATACTCTTCAGAAATATCACAGGGTTCACTATCCGCATAGTAGACCTTCTAACCGTCCATAATGGCTTTTACTCGTTTGTTCTGAAAGCGCTCCAAATGACTGTGCTGGCGGAGGAACATCTCAATCGTGTGCTGCCGTCCTTTTCCGGTAACGGAATGTTGTTTGTCCGATGATGATTCCTATTAGACTACGCTGGGCTGGCATGAGATGAAATGATGATGGTGTGACATATCGCAATTTACTATAGAGGCTCTTTGGGGTTAGCAAAATCTTGGCAAAATGCAGTCTGCTGACATTATGCTTAACTGTGCCATAAGATTTTATCTTATTGGTGGAGGCGTCCAAAATGTCTGGACACTTAATATTGCCAGTTGCATCGGCTGAGAAAATTGTGTAATTGCCTGTATATCCCAACAATTATTTTTAAATATTTCAATACGTTGTAGATTATGCGTTTTCCCGCCTAAATACCGCAATGTATCTTGATAAGTATAGCTGAGATGCAAATGAGGCCATGCATTTGCTGGATTGATACAGTGGGGATCTGGTGAGAAATACAGGTCAGAAGCACTCCAATCTGGCCCTCGTTTCCACATTCTTCCAAATATAGCTTCTTGCCCAACAAAAATTAAAACTCTCTCTGGAAGATACATAGCCATAACCATAAAAACCTCCCTATATTCTGAACCTTTTTCAGAAGAGCGGGTAGTGCCATTCTCTTACATAAGGAAAGCATATTTTGTGCCTTAATCCGCATAATTCTTAAAAGAACTTACACTCCCGCTAAGCACCAATATTGATGCCTCTAAATAGTTACGCGTAATAGTGCTCCATTTTTTCCATCCCTTGCAGCATCAAGTTTATGATGCTCTACCCTTATGACTGCTCCTGTTGCCTGCTACTAAACAGCAAGAGTAGCGATATTAGACGCAGCTATTTAGAATACTCTCTTTATTGCGATAGGGTGCATACCTCTCAAACTGGTAGACTGTTATCCTATTTTGTTTGCCTATTGATAGTATTAATAATAGGGTAATGTTTTAAATCCTGATAGTCGGCACGATACGCGGTATTTATCAGGGCAACACGTTGCGTGCCTAGGGAAAGAATATCATGACAGTGCAAAAAAGAATCGGGACTATCCTATTTTTATTAGCTTTTCTACTGGGGTATGGATTTGTTGTTTTTTTAGTAAGTAGTGATCTGATTGCGGTATTTAAGATGGAGGACAGTGTTAAATTTTCTTGGGTCATGTTTAACATTATTTTTTTATCGCCATTTATTTTTTATTTCTGTCTTTGGGGGCTTTATTTGAGTGTGACGCTAAAGCCAGAAGAACTTCAAAAGAAGGAAAAAAAGAAAAAGGGGAAAAGAGTTCCAACACTGAATGAACGCCTCATGATTATCTTTCTTGTAATGGCTCTAATCGGGTTAGTCGCTGGTGCTCCCCTATCTTGGTATATGCATTTTAAGTTTACGAGAGCCGGGTATGTTGTTTGTGAAAGTACCTCCTCTAAAGCACCAAGCCAGTATGCGAAAGAAAAAAAATTTTGTCGCTAAATTGGTAATGTCTGTTAACACCAGACAAAAAAACCGCCATAACAATGGCCATCAAAGGGAGGGATGGCTGGCTATTCATCATCATCTGGTGAATACCGTTGAAACCGGATCACCTCTTCGCCAAGCCAGTCATTCAATTGTTTCATCTTGCTTTGCGACGGCGTCAGCTCACTGCTCGCATACATCTCGGCCGCCTTTTCCACATTCCTAAAGTCGCCCGTGTTCTGCGCGGTTAATGCCTATCATCAGCGACAGAAGACAATGTGCAGCCAAATATTTAGGTAGGCCATACAATTTCCGCTGGCGACCGTGAAACGGCGAATGAGTATAATATTCTGGGCAATATCGATGTGGTAGGGCGTCAAATTCCAGCCAGTGATGGTTCATGATGCCCCCTGCCTTCAACACCAACGCATTTTACGGGAATAACCTGTAGTATCGTAATTGACATGAACAACATCACCGTGATGCACAAACTGGTGAAAACCATCATCCAGATCGAAACCAACCAGCAACCCTATTCTGATACTGTGTTTATCTGGATGCTTGAATTGCTGATAAAAACGCCTCCATATTCATACGGCTGTACGTACACAACGGAATTATCTTTTTCATGTGCTAATGTATCAGGGGGCTAACAAGTAAAAACGAGTAATTAGAAAAATAACCAATTGGTTACAACCAGTGCCAGAATATCACTTACGGTTCGGCATTCATTAACCATGAAACCTTTGCCTACTACCTGACTAGGTCGCTCCTGATTGAAGCAGTACTACCCCACCCGCCACATGTTATTTTTCAAGATAAAGAACCACCTTTAGAGTGGCTGCCCCTAATCCATTTCAAATTAATGTTATTTTATGAGCAGGGTGAAATTTGAACCTACACAGACTTAAAACCAAGGAATTTAGAATTAAATTATACTATAACTCAATGAATTAAATCAATATTCTCTTAATATAAACGCCAATTGGCTCCATTATAAGACAAAAAATTATAACCTCTATCCCTTAATTATTAGGCATAGAAAAAACATAAGGGGCATGGCATCATTTATCATTTTGTTAAAAATATTTTATGATTTTTTTAAATGTAAAAATGTGAACGAAAGAACCGAATGTGTCGACAAGACTCTCAATCGCAATTTTTTATTTGTTATAAAAAATCACATATCCTTTTGTTTAAAATATTAACTCATGTATAATCTATTGTTTCATGCCGCTATTGAATAGTATATTTTATGAACTTAAAAAAGAAAGAATCATATAAATACATATTAACTATTTTTTCAATGTTAATTTTATCTTATGCATTGAATCTATTTATTTTTCAAAAAGATTCTAGCATCCCCCATTTATCAACCTTTGCTCTGCTCTTATCAATTTTTCTATTAATTAAGGAAAAAAATAAGGCTTTGATCAGTATTGGTAGCTTGTTACTTTTTTTCTTAATTCTCCAAATAAATTACTCTCTCACTTTTGGCGAAAGAGTATCAGTATCAGTTCTAGATTCATTTATTGAAACAAATAAAAAAGAATCGTTATCTATGGCTAGTCATTTATTTTTTATAATGTTACTGCCATCTTCAGTCGTTACAATAGTTTTATTTTATTTAATAAAAAAAACAAAAAGCATTCAGTACCACATAACATTTAAGATGTTTCCTGTATTTATTTTCCTTTTTACACTTTATTTTAGTATATCTTCCGTAGACAAACAATTATTGTCAGATATCCGCGAGGATGATAAAACAACAGGGCGATTTATAAGGGACAGGTACCCTGCCGTTATTGGTGACCTAGTATATTTATATATTTCAAGCCATTCAAATGATAAGTATGCAAATATCAATGAAATAAATGAATTTAACGATTCAATAATAGGAAAGAAAAAACCCGAACTTAACACTGTTATTTTAATAATGGGAGAATCATCGCTATCAACACATTATAGTGCATATGGATACAAACTAAATACAACGCCAAATATGAGCAGTATATTTTCTTCCAATGGAGGATGTGTAATAAATAACGCACATTCTAGTGCACCAATAACAAGAAACTCTGTTTCTATGTCCCTTGCTTTTCATACTCCTGAAAGCGAAAATAATTTATTTAAAAACAAATCAATCATAGAAATGGCTAAATCAAATGGCTATAAAACGTATTGGTTGGGTTCTCAGGATCTAAGTGGGCTCCATTCGTCTAAATATGGGTTTATTGCGAAGAAATCTGATGTAATAAAACTCACAAATTTTAAAGACGATAATCTCGCTCCTCTATTAAATGCAGTTCTCTTAGATAAAGAAGAATATAAATTTATTATAATTCACTTACATGGTAGTCATATGCCTTATAAAAATTACGATGACATTGATAAGATAGCACTACCTAATGCTGATAATTATGATTTAACTATCCATCATACAGATAGAGTTATAAAAGACATATATGATGTGATTGATAAAAAAAGCATTAATTATTCTTTAATATATACTTCTGATCATGGAGAAATTGTAAATAAAGGTCATGGTTATCAAAATGGTAGGGAGCAATATTTAATACCCTTTATGTACAAATCAAATAATCATCATTTTAACTGCCAATTCATAGAGTCGTTTCGAAACAAAGATGGCTATCTAAGCGGATTAATGAATAAGTATATACTATCAAATCTTATCGGTTATGATATCAATCCATTAACTCTAGGTACAGAAAGAGATAATGACAGAGTCTTAACGGCAGACGAATCTATTTCACCATTTTCACAAGTAGAATAAAATAGTAAAATTACGACCACTTATTTAGTGGTCGTGAATACGTTTAATTTTATATTCACTATATTGATAATGCAATTTAACAAATTATTTTTAGAAAATAAGTATCACGATAAAAACCCCCATTAATTTTTAGAGATTTTCAGCCATACATATCATGTTCTATAAGGAAACTCCAATTCGCTGATCAGCAGATTATTATTGTTTTGAAGTTCATCGAAACCGGTATATTCGAGAAAGAAGAACATTTATTTCAAGACTGAGCAAACTGGGCAGAAAAAATCAGAATCGAAGCCATTGACGGTGAAAACTTGGAAAAGGGCATACAAGATATTATGTCCGAAATAAAAAATTTGACTAATAAAACACCTGAACCATTATGCTAAAATTTCAAACCTATCAAAGAAGGTATTTGCATGATAATCAATTTAGTGGGTAGTCGTTTTTATGCATATTTTAAGGGAAGTGGATAGTGGTAGTGTGGTGATACGGTGCTAATTATTCAATGGGAAACTCATAATTTTAAACCAGCAGATATGAATACAATTATTTTACAAAAGAATTTAAGCATGCCATTCTCAGTATTCAGATAAATGATACTGGAAGCTTGGTCTTATCAATGGTAGGCGCGCGCAATAGCACATTGCATAGTTTTAATACTTGAGCTGCCAGAAAATTTGTTGCATTTGATGGAAAAGAAATAACCCTTAAGCCTCCCAATAACATTAATGGACAATATATTGTGATCGGCTATTAAACATCCTCACTTCGTCAACTCGTGAAGGCAAAAACGCGCTATCCCGCTTCAGTCACTCATGCCGTGAATAAAGTGGCAGATGCCATTGGCAAATTAACGGCTTCGGCCAACGCGGCACATGCGTTCCATAACGCAATCAATGTCTATCAAAACCCGTCCCAATTGATCCAGATGCGTATTGCTATTTAAAAGGCCACCTGTTGCCCGATAGCACCCCATTTCATTTAATTGAGGCGATTGCGGATACCAGCATGACAACCGCCCAACACCAGCCCATTGCGGGAATTAACACGGATGATATTCAGGCAGCAATGAAGGGGGATCAATTCACGTCTGGATAACAAGCTGGGAACAAGTAACTTTATTCCAACCTTGTGCGACGAACAAATCACTCAACTAAACGACGCCGCGGAAGCATTAACGCATTCGCTTGATGACCTTGATAAAGCCACGTAGGCCGTCAATCGATTAGCCACACAGGTGAATTATCCCATCCTAAATAAGGTTGACACTTTTCTTCATCTATTGAGGAGAGTGTTATGAAATCAGAAAATAAACTCACTCAACGTGATTATTCACTGGCTTTTAAATTAGCCGTTGTTGATCAAGTTGAAAAAGGCGAGATGACATATAAACAAGCCTAAAACCGGTACGGTATTCAGGGGCGTTCAATCGTTTTAGTTTGGCTTAGGAAGCATGGTCAGTTAGATTGAAGTCTGGGTCGTACCCCTTTACATCCTCAAGGAGTTGCCATGACTTCATCCTCCTTACTCATTCCCGAGCAGCGGATAAAAGAACTTGAACAACAACTGGTTGAAATGGAAAAGAAAGTCGCGTTTTTTGAGGCAGTCGTTGAAGCGTTGAAACGGGATTATGGGGTGACTATCGTAAAAAAACCACGAGGCAAGCCATCCAAGGGAAAAAGGTAATCGGCTTCAATGTGGCTCAATGTTGCCGTTATCTGGGTATCACACGACAAGCTTATTACCAGCAATGCCAGCGGGCAGCTATAAAAGAAAAGCAGGAACAGGATGTGCTGGTGCAAGTGCTGTCAATCCGACTGAAACAACCCTGTATTGGCACGAGAAAGCTTCAGTATCTGCTGAACCAATCACGCCCAGTAAAAATAGGCAGAGACAATCTGTTCGCTTTACTCAGAGCCCATCATTTGTTAGTCAAACCCAGACGGGCTTATCATAAAACAACGTATAGTCATCATCGTTTTTACTGTCACCCTAATTTACTCAAAGCCGGTCCTAATAAGATAACCCCAACGGGGCCGGAACAAGTGTGGGTAGCCGATATTACGTACCTTTCAGTGAAAACAGGGGGAAGCGTATTTAAGTCTGATCACGGATGCCTGGTCACGTAAAATCGTGGGACATCATGTTCACGATAACTTAAGAGCAGACTCGGCCATTCAGGCCTATAAACACGCTTTAAAAAGTCGGAAGTTGATTGAACACTCGCTTATTCATCATTCAGATAGGGGATTACAATATTGTTCAAAACGCTATCAAGCGTTACATAAACACCATGAGATTATCTGTTCAATGACAGACGGCTCTGATTGCTATCAGAATGCCTTGGCAGAGCGTGTTAATGGTACCCTGAAAACTGAATTTTTACTCTGTAAACCCGCAGACCTGAAAGACGCGGCGAAAATGGTAAGTGAATCGATAGAGATTTATAATCGGTATAGGCCTCATTTAGCCCTAAAATATAAAACGCCCGATGAAGTACATCATCAGGATCAGGCGTTAAGCAAAATAAGTGTCAACGTATATCAGGACTAGACACGTAAAATAGAAAAGCCGATGTTTACACACCGGCTCTCTAAGCGCACAAATCCAACCAAAACAAGGTGTTTCTGCTGAATTATAAAAGAAGGATATTAGTAAAACGGGGCTTTGTGCCAGAAATATACTTAATCTTTCTTAGATTCAGTTCCTTGAACACCCTCGTGAGTCGATTTGATGGACTCCATTGTCTCTTTAAAGAGTTCGAAGGCTTTTTCGTATTTTCTTGTTTTCTCTGTCAGCGTAGTAATGAGTTCGTTTTCGAATTCATTACTTTGGCAAAAATCCTTTTTGTACAGGAGCAAAACCTGATCGGCGAAGCTGTTATCATCTATATAAAAATAGCAAGTTGGCACATCTAAAATCGCGGCAATCTGGCAGGCCACATTGTATGGCGGGGATAAAACCCCTATTTCATATTGGCTTATTTTTGCCTTTGCCTGCTCTTAACTTAAAAAGTCCATCCTGAATAATATCGGTATTCGGATAACGCAACTGATTACCTTGGCCCTCAAATCCTGGGGCTGATTCAACAATAGCCAGAATGGGTATCGTTAATCTGGCTATCGTAAATGAGTTGGCTAAAAATAACAATTTAAGATTTAAATTGACCGGTTAACTGTGTTTTTGTTCCATTGCCTCACAAACCCCAAAAATAAAATTTTTATTCGGTGTGCCGTAAAACCCCATTCTTCACTTTAGATCTAGGAGGATGTCAAATTTGTGTAACAAACGTTGTTTATTATTAATTTTTTATATAAACCTTGCTAGGTACAAAATCTCAATCGGGAATATTTACATGAAACTAACACTAAAAAAGATAAATTGTATATTAACAACAAGCTTAATTGCCTGTTCACTATTTGGTTTTTCTCACGCCCAAAGTAATATCACTAATAATCCCCTCACTAGTAATGCTACGTTACATAGAGCAGACAATATTCACAAGATTGAGACAATCATAGGTACTATTGACAAACCGAATGTTGCACCAATATATAAAAATAACAAACCTAACCGCATTACATCTACGTTAAAAAAACAAACAGATACAGAACGGTCATTTCGTTGGTTCACCAGTGACGTAGTAAAATCACCTGTTGTAATGATTGATACTCATCCTGATATGAAAAATGCTACAGCTTATCCAGCAGAAACTGCTACAGTTGAAAGTCATTATCTTGAACGTGATAAAGATGGTTTTTTTATCTATAAAGTGATCGATGATAAAAACAATGTGGTACGCTATTTCACTGATGCTGGTATTACCGATATAAAATGGGAGCCTAAAAAAGAGGTAAAAAATAAAAATGAAAAGGTAGCAATAGATATCATTCCTGTAAAAGAAGTGATTTATAGCGCAGACATCAATGGATTATCTCCTGAAACCGTTTATTATTACCAAGTTGGGGATAAAAATGGTGAGCTTAGTCAGATTGGCCAATTTAAAACATCTAGTTCACCACAAAAACCCTTTTCATTTATTCAATATACAGATACACAAAATGCTTACTGGAACGAACATATTCGTAATGAAGCCCAATTTGGCGCAGATACCATACAACAAGCACAGGAAAAAGCCCCTGATGCAGAGTTTGTAATTCATACTGGTGATATTGTGGAAATTGGTGAAGTTGAGGATGAATGGGTTGATTTAATGTCACAGTCGCAAAATTCATTATTAAAAATGAGTTTTGTGCCCGTTTCAGGTAATCATGATGAATATGGTTTAAACACAACTGATTTATACCTTAATAAATTTAATGATCATTTTAATGTCGATAGTGCTGGTAAAATTGATGGAGGGTCATACTATTCATTTGATTATAATAATGCTCACTTCATTGTACTAAATACTAATGATTACAAAAATGAAAAGAAAAAATCATTAAGTAAAGAACAATTAAAATGGTTAGAAAATGATGTAAAACAAGCGCGTAAAAAAGGAGCTGAATGGGTTATATTGAGTTACCATAAGCCATTATTTTCTAAGTCTTATCATTCATTACAAGATGAAGATGTACAAAATGTCCGCGAAGATTTTATGAAGTTAATTGATCAGTTGGATATTGATTTAGCGCTACAAGGTCATGACCATGTTTTCTCACGAACTAAATCATTAAAATACGCGGATAAAGTAGACAGTTTTGTAAACGCTAAAATTGATAACGCTCAATTCACCTATGATGAAAATAATTATAAAAAGTTAATTTCACCCTCGGGCACGACTTTTGTTATTCCGAATACGGGTGGAACGAAAGCCTATGATGCGATCTTCAATAAGCCGCTAACACATATTCACGAAATGCGACCAAAATTAAATTGGTTAACTCAGGAACAACTCGAACATTACAATAACTTATTTGAAGTCGGTTACCAACCTCAGAATTCCGAACGTTTTAAAACAAAACATGAGAATTACCGTGATAGTTCAGTTCAAAACTTTGCAGTTTATACAATCGATAATAATCAACTAACAGGTGAAATCTATCAAGTTACTGGTGACTTATCAAAAGGCGAAAAGCGTAGTGTTGAATTAATCGATAAGTTTTATATAGAAAAGTAGTAAATTGGGGTCGGCGTAGAATCCTAATACGGAATTCTGCGCCGGAAACCAGTAAAATTTTGAGATATTGTTCATCAGCCTGAAGACAGAGTGATCTCATCGAGCATTGCGTCCAGCTCGCTCTTCTTCCTCACACTAATAAAAGTGTAATGTCCATTTAAAAAGATGTGTTACTAAGCGAATGGTAACGTCCAACTCAGTAATTCAATACTACGAGTGTTACTGTTGGCCTTGTATTTTCGTAACAATAGGGATAATGGATTTATGTTATAGTAAATGACAGCGATAGTTAAAAATCCTAATTTGGTCAGTATATTTTTGGCTATTTAAATTGGTTGCTTCGCCGTGTTTTTGGTTCCATTACCCCCCAGCATAAAGTTTATCTAAAAACCCTTTTGAGAGCGCTTTAACAGGCGCCCTATCATCAATATTTGCGGGCGTCAGTTTTACGGCAACGATTTCACCCTGATGATTAACAATCATATGAAGCTTAAAGCCGTAAAACCATCCCATCGTGCCTTTTCCTCTTGCCGCGGTCTCTTTAAACACCTGATGTCTGGATATTCTGAGGTTGTGGCACACTTTAATACTTGTCGAATCAATAAATTCAATCCCTGTCGGTTTACCTTTAAGGTGGGTAAAAAATGCGCTCAATGGCGCCAATACCGTGGGCATCACCTCAAGAAAACGGGTATAACTGAACATCGTTGGAAAATCTTTTTTATGATATACCATCATAAATCCAATATAAAAATGCTGAAATCACGTTGATGAGACATATGATAATCGTCATGATTTCACTGGCCGCCATGCGTCCTTGGTGTAATCGCCGGCGCTCCCCCCTTTCAATCAAATAGATTTGCCAGTGAGGCATGAAGTTCTGGCAAAAATCATCGACATGACAGAATAAGTTGACTAAATTATGCATAGCGGGTTCCTAAGTGAAAAGTTTCTTTTTTGGTCAAAAGATCTGATCACCGAACCCGCTTTTAGTTCCCTTCTTTTTTATTCTGCTTATCCCGAACTCAGGTTAAATTAAACATACCAAAAACAGGCAATTACACAAATTCAGATACAGGGTCTGCAAAAACGGGGAAGACCATAGATTTTTTAATGTCTCAATGGGTAAATAAATCAAAAGGATTAACTAATGATTTTTATCCGATGTTCATTATCAGATACCCACTACCTTTAAACTCTATACTCGTTATTTTTTTACCATTAAACTCTTCAGCATGCTGAGCCAACATAAATGATGTAGCCTTACAATTATCAGTTCCTAAAAGTGTATAAAAAGCGTCTGGATTTTCAGTAGGAGAAACTCGTATAAGTTTACCTCGTTGAACCGGGGTTCCTATGGCGTCTATGACATTTTGAGTGACTTTATTTTCAATACTGGCTTGAATGGATTTTTTGAGATTTTTCAGGTCAACACCTGACTTTTTAAGCGAAAAAAACATGATATCTGAGTAAGGTAATGGTTTTCCAAATATAGGCTTTGTAGTTATATCATCAGCTTTATAAGATGATGAGGTGATGATATTTTCACCATCCCTGGATATATATATATCATAAGCCGGCTTTTCAGCTCCATTTGCTTTAATCTTAATATTATCCACATCACCTTGTACTAAGTCTCTGACATTTGCAAGTATAGAGGCTTCCGACGTGCTGCTGGTAATATATCTGTTATCAAAGTCATTTATTGTACTATCTGATACAGTGGATTTACTTTGAGAATTTTCATATAACTCTTTACCTTTTTGCTTCAACTTATCGAATTCCAGCTTATTACTCTCTTTCGGCTTAAATTCAATGGGCTTCGTTTTTTGAGCTGATGATGTTTCTGGTCGTTGTCTCAATGGTATCGGTGGCAGCTGTTGTTGTAAGAGTGGAGGAGGCGGAGGTGGTGGTGGCTGATGCCTTCCCCCTCCTCCCAGCAACCCCACATTATTTATTTCCCATAAATTATCACTGTTCAATTTGATTGGCATAGCATAATCAAACCGGCTGGGGTGTTTAGGATTAATAATTCGCCATGTGTGATAATCCTTATCCCATCTGGCCTGATAAACGTCATCATTCTGCTTAATATAATAACTAAACTCATCCATTGTTTGTGTATTACCCGACTTTATTTTATATATTCCATCTTCAGGTGCTATATTATCCAATGATACACCCATCTGCCGCCATTCCTTATTAAAGGCGTACTTGTTTCTTGTGGGGTTATCAGTATTAGGAATATTCTTATTTTTGGGTTTGACCTTATTCCAGTTATCCCAAATTTCTTGCCCTCCACGACGAATTATTTTTATTCCACTCTTTGCTAAAGCAACCGGAGGAAAAACAAATTCAGCCACTTCCGTTGCAATCCCGCCAATTTTTTTAGGTATCCCAATTTCTAAGGCTTCTTTTATAAATTGCTTAGCCAGAGCTTTTTTGAACCCTGCCTCTCCTACTTTTCCAGGAGAAACTTTTTTCCAGGCTTTGTCAAAAGCTTCTTTCCCCATTTTCCTGAGTCGATTAATTGCTCCTCCCCCCATGAAGATAATCGTTATATAGAGATCTATGGCATCATATACGATATCACTCAGGGTAACTGTATAATTAGAATCGTAATACCCCCGTTCAAAAGCAGAATAAAATGGCACTATACTTCTCCAAAAACTGGACCAAATTCCTAAATTCAAAAACCCTACTTTTGCTTGTTCAACATACTGAGTGAGTATGTTCTTATTCATCTCAAGCAAAAGCGATTGAATATTCTTAGATTTGGGTTGAACATCATTTGGAGCACTATTAACGAACCACCACCGATTGAACTGCATTCCATCTCTATCCGGATTTATTGCAGACTGATCCAGCACTCCAGCTGGCACATCCTCTCCCCATACCTGCTTAACAAACTCTTTGACATCCATGTATCGTAAAGCTTGTGTTTTACGGTGATATACGTCTCCCTGCCCAAGAGTTTGTTTCATTGTGTCGAATCGAGCTTGAAACTGCTCAGTGACTTCTTTGATTTCGCTAGAAAAGTTAATCGTGGAAATAGCGTATATTTTCCCCGATTTTGCTTTAACAAGTGCCAACCCTCCTGAAGGTATTATTGATTCTTGTCCGCTTCTGCGCCCTAAACCGATCCAAATAATATCGTCATAATTAGTCACCATATCCCATTCGTTTAGCACTCCATTTAAACGTGCTGCATGAATATTTGAACGGGTCATATATTCCGCATCCGATGCCAACGAATTATCTAAGTATTCATTAAATTGCCCGTAAAATTTTGTTTGATTATTTTCAAATTCAGTCAGTTTTTTAAAGGATAAAATGCCTATTTCTCTGTTCTGATCTTCATTCTTAACACCTTCTCTCGCACCCAAAGACTTGTTGTATGCTTTAAGTGCTTCCTGACGATCAGATGGATTAATCCCATTTTCCACAGAAAAACAGACTATCTCCATTTCAAACAGTTGATACATAATTTCATTGCCGAAGTCACCAGAGTAAATTTGCGAGGCAAGATCAAATAACACCCCATCTTCAGCCGAAGGAAAAACATTAAATCTTCGTTGTGCCTCTGTATTATCCGTTAAAAATAGCTCCATCGCTCGAATTCTAGAAATAATATTATTTTTATTTGGATGATTTAGTAAGCTATGGCCTCTCTGTTTACCGATTTTAATCCTCGATGCTTTATGAAAATTTTCTTTAAATTGGGTCTGCTCCATTATTTTTAGTAAAATTAAATCATGTTTATTTTGTAAATATTGTAAGGACACTGAATTTGTTTCAGTGCTTTTTAGATCGTTTATTTCTACTTCTATTTGACTCAAATATTCACTATAAAAAGCTACACGGTCTGCAATATTGGTATTTTTCTGTCCATTTTTCGCTTCCTGCTCCACATTCTGCACAAGATTTAATAGAGCCTGGATTTCATTATTTTCTATTTTCGGTTGATTGCTTGGCGATTCGATATCTGATTTGATCTCATTAGAATAAATAGAATAAGCACTTTGTACATTTGCACGCCTGAGAATTTCATTCTGAAATTTTAACCAAGCCGCATTCCCTTCGCTTTTTTCTCCGGCCATCTCGGTAGTGATAATTTGCAACGCATTTTGTACATCATCGCTCCCCACAGATGAAGAAGATGTGCGCCATTCCTGATTTTGAATTTCGTACAAGTAGTCAGAAATACTCAATAGAAAGAAAGAGTAAATAAACATACCGCTTGAATCTGGCACATTATTAAATATATTTTTTTCACGCAAAATGGAGGCCAACGATGGTGGAAATTTATGATAGAGAGACACCCATTTTTCACTGAGGTTTTTTGAACTTGAAAAAACTGAAGGTATAATTTTTTTAATATCAAGATGCTCTTTTCTGTACTTCTCAAAAGCTTGTATTGCATCATGACTAAAATAGTGTGGATATTTGACTTCTCGAATGTCATAGTGCGGTAATTTCAGCATATCCAACAAATCAATGTCCCATGAGGTATTATTATTATTAAACACTGTCGTAATAGCATTATTTTCAATATAACTATCAGCCCATATTTTAGCTGCATATTCGAGAAATTTATTGGGTGAATAATACATTGTTGATGGATGCAGAGTTATCTCCAGTAGGTGAAGACTATTAATTTTATTAAACAGATTATCCAATTTTTCTCGAATTGATTTACTTTGATTTGAATACATCCCTTTTATCAAAGGAGGTATATCTGCCAGAGTGCCCACTTTCGGATAATCGCCAGCTAATAGATCGTTTATGTTATATTCAATTAAATAGGATAAAAGGTTTTCTTTCTCTTCTGTGTTCTCCATCGGTAATATTTCATGCAACGCTAAAAACCTATCTTCTGACGTTGGAAAATGAGTCAGTAGATCCTCAATCGCGGACTTAACTTCCGGGTTCTTTTCACGAATATACCAGGAAGTGAACCTATCGACTCTACCACCATCAATATAGTATTTTAATAGTGAGTAATTCTGGAGTGATATACGTATTTCATTTATATAATCGATGACTCTATCTGGATTAACCAATGAATCCGATGGCCAATGTCGGTTATACAATTCCAAAAGAAGATCATCGATATCGAGTAAAAAACGCCTTCGGAACTCTATCAGAGTAACATATGCCCTACTTTTTATAGGGCGAGCATCCGCACCTCCGAAAAAAGCGGAAGTACTATCTGAGTATTTTACCAATCCATATAGTCTTTGAGAAATACTCTGGACAAAAACATTAAAACTTGATGAGGCTAAATGATTATCACTTAGTAAGTCTTGAAATGAAGCTTCATTGGTGCTGAGTTCCGGTGTTGTACAGGGTAAGATCGGGTGTTTTGCAGCATTTCCAGTATGATGTCTATTTATTTGACTAATAGAAATAGACTCATCATTTTTCAATGTATCTACAATATCTTCAGACTTATTAGTATTGTTATTCGAATGACCAGCATAATTTTTTTCGGATGCATATCTGATTGCTTGTGCAATACGTCCAGCTCTTTCTTGACGTTCACGCTGATTCATTTTATCTAAATTATTTACCAAATTTTGATCAGCCGCCGCTCGGGTACTTTCTTTTTCTGGACTACGTCGCTGGCTGTTCTTATTTACTATGTATCTTGTTCTATCAAGTCCCAAATTTGCCTGAAGGTATAATAGTAAAATCCACCGGGTCACTGGTTCACTCAGATCATATTTCACATCAGGTGGCGAAATGATTGGTTTTTTGTATTTAATCTCTATTTCAGAGTTATGCATTTCTGTCTTTTTGTTTAATTTGGAATGATAATCATTTGGTGGTTTTTTATGCGATTTTTTTTATGATATATATAGTTATGCATAATAAGAGTCCCCAGCAAGCCTTTATTAATGAAAAATCTTTATACAGATAAGTGACTTTTATAATATAAAAGATACTTTTTATTATTAGTTTGATAAAAGAAATTATCTGTTTAAGATAAAAAAATTATGTATATTTAGAAATCTAAGTAATAATTTAAATAAGTATTCAATGTAATACATCAACGCTTAAAATTGATGTAATCCTTAATAAATATATAATTTCATTAAATTTAGTATTTAATTTAATACTAAAGTTGTACTTTATTTTTCAACACGGTGTCCCTGATTTGAGCAAATTCCCTTCGTTTCTACGCGGGAAGTCGCCCAATTTTGCTGAGTTCACGACGGAGGGCGCGTTGTATATGCGCGTCAGTAATGGCTGATGACTCTCCTGCCAGCCACATAGACAGCAACGCAATGTTATGAATATTGGCACCGGTTAACGCTGTTTGTGCCAGACGTGCAAAATCCACATCTTCGGCTAAGGTAATCTCTTTCGGCCAAGCTTTTTGCCACATTCTTTCTCTTAAGGAAGCATCGGGATAGGCAAAACGAACAATGAAAGTAAAGCGACGAGAAAAGGCATCATCCAGATGTGAACGGTGATTCGTCGCCAGTACCACCAATCCGGGGTGGCGCTCCAGTCGCTGCAACAGATAGGCAACTTCAATATTGGCATGGCGGTCTTTGGCGTCTTTGGCTTCACTGCGCTTACCAAACAACGCATCTGCTTCATCAAAAAACAACACCCCTGCATCCTGCATCGCCAGATCGAAAATCTGTGCCAGATTTTTCTCGGTTTCGCCAATGTATTTATTAATCACTGTGGATAAATCTACCCGAATCATATCGACACCTAATTGGTGTGCCAGTGCTTCTGCTGCCAGCGTTTTTCCTGTTCCCGAGTCACCATAAAACAGTACACTGATGCCGGTGTTTCTACCCAGTTTACGCGCAAATCCCTGCGCGAGGGTTTTATCTCGTTGGCGGATAGCGCACAAAATTTCCTGTAATTGCTCCAACTGGTCATCACTGATAACGAGATCATGAAAATCGCGTACCGGCACAATACGCTGTGCCAGATGGGAGAAATTTTGTCGGGCACGACGTAAAAAAGCCTGCCTGAGATCCCCTATTTCAATCTGATCGCCCCCACGTTGATGTTGTAATACCCATGCTTCCTTCACTGCAGAAGTTATATCCACTTCCGGCAATGCAACGCGCTGCACTAACGACTGATAATCCAACAGTCCATGCGGGTAAGTGCTGAGTTGTTGTTGCAAATGCTTCTGGCGCTGAGGGACTGATGGCAGTGTTACAGGCAGTATCCATCGAGTCAGTGATGGTAGCGGTGTTTCTGGGCTGGAGGAAGCAATCAGAATACATAATGGAAGCGGATAATCATTCAATAATGACCTGATACAGTCCCATGATGGTGCCGGGCTTTCAGTATTGTCCTGAACGCTAATTTCTTGCAGCACCAGCAATGCGGAATGAAGCCTTGCCGCACTTATGGCCTGACCGAGTAATGGAATGAGATCTTTGTCATTGTTCAGAACCGAGGATTGAAGCAGTAAGGCGCGCATACCCATACGTTGGCCTAATACAGCGGCGGCCTGTTCACCTGACATGGCTGCCGCGACACGTAACTCGAGTAACGCTGGAAAATTGTGATGTTCATGGTGCCAGCAGTGCAACAGGGCAGTGTCATCCAGTTCAATATTATGACCCGGTTCCAGCCATGACAGCGTGCCGTATAAAGCCTCCGGCAGGCTGTCGTGACCCAGGAAATAATGGTAAACCATACTGCTGGTTTGATAAGCCTGTTCTCCTTTGTATTTATGGGATAACGCTAACAAACCAAAACGCTTCAATGGCGCATCCGCCAGTAAACTAGCTCGTTGTGCATTGCGTATAAACTGCCCGGTGCAAAATAGCCTCAGCGCTAAATCTAGTCCTAGCAGCGGAAGAGAGTTTGGTTGTAACTGACTGAAAAGTTCAGCATATTTCGGTTCAAAACGAGGCAAGCACCCCAAGATAAGTACCGCCAGTTCAAAATCGGTCAGATCGAATTTCTGAGCCAAACGCGCAATACGCCCTGTTTGCTTCACATCGAATTCCGGAATTCTCGTATCCCAGTTGGTATAACTGAACGACTGACTGGATGTTTCTAAACGATTATCATCTGACTTTTGTGTTAGCAATTTAGATAAAATATTTTGCTCATCATGAAGCTGGGCATTGCACTCACGTTCTAATAAAGATTCAATTTGTGCCACCACAGTAAGAAATTCATACAAAGCTTCTTCTGGGGTATCTTTATCATTAGCAATAAAAAAAGTCTGTGTCATTCTGAAATACTCCATTCATGCAATGACAATGTTATGTTTTATTATTTGAATAGAGAGAAAATGTTTTCGGTGTACCGTACATCACAAACCAATCTCATGTGCCGATGAGATGATAAGTAAAGAAAGATAACCCCGTAGACATGCACTCAGGCATTACGATATTTCTGGCGCAACCAGCGAACACTGTACTGAGGAAATCTGATATTTCTGATCACCACATGGGTGTTTTGAGTTTTTCCAGGAAGCAATGCAGCTTTCGATAGTCTCTCTTGCTGTTTTAAACGTCACGCCAGCTACGATAACCTCCACCTGTTGCAACTCTTGTTGCGTTTTAACCGGTGCAACTGCCTGATGGATATTAATTACCACTTTTTTTAGTGCCAAATCTGCCTCTTTTGCGTCCAAAGCTTGGTGTAACTCGTTAAATAAACACGTTTCCAACATATCCAGACTGTTCCCATGATAATGAACTAACTGATTATCAAATGACTGCACTGGCGGTACTATATCCTCTTTCTTACCCGGATGACTGATACTAATAGGAAGGGTGACAGCAAAATTCATGATCGCCCGAGGTTTATTATCTAAAGCTTGCCAAAAATTACCCAGACTATTAAGTGCTTCTGGCTCGATTATTCGCAGCATATATCCCTTAAAATCAATATGATTACGCATACATAACAACACCTTAAGCATGTTAGTCAGGTTTATCACTGTAGGACTATCTGGATGTGCGCCTGGCGCATCTGAACTGCCTTTCTGGTTATCCCAATAAGTGACTAAATACAGGCAGCGTATATAAGCAATTTCTGGTGTAAAGCTCCCTGTTTTAGGGTCATAATCACGTTGAGTATTTTGGCGAATACTCAGATCTTCATGGATCAGATACATAAACAGATTCAGCGTCGGCTGGGTTGGCGGGTTTGCGGGGTCAGGTTCATCAAAACGTAATTCGATACCTGGCATATGTTGCCTTACATGGGTCTCTATCAGATGGTTAAGCTTAGCAATATCAGTGAATTCCTTATAAGTATGACTGTTTCCGGGCATAACACACGTCCTTAATATGAGATTAGAAATTAAAATAATGGGGTAATTGCCATACCACTTCTAACGGTTCTGGCAACCAAGGCAGCGTCAATTGCTTTAACGGCCAGGGAAGCCGAGATAACATAATATCGCTGGCATGCGTCTCTACAGTAAGATACCAACCATCGGGACTCTCATACATAGCGCCCTGTCGCTGTAAAAATAGTGCACGCAATTCAGCTGGCTCACAGCGCTGTAATCCAGGGATTTGCTGGCTCATGTTGATCAACCATGAGGTCAATAATGCCTGGGTAGAGTCATCTGGTATTACCCATGGCTCCAATGGCGCTGTCAATGGCCAACCACATAGCCATTTATTCACCAGGCAGCGCCATTCCGCTATCTCATTATCTGCCCAAGTCAACCCATCTAACAGGCATACTGCCTGCAGTTGAGCTTGCTGATTGATAAATCGGTAAGGGGCATCTTCCTGAAGTTTCTCCAATAGCCCCAGTTGAGCAAATAATCGCGGTAATAACGGCCATAGAAATACAATGCCGGCATTACAGACCGATAATTTCGTTGGTAATGCACTGTCGTCCGACCAGACATCATGGGACGGCACATCATTTACCTTCTGTTTATTCGGGGGACGGGTTACGCCATTATGCAACTGTAAATGGGCTTCCGTTGCTAAACTCTCTGGAGCCAGAGTTGTACGTTTCTGCAAGTCAGGGGGTTGTTCTTTAGATTGATCAGTTTGCCATGCTCTTCCTTCTTTCTGAATATGGGGCTTCCTATCCCATAATAATTGCAGAGCAGTAAAAGAAAGTTGCGATTTCCATACATCAGCATGTTTGCGTAATAACGGTAACGCTTCAGCCAATAATTTTGGCCACGGTACAGAAGCTAACAACAGATCGTTTAACCAGTGAATTTCAGCTGGGACAAGCGCTTCAAAAACCTGACTGTTCCCCAAAACCCCGCCAGTAATCATCAATGAGGGGTGATGCAGCCAGTAGTGCCATGCTGCCAGCATCAGGCTGGCGAGGTGTATGGGGAGTGCTTGCGGTGCACTGATCAGCTGTTGTCTGGCTGTGAGCTGTTGAAAAATAAGCCGACGTTGCGTGTCAGAGCGTTCTGCCATAAGCGGCAGCGTGATTGTGGATGCCAGATGGCCCTAGCCAGCATCGGCAACACCCTCAATTCGCTTTTTGTCGTATCATTGAGCAATATGTCCAATGATTGTGTTGGTGAGACTTTCAATGTATTAGTCTGTGGTTTTACCCTCTGCTCCACAGCTTCGCCACTTTCTTCCGGATTCGAGTCAACAACTAAGAAGGAAGAAAATGACGGAAGCCAATAACCGGTATGGAAGAAATATATCAGGTTATCTAGCCTATTTTCCGATGATGACAATTTTGCAGTTATTTGCGGCTCATCTGGTAAAGTAAGTTTCTGCTGTCCAGTTATTTCTGTAGACAAAGGTTCTTCCTTATTTTTCCGTACACCATCATCCTCTGGTATTGTGTGATTCACATTCACGTTTTGTGGTAGTGACATAGCACTTAATGCGTCATTGAGTTGCTGAATGAACCGTTGTACAAAATGCGTTTCGAACTTAATCAGCGGTAATTCCCCTAAATCGAGCGTTAAACTGTCAATTAGTTGAGGAAGACTAATATGCTGAATAAAACGACACTGTGAAGCGGCAAATACCTTTGTTGATAGTATTGTCCGTACAGTTTGACTTACCTTCTGTTGCAAGGGAGCAGCCAATTCACGGGACGTATGCAATCTTACCCTCAATCGGTGAATATTCACTGACGAATTTGCCATTGATATATGAATATTTTCAGCCATTAATTCATCCTTATCCGATATAATTTTATCATTAGGGGCGAATTTATTCTCAGATAAAGCAATACTATTCCAATAAGAAATTACTAGCTAATTGATTACTATCAACACATTTGTATTATTAACGTATTGAATTTAATCCCATATTATTTTATGAATAGGTATCTTTTGATTATTATTATTAATTTTTATATGCAATTTCTTTTTGGAAATATCATCCGTAGTATCGCTTATATGAATATCTAAAAACATAGACATGCGACCATTTGATTTATATTGGTTTGTATTTAAATTCTCTCCATCAATACTTATTATTTTATTATCATAATATTCCAGCAATTCAGGGGGAGTAGAATTATTAATGGATTCTAACATATGCGTTGAAATATAAACTCTCCATATACCACTTGTGACTTTGGTATATAGGGTAAAAAATCCAAAATAATATGAATAATGCGTAGCCCCATGCAATGTAGCAAGTACCATTATTCCAGTGAGTCTATTATTTTTAATACTTACAGTATCATTTTTATCTGAAATATTAATACCATTGCCGCTCTTCAGTTTTTTTTGAATAATTTTAGTATCGATGCTTATTTGATTATTACTTGAAATATCAATTCCTGTATTGTTAACAGCCGTCAATTTCTCCTGAATTTTGCTAGTGTTGATGCTTATTTGATTATCACTTGAAATATCAATTCCTGTATTGCTAACAGCCGTCAATTTCTCCTGAATTTTGCTAGTGTTGATGCTTATTTGATTATCACTTGAAATATCAATTCCTGTATTGTTATCAGTCGTCAATTTCTCCTGAATTGAGTTGGTGTCCACTTCCAGCTTGTTAGTCATTTTATCCACTTTTAATCCATTACCAGTAGAGGCTCTGTCTGGATCCAACCCTACAGCTGCAAGTGCTGTATAAATTGCCTCAATAAGTACCTTAAAATCCCTTTCCTGAGGCACTGCACCCGCCACAAATTTCTTTTTTAACTCCTCGGCTTTGACAGGCAATTCATTCACCCACTCATCTATTGTCCTAACAGAAGTTTCATTGGATGTTATATTTTGTGACGCTTTGTATTTTTCACTCATACTCCACTCCTATTGTATAGTTTACGTCTCTTATTAAGAGGATTCTAACTCGTACCACAGCCGAAATTTACCCAGTTGGCAGTTATTTATGTTCAATATCACTGAATCAGCCTCGAAGATAATTAAGATTGCGTTATCGTGGGTCGCCAGAGTGAAATAAGGGAGTCAAAAAGGTGTGTAATACCAAAATCAACTGTTCCAAACTGTTAACAGTTGATTTCATCTGCCCCCTATTTTTATGTTAAGGAAGAAAGAAAATAATCATGGTCCATGATCGAGCACGGCTGTAATACTAGGCTTGGCGGCAATATTATTTTTATCGAGTAGGCTCGTGAATATCCGGTACGAAGAACAGCCCCAGATCGTCAATATATTGCTGTCTTTCAGTTGTGTTTGACGGTAATTTATGCAATTCCTCATCAGTGATGATATGCATCACACCAATACCTGTGGTTTCTCCGGGCAACATACCGATAGATAACATTTTCAACAGACGATAAGTATCCGACCCAAGCTGGGCGGTGTTATTCAGCCAACGTGCATAGGTGCTACTGAATACACTGAATTGCTGATCACTGAGCCATAATACTCTGGCCAGCAGGTGCGCCGGGATTTCTTCTTGGATAATGCGTTTGATATATGCTTCACGTTCAGCCAATAATATTGATGATGTTTGTCCATTCATCATCAGGCTGCGTTTGAAAACAAAGCTTAAAGTAAACGAGAAGCGATCCATAGCCTGCGTTTTTCCCTTGCTGATATGCCACTGGTAACGCGCTTTAGGATCAAATTTTTTATCTTTGCTAAGAATAGTGATAACTGCCTGACCATGAATGTGGTCAACACTGTCAACTCTGGCTTCTAAATCACTTTCTCTGGTTGTTATCTGACCTGTAAAAATTTGTTTTATTGTGACGGTATCGTCAGGTAACAGAATCGGCGGCCAAGGTTGATCCGCTGATGTTTCAATCCGTGTTTGCCCGTCAGAGAGGACTTCTTGGTTACTGCTGAGTATTACCCGATACTCCATATCTTTGAGCCACGAATTGCTGGTACACCATTTCAAATTTCCAGCCTGCGCAATCTCTAGTACTTTTGACCAGCGTCGACGCAGTTGTACGTGTTCATCAATATAGAGCGTGAAAGTATTATTATTAACAGCCGCCACCAATATTGCCTTCAGGGTTTCATTACCCTTTAGAAATAAATCCACCAACTGCCCGGCTTTCAGTTTACCTGCTAACGTATCTTGTACAGTAATCAATAAGCGTCTGGGTTCAGATAAATATTGCACACTAGTCACAGGCTTAGCATCTATAAAATCTGTCTCTGGCTTCTTCGGCATCAGCAAAGGATGCTCGACAATATAAAAGGGAAGGTGCTCTAAATAAGCTAACCGGTCAGCTTCAGGCATATCATCAAACAACATAACCCCAATACCTAACCTTGCTGCAACTCGGCGCTGGAGTGAGGAAATCTGGTGGATGTTTGTTGCCGTGCGGGAGTAGCCTGTTTGTGGCAGGCTGCTCAGATAAGCACGTTGAACCTGCAAAAATTCCTCATCTGTAGCCAGCCCGATATTTTCGTTTTTCGGCAACCCAAAATAACTTTGTAGATAATTCGTCAATGCAATCTGCTGAATAATATTTTGCTGATTACTCCAGTTCGCTTCTTCCACCTTCTCTTTATACTTGTTATGAACCTGATTATTTATGCTTTTTTCGGCAAAGGGCCATTGATGCCCCCATATTGGTTCTTCGATGGTTGCAGAAAAATCTAATAGTTTAGGTAAATATGCCAGCTGGGCACAACCATTCGCCAATAGTTGTTCAAATGGTAATAAAAATTGATGCAGTTGAAGAGTAAGATGCTCTGGAGCGTATTCTTGTAGATTATATAGAGAGGGCAATAAATCACTGGCAGGGTAGTAGCGAGACGGATTACGGTAATGCCCTATAGGGTAAGGCTCTGTCGATATCTGGTGTTCTCTTTGCATTTTTTCACGCAACAACCGACTAATCTCATCAGCATCTCCTGTTAATACTTGTCCTTTATAAGTAACCGTCACACATTTCAGCATCTTTGCAATTGTGGACACAATATTATTATCATCGAGCCAAAAAGCACTATTCGCGCCATTTGCAGAAAAAATTACCTTGTTTCTGTCCTCTCCAAAATTAATGTAACTAACATGGTTAACAAAAGGTAATGACTCAATAGCCTGTTGGATCTGGCTTGTATAGATCGTAAAGCAATTAACTTTATTTTCTTGTGGGACGTCTATTAACCACCCCTGCTGAGGTAATGGGCCGGTATAATTTTGATGCTGGAAATCCATAGTAGGAACACGTTCATACTCAGGTGAGAGAGTATTCTGTGCAGTTATAAATATCGCTAAAAAGACTTCGTTAATATCACTCACGATATCGCTTATTGAAACATCCATATATAAATTGAAGTCATGAGTATCATCAGTACAAAGCCAATTCACTTCTCCAATAACTTCACAAATATTTGTATTTTTCTTCAGATAGTCCTCTAGCAGCTCCTTGAGCTGCTCATACTTGCTTTTATGAAACTTAGAATATAAAGAAGGTTTAACTTTTACGGTGTAGCTGCCATTGAGATATAACGCCGGATCGGAATCATTTTCTTTAAAAAAAGTTAGCTCTCGATTCTTTTTATTGTAAAAGTAAAGATAACTATTTTCTTTGTCATTCTTTTCCATTTTTGCGTCACAAAACGCATAAACTATTTCACCATCGTCGCCCTTGATAGTGATATCAAGTATGCCTTTACGATAATCCTCGGCAGTAATTGGACTGGTGGTTAACATCCGTTCAGGTTGGAATCCGGCAGGAAATAATGGTTTTTTTTTCTCCTTGTTGACAGATGCGGGAGTCAGTAAATCTACCAACGGTAGTAGGTGCCGGTAGCTTAGATCTGAGACATTATAAGCCAAAGCTTCTAGCAATGTGATGCCGGGATCGTGCGCAGTAGTATCTGTCCATAAATCGCCAGATTGCTCTTTTAAAATTGTCCTTGCTTGCTCCATCAAAGTATCAAAATGGATATTTTGTTTTTCATCCTGAAAAATCCCCGGGGGTAAGTAAATTTTATCATTCATCATGGCTTTCCTCTGCCGAGAACGGGGGAATATTATTCTTTGGTTTTGGGGAAACTGGCTCCGAAGTAGGGTGAACAATTATCACTTTCAGTGAGGTATTAATCGCCTGCTGGCTGCCATTTATCTTGATGTCTTGTACATGATCAACATAAGGTTGCCGCTGGATCACCGACATCACGTCATAAATAGTCAGAGAATGACCCAGCTCTACTATATTATGCTCATCACGCCATGGCATAAATTGCTGCTTAATTGCCTCTGCAAGCAACAATTCACATTGTTCAGCGTTAGCTTCCTTTTTCCATCCCACTTTGTATTCCACTTTAACTTCGAAATATTCTGGGTTAAGTACTCGCAATTCTATCCAGGGTGATGCTAGGCTCTCTATATAACGCTGCATTTCCGCTAACCGAGCGGAATTCAACATCGGTCTCAGAGGATCTTCGCTGTCGCTATAACCCGCGCGAGGTACAATCATCAATGTCTGAATATGCAAAGCAGATTGGTCTTCGTAAATGGCAACTCGACGGCGTTTATGAGCGAAATCACCCCCGATCTGCTCATCTGTCTCTGGCTGGTATAAACCATCTAAATTCTCCAATCCTGGCAAGCGGATGTGATGTACCTCTGGGAATCGTGCTAATAGTAAGGCGCTGATATCACGCCAGGAAGAAGCCCGCCCCCGGTGAGACAGGCGCATAGCAACACGACGCATAAATTCGTCTTCACTCTCCCTTGCATGTGCCCCCCAGGAAGGTAAGGGTTGGCTCAATGCCGCCAATCCCTCAAATGGTTTCACCGTGCTGTTAATACTGCCAACGGGTAACGACTGAGTAAAATGACTGTCATCCAGCTCAGAAGCGTTTGCCAGTTGCACTGTACCAGCATTGGTATACAACGCAGACAACCAAGGGTACTGTTCAACTTTCGGCTGAGGTTGTTCGGGTACACCTGGTTCTACCGGCTTATCCGCTTCATCCAGCACAAAATCCTTAGCCCGCAGCCAGTAACGGCCGGTTGGCATCAACGTACTGAGCGCTGTGGCATCCTTCGGCAAAGTCGTTCTCCACAATCCGGAGCGAAATAGTCGCTCGGTTTGATCGTCTATTTCTTGCCGTAATAACACCCATTTCCCTTCACCATCTGTTGTTTCAGCCAGATAGCTCCAATGCAAGCCTTCTGGCTTTATTTGGCATGGCGTTTTTAGATCCCAATACAGTGTTAGTTGTTGACCCGGAGTAATATCACTGATGCCCAAATACAACGCGGGTGCACTGCTATCATCGCCATCCGGGACTGAGCTTTGGTAACCAAAAGGGGTTAATACGTATTGTTCAATTTTTTCACTGGTTGCCACATAATTCACATTAACCTGTCGAAATTGTGGGCTGTAAGGTGGGTTAGGAGGTAGCTCACCGTTAATGGCCATCTGGCGATAAGTACGATGCAGAAAATCTTGTCCTGCCAGTTCGACACGTGGAGCATGACGCCAAAATGCCTGCTCATCGGTCAGATTAAGTTGCGGTGAGGTCAATCTCACTTTAATTGGCTTAACCGATATCCTCCCATTGTCCATGCCGCCAAAAAACTGTTGTGGGTTATTATTATCCGGATCTGGAGGAAGCACTATTGCCTTAAAACTTGTATTATTAACGCTGATGGGATCAGCGCCTGCTTTATACTGACTGTACCAAGTCGTAAAATTATCCGGAAGATCCTGCCAAACAAGGTTAATCGTGATATCAAAAATTACATTTTGATTGCACCATTGCTCTGACATCAGTTGAAAACCATTGCCCGATACAGGCTCGCTACCAAAGGGGTAGCTATTTTCATTTACATCAACCAAGCCATTATCCGTGCGCATTTGCACATTGCTCATGTTGTGTACTGTCATTGTCAACGACTTTACTTTCGGCACCGTGCCTGTGCATTGATTAATAATGCGCAGCACAGGATGTAAAAAAGTATACCCTTCCAAATCTACTGGTGCCGCTGGCATCACATCCTCTGGCATATAATAACCATTATTTACACCACTATCCTGCGTTAACGGCTTCCAACCTTCTTGTGTGCTTACCTCCAGGCGAAAATTCGTGTTTTTTGGCAAGGTACTGACATACTCTATTGTAATAAAACGTTTCTCCCCCGTTGCCAATAGCAACGGCGAAACGATAAAACGGCCATTGATCATTGGCATATCGGCTTGTGGTTCACTCTGAAACAGGCGTATGCCTTGCTGTGGAAAGGCAATATCCTGACTCATGTCCAACAGAGTACGGCAAACGGGCAAAGAGCGATTATCATCTGCTTCCCTTAGCCAACGTAAATCAGTCCAGCGCGCATGATTAACCGACAATGACTGCTGCAAGTTGTACAAGCGTGGTGTGCCATTGAGATCCTGACCACCGGTCAACATTAAACCCTCTGGCAAGTAAAGTTCTGTATGAGAGGATTCTGGTTGGAAGATCACCAACGCTGTATCGGGGCGGGTAGGCAATTCACTCAAACCCAATTCCCCACGATAATAGAGTTGGCGGTGGCGTGCAGGAAGGCTATTAAGCAATCTACGTGGTGTATCCATCATATGTAAGAAAGCCAATAAAAAAGCCAATTGAGGCGGTAAGTTACGCGCCTCCAGCCCGGGTTCAGCAAAACGCACCGCTAACGTTTGAGGGGTGTTTTCATCGTTAAAAAAGACTTGATCCCAAAAGTTCCTATTAGTACCAAAAGGAATAGTGCGACAATACGCCTGAAATGCAGTTAACCGTGTTAACAGTGAACGGTCGTCAAGCACAAAGTCATTATTCTGTGTTGTCATACCTGCATCCTGAATAAGAGATTTAAAGGAGACTTCAACGTATCATCACCATTATCCAACGGTGACAAGCATTTGACTGTTAATGAACTTTCCACTGCCGAGAGTCGGCGCGGGTATATCTGGGGTTTGTGCCGGTGGCGGACTTTTTGCCAGATCTGTGGGCGTAAAACTGGCTATAAACTTCTGCCCAACTAATATAACGGGTTGACCACTCAGACACCATATAGCTTGTTGGTCAGCATTCAGCAGGCTTATAGTCACTTTTCCCTTCCCGGGGATAGGGAAACCAGGGGCAATATAAACTGCATCCAAGCTGATCTTTTTTTCATCCCCCAGAACACAGACTTTTTTATTATTAATGTTAGCTTTACCACTGCCTTTAATTTGAGCCGAGCCAGTAATAGTGACCAGGCGGTGACTAAACATTGTGTCAAATAACAGAGCATCATTATCAATCACGATATACTTGCTCATCTAAAGTACCCTCTGCGCCCATCAGCCAGATCCAAAAGGCCATCAATGATAAAAACCTGAGACATACCGCGAATTTGGTAAGAGACTTGAATACGTAACAGCCCCAGCGTGTTATCATCAAATTCAGCATCAACAGCCACCAGAAAAACTCTCTGTTCATACTCTTCAATGCTGTGACGAATTAAGGCCTTGATATCGATTAATAAAGACGCTGTAACATTTTCAAACATAACAGCGTGTAAATCGCATCCATACCATGGGCGCATGACACGTTCTGCGGGTAATGTGTTGAATAAAATGTATAAGCTTTGCTGGATATCTTCGTAGTCCTTAACTAACTTTGCACCCTCTTTAAGCGAAAAAGTGGGGGGGAAAGCCCAACCACAACCATAAATGTCATTACGTGCTGATACCATATTACCGCCTATGATTGTTGTATGAGTGTACGTTCTATTGCTAACGTCTATTGATTGAGCTTGACCTTACGTCCCTTAATCAATACATCGTTTGCTCCTCTAATTTCCAGATTGTCACCCTTTAACAGTAAGTCTTTTGCATCAATCTCCGTTTTTTTACTGCTTTGAGTGAGCAACTCTCCTTGTTTAAGGACAAGCTTGCTATTGTCTTCTCCCTTTTCTTCTTTAAACACTATTCCCTCATCAGGGTGCAGAAGTAGATACTGCGTTTTACCGTCATGTTTAATGACGATCCCCCGCCCCTTATTCAATTCCGCATTGGGTGCGGGGTTGATTGGATTATGCATCGCCCCTAAAATAATCGGATAACGAGGATCATCTTCCAAAAAAGCCAGAACGACTTCATCTTTCTCCTCAGGATATAAATTCAAACCACTACCGTTGCTGGCAAAAGGTGTACTTAATCGCGCAAGTAGCTGTAACGGCTTATTATCTTTTCCCAAGATAGGCATCGTTACTTTCAGGCAGTGGTTTTTATCGGGGCCATCTTTATTTTCCGCCACCTGACCAATATGTATTCCTCGTATACCAGGGACCATGCCAGTATCAAGATCTTGTAACCAGTCAGATCCCAGTACTAACTGGGTACGCCACTCAAACTTAGAAAAGGTATGGGTGATCGTAGTGACTAATGCTCGGCCATCCAAAGGCGCTCCAAAATTCTTAAGATCCAGAGTTTGACCTAATTCATAACCAAGATTACCCTCCGTTTCTATTTCGCCCTGAATCCCTTCTCCATATAGGGCTAACAGACGGCTGTTGGCCCAAGTGGCTTGTTCTTGAGGCTGCAATGCCAAACTATGATTCAATATCCATTCTTTTTGTGACAAGGTGTTTAAGTTCCTGGCGTTAAATGCCTTATCTCCTAAAGACATTGGCTCAGCCACTGACACCGGATTCATCTCCTGTTTTTCTATATTCCAGCTACTGACTGATACACGCTTTGGCATAAAACGGTTATTTTGACTGACACGGATTTTTATATGTTTTTCTGATTCCTTGCCGGAAATGGTTTGAGCGGTTTTTTTTAATGTGGGTTTGATAATAGTAATATAGCAGTGGTGACAGGGTCTCATGGGAGGGAAGCAATTGGGAAGCCAAATGGTGGACACATGGTATAAAACCAGGTACAGAAGAGATAGAAGGTCAGCAAGCTTATCCATGGAAGAAACTTGATCGATAGTGTCGTCATAAGCGATTTTATGGGGTTTTCGACCCTGTAAATAATTCTGTGGTGCGACACGAGGCTGTTTCTGTGATTGTTTCACACAATAAGTTGAAATTATAGTGCGATGAAACCTACTGTCTCACCAGCAGTTCTCTACCTGATTGTGTTGAGAGTAATTTCGGCGTGCAAAGCGTCAGGGACAACGTAGCCACGGGCAACCGTAGGAACGATTCGCGAGAGTCAATCCCAAACGCCCCGCAATCCGAATGCGGTCATGACAGGTTTTATGGCTGCCACCATCCTGGCGGGCAAAAAACTTTAATTCCTTAATCAATCGACTCATTGGCTTTTCCTTACTTAACCTTTCAACTTGATGCGATCTCTGGCGCGCGACAGGGCGGACAAAGCAGGAAATACCGGCTTTGCCCCTGACGGATATCTGTGCGCCAGAGTGAACGCTTGTTGAGGTATTGCGGGGTATCGGTTGAGTACGCGGTACTGCCGCCTGTATGAACAGGTCATCCCCACTGGCAAAGTGCCAGCCTCGATATCGTCAGGTTTTCCTTTTGATGATCTTTCAATCTATAAAATGCAGTGTCAGATTCACTGTGTGGTTAAGTAGGCGTGAGCCTATCATTGTCCAGTTGTTCTTTTGCTGCGGCGTCACTTTCAGCGGTAACCCGACAAAAAGTGACTCCTTAAATTCGCAAATAGTCAGCAAAAGCTATGCGAACGTTGAAATACCAGCAAGCACAGAAAAACGTGGCAAGGCGCAGTGTCAAACGACAGTTATGCGTTAATTATTTGGATGCAGAAAAGTTATCTGTTGAATATTTCAAGCAGAGATCGTAGAAGTATGAATGTCGTGTATGAGAATAATTTTGTGGTATGACGTGAAGTGCATGATTCAGTGTTCAATGCGCTTAGTTAACAGTATAAAAACACCTTTTAGGGTATTTTTTAGTTTAAAAAACCTTCATTGTTAGACAAGGGGTTTATGTCTAACAATATCTGCTTCCAAAGGTGCGCAGACGTACCGCAATGCTAGCTCTCCCTTGCAGGCTACAGGAGTTTTATTTCGCCACCCGAAGGCGATCCTGACAGGCGATGGATCATTTTTGTAGAAAAAGATATTAACGGTTAGGCATAGAGTAGTCAAACCGTTGACTGCACCTGTCATTCTTATTTTTTCCTGAATTCTCGCGTGTACTCCTCTAATTCCCCCATATTCCACCAAAATCAGATGAAAAATCCATCTAATTAGTTAATTAATTTTATTGATGTATATGTACAATAAATTAACCTGCCGGATAAAAAAATCTAACATAAAAAAGTAAAAAGAATGATAAACAATAAGGAATCTCTGTACCTGCAAGAGCGCGCTTACCTGCGGGAACTGGCTCAGCGCGTGATAAAAGAGTCACCCCATTTAACGGACTTTCTGGCAACGGCCCATGATCCTGATATTCAACGTCTCTTTGAGGCATTTTCTCTGTTGATTGCCCGCTTACGAAATAAGTTGGAAGATGATTTCCCCGAAATTACCCACGGCATACTGTCCCGTATCTGGCCGTTAGTGCTGTGCCCTGTTCCACCCACGACAATCATGCAATTTTTCCCCATCGATGACGAACATCAGGGCACTGCGGATATTCCCAGAAACACAGCTGTTTCTGCGCAGGCCGAAGAGCAATTACTCACCTTCAAAACCTGCCGCCCGCTGCATATTGAGCCTTTAGTGGTGCGGGATCGCACGGTGAAAAAAACCGGCACGCACAGTGAAATTATCCTGACCCTGTGCCAGACGGGAAGTACTTCTTCGGTCTGGAACTGCGGATCGCTCTCTTTTTTCCTTGGCACGGATACCGGACGAGCGGCGCAGCTCAGCCTGTGGCTTGACCAGCATATCTGTGAGATGAGCGTCAGAGCACAGGGCGAACAACGTAAACTGAACTGTTTTCCTTATGGCTGGCATGACCTGCTGGATAAGCCCATCCTGCCGATGAAAAAGAGCACTTATACCGGCCTGCAAACGCTGGTTGAATATTATGTGCTGCCGCACCTGTATAATTTTGTCACGCTGGATATCAGCCGTGATCGCGCGGAAATCCCGCTCAATGCAGACGGTACGTTTGAACTGATTTTTCGTTTTGAAGGCGAACTGCCGCTGGATGATGTCGGTGATGCCTTTATGCTGGGCTGTGTGCCGGCTATTCATCTGGAAAAACGGCTCAGCCCGCCTGTCCTGCTGAGTGCCGAAAATCACTGTTATCCCTTGCCGCTGGGGGATTCCGTAAAATTTTTCCGGTTGCATGACATTCAGGTGGTTCAACAACCCGATGATGACGCCCAACGGGGCACGCCTTACCGCTATCTGCCGATAGAGCAATTTACGCCCGCAGCGGAGCTACTGGCCGGAGAAGAACCGGATTATTTTTACTACCAGCTTCG
>NZ_FORG01000012.1 GCF_900113945.1 Xenorhabdus mauleonii
ACTCTTCAAGACTTTTTTAATCTTTTCGCCTTTCGGCGTTGGATAGTGTCTTGCGAGTGCCCACACAGATTGTCTGATTCAGTTGTTAAAGAGCGGGGCAACCGGGAAGTTTGTTCCGGGTTGCGAGGCTGCGTATCTTACGCTTTTCGCCTCCGGAGTCAAGCGTTTATTTTCGCTTTTCTCCGACTGCCCTCGGCGGCTTGCTTCAGCTCAGCGTCGGTCAGTGGTGGCGCATTATAGGGAGTTTTACGGATGTGACAATAGTTTTTTTTGAAAAAAATGCCAACCGTTCAAATATCCCGCAAAAACACCTAATTTGATGTATTTTCGACCCACAATAAAGAAAAAAGAGGTGCTTTTTGCACCCCTTTTCATCTAAAGACATCTTTTTATACTGCGGACAATTTAAGAAACTCTTTTATTGTCTTGCAACAATACGATCGTTTTCTAGGTCCAGCGTTACTAATTTGCCAGGAATCAATGTGCCAGAAAGAATTTGTTGAGCCAGAGGATTTTCAATCTCTTGTTGGATTGCTCGTTTTAACGGGCGAGCACCATAAACAGGATCAAAACCCGCTTCGCTCAATTTTTCCAATGCACTGGAAGTCATAACGACTTGATAGCCACGTTCTTCTAAACGACGATACAAACGTTGCAACTGGATATCCGCAATGGATACCAAATGTTCTTTTCCTAATGGGTGGAACACGACAACTTCATCAACACGGTTAATGAACTCAGGCCTGAAGTGGTGACCAACAACTTCCATCGCCATATTTTTCATTCCCGTATAATCCAGTGCCCCAAAACGTTCTTGGATCATATCCGAACCTAAGTTAGAAGTCATAATCACAACTGTATTACGAAAATCAACCGTTCTTCCCTGGCCATCAGTCAAACGGCCATCATCCAATACCTGCAACAATATATTGAAAACATCTGGATGCGCTTTCTCTACTTCATCCAGCAAAATGACTGAATAAGGGCGGCGACGCACGGCCTCTGTCAAATATCCCCCTTCTTCATATCCTACATATCCTGGAGGCGCACCCACCAGCCTTGAAACGGAGTGTTTTTCCATAAATTCCGACATGTCGATACGCACCATGGCGTCATCGCTGTCGAACAGGAAATTAGCCAGCGCCTTGCACAGTTCTGTTTTACCTACCCCTGTTGGCCCCAAGAACATGAAAGAACCAATCGGACGATTAGGATCAGACAACCCAGCTCGGCTACGACGAATTGCATTTGATACGGCATCCACAGCCTCATTCTGGCCAATCACGCGTTTGTGCAGCTCTTGTTCCATACGCAGCAATTTATCTTTTTCGCTTTCCAACATTCTGGATACAGGGATTCCAGTCCAGCGAGCAAGTATTTCAGCGATTTCTGCATCCGTCACTTTATTGCGCAGCAGTTTCATATGGCGACTTTCTGTTGCTGTTGCCATTCCCAACCGCTTTTCCAGTTCCGGAATTTTTCCGTATTGAATTTCAGACATTTTCGCCAAGTCGCCACTACGACGGGCTTTTTCTAATTCAATGCGCGCATTTTCTAACTCAGCTTTAATATTCTGAGTGCCACTGAGTTCTGCTTTTTCTGCTTTCCACTCTTCTTCCAGTTCAGAGTATTCACGTTCTTTTTCTGTTAATTCGTCATTTAGCATTTCCAGACGCTTTTTGCTGGCATCATCAGATTCTTTTTTCAATGCTTGTTGTTCAAGTTTTAATTGAATAACACGACGTTCCAGACGATCCAATGATTCAGGTTTAGAATCCATCTGCATACGCAGACTTGCCCCGGCCTCATCAATCAGGTCGATGGCTTTGTCCGGTAACATGCGGTCTGAGATATAGCGATGAGACAATGTTGCAGCGGCAACGATTGCCGGATCAGTGATTTGTACATGATGATGCAGCTCATAACGTTCTTTAAGACCACGTAAAATAGCAATCGTGTCCTCAACGGTAGGCTCTGCCACATAAACTTTCTGGAAACGACGCTCTAAAGCCGCATCTTTTTCAATGTATTGACGATATTCATCCAGTGTTGTTGCACCAACACAATGCAGTTCACCACGAGCCAAAGCAGGTTTCAGCATATTACCGGCATCCATTGCACCTTCTGCTTTACCTGCGCCGACCATGGTATGTAATTCATCAATAAACAGGATGACAGAGCCTTCCTGTTTCGCGAGATCATTCAAAACACCTTTCAAGCGTTCTTCAAATTCACCACGATATTTTGCACCAGCCAATAGCGCCCCCATATCAAGGGACAGAACTCTTTTGTTTTTGAGCCCTTCAGGAACTTCACCATTAACTATACGCTGTGCCAAACCTTCAACTATGGCTGTTTTCCCAACCCCGGGTTCACCAATAAGAACAGGGTTGTTTTTAGTCCGACGCTGCAATACCTGAATCGTGCGGCGGATTTCCTCGTCACGACCAATAACTGGGTCTAATTTGCCTTGTTCTGCACGTTCCGTCAGATCAATTGTATATTTCTTTAATGCCTGACGCTGATCTTCTGCGCCTTGGTCATTCACTTTTTCACCACCGCGCATTTGTTCTATTGCCTTAGTGATTTTATCTTTTGTTGCACCAGCCGATTTCAGTATGTCACTTAATGTTCCACGCTCATCTATCGCTGCGAGAATGAAAAGCTCTGAGGAGATAAAGTTATCCCCTGATTTTTGCGCAAGCTTGTCACACAGATTTAAATAACGGCCCAGTTCATTGGATACCTGAACATCACCACCATTGCCCTCTACTTGCGGCAATCGGTCCAGGGCCTGATTAATTTGATTATTGATACTGCCCGTATCCACTCCTGCCGATGTCAACAGAGGACGAATGGAGCCCCCCTCTTGATTGAGCAACGCACTCATTAAATGGATGGGTTCTATGAATTGATTATCACGCCCTAATGCAAGGGATTGGGCGTCAGCGAGAGCAAGCTGGAATTTATTGGTAAGACGATCCAGACGCATAACACCTCCAATACTGGTCAGAATTTGCTACTGGAGACTAGATAAGGTCATTCCTTAAATATTCAAGGCCTTCTGAAAAGTTAATTGGAAACTTACCGCTACACGCCAGAGATCGTCCTGGTCACTAGATTATCGCAACCAAATTAAAGTTGCCATTCGTCCAGTATCACCATCACGACGATAGGAAAAAAACGTATTTTCCTCTGCAACAGTGCATGCGGTGCCACCAAAAATGTCTGTTATTCCAAGAGACTGCAATTTTAATCTAGCCAGTAAATAAATATTTGCCAGATATTTATCACCATTTTTATCACCGCAAGGGGTGAAAGCTTGTTCCAAATCAGAGTTGGTTGCGATAAAGGCAGCCCTGACTTCACTGCCTACCTCAAAATTCTCTGGACCAATGGCTGGCCCCAACCAAGCTCGTATCATTTGAGGCTTTGCATTAAATTGGGAGACGGTATTCTCCAGTACTCCGGCACATAACCCACGCCACCCCGCATGGGCTGCCGCGACTTCATCTCCGGAAATACTGCAAAATAGAACAGGCAAGCAATCTGCTGTCATAACGGCACAAACTTGCCCTGGGGTATTTGTATAAACGGCATCTGCCTGATTATTTTCCAGAGGTTGACCATTGAGGGTAACAACGCGTGTTCCGTGTACTTGCTCCAGCCAAATTGGCTGTTGTGGTAGTTGAGCGTATTCAACCAAAAGTTTTCGATTTCGCTCTACACATTCCGGCTCGTCTCCAACATGGCTTCCCAGATTAAGACTATCATAGGGTGGGAGGCTTGCACCTCCCATACGAGTTGAACTACAAGCACCAACATTCTCAGGTTGTGGCCAATCAGGAAAAATCAGTGATGTCATTTATCTACCAATCCATTTCATCTTTGAAAGTTTCAGCGTCTGCTTTCATTACTTCAATCAATCGAACCATGTCATCCGGTAATGGAGCATGCCATTCCATTTCAATGCCAGAGATCGGATGGTAAAGGCGTAACATGGTGGCATGCAATGCCTGACGGTCAAAGTTGCGCATTACTTCGCGAAATTCATCTGAAGCGCCTTTTAAGGGACGAGGACGCCCGCCGTACAGGGGATCACCAACCAAAGGATGTTTGATATGTGCCATATGTACACGAATCTGATGTGTCCTGCCCGTTTCCAGACGCAAGCGCAAACGAGTGTGCGCGCGAAAATGCTCCATAACCCGATAATGGGTAACGGCGGGTTTCCCCATAGGATGTACAGACATGTGCGTTCGTTTGGTCGGATGACGAGAAATAGGCTCTTCAACCATTCCCCCCGCAGTCATGCATCCCAAAGCAATAGCCTCATATTCACGGGTGATTTCACGCAATTGCAGAGATTCCACCAAGCGAGTTTGCGCTGGTACAGTTTTAGCTACAACCATTAATCCCGTCGTATCTTTATCAAGGCGATGGACGATACCTGCACGCGGTACATCCGCAATTTCAGGATAACGGTATAATAGGGCATTCAATATTGTGCCATCAGGATTGCCTGCTCCCGGATGAACCACCAAATCACGTGGTTTATTGATTACCAAAATGTCATCATCTTCGTAGACGATATTCAGTTCTATATTCTGAGGTTCCCAACGCGAGTCTTCTTCAATGATAGCATCAATGGCAATTTCTTCACCGCCCAGGACTTTTTCTTTGGGTTTGCTAATTAATTTGCCATTAACTTGAACTTTATTATCCAAGATCCACTCTTTTATACGTGATCTTGAATAGTCGGGAAACAATTCAGCTAATGCTTGATCTAAACGTTGACCAAGCTGAGATTCAGCGACTGTTGCGTTAAGTCGGATTTGTTGTGCCATATATAACTTCTATATTTTACGTTGAGTTTTGACGGCGAAGCCGTTTCATTTAAAATAGTGTGCTATTGTAACCCTATATTTTGCCGGGAGCTTCATGGACAGTCTCCCAGAAAACACTCAGAGGATAATCAACACGTGATGATTCGCATGAAATATCTGGTGGCAGCGACCACATTGAGCCTGGTTTTATCTGGATGCTCCAGCAATAAGGATGCTGTTCCTGACATCCCGCCATCTCAAATTTATTCAACCGCGCAGGAAAAACTGCAAGAAGGTAACTATAAAGTGGCTATCAAGCAATTAGAATCTCTTGATACCCGTTATCCTTTTGGTCCTTACTCTCAGCAAGTTCAGCTTGATTTGATATATGCCTACTACAAATCTGCTGAATTTCCACTGGCACTTGCATCCATTGATCGTTTCATGCGTTTGAATCCAACCCATCCAAACATTGATTATGTGTTATATATGCGTGGATTGGTATCACAAGCTTTGGATGATAGTGCCCTACAGGGCTTTTTCGGCATTGACCGTTCAGATCGCGATCCTGAACATGCCCGTGCCGCATTCCGTGATTTCAATCAGCTCGTCAGCTATTATCCAAATAGCAAATATTCTGCCGATTCCGTTCAACGTTTAGTATTCCTCAAAGAACGTTTAGCCAAATATGAGCTTGCTGTCGTGAAGTATTACACTAAGCGCAGCGCTTATGTGGCTGTTGTCAACCGAGTAGAGCAGATGCTGCGAGATTATCCTGACGCTCCAGCAACACGGGAAGCACTGCCTTATATGGAATCAGCCTACAAAAAGCTTGGTCTTTCAGCTGAAGCAGATAAGGTAGCACAACTTATTACAGCGAATCCTCTTTAAAATCCGGCTACCTAGCTATATAAGCTTTGGATATGATCAAAAACAGCAGCCATTTGGCTGCTGTTTTTTTGTGCTGAATTTAATTGTTATCAGACTTGGGCCCTTGCCTTTTTGTTGTTTTTTTATCCCATTCAGACAAGAAACCAAGGACATGTACGTTATGCTTTTTTAAAATTCTCGCACCAAAAATAACTAACAATGAGCAATTATCACTGATTTTTATAATACCATAACTGACCGATAATGACGCATAATTCCCCACTTAGCAACAAATATTCTCCATAACTTTTTTGAGCATCACAGTTCTGTCACTAACTTCCAAAATCACCCGATAAAAGTGATTTAGATCATTCTTTTTACGCCAAAGAGCGGTATGCTGAATTCATCGAAGACGGAGCAACATTCAAGAGGTAACTATATGTTAGTAAACATTACCAGCAAACAAATGGAAATTACCCCCGCAATTCGTAGCCATGTGGAAGACCGTCTAAATAAGTTGGGCAAATGGCAAGTCAATCTAATTAATCCACATATCGTACTCTCAAAAGAACCGCAAGGATTTCTGGTTGATGCCACTATTGGTACGCCAAACGGAACATTGGTTGCCAGTGCCAAACATGAAGATATGTATGCGGCTATTAACGAGCTATTAGCGAAATTAGAGCGTCAGCTCAATAAAGTGCAACACAAGTCTGAGGCTCGCCGCGCAGATAATAGTGTGAAAGATTCCAATCTCAATCTGGAAGTATAATCATACGTTATTCCATTCCTAACGCGCTCAATGAGCGCGTTTTTATATTTTGTCTATAAACAAAATATCCAGCAAAGCTGCGATGATGTGAAAAATGAAAGAAGCAAAAGCCTTCTGTTGACACTCATCTCTAAATAGGTTAATTAAAGTACATTATTGAAATCATAAATTAATGTGCAAACAAACCAAATGACTAACACTTTGTCTTTCTTATTTTTCTTTTTTACCTTCCCACGAGGAGGCTTTTTTGTTTGAGAAGAAAGATAGACAGACGAACAAAAAAACCTCCCTAGCAACGGGAGGTTTTTTTGTTTTACAGGCCATATTCATATCCACAATACGCAAGCTATCCCACAACAAGCTATGCCCATAATAAGAATGTCAGGAACATACTATGGAACAAGATTTAGTTAATTTACGAGAACAAATTAGTAGTATTGATGCAGAGCTACTGGATTTGCTTGCCAAACGCCGCCAATTGGCGAGCAGTATCGCCCAGACCAAACTGCTTGACCATCGCCCTATCCGAGATAAAAATCGTGAACGAGAGCTATTGAATGTACTAATCGCTAAAGGTAAAAACCGTGGATTAGACGGATTCTATATTACACGGCTATTCCAGATGATCATTGAGGACTCAGTTCTCACTCAACAAGCACTGTTACAGCAGCATCTGAATCAAACCCCTTACGATTCCGCCCGTATTACGTTTCTGGGCCCAAAAGGTTCCTATTCCCATATCGCCGCCCGCCAATTTGCCGCCCGCCACTTTAATCAGTTAATTGAATGCAGCTGCCACAAATTCGCGGATATTTTTTCATTGGTTGAAATTGGCCAAGCCGATTACGGCATTTTGCCGCTGGAAAATACCAGTTCTGGGGCAATAAATGAAGTTTATGACCTATTGCAACATACGCCTTTATCCCTCGTCGGGGAAATGACCCTGCCGATAAATCACTGTTTATTAGTCACTGAACAGACTGATATCTCCAGAATAAAAACGGTTTATAGCCATTCTCAACCTTTCCAGCAATGTAACCAATATCTCAATAAATACCCTCACTGGAATATTATTTATTGTGAAAGTACGGCTGCTGCCATGCAGAAAGTAGATGAACTCAACTCGCCGGAAGTGGCTGCACTCGGTAGTGAAGCTGGTGGTGCCCTTTATGGGTTACACGTTCTAGAAAATAATCTGGCAAACCAGCAAGACAACAGCACTCGCTTTATTGTTGTGGCTCGTAAATCTATTGATGTATCGGAGCAAGTTCCGGCCAAAACCACGTTTATTATGTCAACAGGGCAGCAAGCTGGGGCTTTGGTTGATGCGCTCATGATTCTGAAAAAACATGATATTGTCATGAGAAAACTGGAATCCCGCCCGATAAATGGCAAGCCGTGGGAAGAAATGTTTTATATTGATGTACAAGACAATCTTCGCTCCATGAATTTGCAACAAGCCCTTAAAGAATTGACAGAAATTACCCACTTTTTGAAAGTTCTGGGGTGCTATCCATCAGAAAATGTCGTTCCTATCGATCCCATTTAACTCTCTGATCGCATCGGAGGCGGGAGCACTCCCGCCATCCTCTTACAGCACCGTACGCAGGCGCCATATACTGCGCTTCTGCTAACGCGGACCATTACAGATAATTGGTTATTTTTGCCCAACTAAACGGCAAATCGTCTCTGAAACCAAATAACTTTTCTCGAAAGAACGGATTGGTAAGAATTCAAAACGTGAATGGAAGTTCAGGGCCCCCGTAAAATAGTTGGGTGTCAGAACACCGCGAGCGGATAACGCAGAACCATCCGTACCACCGCGCATTGGAATAACATTAGGCTCAACATCTTGTACTTTCAGTGCATCGAAAATTAAATCAATGGCAGTACGGTCATCACCGAGCGAATCACTGATGTTGCTGTACACATCTTCAATTTTGAAATCGATTTTCGCACGTGGGTGGCGTGCTCTGATAAGTTCAATTGCTTCACCGATATAACGTTTACGCGCATCGAAGCTTGTACGATCAAAGTCACGAATTGCCATTTTGATTTTTGCGTTATCTGGGTTAGCAACCAAGTCAGTGACATAGAAATAACCTTCGCGGTGCTCTGTGTGCTCTGGCGTATCAAAGCGGTCAAAGCAGCCAATAAAGTCATGTGCCACCCGAATTGGGTTTAACATTACATTCTTTGCTGACATTGGATGTGCGGTCACGCCTTTAATAGTGACTTCAATGGAAGCCGCATTAAAGGTTTCATAAACCACTTCACCTAGCGCACAACAGTCAATGGTGTAAGCAAAATCGACTTTAAAACGTGACAGATCCATGATTTTAGAGCCACGCAGGCCAATTTCCTCATCAGGAACAAATGCAACGTAGATATCGCCACAATCAAAATCGGCATTTTGCAGTTTATCCATTAATTCCATTACGACAGTGACTGCTGCTTTGTTATCTGCCCCCAGCACGCTGGTGCCGTCACTGAAAATGATCTCTTCACCAATATATGGAGCTGCTTCTGGATGCTCATCCGCTTTAAACCACACGTCTTCTTGTATGTTCAAGCACAAATCTTTGCCTTCATACTTTAAAGTTTGCGGCTTGATAACGGGTGAAAGCCCCACATCAACGGTATCTAAGTGAGTGACAAAACCAATTTTTGGAGCTGATGGTTTATTCCCCGGACGAACTGCATACAAAATAGCGTGCTCATCGATATAAATGTCTGTTAAACCATAGGTTTCAAGTTCTTTGGCCAAAAGTTTTGCAAGGTCACGCTGCCCTTCCGTACTTGGGACGACCGTGCTCGCGGAATTGCTTTGGCTTTCAATCGCAAGGTAACGAAAAAAACGCTGTTCAAGTTGTTTGCCTAATTCATTCATTTTTTTATTCCTCCTTACTATACAGCCCGATTACGACCCAGGCTGCCATGTGTAACCGCTGTCAAAACCAATTGGAATTTCAAATGCCCAGAACACATATAGCGTTGCAGTCAAAATCACTAACAGACCTACAGTAAACGGTATCATCATGGAGCACAGTGTCCCGATACCCGCATTTTTATAGTATTTTTGGCAATACATCAGGATCAGTGGGTAGAACGGGAACATTGGCGTGCTAACGTTCATCGCAGAGTCACTCACGCGGAATGCTGCCTGAGTTAATTCAGGTGAAATACCCACCGCCATTAACATTGGAACCAATACTGGCGCCATAATTGCCCATTTAGAGGTTGCTGATGTGATCATAATATTCAATATTGCAGTTAACAAAATGACACCAAATACTGTCAACCCAGCCGGCATATCCAATGTACGTAATAACTCAGCCCCTGACAGTGCCAATAATGTACCAAGATTTGAATGTTGGAATGAATAAAGGAACTGCGCTGCAAAGAAAGCAAAAACAATAAATGGGATTAATGACTTCGTGATATTTTCCATCGCTTTCACTACATCTTTTGTCGAAGTGAAAGATTTGGTCATATAGCCATAAACAATCCCAGGAATAGCAAAGAACAGAAATAATAAGGGTACAACAATTTGCATAATTGGTGCTTTCGGGCTTGTCAAACTACCATCCGGCCCCCGCAGCGGCGAGTTTTCAGGCCATAACAGAGCAAATAACCCTACGGCTAATGCTAAAAGAAGTAACCCAGAAACACGGAATGCGCGGTGCTCAATAGGTGAAATCTTACTTAAATTTTTTTCCGCGTCAGTATCAACATCATTTTCTGTAATTGGGCAGTTTTTATTTAACCAAGGCTCAACAATTTTTTCAGTAATAAACCAGCAAATAAAAATAACACCAAATGTGCCGCCCAAACTGAAAAAGTAATTACACAGTACGTTAACGCTATAACCGGGTGCCATCATCTGTGCCGCATCTTGCGTAAAACTCTGCATGATTGGGTCAATGATTGACGGCGTATAGCTTGCAGTGAAGCCTCCCGCCAGCCCCGCAAATGCTGCGGCTATACCTGCTAATGGATGGCGGCCGCTAGCGTAGAACATCATGGCAGAAACGGGCATAAGGATCACATAGGCTGAATCTGATGCGAGATGTGACACTATTCCCACAAAAACAATAGTTGGTGCCAGCATTTTCGGAGAGATGAACGAAAGCATTTTTTTCAATGCGGTATTAATAAAGCCGCTACTTTCAGCAATCCCAATCCCCAATGTTGCAACGATAGTTATTCCGAGTGGAGGAAAATTAATAAAACTTTTCACTGCCGAAGTAATGAATAATATGATTTCTTCATAGTGAAACATATTTACAACAGAGATTTTTTCTTTCGACACTGGGTGATAATAATCATAATCCACGAATGAAAGTAGGTAAGATAAAAACCAACAGATGATCAGAGCATAAATAAATAGCATTGTGACATCGGGCATAACGTTACCAATGCGCTCAACACGATTTAAGAAGCCCTTTTTTTTAGGGAGTGTATTTGTTGTCATATTTGCAAGTTACTTATGTTATTAGAATAGAAGCAGCCTTACAGTAAATAACCCTTTATCAAAAGTAAAATACTTTTAAAATGAAACATTACAGAATAAATTCACTACTATACATTGCATTAAATAAATTTACTCTATAAATAAAAAATAGCAAATATAATTAAATATTATCTAATGTAATTTATTTACAATGGATAGTCAGTAATGAACATTACTTAATAATAGACTCTATTCCAAAAATAATTAAGATAAATAAAATTTAGATAGTTGAATAAAAATCACCATTCAAACTCTTTGTGATCAATTTGGAATTAGCGGGCATTAAAAATGCCGGTCTATCGTATTTTTACTCAATGCCAATTGGTTAATGTCAGCGTTTTTTCATAGAGATTCTACATGACAAGAATCTTGCATCTGCATCTTTTAAGGAAAGTTCAATTTGAATACTTTCATGGAAGCGAACGGTCTCCGTGGTTTGGGCAAACATTGATGCTGCTGAAGGCTTTTACCCTCGAATCGTCTGTTAACCACCACCGGTAACAAACAGCGCTACACACCATGCTCGGCGTACCCATAAAAAAACCGGATGAAAACATCCGGTTTCAATATCCAATTTATCAATGGATTATATTCTGCTGTCATTGGCCTGTTGTAAAAGAACCTGGCTTTCTTTCATGAATCGAGTTGCTTCTTCACCAAACCATTCACTTACTTGGTTAAAACTGGCAATGAAAGCGGCTTTATCTTGATTTTCCAATATTTCCAAAGCCTGGCCAAAACTTTGGTGATAGCTGCGTATCAATTCAATATTCTCAGGGCTGGACATAATGATATCAGCATACAACTGAGGGTCTTGTGCAAACAATCTTCCCACCATCGCTAATTCCAATCGATAGATAGGCGAAGACAATGAAAGCAATTGCTGTAAATCAACACCTTCTTTTGCCAGATGCTTTCCATAAGAAAATGTTGTGAAATGGCGCAGAGCTTGAATGAAGCCCATATTTTTATCATGTTTTTCTGCGTTTATTTGATGCAAACGCGCGCCCCATACCGCGATTTGTTCCAAAAACCATTGATACGCTTCTGGTTGGCGCCCATCACAATACACAACAACCTGTTTGGCAAAGCTACCGACATCTGGCCCAAACATAGGATGCAGCCCTAAAACAGGCCCTTGGTGCACTTCAAGCATTGCGTTTAAAGGCCTGTGCTTAATAGAAGCCAAATCGACCAAAATGCATTGCTTCGGTAATGGAGGTAAACGACGAATCACTTCCTCTGTCAAATGAATAGGAACACTGATAATCACCATACCTGCATCAGCCAATATAGATTCAGCTTTATCCCAGTCATTAGCCTCAAGCACCCTGACCTCATAACCAGACAGGGTCAATACACGGTTGAACAGTTTTCCCATTTTGCCTGAACCACCGACGATAACGACAGGCCCCAAATGTGGGAATAGTTTTTTGTAGCCTTTATTGTTTTCGCTGACATAAGACTCTCGCATGATGCGACGCAAGATATCTTCAATGAGATCAGGTGGAATTCCCATTTTTTCTGCATCCTGCCGACGAGAAGCCAGCATGGAGGCTTCTCTGTCTGGCGCATAGATAGGCAAACCAAACTGACTTTTTACTTCTCCAACTTGTGCGACCAAATTCATGCGCTTTGCGAGCAAAGTCAGCAACTCTTTGTCTACTTCGTCAATTTTTTCCCTCAGTTCAGACAATTCTGTAGCCATCTTGATTACCCTGCTTTTTCCATTACGACGTTCTTATTTGCCAAATGCGGAGCAATTTGTTGATGTAGTTTTCTTAAAACCTGCTCCGTTGTTTGCCAATCAATGCAAGCATCAGTCACTGAAACACCATATTTCATTTCAGAGCGGGGTTGCTCAGAGGATTGGTTACCTTCATTAATATGGCTTTCTAGCATAATACCAATAATAGACTGGTTTCCGGCCATAATTTGCTCGGCAACAGAATCAACAACAATGCTCTGCCGGCGAAAATCTTTGTTGGAATTACCGTGACTGCAATCAATCATCAGTGATGGCGCCAATCCAGCTTTAAGCATTTGACGCTCACAGTCAGCAACATGTTCAGCACTGTAATTGGGTTCCGCACCACCACGCAGGATAACATGCCCATTCGGATTACCTTGAGTTTGCAGTAAGCAAACTTGGCCTGACTGATTAATGCCCATAAAACGATGAGGCATTGCAGCCGCTTTCATGGCGTTGATTGCGGTATTCAAATTTCCGTCTGTCCCATTTTTAAACCCAACCGATACAGATAAACCTGATGCCATTTCGCGGTGCGTTTGAGATTCCGTTGTTCTAGCGCCAATTGCTGACCAACTGAATAAATCACCTAAATATTGCGGATTATTGGGATCGAGTGCTTCATTCGCCAGTGGTAACCCCATTTTGACTAAATTCAATAACAAGTCGCGAGCGATATGTAACCCAGCATCCATATCAAACGAGCCATCCATGTAAGGATCACTGATTAAACCTTTCCAACCAACCGTTGTACGAGGTTTTTCAAAGTAGACACGCATAACTATATACAGACAATCACTCAACTCAGCAGAAAGAGCCTTCAAACGACGAGCATAATCAAGAGCGGCATCCACATCATGAATTGAACATGGACCGCATACCACTAATAAACGAGGATCACGATGCTGAATGATATCAGCAATAGTATTTCGTGCGTTTGTGATGGCATGCAGATCGTTGCGACTCAGTGGGTACTTTTGTTTCAGTTCTTCCGGTGTGATAAGAACTTGTTCATCAAGGATATGAACGTTATTAAGTGCATCTTTTTGCATGATCATTTCTCTACCTGCCTAATTATGTCTGTTTATGTTGTCATGTGTCTGAATGGATAACATACCACGCATCGTAAAGAATTCAATCCATAAGTGTAAAATAAATGAATCAATCGTAAATAAATGTTTACATGCCAATTAATTCATCAATCACACTATATAAATTTCAATAGGTTGCTTTATATCTAGTTCAATCAAATAACATATAAGTAAAATTTAAAATAATATTTTAATTATGCAATGTTAACAATTACATTCACAAAGGAAATATTCCATTAACCATAAGACAAAGTCCGCTACATATATGTATTTATTTTAAAAATCATATAGTAAAAAACAAGATCTAACTCTCATTTTTAAAACCAGATTCTAATAATATTAATGTGTGGTTTTAATATTTTTATGAAACTATAAAAAAATACTTATAGAGAATACTAAGCCCAACGGATTTCGAATCGCGGATTGTTAACTGCAATTTGAAGGATACAAAGCGAAAGTGATGCAGGCTAAATCTGTATTGCCGCTTTTATTTATTTTTAATCATTCATTAAGGACAGATATGATAACGCTGCAATTTGCCATAATAATTATATGCTTATTGATCGGTACGCGTTATGCGGGGATGGGATTAGGGCTGATCAGCGGTATAGGGCTTTTTATACTGACATTTATTTTTGGTTTAGAACCCGGTAAGCCTCCTGTTGATGTCATGCTTACTATTCTTGCTGTGATTGGCTGTGCATCTGTTTTACAGGCAGCAGGCGGGCTCAATATTATGATGCAATTTGCAGAACGTCTTTTGCGTCGTCATCCACAACATATAACCATTCTAGCTCCCTTGACAACGTGGACGCTCACTTTCCTTTGTGGCACGGGGCATGTCGTTTATACCATGTTCCCCATCATCGGTGATATCGCCTTGAAAAAAGGTATTCGTCCTGAACGCCCGATGGCAGTTGCCTCTGTCGCATCACAAATGGCAATCACCGCCTCCCCTGTTTCCGTTGCCGTTGTTTCTTTAGTATCAATTATTGCAGCCAATCATGGTATCGGCCAAGCTTATGGGATCTTGGAAATTTTGGCAGTTTCAATACCAGCGTCACTGACTGGGATATTACTTGCTGCACTATGGAGTTTGCATCGCGGAAAAGATCTTGATAAGGATGAAGAATTTCAGGAAAAAATCAAAGATCCCAAACAGCGTGAATTTATTTACGGTGGTTCAGAAACGTTGTTGGATCAAGTATTTCCTAAACAAGCTTATTGGGCTACTTGGATTTTCTTTGCAGCAATTGCAGTTGTGGTTTTATTCGGTGCATGTACAGACCTCCGCCCCGCTTTCGAATCAAAAGGGACTTTAAAACCTCTTTCCATGAATCTAGTGATCCAGATGATGATGCTCATTGCTGGTTCCATTATGTTAATGGTATGCAAAGTCAAAGCCAACGAAATTGCCAATGGTGCCGTATTCAAAGCAGGCATGGTTGCAATTTTTTCTGTTTTTGGCGTGGCATGGATGAGCGATACGTTCTTCCACGCGCATTTAGGTGACTTAAAACTGGTCTTGGAAGACGTAGTTCAAGCACAGCCATGGACTTATGCTTTGGTGCTTTTTTTAGTATCAAAATTGGTTAATAGCCAAGCTGCGGCTTTAACAGCTATCGCGCCAATGGGATTGCAACTGGGTGTTGACCCCAAACTGCTGATTGCTTTCTTCCCTGCAGCTTATGGGTATTTTGTTTTGCCTACATATCCAAGCGATCTTGCTTGCATCGGTTTTGACCGTTCAGGCACAACAAAAATCGGGAAATTCATTATCAACCATAGCTTTATCATACCGGGGCTGATTGGTGTCAGCGGAGCTTGCGCAGTAGGATATATTTTAGTTAACACATTGATGTAATAAGAAATTAGATTAAAAAGCAGAAACCTAATAGCCCGCTTGTTGAAATACTTCCCATACTGGATTTCATAAGGCGGGTTATTTATTGTAGTTACGTTGGTAAAAACGTAAAAAGGCCAGCAAATTTGCTGGCCTTTAACGATAACTTTCGGATGTAGCGAAAGCGTATTATTTTGCGTTCAAACGCTCTTTAATACGAGCCGCTTTACCAGAACGCTCACGCAGGTAGTACAGTTTAGCTCTGCGAACAGCACCACGACGTTTAACGTTGATGCTGTCTACGACTGGGGAGTGAGTCTGGAATACGCGCTCAACACCTTCGCCGTTAGAAATCTTACGAACAGTGAATGCAGAGTGCAGACCGCGGTTACGAATCGCAATAACCACGCCCTCGAATGTCTGCAGACGCTTTTTAGAACCTTCAACGACCCATACCTTAATTTCCACGGTGTCACCCGGACGGAATGAAGGTACGTCTTGCTTCATCTGCTCTTGTTCAAGTTGTTTAATAATGTTGCTCATAATAACTCTCTTACCCTAGGTAAACTGATATATCAAAGACATTCCTTTACAGGACATATCTGGATTAATTTGTTGCTTCATCTTGATATTCACTTTGGAATTCAGATAGCAACATCCTTTGCTCGTCAGTCAGAGCTAGGCTTTCTAGAAGTTCGGGCCTTCGTAACCAAGTTCGGCCAAGCGATTGTTTCATTCGCCAGCGATTAATTTCGGCGTGGTTTCCCGACAATAAAACAGGGGGAACTTCCATTCCATCCAGTACTTCAGGGCGAGTATAGTGAGGACAATCCAACAATCCATCAGCAAAAGAGTCCTCTTCCGCTGACGCCTGACGCCCTAGAACCCCTGGAATAAACCGGGAGATAGAGTCTATCATTGTCATTGCGGGAAGTTCCCCTCCGCTCAGAACGTAATCACCGATAGACCATTCTTCGTCAATTTCGGTTTGGATTACACGCTCATCAATACCTTCATAACGGCCACAAACCAGAATTAGCTTCTCATTTGTTGCCAGTTCACAAACTCCCTGTTGATCGAGTTTGCGCCCTTGAGGTGAAAGATAAATCACTTTTACGCCATCACCTGCCGAAGCTTTGGCTGCGTGGATGGCTTCCCGTAACGGTTGCACCATCATCAGCATGCCTGGACCACCGCCATAAGGACGGTCATCAACAGTACGATGCCTGTCGTAGGTAAAATCCCTAGGACTCCAGCAATCGATACTGAGCAGGCCATTCTTAACTGCCCGACCAGTTACCCCGTAATCGGTTATTGCGCGGAACATTTCAGGAAACAGGCTAATAACCCCAATCCACATACTGCGTCCCACTCATTTAAACCGTTTTTACCGGAGATTAAAAACCAGGATCCCAATCTACCTCAATAGTTTTGGTAGCGAGATCGACTTTCTTGATAACCTGCCCATCAAGAAACGGAACCAACCGTTCCTTGATACCGAATGCATCTTTCAGGTTTGCTTTGATTACCATCACATCGTTAGAACCCGTTTCCATCATGTCATCAACGATGCCAAGGTTATAACCCGCAGTACTCATTACCTGGCAACCAATCAGGTCTTTCCAGTAATAATCACCGCCTTCCAGTTCTGGCAATTTATTCGAATCCACCACTATTTCACAATTAGTGAATAAATTCGCAGCATCCCGATCATCAATACCTTTGATTTTGACGATAATATCTTGGTTATGGTGTTTCCAAGTTTCCAGCTCAATGTGTTGCCACTGTCCAGAACGCTGAATAAACCACGGCTGATATTCAAAAATGTCTTCGGCATTTTCGGTGGAAGAAAAAACTCTGAGCCAACCACGAATGCCATACGCTGACCCTAATTTTCCCAATACGATTGGCTCAACAGGGTGCTTCAGGCCAGATTGTTTGCTCATTGTTACCACCGTGACAGATTAAGCTGCTTTTTTAGCGTCTTTGATCAGTGCAGCAACACGATCAGACACAGATGCACCCAGACCAACCCAGTGTTCGATACGGTCTAGATCTAAACGCAGAGCTTCTGCATTTCCTGAAGCGATTGGGTTGAAGAAACCAACACGCTCAATGAAGCGACCATCACGCGCATTGCGGCTATCGGTCACTACTACTTGATAGAACGGACGCTTTTTTGCGCCGCCACGAGCTAAACGAATTGTTACCATAACATCCTCATTAGTTAGCAAAACAACCAGACTCCATCGAGGAACGGAGTCCGGCTGTCCATTTAAAAGCCCGAAAATTTTACTCACTTTGGCGCAAAAAGCAATCCAAAGAACATTTTCTTTCGAAATTTTGTCAATTACCGCCCCATAAATCCTGGTGGAAGCATGCCTTTCATGCCACGCATCATTTTGGACAAACCGCCTTTTTTCATTTTCTTCATCATGCGTTGCATTTCATCGAACTGCTTCAGCAAGCGGTTGACATCCTGAACTTGCGTGCCCGATCCCGTAGCAATGCGGCGTTTACGGGAACCTTTGATAATTTCTGGTTTTTCCCGCTCCTTGCGGGTCATGGAATTAATGATCGCTTCCATTTTAACCAAAACTTTATCGTCCATTTGAGATTTGACCGCATCAGGGATCTGTGACATTCCTGGCATTTTGCTTAACATGCTGGTCATTCCCCCCATGTTACGCATCTGTTTTAGCTGATCAAGGAAATCACTTAAATCAAATCCATCACCCTTTTTCAGTTTTGATGCCAATTTTTCCGCTTGAGTACGGTCAACCTTGCTTTCAATTTCTTCGATTAATGAAAGCATATCTCCCATGCCCAGAATACGGGATGCAATACGGTCTGGGTAGAAAGGTTCCAGCGCATCAGTTTTTTCACCAACACCGAGGAATTTAATTGGTTTTCCAGTAATGTGGCGAATGGAAAGTGCGGCACCACCACGGGCATCACCATCCACTTTTGTCAGAACAATACCTGTTAATGGTAAAGCTTCATTAAAGGCTTTTGCGGTATTTGCCGCATCTTGGCCTGTCATCGCATCAACAACAAACAGCGTTTCAACAGGCTTGATGGCAGCGTGAACTGCTTTGATTTCATCCATCATGGCTTCATCGACATGCAGACGGCCTGCGGTATCGACTAATAGCACATCATAGAATTTCAGTTTAGCGTGTTGGATAGCTTTGTTGACGATATCAACAGGTTTTTCCTGTGGGTCGGAAGGGAAGAAATCAATTCCAACCGTTTCAGCCAAAGTTTCAAGTTGCTTAATGGCCGCCGGACGATAAACGTCAGCAGAAACAACCAAAACTTTTTTCTTATTTTTTTCTTTTAGCAGTTTGCCTAGTTTGGCAACACTGGTTGTTTTACCAGCACCTTGCAAACCTGCCATCAGAACAACGGCTGGAGGCTGGGCAGAGAGATTCAGTTCACTGTTGACCTCTCCCATCTCCTTAACCAATTCATTCTGAACGATTTTGACAAATTCCTGTCCTGGGGTCAGGCTTTTGTTAACCTCATGCCCCACTGCACTCTCTTTGATTCGTGAAATAAAATCACGCACAACAGGCAAGGCAACATCTGCTTCGAGCAAAGCCATACGAACTTCGCGCAGCGTATCTTTAATATTATCTTCAGTCAGCCGTCCTCGACCGCTGATATTGCGCAGTGTGCGCGATAGTCTGTCAGTTAAATTATCAAACATTGTCTCAGCTCAGATATCTACAAGTGGGTCTACCTGTATGGCAAATTTTACGAATTATAACACGATGATCGTATGATCTCTGCAAAGAGATTCCCAAGTATGATTAACAACGGTTGGAGGCTACCCCAGCTAACGGTATACTTAAATTTTAAGTTCAATCCATACCCAATAGATTTCAAAACGCTACGGCTTGAAAAATAAAGGGTACACACTATTGCGAAAACGATAAACGTTATGCTGGTATTCTCAATCATTGCCTTACTTGCTTATCTCATTAGCCTGACGCTCATCGTGCCGGGTCTATCTCGCCAACAAAACAATTATCAAAAGCTGGCGCTTTTTTTCGCAGCATTAGCGTTAATTGCCCATGCAATTGCACTGAAATACCAAGTATTTCATGTCAGCAGCGGGCAAAATCTAACTCTATTGAATTTAGGTTCAATTGTCAGCTTGCTGATGTCCATCATTATGACAATCGTCGCTTTCCGTGGCAGGGCATGGTTTTTGCTGCCCATCGTTTACAGCTTTGCCATGATAAATTTGATATTGGCCAGTATGATGCCGGGTGAATTTATTACCCATCTTGAAGCCAGTATTGAACTATTCATTCATATTGGGCTGGCATTACTTGGATATGCGACTTTGCTTATCGCTGCCCTTTATGCATTACAGCTGGGCTGGTTGGATTATCGGCTTAAAAAGAAAAAGCTCACCTTTACTTCCGGGATACCCCCCTTGATGGTAATTGAACGAAAAATGTTCCACATTACCCAAGTTGGTGTAATTTTACTAACATTGACCTTATGTACAGGCATCATGTATATGGATGATATTTTCAGTAAAGAAAATATTCACAAATCTGTATTATCTATCATCGCCTGGTTTGTCTACGTCATTTTGCTTTGGGGGCATTACCATGAAGGCTGGCGCGGCAAACGCGTTATTTGGTTTAATCTGATTGGCGCGTTTATTCTGACTCTCGCGTTTTTCGGTAGCAGGCTATTGCAGGAAATAATGATTTATTAATGAAGTTAACAAATCACTGTAGCCAGTTCGTATAAATATTAGGAAGGAATTCTGTTTTGGAGCACGTCTCAACAGGCACACTCATTATAATTCTTGTTGTCATGGTCATCGTTTCGGCCTATTTTTCAGCCTCAGAAACCAGCATGATGACAATTAATCGCTACCGCTTACGCCATTTAGCCAAACAAGGGAGCACGCCTGCGCGAAGGGTTGAATCTCTGCTGCGTCACCCGGACAGGCTTATCAGCCTTATCCTTATTGGTAACAACCTCATCAATATTCTGGCATCTTCGCTCGCGACTATCGTAGGTATGCGTCTTTATGGCGATATGGGTGTTGCTATTGCGACAGGCATATTAACTTTCGTGATCCTTATTTTCTCCGAAGTAATGCCAAAGACGATTGCTGCGCTTTATCCTGAAAAAGTGGCTTTCCCAAGCAGCTTTCTGCTGAAGCCACTAGAAAAAATCATGCTGCCCCTTGTTTGGGCATTTAACAGGATTAGTTTGCTGTTCATGCGTTGCCTGGGCATTCAGACCTCAAATATCCGCAATGATTCGGTCAGTAAAGACGAGTTACGTACGATCGTAAATGAATCAAACACGCATTTATCGCGCCGCAACCAAGACATGCTGATTTCAATCCTCGATCTTGAGAAGGTCACTGTTGGCGACATTATGGTGCCCCGTAATGAGATTGTTGGCATTGACATTAATGCTGACTGGAAATTCGTTATCAGGCAGCTGACACATTCTCCACATGGAAGAATTGTGCTTTATCGTGACTCTCTTGATGACGCGATCGGAATGCTGCGGGTGCGCGAAGCCTATCGGTTAATGATGGAGAAAAAAGAGTTTACGAAAAGAAACCTTATCAAAGCTGCGGATAAAATTTATTTTATTCCTGTCAGTACCCCATTAAATACCCAACTCGTGAATTTCCAACGCAACAAGGAAAAAGTGGGATTGATCGTTGACGAATATGGCGATATCCAAGGGCTTGTGACAGTTGAAGATATTTTAGAAGAAATTGTCGGCGATTTTACTACATCTATGTCCCCGAGCCTGGCGGAAGAAGTACTTCCTCAAAGTGATGGCACTGTGTTGGTTGATGGTACAGCTAATATCCGTGAACTGAATAAAGCATTTGATTGGGCATTGCCCGAAGATGGTCCAAGAACAATGAATGGAATGGTTCTGGAAGAGTTAGGCGAGATCCCTGAGTTACACGCTCAAGTTCAGATTAATGGATATAATTTTGAAGTTCTTGCAGTACACGACAATGTCATTAAGCAAGTCCGGGTCACACAAATAAGCCCAAATGCAGGAAAAAGTGAAAAAGATAATGATTAATCAAAAGACTAATCAGTAAAGATAAAAATAATTCGGATAGTTTTTTTACAAAAAATGGCCTTACGCAAGGCCATTTTTTGTCTTATATCCTCCCTGCCTTAGGGAGGAACGTACGACGGTTATCACGCTTGATGAACTACACCTGAAGCTCAACCAATTTTTCTTCAGGCAGTGCCAACTCATCGTTATAGTTGACACGAACACCAGCATCCAGAATACCCTGGGCAATACCTTGAGCTTCTTTCAATGAGTGCATTTCATAAGTGCCACACTGATAAATATTCAACTCGGGGATTTGGTTCTGGTTTTCAACTTTCAGTACGTCTGCCATTGCGGCTTTCCACGCTTCAGCCACTCTGGTTTCCGCTGGAGCACCAATCAGGCTCATATAAAAGCCGGTGCGGCAACCCATTGGTGAGATGTCGATAATTTCAACACCATCACCATTCAAATGGTTACGCATAAAACCTGCAAAAAGATGTTCAAGCGTGTGAATGCCCCTCTCAGGCATTACTGCTTTATTAGGGACGCAGAAACGTAAATCAAATACCGTGATGGTATCACCATGAGGCGTATCCATCGTCTTAGCAACTCTAACAGCTGGCGCAGCCATACGTGTATGGTCAACTGTAAAACTGTCCAATAAAGGCATAATATTACCTCCTAAGGCATCAGATTTTTTTACGAGTATTTTTCAGATAAATGAAACCTTTTTATTTGCGGCTGGTCATAAGATATGAAGACGCGCAAAATTGTTATCATCCCTATTCTCTAAGATATTTTATTCGGCCACCACTGGTGGCCATTTTCTTTTTTTAACGCCCTGCATGAAGTTTCAGATAGTCTTCGAAGCTCATGCTGTCTTGCTGCTCAAGATTGTGTTGCAAAGATACAGAGGCATCGCGTTCCGTAGAGAAACTTTCGTCATCTAAAATCGAATAAGGTTCTTCAATCAATTCACTATGATATTTGTTTGACAGTTCCAACCCAAAACCAACTATCCCCTGCGCTTTCATCTTATCCAATACGCGTCCGGAAAACGTTAAGGATGGATCTTCAAGCATAGATGCCAATTCGTTACAGACTGACTGATATTGTGTTCCTGAGCAAGTATCCAAGACTTCTGCAACTCGCTCTAGATCTGCAAATAGCTGCTGCCCAACGACTTTAAGCGGCTTATGCTCATCACCACGGCCAATAGCGATTTGTAGATCAGGTTTACGCCCTTCCAAAATCACCTTACTCCAATTTTGACGGCAACAATCAAGTTCTTTATTTCCCATTTCTGGGGCATCTGCCAAAGCACACCATATCAAGAATAGGTCAAGAAAACGAATCTGAGTTTCATCAACACCAATGGCACTGAAAGGGTTAATATCCAAAGAGCGCACTTCAATGTATTCAATGCCGCCTCTTAACAAGGCATCAGAAGGTGATTCTCCTTCTTTTGTCACGCGTTTAGGACGTATCGGAGCGTACAACTCATTTTCTATCTGGAGGACATTAGTATTCAGCTGCAGATACTTACCATCTTTTTTCACGCCAATAGATGCAAAATCGACAGACGGTTTATGGATGGCCTTCTTCAGACCTTCGACATACGTGTGGAGGTTATTGAAGGTAATATTGAGGTCGCTTTGCGATTTGTTGGTATATCCCAGATCACTCATTCTTAATGAAGTCGCATAAGGCAGATAACACGTCCCTTTTTCTGTTTCTTCAAAAGATAATGTAGTATTTCGTCCATTTAAGAATGAGGAGCAAATCGCTGGTGATGCGCCGAATAAATAAGGGATAATCCATCCAAAGCGGTAATAATTTCGAATCAGGCGAAAATAGCCATCAGAAATTTGTTCTTTCCCGGTTTCTGCATCTTTCACACCTAACCGAGCTTGCCAAAAACTTATCGGCAACGAAAAGTTATAATGTACTCCGGAAATCGTCTGCATTAATGCGCCATAACGATTTTTTAGCCCTTCACGGTACAAAGTCTTAAAACGCCCCACATTGGATGTGCCATATTGGGCCAGCGTAATATTTTCTTCTTTATCAATAAAACATGGCATGCTTAAAGGCCACATTTTTTCATTATCCAGATTTCGCGCAGTATAACGGTGTAAATCTTTAAGAAAATCAACCGTTCTACTTATATTGTTATCAACAGGGGTAATAAACTCCAATAGAGATTCAGCAAAATCAGTTGTAATCCATTTATGCGTTAAAGAAGCACCAAGTGATTTTGGATGCTTAGTTTTAGCTAAATGACCGTCTGGAGTAACACGCAAAGTTTCACGTTCAATACCTCGGCAAATACCTTTTAATACCGTAGGGTTTGCCTCTAACCATGACAATGCTTTTGATACATCCGGGATCAATTTGACCTCCCTTGGAGTTTTAAAAGATTATTACTAAGAGTTTACTTTATATTAAACAGGTCAGGTTGTCGCTGATTACATAAAGATGTCTATGCATCATCGATTAAATTATAACCTAATAACAATAAAAGAAATGTTATGTTTGAGAAGGGATAAAAAAACAAAAAACCCCTGTCTCATGGAGGCAAGGGTTTAATATGGTGCATCCGGGAGGATTCGAACCTCCGACCGCTCGGTTCGTAGCCGAGTACTCTATCCAGCTGAGCTACGGATGCATTTTTTAGTTTTCTGTTTCTGGTCAGACACTCTTCTTTGTCTTATTCCAGAATTCGGACATCACGATTAAAATCATAACGTCTAATATGGTGCATCCGGGAGGATTCGAACCTCCGACCGCTCGGTTCGTAGCCGAGTACTCTATCCAGCTGAGCTACGGATGCATTGTCGATTTTCTATTTCTGCTCAGGCGCTTTTGATTGCCTGAATTTTCAAAACTGGCGCACCTAAAATTCACGGTGACTAAAATGGTGCATCCGGGAGGATTCGAACCTCCGACCGCTCGGTTCGTAGCCGAGTACTCTATCCAGCTGAGCTACGGATGCATTGTCGGTTTACTATTTCTGTTCAGGCGCTCTTGATTGCCTGACTCGACAGAATTGAGATACCTAAAAATCGCGGAGTTTAAAGTGGTGCATCCGGGAGGATTCGAACCTCCGACCGCTCGGTTCGTAGCCGAGTACTCTATCCAGCTGAGCTACGGATGCATTTCTTAAATGGCGGTGAGGGAGGGATTCGAACCCTCGATGCAGCTCTTAACCACATACTCCCTTAGCAGGGGAGCGCCTTCAGCCTCTCGGCCACCTCACCATTTTTTAAAACACTTCGCTTTAAAACTTGCAACTCAGAATCTTTTATTCAAGCTCTTCGTCGCTGCGATGGCGCACATATTACTTTCCCTGCCTGATAAGTCAAACAATTTTTCGCAACTTTTTTCCGTTTGCACACTTCGCACACAAAATGATTGGATTAACGTCTAAAGGGCTGTTTTATCGACAGCAAAACCACCTAATTACTATTAGGATTTATAAAAATAATTATTCATCGCTATGGCCTCATGAACGAGGTCTTTTCAACTGATAGAAAATAAAAAGACGTGAGAGAATGGAATTAGCTTGAAAAGAGAGAAATAAAACCGCCAGGTTCAAAAAAGAGAGGTAGGGGGAGCACAAGTAGGAGTAGAGTAGCGCCCAAGTCTTAAAAAAGCATGGACGCCATTCTTGAATTAAAAAGTTGTAGGCTGAGATTTCTCTGCCTGGATCCGTTGATAAATTTCTTCACGGTGAACAGAAACTTCCTTGGGCGCATTTACACCAATGCGAACTTGGTTGCCTTTAACTCCCAGTACTGTGACTGTTACCTCATCGCCTATCATGAGTGTTTCACCAACTCGACGAGTCAGAATAAGCATTCTTTGCTCCTTGAAAATTTAAAAGAGTCGGGTCTCTAGGTTTCCCCGCTATTATCCATCAAACACCGTGAAAACGTAAAGCAATGATATCTACTTAAACTATAAGCAGTTTTGAACACATTCCCCACATCTATAGGATAGCTAAAATATAAGTATGTGCCCAACATTTCAACAATTTCACAACAAAAAACATTCGGCACCATAAAAAAACACTTTCATGATGCCGTTGCAGTCACGGCAGTACCGACTATAACCGCAATGTTACCCACTCTTCTACACTAGCCAATGCTGAAGGAAGAGCCGCTACATCCGTACCACCAGCTTGAGCTAGATCAGGACGTCCTCCTCCTTTACCTCCAACTTGTTGGGCAACAAAAGAGATTAAATCGCCTGCTTTTATTCTAGCAGTCAAATCCTTCGTTATACCAACAATTAGGCTGACTTTATCACCAGTTGCCGTAGAAAGCACAATAATTGCTGATCCCAATTGGTTTTTCAGGTCATCAACCATTGTTCTGAGCATTTTTGGTTCAACATCACCCAACTGTGTTACCAGAAGACGGACACCCTGAATTTCTTTAGCCTGACTAGACAAAGAAGAACTTTCTTGAGCTGCCTGCTGAGACTTCAGCAATTGCAACTCTTTTTCCAATTGCTTGGTTCTATCTAGTGTCGTTTTCACTTTCTCATTTAAGCTACCGATATCACCCTTAACCAAATGAGCAATGTCTTGTAGTAAATCAGCTTGCTGATAAAGAGAATTCAACGCAGTTTGGCCCGTAATAGCTTCAATACGGCGAATTCCGGCAGCCGTGCCTGATTCACTGGATATACGGAATAAACCAATATCACCTGTGCGACTTGCATGAGTACCACCACAGAGTTCGGTAGAGAAACCCCCCATGCTCAATACACGCACTTTTTCATCGTATTTCTCACCAAACAGCGCCATGGCACCTTTAGATTTTGCCTCTTCCAGTTCCATCAATTCGGTAACGATTGGGGAATTCTTACGAACCTCTTCATTCACCAAATTCTCTACCTGACGGATCTGTTCTGGTTTCATCGCCTCGTAGTGGGAGAAGTCAAAACGTAGATATTTATCATTAACCAAAGAACCTTTCTGGGTAACATGTTCTCCCAGAATTTGACGCAATGCTGAATGCAATAAGTGAGTTGCTGAGTGATTCAAGCGAATAGCATCTCTACGTGCTACATCGATTTCAGCATTGACTGTATGGTTAACGCTCAAACTACCACTTGTCAATTTGCCAATGTGGCCAATCGCCTGTGCATATTTTTGTGTATCAGCTACTTCAAATACGCCGTGATTGTTCGACAATTTACCTGTGTCACCAACCTGCCCGCCAGATTCAGCATAGAAGGCGGTTTTATCCAGTATAACAACAGCTTCTTCGCCTGCATGAATTTGTTCAACAGATTCACCATTACGGAAAATTGCAGTCACAGCAGCTTGTTGTGCATTGTGTTCATAACCACAGAAATCACTGCGACCATCAACTTTGATCAGCTCATTGTAATCGGTATCAAAACCGCTGGATTCACGAGCACGGCGGCGTTGATTTTCCATTGCGGTATCAAAGCCAGCTTCATCAACTTTAATATTGCGCTCACGGCAAACATCCGCAGTCAAATCAACCGGGAAACCATAAGTGTCATACAAACGGAAAGCCGCTTCTCCCGGAAGGGTATCACCGGATAACTGAGCCAATTCTTCATCCAGCAATTGCAAGCCACGTTCCAGAGTGCGGGCAAATTGCTCTTCTTCGGTTTTCAATACTTGCTCAACCAAAGATTGCTGCTGTCTCAATTCTTCACCTGCAGCGCCCATGACTTTAATTAATGGAGCTACTAGTTTATAGAAGAAAGCCTCTTTCGCGCCTAACATATTTCCATGGCGAACCGCGCGACGAATGATACGGCGCAGTACATATCCCCTATTTTCATTGGACGGAGTAACGCCATCACAAATCAAGAATGCGCATGCACGAATATGATCAGCCACAACCCGCAAAGATTTGTTGGTGAGATCTGACGCACCTGTAACCTGAGCGACCGAAGCAATTAAATTCTGGAATAAATCGATCTCGTAGTTGGAATTAACATGCTGCAATACTGCAGAAATACGCTCTAATCCCATGCCTGTGTCGACGGAAGGTTTTGGCAGTGGCTCCATGGTGCCATCTGCATGACGATTGAATTGCATGAAAACAATGTTCCAAATTTCAATATATCTATCGCCATCTTCTTCTGGGCTGCCTGGAGGTCCACCCCAAATGTGGTCGCCATGATCGTAGAAAATTTCTGTACAAGGGCCACAAGGACCGGTTTCACCCATTTGCCAGAAATTATCAGAATTAAAAGGCTTATCACCTTTATCGCCTATGCGAATAATTCTTTCTGCTGGAACACCAACTTCTTTGAGCCAAATATCATAGGCTTCATCATCTGTCTTATAGACAGTCACCCACAATTTTTCTTCTGGCAGATTAAACCATTCTTTGCTGGTCAATAACTCCCATGCATATTTGATCGCATCTTGCTTGAAGTAATCGCCAAAACTAAAATTACCCAACATCTCGAAGAAAGTGTGGTGACGTGCGGTGTAGCCCACATTTTCTAAATCGTTATGCTTACCGCCCGCACGAACACAGCGCTGAGCCGTTGTTGCTCTAGAATAAGGCCTTTTATCCAAACCCAAAAAGACATCTTTGAATTGGTTCATTCCCGCATTGGTGAACAACAATGTTGGATCATTGGTTGGCACCAATGAACTGCTTGGTACTATTTGGTGCCCTTTAGTATGAAAAAAGTCAAGAAACGCTTGACGGATCTCAGCGGTGCTTTTGCTCATAATTGTCCCGAAATCAAGCTGAAAAACAGATTTGTGAATAATTGAAATGGTATATCACATTGCCATTTCAACTCACGAATAAATTAAAGTAGGGTTAAGATAGAGTGTCTTCCGTAAGAAGTAAAATCCCATATAAATCCATTCGCTTTTCAGCATTGTAATTCGTCTGGGAATTTTCTTAAAGCCCGTTTGTTAAGCCAGTTTCGATACGCCCATTTCAATAATGTTTATCCCTTTCGTCTTCCAAGTGGCAATTTTGTTAGCCCATTCTGAAATTCATTGGCTGTATTTATCCATAAAAACAAAAAACCACACCCATTTTGGATGTGGTTCTTAAAAAATTGCCTCTGCAAATTACAGAGAGAATTACAACACAAGCAACAGTGAGTATGAAAAGTAATTAGAACTCTTCGTTATTCACTTCTTCAGCATTATTTTCGTAATCTGATTCATAATCTGCGGCAGCGCTGAAATCTCCGGTGCTGTTTAACAACAGCTCACGCAGTTTCTTATCCAACTCGGCAGCAGCTTCTGGGTGCTCTTTCAGATAGATAGTTGCGTTGGCTTTGCCTTGACCAATTTTATCGCCATTGTAGCTATACCATGCGCCCGCTTTTTCCACCAATTTATGTTTAACACCCAAGTCGATCAATTCACCGAAAGTGTTAATGCCTTCGCCATAAAGAATCTGGAATTCAGCTTGTTTAAATGGTGCAGCAACTTTATTTTTGACAACCTTCACTCGTGTTTCACTACCAACAACTTCATCGCCATTTTTCACCGAGCCAGTACGGCGGATATCTAAACGGACAGAAGCATAAAACTTCAGAGCATTACCACCAGTCGTTGTTTCTGGGTTACCAAACATTACCCCAATTTTCATACGGATCTGGTTGATGAAGATCAGCAAAGTATTTGAGTTTTTCAAGTTACCTGCCAGCTTACGCATGGCCTGACTCATCATACGTGCTGCCAACCCCATGTGAGAATCGCCGATTTCACCTTCAATTTCTGCTTTCGGTGTCAATGCAGCAACGGAGTCAACAATAATGACGTCAACCGCGCCAGAACGTGATAATGCATCACAGATTTCCAACGCTTGTTCGCCTGTATCAGGCTGAGAGCACAACAGATTATCAATATCTACACCCAGCTTTTTAGCATAAACCGGGTCAAGGGCATGTTCGGCATCAATAAAAGCACATGTTCTGCCTTCACGTTGGGCAGCGGCAATAACTTGTAATGTCAGCGTTGTTTTACCGGAAGATTCAGGCCCGTATATTTCAACGATACGCCCCATCGGCAAACCGCCTGCGCCTAATGCAATGTCCAGTGACAAAGAGCCAGTAGAGATGGTTTCAACATCCATCGAGCGGTTTTCACCCAAACGCATGATGGAACCTTTACCAAATTGTTTTTCAATTTGACCGAGCGCTGCTGCTAGTGCTTTTTGTTTGTTTTCATCGTTAGCCATGTTTACTCCTTCGCAAGCAATGAAGGGGCTGCCCCACTGCTGATAAACTGTTTCTGATACCAAAGTGCCGTATGATTATACTGTATAATCATACAGCATCAAGTTAATTTTTTATGATTTTGTCCAACAATGTTTTTAAAGAAAAAATGACCGCCTGCAAACGTACGGCATTACGATCTCCCATAAAATGCTGGCGGTATGTTACGGTCTGTATACTGCCCTCAATATAAAAGGCAAATCCAACCCATACAGTACCCGTTGGTTTTTCTTCGCTCCCACCATCCGGACCGGCGATACCACTGACAGAAACAGAAAAATCCGCTTTGGCGATTTTTAGTGCCCCTTCTGCCATTTCTTTGACTATTTGTTCACTTACCGCGCCGAACTGTTGCAGTGATTCCAGTGATACTCCCAGCATTTCATGTTTGGCATCATTACTGTATGTCACAAAACCGCGATTAAAATAAGCTGAACTTCCCGCAACATCTGTAATTACTTTAGCAATCCAGCCTCCCGTGCAAGATTCAGCACAGGTCACGGAGAGTTTCTTCTGCTTTAATCTTTTTCCCAGTTCAATACTAAGCTGATTCAGGATTTTTTCATCCATAACAAGCCTTCAATTCGATATTAAATTAATTTTTCCGAAGCATATCCCAAATCCACAATCCCCCGATGGCCAGTGAAAGTGAGATACCAAAACCAATGCCAACCGCAACAACTGATATTTTCAACATTATGGCGATCAAATACAGTCCCAGCATAATCAACATGGCGCTATTTTCACCGAAATTTTGCACAGCAACAGCTTTACCTGCCCCCATGCTATTCTTGCCATGTTCCTGCAATAACGCATTGAGTGGAACAATGAAAAGCCCGCCAAATGCGCCAAGGAAAATTAATATCAAGTAAGAAAGCCAGATTGATTGTTGAGTAACCAGCAGAACGACCATTATGCCAATCAAAACACCAGCGGGCATACAACGCCGGACTGTCGTCAATGTGATAAAGCGTGCAGCCAGCCCAGCTCCGGCAATGATACCAATAGAAACGACAGCAGACATCAATGTAGGCGTTGTATTCCCCTCAATTCCCAGCACCAGCGGAACCCATGAAATCAGCAACAAACGCAGTGTCACTCCCGCTCCCCAAAACAGGCTGGTGCCAACCAGTGAGAATCGCGTCTCTTGATTGCGCCAGAGTGAGGTGCAAACCGCTATAAAATCCACCAGCATTTTTTTGAGAACCCAACCTTTATCCTGACGCGCTGCTGGCAAACGAGGGATATAAAAGTTGGCTACAACTGCCCCGCCATATAGCAAAGCACAAAGCCCCAATGCCAGTATCAGGCTAAAGTCAGAAATAAAACCACCGGCGACTGAACCCACTAAAATGGCGGCAATGGTTGATGCTTCCATGATGCCATTAGCTTTTACCAAACTCCGCTCGTCTGTCAGTTCTCCCAAGATACCGTATTTGGCAGGAGAATAAACGGCGGCGCCAATTCCGACCAAGGTATAACCGACAAACGGGTTTACATCAATGCAAATACTCATGGCGCCAATCAGCTTGATACTATTGGAAAAGAGCATGACACGCCCTTTGGAAAACCGATCAGCAATTTGCCCCACAAAGGGAGCAAATACAATGTAGGCCAGTACAAAGACCATTTGCAAGGCCGGCAAACTCCATTCAGGGTAAGCCTCCGCCTTCAATTGAGCCAAGATGGTAAATAAGAGTGCATTGTCAGCAAATGCAGAAAGAAATTGCGATAATAATACGGCCTTCATTCCCTTATTGAGCAGGGAATTATTCTCCACAGAACCTTCCATTTCCTTACCCCTGTTCAGCCATTCTTCTTAAAGTGACAAAATCCGGTTTCCCGCTGCCCAGCAAAGGCAGTTGTTTTATATAACGGATATCACGCGGAACCGCCAGCTCCGGCATGCCCAATTCACGCGCGATCCCCAGCATTGAATTTCGCTGTAAATTGGCATCGGTTGTGAACAGTACCAGTGCTTCCCCTTTTTTATGATCACTCTTGGCTGTTGCGGCATGTTGTGCATCAGTAGATACATGTGCAGCCATGTGCTCTACCGCTTCAAGGGAAACCATTTCTCCCGCAAGTTTAGCAAAACGCTTTACACGCCCTTTGATCGTACAAAAACCTTCTTCATCAATGTAAACAATATCTCCGGTGTCATACCAACCTATCTGGTTATTCCCTTCCGCATCCTCTGCTGATGGCGGTTCCAGGCGTTCAGGGGCTTCAACACGCAGATAACCTTTCATGATATTAGGCCCACGCAATTGTAGACGTCCGCCTTTTTCAATACCTTGCACTGGCAATAAACGCGCTTCCATTCCGGGTAATATCCGCCCAACAGTTCCCACTTTTGCTGCCATAGGGACGTTAATTGCTACAACAGGCGCACATTCCGTTACACCATAGCCTTCCAGAATGCGGATACCGAATTTATCCTGCCAAATATTCTTGGTGCTCTCTGATAATTTTTCTGCACCAGCTACAACATAACGCAAACGGGCAAAATCATACGGATGCGCAAAACGGGCATAATTTCCCAAGAAAGTCGAAGTACCGAATAACACCGTACAATTGCAGTCATAAACCAGCTCAGGTACAACACGATAATGCAGTGGACTTGGGTAGAGAAATACACGGCTGCCGGTCATTATTGGAGTCAATAAACCGACTGTCAGCCCAAAGGCATGGAACAGCGGCAAGGAAGACATAAAGCGATCTTGTGGAGTAAAATCAGCAATCGTTTTTATCTGCTCGACATTTGCAATTAAACTGGCATGGCTGTGCACTACGCCCTTGGGCGCGCCTTCGGAGCCTGACGTAAATAGGATCAATGCGTCATCATCAGGTTTTTGCGACGACATAATAGCTTTGGAAGGAAAAATCAGGTGCCACAAAACCCAACATTTATCTTCCCAAGTAATCGTATCTTTTAAATCTTCGAGATATATCCAATTGGCTTCTGCTACCTGTTCTGGCAAATCCGTTAACTGCCCTTTTTCCAGAAATTGACGCGATGTCACAATAGTTTTGATGGTTGCTGCTTGCATGGCATTTTTAATTCCGCTGCTTCCGGCCGTATAGTTCAGCAGAGCTGGCACCCGCCCTTTCACAGAAGCACCATATATGGCGACAGCCATTACCGTTGCATTCGGCAACAATAAACCTACCCGCTCACCTTCTGTTGTAAAGCGTTCGAATATCCGGCTAATACCCAATATTTTTTTCAGCAATGTGTGATAACTATCTTCCTGAAAGTTCACATCTTCGATACAAGGTTTGAAGCGACCAAAACGTTTTTGAGAGGTTAAGTAAGCACTGAACAGTGTTTCTTTTGGTCGCGTTTGCATTCTCACATTCATCATGATGGCATGGAGATGCTCTCCCGCTAAACGACGGCGTTCCGTTGAATCGGCTGCCTCCGGCATCGGCAGATCAACGGCAGGTAAAATCTTAATGGTGATTTTCGGGAACCAATGTAATTTCATAATCCCTTTTAATCGACCAAAAATGGATTGTTCCGCGCCATCAATACGGATTGGGACAACCTTCGCCCCTGATTTAGCAGCGATAAAGGCTGCGCCATCATAAATTTTCATCAGAGAGCCAGTTACGGTGATTCTCCCTTCCGGGAAAATAACAATCGGACGCCCTTTATCCACCTCTTTAACCAATGTCCTTACCGCCATTGGGTTGGTGGGATCCAGAGGCACGACATCCGCATACGCCTTAACAAATTTCATGAAATTGCGGGTAGCAATATTAGAATAGATAGCGAAGACTGGCTTGACTGGCAGAAACAGCCCGATTAAAAGGCCGTCCAAAAAAGAAATATGATTGGGTGTAATAATGCATTTGGGATGTTCGAACTGCTTAACATCACCTTCAACTGTAACCCTAAAAAGTATACGAATCAGTAACCGAATCAAATTCAAGAGCATATCCATATCTCAAATATAATTAAAAAAAATTAAAGTAAGTAAATAGGGTTATACTATAAATTGTATAGGCTGACTGATATATAAGATTTCCCCTCCATATAAAAAATAAACTAAAAATACATTAATATATCAAATTATCTTATTTTTCTGGTTTAAAATATAGGATTTAATGTCATTGACAATATCTTCTGTCGCTAAACTGGCATCAACAATGAAATCTGCACACTCGCAGTACAGAGGTTCCCTTTCAGCCAATACTTCTTCAATCTCTTCGAGGATGGATTTCCCTGTCAGGCTAGGGCGCTGTGAGTTTTCCGGTGTGAGGGATAATCTATTGATGAGAATGTTGGCTGGCGCTTGCAAGTAAATCACGACCCCATGCTGTCGCATATAATCGCGGTTTTCTGACGACAAGACCATTCCCCCACCGGTTGAAACGATATGCTTGCTTTGGCTCACCATTTTCAATATTTGACTTTCTAACTTCCTGAAATATTTCCAACCATGTTGTTCAACAAGATCGGCAATAGTCATTTTGCTAGTAGCTTGAACACTTTCATCAGTGTCAATAAACTTGTACGACAATGCTTCAGCCAACAACTTACCTATTGTCGTCTTCCCTGCACCGCGCGCGCCTACGATGAATAGAGTCTGTTTCATTTCGTTGTTTTCCTGAAGAGTAATTAAGTTAAACCTAAAACACAAAGTATAGTAACTAAATATTTACACTGGTGTAAAAAAGTATTTTTCATTGAACAAAAAGTCACACTTAAAACTAAGTGTGACTTTTTGTCGTTAAATAAATTCTAATTAAAACAGAATATCATTATCGGCGGGGTAAATAATCACCATAACCAATCCATTTATACGTCGTCAGCGCATCCAGCCCCATCGGTCCTCTGGAATGCAATTTCTGGGTGCTGACAGCAACCTCTGCCCCCAAACCGAACTGACCTCCATCAGTAAAGCGCGTACTTGCATTCACATAGACTGCGGCTGAATCTACATGACGAACAAAATGGTCAGCCTGTTGCAAAGATTCCGTCAAAATAGCGTCAGAGTGAGCCGTACCATAGGTACGTATGTGGGAAATGGCCTGATCGATATCGCTGACAATCTCGACATTCATATCCAGCGATAACCACTCATCAGAGTAATCTTCTTCTGTCACTTCAACAACCGCTGCCGGGCCATCTTTTAGCAGCGGCATTGCTGATGCGCTTGCGTGCAGTGTCACTCCCTGCTCGTTCATTTTGGTACTTAACAGCGGCAAAAAATCACCCGCGATTTTTTCATGTACCAATAAGGTTTCCAGAGAGTTACAGGCACTTGGTCGCTGAACTTTAGCGTTGGTGATAATTTCCAATGCTTTTTCTATATTGATGCTTTCATCTACAAATGTATGACAAACACCAATACCGCCAGTAATTACGGGAATAGTCGACTGTTCACGGCATAGTTTATGCAATCCGGCACCACCCCGAGGAATTAACATATCGACATAACGATCCATTTTCAGCAATTCAGCTACCAGCTCGCGATCGGGTTTATTGATTGCCTGAACCGCCGCAGCAGGCAATCCGCTTTGTTCCAGTGCTTGCTGAATAACTTTAACCATTGCCTGATTGGTATGATGGGTTTCTTTACCACCGCGTAGTATCACAGCATTGCCAGTTTTCAGACACAGTGACGCCACATCGATAGTGACATTGGGGCGGGCTTCATAAATCACGCCAATCACCCCCAGAGGAACCCGACGGCGGCTCAATTGCAACCCATTATCCAACGTTTGCCCGTCCATAACCTGCCCAACAGGATCTGCTAAACGGCATACCTGGCGCACATCATTGGCGATGGCATTCAAGCGTTCCGGTGTCAGTAACAAGCGGTCGAGCAGCGCTTCGCTCATGCCCTGCCCGCGAGCCTGTTCCATATCTTGCTGGTTGGCAGCAAGGATCATTTCAGTTTCTGCTTCCAGCAAATCAGCAATGTGATTCAACGCCTGATTTTTTTGACTGGTGCTCAATTGTGCCAACTGCCATGAAGCTGCTTTGGCGGCTTTTCCAATCTGCTCTAGCATGGTGGAATCCTTAACTCATGATCAATTACGATCAACTAATTAACTTACGATCAAATCGTCACGGTGAACCGCAACTGCGCCATATTCATAACCTAATATCAGGCTGATTTGCTGTGAATGGTGGCCAGCTATCATACGTAAAGCATCGCTATTATAACGGCAAACACCATGAGCTAAATCCTTGCCAGATAAGCTACGGATACAAATAACTTCACCGCGGGAGAAGTTGCCTTTAACGTTTTTAATCCCTTTTGGCAGCAGAGAGCTGCCTTTTTCCAGAATGGCTGTTTCTGCTCCATGATCGACGATGATTTCCCCGGCAGGAGGCGCACCAAAAATCCAGCGCTTGCGATTTTCCATTGGACTCGTCAGGCCGTGGAAACGTGTTCCGACTGGTTTTCCTTCAATGACATCGGCTATCACGTCCGCTTTGTTACCTGCGGCAATAACGACATCAATTCCGGCACGCCCTGCCACTCCGGCAGCCTGAAGTTTTGTGGCCATTCCTCCTGTGCCTAAACCAGAAACACTGTCCCCGGCCATCATTTTCAGATCATCGCTGATGTCATGAACTTCAGAGATCAATTCGGCGTCAGGGTTATTGCGGGGATCGGCAGTATAAAGCCCTTCGATATCTGTCAGGAGCAAGAGCTTATCTGCACTACCTAAAATAGCGGCCAATGCTGAAAGATTATCATTGTCACCCACTTTTATCTCTGCTGTCGCGACAGCATCATTTTCATTAATGATGGGAACGATGTGATTATCCAGCAACGCCTGAAGCGTATCCCTCGCATTAAGGAAACGTTCGCGATCTTCCAGATCTGCGCGAGTGAGCAACATCTGACCGACATGGATACCGTAAATAGAAAAAAGCTGCTCCCACAGCTGAATCAACCGGCTTTGCCCTACCGCAGCCAGTAACTGTTTTGACGCGATTGTTGCGGGAAGATCCGGGTAGCCTAAATGCTCGCGTCCGGCGGCAATTGCCCCGGAGGTCACAATAATAATGCGGTGGCCTTTTTCATGTTGTTTAGCGCACTGGCGAACCAATTCCACAATATGGGCCCGATTCAAACGACGAGAGCCACCTGTCAATACGCTCGTCCCCAATTTCACAACCAATGTTTGGCTGCCATTCATCATATTTCTGCCATTACAGTTAATTGAAAAAACAATAAGTAAAAAACAACTTGAAGAAACAATACGTTTAAGGAAATTGCATATTCAAACAAATATCAATTCAGGAAAAACGCTGGCTAAAAACCAACGTTAGTTTTAACAGGAGAGAAGCGTTATGCCAACTGACATAACGCAAAATTTAAAAAAAGCGTGTTTAAACCCAGCTTATACTACAAGTTGGGTTTGAAGAGGGGTGGTATTTTGCGATGGAACCAACTGTAATTTAAGCGTATCAAAAGAATCGGCCAGACGTTTGTGAAATGCCTGCAAGATTGATTCAAGATGTGCAAGATCAGTTTTCTTTTTGATACTCATGGCGTGCCAATCACCATTTTTATCAAATAAACCTATCTGATATTTATAGACAAAGCCTTGCTCTTGCGCCTCTAACTCTAACCACCATCCCCAAAATTCTCGTTTTTCTGGTGCCACTTTTGCACTGACACAAACAGCCAAGCAATCAAAGAAAAAATAATCGCTTTGGCATTTTAATTCACGTACATACGGCCCTAATGCAGAAAAACGCTTTAACAACTTATTTTTAGAATAACTTGCGGGTAAAGTCATACAAAGGTCTCCTTATATACAGAACACCTTTGTATCAAATGATTAAAAAATATCAAGTAATAAATTTTGTTTTATAGAACTTTATCTTCTAACCATACACTTATTTCGTGTAAAGACTGCTTGAATCCACTATAAACCGATTTAGCCGGGATAGCTCGCAATGAGCCATCCATTGATGACATTGCAATTAATCTTGAGTCTTTTCTCGGGCTAAAAATATCATCTTCCCAATACACCGAAAGCATAGGCACAGTGCAGCGGCGCCCTAACAAACCTTGGTTTTTCAAAGAATAACAGCTCAGTTCGGAATGCAGCCTTTCTTTATCCACAAAACCGATACCCAATCGGCTAGCCAATACATCAAAATACATTGGCGGGATTTTCTGCTGTAATTTCTTATCATGCAGTAATTCATGAACAACCGGCCCAAGCACCGCTACCCCTTTAATAAGTTTTGGTTCTAGATAGGCAAGGCGAACCGCTATATTTGCCCCAAAACGAAAACCAAATACACCTATACGAGTATGGTCAATCCACGGCACATTATCCAATTGCTGCAAAACTTGTTGATGAAGTGCGCAAGTATCTTGCGTCAAAGTGAATTTGCCAGAATAGCCAACAGAAGGTATATCCAGCGTTAGCATGGCGAAACCAAGAGGCGAAAAATGCTCACGAAACAACTGCAAGCAATCGCTCTGTACGTTATCAAGGTTGGTACACACCAATATCGTCGGGCAAGGTCCTTGTGAATCAGCAGGAAGATGCAATAAACCGGTAACAGGCTTGCCTCCTTCCAGCTGAAAATCCAGCTTTTTCAATTCATAGTCAGAAAAGCGGGCAGCATTCTCATAAGCCTTATTCGCCAACGCGATTGCCTGATCGGCCAACTCATCACCACGCAAATGCGGATAAGCGGCAATGCTATACAATGCAGAAGCCTTTACCCAATGAGCTCCGGCCTCTGCACTTTCTTGTGCACGCAATGCTTCCTGCTGCCAGTGCATTGCGCGCTGTGACCATTCAAATGTCCAGTTTCCTCTACGATAGCCGACCACGGTATCCAACAAATGATCGATACTTCGTTCAGCATCTGTCACGGCAATCCGGCTGAGAACATCTTGGATTTCCAGCGGATCGACTCCCCTCCAGATCCAAGCGAGCCAATTGATCTTTCGATACCAATTCTCGCGGTGCTTCTCTCCAAGCTCACTATCACTGACAGTGATAGAGTCTGAGCAAGTGTATTTTACCAACGTAGAGGTTTCCCGATGTTTAAACTTCGGCTTAAACAACGATTCTGAAAGGTTTTGTTTAGTCATGACAAAAGAAAAATCTTACGGCTTCTCACAAATAGGTGGAACAAACATTACGCCCATATCCCATGGTTGCTCAATCCATGTATTTTGCGGAATATCAACAACATAATCATCAACAAGTGAACGACCTGCTGGTTTTGCGAAAATCGTTACAAAATGAGCTTTGGGATACATATCCCGGATCGCTTTCGCGGTACCACCGGTATCAACCAGATCATCGACGACAATAAAGCCTTCACCGTCACCTTCCGCTTTTTTCAATACCGTCAATTCACGCTGGTTATCGTGATCATAGCTGGAAATACATACGGTATCGACATGGCGGATACCTAATTCACGAGCAAGCAATGCTCCCGGCACAAGACCACCGCGGCTGACAGCAATAATGCCTTTCCACTGATCTGCGGGAAGTAAACGTTGGGCTAATTTACGGGCATGTATTTGCAACATATCCCACGTTACAACATATTTTTCACTCATAAAATTTGATCCTGGAAATTAAGAATATTTCAGAAAAGCGTATTTTGCGGAAAAAAGTTGCGCGAGATTATAGTGATTTGAGCAAGCAAAAACCAGTAAAAACAAGGTAAGTACTCATTCTGGCTGCGCATTAAGGCAATAAAATGATATTCTCAGACCTAATGTGAACATTGGGATAACGGTAAATGACAAAAAATTCCCAATGTGTCAAAAAATACCCTTTTTATCTCAACAGATGTCGTTATAGGAGATTCGCTGTGTCTGAATTATCAACATTATCCCCTCAACCTCTATGGGATATTTTTGCCAAGATTTGTTCCATTCCCCATCCGTCCTATCACGAAGAAGAATTAGCATCTCACATTATTGAATGGGCCAAACACAAAGAGTTTCATGTAGAACGAGATGAAGTCGGCAATATCTTGATCAGAAAACCCGCCTCAAAGGGAATGGAAAACCGCAAGGCAGTCGTGCTTCAGGCGCATCTTGATATGGTTCCGCAAAAAAACAATGATACCCAGCATGATTTCACCAAAGATCCAATCCGACCTTACATTGATGGTGATTGGGTCACAGCTGATGGCACAACTTTGGGTTCTGACAATGGTGTCGGCATGGCTTCCGCTTTGGCTGTTCTGGAAGATGAGTCAGTCAAGCATGGTCCATTGGAAGTCTTATTGACCATGACCGAAGAAGCAGGCATGGATGGTGCATTTGGTTTGAAATCCGGTTGGTTGCAGGCCGATATTTTGATCAATACCGATTCAGAAGAAGAAGGTGAAATTTACATGGGTTGCGCTGGTGGCATTGATTTTGTCACAACATTGCCGCTTTCCCGTGAAGCTTTGCCTGTTGGCTACAAGACCCTGAAACTGACCATGAAGGGATTGAAAGGAGGCCATTCCGGTGGTGACATCCATTTGGGATTGGGCAATGCGAACAAATTACTGGCTCGCTTCTTGGCAGCACATGCTGATGAACTGAATCTGAAATTGATCCATCTGCAAGGCGGAACCCTGCGCAATGCAATTCCTCGCGAAGGTTACAGCATCATTGCTGTTCCTGCTGATCAACTGGAAAAATTGCACCAGTTGAAAGAGGATTATCTGGAGACCTTGAAGAATGAATTTGCTGTCGTTGAAGCTAATCTGACTCTTCTATTGGATGAAATCGAAACTTCATCACCCGCTTTAACACAAGAATGTCAGGCTCGTTTCTTGTCCATGCTCAATGCCATGCCCAACGGTGTTATTCGCATGAGTGATGTTGCCAAAGGTGTTGTGGAAACTTCACTGAACGTTGGCGTTGTGACAATGGATGAAGAAAAAGTTGACGTTATTTGCTTGATTCGTTCATTGATCGAAAGCGGCAAGATTTATGTAGTCGACATGTTGCACTCACTGGCAAAACTGTCTGGTGCCGAAGCCGTTGCGAGTGGCAGTTACCCGGGCTGGCAACCTGATGCTAACTCTCCAGTTATGCATTTAGTCAGAGAAACGTATCACCAACTTTTCGATAAAACCCCAAATATCATGGTCATCCACGCAGGTCTGGAATGTGGATTGTTCAAAAAGCCTTACCCTGATATGGACATGGTTTCCATTGGCCCAACCATTCGTGGAGCGCACTCACCGGATGAAAGGGTTCACATCAAGAGTGTCGGTCAATACTGGCAACTGCTCACCGCTATTTTGAAAGCTATCCCGGTTAAAGAATAACATCCGGCAACAGCGCCTCTCCCCTGCCATTCCGCGTGGGGGAGAACCCATGCCCTCTCCTTCAATTTACTGCTCCTTGTTTACTACTCCTTATTTACTATGTCTTCTTGACTATTCCCTTGAATTTACCACTCCAATACAAGCTGGCGTTCCAATTGTGGGCTTTGTAAAGTGACATGCAAACCGACCAATCTAACCCCTCGCCCTTCCCTGCGAGTTTCCCAAGCTTGTTTTGCAACCTGAAGCAGATCAGATTTATCCAGCAAGGGATGAACATGTTCCTGTGTTGTTAATTGAAAATCGTCAAACTTGAGTTTGATGCCCTGACGGGCAATACGGAGATCAGGTTTTACTTTTGCTAGCCTGTTTTCCAGCTCAGGGTAAAGTTTTTCAATCAGCTCTACGCAATCGCACCATTCATAAATATCCTGCACCAATGTTTTTTCCACCCCGACTGATTTGCGCAATCGCTCTGGTATGATTTGCCGTTCATCAATGCCGTGGCAACGTTCCCAAAGCGAAAGACCAAATTTGCCCAAACTCTTTATCAATGTCAGTTTATCGTAATGTTGAACATCAGAGCAGGTTTCCAGCCCCATATCTGACAGGCGCTTGGCCGTGACTTTCCCAACACCGGGAATTTTACGCAACGGAAGGGTTTTCACAAAAGCATCCACACTTTCTGGAGCAATCACACATTGACCATTCGGTTTATTGATGTCAGACGCTATTTTGGCCAGAAACCTGACAGGGGCAACACCCGCAGAGGCAGTCAGTTGCAATTCATCAAAAATAATCTGACGAATTTCCTGAGCAATTAATGTGGCAGAGCCGTGGCAATGCCGGCAATCCGTTACATCCAAATAAGCTTCATCTAATGAAAGAGGCTCGATCAAATCGGTGTAACGGGAAAAAATACGGCGGATATGTTGGGACACTTCTTTATAAAGTGACATTCGACCTTGGACTACTTTCAATTGCGGACAAAGTTTCAATGCCATGGCTGTGGACATTGCACTATGTACTCCAAAACGGCGGGCGAGATAATTTGCCGTACTTATCACCCCTCGCCGATCTGCGCTTCCTCCCACAGCAATAGGGATATTGCGCAGTGATGGATTATCCCGCATTTCAATGGCAGCAAAAAAACAATCCATATCGATATGAATAATTTTGCGCATTTCATCTCCCCCGGATCAGAATACTGTATAAATATACAGAAGGAGATTATGAAACTCTAGATAATTTTTTCAGAAAATTTTCAATTTACTGGTTTCTTTGAATGCAAACGTGCATCCACCCAAACTGGCACTAACGCAAGCATACCAAGCAAAGCACCAACCCAGCCGATGGAAGGTAAGCCGTACCCAGCCCCTATCGCAAACCCGCCCAATAGAGGTGCCAGTGTAATCCCCAGTTGAAATGCGGAAACATTGGTTGCCCCCGCCAGAGTCGGCGCATTTGCTGCGATGGTATAAACCCGGTTCATAACCGCTGGGTTCACAACAAAGCCAAACACCCCAAGCAAAAACACCAGACAAATTGTTGCGATCGTATGTTCAGCCCAAAAAGCCAAAGCAATAGAAATAATAATCATGCCGATAATGCCAATGGATAGCGTTTTGAACGGGTATTTATCTGCGGTACGCCCGCCTATGCTCAAGCCGATAAAAGCCCCGATCCCGAAAAGAGCCAAAACGGCCGGAACCCAATTTACAGCCAATTTGCTGACATCAATCAACAATGCGCCCAAATAACCAAATGTCGCCATATAAGCGGCTGTTGTTAGTAGTGTCGTCATATAAGCAACCCACAGTTTCGGTTGCTTCATCACCTTCAATTCAGCGTCCAGTACAGACACATTTTCATGATTCTGCTGCATTTCAGGCAGCATAAACCATAATGCCACTGCAGCTACCGTTGTGGCTGCCGCCACGGCCCAGAAACCTGCCCGCCACCCTGCCATATCACTGATGACCGTTCCTAGCGGCCCACCAACCACCATTGCCAGACTCAGCCCACTGACAACAACGGCCAAAGCTCTTGCGGTGCGATCCTGTGCCACTAAACTGACTGCCGTAGTCGCCGCCACGGCCCAGAATCCGGCATAAGCCACACCACTCACCACACGCGCAATTACCAACGGCCAATAGCCGGGAGAAAGCATGCCGATCGCAGTGGCTATAACGAACAGCGCTTGGCTTATCAGCAGAGTTGATCGCCGCGGCCAACGCAATGTTGCAATAGCCAATGGCGGAGCACCGAACAACACTCCCACCGCAAATGCAGAAATCAACATGCCCGCAGAAGGCAAAGACACCTGCAAATCAACAGCAATCTTTGGCAACACCCCTGCAATCAAAAATTCCGAACTCCCCATGGCGAAAAGGCTTAAGCCCAGCAAATATACCGAAATAGGTATTTTTGATTGCACTGCATTTGAAACAGACATAGGTGAACTCCTAAGTGTTTTGTTGAAATTATGTAATAAATAGCCATAGACCAATTGACTAAAGATAAATTACAACATTATTATTCAAATAATCAATTGAATGTTTCACGGGGAATGCATTTACATTAATTAACATTAAAATTATGGCAAGGAAGCACATTCAACTTAAAAACTAATTATTACACTGTTTTTAAAGAATAATATTTTATAAATATTAATTTTTTGGGGGAGTCAATGATGAAAATAATTGAATACTTCAAACAACTACTCAATGGAACACCTGACAATTATGATGCTATTGAATATGAAGGAGACTGGTGGACATGGGCTAAAGTACGTTCCTGTACAAATATGCTGGAAAACGCATTGATAGAAGCCGGGATTAAATCTTCAGAACGAATTGGCTTAATTTTAGAAAATCGTCCAGAGCATATTGCAACCACCTTGAAATTGTTAACAAAAAATATGCCAATTGTTGTTCTCAATCCATTACAACCAACATCCCGCCTTATAGAAAATATTACACGCCTAGATATAAAAATTATCATCGCAGGCACTGCACTACTGGCAGATAAAAAATTACTTGAAGAGATAATTAAAAATAGAATGATATTTAAATTAAGCCAGAGTGGAGAAACATTTTTAATCAGTAATAATAATAGTAATAGAACAAATAAAATTAATGATCAAAATATAGCTATCGAAATGCCAACTTCCGGAACCACAGGCACACCAAAACAGGTAAAACTCACCTATCAACAATTAGATAATGCTGTAACTGCCAGTGTACAAGTTCCTAAAGATAAAACATTATTAATGGAGTCAGTGTCATTGGTCTCTATGCCAATGGTTCATATTTCTGGCTTGTGGGGCGTCCTGAGTGCATTATATACAGGCCGGAAAATAGTACTTATGTCGAAATTCGCCTTAATGCCTTGGATTGAGGCTGTTGAGCGTTATAAAATACGGGCGACATTTCTTGTCCCGACCGCTTTATATGACCTGCTTAATTCTAATGTCCCTCCAGAAAAACTTCATTCACTGAAAATTATTACAACTGGATCAACCTCTTGTTCGCCCAAGCTAATTGAACAGTTTTTTCTCCGGTACGGAATAAGAATATTAGCAACCTATGGAGCCACGGAATTCGCCGGAGCCATTGCCGGCTGGGATTCTGCTCTACATGAAAAATGGTGGAATAAAAAAGCAGGCAGTGCGGGAAAAACATATTCAGGCATTAAAATTAGAATTACAGGTGAATCAGGAGCTGAATTATCTGCGGGTCAAAAAGGATATCTCGAAGTTCTTACCAAACCCAATTGGCTTGTTAATCAATATGAATGGGTGCGTACTAACGATCTCGCTAATATTGATTCTGATGGTTTCCTATGGATTTTAGGAAGAAAGGATAACATCATCACACGTGGGGGTTTTAAAATCCAAACTGAAAAAATAAAAAATCTGTTAGAAACCCATCCTTCTGTAAAAGAAGCTGCTGTAATCGCCATTCCAGATACTCGACTCGGTTCTATCCCCATCGCTGTTATTGAAATATTGCCCAAATATCCGGTGCCCAGTATTGATGAATTGGTCAACCTATGCCGCAGAGAGCTGTTACCGTATGAAAGACCTTCACATCTTTTAATTGTAGATAAATTACCTAGAACACCATCATCCAAAATAGATCAAGTCGAACTTCTAAATATGACTGTTACTTCCTTAAAGAAAAGGCCTATCGCTAATAATAGCTATCAAGGATAGTCATGAATAATTAACTCATAAAAAACTCATTATTATGAATAAGATGAAATATTTTACCGTCACTAATGCCACTCTCCAAGATTGGAGAAAAATAATAGAATGGGGAAATAGGGAGGGATGGAATGCCGGTTATCAAGATGCTGCTTGTGCCTATCAGATTGATCCAAAAGGATTATTCATAGGCTGGCTGGATAATAAGATTATTGCCGCAGTTTCATTGATCAATCATTCTGAAAAGTACTCCATATGGGGAAGTTATCTAGTTCACCCGGAGTATCGAGGGAAAGGATATGGAAAAGCGATTTGCAAAATAGCTCGGGTTCATGCAGGCAACCGCGAAATTGGTTCTAATGCCATGCCTGAAATGACATCCAATTATATGAAATCTGGGTTGGTTTCCGTCCATAAAATTATTCACTATGCCGGGAGAGTTAAAAGAAAAAAAATCAACCCACTGAATAAAACGAATAAAATATTCCCCATTGAACCACATCATTTAGATATCATTACTGACTACGATGCAATATTTTTCCCAACATCACGAAAACGTTTCCTGCAAAATTGGTTATTTTCTGCCGGACATAAATCGCATGTCAAATTTGATAATGGAGAAATCACTGGTTACGGTGTGATTCGCCCTGCGCCACAAGGCTATAAAATTGGTCCATTGGCAGCCACGACACCAGATGATGCACAAGACCTCTTTGATTCATTAACTGCTGATTTAAATCCAACCGACAACATTTCTATTTTTGTTCCTGACTATGCGAGTGAAAAATTCACTTCCTCTCTACGTTATAAAGGGCTTTCCAGTCAATTTCATGTGGTATATATGCACAAAGGCAGCATATATAAAAACATGAATGAAATCATATACTCCCCTGCAAACTTAGAGATGGGTTAAATATGAACATTCAATATAATACTTAATTCTAGATAAGGTGAAAGCTATGTCCCAAGAAAAACCAATATCTTATAATAATGAAAGAGTAGTATTTCCCTACAGTACCGGAGCCATTCTAGAACGATGTAGTTTGACTTATGATCAAAACATAGCGGTTATATTTAATGATCATGAGATAACCTACCGAGAACAAATAATTCGTATTCGTCAAAGTGGGCAGGCATTGTTGCAGCTAGGGATGGTTAAAGGAGATAGAATCGCGCTATTGCTCCCCAATAGCCCAGAATTATTGAATATTTATTTTGGTGCCCTATGGGCAGGTTTAGTTGTTGTTCCCTTATTTCCCAAAGGAAGCTTTATTGACCACTCCTTTATTATCCAAGATTCTGCTGCTCGGGCAGTGATATACGATGGATACCTACATAATTTTGATGCTGAATTTGCTTTAAACGTAAATGATTTTATTCAATTAGCAAATAAACAACCTTCAGAAGCGAGAATACCTGACGTCAGTCCAATGGATCTATATGGCATTTTTTACGTCGGGGGAGATGACGGGCGTTTAAAAGGCGTATTGCATACACATGGGAGTTATCTGTCTTCCATTGCAGGACAAATGATTGACATTGGACTTGGAGAGCAGGAAAGATTCGCTCATGTTGCACCAATTACCCATGCAGGTGGAATGTTCATCCTCCCTGTATGGATGAAAGGCGGAACCAATGTATTATTAAGTGGGTTTGATCCTGACAAACTGTTATACACCATTAATAAAAATAAAATTACATCTACAATGATGGTTCCAACCATGTTATATACGCTATTAGATAAATTGGAAAATAGCAGTAATGAATCACTTTCATTAACCAATATTATCTATGGAGTATCACCATTTCAACAAGATAGATTATTACAAGCATTAGATATTTTCGGGCCTATATTCACTCAGGTTTATGGGATTACCGAAGCACCAAATCAATTAACAATATTAGATAAACATGAGCATTTTCATGCATTGAAAACCAATAATTTTAAAAGACTCACCTCGTTAGGTCGAGCAGCGTCATTAACAGATATTAAATTAATCAATAATGAAAGCGTCAGCGATTTTCATGGTGAAATGGTAATACGCGGCCCGCATATTACACTCGGTTATTGGAAAAGACCCAAAGAGACTCAAGAAGTTTTACGTGATGGTTGGTTATACACTGGAGATATCGTTACAAAAGATGAGCAAGGTTTTTTGTACCTAGTTGAAAGAAAAAAAGACATTATCATTTCTGGTGGATTTAACATTTATGCTAAGCATATCGAAGCAACATTACTACAACACCCTAAGATACAGATGGCAGCAGTGATTGGCGTACCTGACAATAAATGGGGTGAATTAGTAAAAGCAATTATCTCCCCTGTTCCAAATGTTAACATTACTGAAGCAGAGATTATTGCTTGGGCTAAAGAGCGATTAGGTTCAATATATACTCCAAAAGCTATCAGCTTTGTTGATCAGATTCCTGTCACCGAAGAGGGAAAAATAGAAAAATCAGAATTGAAGAAGCATTTAATATAAGAATAAGAATAAGAATTAAAACAATAATAGAGTCACAAACTATTTTTAAAATTACATCATTGCCAAAAAAAATAATTTTTTATTGTTATGCTAAAATATCAAATACTCGGTATGCGCTGAGTATTTGATATATAATCCAAAGAAGTCATTATCTTAAACAAAGACCATAATTACCCTCTCTGCCCAGCTCGTCCTCTTTGAACGTTGATCGTTTTCTGGCTAGATTTGTTTACTCCCAATTCATTGGCTTCTCTGCCCGCTAGAAACAATTTAAAAAATAATATTGCAAAAAAATGATAACAATAATGTTAATAAATTTTTTTACCAACACCAAATTTATTCACATTCTTTGTAGCAATCACTCAACGATTAATATCGGTTAAACAACTTGCAGGAAAGATATGCTATATCAAAAAATAACACACAAATAATAAATAAGTATGACTTTATACATAAAAGTGACATACATGCATTTCGCATGTACTATTACCGCTATTTATCAAAAATACATTTTTAATAAAAATAAGGATAGTAATGAAAAATAATATTTCATTTTTTTTATATCAACTCTCTGATATTTTGTTCACTTCTTCCACGCGAGCATTTGGAATGTTGTTCTCATGGTGGATGATTGAAGTACTAAATCTGGAATTTCAACTTGGATGGTTTATTTTTTCATCATGGTTCCTGCAAGTCTTATTCCTTGTTTTCATGAGCGACCTTGGGGATAGGTTCAATAAAAAGAACATTGTTCTAATTTGTATAATCCCTATCGCATTGCTTTTCATCCTGTCTAATTTCATAGATAAAAATCTATATATGCCATTAGGCATAATCTATATTTTCGCGTCTATTTCAGCCATACTCATTCAGCCAATAGGAACAAGTATCCTGCCGGAAATAAGCAATAAAAACAAGCTAGAATCTTCTTTTAAATATAGAGGAATGGTTAACTCAGTTAATATCATCCTTGGCCCCGCAATATCTGGCATAGTGATCCATTACTTAAACATTAATGGAGCTTTGATTTTTATTTCTTCAATGTCTATCTTATCCATAATCGGCTTTTATTGTGTGCAAAACAAACAAAAAGAAAAATCATCACAACAGCATAAAAGCAGTGTAGGAAATATCAGGATAATTACGAAAAACCCAACAGAAGCCAGTCTGGTGATTGTTTCTTCTTTTTTCAATTTTACTGTCGTTCCACTTGTGACTTATATCACGCCACTTATCATCATCAATGAATTTAAGCTAAGTGCTTTACAAGTTGGGATTGCTGAAGCAACTTTTGGTATCGGCATGATGATTGGCAGCACGATTGTTATTAAACCCATGAACAAGATTTTCTGTAAAGCACACAGTGCTTTTATTTCCGCTTTCACGATTGCAGCATGCATAACAGGAATATCCACAGCGGGTTCATTGGTTGAGTTATGTGGTTATATGCTGCTCAGTGGCGTAGGGTTGGTTATTTATAATATTAATACTACTTCAATTCGATGCCTTGCAACGCCGGAACCTTATCGCAATACAATGGAATCTAAATTCCTTGCCATTTGCATAGTATCAATACCATTGGGAATGTTATCTGCAACCTACCTGATAGAAAGTTATGATATTAGAGTCCTGTTAATTATCTTTTCAGCGTTGATGGGCTTAATGTCATTTTTCGTTCTATTCTCCCCTAAATATGTTGAGATCTCAAAAATGCCGGAAGCCCAATTAGAGGGCTATTACGAAAAGATATATCCCGATGCTTACCGTTCATAATATAAATCAATACGTAACATAATTGATTTCCTGCTTTGATAAAAGGTCATCCGCATAATGCAGATGACCTTTTATCGCTTGAGTTTTATCCTCCACTTGGGAAAATCAATGTCTGCCCCGGAGCTTCCCTGTTCAAGTGAATAAAATTAAGGTGCTTTTCGTAGTGATCAAGAATGTCACTGATAATCTGCTCTTTCGTATAGTCCATTAAATCATTGCCTTGTGTTCCTTCCATCAGAAAAGTTTCTAATCGGAAATAATAGGATTTACCCAATCTGGCTCGATAGGTAAATCCGGGCGCTGAATAACGCTGGGGCCAGATTTGATAGACAAAATTCTGTTCATCGCCCAAATCAACAATCAATTCCAGTGGATTCAACCGAATTTCTTTCTCTGCCGGTAAAACATTAAATTGGACTTTCGCTCCCTTTGCTACCAGCTCCTTAGCAACTTCCAGCATGGCTGGACGGCAAATAGAATCCAGCATTCGCTGTGTATTTTTCGTTCCGGGGAAATGCATCATGCGGCTTAAGCGCTGTTTCCAATTTAATGAACCATTATCATGCACCAACGTTGGGGAGGTATTTTGCAACGAACTGGCTTTGCGGAAATCTTCAACCCGCAAGGATTTATACAAGCCTGCCATGACAAAGAAGATCACAAAACTAAAAGGTAATCCCATTATTACAGTCGTATTTTGCAAGGCAGAAATACCGTTGGTCATCAATATGCCCAGCGTCAAAACACCTATCGCGATAGACCAAAATACCCGCAACCAGTTAGGCGCATCATTGTTGATGTCACTGAGATTGGAGGTAAAGTTTCCCAGAACCAATGATCCTGAGTCGGCGGATGTCACATAGAACAATAGCCCTGTGATCGTGGCGACAGAAGCACTGAACGTAAAGGCCGGGTAAAGTGCCAATAAACCATAAAAACCTTGTTCCGGATGTTGCAGCACGGTTTCAGCCAGTTGGCGGTTACCATGAATAACTTCATACAGCACACTGTTACCGAAAATCGATAACCATATCAGAGTGAAAACGAATGGAATAACTAAGGTTCCCATCACAAACTGGCGAATAGTTCTGCCACGGGAGATACGCGCGAGGAATAAACCGACAAAAGGCGACCAGGCTACCCACCACGCCCAGAAAAATAACGTCCAGTTATTCATCCATTCCGTCGGACGCTCGAATGCATAGCTATTTAGTGTCATTCCCATGAAGCGACTAATATAGTCCCCAACGTTCTGTACCAAGCCATTGAGCAAAAACTCTGTATCGCCGACAAACAACATAAATAAGACTAAGCCCAAAGCCAGAAACACATTCAATTCTGATAAAAAGCGAATGCCTTTATTCACTCCGGAAGTCACGGAAACAATTGCCATCACTACAGACAACAGGATCAAACCACCCTGCACACTCAAGCCTTGCGGCAAGCCAAACAATACTTTTAGGCCGTAATTCAATTGCACCACGCCGATGCCCAGCGTAGTGGCAATGCCAAAAATCGTACCGATTACGGCCGCTATATCGACGGTATGGCCAATTGGGCCGTTTATCCGATTACCAAAAATAGGATAAAGGGCAGAACGAATAGTCAAGGGCAAGTTATAACGATAACTAAAGTACCCCAAAGCAATCCCCATCAGGGCATACATTGACCAGCCCGTCAGGCCATAGTGAAACAACGTCCACACCATCGCCTGACGGGCTGCTTCAATTGTTTCCCCTTGGCCCGTAGGGGGTTGCATATACTGTGTAACAGGTTCAGCTACCGAGAAAAACATCAAATCTATGCCGATTCCGGCCGCAAACAACATGGATGCCCAACTGAGTAAGCTGAATTCCGGCTTGGATTGTTCAGGCCCCAATTTGATGGAACCAAAACGGGAAACGGCAACAAAAATCACGAAGACAATGTAAAGCGTGGCTGCCAACAAATAATACCAACCAAAGGTTTTAGATACCCAATTCAGCGTGTTTTTTATCCAGACACTCGTTGCATCAGTAAAGAGGATCGTGAAGAAAGAAAACAAGATAATCAGTCCGGCTGAGATGAAAAAAACGACAGAGTTCAATGTATCCTTCTGAGTGTTTTTTGGACTGTCATGTGTGTTCATAAGCAGTTCCTGAAATTTTAAATGTAGTAAGAACGAAAGAGAGAAATAATATAATTATTTGAATTTAAACAAAAATATAAAAATACACTGCCTGTTCCAGATTGCAATTTGTGAATATATTGTAATAAAACATATTTAATTTTGATTGAACATTCAATTAAAAAAAAGTTTAATACCTACCGGATGATTGATTTTTTGAGTGTAAAATAATGCCAAAAGTTGGAATGCAGTCGATAAGGAAACAACAACTCATTGATGCGACGTTAGCTGTCATCAATGAGGTTGGGATGCAAGAGGCGAGCATTGCACAAATCGCCCGCAAGGCTGGTGTTTCCACTGGCATTATTAGCCACTACTTCAAAGATAAAAACGGGCTGTTGGAAGCCACCATGCGCTTTCTGTTACATCAGTTGGGAGTGGCCGTCGCATATCGTTTGCGATTGCTTGATGACGATAGCCCCACAGCGAGGCTAAAAGCCATTGTTGAAGGGAATTTTGATCCCAGCCAAATCAGCAGTGCAGCCATGAAAACCTGGTTGGCGTTCTGGGCAAGCAGTATCCACCAGCCCAATCTATATCGCTTACAGCAAGTCAACGAACGCCGTCTGTATTCCAATATTTGTGTTGAATTCAGGCGTGCACTTCCCAAAACAGAAGCCCGATTGGCGGCCCAAGGTCTTGCCGCATTGATTGACGGCATTTGGCTGAGAAGTGCATTAAGCAGCAATCCCTTTGATATCGAAGGGGCATTTAAAATTACCATTGATTACATTGAGCAGAAACTCGGGGCATCGGCTATGACCTGAGTTCTGGCTTATATCCATTGGATAGACTCTTAAGGAGAATCTATGACCCATTTTGGATTGCAGAAACTTTATATTCATGGGGCTTATGTTGATAGCTCCCAACCTGATAATCCGATATTTGATGCAATCAACCCCGCTAATAGCGAAATTATTGCTCAATTTCAGTCCGCGACGGAGCAAGATGTTGAGCTGGCCGTCGAAAGTGCCATTAAGGGGCAAAAAATCTGGGCGGCCATGACAGCAGTTGAACGCTCGCGGATTTTGCACAAGGCCGTGAATATTTTGCGTGAGCGCAATGATGAACTGGCAGAACTGGAAACACTGGATACCGGCAAAGCCTTTTCTGAAACTCAGGCGCTTGATATTGCCTCTGGTGCCGATGTATTGGAATATTATGCAGGCTTGATCCCTGCACTTGAAGGGCAGCAAATTCCACTGCGCGAATCATCTTTCGTATATACACGCCGTGAGCCGCTGGGTGTTGTGGCTGGGATTGGTGCATGGAACTACCCTATCCAAATCGCCCTGTGGAAATCCGCCCCTGCACTTGCAGCCGGCAATGCCATGATTTTCAAGCCCAGTGAAGTCACATCCCTCACTACCCTCAAATTAGCCGAAATTTATACCGAAGCCGGTTTGCCTGATGGCGTGTTCAACGTCCTGACTGGTGCGGGCCATGAGGTTGGTCATTATCTGGCAACTCATCCCAAAATCGCCAAAATGTCTTTCACCGGCGGCACAGTCACTGGCAAAAAAGTCATGGCAAATGCATCTGGCTCCAATTTAAAAGAAGTCACAATGGAGCTGGGTGGAAAATCCCCTCTGATCATCTTTGATGATGCCGATCTGGATCGTGCAGCAGATATTGCCATGATGGCAAATTTTTTCAGCTCCGGTCAGGTTTGTACCAACGGAACACGTGTTTTTGTTCCCAAGGCACTGCTTTCACAGTTTGAGGACAAAATTCTTGAACGAGTGAAACGCATTCGAATTGGTTCACCTCTCGATCCCAATACCAATTTTGGCCCGGTTGTGAGTTTCCCTCACATGGAATCTGTTTTGCGCTATATCGAGAGTGGCAAAAACAGCGGCGCCCGTTTGCTCTGTGGTGGTGAACGTCTGCTGGAAGGCGAATTGGCAAAAGGCGCGTTTGTTGCCCCCACAGTGTTCAGTGATTGTACTGATGACATGTTGATTGTACGGGAAGAAATTTTTGGCCCAGTGATGAGTATTCTGACTTATGAAACAGAAGAAGAAGTCATTGCCCGGGCCAATAACACGCATTACGGCCTAGGCGCCGGATTGGTGACAAAAGATCTTTCCCGTGCACACCGTGTTATCCACCAACTGGAAGCAGGAATTTGTTGGATCAATACATGGGGAGAATCTCCGGCCGCAGTGCCTGTCGGCGGTTATAAACACTCCGGCGTCGGTCGTGAAAATGGCCTGATCACACTACAAAATTACACACAAATTAAATCAATACAGGTGGAATTGGGAGAGTTTGAATCCCTATTTTAATCCACGCCTGAAACAGAGGAGATAATTAATGGTATTTGACTACATTATTATCGGTGCTGGTTCAGCGGGTAACGTACTTGCAACTCGTCTGACGGAAGATCCCGATATCACTGTTCTGCTTTTGGAAGCTGGCGGGCCAGATTACCGATTCGACTTCCGTACTCAAATGCCAGCAGCGCTGGCATATCCCTTGCAGGGAACCCGTTATAACTGGGCATATGAAACCGATCCTGAACCCCACATGAACAACCGACGCATGGAATGCGGGCGCGGCAAGGGGCTTGGAGGATCTTCACTCATCAATGGCATGTGCTATATCCGCGGCAATGCATTGGATTTTGATAATTGGGCATCAAAGCCAGGGTTGGAAGATTGGACGTACCTAGATTGCCTGCCTTATTTTCGCAAAGCTGAATCACGGGATATTGGCGAAAATGACTATCATGGCAGCGCTGGGCCGGTCAGTGTCACAACGCCAAAAATGGGAAATAATGAACTGTTTCACGCTATGGTCGAAGCAGGTATTCAGGCGGGTTATCCACGAACTGACGATCTGAATGGTTATCAGCAAGAAGGTTTTGGCCCAATGGATCGCACTGTCACTCCCAGTGGGCGACGGGCCAGTACAGCCCGTGGGTATCTTGATCAAGCCCGGGCACGCAATAATATCACGATTATCACCCACGCCTTGACAGACACTCTTGAATTTGAGGGTAAGAGAGCTATCGGCGTCAATTTTTACCGGGGTAAAAGCTCTACTTTAACGCACGCCAAAGCACGTAAAGAAGTTTTGCTTTGTGCCGGAGCCATAGCCTCACCGCAAATTTTGCAACGCTCTGGCATTGGCCCTGAAGAGGTTATGAGCGAATTTGGCATTCCTGCGGTACAAATATTGCCGGGAGTCGGGCAAAATTTACAAGACCATCTTGAAATGTATTTGCAATATGAGTGCCTCCAACCCATTTCTCTCTATCCTGCTTTGAAATGGTATAACCAGCCTCAAATTGGCGCAGAGTGGTTATTCAAAGGAACTGGCATTGGGGCCAGCAATCAGTTTGAGGCTGGCGGTTTTATTCGTACCAGTGAGAAATTTGCCTGGCCGAATATTCAGTTTCACTTTTTGCCCGTTGCCATTAATTACAACGGCAGTAATGCCATCAATCAACACAGTTTTCAGGCTCATGTTGGTTCCATGCGCTCCCCAAGCCGTGGCCGTGTGAACATTAAATCGCGGGATCCACGCCAGCATCCCAGTATTCTGTTCAACTATATGTCAACAGAACAAGATTGGCAGGAGTTCCGCGATGCTATTCGCATTACACGGGATATTATGGCGCAGCCTGCACTGGCTCCGTATTGTGGCCGTGAAATCAGCCCGGGTATTGAAATTCAGACCGACGAGCAACTGGATACCTTTATTCGTGAGCATGCGGAAACCGCATTCCACCCATCGTGTAGTTGTAAAATGGGGATGGATGAAATGGCTGTCGTTGATGGTCAGGGGCGTGTACACGGTGTTGAGAATTTGCGAGTGATTGATGCATCCATAATGCCTGAAATTATTACCGGAAATTTGAATGCGACGACAATTATGATTGCAGAGAAGATTGCAGATAAGATCCGCAAACAACCTCCCTTGCCACGCAGCCAGGCAAAATATTACGTTGCCAATGGTGCGCCGGTTCGTCAATTAACACAAAATCGTTGAGCAAGAAATTTGTTCTTAGTGAAATAACATAAATTATCAATACGGGAAAATGAGGGAATTAGGTCTACTGTTTGCATAGTTTTCACTATTGTTTTCCCGCATTGATATTTACAGAAAAATAATAAATATTTTTCGATATTAAAACCCATTTTAATTATCAGAAAAATCGATTACGTTAAATTTAACACCATATAGATATGCTCAGCCCCATCTTCTAAATAAATTTCCCCATGCGCTTGATAACCGAGTCCTTCATAAAATGGCTGGGCATGACATTGTGAAGATAATTCGATGGTTGAAATATTATTTTTGCGCCCATAATCTTCAATAAATTCCATGAGAATACGGCCAATTCCACGACCACGGTAATCTTTTAGCACCGCAATTCGCCCAGCTTTCAGTACGTTGCCATTTTTTGTGAACGCACGTAACACACCGATTGGTTTTTCGTTATCAAATATTACGGCATGCAGAGCAACATCATCATACTCATCAATATCAATGTCAGCCTCAAAGCCTTGTTCATCAGTAAATACTTTTTCACGAATGAAAAATGCCTGCTGGATTAATTCTGGATCTTGTCTTCCGACACTGTATTTTATTTCCATTATTATGTCCTGAGTGTGATGTGCAAAATAGCCTTTAACCTACTGCCAAATGGATAAATAAGTCAAGTTAGTGCGCACTAAAACGCCATTGAAATAATGTCAAAAAGAAGGGTAATCATCGTTAGATTACCCTTCTGATATTTGTTGTACAGTTGGCTCTTACAGGATATCAAACAGATAAATTAACCTTCCTCTTTTTTATCGCTGTCACCTTTCAGGCTATTAATCAAATCATCCGTTTTTTTATCAGTCTCAGACTTTATTTCTTCTGTCTTCGACTTCACGCCATCTGAAAGCTGGTTGAGACTATCAGCCGCCTGATTTTTGATATCGCCTGTTCCCTCTTTGATATTCCCCATCAAATCATTAGCTGCCTTAGTGGCATTATCCTGTATATCTGCCATCTTGGACTTGACTTGATTTGCGACGTCATTGACGGAATTACTGATTTGGCTTTGGGCTTCTTTGGATTTATCGACCATACCTTGGCCTTCTTTCAGAGCGTTGTCCTTCATTTCCTGTGATTTTTCTTTTGCATCATCCATCATGTCCGTGGTTTTTTGCTCAGTATCCGTTTTCATTTGCGTTGCACTTTCTTCTGTTTGCTGTGTAACTTCGTCTGCTTTTTTAGCAGCATCATCACAACCTGCAACCAGTGCCACAATACCAGCCAAGATCAGAGAACCAAGGATCTTTTTCTTCATTGACTAACCCCTTTGCACTTAAGGAAATTGCATTTACAGAAATGACCTCGCCAGCAAGCGCCATGGCTATTCAATACCACGGCAACCACAGGCCCTATGCTCTCATTACCAACATTGTCAGCAATTGAGAGGGTATAACGAACAGACAAAATAAAAATAATTCTCATTTTTATTTGCCCATTTTGTTTTCTAAGGTAACTTATCGCGTGGTAAATATTTCACGTAACAATATTTCACGTAACAATATTTCAGGATATTTATGGCAAAGAATAGTCAAAAATTAGAAAAACGCCCAATTGCAGCAATAACCCAAAAAATTTTACGGGGTACATTATCAGGATCTTTAGCGTTAGGTACTGTATTCTCAGGCTCTATCTATGCTACTGAAAATTCAAATGAGCAAAAAACAGAAAAGAAAAGTGAGGTGATGAAGTTACCGACACTTTCGGTGGTGGAAAGTATACACAACAGCACCCGTGCAGGCAGTTCTGTACTTAAAAAGTCGGATATTGACCGGACTCAAGCTGACAACGTTGCTCAATTACTTGATCAACTCCCCGGTGTATCAATGTCAGGCTCTCCGCGCCCCGGCGGGCAAACTTTGAATATCTGGGGAATGGGTTCAAATGAAGATGTAAAAGTCACTCTGGATGGTGTTCCGAAAGGTTTTCAAAAATATCGTCAAGGTTCCATCTTTCTTGAACCAGAGTTAATTAAGCGTATAGATGTTGATAAAGGGCCTCACAACATACTGAATGGCAACGGGGGATTTGGTGGTTCTGTTAAAATTGTCACCAAAGACGCCAGTGATTTTCTTCGCCCCGATGAAAACTGGGGAGGATTGATCAAACAAAGCTACCACACCAATGACAGGCAATGGATCAATTCTGGAACAATATACGGCAGAGATCCCAACGGCTTTGCTGACGGATTACTCTATGTAAATAAGCGCAATGGACATAATATCAAACGCCCTGATGGCACACGTTTTGAATTCTCACAGAACAATCAAACATCCTATTTATTAAAAACCAATTTCTACCCGAATGACACCCATACTATAAGCCTGTCCGCCATGCGTTCTGAATCAGCTGGTTGGCAACCATGGGCTGCTAAACGAGATGCAATGGTCGTTCCATCTGCTGCAGAAGTAAAAAAGTATGGTTGGGATAATGCATGGAAAAGAAAATTAATTTTTCGTGATCAGATTGATCAAAATTACACGGCTAAATGGAATATCGCACCAGAGGATAATCCATGGCTAAATATGACGATAACATATGGATATTCCAAAACAAAACAAGATGATAGCCGCCCAGAAAATGCATCCAATTCTTTCAGTGGATTAATGGGTAATAAAAGCTGGGTTGACTACATTGATAATATCGCAAAAATCCAGAATGAGAGTGTATTCTCAACAGGCATAATTGAACATGAGTTATTGGTGGGAGCACGTTGGCATAAAAAAGATAACGATGTTTTAATGTTCGATAAGAACAAAAAAAATAAAGCTGATTATAATTATGGTTATTACCAACCTAATTATATGCCGTCTGGCAGTCAGCAAACTTACAGTTTTTATGTTCAGGATTCTTTGAAACTGGGCAATGTTACTATCACTCCTGGTGTCCGTTACGACCATATCAAGAATACTGGTGAAGAAAATAAGGCACCGAGATTTAACAATAAATCACCTAACGTAAACCATGACTACCGTAGTGTAACATATACTGGTTGGTCACCTCATTTAGGCGCAATGTGGCAAGCCAATAAAAACCTTTCCCTATTTGCAGATATCAGCCGTACATGGCGAGCACCATTGGTTGATGAGCAATATGAAGTTCAGTCAGCAATTACCAGCTTGCCGGGTTCAAGCCGCAATCTTGATGTTGAGAAAATGACAGGGATACGCCTTGGTGCCATTCTCGATTTCGACAATTTGATGCTTGAGGGTGACAACCTGCAAATTCGTACCACGCTATTCCGCAATCGTGGTAAAGATGAAATTTTTAAAAGACGTGGTATCTACTGTGAAGCTCAGATCGAAAGTGGCTCAACAAAATCATGTGGAAAACCGCTGTCAAACTATCGTAACCTGCCGGGATATACCATCGAAGGTCTGGAAATAGAAACCTTCTATAACAGCAATACCTTATTCGGGAAATTCTCTTTTTCCACCCTGCGCGGCCAGCGTGATGCTTCAATGCGTGATCCGTGGATAGGGCATAAAACCTGGACTGATGAAATTCCACCGACTTCTGCTCATGCTATGTTGGGTTTCAAGATCCCACAATTACAAATGGAGATGGGATGGAAAGGCGATTTTATTCGCAAACAAGATCGCTCACCGGCAGATGGTGATCCAATGGCCGGTTATTGGTCATTACCTAAAAGTAAAGGTTATGCCTTGCACGGCCTGTTTGCGAACTGGCGTCCGACTTACATAAAAGGATTTGAAGCGCGCATCACCGTCGATAACCTGTTCAACCGTGATTACTATCCTTACTTAGGAGAAAAAGTTTCAGGCATTGGCCGTAACTTCAAATTCAGTATTTCGCAACAGTTTTAACCTACAACCTTACATATAATTCTTTCATCCCTTGCCCTCTTAATTTTGAAGAGGGCTTGTAGTCATAATGAAATGGAAAATAAACTGTAGCACTTAATGTCTACATAAGAGATACCTAATTATATACACTGTATAAATAATTAATAACTGATTCTCTTTCTTATCATTTACAAAAATATTTTCTTGGCTCCCAATATAATTAATTATCAGTATTATTTAATTATGAGATCAAAAGAGAAAAATATCTAAATAGCATATCACTATGGCAGTTTACCGTCTCCCGCGCCACGTGGGACGATAATCTAATACTATTAAGGTAACTTATTTCATTTAAATTATTTTCCTCAGAATTGAGTTAATAAATATACACGCATCGTTCTTCAACGATGCGTTGATTATTTCCTTATAAATCGGAAAAAAACCGGCTCAAGTTTATTCCAATCGTACCAAACTTAAATCAGCCAAGCCAAAACGGGAAATCTATAAAGGATGAATTAAAGATATCTGAATTATGTGAGACCCGGAAAAATTGACTGTTTAGCATTAACCATTTGATTAAAAAGAGGCTAGTTAGTATGACAGCGATAATTGATTGTGAGGATAAAGTCATCATTGTAGGGGCGGGAATCGGAGGGGTAACACTTGCTGCCCAACTTTCTTTATCAGGAATAAAATGTGACGTTTATGAACAGCGAATGAATTTTTCTGAAGTTGGATTTGGCTTAAATATTCAACCTGATGCAGTATCAGTTTTATACCGTTTAGGGCTTGCTGAAAAGTTGGATTCTTGTGGTATACAAACCAGAGCACACCGCTATGTTGACCATTTAGGGACTACTCTTTTCGAAGAAGAAAGGGGGATAAAAGCAGGTTTCGATGCTCCGCAGATATCTATATCTCGTTCCAAACTGCTTAACCTAATATTTTCTATAGCTAATACAAAAGCAGCCTTTAACTTTGGCACGACGTTTTCTACTAATGTTTTACAAAACCCAGAATGGGCAAAAAGCCTTATCGTAGGGGCTGATGGTATACATTCAGTAGTGCGGCAAAATTTATTTCCAGACTCTATGCAACTCAATGCTGGCAATATGATGTTATGGCGGGGAATTACCCCCATGCCAAAGCTTCTGGATGGTCGAACCATGATTCACGCAAACAATAATGAGAATAAGGTTCGTCTCATTGCATATCCTGTATCCAAAGCTCATGATCTGCGTGGGGAAAGCCTTATTAATTGGGTGCTCCTTGTTCCTATTTCACTTGATAAGCCATTTGATGTAATAGCCAATCGATCCCAAGCGACAGATTACCTACTTGACCTCATTAAAGAGTGGCATTTTGATTGGCTTAATCTCCGAACATTAATCACCGAAAGCAAGGCATTGATGCGAACCGAGATGGTGGATAGAAACCCGCTGGATAAATGGAGTCATAATCAGTCTGTTCTAATAGGAGATGCTGCCCATCCTATGTTCCCAATCGGTGCAAATGGAGCAACTCAATCTATCATTGATGCCGAAGTCCTTGCTTCCGCTATCAAAGAAACCTCTGACTTCAGATCTGCAATAGAGAAATATGAGCAAAAACGTATACCTGCTGTATCCAAAATTGTAATGGTGAATAGGGAAATGAACTTACGTGAACTTGCGAATCAAACTCTCAGTCAACAAGCGCGTATTCAAGCAATTGCCGACACAACAAGCCATTACAGAGTTGAAACAACAGGGAGGTTTTCGAATTCATAACGAATTAGGGTTAAAAGTACTTGATATCGAAAAAGGTAAGAATGTCGGCGGTACTTGGTATTGGAATCGTTATCCTGATATTCGTACTGCGTTTGTAGTGCCGGTGGGGCAATAATTGAAACACTCAGGAGCTTATGTTCAGAGTCAGTCACCGCCTGATTAATCTTTTAAAGCTCTCTGGGCTTTTTGCCTTATCTCCCTCGCCCGTACTGGGCGAAGGAGATAAGGCGCATTTTGCTAAATGACCTAACGTTTTGATGAGATTGTATTCTCATCAAAGAATGCGGTTTTTCTCCAGTTGGGCAAGACGAGCGGCTTCCCTTGCTTCGCGTTTTTTGCGGGCATCGCAAGGTTCAGGGCAATCACATACTTTTTCTACACCGATGCTGCCCAATCCACCACAACTTCCCTGAATACTCTTGCGCTTGACGATATAGCCCAGTGCCATTCCTGCAAAAGCCAGCAGGAAGAAGATAAAAGCGGCGATAAAGACTTCCATAACTTTTCCCCCTTCTTATTTCTTCTGTAAGTATGCTTTAAAAGCCGCGCTATAGCGCTCTTCGAAGCCATCTTTGGTTTTGACAATCATAAAGACCGGGATATTCAGTTTCTCAGCCACTTTCATTCCCTCCTCAGGCCCCAATACATCCAAGCCGGTAGAAAAGCCATCTGCGCTCATGCAGGTTGGCGCTATTACCGTAATTGAAACCAGATTATGCCTGATCGGCTTTCCGGTTTTAGGATTAATCGTGTGGGAATAACGTACGCCATTTTGTTCAAAATAATTACGATAGTCGCCGGATGTCGCTACGGCCATATTTCCCGGCGCAATTATTTCTTGAGCACTCTGGGCCATCCCTTTGTCTGATGGCTTTTCAATTGCAATCCGCCATGGATTTCCTTTGCCATTGTGACCCGATGTGCGAACTTCACCACCAATATCAACCATGTAATTTTTGATGTTCTGGGATTCCAGATATTCGGCTACAACATCGACACCATAGCCTTTGGCGATAGAGGAGAGATCAACATAAAGTTCAGGGATAGATTTGATCAGGTTATTGCCCTCAACGGACAATTTATCGATTCCCGTCCAAGCACGGCGAGTTTCTAACTCATTATTCGTCGGTGCCTTGGTTACCCTTCCTTCTGGCCCAAATCCCCACAAATTGACTAATGGGCCAACAGTCACATCCAGCGCGCCTTCAGTGAGCTTATTAATTCTAATAGCTTCTTTGACAACTTTGGCTGTAGCGGCAGAGACCGGGAAAGGTTTATTCACTTCACGACTTTGATTAAAACGACTCAATTCAGAATTTGGCCGATAAGTGGACATTTGATTGTTGACTTCTTCCAGCAACCGATCAATTTCTTTTTGCTGGTCTTCCGGAGCAGCTACCGACGAGTCAGAAACGTATTTAACGGAGTAATAAGTCCCCATCGTCTGCCCACTCAAGTCTTGCTGTTCAGGGCCGCCGCACGCCGACAACAGCACAACCGCAAAAAACAATGTACCCCAGTTGATAATTTTTTTACTCAACATAACTTACTCTTTCTGACTTATGTTTGCCTTGTTCTGAATCGTCAGCGCCCACCTAGAGTGGGCGCTGCCGTTAAATCAATGCACTACCCTTTATATTCGCGGTCTTTCAAGCTATCGCACGGGTGGCTGAAACTTGAAATCGATTGACTTGAAATATATTGGGTACATCATCAACCGCCGAAATCATCCAGCATGATGTTTTCATCTTCTACGCCGAGGTCTTTCAACATCTTGATTACTGCGGCGTTCATGACCGGAGGCCCACACATGTAGAACTCACAATCTTCTGGTGCTGGATGATCTTTCAGGTAGTTTTCATACAGGACATTATGGATAAAGCCTGTGTAACCATCCCAATTATCTTCCGGCAGGGCATCAGACAACGCTACATGCCAGCTAAAGTTCTCGTTTTCTGCGGCCAAACTGTCGAAATCTTCGGTATAAAACATTTCACGCTTAGAACGTGCGCCATACCAGAAGGTGATCTTACGCTTGGAATTCAAACGATTGAGCTGATCTAAGATGTGAGAACGCATTGGCGCCATACCCGCACCACCACCGATGAAGATCATTTCTGCATCCGTGTCTTTTGCAAAGAACTCACCAAATGGGCCAGAAATCGTCACCTTATCACCGGCTTTCAATGACCAGATGTAAGAAGACATGATACCCGGAGTAACATCTGGGTTTCTTGGCGGTGGAGTCGCAATACGCACGTTCAGCATGATAATGCCGTGCTCTTCCGGATAGTTCGCCATTGAGTATGCACGAACCGTTGGCTCTTTGACTTCAGAAACATAACGGAACAGATTGAATTTATCCCAATCTTCACGGTATTCCTCTGGTACGTCATAGTCAGCATAACGGGCTACGTGTGGCGGACATTCAATCTGAATGTAACCACCGGCACGGAATGGCACGACTTCTCCCTCAGGAATTTTCAGTTTCAATTCTTTAATGAAAGTCGCTTTGTTATCGTTGGAGATAACTTCACATTCCCATTTCTTAACGCCGAAAATTTCCTCTGGCAATTCGATTTTCAGGTCTTGTTTAACATTGACCTGACACGCCAAACGGCAACCTTCTTTCGCTTCACGCTTATTAATGTGAGACAGTTCGGTAGGCAGAATATCGCCGCCGCCCTCTTTGATTTTCACACGGCACTGACCACAAGAGCCACCACCACCACACGCAGAGGACACAAAAATCCCCTGGCCGGAAAGCACATTCAACAATTTGTCACCGGCGGGAGCAGAGAAACTTTTGTCCTCATCGCCATTGACTTCAACTTTAATATCCCCGGTGTTCACTAACTTAGATTTTGCGAACAAAATCATTGCCGTCAGTACCAACACAATCAGGGTAAACATTACTACGCCTAAAATGATTATATCCATGAATTCTTCTCGCCTTTAGAGCTGCACACCGGAGAAGGACATAAAGCCCAATGCCATCAAGCCAGTAGTGACAAAGGTGATCCCCAACCCTTTCAGACCCGCCGGAACATCCGCATATTTCATTTTTTCACGGATAGCGGCCATCAGAACAATCGCCAGCATCCAGCCCATGCCGGAACCGAAGCCATATACGATGGATTCACTGAAGTTATAGTCACGCTGTGCCATGAAAGAAACGCCACCGAAAATCGCACAGTTTACGGTAATCAACGGCAGGAAAATTCCTAACGCGTTGTAAAGTGCCGGAACATAGCGATCCAAGATCATTTCCAGAATCTGTACCAGTGCAGCAATCACCCCGATAAAGGTGATGAAGTTCAAGAAGCTGAGATCAACCCCATCCATCAAGGCCCCGTCACGGAGTACCAGATTGTAGACAAGGTTGTTGGCAGGGACAGAAATACCCAATACAACCGTTACAGCAACACCGAGGCCAAAAGCCGTCTTCACGTTCTTTGATACCGCCAGAAACGTACACATACCGAGGAAGAAAGATAACGCCATATTCTCGATAAAGACTGCGCGGACAAACAAACTAATATAGTGTTCCATTTTGTTTGTTACTCCTTCTCAACCTGCGCAGGTTTCAGAGTCCGCAGACCCCAAATCAGCATACCAATAATGAAGAATGCACTCGGTGCCAGCAGGAACAGGCCATTCGGCTGATACCAACCGCCATTTTTGACAGATTCCAACACCGTGATACCTAACAATTTTCCGGAACCAAACAGTTCACGCAGGAAGCCAACCAGCAACAAAATCACGCCGTAGCCTAAACCGTTACCGATACCGTCCATGAAACTTTCAACAGGCGGTGATTTCATCGCATAGGCTTCAGCACGTCCCATTACGATACAGTTCGTAATAATAAGGCCGACAAACACCGATAACTGTTTGGAAATTTCGTAAGCATAAGCCCGCAAGATTTGGTCTACTACGATAACCAGTGATGCGATAATAGCCATTTGTACAATGATTCGCACGCTGCCCGGAATGAAGTTGCGAATCAATGAAATGAAAAAGTTAGAAAACGCTGTAACCAGTGTCACAGCAATTGTCATAACCAATGCAGTTTCCAGCTTGGTGGTCACAGCCAATGCTGAACACACACCCAAAACCTGCAATGCAATTGGGTTATTATCAAACAGCGGCCCAAGAAGGACGCGTTTTATCTCTTTACTATCAGCCATCTTTCAGGGCTCCCTCACGTACTTTTTTCAGGAACGGGCCAAAACCATTATCACCCAACCAGAAATCAAACATATGCTGAACACCGTTGGAGGTCAGGGTCGCGCCGGATAAACCATCTACACCGTAAGGATTATCACCTGCCCCACCACGAACGATCTTAAGTGCCGGAACACCTTGCGGGTTGTAGAGTTTTTTACCTACCCATTGCTTGCGCCACTGAGGGTTATCAACTTCTCCACCCAAGCCCGGGGTTTCACCATGAGAGTAATAACTGATACCACGAGATGTCACACCGTCTACATCAATGGAAATAAAGGCGTACATCACTGACCACAAACCTGATCCGTAGATAGGCAGAACCAGTTCTGTCGTCTTACCGGCTTCATCTTTCACCAAATAGATTTCTGCCATATTGGCGCGACGGCGGATTTTTGCCAGATCCTGCTCTGGTGGCAAAGCAATACTGCTTTCATCACTGCGCAAAGCGTTATTCAGATCAAAATCGCCATTAGTTTTTTCCAGCGTTGCTGTTTTCAAATCAAGCAATTCAGGCTGGATACGGCTGTTGTAAATCTCTTTGATTTCCGCAGTTGTCATGCCTGGTTTCAATAAACCGGCTACATCCAAAATATTACGCTGTTTATCCAGTTGTTTTTGTTCTTGCTGCTGTGCTTTCAGGCCTACAGCTGATCCCGCAACCACAATCGAACATACAAGGCACAGCACAAAAACAACGAGAAACGTTCTACCAATGCTGTCATTATTTTTTGGTTTATCATTAGCCACGGGCTTTTCTCCGCTTAATATTGGCCTGAACGACCAGATAATCGAACAGTGGCGCGAACAGGTTAGCAAACAGAATCGCCAACATCATGCCTTCCGGGTAAGCTGGGTTTACTACTCTGATAAGAACACACATAGCACCAATCAGAATACCGTATGCCCATTTACCTTTGTCCGTAAATGCAGCGGAGACAGGATCGGTCGCCATAAAGATCATACCGAAAGCAAAGCCACCCAGAACCAGATGCCAATACCACTCCATAGCAAACATTGGGTTAGTGGTAGAGCCAATCAGATTAAACAGGTAAGAAGTCGCAATCATACCGAGCATCACACCCGCGACAATGCGCCATGAAGCGATGCGGGCAAACAAAATGATGGCACCACCGATAAGGATCATCAACGTGGAAACTTCGCCGATTGAACCAGGAATATTACCGATAAAAGCGTCCATCCATGTGACTGGCTGCCCAGTAATGGTATTTACCAAGCCGTGACTACCGGAGGTTGCCCATTGAGACAGAGGAGTCGCACCAGAAAAACCATCAGCTGCTGTCCAAACCAAATCACCTGAAATTTGAGCCGGATAAGCAAAGAACAAGAAAGCACGGCCAGCTAAAGCAGGGTTAAGGAAGTTACGCCCTGTACCACCGAAGATTTCCTTGGCAATCACAACACCAAAGGTAATCCCTATGGCTGCTTGCCATAATGGCAAGGTTGGCGGAACAATCAACGCAAACAGAATAGAACTGACGAAGAAACCTTCGTTGATTTCATGTTTACGGATAATGGCGAACAGAACTTCCCAGAAGCCACCCACCACAAAAACCACGGCATAAATTGGCAGGAAGTAGGTTGCGCCCAGCAACATTTTGCTGCCCCAACCTGCATCAGGTGTCAGCGAGGCCCCAAGATACTGCGCAAGCACATAGTGCCAGTCAGAAGCCAAAACCTGCTGTAACGCATCTCCGCTGTATAAATGGGTCAGCGCCGGAATGGCCTGATTACCAACGTTATACATTCCCCAGAACATTGCTGGAAAAACAGACATCCATACCAAGATCATCATACGTTTGAGATCGATGGCATCACGGACGTGGGCACGCCCTTTTGTTACTGTACCCGGAGTATAGAAAACGGTGCTCACTGCCTCATAAAGAGGATAATACTTTTCCAGTTTGCCACCGGCCTCAAAGTGGTGTTCTACTTTTTCAAATAAATTTTTCAGGCCCATGAATTACCCTTCCAGCTCAATCTTAGTCAGCACGTCACGCAATACCGGACCGTACTCATATTTGCCGGGGCAAACATAGGTACACAATGCCAAATCTTCTTCATCCAGTTCCAGACAACCCAGCGCCTGAGAACTGTCAGTATCGCCTGCAAGCAAGTCACGCAGCAGATGTGTTGCCATGATGTCCAACGGCATCACACGCTCGTAGTTGCCAATCGGCACCATAGAGCGCTCACCACCATTTGTGGTGGTTGAGAAAGCAAAACGTTTCTTTTTCAGGAAGTGACCAATTGTGGTACGGGTAATGGAGAACTTATTAACTCCTGGCGCAATCCAGCCAAACAGCTCTTTTTCACGGCCTTCTGCCAGCACAGAAACCAGAGTGTGGAAACGGCCAAGGTATTGATGAGCATCATCCGATTTTGTACCACACAGCACAGAACCGGAAATAATGCGGTTTTCATCTTCTTTCAGCTGATTTTGTGTTAGTTCCAGTAAGTCTGCACCCAGACGGGTACGCACTAAACGTGGCGTTTTAACTTGAGGGCCAGCCAGAGATACCACACGCTCGGCGTAAAGTTCACCTGTCGTGAATAACTTACCAATGGCGATAACATCCTGATAGCCTAAATGCCACACCATTTTTTGGATACTGACAGGCGCAAGGAAATGAATATGAGTACCAACCAGACCTGCTGGGTGCGGCCCGGCAAATTGGTTATAGGTAATTTGCGTGTTGTTTCCTGCGGTTGGGATCTTTCCAGCGCCATGACAGACGTGGATTTTTCCCTCTGTCAATTTTGACAGAATATTCAGGCCATCAACAAAAGCCTCTTCCTGTGTCGCGATAACAACCAATGGATCAGCAGCCAGTGGCTGGGTATCCATTGCAGTGACGAAGATAGCCTTTGGTGTGGAACCGGGAACAGGAGAACGACTGAAAGGACGCGTACGCAGTGCTGTCCACAACCCTGACGCAAGCAGGTTTTTTTCTACTTGTTCACGGCTAAGACCAGCAAGCTCTGCACGATCATAACAATCAAACATCACTTTCTCATCGCCATTCACTTCAATCACGACAGATTGCAGGATACGGCGCTCACCGCGAGCGATAGTTACAATTTTTCCGCTTGCGGGACTAGTAAAAACAACCCCTGGATTCTTTTTATCTTCAAAAAGAATTTGCCCTTTTTTGACATGCTCACCTTCCTTTACCAGCATAGAAGGACGCATTCCAACATATTCTTCGCCGAGTAAAGCGACATGGCGAATCGTCGGACCATCTTCTATAACTTGGGCAGGCGCTCCTGCTATCGGGAGGTCGAGTCCTTTTTTAATTTTAATCATAAGATTTGCACAAGTTTATCAATTAAATCATATGCTACCAATTACCCTTGGGGTAACGCAGCGACTTCAGTAATTAAAAACAGCTTGAGCGATATGCGGCTCAAGTCATTCACTCCGATAATTGTTACAATTTTCTCTTAATTTTCGCCGGCGGTAATTCTAACATTTCCCCCACTGGCTGTCTGAATAATCAAGTGACTTAGTTCAAGCAAATAAGAATAATTTCTCTGCTGAACCGTTAACTATTCGAGAAAGGCGAGCTATAAGCTCATTTTTACCTACACCAGAATACTTTTTAACCAAAAAGTATCTTCACATAGGTCAGTTATCACTGCTATCTTTTACTCAATCTTTCGCTAAAATTTTGTAATCCTGCATTCAATATTTTGATAACTCCACACCCTTTCATACGGTTACTTTATGAAAAAAATCATTTTTTCTCTTTCAGTAAACCTATTGCTATTGCATATTCCGCTTTCTGCTACCGCACAGACAGCCATACAACAATCATCTTCATCGTGGCTCAACTTACCGCCCCAAAAAACATTATTAAAACAACTTGGTGCTGAGATTTTCATCCAAATACTCAAAGAAGAGAAACTTCTTGAAATTTATACAAAAAACAGCAATGGCCGTTACCAGTTAACCCAAAGTTATCCGATCTGCAATTACTCTGGTGGGCTTGGCCCCAAAATATTGCCTGGAGACTTTAAAAGCCCCGAAGGGTTTTATCACGTCAGGCTTAAACAGTTAAAGCCGAATAGCCACTATTATCGGGCCATTAATCTAGGTTTCCCCAATGAGTTTGATAAATCCAGAGGTTATTCCGGCAGTAACTTAATGATTCATGGTGAATGCAAGTCTATTGGCTGTTATGCCATGACCAATCGCTATATGGATGAAATATATCAATATACGGAAAGTGCACTTTATCACGGACAACATGAAATCAAGATCAATATTTATCCCTTCAGGATGACATCACAAAATATGGTACGGCATAAAAATAACGACAATTATCCTTTTTGGAAACAGTTGCAGCCCGCCTATGAGTATTTTGCCAAACATAGTGTTCCTGCCAATGTCAGCGTAATAGGCGGGCAATACATCGTTAGCGCAAATCCCGAAAAGCAACCTCTGCCCGAAAATATTGAATCAAACTACACGCTCACCAAAATGGAATAGCACATAGCTCCCTGGTTCAATACGATGCCAATTTTCATTGCCGGTCAAAGGCTGAGTCGCAATGACTGAGACTACATCCCCGGGTTGGGTATGCTGCTGAAAATCGATCTCAACATCCTGATCAAGTAACTTTGCCCTGCCAAAAGGGGCACGACGGGTAATCCAATTTAATTGAGTAGAACAGTAAGCCATCACAAACTGCCCGTCTGACAAGAGCATATTGAAAACCCCTTTCTTTCTCAACTCATCGGCTAAAGATGCAATGAATTTAAATACAGGCTTCCAGTTAGAAGGCCGTTTAGGATACTTTAGGGATAATTGATGTAATATCCAGCAGAATGCCCACTCGCTGTCCGTCTCACCAACCGGGCGGAAATGACCCGTTTTCAGACTACGAAATCCTTTCAGTTGCCCATTGTGGGCATAAGTCCAATATTTACCCCAAAGCTCGCGGGTAAATGGATGAGTATTTACCAGAGAAACATTACCGCGGTTTGCTTGACGAATGTGAGCGACAATCACTTCCGACTTAATCGGGCAACCCTGTACAAATTGCGCCACAGGGGAGCGACAACTGGACTGGTGGTCTTTAAACGTCCGGTATCCCAACCCTTCATAAAAAGTAATTCCCCAACCATCCTTGTGAGGGCCGGTGTGCCCACCTCGTTGAATCAGCCCACTCAGGCTGAAAACGATATCTGTTGGTACATTGGCACTCATACCAAGTAATTCACACATTGCCTACCCCTAACAACTGCCCCTGCTTCCTACCCCTGCGGATAGAAATCAGGCTTTAACCATTTCTTTTTCAATCAATTGAATCAAGATGTGAATCACCTTGATGTGAATTTCCTGAATGCGATCCGCATAACCAAAATGCGGTACTCTGATTTCAACATCTGCCGTTCCCGCCATTTTCCCGCCATCTTTACCGGTTAAAGTAATCACTTTCATCCCCTTGGCACGAGCGGCTTCAATCGCCTTGATAATATTGCCGGAATTTCCTGACGTTGAAATCCCCAACAAAACATCGCCTTTCTGACCAACGGCTTCAAGGTAACGGGAAAAAACATAATCGTAACCAAAGTCATTGCTCACACAGGACAAATGGCTTGGATCAGAAATCGCAATGCCCGGATAGCCCGGACGGTTTTCCCGGTAGCGGCCAGTCAACTCTTCCGCAAAATGCATGGCATCACAATGTGAACCACCATTGCCACAGGAAAGCACTTTTCCTCCTGCCTTGAATGAATCAGCCAGCAAAACCGCTGCTTCTTGGATAGCATTAATATTTGCATCATCATTGAGGAATTTAGCCAGCGTGTCTGCGGCTTCAGATAATTCACTGCGGATCAGATCTTGATACATGGGACTCATACTCCTGAAAGGTCTTCGGGATTAATAACATCAGCCGCTCAGTGTAACGGATTCCCCCCTTTGAAAGAAGATGCCATTGCCTCCCTGTGAAATTATTCCGTACAAAACTTGAGTGACTTTGTGAGCTGGATTGTAATTAAGATGTAAATATATTGATAATTGCCCTTTCCTCATCTAAAACAGAAGGACATCGCAACAGGTCAGACCTCTGACAACTCAACCTGAGATTTACAGGAGTTTTACTATGACCGCTCTCAGCATTATTTTATTTTTAGTCTTGATTGGCGGGCTTTGCTACCACAAAGTCAGCTTGATGCTCAGTAGCTTACTGCTTGCTGCCTATACTATTGTCATGGGTATGGCTGGCCTTTGGAGTTACTGGCTGCTGTTACCGTTAGCCATTGTTCTTTTACCACTTATCTTCACTCCAGTACGTATTTCTTTATTCTCTGCCCCTGGCTTGAAAACTTTCCGCAAAGTCATGCCAAGCATGTCCACAACAGAGAAAGAAGCTATTGACGCAGGAACAACTTGGTGGGAAGGCGATCTGTTCAGCGGTAATCCAGATTGGCAAAAAATGCATAACTACCCAAAACCACAATTGACTGCTGAAGAGCAAGCCTTTATTGATGGTCCGGTAGAAGAAGCCTGCCGCATGGCAAATGATTTTCAAATCTCCCATGAACTGGCTGATTTACCGCCAGAGCTGTGGAATTATCTGAAAGAAAAGCGTTTCTTTGCCATGATCATCAAGAAAGAATACGGTGGTCTGGAATTTTCCGCTTACGCTCAATCTCAGGTACTACAAAAACTGTCTGGGGTATCCGGTATTCTGGCAATTACTGTTGGCGTGCCTAACTCTTTGGGCCCAGGTGAATTGCTGCAACACTACGGCACCGATGAGCAGAAAAAACACTATCTGCCAGGTCTGGCCCGTGGTGAAGAGATCCCTTGTTTTGCTTTAACCAGCCCTGAAGCTGGCTCTGATGCCGGTTCTATTCCGGATACAGGCGTCGTCTGTATGGGTGAATGGCAAGGCAAGCAAGTGCTTGGCATGCGCCTGAACTGGAATAAGCGCTATATCACGCTGGCACCTATCGCTACTGTATTGGGCCTAGCATTCAAACTGTACGATCCTGATCATCTGCTAGGTGATACTGAGTCTCTGGGCATCACTTGTGCCTTGATCCCAACCAACACCCCGGGTGTTGAGATTGGCAAGCGCCACTTCCCGTTGAATATTCCATTCCAAAATGGCCCAACCCGCGGTAAAGATATTTTTGTTCCTATCGATTACATCATCGGTGGGCCAAAAATGGCAGGCCAGGGTTGGAGAATGCTGGTTGAATGTCTGTCTGTTGGCCGTGGCATTACCCTGCCTTCCAATGCAACAGGTGGACTGAAAAGTGCTGCCATGGCGATTGGGGCTTACTCCCATATCCGCCGTCAATTCAAAGTTTCCATCGGTAAAATGGAAGGCATTGAAGAGCCATTGGCACGTATCGCCGGTAACTCTTACCTAATGGATGCAGCAGCAACCATGGTTACCACCGGCATTATGCTAGGCGAAAAACCTGCTGTTCTTTCCGCTATCGTGAAATACCACTGTACTCACAGAGGACAACGCGCCTTTATCGATGCAATGGATATCGCTGGCGGTAAAGGCATCTGCCTTGGGCCATCCAACTTCCTTGCCCGCGGTTATCAGGGCGCCCCGATTGCCATTACTGTAGAAGGTGCGAATATCTTGACCCGCAGTCTGATAATCTTCGGTCAGGGTGCAATTCGCTGCCATCCTTATGTTCTGGCTGAAATCGCGGCGGCAGAAAATAACAACGTGAAAGCCTTTGACAAGGCGCTGTTTGGTCATCTCGGCCATGTTGCCAGCAATACTCTGCGCAGCCTGTGGCTCGGCCTTACCAAGGGCAGAACCAGCAAATCACCAATGAATGACGCAACCCGTCGCTACTACCAGCAGATCAATAGATTAAGTGCCAACCTTGCCCTGCTTTCTGATGTCTCAATGGGCGTATTGGGTGGCAGCCTGAAACGTCGTGAGCGCGTTTCTGCACGCTTGGGTGATATTCTGAGTCAAATTTTCTTGGCTTCCGCTGCGTTAAAACGCTACGAAGATGAAGGCCGCCAAAAAGAAGATTTGCCATTGGTGCAATGGGCTGTAGAAGATAGCTTGCATCAAGCAGAGCTGGCGATGAACGATTTACTGCTCAATTTCCCGAACCGCCTGATTGCTGGTTTAATGCATGTTATCGTCTTCCCATTGGGTCGCGCGCATACTGCACCATCCGATAAACTGGATCACAAGCTGGCTCAGATATTGCAAACGCCTTCTGCAACCCGTAGCCGTATCGGGCGTGGCCAATACCTGACACCCAGCGAACACAATCCTCACGGCTTATTGGAAGAAGCATTGCTCGATATCCTCGCAGCAGAGCCAATCCATGCCCGTTTAAGCCGTGAAGCAGGCAAAAATCTGAGCTTTACTCGCTTGGATAACTTGGCCGAAAAAGCGCTGGCAGAGAATAAAATCACTCAAGAAGAGGCGAATATTCTCAAACGTGCTGAAAACAGCCGCCTGCGTTCAATCAATGTTGATGAGTTTGAGGCGGATGCTTTTGCTGTACCGCATTCAGCAAAAAAGCTTGAAAGTCAGAGTCAAACTAAAGTTGCCTGACACTGACTAACTCTGATGCTGATTGAAGAAAGAAAGAGTTGAAGCAAGATAAATAAGACAAATACGGGGACATAAAACGCCCCGTATTTTATTTTACACAGACTCCAGCAATAACAGTTCCTCTATTGTCTGGCGACGCCGAATCAAACGAGCCAGTCCTCCAGTGAACAAAACTTCGGGAATCAAAGGGCGGCTATTATAATTAGAAGACATGGATGCGCCGTACGCTCCTGTATCATGGAAAATCAGATAATCACCAACCTGAACGCGAGGCAGCATACGCGGTATAACTTCCCCTCCTTCCAACTGGGTAAAAACGTCACCTGATTCACATAATGGTCCGGCGACCAACGTTTCCTGCAAGTCGTTTTCCTGTAGATTGCGGCTATCATCATGAACGGTTGCAGGCAACACTGAAATATGGTGATAACTGCCATACATTGCCGGTCGCATCAAATCATTGAATCCCGCATCCCCCAGCACATAATGACGACTTCCCATCGATTTCACGGCCCGCACTTCTGCCATTAAGATGCCGGACTGAGCAACCAAAAAACGCCCCGGTTCAATTTCCAACTCAACATGGTGCCCCAGATGTTGCTCGATGCGCTGACGGGCTTCATGCCACAAACTATAATAGTGTTCCGTATCCACGGCTTCTTCGCTGCTATTGTAAGGAATCGATAGTCCCCCTCCCGCTGAGATAGCCTGAATATCTTCCCCACACAATATGACCTGTTCCACCATCGCATTGCATACATTGGCAAGGTGCTGATAATCCACACCTGAACCAATGTGCATATGCAATCCCATCAATTTCAATCCGTTCTGACGAATCTTTTCAATCGCAGAAGAAATTTCCTGATACCAAATGCCATGTTTGCTGTTTTCGCCACCTGTATTCGTTTTCTGGCTATGCCCATGCCCAAATCCGGGGTTGATGCGTAGCCAAACAGGATGTCCGGGCTGGCGTTCACCTATCTGGTCCAGCATATCAATAGAGCCAACGTTTACAGGAATATCCAGTTCAATGACACGGGCCAGAGTTGCTTCATCAATCACATCAGCAGTAAACACAATTTCTGATTTTTTCCGCCCCGGTTGAAAACCCGCATAAAGCGCCCGTTCAATTTCGCCCAATGACACCGCATCGACTTTAACACCCTGCTCTCTCATTAAACGCAGGATATGAGTATTGGAGCATGCTTTTTGCGCAAATCGGATAACATCAAACTGTTTTAATTTCTCGATTTGTTGAATGATGCTATCGCCATCGTAAACCCATAATGGAGTTCCATATTGATGAGGTAATTGAGAAAGGTGCTCACGGGTAAAATGTTTCCCAAAATTGGGGGGAAAAGTTGCAATTGTCATTGAAGTACCTTACAGAATCAGCAGATGATTCATTATGGGCAATAACAAGGTTGGAAAAAAATATCCATTTATCCGCACTCTATTCACCTGTGATATAGAGTTGTCTATTTTTAGAGCCGCTTTTTAGTATAATATTTACGTGGCATGAGAATATCATGCCAACCTATCGTGAACGGACGATTCCAGCGGGCACAAACAATAAAGGAAAAATATATGCATCCTTGTTCATGGCGACATATTGAGATTTTTCATGCAGTAATGACCACTAACAATCTGACCGATGCTGCGATCTTGTTGAAAACATCTCAACCAACAGTCAGTCGTGAACTCGCCCGACTTGAAAAATTGCTGAAACTAAAATTATTTGATCGCATCAAAGGACGATTGTTTCCTACAGTACAGGGATTGCGGTTATTTGAAGAGGTACAGCGTTCTTACTACGGCCTAGAGAGAATAATCAATGCAGCAGACAGTATTCGCCAATTTGAATATGCCCAACTATCCATCGCCTGTTTGCCCATGTTCACCCAATCCCTGCTTCCCAAAGTTTGCAGTAGCTTTATCCAGCGTTATCCTGAGGCGAAATTGACTATCATTCCTCAAGAATCCCCTTTGTTGGAAGAATGGCTTTCAGCGCAGCGTCACGATTTTGGTTTAACCGAACACTTACAGACACCCGCAGGCACTGAACAAGAAACCCTGATGACTTTAAATGAGGTTTGCGTTCTGCCGGCCAATCACCCACTCAGCCAAAAATCACATCTGACACCAGAAGATTTTCACGGGCAGAATTTTATCAGCCTGTCGATAACAGACAGTTATCGACAGCTCATTGATGCAATATTTACTGAACATCACGTCAGCCGAAAAATGGTGATGGAAACCCACAGTACGGCCTCAATTTGTGCCATGATTAATGAAAGCATTGGCATATCTATTATCAATCCACTCACGGCTTTGGACTACTTAGATAGGAATACCGAGATTTGCATTCGCCCATTCAGTATCAATATTCCTTTCACCGTAAGTTTAATCAAGCCAATACACCGCCCCACCTCAGAGCCTGTAGAGGCGTTTATCACTCATTTAAAACAGCACATAGTTTCATTTCCCGAAAAATTATCTTCAGCGTTTCAGCATTAATTTTTGCCAGTGCTCTGATGTAGCAAACCAGTTCACCAGAAAATCCAGCAATACACGCAAAGTCGCCGGCATATTTTGCCGGCTGGCATAGATACCATAAATCCCCATCGCCTGAGGTTGGTAATCCGGCATCAACTCGACTAGCTGCCCTGACATTAAATAAGAAGCAACAGAATAATAAGGTTGCATTGCGATTCCAGCCCCTTGCAAAGCGGCTTCCATTAATACCGTGGACTCATTGGCGCTTAGTGTGCCACTGACCGGAACTGAATAGCATTCATGCTGTTTTTCAAATACCCACAAACTTTTGCCGAAAAAATTATAAGTCAGGCAATTATGTGATGCTAAATCTTCGGGATTTTTAGGTGGTGAATTCTTTGCCAAGTAAGATGGGGCAGCGCAAATAATGGAATGGCAGGTCGATAATGGACGAGCGATCAGATTTGGCTCCAGGTTGTTAGTAATGCGGATTGCCAAATCAACACGTTCTTCTATCAAATTAACGACTTTATTATTCATTTGCAGATTGACAGCAATCTGTGGATACATCTGCATAAATTCTGGAATGGCAACCGCCAGCGCACTCATGCCCAATGATTGAGAACAACTGACACGCAACGATCCCCTCAATGTTTGTGCTTCCAATGATTGCTGCACAGGCATGGCTTCCGCCAATTCCATTAACTTAAGACAGCGATGATATACACTCTCCCCTGCCGAAGTCAGGCTAATTTTGCGCGTTGTACGATGCAATAAACGAATTCCCGCCCATTTTTCCATTTCAGCCAAATAACGTGACACCATTGCTCTTGACATATCCAACCGCTCTGCCGCCGCAATTAAACTTCCTTGCTCAACAATCGTCACAAACACTTGTGCTGCTGTGATCCTGTCCATTTCAACCACCCATTAGATCGATATACGCAACAAATAATTGCTGATTATGGTGTTTTTAAATCGAAATATGCAACTTATCATACGTGCCATTCAAGCAAACAAGCATTTTGATATAGGAATTCAATGATGGCTCGCAAAACAACATCAACTATCGCTCTGGCGGCGACCCTGTCTTTAGGAATGACAGCACTGGCTCAAGCTGCCGAACTCAAGATGGGTATCTACAACCCAGGTGAAAAAGGCATTTTCCCTGTTTCTTCAGAAATTATCAGTGGTGACCGTGAAGTTGTCCTGATCGATGCCCAGTTTAAGAAAAATGATGCGCAAGAGCTGGTAAAAATGATCCAGCAGACCGGCAAAAAATTAACAACGATTTACATCAGCCATTCTGATCCCGATTTTTATTTTGGGCTTGATGTGATAACAGACGCGTTCCCTGACGCCAAAATCATTGCATCACCTGAAACCATCAAAGCCATCAATGAAACCAAAGACGGTAAACTGGCTTATTGGGGTGAAATTCTGGCAGATCAGGCACCTAAAAAAATCGTTGTGCCTGAGCCACTGAAAGGCAACACATTTATGGTTGATGGCGAAAAATTGATTGTTGAAGGCTTGGATGGCCCGGCAGCAGATCGTACATTTGTCTGGATACCGAAACTGAAAGCCGTCGTGGGTGGCGTTATCGTTTCAGACAACATTCATGTCTGGACTGCGGATACTCAAACTAAAGAATCGCGTCAACATTGGGTACAAACATTAGATCGCATTAAAAAACTGAAACCAGAGACTGTTGTACCAAGCCATTACCTGGGCGATTCATCGATGTCATTGCAGTCAGTGAATTTCACGCAAAATTATCTGACTACACTGGAAAAAGAGTTGCCAAAAGCAAAAGATTCCGAAGCGTTGATTGCCGCGATGAAGAAACACTATCCAAACCTTGCTGATGAATCCAGCCTGGAAATGGGTGCCAAAGTGCTGAAAGGCGAGATGAAGTGGCCTCAATAATCTGACAATGTATACCGGACGCTGCAAACAGCAGCGCCCGGCCTTGCTTTTTCTCATTCTTACCGTTTTTTCAGCTAATTTTTCCCTATAGGCCAATCCAACTGATAGAACGACATCCGCAAGGACTAGTGGTATCTAGTCAGCCATAGAAGCCACGCGCATATCCCAATTGCGCATGATTTCCGTAACCGCCGCATCCAGCACAGCACCAGATACCCCATCGCGCGCCAATATGGACAATCCACCGAGGAAACAGTAAAAGGCGGCGGCAAAAGCCTGTATGTCGGTATCCGCAGGCAGTTCCCCAGAGTTGACTGCACGCTGCATACACTGTCGAAACCCTTCACTCGTACGCTCACGCTGTTTGGCAAGTAACTTCTGTACATGCTCATGCTCTGGTGAACAAGTGCTGGTTGACAGCACCAGCAGACACCCTTTGGGGTGATCTGGTTCAGTTTGCATCTTTGCAGAGCGGCGCAAAGAAAGTTCGACGGCTTGGCGCGGTGAAAGATTTTCATCCCATAAACTGGTGATGACTTGACCGTGTGTAGCGATATACCGTTCCACCACCTCTCGAAACAGCGCTTCTTTGGAACCGAAGGCAGCATAAAAACTGGGGGCGGTTATGCCACCACCAATGCCTGCTTTAAGCAGCGATAGGGATGTGGATTCGTAACCATGTTCCCAGAACAGGTTCATCGCCTGTTGGACAGCTTCATCACGATCGAAGGTACGGGGACGACCCATTTTTGCCATAACTGACTCCTCTGGTGCAACGGCATAAATACTGTTCTACATAAATACGACCTTATATAAATACTAATCGATATAAAAGTCATTGACAATGTGAGACCGTCTCATCTATATTTATATCGATCGGTACATAATGACATAAAAGCCCAGCTTAACCCGCGTTCCGCCTGTTGTGGTGGCCGGGCCTGCACAGCAAACGGAAAACACTCAAGCAGGTGCAGGGGGAAAAATGTTATTTATTTTTTGACTATACCTAGGAGTCCATAACATGAGTTCACTTGCAGGAAAAGTCGCCCTCGTTACCGGAGGCAGCCGTGGAATTGGTGCAGCCATTGCGCGCACCCTGGCCGCACAAGGTGCGGACATTGCTATCACCTATGGCACATCTCAGGATAAGGCACAAGCCGTGGCCGACGAGATTCGTTCACTCGGCCGCCGTGCCGAAATTATCGCTGCCGATGCAACTGATGCCACACAGGTCATCGCGGCAGTGGATACCGTCGTCGCCAAATTCGGGCAGTTGGATATTTTGGTCAACAACGCTGGTAACTTCCTGACTGGTACTATCGACCAACTCACGCTTGACGACTTTGAGCGCACTATTTCTGTCAATCTGCGAGCGGTGTTCGCCGCCACCATGCAGGCGGTTAAATATCTTCCCGACGGTGGGCGTATTATCTCCATCGGCAGTTGCCTTGCTACACGCGCAGGGGAGCCTGGTCTCAGCTTGTATGCCACCAGCAAAGCGGCCCTGGTTGGCTTCACCAAAGGTGTGGCACGCGATCTGGGTGCACGCCGTATCATGGTCAACCTCGTACAGCCAGGCCCAACAAATACTGACATGAATCCAGCCGATGGCCCGCGTGCACCTTCAAAACTGGCTGGATTGGCACTGCCGGCTTACGGTCAACCCGAAGATATTGCTGCTACCGTGCTGCATCTGGCTGGCGATGGCGGGCATTTTATTACTGGCTCGGTATTCGATGTAGACGGCGGTTTCAGCGCTTAATTCGACCCTAAAGAGGAAGCTATAATGCCCACACATGATGCCGGTGTACGCCGCTGGTTGTTGTTACTGTCCGTCTGCCTGACCGGCATCCTGACACCATTGTGCTTCACCGGCCCAGCGGTAGTGTTGCCGTCCATCCATCAGGTACTGGGAGGCACACCCAGTCAACTCAATTGGGTAATAAATGGCTACATTCTCACCTACGGCAGCCTGATGATGGCTGCTGGCAGTCTGGCTGATACCTATGGGCGCAAGCGCGTCTGGTTACTCGGCTTGATGTTATTCATCGTGGTAACATTCGCCATTCCCTATGCACCTTCAATACTGTGGATGGATGCATTGCGCTTGTTGCAAGGCGCTGGCGGTGCGATAGCCTTCGCCGGCGGTGTTTCTACTCTGGCGCAGGTGTTTCACGGTTCATTGCGCACCCGTGCATTCAGTATTCTGGGAACCTGCTTCGGCGTGGCGTTGGCCTTTGGGCCGCTGGTGGCGGGTTGGCTGACAGATACAGCAGGCTGGCGCTGGGTATTTCTGGCAACCGGGCTGCTCAGTATCATAAGCCTGATTCTGGCATTCTTTACTGCCGACGAGTCACGCGATCCACAAGCGATGGGGCTGGATTGGCCGGGAGCCATTAGTTTCTCAGGCTTTCTCACTCTGTTGACTTACGGCCTGCTGCTCGTACCTGAGCATGGCTGGGCGGATACCGGCGTCATCATATCGCTGGCAGCGACTGTCGTTCTTTTTATTGCTTTCGTCATCATCGAGCGATATAAGGCCCGACCAATGCTCGACCTGTCTCTGTTCAGTAACGCCCGCTTCATAGGCATACAGATACTCGGCGCTTCACCCGCATTTTTCTACATCACTCTGATAGTGATTCTGCCGGTGCGTTTCATCAGCGTAGATGGCTACAACGCGTTGGAGGCCGGACAGTTGATGGTTACCCTTTCTGCGCCATTACTGGTAGTGCCCTTCATCGCCGGAATATTAGCTCGATGGCTGTCAGCGGGCGTACTTTCCGGTATTGGCTTGCTGATTCTGGCTCTGGGATTGTTTTGGCTGGGGAAAACCCTTGCAGGAGGCGCAGCCGATGGCGCTTTATTATGGCCAATGATGTTGATTGGCATTGGCATCGGTTTACCTTGGGGCCTGATGGACAGTCTGGCGGTCAGTGTTGTAGAGAAAGAACGCGCAGGCATGGCAACCGGTATCTTCAATGCAGTGCGTGTGTCCGCCGATGGCGTGGCACTGGCAGTATTGGGCGCGCTGTTGGCGGCACGTATTCACGCTGGTCTTTCGGACATAGTTTCTGACGCAGTACTCAGACAAGTCGCCAGCCGTGCAGCCATTGGCGACGTCGCAGGTGCCAGTGCTTTATTGCCGGGTTTGGGCGATGCAGTTCTGCATAGCTACGACTCTGCATTTCAAACCACACTGTTTCTTTTGTCGAGTGCCGCTGTTCTTACAGCATTGCTGATCTTCGCGTTGCTTGGACACGTGCATGCCCACGACGAAAAATCGGTTAGTACGAAAAGCGAGTATAAACCGTCTCGCTCTTAAGTGAGGTCAAGCACCACAAGAACAATCAGCGCAAGGTTAATTACCACAAAATAAGAGCTTCATTATTTTCGTTGCTGCCTATATTTCAGCCACTACCTGTATTTTCACGATTACATAATGTGGCTGATATATTTGGTGTAGATGATGTGTTCCACTTCTCCCGCGCAGACAAGCGATTATACATTAATAATCTATCCCAAAAGGATTTTATTCCACATAAGTAATCCACAACAAAAATATAGATCGCTACAGTTTATCTTTCCATATGCAAATCAAGCGATATTAGAATAAATTTTTAATTATAAAAAAATCTAATAGCATATGGCCAATAAGTATTATTGGCCATATGGAACATTAAATAACATTCAAAAAAATATTTATTTTTTTGAGAGAAACAAATTATATAAAAATTAACAATTAATTACCTAAAAAGTAAAATCCACAATAAACTGGAATCATTAAAATTAAATTACTAATGACATAAATTCAATTGGTTCAGAATGTTTTCACAAAAATAATAAAAACATATTACAATTGCAAAAATATTTACTCTGTTATTCTCACAAATTTTTCCCATAATTTCTCTTTAGTCTCGGCAAACTCCGGAAGAAGGGGTATACAATCGACAGGACATACTTGCTGACATTGTGGAACATCATAATGACCAATACATTCAGTACAGAGGTTTGAGTCTATTTCATAGTACTCATTCCCTGCAGAAATTGCTTTGTTGGGGCAAGCAGGGCGGCAAACATCACAGTAAATGCATTCTTCAGTAATCGTTAAAGACATATTTTCTTATATCCAATTCAGTTAAGAATTAATTTTCCACGGAGGATTAAATGGCAACAGGACGTTTTCAGGTACTGGTTTCCTGGCTACATTGAGTTCTTTTCCCAATAAAGAGAAATAACCATCCAGAGCAGTAAGTTCAACTATGCCGGATTCGCCAAATCGAGATTTGACAGCATCATAAGTGGCATTTTTAACCATATGAGTTTTATTTAGCTCGGTGATAAATTGATAGACAATGGTTTCGTCATACGTCATGTTTTCTGGTATACGTTGTGCAGCTAATGCATCTGCGGTATGTCTTGAAACACCCGAACGCAAAGCGATCGGTTCATGAATATACCATTCATAAGGCGATTGAACTTCCCTACCGACGATCAAAATCGCAAACTCACGGATGGATTTTGGTAACGGTGAAGTAAAACGAACATGCTCACCAAGCATTTGTACTCGATTCAGTAGCTCAGGGCTTCTCAACAACACTGAAAATGGTCCAAAGATACAGCCACGAGGGCCTGAACTGATTTTTTTAATAGCTTTCAGTTGAGCAGAATCTGCATTAGAGGGAACTATATCAGGCAATCGTTCCAGATATTTATCCTCATCAGAAAATTTGACAGCATCACATTGTGCAGGCCATTTTAGAGGATCACTGATTTTTTCCACTTGAGAGGCATAGGCCATGCTTTTTGAGCATAGAAGAACCAACACTAATGCTGTGCTTTTTAGTAATTTCATTTAATTATACTCCTTGATAGTTTTAAATATCGCCTGTTGTTACGAGGCTGTTGAATAAAACTGAATAGTCGGTTTATTACTGTAGGTTTCCTGAATTATGGTTTGTTAATTCCTGAAATCATCAATCTCACTACAATTGACATAAATACGAGAAACATTCCTAAGATGATTTAGATCAATATCCTGTTTACGTGCGGATTCGCATTGGGCAAAAAGACAAATATCCGCCAAGCCCGGTGATGACCCGCAACAAAAAGAAGATTGAATAGATTTTTGGCCCATCATATCTTCAGCTACTCTCAACGATTCTTTTAACCAGTAAGTTTTCCATTCTCTTATTTCATCTTCGTCGAAACTGGATCCATGCAATTTTTCAACGACTCTTCGTGTGATTAAAGGATGATAGTCCGAAATAAATATTCCTGCGAAACTACGGCTCCATGCTCTATCTGTAGGATTTTCAGGAAGAAGTGATTTAGGCGGCACTATTTCATCCAGATATTCAATAATGGCTAGTGACTGCGTCAGTGAATATTGATCATGAGTCAACATCGGTACTTTTCTTTGCACATTAAGTTGGTGAAATGCACAAGATCGATGTTCTCCTTCCGATAAATCTATTTCTACGTAATCGTATATAATATGCTTTAGCTTTAATGCGAGCATGACTCGCTTCGTCGCCGAAGAGGATTGGTAACCATAAAGAATAAATTTGTTCATACTCATAGCTCATCACCAACTGATTTAAATGTGCCCCTTTTAATCACACTGAATAACCAGTTAAGAAATCCTGGTGCCTGTAATAAGATCATTAATCCGAATGCTACTTGGTACGCGGTCTGGGGATAATGCCCTGCTGAATCTACAGGCCAAAAACCAATGATCACGCCGAACACAGTTTGTGTAAGAAAAGCACCAAATAGAATGAGCAAATTAAGACAAGTAGCGGCACGGCCAGTCATTGCTGGAGATACATTTTGCGCCACAATGGTATATTCTAGACCGGCAATGGTGCCTATCAGAGCGAAGCTAATAGAGAGCAGCGGCAATAAAGGAACGATGTTGAAAACACATAAAACCTGTATTGCCAAAAACAAGGCAATGCCTATCCCACCAACTTCCATAGGTTTAATATTGAACTTGCCTGCCCACTCAGTGATGGCACCCACAGAAAGTGAGCCGACAACGACTGCTCCCATTCCAACAAACAGGTAGAGCGAAGTGAGTGCATTACTGCAATGCCCGACATCCTGTAACCATTTGCCCATCCACAGCCCCTGTAGCCCAAAAGCAACTGTATGAGGAAGCAGTAACAAGCTGATGACCTTACGAAACGCGCGATCTCTATAGACTTCAAGCAATGAAGCGAGACTTGGCCACTTCACCATTTTATGCTCAATTGGATCTTTGGGAACCCATATTGCGATGGCAATCATAACAATCAGAGTAATACCTGCCATCGCAAAGAATAAATTTTCATTATTATCTTAGTAGCAATTTACATAATGTATTCTACATAAATGAATGAAAGCAAAAACATACAAGACCATTTTGTAAATGTGAAAAAATAGTGGTGTTATAGTCATTGTCTGAGGCTCGGCGCAGCCGGAATGAAAAACAGGAACGGGCTTACTTCGTGGTGTATGCGCGCAGAGAACAAACCGATCGAAAACTCTGGCTCATGCGGTACTGGCAGCCTTGCGGATACGAGAGAAAAAAAACGCCGGAGGGGTTGATAGCCCTCAGTGTAGCGGCACTGCGTAATCTGCTGTCAAAATTGATGGAAAAAATGGGAGAGGCAATCGAACAGATTTTACATTGGCCATACTGGCGGCGACAATACTGTGCACAACAATATCACTATCGCCGCCGGGATAACCCTTTGAACACAAATCAATTACAGCTGTAATACTAAGACATCGCCGCTCTCGCAAGTTATCAAAGAACAATATATTAAAAAGGAAATATATTAAAAATTAAATACCTAAAAAAATTTGAAAATCAAATAGTTTAACCATCCATGATATTAATATCGCTCAGGTGAAACCCCAACAGTATTATTGCCGAAAAACATAAATAAGGCCCAAAAGCGATAAAGTCAGGATAAGATTTTCTTTTTAACCTTAATAACATAAATCCAAATAAACCAGACAATGAAGCCATTAATATCAGGATTGGCACCATCTCTACACCTAACCATGCCCCTATCGCTGCTGTTAATTTGAGATCCCCTTGACCGATTCCCTCTTTTTTAAAGATATAAAAGCATGACCAATATAAAAACCACAAAAATAAATACCCTGATATGGCGCCGTAGACTGCACTCCTAATCGTCACCCAGTTGCCATCGATATTAAATAAAATTCCAACCCATAATAAAGGAAAAGTGATAATATCCGGCAAGCAATATGTTTTAATATCAATAATAGATAATAAGAGCAACGTACTGCAAAAAAACATAACCACCATATAATCTAAATTAATTAAAATAATAAACCATCCTTTGTTTTATTTTTAGAAAAGCACTTATCTTTATAGAAAAACATTTCTTTTTATAAATGACATCCTTGTCACTCTATTATTTCCTTATTTTCTGAGATTAGTCAGAACAGAATGGATACTAATATTTTGTTCCTGACGTTGACAAGAATAAATTAATTAAAAACGTGGCTGTGAAATAAATCTGCGAGCCGGCTCGCAAGAGCCATCTGTTCCTTCGAAACAAAGAGATATATCCAATGGATTTCAAAATGCAGTGCGGCCGCAAAGGCAGCAAGGAGGTTACATATTTGTCAGTAATGAACTGGTCATTCCCAAAACTTTCCTCCAGTAAGTGACTCCAACAAAAAATCGGTAATTTGAAAGGCAACGTGTATAACTTGATCGTGTAAACAGCGCTCATTTATCATGGCAGAATTCACATTGTCATATGACTGTTTGCGCCATACCGGAATTATCCGGGAAAAAAGAAGGAAAGAAGAAATATGCGAATTCCCCGCATCTATCACCCTGAGCCGCTCTCAATGGGGATTGAAATCTATCTGAATGATGATGCAGCCAACCATGTTGGTCGAGTGCTCAGAATGAACCCCGGTCAGGCATTACAGCTTTTTGATGGCAGCAATCAGGTTTTCGATGCAGAAATTACCGAAGCCAGTAAAAAATCCGTCAAGGTACGTATCCTTAACAATCAATTGGCTGATCATGAATCCCCACTGGATTTACATCTGGGGCAAGTCATGTCCCGCGGTGAAAAGATGGAATTCACCATCCAAAAATCTGTCGAATTGGGTGTCAGCACCATAACCCCATTACTTTCTGAACGATGTGGTGTAAAACTGGATGCTGAAAGGTTGGAGAAGAAATTACAACAATGGAAAAAAATTGCCATTTCAGCCTGTGAACAATGCGGCCGCAACCGCATTCCTGAAATCCGCCCAGTGATGTCGCTGGAAGCATGGTGCGAAGAAAATGATGGTAGCCTAAAATTGAATCTACATCCTCGTGCCAATCAGAGTATTAATACCCTCCCACTTCCCGTGGAAAAAGTACGCCTGCTGATTGGGCCTGAAGGGGGATTATCTGCGGAGGAAATTGAAATGACGGCAAAATATCAATTTACTGATATCCTGTTGGGGCCTCGCATTCTGAGGACAGAAACTACGGCACTCACCGCAATTACCGCCTTGCAAGTACGTTTTGGTGATTTGGGTTAAGGAGAAGAAATGATCAAGCTCGGTATAGTGATGGACCCTATTTCATCCATCAAAATCAAGAAAGACACTAGTTTTGCCATGTTGCTGGAAGCACAAAAACGAGGCTGGGAAATTCATTACATGGAGATGAATGATCTCTATCTGCATCAAGGTGAAGCCCGCGCCCGTACCCGCTTACTCACAGTAGAAGAAAACCCACAGCAATGGTATCAGTTTGGCAGTGAACAAGAGATTGCTCTCGATAGTTTGCAAGTCATCTTGATGCGTAAAGATCCGCCGTTTGATACTGAATACATCTACGCTACCTATATTCTGGAAAGGGCGGAAGTCAAGGGCAGTCTGATCGTCAATAAGCCCCAAAGCCTGCGCGATTGCAACGAAAAACTCTTTACTGCCTGGTTCCCGGAATTGACGCCCGATACGCTGGTTACCCGCAGTGCAAAGCATTTGCGTGAATTCCACCAAAAACATGGCGATGTTATCTTCAAGCCACTGGATGGCATGGGAGGCGCGTCTATCTTCCGTTTGAAGCAAGATGACGCCAATGTAGGGGTTATTATTGAAACCCTCACTGAACATGGCAGCCGTTATTGCATGGCACAAAATTTCCTTCCGGCCATTAAAGATGGTGATAAGCGCGTACTGGTCGTGGATGGTGAACCTGTACCATACTGCCTCGCCCGCATCCCGGCTCAAGGGGAAACACGCGGCAACCTTGCGGCTGGCGGACGTGGCGAAGCCCGCCCATTGTCAGAAAGTGATTGGGCCATTGCCCGTGCAGTTGCGCCGGTATTAAAAGAGAAGGGACTTATCTTTGTTGGGTTAGACATTATTGGCGATCGCTTAACTGAAATTAACGTCACCAGCCCAACCTGCGCCCGTGAAATAGAAGCCGCCTTCCCTGATATTTCGGTCACAGGGATGCTCATGGATGCTATCGAAAAACGATTGGAAAAACAGGTAGCATAATAGCCCGAACTATACCCGTTTCCCGGTAATATTTGCCATTTATAATAAGTGCCCACATACTGGTGGGCCAAATTACTCTTACATTGCCAAAATAATTATCAGAAAACACATGAACCTACAGCACCATTTTCTTATTGCCATGCCTTCGCTCTCTGATCCTTATTTCAACCGTTCTGTAGTCTATATCTGCGAACATGATCAAAACGGGGCAATGGGATTAGTTATCAATAAGCCAATCGCTCAGATATCCATCCAAGGTATCTTGGAAAAGCTGAATATCGCCCCAGAAGATAGAGACGATACCATCAGCCTCAATAAACCGGTCATGGCAGGTGGTCCCCTGTCTGAAGAGCACGGCTTTATTTTGCATACACCACAATCAGGTTTCAGTTCCAGCATTCAAATTTCCGATCAAACGATGATCACCACTTCCAAAGATATGCTGGAAGCACTTGGTACACCACGCCAACCAAAAGATGTTTTAATGACTCTCGGGTATTCAAGCTGGGAAACAGGCCAATTGGAAAAGGAAATAATGGAAAACAGTTGGCTTACCGTCGGAGCAGAACCCTCTATCATTTTTAATACTCCCATTGCTGATCGCTGGCGTGAAGCCGCTTCTTTGCTGGGGGTTAATATTCACAATCTCGCACCACAAGCAGGGCATGCCTGATGAAAAATCGTACTATTATTGCTTTTGATTTCGGTACTCGCAGTATCGGTGCCGCTATCGGACAAGAAATTACAGGCACAGCCAGAGCGCTATCTTCCTTTAAGGCCAACGAAGGCTCTCCAAATTGGGAGCTTATTGGCAAATTACTCAAGGAGTGGCAACCCGATTTGGTTATTGTTGGCCTGCCACTCAATATGGATGGAACTGAGCAACTCGTTACCGCCCAAGCCCGAAAATTCGCCAATCGTCTGCATGGTCGTTTCGGTGTTCAGGTTGAGCTGCACGATGAGCGGTTAAGCACTGTGGAAGCCCGTTCCCATTTGTTCAATTACGGCGGCTATAAGGCATTGGATAAAGGCAAAGTAGATGCCGCTTCTGCCGTTATAATTCTGGAAAGCTGGTTTGAGCAGCAACACTCGTAATGCACAAGGAAACTAGCTGTTATCTTGCAATAGCAGCTACCCCTTATTCTGCCAGCAGCCCCGATAAACTGCGTTGCTGCCGGCTTTGCTCATAGGTTTGCATACCGCAGGCAGCCCCCGTCTGCATTAAAGAGGCTATTTGATGATTTTTGCCTTCTCGGATTAAATGGCTGACGGCTTGATTAACAACCAGGATTTCATGGATAGCCACCCTTCCCCCTTTTCTGGTCGGTATCAGCTGTTGAGAAATAACCGCTTTTAAACTTCCTGCCAGTTGGCTGCCAATCCAACCTTTTTCTTCTGCGGAGAACACATCAATCAGACGATCTATCGTTTGAATAGCACCTCGGGTATGTAACGTGGACAAAACCAAATGCCCCGTTTCAGCCGCAGTCAAGGCCAATCGGATTGTCTCCTTATCACGCAATTCTCCCAGTAAAATCACGTCGGGATCTTGCCGCAATGCCCCTTTCAATGCGGTTTGATAATCGGAGGCATCCTTGCCTATCTGCCGTTGCTGTATCAGGCAATTCCGGCTTTGATGAACAAATTCAATGGGATCTTCCAACGTAATGATATGCTTGCTGCTGTGGCTGTTAAGAGTATCAATCATGGACGATAAGGTTGTCGATTTTCCGCTTCCTGTTGCACCTGTCACTAATATCAAGCCGCTCGCCTCCTGCAAAATAAGCTGCTGGATAATATCTGGTGCGTGGAGTTGTTCCAGAGTCGGGCATTTATCCGCAATTAACCGCAATACCAATGACAGGCGTGATTGCTGGTAAAACAAATTTCCCCTTAGCCGTTGTTTATCTGGCAACTCCAACGCAAAATCAACATGCCCGTGTTTTTTTAATTGCTGCTTCTGGGTATCCGATAATATTTTTTCACTCCATGCTACGAGGGTAGCTGACTGAATTCTTTCCAATTGCATCTGTGGATACAGCACACCATTGATGCGCAAAACAGGAACTTGCCCGACACAAAGATGCAGATCAGAAGCATTATGCTTTACACTAAGGGACACCCATTTTTCCATATTCATTTTTTAATCTCCTGAGTTACTTATGAACAATATCGAACAAAATATTCAAGATGTCAGGAACCACATTACTCTTGCAGCTCAGAAATGCGGGCGCATTCCAGAACAAATTACTTTACTTGCAGTCAGCAAAACCAAACCTGCGGGTGACATCGCAAAAGCCATAGCCGCAGGCCAACGGGAATTTGGTGAAAATTATGTTCAGGAAGGCGTTGAAAAAATTCAACACTTCAGCAACCGAAATGATCTGGTATGGCACTTTATTGGCCCATTGCAGTCCAATAAGAGTCGCTTGGTTGCAGAAAACTTTGATTGGTGCCACACCATTGATAGGGAAAAAATCGCCCAACGCTTAAGTGAACAACGTCCTGAAAATATGGCGCCCCTCAATGTATTGATTCAAATTAATATCAGTGGTGAAGAAAGCAAATCAGGCATATTGCTGGAAGATTTAACTGAATTGGCAGCAAGGATTAACGCACTGCCTAATCTGGTATTGCGTGGATTAATGGCTATCCCCGCACCGGAAAGCAACCCAGAGCGCCAAGTCGCTGTTTTTCGCCTGATGGAACAAGCATTCCTAGATCTAAAGACACACTATCCGCAAATCGATACCCTTTCCATGGGTATGACGGATGATATGGAAGCGGCAATTACCTGCGGTTCTACATTGGTTAGAATTGGAACGGCAATATTTGGCGCCCGTTAGTACCGTTCTGACTTTGAATCCTAAATTTAATAGCATCTGATTGATATTTAAAGTTAATTTATTGATATGCAAGGTTTTTTAATGAAGAATCGTAAAATCACCTTTATTGGCGCAGGAAATATGGCTCACGCTATCATCGCCGGATTGGTCAAAAAAGGTTATCCCGCCGAGCTTATTACTGTCTGTTCCCCAAACACAACTCGCCGTGATGTGTTGGCAAATGAGTATGGCATCAACAGCCAAAGCGACAGCATTCGCTATTCTCAGGAAGCCGATGTTATTGTACTGGCTGTTAAGCCTCAAATGATGGCAGAAGTATGTGAACCACTGCATTCACACGTTGATTTCAACCAGAAGCTGGTTCTTTCTATTGCTTCCGGTATTAGCGTTTCCCGTTTTTATGCGCTGTTGCAAGATAATCTCAACATTGTCCGCATCATGCCCAATACCCCTTCACTTATTGGCCAAGGTATCAGTGGGTTGTTTGCACCAAAACAGGTGGGGCAATCTGATCGCGAATTCGCTGAATCACTGATGAGCAGTGTTGGTAAAGCCTGCTGGCTCAATAATGAAGACGGCATTAACGACATTATTGCCATTTCCGGCAGCGCTCCTGCCTATTTTTTCCTGTTCATGGAATCGATGCAGCAAGAGGCCGAAAAGCTGGGGTTCGATAGTGAAACCGCCAGAGAACTCGTTTTGCAAACCGCAATAGGCTCCGCCAAACTTGCCGAAACGCAAAAAGATCTTCCTTTTTCTCTCCTGCGTGAACAGGTAACATCTAAAGGAGGCACAACAGCGGAAGCATTACGCGTTTTTTATGAGGGCAATCTGCCTGAAACTGTATCCCGTGCCATGCAAGCTGCTATTCGCCGTGCACAGGAAATGGAAAAGTTATTTTAATTCAATTCGTTTAATCAGGGCTGCTACATGCAATTCTTAAATTTTGTCGTTCTCACAATTCTGGATTTATATATTGCTGTTTTACTACTGCGTGTCTGGATGCAATGGGCACGCTGTGATTTTTATAATCCATTTGCACAATTTATCGTTAAGATCACTCAACCGATAGTCCACCCGTTACGCAGGGTTATCCCTTCGATTGGCCCGATTGACACAGCTTCTGTCGTTCTTGCCTATCCACTTGTGCTGATCAAGATAATGTTGCCTATATGGATAGCTGCCGGGCAAGCTATCATGCCTACCGCAATCGTATTCCTGCTGGGGGTAATTGAACTGCTGACTGCGGCCGGTAAACTTGTCTTCTGGTTGGTGATTGCCAGAGCCTTGCTCAGTTGGATCAGCCAAGGCCGCAACCCTGTCGACTATGTATTGCTCCAATTGACCGAACCACTAATGGCACCTATCCGTCGCATTTTGCCTTCAATGGGTGGCCTTGATTTTTCCGCCATGATTGTGATTTTAATCCTCTACGCGTTGAATGCCCTGCGTTATGACGTCATAGGCTGGTTAGTTTCAATGTTCGTGATTTCATAAGTCGTGTCGCTGAATCGGATACATATATTGATTACTAGACAAATTAATTGCTAAACAGGTTAATTGGATACATAACAATGCAGAAAGTTGTTCTCGCCACGGGAAATGCTGGCAAAGTACGTGAGCTGGCTGATTTATTAGCCGATTTTGGCTTAGATATCGTGGCCCAAACTGAACTGGGTGTGGATTCAGCGGATGAAACCGGCCTCACCTTCATTGAAAACGCGATCATCAAAGCTCGCCATGCCGCAGCAGTCACCGGATTGCCTGCCATTGCGGATGATTCAGGGCTGTCTGTGGATGCTTTGGGCGGTGCGCCCGGTATTTACTCTGCCCGCTATGCAGGCAGCGATGCATCAGACCAGGCAAATCTGGAAAAATTACTGGAAGCCATGCGTGATGTTCCAGATGGACAGCGTCAGGCTCAATTCAATTGTGTTCTGGTCTATTTGCGCCACGCAGAAGATCCTACTCCTCTGGTATTTCACGGTCGCTGGTCTGGCATTATCGCCCGTGAATCCGCCGGGGAAGGCGGTTTTGGTTATGATCCTATTTTCTATGCACCCGAGTTTGACTGTACGGCAGCCCAACTAAGCCGTGAACAAAAAAATGCGGTTTCACATCGTGGAAAAGCATTGGAAATGTTACTGGAAGCCTTGCGTAATGCTTAAGCTGCCTCCTCTTAGCCTGTATATTCATATTCCTTGGTGTGTACAAAAGTGCCCTTATTGTGATTTCAATTCACATGCATTAAAAGGAGACGTACCGCATCAGGAGTATGTTGATCACCTGTTGGCGGATTTACGCGCGGATCTGCCGATGATTGGTGATCGTGAAGTATCAACGATTTTTATCGGCGGAGGTACTCCCAGCCTGTTAAGTGCAGAAGGAATGCAGCGATTGCTGGATGGAGTAAGAGCCTCACTCCGGCTTTCTCCACAGGCAGAGATTACGATGGAAGCCAATCCGGGCACTGTTGAAGCGGATCGTTTCAGTGCCTACCAGAAAGCAGGCGTCAATCGAATTTCCATCGGCATACAGAGTTTCGGCTCCGATAAACTGATCCGTCTGGGGCGTATTCACGGGCCGGAAGAGGCCAAGCGAGCAGCAAAATTAGCTGATGGGCTTGGTTTACGCAGCTTCAATCTGGATTTAATGCACGGTTTACCCAATCAGACACTCGACGAAGCCCTGAATGATTTGCGTCAGGCTATTGAGCTGTCTCCGCCGCACCTGTCTTGGTATCAATTAACGATTGAACCCAATACCAGTTTCGGTTCCCGTCCACCGGTGTTACCTGATGATGATGCGTTATGGGATATTTTTTCCCAAGGCCATCAGTTACTGACAGAGGCTGGCTATCAACAATACGAAACTTCGGCATATGCCAAGCCGGGTTATCAGTGTCAGCATAACCTTAATTACTGGCGTTTTGGTGATTACTTAGGCATTGGCTGTGGGGCACACGGTAAGATTTCATTTGAAGATGGGCGTATCCTCCGCACTGTAAAAACCAAGCATCCGCGCGGTTACATGCAGGGACGTTATTTGGATCAGCAGAATCATGTGGATAATGAAGATCGTCCATTTGAATTTTTTATGAACCGTTTTCGGTTATTAGAATCAATGCCGCGTCAGGATTTCAATCATTTTAGCGGATTACCGGAAAGTGCCATTCGTCCACAACTCGATGAAGCACTGGCTAAGGGCTATATCACAGAAAGCGATACACATTGGCAAATCACCAAACACGGTAAGCTGTTTCTGAACTCGTTACTGGAATTATTCCTTTAATAGCTGTTTTCTTACTGACTGCTTTCTTAATAATTGGCTCCTAAAAAATAAACTGCACCCGAAAATTAAAGGGTGCAGTTTATAATCCGTCGAATCTAAATTATTTAATTCTGCCCGTCGCACGGGCATAAGAAAACAAGCCACCAGCCGAGACGATATTGGCTAATTCACCAATAGGATCAGTTTTATATTTGTCACCATCTTTCAATAAAGTCACCGTCTGGTTTTCAACATCAATCTCAATGCTATCGCCCGTTACTAATTTTTCGCACAAGCGTTCTTGTGCTGCTATAGGCAATAACTCGCCGGTTGATACACAATTACGGAAAAATATACGGGCATAAGACTGAGCCAGAACAACTTGCACCCCGGATGCGCCCAATGCGGCAACTGCATGTTCACGCGAAGATCCGCAGCCAAAATTCTGCCCTGCCACAATAATCGGATACTTTGCCTTGCCCTTTTCTTCATCAATGAAAGGCAGAGAGCCTTCTGGTAACCCGCACATTGCCAATGAAGCCAGTTGAGCATATCCCTCAGGAGTCGAAGGATTTACTTTGAGATATTCTGCTGACAGGATCTGGTCAGTATCAATATTATCCGTTAATACATAGACCTCACCCCGAATAATATTTTCCTTTGAATCACTCATAAAAACTCCTCAGGATTTGTAATCTGTCCAGTAATCGCTGCGGCGGCAACGGAGTAAGGGGAAGCAAGATAAATGTTGGCGCGCTTGTGCCCCATTCGACCAACGAAATTACGATTGGTGGTCGATATCACGGATATTGGGTCATTGACACGCCCAAAAGTATCCGGCGGGCCACCACAACAAGCCGCGCATCCTGATTCAGAGGACAGTTTCACTCCCGCATCACTCAGAATTTGATAGACAGAAACACCTTCAATTTGAGTTGTGATCGTCTTGTGGAAAACCTCTTTTGTTGCGGGAACAGCATAAGTTGGAATTTTAACTTTATGCCCTTTGATAACACGGGCAGCCGCAACGAAATCTTCCAGTTTCCCTCCCGTGCAAGAACCAATATAGGCTTGGGAAATGGCAACATTGGCCACTTTCTCAATGGAAACCACATTATCTGGAGAATGGGGTTTTGCAATTTTCGGCTGCATGGAAGAAACATCAATATTTAACACACGGCTATACTGCGCATCTTCGTCAGGATAGACAATTTCAAAAGGGAGGCTATTCCGCTCTGCCAAATAGTCCAAGGTGGCCTGATTTGGCACCATGATGCCATTTTTCGCTCCGCACTCTACAACCATATTGCAAATGGTCATGCGCTCTTCTACAGATAATTCATCGACAACATTGCCGCCGAATTCTATGGCCTGATAGGTGGCTCCATCAACCGTTAATTCTGACAGCACGGACAGGATCATATCCTTGGCCAAAACGTGGGCAGGCTTGGTTCCGGTAAAATTGACGCGAATCGTTGTCGGTACTTTGAGAGGAATTTCCCCTGTGCCCAATGCATAGGCGGCATCAGTAATCCCCAGCCCGATGGCAAATGCGCCAAAAGCACCGGCAGTTACCGTATGAGAATCCGTTCCCAATAACACTTCTCCGGGGCGGGTATGGCCACCTTCAGCAAGCCCGATATGGCAAACACCTTTATAATTGGGCGTCCCGACATCATAGAAATATTTAATGTTCTGTTCAGCAGCAAACTCCCGCATAACGCGAATATTTTGATTGGCTTGTGAGTCTGCTGAATAGACGAAATGATCCGGGATCAAAATAAACCGTTCAGGATCCCATATCCGTGCATCCTGACCGAACTCTTTTTTAAAGACACTGGCTACGCCCGGTGTGCAGGGATCGTGAGACATTAGAATATCCACTTTCGCCCAAACCACTTCACCCGGAGTGACGTGTTCGCGCCCGCTCGCACGGGCAAGAATTTTTTGTGTGATAGTTTGGTTCATCTCACATTACCCCCAAAGATTAAAACAGACTCTGTTGATTGCATCCCCATTGGACTTCAAGATTAACGAGTACAGCCAACAAAGCAGTAACTTGAAATACGATAGCCATAATCCTAGCAAGATAACTACGCCTGTTAGTAGGGAAATACCTTCTTATGGCTCACTGTTTCCATTATGGGACAGTAGTTCTAAAAATGGGAAATTCTGCTGTTTAAATTTGCTACAGATTGTCCTGCTTAACTAAAGAATAGTCACTTCTATTCATCAGATATGTGATATCTTATGCAACGGTTCTTTCGCGCAAATCATCAGGTTATTTTATGAATAATATTGAGAATCTTACCTCAATGGTGGTTTTTGCCCGTGTAGTAGAGACTCTGAGCTTTACTGAAGCGGCAAAATCGTTACGGCTATCTAAATCTTCTGTCAGTCGTGAAATTGCACAATTAGAGGTAAGGTTAGGCACTCAGTTGCTTAATCGCACTACGCGCAAAATCCAAGTCACTGAAGTTGGGATGAGTTACTATCAGTACTGCCAACGGATTTTTACCGAATTCCAAAATGCTGAACATTTTATCCGCAATTTTCATGAAGAGCCGATAGGCAGTCTGCGTCTGATTGCGCCGGTATCATTCGGCAGTCAATGTATTGTCCCTGCCCTGAACAATTTTATTGCCGGGAATATACATATCAGCGTTGACCTGGAACTCACTGACAGAATAGTGAATATGGATGAAGATCAATGTGATATAGCGATCATTATCGGGCGCGAAGCTCCCCATCACCCATTCGTTATGCCCCTGATTGATATTACCTGGGGGCTTTATGCCACACCGAACTATCTGAAGCAGTTTGCCCCAATAGAAAAACCAGAAGATCTTCCCCGCTATGATTATCTGCTCTTCCGTGGCCCTGCACATACTATCTCTCTTCCGTTTCGCAAAGAGAGGCATAAACAACACATTGAAGTGCGGAGTCGGTTTCGCATCAATAACAGCGTGGCATTGATGAGTTCAGCGTTAAGCGGAGCCGGTATCGCTTATCTGCCAGATTATGTTACCCATGAGTCGGTTGCGGAAGGGAAATTAGTCAGGCTTCTTCCCGACTGGAATATGGACATTTACCAAGCCTGGATGCTGTTTAAATCAGAAAGCACACTCTCTTCACGCGTACAGTACTTTGCGACTTCCTTGCAGCATAAGCTGAAGCAGAATTTAGAAAATGGGAAAACGCATAAATAAGGAACATCAATGCGGGCGCCGCAGCACCCGCAAGAGATATCAGTAATAATTACCGTGACGATAATCCCAAGTAGTAAAGATGTCAGACATCATTGACATGATCTTATGGACATCCAACCCCTTACGGATCAGCACTGGGCAAGGCGTGATATCGCGCTGACCGTTTTGCGATGGCACCAATTTGCCCGAATCATCCACCATTGAAACCATGACACCTTGCTCATAGCGAGTTTGCTCAGTTTCATTTGGCTGGATGGACTTAACGTAATCATTGGCTGAAATAATCAGGTCAGCGCGCTCTTCTATCCGCTCACCAATACATTCAACCAGACCGCGGTTACCTTTGCCCGATGGATTAGCCGAGCTGGCAAAGGAGAACTTGCCGTATTTTTCCCACAGTTCTTTCGCCAAAATTTCGCCTGGTTTACCAAACTTAATCACGAAACAACTTGTGCCGCGCTGATCCATCATCAACTCTTTGGAACCATCATCTGGGATCTTGGCGACGGCTTCCTCTTTCCATGGCAGGATACAGCCCAACAATACGTCTTCATCCCAATGTTTTTGATAAAGTTCTTCAATTTCCGCGTTAATCTGAGCCAGCTCTTTCAACTGTTCCAGAGATCCACACAACACAACGCCCGGTTTGTTGCGATTACGCTGTTTCGCTTCAAACTTGCGCTCCAGACCTTGCGCATCAGATGTCATGATAATGTAGCCAACTTTGGTTGGACAGACGATCATTCCGCCATCATTAGACAGGATCTCTACCGCTTCCTGCTGTAACCCATTATTCCATTCAACTTTTTTGCTGCTCATATTATATCCTCTACTGGAAACGGAAGAGTTATTCATCAATTAACGTTGGTAGTAAGCGGTTATAGAGGCTGTTGCCAGCGTATTTGCTTGGATCATAAAACGCGCAACCGCATTTGTCGTTTCCGCATTAACCCCTAATTTTTCTACCGCCAAGGCATGCACAGTGAAAATATAACGATGTGCTTTATCACCTTCAGGCGGACAAGGGCCACCAAAACCGGACAGGCCATAATCATTTTTGCTTTGAATCGTTCCTGCTGGTAACAAGCTGCCATCACTTTTTCCGGCATTTGCCGACAAGGCTTGTGTTACCACCGGGATATCAAAAGCAACCCAGTGCCAGAAACCACTGCCTGTCGGAGCATCAGGATCATAGACGGTAACAGCAAAACTTTTAGTTTCGGCTGGCGCATCTGCCCAGAAAAGCTCGGGCGAACGATTACCACCATTAGCACCAAATTCATTAAATTCATGTTCTTTCTGCAAGAAATCATTATTCTTAAATTCAGTTGAATTGATAATCATGATTATGTCTCCCAGTTAAGTGCCTTTTGAAACATCTTAACGCAGACTTCCTATACTGCAAGACGAGGTTATCATTTTGCTTGATTGTTTCAATTTGGGAACAGTATGTAAGTCGAGAGATATTTTAATGGCGTGAAATCAAGCGCCTTAAGGGATAAGCTCAGTGAGAATAGGTTTAATAAAAAGCAAATCGATGTAACCCCGAAATCGACATAGGCCGATTTCGGGATGGATTTCAGGTAGGTAATGACTAATAGGCGAGATTACAATTCATCAGGTTACAATGCATCAGACACTGCATTAACCTGCCGTGTCAGGCTGTCCAAACCACCGCCGGACAGATACCAGAGGTCAGATTGTAAATAGACAATCTTGCCATTTTTATAAGCATTGGTTGATTTGATTTGCTCATCGCCTTCAAACTTTTCTTTTGTCAATTCACCCGCCCCTATTGCCTTGCTGCGATCGATGATAAAAATCACATCAGGGTTTGCCTGTGCGATCATATCCGCCGTAACAACCCGGCTTTTTTCGTTCTCTGGTTGGGCAGGCAATACCGCTTTTGGCGCTTGAATCACGCTGTAAACAATGGCTTGGTTATTGGGGTATAACTCGCCCGCATTATGCAGAAGAACCAACACCTTGCTGTTTATCGCCTTGGCTTTTTCCTGAGCTGATGTGATGGTTTTTTCCAAGCCAACAATTTGCGCTTTAACTGCATCTTGCTTATTAAATAATTCGCCTAACAGTTTCAAATTACTATCAACGGATGACAGGTAATTTTTATTATCCGTACTTAAATTAACGGTCGGTGCAATTTGTGACAGGCGATCATAAAAATCCCCCTGACGACCGGTTATCACAATCAGATCGGGTTTTATTTCTGCTAATTTTTCCAAATCTGGCTTTTTCATGCCTCCGGCATCCTGCATATTCGCAGAAACACTGCTGCGCACATATTCAGGCAAACTTTCAATAGGCAATGCAATTACTCTTTCAGATAAGCCTAGTTTTGCCATTGAGTCATAAGTGCCGAAGTCAAACAGAACAACCCTGTTAGGATTTTTTTTGACCTTAGTCTCACCTGAAAGATGTTTTACGGTGACATCATCACCAGACTGTGCGATCACTGTGTTTGATGTAAATGATGCTGATGATTGACTAAATGCAGAATAGCTGGTGACAGAAAGCAATGATGCGATAACAATTGGCAGGATTTTTTTCATTGTTACACCTAAATTGTGCCCATGAATAAGTGGTGGCTTGCATTCTAAGCGGCAACGTTAATATGTCAACCAAATAAGAATCAATATCAAATTGATTCTTATTTATTTTATTCATAGCCTGCTCCTCTTGAGAACGGTTTCGGCATCCACCAAAACTTTGCTTCTGGAACAGGCTTCCCGTCAATTTCTTATCCAGAATTCATATCATGTTATATTTTTTAAATTTTGGGCGTTCTCTATTTTCATTTTCTTCGAGATTTCTTCAATAACATTCCTGATAGTTTGAATGCCAGCATCCAAATCCTCACGTTCAATAGTCAATGGAGGAAGGAGCTTGAGCACCTGATCCTCGTTTCCACATCTCTCTACTATTAGCTTATTTTCAAAGCTCCGTTGAGCAACTTTGCAGGCAATTCTAGGATCAAAAAACTCCAGGCCATACATCAGCCCTCTTCCTTTTACTTCCTTGATCAGATGTGGAAAATCGCTCTTTATCTGCCCTAAGCGCGCTGCTATATATACCTCATCATTCTCAATCTTTTCGCTTAAGCTATTATCAGACCAAAAATTACATATGGCAGCAGTCGCAGTCACCATCGCCAAGGTGTTTCCTCTAAAAGTGCCATTATCTTCACCTGGTGACCAAATATCCAAATTACTTTCCATCAACAGCAAAGATAAAGGATAGCCATATCCACTCAATGATTTAGATAAACAGACCATATCCGGTTTAATATCTGCATATTCAAAACTAAAGAAAGATCCGGTACGACCACAGCCTGCCTGTACGTCGTCAATGATTAACAATATTCCTTTTTCAAGCGTCAGCGCCCGCAGCTTACGTACCCATTCTTTGGAAGCAACATTAATGCCGCCTTCTCCCTGAACTGTTTCAACGATAACCGCAGCAGGCAGTTCATAACCCGAACTCCGGTCTTCCAACAGCTTGCGAAACAATTCCAAAGAGTCTAATCCCGAGAAATACAAATCGAATGGCAAACGTTCCACATCTGTATCCAGCACAGGTTGGCGATTATCCTTATTACCAGTCAAACCTAAGGCTGTTCCTGTCATGCCGTGGAAACCATTGGTAAAAGCAACAACTCGACGGCGTTGAGTCACTTTACGAGCAAGTTTAATCGCTGATTCAACAACACTGGTACCAGTCGGAGAGGTGAATTGTAGTTTGTAGGTTAACCCTCTGGGCACCAAAATATTTTCTTTAAAAGCAGTAATAAAATCTTTTTTTGCTTTAGTGTATAAATCCAGTGCGCCTTGAATACCATCCTCACTAACATATTCAAGTACAGCCGTTTTTAAGGCAGGATGGTTATGTCCATAGTTCAAAGCGCCGGCGCAACTTAAAAAATCAAGATATGGCGAGCCATTCTGGTCATATAAATAGGAACCAGAGGCTTTATAAAATACTTTCTGAAATTTACGGCAATAAGAACGTACTTCTGATTCATTTAACTCAAAAGCTTGATAATCGTCTTGTTGTATTATCAATCCTTCCATCTGTTTAACTCCTCTAAGCGTTTCTTTAAGCCTATATAAGCCAGTATCGTAGATTAGATTTAGTACTAAGGAATTAATCAGCCAGCGATAATTAAATAATCCGTTCGGGTGAAAATGCTATGTCTTCTATTTTTTCGCTTAACTGTTCAGCTAATGTCAACGCGAAGCCAATGCCATAACGTTTTTCATCTGCCGTCACATTTATGAAAATACCTTCACCTTCCAGATCATTTATCAACTCCACTCTAATCGGTAAGCTAGTGTGATCACGCACATCCTCATCAACACTTATTAGTCCTTGTTTTAATAACTCATTGCGAGAGTGAAAATGAACATAACTAAATGCCGCCTCAAATGGAGGTCCTCCTAATGCAGCTTGTATTTCTGAATATGGAAAGCGCCTAAAAAGCAATATTTCTTTTTCCGCATTGAACGATTGTCTTGCGAGTGCCTGCCAGTTATTAACAGAGTCAAGATTCAGCTTTATCGGAACATGGTTAAGGAACAGTCCAAGAGTCAGATCCGCCCCTTCCATCTCCGGCCTGCCGTTAACAGACATACCTGCTACGAAATCGATATCCTGTAATTGATGGGCGGTTGCCAGATAAAACCCAGCAAAAAACATACTTTTTAATGGAATTCCCCACTTAGAGACATTATTTAACAATTGCTCCACGGTTCGTTCCGGCAATATGCGTGATGCTTTTTTAAAATCTGGCACTTGATGTCTATTCATTTTTTCTTTAGCTGAATATCGGCTAAAAAATTGTTTAGCGTGGTCGTTGCCAAGGGCCTCACGCTCAAGTTTGACAAATTCTGATAATGGCGCTGGCGAAGCTAATGATATAGATTCGCCGGATAAATTTGCTTGATACAATTTCAGAAGTTCAAGAATAAAAACAGACTCACTCCAGCCGTCAAGGATCGCATGATGGAAGGCGTAGGTTAACCGAAACTGTCTTTCATTTAACATTGCCGCATGCACTCTCATTAAGGGAGCGACTTCAGGATCAAACGGTTTTCTTAACTCCGCCATGACGTGTTCATGACGCTCAGCCAACTGTTCATCAGCAAAATTTATGTAGCTTTCCACTGCAAGTGGCAATAATGGTTGAACTTCAACGAGTTGCATCACTTCGCTGAAAGAAGACAAATCAAACCTTGTTCTAAGCACCGGGTGCCTTCTGGCCATTGCCTGAAGTGTGTCATAGAACACTTTTTCATCCAGCGGTAAGTTAATATCTCGAGAAATAATATCAAGGTAGATGGATTTATCACTGTATAACCCTTCAAACAGCATCCCTAGCTGCAATCTTGTAGCCGGATAAGCAGTTTCGATACCCACGGGTAAGCTATTCTTATCGAATTCATTTATCAGTTGGCTTTCATTCTGTTGAGTGGAATCTATTCGCGTTTGAGTCGCCCCACTGCAAATTCCACGCAAGGTCGGATTGCGAAATAAGGTGCCCAGTTCAATCACTAAACCCTGTTTTTCAGCTTCTGCAATCACTTGGATAGCCAGAATAGAATCACCTCCCAACGCGAAAAAATCAGCTTCAGGCACGGCATCAAATGGACCCAATACTTGTTGCCATATCTTTGCCAGCAAAGCCTCATCTTCCGTCAGTTCACTGTCTGCCTGCCCTGATGAGAATTCATTGGATGGCATCTCTTCTAATCGATTAACCTCTTCCCATCCCATAAGAAGCCGACGGTCGACTTTGCCACTAGTCGTTAAAGGTAACTGCTCATGGCGAATAAACCGGCTAGGATGCATATAAGCTGGGAGTAGTGTCTGAATATGCGAGATAATGGATTGCTCAATATCAATGCTCTCAGCATCAGCGTGGATGGCATAATGAGCAACCAATTGTTCAATATGGCGTTTATTGTCAATATGCAATACAACACAAACAGAACTTACATCCTGACAACTTCTTATCGCATGCTCTACTTCTGCCAATTCAACCCGGTGGCCCCGGACTTTGACTTGATCATCAAGCCTACCGACAAATTCAATCAGGCCGTTATTCGACAATATCCCTTCATCACCTGTAGCAAACATTCTGGCACCGGGTTGGGTGGAAAAAGGATCAGGTAAAAAACGTTGGCTGGTCAGCCCCGGCTGATACAAATATCCCCGGGCGACAGACTGTCCCCCAATGTAGATTTCACCACTCTCACCAGGTCTGACGGGTCTTAGCATTTCATCCAATAAGTACATTTTCGCATTGTCGATAGGCTCTCCTAAGGGGGCTTTTGTCGCATCAACACTTAATGATGACATAGGATAGCTACTCACCAGAGTTGTTCCTTCAGTCGGCCCATACACGTTATTAAATAAAAAACGCTGACCTCGTTTTTGCTTTCTGGACAGATAATTAAATGCATGAGTGATTGACATTGCATCACCACCGACAATCAATTGTGGCACTCCATCCAGTGCTTCTTCGCGATAATCAACTAAGACATGAAACAAAGCCGGGGTCAGCAATAAAGTTGTAATACCATATTCAATGAGGCACTTTGGCAGTTCATCAATGGCTTGATATGAAGGCGAGGCTAATACTAATGTTGCCCCATTGGTTAATGCCCCCCATATTTCGAAAGCAGAAGCATCAAAGGCGGCAGGAGCCAATTGCAGTATTTTTTCATCAGGCCCGAAATGAACGTAGTGCTGTTTCTGGCTAACGAGATTGGCGGCGCTATAGTGAGCCACTCCCACGCCTTTAGGCTGTCCAGTACTTCCCGACGTATAAATAATGTAAGCCAGTTGTTGACTGGAAACGTGTGGCAAAATCTTTGGCTCTACAAGTTGAAATTCATCGATAGAGAGAGTTGCAACACTTTCAATAACCGGTGAATTTTCCATCACAGTTCGAGTCAGTACCAGTTTTGTGCGCGAGTCAGCCACCATATAACGAAGTCGCTCAGCCGGGTAATCAGGGGGCAATGCTAAATAAGCGGCACCCACTTTAAGCACTGCCAACATTGCTATAATCATGTCAGGAGAGCGATCAATGTAAATCCCGACCACATCTTCACTCTCAATACCTGACGCCATCAGCCGATAAGCAAGTTGGTTAGCACGCTCTTGGACACTTTGGTATGTCATTTCTAGATGATTTGCACTAATGGCAACCTTGTGCGGGGCGCTTTCAACCATCGCATCAAATTGCTCATGCAACACGATGAGTTCTTTCATGACATTCATTCCTGTGAACAATTTGCAGCAGCCAATTTGACTGGTAGATGTTGGTAACCAGACAGAAATGTCGAATAGATAGGACTCGGTTCCCCACTCAAAGAAATCTCATCAACGAGTTCCAGAAGTGCTTCCAGCAACGCAGTAATTTCTATTCTGGCAAGTGCGGCGCCAAGGCAGAAATGCGCTCCATATGCAAAAGAAAGGTGCCGATTATCAGTGCGATTAAGATTAAGCTCATTAGGCTTTGTAAAGACGGTTTCATCAAAGTTAGCTGATCGATTCCAGACAGTCACAACATCACCAGCCCTAATCTGTTGCCCCCCTAATTCGGTATCAACCGTTGCCGTTCTACCGCCATGCAAGGCCGGTGTAGTCCACCGCAGCAACTCTTCTACCGCCTTGCTGATTTCTGCTTCCCCCCGTTGTAACTGAGCCCAGCATTCTGGATTTTCAGCAAATGTTTTTACGATCCCTATTAATGCCAACCGAGTTGTTTCATCTCCGCCAAGCAGTATGCTATAGCAATTAAAAACCAATTCTTCTTGTGTCAAGGCCAAGGAGTCTTGAGTGAGCGTAATCAGATTACTGATTAGATCATCTTCCAATGGCTTGATTTGGCGAGTCTGAATACATTTATAGAAATACATCAATAATTCATTGCGGGCGAGGCGGGTATCCAACTCATCCACTGACAAAGAATTCGAAGCCAGTGCTGTACTCGCATTGGCAAATAGTTTTGCCCGATCTGCTTCTGGAATTTTCAAAATGTCACAGATGGCTGCCAGCGGAATATGTGGCGCTACGTCAGTGGCAAAATCACATTGCTCGGATATGACTGCATTGCGTACAAGTTCATGCATTGCATGCTTGATTCTTTTCTGTACCGACATCAAATTTTTCGGGCTAAAAGACTTTAACAGCTCCTTACGAATTTGGCGGTGTCTATCTCCATCTGACACGGCAAGCATTCGACCACCAGCAGAATCTCCGCCATGTAACAAAGTCGCCATGACATTGCCATGAACAGACGTAAAGGTTTGGCTATCACGGTAAACTTGCATAACCAGTTCATGGGTGCTGACCACCCAAAATCCCGGCAGCCCATTAACCGCAGCGTGCCAGGCAACAGGGGATTCCTTGCGTAATTGCCGCCAAATATTATCGATATCAGGACGTAGATGAGTAAGAGGATCAGTGAGATCTAGATTATCTGGTACTTTAGCGATACTTGAGATTAGATTCATATTTCCCCCATTTCATGAGCATTAAGAATTTTAACTTCGTTACTGTCCGTAAACCGGACATGGAAATGCAAGCACTGCCCCATACGCTGATAAATATCCAAAAATGACTCGTGATTATCCACCTTGCCTAGCACCGTGTTAATTTCATAGGTTTGTGAGCCTCCCGGCAATACAGTGCCAGTCCACACATATGAGCGATATGACAACACGCCATCAAGTGAGCGCAGCTCATCTTCTCCGCTGACTCGAAGAATTTCACATGGGTGTGTTGGTGCGATGTGACAGATATTGAAATAGACGTGTTCCGAGTTGAAATCAGGCAGATCCACTACTTTTCCCAATGCTAATTGGGCTGCAATTTCAAGCAAACTAATATTGAGACTGATTTTGGCCATTTCATTGATCCCCCCACCCACCCGGCCATTCACTTCAATGATCCTGGCTCCCTGTCCGGTCAACTTTAGTTCGGTATGGGTGATGCCCTGACTAACGCCCAATGCTTTGATGGCGTTTTCTGTTAATGCATAAATTTGGTTCTGTTCTCTATCATTTAAGGTCGAAGGCCAGATATGGCCATACTCACGAAAAGGAGGGCTAAGTGGCATCTTGCCAGTCACATTGATATGTTTAATTTTTCCATCGAATACTAGGCTTTCAACAGATACATAATCGCCAAACGGTAAAGATGGTCGTCCTTCAATAAACTCCTCCAATACCAGTGAGCGGCCACCATCAAATCCAATTTGTTTATTTGATAGCAGCCTTTCTACAAGATCCTTTCCTGTTGCCCGATCTTCAATAAGATATGTATCGATGCTGCCACCGCCATAAGCCGGTTTAAGCACTGCGGGCAAACAAACCTTTTCAACGGCTTTTTCCCAATCGGATACGGCTGTAATGAGATCAAACCTTATTGACTCAATACCCGCATTTTGTAACGCCACTCGCTGCTTATATTTGTCAGTAAGTCGATAAACCGTTTCAATGCTATGAAAAGGCAAATTTAAACGTTTTGCTAACGTCGCCGTAAGACGTAAAGCTCGCTCACTAAAGGTCACAATACCTGCTGGATTAAAGTGAATTAACTCTAACACCGCCTTTTCAACGTCATAACCATCAATCACGTAACCAAATCGAGAGAAATACGATATGCGCTCTCTGGTGTGTTCATTGGCATTGATAACAAATACAAGCGGTGCAATTCCATTCAATTCGGTAACAATATCTCTGGGCAGGGCAGCGCCTTCATCGTAAACCACTATCAGGGGCTGATTATCAACGGCTTTAAAGTCATTACGCAGAGACGCCGGGCGCATGTCGATCCAAATATCTTCAATCCATTTTCGACAAACTTCTTTTGTGCCACTAAAACCAGTTGCCCGCCATCCTATAGCGGCAGGCCACTCAGCGCGTACACAGGCATACTGCTCTTCATCATTTACTACAACCAAATATTCATCAGTCAAACCTTCAACGCTAGACGAATACTTCATTTGTGTTTGGATATTTTTATTGCTCATCAGTGCAGACTTCCTTATTTAAGCAAGCTTGACGGATACACAAATAGATGTCGTAAAGCTGATTTCGATAGTAGAAGTGATCTCCAGGGAATATGGCCGACTGGCAAGAGCTATATGTCAGTAATTGCCATGCTTTTAAATGCGATGGAGTTACCCATGGGTCACGATCACCGCCGATGGATAAAATAGGACAATGGACTTTGCCGCTGGCTTGTTTATGTTGAGCCAAATCGCTCATAGAATACGCACTGCCGCCGCCCAAAGGAGCGATAACGACGGTCATTGTGGTTTGCTCTGGATCGCAATAACTCCATAACCCCGGCGTCAATCGAACACGTTTCATCCCTGTTGCTCTCTAGAAACGTTCAACTTCGGATCAATCCAATATTCAGTTATCCAATCCAGACATTCTTTTTCTGAGCCTGAAAATCCGGCATTCTGCCAGCCCAACGGTAATATCCGCCCTTCTGGCCAAATGGAAAACCGACCTTCATCGTTACATACCACTTCATAGTTCATGTTTCTCGCTCCGCCGCTTGATAGTCACAACTTGATCCGCCTGAGCAAGCAAATCAAAATTCTGCGATGCCACAATCCAGAGCCCAGGCCACTGTTTAGGTAGTAATAGCCATATCGCTCGGGCTGTATCCGCGTCCAATGATGAATCGCAATCATCGACAACATAAACTTCAGCTGGATGGCATAACATACGCGCCAGTGTCAAACGTTGGCGCTGACCACCTGATAACTGTCTGGCGCCACCAGAACCCAGCACAGTATCAAGTCCTTCCGGAAGATCAGGTGAACCTGGTTTCAGATACACTGCCGTTAACGCCCGCTCCATAGTTTCATCACTGATAGAGTGGTTACCCAGCGCCAAATTCTCTCGAACAGTACCGCCAATAAAACCTGCGCCCTGACGGGCATAAACAACCTTAGGGCTTTGCCACCAATGCGCATTGCCACAAACTTCTTTATCATTCCAAAGCACACTTCCAGATAAACTTCGTTCCAACGCTAATAAGCTGCGGAGCATTCGGCTTTTACCTGAGCCGACTTCTCCATTAACGACGATGAGTTGATTGGGTATTGCGGAGAATGAAATAGGTTGCGTATCGCTATTGCAACAAAGCCCGCTTACTGTCAGTGATTTCAGCGTATCATCAGTAATAGGGGCTTCATTATCGGATTGTTCTATCTGTAACAGTGGCTTAATTCGCTCATAGCAAACATCGGCATTTTTATAGTTAGCCAATACGCGGCCAAAAAAGAAGATCTGCTCACTTACCCAACCGATATAAGTTAAAAACAGAGCGAGTTTGCCAATGGTGAAATCGCCGCTAATGATGCGGGTGCTGACAACAATCAAGACGATAGATGTACCTAACATCACTATATTTCGAAATAACCCAGACAACAGATCAGTGAACATTTGATGTTTTGCCTGCACCATACGGCGATGTTCAAAGCTTGTTGAAAGGCGTTCAATATGCAAATCCAATTTTCCGCTAAGGCGAAGGTCACGAATTCCTGTCAGTATATCGGTAATACGGCCGGCAATTTGGCCTTGATATTGACGCTTCTCTTCCTGTAATGCCCCGACCTTGTTTTTGAGAATTACGCCCAGCCATAACCCTCCAACCATCGGCAAAAGTGCCAGTGTCGTCACAATGTCAGTACTTAACAGCACGACGAGTGCAATCAACAATAATACCGCCCGGTAGAAAAAATCCGCAGTCCAACCAAGGAAGGAGGCCACTTCATCACTGTCATTGCGAATACGATTGAGCATATCTCCCTGTGGAAGATGCAAGCCGGTGACAGAAAAGTGACTATTTATCCCCTCCAAAATACGTTTTTTGAGATATGCACTGACTTTAAAAATCAGTGTGAAATCAACTTGTAACCCCAAAATCAATATTGCAGAGCGCAATACCATCGTGCCTACAGCCAATCCCAACAGCCACCAAACTTCTGAACCGACAGGATCTATAACAGCACTGTCAAGAAGCCGGCTAATGGCAAAACCCACAACCAAAGGTAAGCCATGAATTAGCGTCCATACGACCATGCTAATAAAGTAAAGGAAGGAAAATTTGCGCACTAAGCCCAATAAAGCAGACAACATTTTTGATGGGAAAAAATGGGTTAACACCGTCATGATATAAATTCCATATTTTCTGTTAACGTTTTGATCCCTTCGCCATGAACGACTTCCTTGACACAGCCTTCACTCATGATGATGACTTGGTCAGCAGTGGATAATGTATGCAAGCGATGGGCAACGATGATTACTGTTCGATTGGCACTAATTTTTTCCAGTAACCCCAGCCAGCTTTTCTCAGTACTGGGGTCTAATAACGAGGTGCCTTCATCGATAATGATCAATTGTGCGTCTTGAAGCATGGTTCTTGCGCCAGCAATCATCTGGACTTCACCTTCCGATAATGAGCGCCCCCCGCTCCCCATCAAAGTATTCAGTCCTTCAGGCAACGCCTTCACCCATTTATGAATATTTAATTCTTCGAGTACACGCCAGATTGCGTTATCTGGAATGTTGCTATCAAACAAGGTTAAATTTTCACGTAGCGTTGCTGTGAATAGATGGGCTTTTTGACTTAATACGGCTACACGCTTGGCAAATTCATCAGGATGGATGGATGTGACCTCTGTACCGGCAATGGTAACTCGCCCGCTGTCAGGCTGGGCCAATCCACACATAAGATTGAGTATTGTGCTTTTGCCTGCTCCCGTTCGCCCAACAATGCCCACTTTGTTTCCGGCATCCACATTGAAACTCACGTCATGTAAAACTTGTCTGCCCTGACTTTCATAGCGAAAACAAACTTGCTCAAATTTAATGGATAGAGGGCCTTCAGGTAGTTGAACGCCTACACTATGGCGACTTACTTTTTCCTCATCTCGTAACATCTTCACGACAAGCGATAAAGTCGCCATCAATCGTTGTACCTGATCTACCTCCGAAGACATTTCTTCCATTGGCTCTCTGAGCCGATCAACATAAAGGTAAATCATGGTTAACGTGCCAATACTGATACTGTTATGGCCGAGTAATTGCAGCCCAAATCCAAAACCCAGACCAAAACTCAATGCAAAAAATAGCTGGGTAATCGGCCAAAATATGCGTCCGCTCACATATGCTTTGCGCTCCATTTTTAATAGGACAGAAAGCATTTTTTGTAGTTGTAAAGCGGGCCAGCGGCTCCTTCCTAATAAACGCAGATCATCCTTTGCGACAAAAACATCACCGATAAAACCAAATATGTGGGCTTTCTCTTCACGGGCTTTTTGCCACCGCACTACCGCCAGATTGGTCAGTTTCACCAAAATATAAGCCACAACAAGAACCAGTACAGTAATCGCGATGCCTACTTCAGGTATGACAGAAAACAGGATTATTAAGGTGCCTAATACTAATGCGATATTTCCTATAATCCTGAAACCGGATTCTGCAATCGTTTTTCCAATGATGTCCGCATTACCCTCAATTTTTTCAAGAAGTTTACCCTGGGCTTCGCTTTCAATTTGCAGGATCGACCGGTTGTGTACAACATGATGAAATAGCTGACGTCTAAGCGTATCCGCAATGCCCCAACCAGCATTGGTGCTCCAATAACTGGTAACCAATCCAGCAATGACCCCGAAACAAGAGATAATTGCATAGCCCAAAGCCAAGAAGATAAGCTCATAAACGAAAGTACCTGCCGTCGCTTTATCAATATAATGACGGATAACAAATGGCCCCGCTAAATCACAAGCAAGTGTGATTGATAATGCCAAGAAAGCACCGATAACGGCTTTTTTCATCGGCCGGGCACTCTGCCAAAGCAACTTAAAGCCTGCCAATAGATTAGGGGAGTTCATCTCTTGCATATTCGTTTGTATTTTCATATTGATTGTTTTGGGTTATCTGTTCATTGAATTCAGCTAAAACCGTTTTTATTTGCGCTGTAGGCACAACGTCAGCTGCAAATTGAGCACGAATCTCCATCACTCCATCATTCACACTAATATTAAAAGAAAGCAAATAATCCATAGGTGTTGACAGAGGCTTCCAGTAACCGGTTCCATCGGTAGTGATATCAATAAAAAGTGGATTGGTTACACTTTCATCATGAGTATTCAGAAATAAAAGTTCTCCTTCGAAATCCAGCCTTAATTGTGGTCGAGGAATTGCTTTTAATTTTTCTGCTATTTGGGAATTTGCAGAAAGATAGCGAAGTACTTCAAAACCAAATCCTCTCGAAGGCACTTCATCTAACAACTGTGCCACTTCAGTTACATGTTCAGCAAAGTTTCGTCCCATCGAAAAGGGCAACAAGAACGGAAAACCACATGTAAACCAGCCAACAGTGCGGCCTAAATCAACGTCATCGAATAGGTCTTCCCGCCCATGCCCGCCCAGTTCAATGAGAATATTGTTGGCACTGGAGGGGAAATGACGCTCTAAAGACCGAGCTAGCAGGGTCAATAACCGAGCAAGCACAGGGAGTTGGCTGTGTTCCGATGGCCTTAAAAATTGCCGGGTCTGTACTTCATTAAGTATCGTTATTTGCTCCACCATATTCGCTTCAATGCCAATAGCATTTGTGTTCACTAGCTGCTGCGCTTGCTCATAAGGTTGGGAAAGCCAATAATGAATGCCAAACCGTTCTGGATCATCCTGCACCAATCGATGTAAGCGCCTGGCCCAAGCAAAATACGAAGTTGTTGGGTCTTTTAATTTATGAAGTTCAGTTCCTTCCAGAAGTGCCGCTAAATCCTCTGTAATGAGATCCCAAGAATAAGGATCAACGACTAAGTGATGCACTATGATTAACAATTTATCCGGCAAGTTATGGGCCGTTTGATAAAATTGTATGCGGCAGATTGGCCCATTCAACAAATCTAACGACTCATGCCCTAAATTTGCTAACTCAGTAATCTTCTGCGATAAACTATCTGGGCTCAGTTGTTGCAATTCGAATTGTTCGACAGCAATACGGGCTTGTGGATTAATGCCTTGCCACCTCCCTAATTCAGTAGCCACAAAGCTGGCCCCCAAAATAGGAAATCTTTCCAGCAGTACAGATGCCGAATGCTCAATCGTAGCCAATGACAAAGGGCGGCTCAGTGTCAACAACACACCATGATTACAATAATTTTCATTTGGATTATCACGCTCAAAAAAAGCATGCTGGGCTGGTGCCAAGGGAGCCAAATCACTTAATCCATTCGGAGCATGTTTGACTTTGGTTAATGCGCTTCTCCACTTGGCCAACAATGTATTGATTGCAGTTTCATTATGACGAAAAGGAACATATTCAAGCGTAATAACCAGTTTGCCATCAACAATAGCCGCATTAATCTCCCATTCTAGTGGACGCTGGCTAATTGCAGCCCGTCGCATTCCAATATCTTCTTCGATACTGAAAAAACCATCACTCTGCTGCTTCGTATTGAAACGCCCTAAATAGTTGAATCCAATTTTGAGGTTCTCTGGCATAACATAGAATTGTTGTAAATGGGCTTTGATATAAGGGCTGGCTTCTATCATTGCCGTCGTCACTTCGAGTACAGTAACTGTACTGTTGATCGGTAACACAAAAGGAGCGATGGTTGTAAACCACCCCACAGTCCGCATTACGTCAATAGATTCATTTTCTTCTTGTCTGCCATGCCCTTCCAATTCAATCAAGAGTTGCCCACAACCCTGTGCAGCAGCAATTGAATTAGCAAGCCCGGTCAAGAGAACCGCAGGCATTCCGCCGTTAGGAACCAATGCTGCAATTTCCTGAATATATTGTGTTTCTGACTCAGATAAATTGACCTCTACAACAGAGCGGTTTCCATAAAAGTTACCAATATTGCTATTCACCTGTACCACATCAATTGGTGTGGTTGGCCTAAGTGGAGGAAGTATTTGGGGCGGGATTGCTGCTTGTTGTTGAGACCAATAAAGATATTGCGTACTTTTCCTCGGTAGCCTTGGCGTTACTTTTTGAATAATAGACTGATACGCCATTTCGAGATCTTCTAGCAATATTTGCCAGGATACTTGATCCACTATTAGGTGATGCAATGTCAGCAAAATTCGGAAATCATCCAGCATCACAACTCGCAGCAACGGCCCTTTCTCGATTGATAACGATGCATGCGCCCTATTGGCAATAGTTTCGTCAGAACAATCCGCCTCAGCCATCCACAATAAGTCGTCATGAATGGCGTTTAAGGCTTGATAATGTTGTTCTCCCTCTCTGGGGAAACAAACACGCAATTGGTCATGGTGCTCCACCAGCATTTTTATCGCTAAGGACAATGTTTCCGCGTCTAATTGTTCCTTTGCGCTAATTACATGCGACTGATTCCAATGATGTTGCTCAGAAAATTGTTGGTCGAAGAACCATTGTTGAATGGGGGTTAACGGTGCTCTCTCAATCTGTAGAGTTGAGTTCACCACCATTTCACCTTTGGCATTCGCCAATTTCGCAAGTGAGGCAATAGTTGGATACTCAAGCAAATGACGAGGGCGCAAGTTGATTCCCAAAGAACCCACTTCATGCATCAGGCGAATGCCAATAATGGAATCTCCACCCAAAGCAAAAAAATCCTCGGTGATGCTTACTTTTTCTAACTTGAGATATTTACACCATAAATCACAAAGCTGTTGTTCCAACTTGGTTTGAGGCGCGACATAAGAAGTAGATTCAGGCTGCTGTTTTGCTAACGCCTTTAATTGATTACGATCGACTTTACCATTAGCGTTGCATAACAGTGCATCGAGGAAATAAAATTTGCTCGGCACCATATAATCCGGCAATTGCTTGGATAAAAACGCACTCAAAGACTTCGCATCAGCGGCGGCGTCATTCAACTTAGTCACGAAGGCACTTAGTTGCTCAAAACCGCCCATATCGACAAGCTCAACTGCACACATCGCTATATCCGGATGACTTGCCAATACAGCTTCAATTTCACCAAGCTCCACTCGCCGGCCTCGAATTTTCACCTGATTATCAGCTCGGCCAAAACACTCTAATACCCCCTCGTTTCGCCAACGGCCGCGATCACCTGTCCGGTACATTCTGGCCCCTGGAATAGATATAAATGGATCAGGTAAAAAAGCCGCCGCCGTGAGACGATTAGAGCCTATGTAACCCCGCCCAACATTAGGCCCGCCAATAAAAATTTCACCACCAACCATTGGAGGAACAAGTTGAAAATCTTTATCTAATACATAAATTGTCACATTGGGCAAAGGCGCGCCAACCGGGCAATATAATCCATCAAATTGCTCGCCTACCTTTCCTTGAGTCACATCATCAGTACACTCTGCCGGGCCATAGGCATTTAACAGTGCTACCATTGGCATGCATTGATGCCAGCGGCGTGCCAGTTCTGTGCTTAACACTTCACCCGTCGAAATCATCCCACGTAACTGTTGCTGAACCCGCATCTTCAGTGATACCGATTGTTCGAGGATATCCAAGATGACGGCAATGAGCGAAGGAACCAATTCAATATATTCAAATTGCTGCTCAATAATGTATTGGATTAATACTTGAGGATCTTTTACAACATCATCAGAGACAATAGAAACCGTCGCTCCAGCAGTTAACCCTGTAAACATTTGCCAAACAGATATATCAAAAGAAATAGGAGCTGTTTGCGGTAATGTTGCCCCTAATTTCAGTTCACAATTTTGAACTCGAAATGTGAGTAAATTAAGGAATGAACGATGTTCAATGCCTACACCTTTAGGAAGCCCCGTCGAACCGGAAGTAAATATCACATAAGCCAATTCGCTTGGTAATGGTTCAATTAGCTGTTGCTTAAATAAATTAATGTCTTCCGCTAAAACCGAGTTTTGGAAACTAAGTTCACTGAATGAAAATAGAATGATCTGCGACATATCCACGACATGATCTGCGATCAATGCTTTCGCATGTTTTAGCATGTGCATTTGTCGTGCTTGCGGCAAAGTTGGATCAATGGGCAAATAAGCCCCGCCGGAGAAAAGAATGCCGGTGGCAACAGCAATGTATCGAACACTGCGGGGGGCTGAAAGTGCAACGATATCATCGGCACTAATGCCTGCTTTTTTTAATCTTAGTGCGACCGATGAGGCCAACTGAAAGAGTTCCCAATAAGTCAGTGATTCAGTTTCATCGCGGAGAGCTATTGCACTGGGGTTACTTTCCACCTGCTCCACTACTAATTGGTAAAACGACTTTCCTGAACCATAATCAGGCGGCAAATTGAATTCGGTTAGCAATTTTGTTTGCATCGCCTCATCAACGATTGTCATATTATTCAGTCGGATATCAAGATCAAAAAGCCCTTTGCTTAACAGTGCGGCGATACCTGTAGCTAGTTGATTGAGCGTCTGGGCCGCAGCAGAAGTGCCACTGACACTAATTACCCCATTGTCCAACTCAATAGCTATTCCCATTTCCGGTCGTTCGCCATTAATGACAATAGGCCTGAGATGCCCCAAAAACTGAGTCAACAGTGCCTTATCCACCGAACCATGCTCAATAGCCGCAGCGGTAACCCTACGAACATTGCCTAGCCATTCACGAAAAGTCACAGCAGGAGGTATAGTCAATAAAACAGGTAAACGATGGCCCTGCTCTGTATTAATATGCAACACGACAGAGGAAACTCCTCCTATACGCCGCAATGCGATACTTGTGGCGGCCGCTAAAATGCTCCATGTCAACAGATCAGAGTTTCCCGTTATTCGCTTAAATCGGTCAGTAACAGCGCCAGAAAGCAGGCAACGTTCGCTCACCAGAGGCCCTTCACGGTCAGAAAAAATATCTGCCGTTGCGGTAGCTGCTTTGGTTAAATCATCAGCTTGCTTCATCCAATATTCACGATCAATCAGCTTCATGGTTGTCATTTTTTTATCCATATCTAGAACTGAAAATCGGGGACATCACTAAGGGTATCGCCTTGACCGTCAAACAAAGTGAAAAGGTCGATATCCTCGCCTAATGTCACAAGCCGTGTCAGTGCATCTACATAAACATTCAACCATTGATAAGCCGTGTCTTGCGAGAAAAGAGAAGCGGAGTACTCCAGTCGTGCCTGAAGCTCATTACCATATTCAATACAGGTAAAATTAAGCGGATATTTCGCGCCATTGGGATCGACATCCAACAGTTCGACAGCGGCTCCATTCCCCCCGAATCCCCTGATGGGATCAACATCATTCTGAAAATCGAACATCGTGAGATGATAGGGAATATTTGCCATTAATTTCTGGATCCGATCAGCAGGAAATGCACTGTGGGAAATTGCGTTGAGCGATGCCTGCCTAACAGTATTCAGCACAGCTCGAAATGGCTGGTGTGGTTCAATGCGTGTACGCACAATTACCGTATTAACATAGCAACCAATGGTGTTCTCATCTTTCATTTGCCGATTGGCCACCGGCATAGCAACACAAATGTCATGCTGGGCACTTATCTGCCATTGCAATGCTGCCCAAGTTGTCAACATCAGCATTTGCACCGTTACACGAGAATTCATTGCCATCAGCTTCAACTTCTCGGTAACTTCCTTCGATATCATTACAGGTAAGTTTGCCCCCTGAAGATCAGATGCCCTCCCTCCGTCTCCGTCACTAGGCAAAAGTAAACTTGGCATATTTGCCAGATATTCGGCCCAGAATACTTCTAAGTTTCGGCCCTGTTCACTTTCAAGTAAGGAATATTGCCCCACGACATAATCAAAATAGTCTCTTACAGGCGGCGCTATTTTGTTGCCACTAAGGGCTGCTAATACCAATCGCCATGACCAGCCGTCAAAGAACAGGTGATGAAAATTCAGCAATAATACCTGCCGTCCACCATCGCTAAAATTCACTTGAATCAATTCAAATCGAGTGGGAGGAATGTCATAAGGTGATAACGGCTCTTCAACCATTTGGCGAAGGCGTTGAGTCAGCGCAGGAATGCCCGCTGCGATAGTGTATTCCGTTAAATCAATCTCAGTATGAACCAGCTTGATCTGCATTGGAGGATGGATTACTGGGCTAACTCCTCCCTCGTTGTATTTTAAACTACAGCGCAGCATCGGTTGCTTTAACACGAGTTCGGTGAGAGTGTCTTCTAGCCAGATAATATCCACTTCCGCATTGATAAACACGGCTGCGGGAACATTATAAGCGCCAGATTCACCCGAAATCTCCATCGCTGCCCAAATGGCTAATTGCTGGCCAGAGAGTACATTCTCATTGTCCCTGACTTCTACACTTGGGGAGGTTAATGTGGATACAGTGGGCGATGAGATGCTGTCTTTCGCTAATTGACAAAATTCATTCAGATCCAAGCAATCCAGCAATTCCAACAATTTCAGATCGGTGCCTAACACCTCGTTCAGTCGAACTATAAGTTGCTCGCCATTTAGTGAATTCCCTCCAACCGCGAAAAAATCATCTTCAAGCGTTAATCCCGGCTCTTTCAACACCTCTTTAGCCTGAGTCAGCAATATTTCTTCAACACTTTCTCCCGAATTTTGCTCCGAAACATGCAGAACAGCATCTGAAACCATAGCTGGATTTGCAATGGTTTCCGGCCAGCAATTGGTCGCAATAAAAGGGGCATATGGCAATTCCAAACGTCGATTTATCTTGCGTTCAAATCCTTGTTGCCAATTCAAATCGGCCCCACTTACAAACCAATCTCCAAGCAACGTCAATAAAGCGCTTTCACCATCGTATGACTGATAACCCAAGGCGTTAATGGCTGTTGCCAGCTCGCCACTGCGATTGAACCTCACCAGACATAATTCAGGTTGTTTTTGCAACACAGCTTGCAAGCGCTGTTTATCAAATGTCGAATCCGTAATTTGCACATCAGCAAGATGCAACGCGTCAGCAAGTTCGAGTGTGCCATCGATAACCTGTGCAGCCAATTTCCCCGCGCCGTGGGCCAATAACAAATCAATTGCTATCCCAAATTTTGCCAATACTGCATGGTTTCCCAACAACCAAATAATCCAGCGCTGTCGAGGCGTCCAATTTTCTCTTGAACATAAGTTTTCAGCTTGTTTTATTGTATGTTGAAACGCTGGGAAGGCTTCACCTCGTTTGACTAATATTTGAGTATCTATCGGAGAATAATCATCGAAAATAAGGCCGACTGATAACGATGATGAAGATGAAGGTAAGGATGAAGAAATCGAATCACGGTTCTCCAATTGCTCCACTAGATGAGAGATAGATAACGCTGTACAACTCCAACGGAATGGGAGATGCCTCCGCCCCAGCATCAATATATCGGCAATTTCATTAATTGATGCCTCAGTTGAGGATAACGTATCAGCAATAGCGGCCAAGTAGGTACTGAGGTCTTGTGCCGTCTGGGCCGATACCAGCACTAATCGTTCATCGACTGCTCCGCCCTTGCTGGCTCTCACCGCCGAAGGCGCTTCTTCAACAACTAAGTGCACATTGGTGCCACTTAAACCAAATCCACTGAGCCCGGCACAATAAGGACGCTGCCCTTGGCGTGCCCATGATTCACAGGAGGAAGAAACGTGTATTGGTAATTCTTCCGTAGAGCCACACAATGGGTTCAGTTGCTGGAAATGAACGGTAGGGAAAATCTGGCTGGTTTTAAATTGGGCCATAATACGCACAAGCCCCGCTAATCCCGCCATGCCGCTGAGATGCCCGAAATTACCTTTTACGGAAGATATAATGCAAGGCTCTTGCCGTGCTTGATAAGTTGCAAATACATCAATTAATCCTTGAACTTCAATCGGATCACCGATTTTAGTTCCCGTACCATGAGCTTCTATGTAACCAATATCAGCAGCCGTGACTCCCGCCTGACGCCATGCCGCAGTAATCACCTCAGTTTGTGCAGCGCTGCTGGGAGCAGTAATACCGTTGCTACGACTTCCGTCATGATTAACAGCGCTCCCTCGTATAACAGCATGAATCACATCATTATCTTGATATGCACGGCTCAACCTTTTAAGCAGGACAAAACCGCCCCCTTCACCAAATCCAGCGCCATCAGCCATTGCATCGAAAGGGCGGCATCGATCGGTTGTTGACTCAACTCCCAATCCTCCTGGGGTTTCGCTATGTTGAGGCAAGGCGCCCAAAACAAGCTCACAACCTCCCACCAAGGCAAAATCAGCCTCCCCTGTCAGAATTTTGTTACGTGCTTCGTGAAGTGCAACCAGAAATGATGAACATCCTGTATCTATGGCAAACACTGGGCCGCGAAGGTCAAGCAAGTACGCAATGCGACCCGCTGAAAAGGCGTGTAGGCTGCCAATAAAGGCAAAAGGGTTAGCTTGCCCTTGCCCCGACAACGACTGAAACAAATCTGGATGCGGCCCTCCATGCGCAGCAACAAGCACGGCCGTATGCGCATTTGACAACTCTTCTGGCGTATATCCAGCATTAATAATTGCCTCAGTAGCCAATTGAAGCCCTATGCGTTGCCTGGGATCGATATATTCAGCTTCGCTCAGTGCAATACCAAAGTAACGGTGATCAAATCCCGTAATTTCATCAAGCCATCCCCCTTCTTTTTCATTGCCAGTAAGGGGTTGCTTAGTATTGGCCACTCGGCTATCAGGGATTGGGCGGATACAATCTCGCCCCTCAGCCAGAACATCAATCAATTCACGCCAGTTTGAGCATTGTGGTAACCGAAAAGAGACGCCAATTATGGCAACCGCATCATCTGAAGAGATTGTAGTCATAGCTGCACCACCTGAGTTTTATTGGACGCGGTATTATCTCCACCGAGCACGTTAGCCAAAGATTCAACTGATGGGTATTTGAACAATTGGGCAATGGTAAGGTTTGGGAAATGACGGCGTAATCGACCAAAAACCATTAGCGTCTTGAATGAATCTCCCCCTAACTCCAAGAATTTAGCCCGAATATCAATATCATCACGCTTAAGCACTTCACGCCAAATATCTACGATTAGCTGCTCTGTCTCATTACGAGGAGAAATAACATTGGGAGAAACAGATTTAACTGCATTAACAGACGCCAGCAGACGGGTTCTATCGAGCTTTCCATTTGCATTAACAGGAAGTTCTTCAATATGGTAGATTCGGGAAGGGATATGACTGGCAGGTAATCGGATAACTAAACTTGCAAGTAATTCATTTTCTTTCGCAGCCCCCACAACATAAGCAACTAATTCATTACCCTGTTGAGATTCAGATTTTACGCTTGTAACAACAGCCTGCTTAACCCCAGGCTCTGCAAGCAAAGCATTTTCAATTTCTTTAGGCTCAATGCGATATCCACGAATTTTGAGCTGGCGATCCACGCGCCCAATAAATACATAATCACCTTGCACGTTTTGTTTAACCAAATCACCGCTGGCATAAAACCGGCTTCCAGAAATATCAATGAAGTGAGTTTTTGTTAGCTCTTGATCTCCATGATACCCTCTGGCCAGCGCCCTTCCCCCTATATACAGCTGCCCTATCTCCCCAGGCAAAACGGGTTGTTTGGCATCGTTCAGTACTCGTATTTCGACCCCGCTTAAGGGCTGACCAATTGGAATTGAACCCTCATCCAGGTGTGATCCATTTAGCGAATGCATTAACACGCCAATAGTGGTTTCCGAAGGGCCATAATGGTTAAATATTCTCAAGTTAGGCTTTGCTGCCAACAAATCTTTAGCAAGTGACGCTGTTAATTCTTCTCCACCAATAATAAGCACTTTCTCAGGCAGCAACTCCTTCAGATTGCCTTCTTTAGATAAAATTTCTAATTGAGATGGTGTACATTTCAACATCTCAATTGAGTATTTATTCATATAGTTAGCAAGCGCGATTGGATCCAACATCACTTCTCGATTAATAAGCTCAAGAGTGCGACCTGTCAGTAAGGCGCCAAAAATAGATGTGTTGCCAAGATCCGAAGCAAAAGTTGTTGTACTCATCAGATTACAGGGCATTGGGGATATACGTTCAACAAATGCTGACACGTAGTTCATGATACTGCTATGTTCAATGGCTACGAGTTTTGGAACCCCAGTTGAGCCAGAAGTTGATACAAAATAAGCCAAATCACTGGCTTTGCGGCCTGATACTGGAAGATATTCTTGTGGTTCTAGTGTTTGTTTATCAAGATTAATATAAGGATAGAGTGCAATACGTTGGTAATTCGAATCATCCGTTAATACTTTGGTCACACCTGCACGCTCTATTAAGTCGGTAATTCTGCCATCAGGCTCACTGGCCTCAAGCTGGATATATGCAGCGCCAACTGCCCAAATAGCCAACGCTGCTATAAGGCTTGTAGCAGACCTTTCCATAAAAATGGCCACAACATCACCACTTACAACGCCTTGTGAAATAAGTAATTGAGCAACAGCACCAGCCTTCTCTGCCAACTCTTTATAAGTAAGCGTAATGCCGTCATGATGTATAGCGCATAATGAATTTGAAGTGGCGACTGAATTCGTAAAAAGATCGGCGCATGTTTTTAGCTCTGTCAAAGAGTCCTTTGTTTGCATCTCATGTCCTCATTTGGCAGGGGAAAAATTGCAGTGCATTGGTGAAGCCATGATCACATAAACTTTGCGTGATCCATTAAACGGCTCTCTACCATGAGCAACTGCAAGATTGTCAACGACAGCCACATCACCACTCTTCCAATCGGGGTACACAGTCTCAGCATCAATAGCTGCTCGAATTTCAATTAATGTGGATTCACTGATAAGCGTACCGTCTCCATACTTCGCCATTCGAGGAAATCTTCCGATACCAAGTGCAGCTTCTAAAGCCAGTTTCACCTCTTCAGGTAAACTGGAGGGATGAAAGAGATTCGCTTGATTAAACCAGCTTTCTTCCCCTGTATGAGGGTGAGTCACAACGCCTTGCACAATTTGCCGGGTGATTAACTGATCTTCTTCTAACCATTCAAAATCAACACTTTCAGATTTAAGTTTTTCTTCAACTACGCTTTTTTCCTCAGTCTGAAATACTTGTTGCCAAGTTAAGTCAAATCCCGTGTTATAAAGTCGTTCATATAAAACACCTTTATTTTTAAATGTGTTACGGGTTTGATTTGAGAGACGTTGTAATACTTTTCTGTAATCCGCCAATGTCGTCTGACCGCCATAATCCGCAGCCTTTTGTGACCATAACCATAAATATTCTGGCCAAGTACGCCGATAAGACATTTCATTATGCAAAGGTATTCGTTGATCAGCAGGATATTCTGTAGACGTGAACACTTTGTCATTGACTTTAGTACGTGGCGTTGATGGCTCGTTATAATCCAATATTTCAGGAGTTGCACTTAATACAGCTTCTCTGAATGCAATAACATCATCAATGTTGAATCCGCGAAAAAGTAACGCGCCATGTTCATTAAGTTTTTTCTTACACTCATTCCAGTGACTATTCAACCAAGAACGCAGTGTGATCCCATTCTCTGGAGCGTAAATCGTATAGGGTAGCATTATCATATTAATCCTATTCAAAATGGATTAGCCAAACTACTTACGTCATTCATTTTCCAAAGTTATCGAGTAAAATATTGAACTTAAAAATATGAGTAATAATTTAAAATGGTTATCATCGCTTATAAAGCATTTAAATAAAACAACCATAAAATGAAACAGTATATAAATCATCGTTGCACTGCATTAATTTATCGGCGCTTCTTTATTTTTATATGAAAATATTCTGTAACGCAATTCATTATTCATATTAACTAACTGTGTAACTGTTCCTAATCTCAGTTTCAATATAAACAATTTCTTCTGCAAAGGTAATTTGCCAAACCATTAATGAGATAAAGGGTTATCTTAATAGCTATTTTCATTAACCCAATCACAATATTAGCCAAGGTAATATAAATCGAAAAAATATCAAATAAAATAATTTTAAACAGATGAGTTAGTAATCAATGTATAAATAAAGAAAAAATAAATCCAGCATGACATAGCATCAAAAAACATTCATTAGTAAATTATTTTCTTGGGCTTACATATTAATTCGTCATTCCTAATCTCATTATTATATTCGTTTTTGCATTCTTTTTTGTAATTTATTTCACAATCTAAATAATTTAGGTTGTGTGCGGATCGGTGGTTTATACCCTATTAACTCCAAGTTTCAGGAAGCAACGTATTATCATCCCGCGTCGCGGGATGATAATACATGCATCTTGAAGTACGATGCGTATAGGTATCAAAAGAAGTATGTGGAAGAACACATGCAATTAATCATTGGGTATATTAGTTCATGCTGGATCTTATAATTTTTAGTTGAGAGCAATATCAATTCTGAAGGACTGCCTGTAGTACAAACAACTGTTGGTTTGAGTGATGACTCACTCATTTATGCCCGTACCACAAGCAACTTTGGTGATATTGAACCAAAAATTGTACGGTTATAACCACACCACCAAAATTGCCGGATAATGTACGAACCAGCGCAAATTACCTTAAGATGAGAAAACTATTTTATATAGGTAACAGTTAAACCATACCCAATAGTTCATACCGGGAATATATTATTATTTAATCGAGTTCATCAGACTAATACGTTGTTGCTCTAATCGGCTCGCTTTATTACAAACTTCGTCTTTCAAACGATTCAATTCTTGTTCTTGTTTTTTCCATTCAGTATCAAAGCCATTTTGCATTCCACCCAGTCCACCAAGAAGAGACATCAACAACTGTTTGCCGCCATCATTCTGGTCACTTGTTTTACGGCTCATTTCATTGATACTATCCTGCAAGATACCGCCAAGGCTCTGTTCGATAAGTTTTTGCCCTTCGGATTCCATCTGCTTGACGGCCTGAGCATGAAATGTAAAACCATTCACGCGAGTTTCAATGACTTTGTCAATTTGCTGATTGAGGCCAGATTCCAATTGAGATAAGCGATTACGAATATTGCTCTCTTTACCCATCGTATCGATAATCACTTTATCCAAAGATAAACGAGCGCTTGCCAAGTGGCTCAAGGCCTCTTTTTTCACCCACGGCAAATCTTGGCGGATAGTTTGTTGATATTGTTGCGCTTTACTACGTTGCGTTCCACTCAAAGACAACAGCTTGCCATCACGGGTTATGGAACCATCAGACATTATTTTGAGGTTTCCATGAACGCCGATGATTTGAACAGATTTTGGTGTGACAATAATGTCATCATTCAAGGTCACCTGACATCCGGAATCAGCCTGTGCTTGGGCTGCAATGAACTGAGATGCAAATAAAAATGATGCAGCAATTGTGATTCTGCGTAACATACACTCTCCTGATATCTTTTGCCTGGTGACTCTGTATCAGCACAGACTAGATTAAAAAATAGAACGCCCGATACGCTCAGATAATTTTTCCAATGCTGCGCAACCCGCCAATGAGTTACCTGATTTGTCCAGCTCAGGAGACCATACTGCAGCAGTAAATTCCCCCGGAACCACACACACAATACCGCCACCTACACCGGATTTGCCTGGCATGCCGATCCTGAACGCAAACTCCCCTGAACCATCATACATTCCACAAGTCAGCATCAATGCATTGATCTGCCTTGTTTGCCGGAGGCTCAAGATTTGCTGGCCGGAGCCAATCATGCGCCCTTTGTTGGCCAAGTAAATAAAACACTGGGCCAATTCAACGCAATTCATTTTCAAGGCACAATATTGGAAATATGTTTGCAAAACTGTAATGACATCGTTTTCAAAATTACCAAATGATTTCATCAAATAAGCAATTGCGGCATTACGGCTGGAATGCTCCATTTCAGAACGGGCAACAACATCATCATAGCAAATATCTTTTTGCCCCGTGAGGCTGCGGACAAACTCCAGCATTCTATGCTTAGGCGCACTCAAGCGTGACTGCAACATGTCACAAATCACCAATGCACCCGCATTAATGAAAGGATTACGGGGGATTCCCTTTTCCAGTTCTAACTGAACCAAGGAATTAAACGGCTGCCCTGATGGCTCAGTACCCACTCGTTGCCAGATATCCTCTTCCTTATAACGTGTCATCGCCAGCGTCAGGCTTAAAACTTTAGAGATAGATTGAATCGAAAAACGTTTATCTGCATCCCCCGCTTTAAAAACCTGCCCATCTACCGTACAAATAGCCATTGCCAGATTATTTACCGGAACTTCCGCCAGAGCAGGAATATAATCGGCTACTTTTCCTTGGCCAATCAAAGGGCGTACTTCATCTAAGATATCTGCCAATAACGAATTAGAGAACCTTACCTTCACCACTTTTTCTCCAGACAAAACAGGGACTCCATAGGAGCCCCTGCATACAGCGCTACGACTACATACAACATGTACATACAGCGCGATTATTGCGTAATAACGTATTACTTAAGGCACTATTTATAAAGCACTATTTCTCACGCAACAGTGAATCAATCCCACCACACATCAAAGAGATCTGATGTGATAACTTCTTCCATTCCGCGATCTTTCAACCACTTCTCAATCAATTGGCGGTGCTCTTCTGTGCATTTGCCAATTTTTTGCAGGCAAATAATGCCTTCCCACTGCATATAACCGCTGGCATCCAAAGCCAAGCCATTTGGCTCAATCACTTCTTCAATCAAAGTATCAACGGTGCTATCAATAACATCAACGGATGTATTGGCCGGAAAGTTCCACTTTACTGAAAAACCTAATTCCTGAAACTCATCAATACGCATTTTTTTACGCAGACGACGACTACGGTTTTTAGCCATTATTTTACCCTCTCAAACATAAGATCCCACACACCATGCCCTAATCGATGGCCACGCATTTCAAATTTTGTAACCGGACGTGAATCAGGACGCGGTACATAATCATCGCTTTCCGATAAATTTCGATACCCTTCAGCTTCGCTCATTACCTCCAGCATATGTTCTGCATATGGCTGCCAGTCAGTCGCCATATGGAAAACGCCACCCATTTTCAGTTTATTTTTAATGAGCTGAGCGAATTCAGGCTGGACAATCCGACGCTTGTTATGGCGAGCTTTGTGCCATGGATCAGGAAAGAAAAGCTGAACCATTTCCAAACCTTGGTCAGGGATCATATTGTTCAGCACTTCAATGGCGTCATGACACATAACACGCAAATTACTGATCTTTTCCTCGTCAGCCGAAGCCAAGCACGCCCCTACTCCCGGAGCATGAACTTCAATCCCAAAAAAGTTTTTCTCTGGGTTTTGGCTCGCCATCGTCACCAACGATGACCCCATACCAAAGCCAATCTCCAACACTACCGGCGCGTCACGCCCGAATAGGCTTTCCAGATTAATCGGCTCTGGCTGGTAATCTACGCCCATTTCTGGCCATACATTATCAAGTGCTTGTTGCTGACGGCTTGTCAACCGTCCCTGCCGACGTACAAAACTGCGGACACGGCGTAACGCCCTGCCATCTTCATTATATTCCGGTGAAATTACGTTATTTATCATGGTACTTTCTGTCAATATTAAAGCCATTTGCTCAGGCGTCCGGGACTTTATGTACCGCAGGATTGCCCAAAGAGAGCGCAATTATGCAAAGATGGCTGAGTTTATCAAGTTCAGTGTCCATAAGCACAACTTTAATGCCAATTTGCGGGATACCTCGAAACAAAGTTCGGGTTTACACCGAGGTTACACTATGTTGCAATTCTGTCCACGAAACTATTATCCGATATAAAGACAATTATTCTAATGATGGAAGCCGAGCAATTTTCACAACGGGTACTTGAATGGTATCACCGCTATGGCCGCAAAAGCCTGCCATGGCAATTGGAAAAAACGTCCTATCACGTCTGGCTTTCAGAAGTGATGCTGCAACAAACGCAAGTTGCGACAGTTATTCCTTACTTCCAAAAATTTATTTCACGTTTTCCTGATGTTGCTTCTTTGGCAGCAGCGCCATTGGATGAAGTCCTTCATTTATGGACAGGCCTGGGATATTACGCGCGTGCCCGCAATTTGCATAAAGCGGCACAACAGATTGTAACCTTACATAATGGCACGTTTCCCACTACATTCGATGATGTGGTTGCCCTTCCCGGTGTGGGACGCTCAACTGCGGGTGCCATTCTCTCTTTATCGCAGGGCAAGCACTTTCCCATTTTGGATGGAAACGTAAAGCGCGTTCTGGCCCGTTGCTACGCTGTTGAAGGTTGGCCGGGAAAAAAAGAAGTTGAAAACCAATTATGGGATATCAGTACGCGAGTAACGCCTGCACAAGGTGTTGAATATTTTAATCAGGCAATGATGGATTTAGGCGCCATGGTTTGCACTCGCAGCAAGCCAAAATGTGAAATTTGCCCGCTTAATACCGGTTGTATTGCTTACGCCAATCATAATTGGGCGGATTATCCAGGTAAAAAGCCCAAGCAGAGCATTCCGGAAAGAACCGCCTACTTTTTATTAATGCAACATGGCGATACTGTTTGGCTGGAACAACGACCGCTTTCAGGCATTTGGGGGGGATTATTTGCTTTCCCGCAGTTTGCTGATCAGGCATCATTAGAGGAATGGTTGCAAGATTCGGGTATTTCTCATAGTAAACTTGAACAATTGACAGCATTTCGCCACACATTCAGTCATTTTCATTTAGATATCGTACCCATCAGGATAGACATCTTATCTTTTGATTCCTGCATGGATGAAAATAAGGGACTTTGGTATAACTTACGCCAACCAGCAACAATTGGGTTAGCAGCTCCCGTTGAGTACCTTTTGCAACAGTTGGGTTAAGTTACCCATTTTATTTTGAGGATTAGTGAGGATTAATTATGAGCAGAACGATTTTCTGTACTTTTTTGCAGCAAGACGCCGAGGGCTTGGATTTTCAACTCTATCCGGGAGAATTGGGCAAGCGTATTTTCAATGAAATTTCTAAAGCGGCATGGCAGCAATGGATGAGCAAGCAAACCATGCTAATTAATGAAAAAAAATTAAACACCATGAATCCAGAAGATCGTAAATTGCTTGAACAAGAGATGGTGAAATTCTTATTTGAAGGGCATGACATTCAAATCGACGGTTATACACCACCAGAAAAATAATATTAATGCTCAATTAATTTGCATATACCATTGCATTTCAAGATGCAGCGCGACGGCAAGGGAACAAGTTTGTCCAGCCAAGGCTGGCCTCCAGTGACAGGCAGGAGCCTTTCAATAATCTCTGGGCACATAGATAACGCATGGGTCACTATGTGGTCGGGGGTGAGTGGGTGTTGCCAACAAAGCTGTAGCTTGAAAGACGACAGGTATAATAAGAGCCATTTTTTATGGCTCTAACCACTGATGGCATCTTAATATCCAACGGCTCTGAAAAATGAAAAAATTGCTGCCCCTTATTCTTCTCACGCCACTCCTGATTTCCTGTTCCAGCAAAAACGATGTTGAATTCAATGAAAAATACGTAAAAGACACGAACGGTTTCGATATTTTAATGGGGCAATTTGCCCACAACATTGAAAATATTTGGGGCTTACAGGAAGTATTAATTGCTGGCCCAAAAGATTATGTGAAATACACAGATCAATACCAAACTCGCAGCCATATCAATTTTGATGCAGGGAATATTACGATTGAAACGATATCCCCGATCGAGCCGACTGAGCGATTGCATAAAGCAATCGTCACTACATTATTAATGGGCGATGATCCTGGTTCAATTGATCTCTATTCTGATTCGAATGATATTCAGATAAGCAAAGAGCCCTTCCTTTATGGGCAAGTTTTGGATAACAGTGGAGAGCCAATTCGTTGGGAGTGGCGCGCCCGCCATTTTGCGGATTACCTGATTCAGAATAAATTACAAAAACGCCAATCAGGGCTTCGGGTCATTTGGTCCGTCACCATTCAATTGGTCCCTAACCACTTGGACAAACGCGCCCACAAATACCTCCCGATAGTTCGCAAGGCTGCGGTTAAATATGGTATTGATGAATCACTCATTCTTGCCATTATGCAGACTGAATCCAGCTTTAACCCTTATGCGGTCAGCCGTTCTGAGGCATTAGGGCTTATGCAAGTCATGCAACACACTGCTGGAAAAGACGTTTTCAAGATGCAAGGAAGGTCGGGCCAACCTAGCCGCAATTATCTCTTTGATCCTGAAAACAACATTGATGCGGGAACCGCTTATCTATCAATATTGCAAAATATCTATTTAGGTGAAATCAAAAATGCCACTTCGCGTCGATACGCAGTTATCACAGCCTACAATGGCGGTGCTGGCAGTGTATTGCGCGTATTTTCGAGCGATAAAAAGAAAGCAGCTCAAATTATCAACTCAATGCAGCCGGGTGATGTTTATGAAACATTGACAAACAAACACCCCTCATCTGAATCACGTCGTTACTTGCTGAAAGTAAACAATGCACAAAAAGGTTACCGTAGGTAATTGAAGGTAAATGGAGAGGTTATAATCTCTCCATTTTGCTTGTAATTATAGCTTATTGGGTAATTTGAAAGCACATAGATAAAATTATGCAGAAATTGTTTGACGGATTGGGGGGAATACGGTTTAATGCGCCCCGTTAGCCCGGATAGCTCAGTCGGTAGAGCAGGGGATTGAAAATCCCCGTGTCGGTGGTTCGATTCCGCCTCCGG
>NZ_FORG01000031.1 GCF_900113945.1 Xenorhabdus mauleonii
CTTTCTCCGTTTGTTTAACCATTATGCCGAATTTAACCGTCCCCTGAGTCGCCATATTCAGCGGCATATCGACGGCATTATGCAGGTGGAGGAAAACCTGATTGACCGAATGAAGCTAGGTAACCCGATTCGGGGGCATTTGCTGTCACTGACCCTGAACCCCGATGGTTATGCCAATCCGGGAGAGATGTACCGTTTCTGTCGGTTAATCCATGAGGCAATGGCCTGTTTTGTTAGTCAGTCCACTTTCGTCAAACTGGATGTCTCTACCCCAAATCAAAAAATTCTCTGGGAATTCAAAGAAGTCTATGGGTCACGCATGGAGATGTAACTGTTAAACAATCATGACAAGGAGCAAAATAGGATGAATATCATGAACGGGCTGGCAGCGACCAAAAGCGGATTACGCTTTACTTTTCAGCTAGCTGGCCTGCCTGAATCCACCTTTGCTGTGGGAGAATTTTCCCTTCAGGAAGGGTTATCTGAACTGTTTACCCTCAATCTGACATTGGTTCAGTCGCTGCCTGATAATCCCTTTCGACCGAAGCCAGAAATCGATTTAACCGCACTGTTGATGCAGGAAGCAGTGTTGCAGGTGTTTAACGGCGCAACGCTGCAACGCAAAATTACCGGCATCGTCTCCCACGCTGACTGGGCAGGCACCGATGGCAATAAAACCCTTTATACCGTGACGGTGCGACCTGCACTCTGGCGTCTGACACTTAATCAGGACAGCCGGATTTTCCATCAGCAAAATGTGCCTGCTATCCTGAATGGCTTGCTGAAAAAGCATAAAGTTCGCGCCGATTCGAAGCTCTACGATCCGCATCAGGACAGGGAATATGCGACCCAGAAACGCGAATCCGATTATGGCTTTTTCAGCCGGTTGGCCGCAGAAGAAGGGATCAGCTTCTGGTTTGAAGATGAAATCGCCTTTTTCAGTGACAGCCATCTTGGGATGACTGCCGGACTGCCGCTGGCTTACAGCCCACAACCGGAAACCGCCCACGGTATCGATACGATTTATCAGGTGCGGCTGGGTGTCGGCATGAGTCCGCAGCGTAGTTTTCATAAAGATTTCAACCCGGAGAACCCACGTTATCATCTTTCCCATATGCACAGCAGCGAAGGCTTCCGCGACTTCGGCAGCAAAACGCCCTATACCGTGTTTGAAAGTTACGGGCGTTTTCAGAAAGATGCGGCCGCTAAGCCGTTTCTCAAATACCGCCATGACGCACTGGATAACCAGAAAAAAACCGGCAGCGGCAGCAGTAACTGCATCAAACTGATGCCGGGCAAAATTTTTGAGATAAAAAATCATCCGCACAAACCTCTAAATGCCCGTTGGCAAGTGGTCGGTATCAGCCATCACGGGCGCTGCCCGCAGGCATTGGGTGATAACGACGGAGAAGGCACCACACTCAGTAATCATTTCAGTTTTATCGATGGCCTTGCCGATTGGCGTCCGCCTTTCCACTACAAACCGCTGGCAGATGGTGATGAAACCGCTACGGTAGTTGGCCCTGAAGGGGAAGAAATCTTCGTTAATAAAGACGGTGCGATTAAAGTCCATTTTCACTGGAATCGCTATGACCCACCCGATGATGGCGCGTCCTGTTGGGTTCGCGTCGCACAGGGCTGGAACGGCAATGGCTATGGCTTTATGGCCATCCCACGTATCGGGCAGGAAGTGATTATCTCTTACCTCAATGGGGATATTGACCGTCCGATAGTGACCGGTTGTGTTTACAACGGCCTGAACCGCCCGCCACTAGATTTACCGGCGCAGAAAACCCGCACCACTTTCAAGACCAAAACCCACAAAGGCAAAGGTTTTAACGAACTGCGCTTTGAAGATGCGCAAGGCAGCGAAGAAATCTATTTCCACGGTCAGAAAGACTTTACCGCCCATATCGAAAACGATGCCCTCTGGCATATCAAGCACGACCAGAAACAGCGTATCGATAATAACCGTTATCACGATATCCGTGCCGATGACCATCATCAGGTGGCTGGTTCGCGCAAAATCACCACCGAAGGCGATGTCTCTCACCGGATTGCGGGCAGCCAGCATATCCAGGCCGGTGATGCGACCGTAATTGATAGCGGTCAGGAAATCCACCTGAAAAGCGGCGGCAAAGTCGTGCTGGAAGCTGCATCAGAAATCACGCTGAAAGTGGGCGGCAGTTTTCTGAAAGTCACCCCGGCGGGCATTTTATCTTCCATGATTAATGTCGGGCAGGGTTCAGGCGGCAGTGGTCGCGGTCTGGCACTGCAATTACCGGAAGGCGTGACACCGCTGCCGATGGTGGAATTTCCGGTGCATTCTTATTGCCCTGTATTGGCACAGCAGGATGCCAGTCCGGTGATCAAACCCGCTAAAAAGGAATAATAATGATGGAAGAGACGATTATCGAAACGCCGATAAGCTGGCAGGTGTGGTTGAGTGAATCCCATGATGCGCCGGTGTTTTTTATCCTCAATTCTCTGGCCAAACCAAATCCGGTGGAACATTTTTACCGGAATGACTGGGTAGAGCAGGCATTTCCGCTCTACAGCGGTACGCCGATGCGCAAAATTCTGAAACAAAGCCCGTGGCTGGTACAGGCTAAATCCCGCCAGTTATCTCAAATAGGCCTGATGCTGGATCGCCATGCCCTCAGTGACAATAGCTGGGGCTGGGCTTACCGCAGCGATGTTCCGTGGCAGGAGCAGCTTGCCCACTGGCAACGCCGCCAATTGGTGATGATGGACGGTGAACAGGTCCTGTTCCGTATCATGGATACCCGTGTCTTTGGCGCGATGGTGCCCGCCTTCACGCCCAGTGACTGGTCGCTGATGCTGACCCCCGTCACCGAGCTGATGATCGATATTCCGCAACCGATGCGATTTTGCCGTCCCGAAGTCTGCGGAGAGGGTAATAGTGAAATTCCGTTTACGCTGGGCGAACACCTGTTGACCGTTTGGTTACATTCTCCTTATGGTCTGAAAATGTTAACCAGCTCCCTCTACAATGAGTTATGGGAAAACCACGGAAAAATCGCAAGGCAACTGGATCAGCCCGAAGGTAGTCTGGAACAACGTATTGAAAGTTGGTTACGGCAAAAACTGGAAGCGGGGCAGCGCATTGAAAAAGTATCCGGTCAGGATTATCTGCTGGAGATGGAAGAGGAGAAAGAACGATGAGTAATCAGAACCCGATTTATAGCCGTGATTGTCAGGCAATACTTAAAGATGATTTATACATTAAACTTGTCGAAGATAGCACGAACACACCGATACCTAATGTGCCTTACACACTGAAAAATAAAGAAATAGAGCATTTAGGAACGAGTGATGGTCAGGGAATGAAGCTTGAAGAAGGTTTAACCAGTACCCCCTTCACGGCCACAATAGATCCGCCTAAGTCAGTGTAACTTTTGCACCTTATTTAATAGGCCAATGAGATGCGCAAAAAAGATACGCAGCCTATTAACAGGGTGATAGTAAAAATATTTTTATCAGGAAGACGGAAATGATCGAAGTTTTAAAAAAACATAAATATGATGATTTGGCGTTACACCAGAGCACCCAGTCTGTCGCCGCATGTGATTGTCATTTCGAAGAAAAAGATGGCAAACAAATTAAAGTGATTGATGTTCCTATACTCACTTGTGAGTGTGTCTGGCGTAGGTATCAGAAAGAGGCTGAAGATATTGTCGCCCCCGGTGGTGTGCTGATTGCCGATCCCAAAGAACGTAACAAACGTATTAATGCAGCTTACGCTAGTTTATGGCTGAACGATAACCGTTTCCAGTGGGCGGGTCTTGCTGCTTTCGCTTCTAAGCAAGTGGGGTGTGGGTTGTTACATGCTTATGATACGGCTGAAAAGGTGCGAGTTGACAGAGAAGCTCAAAAACGTGTGGTTGAGCGCATAATCGAGGTAGATACATCATGGCAATCAAATTGGCCGGTTTATCCACAGTTGATGACTGAGAGTGAAAGTGCGAATCTTGCTGAATCGATGAAAAAGCGTCGCCAAACCAGTGAAAACAACCCTTTGTCAGCGGCAACGGCGATCCCTGATGCAGGTTTAACACAGGCTTCATTTAATTATGTTTATGAAATGATGGCGTTAGGAAACACTACGTTATTTCTGGATGTGTATCCATTACATGCTTTTTATAAGCAACGCGGGTTGGAAGAACTTAAAACTTGTATAAAGAAGCGTGAAAATATTTATGGTAATAGCGAATTCCCAATATTGTGGCCGATAGGACAAGAAAATTTTACATTTGGTCGTTTTTATCCAGATATTATATTCGCGTTTGAAGCGATAGAAGCAGGTGATATTGCTCAAGGTGTTGTGCATCTTGCCAACCATGAACAAATCAATATATTACAACCCACTATGTATAGCGATACTCGATTAGTCTTATTATTACGAGGCAATCAAATCTCTTTTGTCACCGGCTTTCCTTCTGGTGTCGCGGAATCGGTTGAATTAACGTTAGCGAGTCAGTGCCGACGTGTTGATGATGGCCGTACTATCGAATTTAGTGATGAAGCGCTGGCCGATCTCTCCGATATAAAACAACGTATGCCTTTCGTGTACAAGGCAGCAGAACGGTTTGATGAGATGCTGCAGGATAACAACCGAAATTTGCTCAAGGAATCTCTACAAAATATTGCTGCTGGACGAGGTGTACAATGAGTTTATTACAACAAATAAGTCGGCAGCGCGGTGCTTTAATCTTCACATTATTAATCGTTTTAGGCTTGGCTAGCGTTTATCTTTTCCATTCTTTTTATTCCGATAAACCCGAGATAGCACTGGTGGTTGGTGAGCCTTATGAGGATATGCGGCTGCGTTCCAGTGCCGCTATTGATCCACACCTTCCGGGGAAAATTTGGCATAATATTCCCAAAACGGATGCACGCTTACGTTTTATCGACCCAAAATATGGATTTGTTACCCCTCCAGCCCGATTCTTTGCTGTTCTATATGCGAATGACATTATCACGAGTGTACGCATGTCTCCACAAATCGAGCCATTACCCTACGATGATGCGATCAAGATTGTCTTGGATTTACAAGATCAGTGGCGTAAAACGGGTTGGGTTATAGCCAAAGGGTATAAACCCTTAGTAAATACACCAGAATTGCATGAAAATCTTCGTCGTATGAAAGGTGGCGCAGGAACGACCTATTGGCAAGCTGCTGATCAGTATCAGGTTATGCTGAGTTTAGCCTTTTTCAAGGACAACAAGCACCCTAATGACGAACGCTATTTGATCACAATGGTAATTTATAAACCGTGGTAAGCAGAAAATAGCACAAACTAAAGTGGGCGAGAAAATGCCATCTTTTTACACCCACTTTTCAGTGATAATGCTTCAGGACGAGGTGTGGAATGAGTTTATTACAACAAATAAGCCGGCAGCGCGGTGCTTTAATCTTCACATTATTAATCGTTTTCGTCTTGGCTAGCGTTTATCTTTTCCATTCTTTTTATTCCGATAAACCCGAGATCGCACTGGTGGTTGGTGAGCCTTATGAGGCTATGCGTCAGCGCTCCAGTGCCGATATTGATCCACACCTTCCGGGTAAGATTTGGCATAATATTCCCAAAACAGATGCACGATTACGCTTTATCGACCCGAAATATGGATTTGTTACCCCCCCAGCCCGATTCTTTGCTGTCCTATACGCAGATGATGTCATCACTAGTGTACGCATGTCACCGCAAATTGAGCCGTTACCCTACGATGATGCGATTAAAATTGTATTGGATTTACAAGATCAGTGGCGTAAAACAGGTTGGATTATGGTCAAAGGGTATAAGCCCTTGGTAAATACACCAGAATTGCATGAAAATATTCGTCGTATGAAAGGTGGTGCAGGAACGACCTATTGGCAAGCTGGTGATCAGTATCAGATCAAACTGAATTTGAGGCGTTTTAAAGACGACAGGCATCCCGATGAAGAGCGGTATTTGATCACACTAGTGATTTCCAAACCGTGGTAATCAGGGAATAGCACAAACCAAAGTGGGTGCGAAAATGCCATCTTACTACACCCACTTTTCAGGATAATGCTCCAGAATGAGGTATAGAATGGGTCGGTTGCAACAAATAGATCGGCGGAGTAGTGGTTTAATTTTTGCGTTATTAATCGTTCTCTGTTTGGCTGGCATCTATCTTTACCATTCCTTTTATTCCGCTCAACCAGAGATAGCTTTGGTGGTTGGTGAACCTTACGAGGATATGCGACAGCGTTCCAGTGCCGATATTGCTCCGCACCTTCCGGGGCATGCTTGGTACAGTGTTCCAAAAACGGACGCACGTTTGCACTTTATTGATCCTAAATATGGATTTGTTACCTCCCCAGCTCGATTTTTTACTGTTATGTTTGATGGCGGAATAATTGATGGGGTACGTATGTCGCCACAAATCGAACCGTTACTCTACGATGATGCGATCAATATTGTACTGGATTTACAAGATCAGTGGCGCAAAGCCGGCTGGGTGCTTACGAAAGGGTATCGTCCCTTGGTTAATACCCCTGAAGCACATGACAGTCTTCGTAAGATGAAAGGTACTGGAATAACTTTTTGGCAAGCAGATGATAAGTATCAGGTCATGCTGAATATGGCGCGTTTCAAAGATGACCGGTACCCTAATGAAGAGCGATATTTGATCACGCTGGCAATTGCCAAGCCGTGGGTAAATCAATAACGTAAGCTCTGATGGATGCGAGAGTATGATTTCCTCACACCCACTGTTTGGGAAGATGATCACGTTGTTCTATGATGACTGACGCGCTGCGCTTGTCGTCTCCGTGTTACCGGGCTAATAAATTAACCCGGTAACACGGAGAACTGAAAAATATCACTATGACCACTGATTATCACTATATAACCACATTGTGTTTCACGGGATAACGGGGTAAATGACATATTAACTCTATATTTCAGTATGTTAACTTATCCCACGCTACCCCGGATTATCCCGTGGTTAAACGTCACCACTTTTAATTATTTTAAATTCAATAAATTATCCCCTGCCAGAGAAAATTTATTTTCGGGATAACCCCATTATTCCAACATCATTTTATTTGTAGTCACATGATATTACGGGATAACGCGGGATAGTACGGGATAATTCGATTAATATAACTTACTGATATATATTAAAATAACTCTCTGTTATCCCAATATCCCGTTATCCCAACGCTTTTTTCTCTTACGTGAGTGTTAATCCTCATCCCTGAAAATCAGCACCACAAACCGCCCCTGAGTACCATTCACGGAAATGGTTTTACTGATAAAGCGGTCTTTCTCCGTTTTGACCAACATTCCGGCCTCTTCTAAAGCTTCAAATGCCGTCTTTTTCTGTAACCCCTGCAATATTTCCTCTTCAAATACACTGGGGATGATGTGATACTCAACTAAACCGTCATCACGGCGGTTATGCACCAGATATCCGGCAAGTCCGTTAATTCTCATAGCGTGTGCTGTATCAATATCGCCGTTTGGTCTGCCATAGGTGTAAGGCTGAAAGCGTGAAAGCCCGTATTTCTGGATAAAGTCACGGGCACGGGTGATAACCTGATATTTTTCCCGATTTCCGATACCAAAATCGGCTAACCAATCATCAAAACTTTGTTTTATCGCGGCGTGACACGCTTCCCTGCCCCAACCTGTGATATGGGTCGCCAGTTCACCGGCTGCATCCAGTAAAGCAAAACGCACGGCAACACGTTTTACCTGAGCTGAGGCTTCTTCTGGCAGGTTATCAAGCCACTCTTTCTCTTTACGTGCAGTAAGTTCGATTGCCTGTTCCTGATGTTCAGACAGCCATAAAATCCATTCACGACCTGCTGCACCGCAATAGCGTTTTGATTCCCGCTTGATTGCCCTTGCATGAGAATCACCGTCTTCATATCCATTGAAAAATTCAGTATCAATAAAGGGCACACTGAGCAACCTGACGAGCTGCCCGGCTTTTGGCGTGATCCCGCCTTTTATCAGGAACGTTTCTAAATCCTCTTCTCCTGCCGAAAGAGCGGCAATTTTCCAGCGGATCACTGCACGGTTTCCACCCTCCCGCTTCCCCTGAATTTTGCCCACACCGTTAAACAGACTGTAAGCACTGTTCGCAACTTCTTTCGGGTTCGAGCTTTGCCCGATTTCGTCAATGGGCATGAAACCATCATTACGAGCGGCGGCTTCGTTATTTAATCCGTGGTTAGTGCCGTGCCACGATAATTTAAGTTCTTCGGGATCGCCGTATAAGCTGCTGGCCGCCTCAACAGTGGTTGTTTTACCCGCCGAAGACTGGGCGAATAGATGTACACCAAAGCAGCTCCCTTCCGTCAATGAGTTAAGCGGGGCAGCCAATCCGACCAATACTCCCAGCATCATCGAGCGATTGCCTTTCATCAATGATGCAACATGAGTTTTCCATTGTTCGGCACTTCCCCTGACCACATAACCGGCAATGGCGGATGTACCACCACTGAAAGCCACGGGCATATAAGGCTGACCGATGATTTCACCATCCGGCATCACATAAGCTCCACAGTGCCAGCCTGCTTTCTGTGTCACAACCCACTCGCGGCGATCACCACTGCGTTGCAGATGTTCAGCCAAAATAGGCAACAGGCTGTTTTTTACGGTGATGTTCATTCCCCGCGAGCGCAATCTTGCCCAGCCAACCGGCATTCCGATTTCACGACGGGGAAGCGCTTCAACAATATATTTTCCCGTACCTTCCTGACGTAATTTAATAATGAGATAGCCTTCACTGCCATCATTGCCAATCCCGACTATCTCCATGTGATCACTCAGCCATTTTTCGACTTCGACAATTTCACCGCCCTGTTCTTTGGGTTCGACCCAGTAAATTCCTGTATTGCGGGTATCGATATGGGGTTTGAACGGATCGGAATCTTTCTCCTGGCGTTCATCTGAATTACCAACCGCAGATTTCGACACTGTTACTTTATCTCCCATCTGATGCAACCCGTCACGGAATGCCTGCTTCGCCGCCTCAATGCCGTATTGCTGGCGATAATCATCCCAGTCGGCTTTATGTTCTGTCGGCGGTAACGCGATCCAGCCATTAACTGCAATGGCCGCTTTTTCTGCCGAGATTTTGCCGGTATTCACTTTCGGTTTACCGTTTTTATCCAGTTCGCCGGGATGATGCCAGTCGTTATCGGCGGCAATAATAATTTTCGTGTCCGGCCAACGTTCCCTGACTGATTGAGCAACGGAGAACAGATTACCTGCGTCCAGTGCTGCCAGAACAGCGCCGTTACAGAGTTGGTTCGCCGTGAGTGCCGTGGCGTAACCTTCGGTAATGATGACAGTATCAGGATTCTCTTCCAGCGTTGATAAAGGAATAAACGCACCTTTCTTCTGGCTACCGGTGAGTAATTTTTTGTCACCATCCGGTTTGATGATCTGCGCACCTGTTACTTTTCCGTCCAGTGTTGAGAGTCGCAACACTGCTGAATTATCAGGCAATAACCGCTGGTTAGGTGAATGCAGCCCCTTTGCGGCCAGATAGGGCGATTGACCGACAACTGTTTGTGCCACCAACGCAGCCACTCTTTCAGCAATTGGCTGAGTTGTTTGAATGGTTTTTCTGGCTGGTTTAGGTTCGGGTAAAGGTAATGCCAGTACATCCGCAACAATTTTCGCCGCCTCAGTAATAGAAATTCCTTTGGTTCTTGCCACTAAATCCAGCCCATCGCCATAGTTGGGGTTATCACACTGGCGACAATGCCAGTTGCCATGATGGTGATCGTCAATAAAGTGAAAACGGTCGGTGCCGCCGCAAATCGGGCAAGCGCCATGTTTATCTTTTGCCGGGATATCAATACCACAGGCAGGCAGAAGATTTTCCCAATGGTACATGGCGGATTTCTTCACGATTTGGATAAATTCGAGCGGTTTTTGGCTGCCTGATTTATCCAACGATGTAAATTTAGGGCGAGTTTGGTTATGCTGTGTATCAGCCATTATCGTTACTCCAATTAACGGTTTTTGGTCAGACGCCTCAGATGTGTTCCAGCACACTGGGGCGTTGTTTTTTCATATTGATATAGGTAATGTGTAATGACACATAAACACATTACAGTGAGTGTAATTGACATGTCTACACATAAAAATATCCGTCGAGGCAATCCACCATTCCAATTCAGACTTGATCCTGAACTGAGGGAACTGATGGAGATAGCGCAGGCACAAGATGGTGATGAATCTTTAGCTGCTTGGATTAAGCGCCTTATTCGCAAAGAATTACAATCAAGAGGCATCGAATCTAACCCCTGAAAAAAGCAAGTTGAGGGTAGGCAAGCGCCACCCTTAGCTTTTGTATTCTTATCAAATAGTAGGTACATGTCATCAAATACCGCGAGATTCAGCAATCCGCTGATCTACCCAACCATCAATTTCTGATTCAACAAACGCAACCGAACGAGGGCCGATTTTGACTTGTTTCGGGAATTTATCTTCTTTAATAAGCCTGTAGATCCATGCCTTGCTATAGCCCGTTCTGCGCTGAACTTCTGGCAGGCGAATAAGACTTTCTTTAGATGTTGTAATCGTTGGCATGTATACCCCTGTGATCGTGTCCTTGAAATGCCTTGGTAGATGTTATTTGATGACAGAGGATTATTTAAAAATTCTGTTTAATTAAAAGCGTAAACTATTTATGCAATTTATAGAATTAATTGCCGCTTATTGACTGGATAAAAAACAGGCTTCTATGCCACAGGTACACCTGAATGAAAAAACAGCATTTAATGGTTGTTATGCTATTAATCGTGTAAAAAATAGACTTTGTTGGCACTGCCAACAAAGTTTAAAAAAACATCATGTACTCAGTACGTCCTGGACATTATGCGATATCATTTCCGGCATTTTTTCGCAAAATCATATGGGGTGATATGTTTTCTCCTGTTGGCATCCAGATAATCAGCCCACCATTGAACCATTAGCTGCCGTTCGTCCAGATGCTTAGATGTGTGAATATACGCAGCACGGACGTTCTTTCTTTCCACATGGCTTAACTGGCGTTCTATTGCGTCATCGTTCCATAAGCCCGATTCACCCATCGCACCACGCGCCATTGTTCTAAATCCGTGACCACAAGCCTCTGTTTTAGTGTCGTATCCCATACCGCGTAAGGCATTATTTACGGTACTTTCGCTCATGACTTTTGCCGGATTATGGTCATGAGGAAACATCACCTCACATTCTCCACTCAAGCCTTGTAAGGTTTTAAAGAGAGATACGGCCTGACGACTTAGCGGCACAATATGCTCAGTTTTCATTTTCATGCCACGTTCGGAAAATTTAACGCCTTCAATGGGTTTTCTTGTGGCGGGAATTTTCCAGACTGCATTTTCAAGATCAAGTTCTTCCCAACGGGCAAATCTCAACTCACTGGAACGGACGAACGTTAATAAAGTCAGTTCTACGGCAATTTGGGTAATCAAACGCCCGCGATAGTGAGAAAGACGAGTAAGAAATTCAGGTAAGCGTTCGTGGGGGAGTGCTGGGTGATGTTTAACTTTTACTGTGGAAAGCGCGCCGGACATATCATTTGCTGGGTTAGATTCAAGAATATCATTCTGGACAGCATATCGCATGATGGAAGTAACACGCTGCTGTAATCGCTGAGCGATATCGTGTTTACCATCGGCATCAACGGATTTGATAGGCGCTAAAAGTTGGCTTGTTCTTAACGTGGAAATATCAAGCTTGCCAATATGAGGAAAGTATAGTGTTCAAGACTGCGCAGAATGCGGCTGTTGTGATCTTCACTCCATCGCTTATTGCTGGCGTGCCATTCGCGGGCTACCTGTTCAAAGGATAATGCCCCTTTTGATTCGGCTTGTGCCCCTTTTTTCTCTGCTTTGGGGTCAGCGCCTTGGATTATGAGTTTTTTAGCTTCATCTCGTTTAGCCCTTGCATCAGCTAAAGACACCACCGGATAGACACCAAAAGCCAGTCGGTCTTCTTTTTTATCGGTAGGGCGGCGGTACTTCATCCGCCAGTATTTAGAGCCACGTGAGGTGATCTCCAAATAGAGTCCGCCACCATCAGCGAGTTTGTAGGTTTTTTCTTTGGGTTTTTTCTTTGGGTTTTGCTGTTTCGATTTGCCGTGCGTTTAGTTTCATTTTTTAGGAACACATTTAAAAATAGAAGTGTAGGTGACCCAGATTATGCCCCGTGATGCATGTTGATTGCAATGGACTAAAATAGACATAAAAAGAAAATATATTATTGATTTATCAGGTTTTTCTAAGATTTAGCTTACTAGAGTAGACGTTAGTAAACTTATGTTTGGTGCCCAGGGCAGGACTTGAACCCGAACATCCTTACAGCCGAGGGATTTTAAATCAGACTAAATTATCAATAAAATTAAATAGTTATAATTATTTTCAGAACATAAACCTAATATAATGTCCAATAAAAACAATGAACTAGACACATAATCAAGCCTATGTTCTGAATGATAATAAGCATAATAACTAAGGGAGTTTCACTCCCTTGTAATTAAACCTGAGTAAAAAAATAGATAATACATAAGGTAGATGGTGTGTTTTTTATTAATAGTACTCTAATAAACTGTATTGTTTTAAGTGATTATTTTTTAATCTAAATTGTTATTTTATGAGAGATTAAGAAAAAATATTTCTCAAACATTTCGTATCCGGAAATTATTTTATCAGTTGAATTAAATAAAATAGTTAATAAACGAAAACAACATTTCATTAAATCAGAGGATAATCTTATGGGTGCAGTAGACGGTACTTATACAAGCGAAGATGGAAAATATACACTTACAATAACTAAAAGTTACAACTCCAATGGCTCATTCGAAGGTGCTTTTATCGGTAAACATCTCACCATGGGTGAAATAAATTACGAACAATTAGTTGGAGAATATGATTTTTCTTCTGGAAATAAATATTGGCCGGCTCAAATAGGCTTCTATGCTACCTTTAGCCCCACTCCGAAATCTTATGTGATAGCAGATCATTGGAACGGTATCAGGACGGCTAATGGAAATATCATCATGAGCGGGGTAAGAACATACACAACTGATGCAGGTTTGTACGATATATATACTTTCGAAAAGGTTATTCTCACGCTAATTCCAACAGAGCAATAAATTACCAAATAATTAACCAACTAAATATCAGCCAAAATTCATTCTCCAGTATTGATGAACCGATTATTGATGTTCACTGGCGGAGAAGTCCCCCGCCTTCATGTTATTTAGCAATGTGTATTGTTGATTAAATGAGGGAATAATATGAGTAATGAAAATAATAAACTAGATACATCATGTCCTGATGACTGTGATTTGTTGATAGTGCCTAGCCGAAAATATGTGAAAGACACTATCGATAAGAAAATTGAAGAACACGCTCAAAGTCGGAACCATCCCTATGCAACTCATGTAGAGCCGGGATTCGTTACTTTAAGTGATGAAACAGACAGTGACAGTGAGTTAACCGCCGCAACCTCTAAGGCCGTTAAGAAAGCCTATGATTTAGCAAATACCGCCAATCAAAACGCCCTGAAAAATAACATGATCGGCGTTGGACAAATTTGGCAAAATGTCACTAAAAACAGGACGGCTGGCACGGTATACGTAAATGAAACAAGCTCTCCAATACAGGTCATTATTACTGGCCAATCAGGAGAAAATGGTGGAACTTCTGATATTTTAGTTAATGAAGTACATATTGCCACGTTGGGAAATTTCCGAGACCATACTATTTACCGCAGTGTCACATTCATCGTTCCTGTGGGTATGACATACTGGATTGAAGCAACGGCACAAATCAAATACTGGAGCGAATTACGATAAAATTTATAACTATATAGTCCTAGTCGCTTAATTCTGAGCTAAAAATAAGCACGCTACTTTCTGCGGGTTTATCATCCTTACCAATGCACGATCACCATCAGGGGCATCCGCCCCTGTTCTGATTACTATTCCTACGGTTCAATATCACCAACCGTCTCCGCCGCTACCTTTTGTCGCTGGTTCCACACCGAATCCGCCGGCATCTGCGCACGGACATCCAAGCGACAGCCTTCGGGAATATCGCAGGGTTCTCCATTCGCATAGTAGATCTTTTCACCGTCCACGAGGGCTTTAATCCGTTTGTTTTGAAAGCGCTCCGGTAAATGACTGTGCTGACGGTGGAACGTCTCAATCGTGATGCTGCCGTCCTTTTCCACCCGGTCATCAATGTAGATAAGTTCAAGCCCGTTGTTATTCTTCGGAGAAGAGATACCGCCGTGCACACCCCACGCCCCGTCCGCGTTATAGCCAAGGATACCGTCTATCTGATAGTGGCCGGTACCGAGTTTGGTGACCGTGGCCCCTTCCGATTCGTCGTTGGTGGTAAAGGTGCCATCAGGGTGAATTTGGATGATGGGGGAGGATATTCTGAGAATACCATCATTGCCTGCAGTGGCATTTTTATCTGTCCATAAGCGGCTAATTTTAGTATCACCACCGTTGTCACTACCGTGTATGATGGCTACTCCCTGAATGAAATGGGCAACCATTCCTGCCCATGTATCTCCTAATCTGGTTATATAACCAGATGACCAGCTATAGCCAACTCCTCCAGTGTTAGCACCAAAACGGAATGCGTGCCCACCTACAGGTAATGATTTTATCCATGATGTGAATTCACTGATAGACGACTGGTTAATTGATTTACCTTGAATATAACCAGCTCCGTTAATTTCCACCCATTTCTCAGTTGCAGCGCCTAAATTTTTTACAAACGCGTTTTTATCCGGAATATCCGCCCCGTTCTGACTCTTATCCAGCTTCCCGTCTACCGCCGCCTGCAACGCCCTAATCGACTGCAACGCCACCGTCTGTCCGTTCGGTAAGGTCACATCCACTACCCCACTTTGTGACATCCATTTGTCCATGTTCTGGAGGAACTGGACGACAAAGCTGCTGTTGGCCACCATATTCCTAACACCGTCTGAGACAGAATCGGGTACAGTCACCTGTATCTGATAGGTCGTGTTATTCAGGGTGACACCGGCTTTATCCGCCAGTACCAGCTCGGTATCGGAGTTCACCGCCTGTATCATGTGCAGCAGGTTATCCTTGCCGGACTGGATTAACATTATCTGCCCGGGGGCAACGCTGTTAATATTCGCGTTAAACTTGGTGCCCGTGCCACGGACAATAGCCGAGCCGGACACGATACTGACTGTGCCTTGTGAATAGTACATAGATGAATTCCTGAAGAGTTAGAAGTAGTCGTCGAAGTTAATCGCGTAGATGTCGTAATTGATGGGTTTGTAGCTGAACCAGTTAGCCTGAAAATACTCAAAATCCATCTTGCCGGCTTCGCTTATGGAGATGGTGTTACCGGAAAATTTGAAACCTGAATCGGCAAAGCGCCACATATTCCCCCCGGTATTCTTAATCAGTTTTGCCAGTCGGTTAACGTGCACCATCGGTCTGGCGATGGTGGGGCTTGCCCCTTGCCCATTTCTGACCGGTATCATTTCCCCCAGAAAGAACGGCGTGTAATAAGAGGAATACGTCAGGTTTCCGGAGGCGTTGTAAATGGCAATCCCCCAGTCCGGTTTTTGTAACGGGAAGCCGCTGGAGAAAATCACCACATGCACATCGCAGGCGACATCATTGTTCACAACCACCTTATCGTGGGTCATACCGATGGCGGCGCCGGGGGTTTCTGTGCGGGCAAAAACCAGACATTGATTCCGGTTCGGGATAGCGTCCGGTACGCGCCATTGCCCATTACTTCCTAACGAAAATCGCCCCCGATAGACGCAATAGCCCAGTCGGTTCTGGTCAGCAATGGTCGATACTCCATTCATCCCCGCCAGCTTGATACCAAAAGACTCTGTGTATTTGGGGTAACCGCAAACCTGAATATAGAAATTTGCATCCTTATCAAAAAAAGGGGAGAAATCACGTGTATCCTCACTATAGGCAAATTTCAGGTATTCCCCCTCCATGCGAATATTTTCAATTCGGAGGTCTCTGATAATCGATTGCAGTCCCTGTTGCCCCACCACGACCGTTTTCGTGGGTATCAAAACGATATTGAAATCTCTCGCCTCGGGAATGTGGTGTGATGTCTCTGGGGTGTAGAAACCCTGCGCGGCGGTTTTTACCGTCCGCAGTAAACTCAACATTTGTGCCCTGTCAGAGTCCAAATAATAAGGTTTACCACCATCCCCGGGTCTTACCCAAATGCCTATCTTGCCGCTCATTTACGTTCTCCCTACCTTAATTCGCAATGTTCCACTACCGTCATAGACGGTCAATCCGGTGTTATCTACCGTTGTGTGTACATCATCAGCCGACCCTCTCATTTCAAATGCCCCGTTCTTCGGCAAATTCCAGCCACCATGAGGCCAGTTATCCGACCGTATTCCGTCAGCAATTTTTGCCATCGTGATGGAAGCATCCTTGATTTTCGCCCCATCAATGACTGCCGTACCCAGAAAAGCTTCCTTGATAAACACCTGCCCGTTCTTAATCACAAAGACCGATTCTGACTTTCCGTTGGTCGGATTCACCACGGTAAACTGATTGGCCCTGACACCGAAATGCGTCTCTACCTTCCCGTTCTTGACCTCAGCACCAATCACCATGCCCGCTTTATAGAACTGGTTGTTGTAGTTGATGCCAGCCCCAATATCATGGATGGCATAACCATCACCGTTCGCATCAAAAACAGCGGTGGCTTTGGTCTGCACGGCAGCCGCATTCTCGCCCACATCGGCTTGCACCTTTTCCATCTTCTCAGCAAAGGCTTTCTGATCGGTGACTTGCGTGGTTCTGACTTCCAGTATCTCCGCGCGCATCTCGCCGTTTTCTTTCAGCTGACGCTGAACCACGGAGCCTATGAGCACGGAGTTTTCCAGTATGGCCTCGTTGGTAAAATCGATTTGCCTCTCCAGCCGCTTCCCGGCCTCGGCGGTCAAGAACTGTTCTCCGGCAGCGTCAACAATCCAGCTCGCATCATCGGAAGACTCCCCCCGGATAAAGTCCGTCCACGGGGACTGATTGCCGGATTTGTCCACCAGCCGGGCACGAAAGTAGAACGCCACCCCGGCCGCCAGTCCTTGCATTGTGTGCGTGCGTTGGGGGTAGGGAATGTCCGCCAGCAACATCACACCTTCGCCGTCGTGGGTCTGGCTGTACTGGATTTCTGTTTTCAGGGTGTCACTGGTGTTGGGGGCAAATCCCCAGTCCAATTGGATACCGAAGAGTATCGGCGTGGTTTTAAAGCCCAAGGGGGCCGGGGGATTTCCTTCTTTCCCTTTGAGATAAGTTTCAGTGGCATTCGCCCAGATACTGGAAATTTCCGCCGCATTAATCACCCGCACCCGCGCCTGATAGCGTCCGGCGTAGATACCGGGGACTTCAAAACTCTGGGTAGAAGTTCTGGGGGCCGATATCCAATTGCCGTTATCCCGCCGCCATTCCGCTTCATAGGCGATGGCATTTTCCACCGCCTGCCATGTCACGCGTAAGGTCGTTACCGCCATGCCCTGATGCACACTGCTGTCACTGCTGATGGTGACGTGCTTCGGCGGCGATTGCACACCGGGTGGAATGACCGAAATGGACCGCTCATCAATGCGGGTGCCGGTGTCGATATGGGTGTATTTGTTGGGATTGTGCTCCACGGCGGTGATCTCAAACGAAGCCCCGTCTTCCCCTTCCTTGATGCCGGTCACCCTGAACTGCTGGAGCGCCAAATCAGATGCATCAATGGACCAGACACTCTCCGCCATCGGCGTCTCTGAATACAGGGTAGTGACCGTGACCACGCTGCCGTTGCATGCTCCAGTCAGTCCCGTTAAGGCCACCATCGGTTGCCCGACCGTGTGGGCTGATTCTGCAATATCAGCTTCCGCCTGATAGTGTTTGATGTTCACATACGCAATATCGGCCAGTGGCGGCGCATCCGGCGTGTGGTCATTGTTCATTGAGCCTATCCATGACCACGGCAATTCGGATAACGGTTGACCGGTTGCCTCTTTCAGTTCCACCCAATCATGGGCAATTAAATTACCCTCCTGATACCAGTGTCGTGAATACGCCCTGCCCTCAATGAGTCGCAGTTCAATCCAGTGGTCAATCAGTTGCAAATCAAAAGCATCCGTGTCCTTCGGTTCTTGGTAATGCACCACCACCAGCGACGTTTTTCCGTTGGTCACCCGCCAGTTAATAATTTCCTTGGCGGTAAATAATCGGATATAGGGACGTCCCTTTTCGGCCTCTGATTGAATGCCGGAGCCAGTGAAGTCACTCAGTAGCCCGGCACGCCCGCGCTGTAATACTTGGGATAGCGCATCGCGTATCATTTGTGTCAACGGCTGCCCTTCACCATCAATATCCGTTTCCAGATATTCAATGCCGCCTGAGATATCGATTTTGACGGGCTTATTGAACGCAATGCCCAATAACCCGCTCAGGGTACGCCCCGTCGCGTTGATAAATGACGCCCGGAGTAAATAACGTTCATAGCGCTTATTGGTTGGGTCATCCTGATCTTTCTTGTCTGCCGGATGGGGTAAATATCGTTCTTTCCGGCTTTTCACTACCCGCTCACCCCCCACACAATCGCCGATCATGTTCCATTCTGGCAAAAACTCGGCGTAGGCCGGATGTCTGTAATCAACATTTGTGCTCATGTTAGTTCCAATTGAAATTGAGTGATTTGGTAAAACGCAGGGGCTTATGCAAGACCCGGTACCGTGTCGCATCCCAATCGTGATCTTCCTGCTCGGTATCCACATCATCAGGGTTTTTAGTGTCACGGACTAAGACGGGAACACGGCTAATCCCGCCCCGGCAATGCTCGAAGACATAGAACGCGGGCTTTTCTGGCATACCTGACTCTGTTTTCTTGCCTTCAATGACCGCCTCGAGCATGTCCGCAAAGAGGGACGCACCGTTGATACGAGAGCCGGGGTTTTTGTTTGCTTTCACCCATTCGACTTTCTGTGCTTCCATTTTTTGAGCTATGGAATCCTCATCGTCGTTTGGTGTGTAAATTGAGTTATCAGCAGGCCCCTTTATCACCGCCTTACAGATGCCGGGCAGGATATTAAGCTGGCCTTGTGTTTTGCCTTCTTTGACGATTTCATCAGGGATCGTTGTCTCTAGCCCAACTAAACGCCCATCAATCCACTTAATGCCTTTCGCAACATTGGTGGATGACATATTCAACCCTTTGTTTAACTCATCTGGCGGGCAATCATACCATTCCCCAATCAGGATTAAGGTGCCGGCTGGTGGGCAAAATTGGCGGCCATCAGACAAGGTTGCTTCTGTACCGTCTGACTCGGCCCACCACAAATTCGCGAAAGGCTTTGATTCACCCCAGTCGTGAGAACGGTCAACCGTCCAGCTATCGGGGATTTTGAATGGCTTGATAACGTGGTAGCTAGCATTCCAAAGATGGTCAAACCGCCCACCACTCGTGACATCCCATGAACCCTCAACCCACGCCTTTCTACGGTTTGGGTCTTTGATGCCCATCAACGTTGCAATGTATTGCGGGTCTAGGTAAGGGTTTTCTTTAAATGAGCCATGAATCGCGACGCGGGTCAGGGTGATATCTTCGTCTCGTTCAGTCTGTGGATTGAATACTTTCTGCGTTTCACGGATAACCGTTCCGCGCGGTGCAGGCTCAATAAAACGTTTCTTCACCCAAGTATGACCAATCCCAAATGGGTTTGTCGTGCTGAAGGTTTCCAGTGGGATCGGTTTTAACAATGAACCATCTTCAAGCGGGTAATCCTCCGGCCTGAATGATGAACGGCGACAGGAAAACATGGCTTAATAAAAGTCGGCTGATGTCTGCTTGGTTAATTCGTTAAAGCCAATAAAAGGGAATTCCTGACCGTGATAATCCCAATAGTCATCCGCCTCTTTGCCAAACCGAAATAACAGTTCTTCACCTGTCGGCCACACCCAACGTAGTTCTGATGCCGAGGCCAGAAAACGGGCGCCGTCTTTAAACAGGCGATATATGCGTTTTGATTGGGTAATGATATCCGCGAGGTTTTTATATTCCGTATCGAATATCACCCCACGCCAGAATGAACCGTAACCTACCCCGACATTGCGCCGGAATCGAGCCAGTTGTGCCGCTGTCTTGCCGGGGCCTCGTGTGCCTTCATACAGAATTTCGTTACACGGGCAACTTAATGATAATGACTGCGAGCCGGGCAGCGGTTTCCAAACCACATTGTAATTCATCCACCTAATACCTCGCTCTGCTGTTTCTGAGCCACCTGCTCCCAATCATCGACGTTATCGCAGGCAGGAACCGGCATAATGTTATGTGTCGCCACCACATTTTGATCGACCTGCTCTTTAAACGCCTGAACCGCAATGTGCTTGCCAAGCAACTCAAGGTTTTTCACTTTGTCAGGCCATTTGATTTTCTTAAGTAGCGCGGCTGTGTCTTGTGACCCTATTTCCAACACTTCCATACCGGATAATGTTGTTCGCCAGACTTTAGGCCAGTCCTTGACGGCTTTCAGTTCCCCACCATCGGCGAGAATGTCGAGGACATCCATCTGGTCAATTTCAACCAGCCGCTTCAATACATAGGCGGCATTGATTCCGACTTCTTCATTGCGTTCGGCTTTGAGTTCAGCGATACGTGATTGAATATCAGGTTTTGACAGGTTTTCAGACGCTGTGCGGTTTGCAGTCTTATCGCTGTACCCCGCACGAATTGCCGCTTGTGTGGCGTTCAAATCAACGAGGTACTCACGACAAAACATCTCTTGCTTGTCGGTGAGTGCCATTTTTGTTCCTTATTTTGACAGCAATCCACCCGGCATCCGTTCACGAGTCACGAACTGGCGCATTTCTTCGCGGATGAGTTGGCGGGTGTGATCGTCGTTAGCTTTTATCTTGGCTTCACTTATCTTGGCTGAATCAATGATGAGTGGTGAGTTTATATAAGGCCCACTGGCTACATTGAAAATCTTGAAGCTATCGCTTGTAATGGTAGCTATTGCTCCCTTATCAGTAGCCAGTTTCATGCCTGCATCATACTTGCGGCGAGATGCCTCATCCGTTCTCTTGATTAACGTTGCATTCTCCAGCATAGCTTCAACACTTTTTTGGATTGAAGCTTCCAGCTCTGTTGTCGCATCTGAAACATCACGTCGGCCTTGTATACGTTCCAATAGCTCAACAATGTGCTCTAACTGTGATTCAAGTTTATTTAAGGGTTCAGTGTTGTATTTGATATCGACAGTGATGGCGTGGGTTGCTGTACCTTGTGACATGTTTTGTTCTCCATAGGTTTTCTGTAGCAATCACGACTCAATGAATCATGATGGCAATACAGGCCGTCTCTCCGGCTGTCACACCACTTTTTCTGCCTACAGCGGATGTTGCTGATAATGACCCGCTCTACACGGTGGCATGGGTTATTTTTGATTCTGTCTGTACGCTCGATGGTAAGGATACATGTCACAGCTAATACCGACAGACGGCGATAACCCGACGCATAAGAGGTGCGCACAAAATAGAGAGTTTAAAACAAGAGGTTAGCTCGTTTTGTCCAGTGCGTTATGTCCAAGTAATACTTTGAAACACAATAGATTTATTGCTTTTGTCTAGCCCATAAATCAACCACGGAGATATCCCTATAGTTGAAAATAAAAATGCCACCAGCCCGTGTGCGTTGGGTACGCGATGAGAACGGGGATGATGGCATGGGTTATTGCTTTAACCACTCAAGGGAATGGGTAAAGGAATATTGTGTTTAGTTTCAGAGCGTAACTAATAGTTAAGGTTTATTCGCTTGTTTTACGGTGAAGATGGGGGTAGAGGTTGTTGTAAATGTGTTCAGACTTAAGGAGTATCTTTATGTATACATGTCAAATTTGTCGTCAGGTCTGTGTAAACGAGAGCCTAATGGTGGCGCATATGCAGACGACGCACCCTGTAGAACACCAACAACGACAACAACAACTACAACGACTAGAACGAGAACACTCAGAACAACAACGACAACAACGACAACAACGACAGCAACAACTACAACTACTAGAACAACAACGACAACAACAACGACAACGACTAGAACGGCAACGATTAGAACTACAACGACAACGACTAGTACAAGAACAACCACTTGAATGCGACATCTGTAATTTCGTTACTTATAGCGAGAGCGGTTTGCATATACATATTGGTTTAAAGCACTCTGGACAAACACAACAGCCCACCACCTTACAACAGTCTGCACAATTTCAAGCTCCCCCAATCATAAGACCTATACCGCAACCGCCCCAGCATGTAATGATGCCCCCAGTGGTTCAACAGCCTCAATCAACACCTAATCAGCCTCAGATTGGTAATGCTAGCAGCGCATTTCAGCCTTACCAGCGTTTAATCGGCGGGACTGGTGGTGCATTTACTCCTTATCAACATCAACCTTCTACAACAGCAGCACAAGATGAATCTCTTGATTTATCCATTCGCAGTCGTAGTCGTAGTCGTAGCCCTTATAGACGCCAATGACCACAATCACCCCAGAATCATTTGCTCTGGGGTGTGTGCACTTCGTTCTTTAACCACTCAAGGGAACGGGTAAAGGAATATTGTTTTTAATTTCAGTGGGTAACTAATAGTTAAGGTTTATTCGCTTGTTATTGGGTAGATGTGAGGTAAATATCATAATCAAATATATTTACGGAGATAATTATCATGTCTTATGAACATCAACTCGCTTACAACGCAATAAGAACGCATATTACTCAGTACACACGATCTGATAATGGAGTCATATCTTTAGAGATATTAAAAATAAGTCCGACAATGTTAATAAGACAATTCCCTAATACTTTCCCCACTAAAACCCAAGTGACAAGACTATTCAGTGATCTAGGATTTATAAAATCAATGTATTTTAATGAATACTGCTTAGATATCCACAGTTGCGGTATTAATCAGAGAATCTACGAGCAGGAAATACTTCCATACATAGTCAATAGCCAAGATAATTTTTCAAGCGTTATACTAAAACATCATGATGATATTGTAGCAGCAGGAGTGAGGGAAAAACTTCATTATCCTTATGGCTCCAGGCCGACACCTACAAATCCTATTCATCAACTCCCTCAAGCATCAACTTTATCGGGAAATAATCAACCCATGCATGGTCTTTCCCGCGCTCAAAATAATCCACCCCTATCTAGAATCCCTCAAGGCAGCTATCCAGCTTTGCATGCTGCACTATTTGGAAATAACTCATCTCCACCAAGCAGCCCGCAACAGGATGTTCATACTGAAGAAGGCCCTTATGCATATCAACGGGGTGCTCCACTGCGGCATTTATCGACATCACCGCGTCCGAGCACTTCACGACTGCAACCCCAAGCACGAGTACGCACACCTTCACCACTAAGCTCTGCACTCAATAATCCCTGGGGTGTTGATATGGAGGATATCGATTCTTTTCTACAAGAACAGAGAGGATCGCCCAACCTACGCCGTTAAAACACTTTATTTCACCATTGCCCTGAGTTTTAGGAGTTACTGACACTCCTACACCCCAGACTCATTTGCTCTGGGGTGATAATGCGTCCCTCTATTCAGCACGAAATATCACCTCCTGTTGCTGCGTTTTATCCTGCCAATGATTTTCTATCGCCTCACTCATGCGCTTCATCCAGTCAGCTAGTTTCAATGCTGCCTCTTTTTCATTCTCAAATGAAGGCATATCATCAAACTGCGTTGATGCTTTGAAATTACCACCCAGCTCTTTTTCTATAACCAAGGTTTGCTCTAGCATGGTTGATTCAGTGTGGTGAATGACAGTGTACTTAGCCACGGATGATTGCTTTCGCCTGTTCTTTTCAAAGTAAATCAAATCAACTTCCGTTTTCATTTTTTCACCTTAAACATTCAGTCTTCACATAATCCCTCAATCCAAGGCACTGGGCTTCGAGGGTTTCAAGTTCTCCGAGGAGACGTACATAATCTTGTTCAGCGTCTTTCTCCAGTCGGGCGGGTCTTGAACCATCCACGCCGGAGGGGGAAGCGGTTTCAGGCACTGGGCATTCTGCCCTGACGTACACGCGCTTAACGTAAGTGCGCAAATCATCGCTAAGCTGAGTGATTTTAGATTTGGCATTTGTGAGTTCCTGTAAGCGGGTGGTGTCTATTTCGGAAAGATGCTTGATGCGTTCTTGCTGGTCTTTGATTGCGATGACCTGCCTTTTAAATTTCGTCTCCAGTTCATCATAATCTTTGGCCTTTTGCTGATATTCACTGTAATAGAACCAAAGCAGGCCAGCGATGACAGCAAAAGCACCAAGGGCGAAATATCGGCTGTTAAGCCTCACAGCATCTCAAACGCTTTTTCAAACGTCACCTCGGAATAAGGTTGCTTGTTTTCGTTCTCCATTCGAATGATGCCCTCTACCAAAGCAAACAGGGCTTTCTTATCTTGGGTAGATATCTTAGCATCAGGAGAAACACCGACCTTTACAGCAGCAAATCGAATGTAGCTTTCAGTGTTGTTCTCTATGGGCGGAGCATAACGATTGATGATTTGTCTAATCGAGTGCAATTGGTATTTGAGCTGATAGTTTCTGAGCAACTTCATCAGCGCCCTGATGCCATGCTCCGCTGTTTCAAACCGACAGAACCGCTTTTCGATATTCCGGTCATGCGGTAATTGTCCAAGCCACTTATTTGCTGAGTTGTTATCAATGTTACCGGGATTGTTGTTGCGTATGCCTCTGGTCATCATATTGCTCCCCGTCGTTGTTCGTGCCCTACCAACATCCTGAGAAACCAATAGCGTTCGTAAAAATTGAAATAGTCGTTTAACCATTTGTATTTAGGGTGACGAGCAAGCTTCAGGAAATATTGATCACTAGACCAATGCCTTCGTAGCCTACGCAGTACCCACCAGCGGCGAATTTGATTGAGACGGCTCATTGCTTATCTCCCAAACGCTTGTTAATCGCCCGAATAGCGAAGCCGCGTACCTTCTCAACGCCAATAAAACCGATGGCACCACCGATAGCCGGTGCGAAACTGCCCGGAATACCAAACATCTCCAAGCCACTGGATACACTCCATGACAAAGCCCCGCACAATAAGGCTTCGACCCAGCGGTTCTTGCGTTCCACGCCGTCATAAATCAGACGACCGTAACAAATCAGGATGGCCAGGATAGAGCCGGATATCTGCGGCCAAGAATGTTTTAGGCCGCTTAACAGATCGGCCCACAAATCAGGGTTTTCTTTCATTTTCATATTCCACCCCATCAGAACAATGGGCGTCCGTGGGGTGAGAGAGTCGCCCCTGTGAGTAGGTTAAAAGTAATGAGTTAATACTTAAGGTATGTTGTTAAATCAGCCAAATATTAACCAACTTATGAGGGATGGCTGATTACCTCTGGAAGGAGACAAGATGCAGTTTTTGCACAAAAGAATTCACCTTAATCAAGGTGATGTCGTTAAGGTTGATTGCTCGCATCAGTGCAATATTATGCTATTAACTGACAGTGACTTTCATAAATACAGAAACGGAGGCCAGTTTAATTATTACGGCGGTTTCTATAAAGCCTTACCCGCTCGAATTTCTGCTCCGCATTCTGGTTACTGGAATGTCACGCTGGATATCGGGGGAGGCTCAGCAAACATTCGTCATTCAATCTCAGTTATTCCAGCATAAGGATTCAGCTTTAGCCTGAGATAATGCAGCTTCAAGGGCGGTAATGATTTTTTGCTGTGTACCGTCCTTTATGTACCCAGTCGATCCCATTCCCTCCCCCTTGCCCTCATCGCGATACCAAATTGTTTCGCCGTTAAGCTCTATTGATATTTTCATTTGTATACCTCTGATATATGGTTATGAACTCAGTCCGACTTTAAATGAATTCGTAGCCTGTTTTAACTATGGCTCATTGTAAGCTCTGACATACAAATTAAGGTTGCCAGCCGCAATGCATGTATACGGATGTGATTAGAGTGATTGCGGTGGTAAAAACAACCCCAGCAAATGCTGGGGAAGGTTTATAAGAGTGGCCTAAGTTGATTACTCATACCATTCACAATGGAAGCGGTATTTTTTTCCTACTCGTTCTAGCAGCTTACCGAATTCTGCTGTGTCACCTTTCTCATAGCGAAGATGTGCCTCCACTTTTGTTGAATTAGTGTTTTGTTCTGTAACAGTACCAAGGTTATACTTTTTACCATCTACAGTAATTATCAAAGTTTTATTGCTCAGTTCTGGAACTTGCTTCCTAAATTGTATGCTGATTGTATTAGCAGCTGAACCAAAATATTTAGGGCCGAACCAATAAATAAGGTAAGGAGCTGCTATATTATTTTCAATAACAACTAGATCTTTTTCTAAACTCCATAGTTTATCCAAAACTGGTTCAGAGTGGCCTTTTGGAGTTGCGTCAAAGACTACATTATATTTAAGAGTCTTTGGTGTTTCAGGTTCCGGATCAGGCGTTGGCTCTGGTTCTGGCTTTACCTTCTCTCCAAAAAACTGCCAATCACAAGCCATCATATCTTCTTGCGTTGGCTGCCACGGTACAAAATTACCGTGTTCATTACGCAGATCAATATGAGTTAGATAATCATATTTCGTTCCAACAACAACCCCATCAACTGCATAAGCGCTATCTTTCTCTACGGTTAAATCATTCACACGTGGCGTGATAGCTAGATATTTTTCATTATTCCCTTGGCAATTTACCCAAACAGAACGAGTAACACGCTTGCGTAGTTTTAATTGAATCAAAGCCCAAGAAAAAGAACCTACCGGTGCAATAAAGCAGTCACATTGATATTGTTTTGGATCAAATGGACATTCATGTTCAGGCTTAATAAATTCAGACATATTATTTCCTTATATTTATAAATTAATGAAAAGACAAATCTTATATTTAACTTTCCATTCGTTGTTAAACAGCCTAGATATATTAACGATTATTTATAATTGAATGAATTGATTGGCCTTGTGCAGAAATTCATACAACCAACTGGAATTAATATTATTTATCCGTATTTAACATGATTTCTTGCTCGGTCTGCTTAAACCGTTCCTCTTCCAGCTCAACACCCAAAACACGGCGATTTAACTTCAACGCCGCTTTCAGTGTTGCCCCGGAACCCATAAAGAAATCGGCCACCACATCCCCTTCTTTGCTACTGGACTGGATAATATGCGCCATCAGGTCAGCGGGTTTTTCGCAGGGATGTTTACCCGGATAATATTGAACAGGTGCAAAGTGCCAGACGTCGGTGTAAGGCACTTCTGCCGTCACCGTGAACGAACGGCGCATTAAGCCGTATTCTTGCCGTAATTCTTCATACTGCCGTGACAAGGTGAGGTGAGATTCAACTAATTCATGATAGGGTTTGTTCAATTCACCACGCTGGTGCTTTTCTTGGGTGATACGTCCAAACAACACCTGCAGCTTTTGGTAGTCCGTCTCATTGGGTAACTGCCACTGGCTATCACTAAACCAATGACTGGCCATCTGCTTGCCCGTCGCTTCGTGGATCTCTTTCGCTGTAACGCCTAATACTTTCCGTGCATCACGAAAATAATCTATCAGCGGTTTAAATACCGACTGTTTCAGTGCCCGGCATTGCTTGGAATAGCCATCGCCTTTCGGGTGATACGGCCCTTGATAATGCTCGGCAAAAATAATGCGTTCCGTGGCTGGAAAGTACATCCGCAGGCTTTCTTTATTCTGCCTGCGCCATGGGCCAGAAGGTTTCGCCCAGATAATATGATTTAACACATTGAACCGTCACGAACGAGCAGCTCAGTATCCGAGGCTAGACGCGAACCACAGAACATATACAGGCTGCCGTTGGGTTTCAGTACCCGCCAGAATTCGACCAGTAGTTCATCCAACCACGCAAGGTATGCCGTGACATCTTCCCACTGTCTGTCCCAGGCACAATCTTTTACCTGAAAGTACGGCGGGTCAGTGGCGATTAGGTCAATACAGTTGTCCGGTAAGGTTTTAATAAATTGCAGTGAGTCGTCGTTAATTAATGTGATACCACTTAAATTCACAATTGTTTTCCATCAGTCGACGCTGACTTGCTTGCTGGAAAGCCACAGGTGAGAGGCTGGCGTTATTCAATCCACCAGCCGTCCATTTCACCGCTTAAAACGTTGCCTTATTAGGGGCAACGTTTGAAAAACGTGTCATCGTCCCGGCTTTCCATCAGGCCAGCCAGACAAAATTGAGTTAAAAGCAATTGGCAACGCGGCGTGGATAGCCCCGTCAGGGTGGAAATATCGTAAACGGATGCCCAGTCATACACGGGCACAGTTTCTAAAACACAGGCGGCAGCCGTTGTCATATCTTCATGTTTTAGCATGATAATTTAAACCTTTGGTCAGTTATTGTGCATAGACACACATGTAACTCTGACCAAGGATAACAGCAAGTCTTACCTGAATTTCAGGCACAAAAAAACCTGCACTGGGCAGGTTCTCTTTTAATTTCGTCGCTTGCGGGCATAGCTTCGCGAAGCATATATAAAAATACTAACTTTATTGCTCAAAAAGTCAAACTTTTTTAATCAACGTAATGCCCCTGTCTTTCAAATTCATCACACATGGGGCGATATAGCATAAATTCCGCCACATTTAACCATGCCTCAATTCTACGGCGACAAGTAGAAAGTGAAATTTCAGGACAGCGTTCATGCATTTCAGTTGCGATCCCGTAATACGATTTTTTAAATAAGTAATGTTCTTTAACAACGTCCAATAAACCGGGGTCATCATTCATCACTTTAGCAATGACCGCATCCATTTTTAGACCTTCCGAATCAGTGCAAAACCATAAGCGGCTGATCGACTGCTTTTCCTGCATTCCGCCAAAAATCTGCAATAACTCTTCTTGTGTTAGCCCCGCTTGCTGCATCCTTTTCATAGCTACTTTCAAGGCCTTTTTGGATATAACAGGTTGTGCCAACAGTCGGGATAAAATACCTGCAGCCTGTGGTGATTTGCTAATCGTAGACCAACTTCCCCATAGGCTTAACTGCCCACGTATCCAAACACTTTCCAGCGTGCGCAGCCTTAAATGCTCTTCACCTTTTCCACATGTATTCGGATAAATCATTCTTCGCCCCTTAACTTCCTATTATTTAATTCATTTACACCCGACATAACCGTACCTCTTCAACTTCCTTTTTCACTTGGGACAAGAGTTCTGTTTCCGTACCGTGGATTGCCTGCCATGTTTTCGGAGCAGCATAAAAACCCGTGGGATAACATGCCCGATGATGGCGCGGACATAATGGCAGAACGGAGAAGTGATCCGCCCGTTGTGCCATCCCCTGCCCCGTTCTGATATGGTGGGTTTCCGCTGGTGATACTCCCAGCCCCATATTCCGGCAACAAATACAGCCCAGCGAGGCCACATCAGAAAGCCACTGTTTTTCACTGTTGGTCATTGGTCTTGCCTCTCCATTACGCAAAATCAAACAACTGAGAAGCGGCGTTTTCAGCAGAACTCTGAGTCGGAAAGTTACGGTACAGAATGAAGTTCCAGAGCACATTTAATGTGGCTTTATAGAGTTCCTGAAATTCCAAGTCCTCCATTTTGGCAAAACTGATTGAACGGGGTTCTCGATGCAGGCTGCCATTGGGCATTTCGTAAGTGTCATAGTGACCGGATTCCACCGTTGCCCAGCGTCGGAACGCATCAAAGGATTTAGTGGCGGTAATGTTCTGGGCACGATTTTTCGATAAACCGGCAAGGTATTCATCTGCAGCGGATTGTAAGGCATCTTCGGCGCCGGCGAAGTGAGCCAGAAATTGTACGTAGCCACGGACAAGTTTTTTTCTTCAGGGGAAATCGTACCGCCGGTGGGTTCCCAGTATTCATAACCGAGATTCAGGAGGGCAAAATATTTGCGGTGGAAACGGGGGTTACGTGCTTTCTTAAAATCCGCATAAAGCACATCGCCACACTTCACTTTGGAGTGCAGGTATTCTCTGGCGGCAGGGGTTGCTGGCCTCAGAGTATCATTGGAGATTTTGATAAAACTATGCTGCGCCATAACTTATTCCTCTAAGTGATGACACAGCAGCTTACGTTTAGGTTGTCGGATGTTCAGGCCGATGAGATAATTCTAGCGGTTTACCGTCTGTTACGCTACCGGCAAAATCTCTGCGACTGGAAAGGCTTCCTTCCATCGTCGCCTTCATCAGTTCTCCCTGATGGGAAGTATTGGACATTGTGCCCACCATCAGTGGTAGTTCTAGCCAACCGATTATTTTTTTGATATGCGGTCATTAGTAAAAGATTCCCAAGCACTCTCTAAAGATTGAGGCTCGTACCACTTATACTGCCCATAGTGCGGATCATACTGCTTTTGCCTATATATCTCTTCTGCAGAATAACGGCTACCTGAGCCAGGTTTATCAATACAACGACGGTCTACATTAGGTATGTGACGTAACCTAGTGCCCCCTAACGAACCTTTAACTGGTATATTAAGATAATCAGCCAGTTTTTGAGCAAAACCATTTGCTCCAGACCAGCAAGCTATTATTCTAGCACTTTGAATATTGTGTCCTTTGATTCTAATACTGTTTAGTAAGTTATGAACTGTTCTGCAAAAATCACCTATATTCATTCTAGGAGCATTTTCAACAGTTCCACAAAATAATATCTGAGAACTAGTTGAGAGTGAGTGTCCTATGATATTGAGTCTATAGTGAGGTTTTTTCTTAGGCTTGTCCAAAAAATAGTGAAATTTACCTTCCTCACACAGGAACAGCTTGGTCATTTTCTGCTCCAACTCATTAACAGTAGTTATTGCGAGAATACTGGATTCAGTGTGTCGATACTGTCCCATAATTCCTCCTGTAAACAATGCTGATTGCAATGCACATTAATTACCTTAGTTTAATATCACATTAAGTTAAATTTTCAAATGTAGATTTGCTTATGCAGCTTGACATAATTCTTTATAGCTTCAACGCATGCCAGCCCAATGTATTCCAACAAGCGGCTTCACCCGAAAAACAACATTCAGCCACAGTCAGTGATTCCCCACACTTATCACAGTGCTGCTTCTATAATTCAGCCATCTGACTTTTTAATGAACGGTCATCCATTCTAATTAACATCGCCAGATATTCTTCCCGGTCATAGACATAATATCTTTCATCAATACCATAGCCGCCCGGATCAAGCTCTTTAGCCGCTACATTGCGCATCTGATATAACCAGTCCCAATAAAGAAACTCACGCACTACATCGGACAGCGTGTGCGGTTCGGGGAGTTGTTCAGCAAAGCCTTTCGCTGTTGCTTTACGCAACTTATCAACTTCATTGATGCGATCACCATGCATACACCCTTCGGCGTATTCTTCTTCGTTCCAGTAGTGGAAGGATTCATAGATTTCAGCCAGTTCCCCCACTAGCATCAATTTTTCGGGGGCAGTCAGTTCCAGTGCAGCTTCATAACTGGCAAATAGTCCTCTGACCTGACTGACTTTCTTATTCTGTTCTTTCGCCCGGTCAATATAGCCTTGTAGGTTATCCATACTCATGGTGCCAAAGGCCACCTGAAACGCATGCGCACCCGATTTCATCAGGTAATCAACATATTTCTGCTGGGCCTCTTTCGGGGTAATTTTCAGTTTCTTCAGGGCAGCTTGTGCTGCGTCAAGGTGGGCGGGTTCGTTGGTTTTGATGACCTCCAGTACCCACAGATAGGCATCAACCTGCTTGTTGCCGGTGATCTTGCGCTGAGCAGGCAAGGGCTTTACCGTTGCGATTGCGGTGCTGTGGCTTGGTTCAGGAATGGTGAAAAGTGTTTTGTGTACTGTATTGTCCATCATTGTTTTGTCTCCCCCGCTAAACTTAAAATCATCTTGTCGCTGACTTCCCGAATACGGGATCTTTCTTCTAATTGACTGTCAACCTTCAACCACTGCCCCATGAAATTGCCCATTCCCCAACGGGATAATCGATATACTTTTCCCATAATGCCTCTGTAATGTCGGTTGAGAGACAGGTGGCTTATGCCCGTTTGATGATCTGCCTGCCAAAAAGAAGCCTGTCCCCGTGGCTGTTGTCTCAAAACCCCCGCTGAGTTGCCTCATGTTGTCTCACTCTAAAAATAAAAAACTTTATAATTCATTGCATTAATAGAAATGAGACAACTGAGACAACCGAGACAACACCTTTTTTCTCTCACATGAAAGATCAGGTCTCTTCTTCAGATTCAGGCACTAACACCATGATGTAAGCCCGTTGCTGGATGCCCCCCAAGTGCTTGAGGCGCGGCGTTTTGCCCTGATAACTGCGCCCACTGGCCGGCTTTCGCAGTATTCCATTTTTCACCAAGGTATCGGCGAACATGTCCACGTTAAATCCCCGGGCAATCTCCTGCTTAAAGGTGGCAGGCAAGGTATAGAACACTACCGGGTCATCGTCATGCTGGCCTTTCTTTTCCCGGTATCCGGCTAAGTCCCGGATGGGTAAATCCCGTTCGTCGTAGGGTAGCGGCGCATAACGGCTCATGCCGTGGGCGTTCAGGAAATCCACTGTCTGCTCAACAATCTGCTCCAGTTCTTTGTTGCCTGTGCCGAACTCAGCCACCCACACATTGAAGATATATTGCAGCACATCCCGGCAGTGCTGTTCATCCCAGCCCGTGATAACCCGGCCCAGCATCAAGGCGGCTTCCAGCACGGCAAAGCGATCACTGACTCGGTGCACCTGCTCGCCGTAGCTTTCCGGTATCAGCTTGCACCAGCGTGACTGGGCGTTGAGATAGGCTTTTTTCGCTTCCTGCGGGTGTGATGATAAGTAACTGATCCACTCCCGCCCAGCCGCACCGTAATGCTCACGGCAACCCCGCTTTAAGGCATCCGCATGGGCTTTACCGCTATCCAATCCGTGCAAGTTTTTTGCCCTTTCCATCGGAATGTTGAGCAATCGAACCAATTGCCCGGCATTCATCTTGATCCCCGCCTCCATCAGGAACGTCGGAATATCTTTTTCCCCGGTACTGATGGCGATCGTTCGCCAGCTGGCCAATGGTCGGTTACCGCCCTCTTTCGCCCCCTGACCCACTTCATTGAGTGACAGCAGCCCGTCATTGTGTGCCAGTGCCTCGTTGGCAATCCCCAGTGCGGTGCCGTACCACGTCAGCCGCTGCTCATCCGGTTGACCGTACAGACTGGTGGCAATGTCTGCCGTGGTCATTTTCCCCGCCGTGGGCTGGGCATACAGATGCACCCCAAACCCATCCGCCCCTATTGTGATGGCATGGGTTATTGCTTTTAGTTTTAGAGAGTAACTAATAGTTAAGGTTTATTCGCTTGTTTTGCGATAGCGATGAGGGTAAAGGTTGTTGAAATATATTTTTACTAAAGGTGATTATTTTGACTCAAAAACATCGAGATTTTTTTAATTTACTGAAGCCATATATTTATGCGTATGAGCGGCATACCCGAACTATGTCATTACGCCTTTATCATTGCTCCCCAAAAGTGGTAAAGTCGATCGGTAATCGGATAGGTGTTCAGGAACAAGATATTCCCCAAATAATAGATGAATTGGGATTCAATGGACTACAAGGTTTGCTCACCTTGCTTCCACACTCCTTTGACATCGATATAACTCGTTATGAGCGGGAGATAATTGGGCCATTATCTGTCGATTCTAGTGGGAAATTGAACTTCAGTAAGCTTGTACAAAAAATCGAGATTAGTGAGAGAATACAACAAAATTCACGGTCTCTAGTTAATGGCGTAATGAGAATAATTAGATCACGCTCATCTCGTTATAATCCGATATCAGTAGCTTCACGGCCTTTTGAATCAATGCCGCTAAATTATCCGGCTCCGGGTGCTCCACGCGCACCATCTCCAATGTCGCAGGAGCGCGTAGCTTCGCCTATTGGACATCCAATTGAACAATCTAGCCAAAGTTATAATTCTTATAGCCCTATGGCAGCACCAACAAATCCTGTTCATCAACATCTACAACCTCAGTCTCGACCCCAATCTCTGCTGTATTCTGCTGAACATGAACAAACACTTCGTGACGCTTTCGACTACATACGTCGAAATTCTTAGAGATCGCCGAAAAGACACCATTTATAGCTTTCTCCCATAATCTTATCCTTCAGCGTGAGGGATAAGGCTTTGAGTTTTTTTTCTATTTCCCATATCGCTTGTTTATCCAAGTTTCAAGTTAATAGGTTGCCAGCCGCAATATATGTATACGGATGTGATGAAAGTGATTGCGGTGGCAAATACAGAAAAGGCCGCGCTTATGTTGTTGTGCAGCCTTGAATTTAGAATGTAAATTGGGGTTAAGTTTAAGCAAACACTCTTAGTTTGGCCTATTAACTGTTTTATTGCAGTACCTAGCTTTGCGATTCAGAGTTTTGATAGGAGAATTGGTAGTCATAAGGCCCACGACTAACATAATTTTATGGCTGTGATGACTTACCAAGGTTATAAGCTGTTCCATCAAGTGTTATACAAAGCTCTTTATTTTGGAAGAGCGGAAAGATTAATTGCTGAAATTGAGGCCGCCATTCTCAAAGTAGCAACGGAGAAATGGGGAGCAAAAGCCGAAGGTATAATTAAAGACATTCGCGGCAATAATATGCGCTTTAATTTCCGCGACGGCGACAGTAAATCGGACTACGACGGCTACGCGGGTAATATGTTTATTTCGGCCAGTAATAAAGCCAGCCCTTTAGTTGTTGATCGCAACCGTTCTCCCTTGACAGCCCATGATGGTAAACCTTATTCCTGTTGCTATATCAACGCGACTATCGGCCTCTACGGGTACGACAATAAAGGCAAAGGTATATCGGCCTCACTCAGCGGGGGTCAGTTCTTCCGTGATGGCGACGCCTTCGCAGGCGGTGGGGTTGCATCCGTGAACGATTTCGATGATTTAAGCGAAGTGCAGATGCTGACGCCGATACAGAAGAATTAATTTAATACGTTAATTGCCCCGTTAATGTTACGGGGCAACCCTAAAATAGAATTATTCAGGTGCATGTATATAACGGAGCATCTCCGCGGAAAGATGTGGGTCTAATACTAACACCTCTCTCAATAGATCTAGCGTTTTCCTGCATATTAAACTAGGTTGTTTAGCTAACTCTTTTGGGTCCTCAATATAGTAATCTTCTCCATATTTTCCGACTAATTTATCATTGATGATGGAAAATGCTTCTTCGACTTAATAGCCATGTTGCCGGCCTGTATGGCGATGTCTATGTGTCCGAGTGGGCTTGGTCGGATAATCCCATTCGGTTGGTGCAATTAGCGCTGGATCTATCAATGCATGAGAAATGGAAGAGAACGTTTTATTCCTCCAGAGATTCAGGGGATAACGGCGAGGAGGCTTATAAGCGGTTCTTTATCCTGAATCGTATCCAAGGTGAACTCGCTTTTTTCGATACGGTAACATTGTTTGATAATGACAATTTTTGGGATGAAGAAAATCTTAAGAAGGCATGGTCACAAAAGGAGTTTGAAGAACTGTTTTTATGTCGATTGCCTCATCCACGGTGGTAAATCTCATTGTTAAATCCCCCGTAGAACGTAAAGCCGCCCAGCGTCAACGCCAGAAAAATTCTGGCGTGACTAAAATTGAATTGCTCCTTGATAATCAAAAACTGGTGATACTGATACAAAATTGCTCACTGAGACGGCCCCGTATGACGTAGTTGGATATCTGCCATTGTTGATTCGCAAAAATTATGCGAAGGCGCAGCTGAAAATACAGGCGTTATTTACACGGCAAACTGGACTTCGTGAACGTTAAATGGAAATTATAAGGTGCCCACTTAGATTCATTTATAGCAAGTCTATCATTATCTTCAATATAATTTTCAAAATACCTATCGCCCCGTTTTGATATATAATCCAATATAAATGAACCATCAAGAGCTATAAACTTTATTCCAACTGGTCGAGGAGCTGGTAATGGTGGACCAGGTACATTAAATGGAGCATGACTCCATGGAGGTAAATTCCATATTGGATATTCTACATAGTCACTCGTTTGGAGAATTACCTGAAGGGGATATTTTGTTTCATTATGTACACATTTATAATCCATGTTATAAACCCTCTAGTTATATTAATCGATGTTATATTATTAACCGTCTACAGGAATTATAGAAATTGGAAAGCAATAATCAAAAAATGGAGACTCAACACTACAGCCATCCTGATAATGAAGAGAAAATTTTTGATACTTGTTCAAAATAGAGGAATCACTTAAAGCAAAGGTAGCGTCAAGGTGTACCGCATGCGCAACAATCCTAATCTGTTCTATAAAATCGCCATATATAGTGAAAGTAAATGTAGAACCAGGAGAGATATAAGAATGCTGTTTTATAGGGTCATTTGGAATTCCCCCTCCTGTAACCATAGCACCCATAAGTACTTGTGATACGTTATAAAGCATTATATTCATAATTTTATCCTAGATAATAGAATGAATGGAGATTCAATTTTATTGAAAACAGGTAATAAAGTACATTTCATAAATTAATAATTTATTAAATAATGAATTTATTTTTTAATGTTAATTTATGGATTTGATTTTAATTTGCCGATTTTTTAATACTTACCCATATTCATTTAAATAAAATTCATCATGACCCCGCTATTTCAAATAAAAACAATTACATACTAAACGTAGTGAACTTATTATTTTATTATTTTTAATATCCCCTAAAAAAACTTCTAAATAGCTTTCTAAAATAATGCTACACCCTCTGTAAGCATACCCGTTTTAGTTCCACGTACTTTTTGAGATTTCCGCGTTTTCATTCATCATCCGGTACTCTTCCGGCGTCAGATTGTTCAGCGATTCATGAGGCCGCTCGCTGTTGTATTCCGTCATCCAGTGCTCTGTAATTTCCCGGACCTCATTCAGTGTTCTGAACAGATAAAAATCCAGTACTTCTGTCCGGTACGTCCGGTTAAAACGTTCGATAAAGGCATTTTGTGTCGGTTTTCCTGG
>NZ_FORG01000042.1 GCF_900113945.1 Xenorhabdus mauleonii
TACAAATTGTCAAATTAGTGAATTTTACATTTTATTAACTTACGATGGGATTGAAAATCCCCGTGTCGGTGGTTCGATTCCGCCTCCGGGCACCAATTTTAAAGCTCATTCGTTGAAGTGATATCAGTAACTTAACAGGTGAGTCAGAAATAAGTGCTGTTAAGCGAATGTTAATAAATGTGTATTAATGCCTTGTGTAAGTTAATAGACTAAAAACAGCCACTCTACGAATTTAGGTGATCACAGTTTGTGATTGCCTCTTTGCGTTGAAAGTAATGATTTCAGTAATTGATTCTGATGTCAAGTCAGGTGATTTCAGAATTGGTCTTTGAGTCAACTCCCCGGTTCTTCGTTTTGTGTCCTCCCCCTCCAAACCATCTTATTATCCCGTGACACAGTCAGGGCAATCCTACTGATATCTTGCCCTGTTTTTTTACCTCACATTAATTGGATTACTCTGCAATATCCAGATAAAACGCCAATTCATTCGCCAGTGTCTTACCCGCGATATCCATATCGATATCAATATATTCCATCGTGGTCGCCACACTGCGGTGTCCCAGTAAACACCTGACCAGCTGCAAATTGCGATCAGGCGCTTTCATCAGTTCTGTCGCCAACGTATGACGAAAGCGGTGGGGAGAAACAGCAAAACCACTCTCTTTAGACAAGCGATTAAAGAAAGAACGGAGATGCTGCTTTTCTCTGTCATGATGATACTGATGACTGACATTGCGCCCGTGATGACGAAAACGCAGGCGGGTTAAATCAAACAGCGGATCATTCTCTTTCGCGCCACACGCTTTTGCCTGTTCAACCAGCTGCGCCAGCCGGGGTTTCAGCTGTGGGATCATCGGCACCCGCCACTCACTGTGGTTTTTACTGCCTTCCACACGTAGCTCAATGTAGCCGCTGTCCAGATTAATATCCCGTAACCGCAGATGCAGCAACTGGTTCAAACGCATGCCCGTCAACCGGAAGGTATCCAGTACAGCCAGCCAGTACCCCGTCGGGTATAAGGCACAGCGTCCTCCCCGTGGAGAAACCTGTAAACGCTCTTCCTCCTCATACTGTTGCATCCTCAGGTAAATCCCGGTTATTTGCGCCTTGCTCAGGGTTTTCTTCTTTTTCTTCTCTTTTTTGACCGCTGCGTCATTAAACGGATTTTTGGCGTGCGACAACAGTTTTCTTTCCATCCCGAAATTAAAAATGGCTCGCAGATGCGCCACTTTATTGTTCCACGTATAGCCGGACTGATTTTTCTCTATCAGCAAATGACGTCGCCAGCGCAGAACATCCCGATGGGTCACGCTCTCCGGCGATCCCGTTTCCCCCATATACCGGATAAAAACCCGTACCACCTTGCGATAACTCCATTCGGTTGCTGGCCGTAACATCCGTGAGAAAAAATACTCGTCCAACAACACATCCCAGCTCATTTTTTCCTCATTATTTAACATTATGATTTCCTTAGTGTGTAAAGTTGTGTTCTGGTACAAAAACGTCCCATGAATAAACTGCAAAATTGATTAAGGCATTGAATTATTTTATTTTTCATATCATGTCTTTTTGTACATTGCAGAAACAAGGCTTTCCGGCGTTGATGCGGTGCGTTTGCATGATTTCAAATCGTTATTGTTATTACTTGCATTATTTCTCATCAGAACTTTCTGCCTGCGCCTGAAATAGTGACAGTAATGTCTGGGTATCCTCCGTCGTGTCAGGCACGGCTCCCGGCGTAGTAGGCGGGAGCATCGGCTCGGTTTCTGATGATGACTGTTCTGATGATGACAAAATAGTAGCCATTCCCGCTTCAGCCGGCTCAAAGGAGTTCAACAACGGCGACTGCACCTGCTCAGCGGCTGACTGAAGCAGTGCGTCCGTCAACGGGACAGAGGACGGATATCCGCCAAGATGCGACATCAGGCACTGCCATGCACCGGGCACTAAAGACAACCAAGTGACCGCTTCCTCCGGTAAAAAACGTGCGGCCAGCAGCGTTTTATGGGAAATCGACACTTCAGACAATGATGTCTGAAACCGGAAGCGGAAACGGCGTTCAGGTATCCACAATCCCGGTAGCCAGGGATGACCATCGTCCAGCTCGCCTTCCAGTTGTTGCAGTAACGGCAAGTGATAAAACAGCGCCGACCAGAACACCATCGCCTGCCACAGCAGACTCTGTGCGGCCTGTGTTTCCGGTGCTATCCCAGGAGGCAGCATATGCCCTTTCGCCAACCGCACGGCACAGGCAGTAAATTGCAGGGTCAGATCAATAAACCCGCCACGATAAGACCAGACACCCTCCTGTGTTGCGGGGACATGCTGCACACGGGCGCATAATTGGCGGAGCGGCTCCAGATAAAATTGTTGGTACAGCCCAGCAGGCAGCGCACTGTTTTCCCACAGTTGCCGGAGATACTTGCCACGCTCTGAGGTTGCCAGCAGTATTTCCGCTGACTGAGGACGGAAATAGCCGTCGGCATCACGTACTGTTTCAGGCTCGTGTTCAGGTAATGCTTGTGACAGGGAGGGAGTACGGGTAAAACGGGATTTAAGACGCTGAAACATCATGCTTCCTCTTTTTTCGGTTCAAATGTGGCTCAGTGTCGGTGAATCCCGGTCGGAAACAAGGCACAACTCTTTTTACGGAAATGAAAATTAACCTGACTCGATTCACTCCCTGACGGGCTTACTGAATCAATTTAATTTTCACCCTAATTCATTGTATTAACGCCATTTAAAAACAAAACAAGCGCCCCGAAAGGCGCTGTGGTTGAAAAATACGGTCAGGCGGCGATAAGCTCAGCCTCCCGCAAACGCGCAGACCAATTACCCAGATAATGCGCGGGTGTGTAACGCGTCCGTTTGTTGCCGCCATCATGCAAAGCATTACCGATGGTGACGGCGGCCGGAATACCGCTCAGGGATAACTGGATGTACGCCATGACCGCCGCCAGCGGGTCAATATCAACCACGGACACCCACAGGCTGCACAACGGATCATGCCCCTGTTCCCTCAGTACATCGGCGGCAGCCAGTATCATACAGCCCGCCCCGACGCAGGGATCGCACATCGTGATAAACGGTTGTGTCTGCAACAGCCCAGCCGCATCATGCAACTGCATTTGTGCCATCATTCTGGCCACTTCCCAGGGGGTAAAGAATTGCTGAAGATCTTTATTACCCAGCTCCAGCTGCATAAATACACTGCCGAGAAAGTCACCGGACTCTTGCGCCAATCCGAGCACCACATGGGAAAACAGCTGCACAATCCGGTCAACATCGGCCCGTTCGTACTTGTTAATGGTTTTCAGGTAATACTGCTCCAGTTCTTCACTGAAACAGTGCTTATTGTGGATCGCCGCCATGGCACAGTTACAAAAATCCCGGAAGACCTGATAACGGGTCTGATAACGGGCTGTTTGCTTAAACAGTGAAATAAATGCTTTCTGATGATCGGTTCGGGAAGCCATTGTGTGTTTTCCTTGCAGAACAAAAGTAAAAAAAGGAAAACACGCCCCGAAAAGGGAACGGGTTCCCCTTTCGGTTGGCGTGGTCAGTTCGTATAAAATAAATCAGTGGAATAATCGGTTACTGACCGACGGCAATCGCCGGCAGGACCAGCGCCGTTTCCGCCTGTTCACTGGTGACCAGATACAGTGCCGGACGGTTTTCCCGTCCAGACTGTCCGTGGCCGCTGTCCACATGTTCGCCCTGGTCATAACAGTCGTAGCCTTTGAGTTGACTTGACGATTCGCTGTACCAGTGGCGGATTTCACAGTCAAACATTGCAGACAGTTCCCCCATCAGCTCCGCCGAAGGCGGTGCCCAGGGAGAATCAAAACGCACGGTTAAACTGCTGACATTCCGGCGCTCCCAGCGGACATGGTGGCCAAACGGCCATTCCAGCCCGTATAGCTCTTCATAAAATTGCGCCGTAGTGGAGATCTCTTTCAGCAACGTGCTGTTCCCGTTGATTTCGGTGGCAAGACTGGTTGACATAATCATCAGCATATCGCAGGGCTGTGCCGCCTGCGGATAAACCTCCAGCCTGTCCCAGCACGCCCCGATATCCAGCGTGTCAGACCAGCCCACCATACCAAACCAGTCGGTATACTGGCGGGTCAGCAGACGGGCGATAATATCCCGTGCGGCTTCCGGCACTTTGTCCCAAGACATCAGGCTGAGGCCGGACTGACGGTACAGGTTATCGATACGTTTAATATTGTCCGTGTTCAACGGCACATTATTCTGTAACAGCAGCAACCACTGCTCAAAAGCCAGATGCTGCGCCGTGGGTGCCGCCGTGCCGCGTACTAACGCCGGGTACGGGGTATAAGTTTGCGGTTTAGTGGGTTTCAGTATCCCCGCGCAACCGGCCAGAAACAGGCGTAGACTTTGCAACACCGCCTGACGATAACGGGGGACTTCTTCCCCACAGACCCATTGTTGCATCACATCGATACAGACGGATTTGCCGGTAATTTCCAGTTGATTGGTGCACCATTCTGCCATGATTAAGTTCCTCACTTGAGCGTTAAAAATAAGCAGAAGGAACCGCCCGTTAGGGGAGCAGTTCCCCCCGATGGGTAGATTGAAAAAAGGTGATTAAAAAAGGTTACGATTTGGCTTGCTTTAGCAGTCTGTCAGCCAGACCACTGTCAAAAATGACCGTCAGTTCATCGTGAATATCCAGATAAGGTGTACTGCGCGGGTCAGCCTGTGCATTCAACCGAGCTAAATCGTATTTATCCACCAAGGCGTTAATGGCTTCTGACGGCCGGACGCCACGGGTTGCCAACGCGGCCACGGTGTCGGATTCACACAATACCGTGTCAGTCAGGTTCAGGCCAAAATGCCGTTTCAGTAAAGCGGCGGCAATCACCTGCCAAACCGTTAAACGTGTTGAGGTCACCATGCGGCCTCCGGCATACTGACCGATGTGCCGTGCCGGAGAATATCCCGCACTTCACTGCACTGCTGATAACGGGATGAAACCCGATGCAGCGACAATAAATGCGCCTGATGCCATAACACACGGGCCGCTGGCGCATTCAGCCAGCTCTGTTCAAGCATCGCGGCCTGACATAATCGCTGTTGCTGTCGTTTCAGTGACAAACGTTCCGACGTGAGCGTGACCGGCTGCGCCCAGACAATTTCGTCATCAAATCGGCCACCGAGCACTTTTCTGTCCTGCGCGTCAACAATCATGACGGTCAGCGGAAAAAAAGCCCGCTCACACTGACCGGATAACGTCTCCAGTGCCGGCCAATCCCCCAACAGATGAATCACCTTCAGACGTTGTACTATCTCTGTAATGGTGGCGGCTTCCCCTATTGTCAGGGTGTCCGTCAGCAATAACTGTGACGCTGTCGGATGTTGTCTCAGGCCGGTTACCTGGGCGATAAACAATGCCTCATGTAATACGGAGCCGGCATCATCCGGTGCCGGTAAAAAAAGTGGGTTCATGATGGTGTTCCTTGATTTCACGTTAAATAAAGAAAACACCCGCCCGGAACCGGGAAGGTGTTCTGGCTTCCCTGGTCAGGCGCTGAAGAAAAGCGTTAACAGCCTCATGTGCTGATAACGTCAGTGATGATTATTGTTGTTATGGAGAAATGACGGGCTGACAACCGCTTCTTTAGGCTTTAGTGTCATGACCGTTCTTATCAGGTCGTTTTCCGGGTGCTGCTGCGCGTACTCCTGCAATGCACAGAACCGATACGCTTCCTCATTTGGTTCATCCAGCACCGCAACACGGGCCAATACGATTGAGGTAACCGCCAGCCCGAAAGCATCGGCGGAGAGTGTCACCGTCAGTTGCGTGTCCGGCAGGTAAATCGAATAGGTTTCCGCCCGCATCGGCACCAGATAAGTCAGCGATTCAGAGACCTGTCGGCTTGTCCACTGTTCCGGCTGATAATCTCCGCATAACGTTGACGCGGTATTGGCCAGCAGGAACCCCAGAAACAACCGTTCTAATGGGGTCTTGTCGGGAAACACGGCCGACAATGCAAGACTGTCCAGCATAATGTGTTCATTGTTTGGCATCACAGTCTCCCTTTAAGCCCAGAGCCGCCCGAATGCACTGAGCCTGGGAATGTTGCAATGCCGCATATTCACGCAGGTTACAAAACTGCTCAGCATACTCGCCTTGCTTCATGAGTGCGGTCAGATAACCTAAAACGGTCAGTGTCACCATCAGCCCGAACGTATCAGCGGAAACTTCAGCGTTAAAGTCCGTTGTTTTGACGTTGACAACATAGGCATCCGACCGTGTTGGTACAACATAAGCAACGGTATCTGACACCTTTAGGCACTGCCACCGATCACGCCGGTAGTCCTCACACAGCACCGCAGCGGCTTTAATGAAAGTGTGCTCCAACAGCATCCGCTCCAGTGAACTGGTTTGCGGAAAAAGGTCAGCAAAAGGGGCGTGTTCAGACACGGGCGCAGTGTGCACCGTGGTCGGGGGTATATTTTGTTGCATGGTATTCTCCTGGATAAAAAACGGAGAACACCGACCCAATGGGAAACGTGTTCCCCGTTGGGTGAGTGGCCGATTGACCATGAGGGATAAGATTAAATAACCTTCATCGTCATCAGACTGACGATATCTGCTTCCAAAGGTGCGCAGATGTACCACACGATGGTGTACTCCCTTGCAGGCTACAGGAGTGTTGCTGTCGCTGCCCGAAGGTGATCCTTACAAGCGACCGAATCGTTGATAAGTCCGACTACGCTAATAAACGGGTATCGTAAGGTCAATAGGTAATTCATTTTCTGGGGCAGAAAATAATGTTAGGAAGACGATGGGCTTTTGGGTTAGTCAGGGGCTGGCTGTAAATGCTTATTTCACGGAGTGACCCGTTCGGGCTGCTTGGACTGACTCATTTTTGCCCCAAACTGTTTTATGCTCCCAAAAGTCATACGCTTTAGCTTTTCTCTTTGACCAAATTTAGCTAATGAATCAATATGTGTTAACTTTTGCATCTGTGTGGCCAACCTGTGTTTTCTGATTCGGTGGCTATTCAGTCCTTCTATCGATATGAGTTATTCTTGGAAATAGATTTAAATGACTGCTGAATTTAACTTACATCAAATCTACGATCATAACCTGAACTTTCTGGTCGGAGCTGGTGCTTCATATGGTTTTCTACCAACGTTAGCACTAGAGGTAAAGGGGTCAGATAGTAATAAGTGCACATTCGAGACACTTGCAAAGAAATATGAAAGAAGCAAAGAAATGACAACACTGCTGTTCATGTTGTACTACCGAGAATGTATTAAGCCTGGTTTACCTACAGTTCCAGCTAAAAATTCTCCTAGACCGACACATAAAGAAAGCGTCATTCAAGAATATAAGCGGTTCATGACCACTTTGATTCACGTCTTAAACAAACAAAAACCGTCAGCCAAAAAAGCAAACATTTTCACAACTAACTACGATAATTGCTTTGAAATTGCTAGCGAAGAGTTGATGGCAGAAAGGACATCTCAGTTCGAAGTTAATGATGGCAGCACTGGTTTTCAAGCGCGCACTTTCCATACAAGAAATTTCAATAACCGTATCGTAAATAAAGGCGTGTTTGACCGTCACGAACAGTTTCTTCCTCAAGTAAACCTTCTGCATGCTCACGGCTCAGTACATTGGATAAAAGGCAACAAAGATGGTGATATTGAACTTAATTACGGTACTAGCTGTTACAACATAGACTTCAATCAAGACGAAAATGATATTCTAGATGATTGCAAGGTGATTCTTTATGATACAACGAAATCGCTCGATGACCTGAGTGTATTTGAAGCTAACGCAGATTTTGCGAAACTTCGTTCTGAGCAATTTTGGAAGGACTATAATAAGATACCTATCGTAAACCCTACAAAGTGGAAGTTTCATGAAACCGTTTTTGAAGAGGCTTACTACCAAATTCTTCGTCACCTAAGTTATGAGCTTGAACGCCCTCATTCAGTATTAATTGCTTTCGGCTTCTCTTTTGCCGACGAGCACATTCTCAGTCTTGTACAGCGAGCATTATCTAATCCGTCATTAACTATGTACGTAATGTGCTATAGCGAGTCAACGAAAGACTGGATGTTGGAGATATTCAAAGAGTACTTAAATGTTAAGTTGATTTACTCTGAAGATAGCAAATTAGATTTTAAGCTTTTCAATGATGCATACTTCACGATAAATAAACCAAACAAACCTATGCCTGAAGAAACCGTGAAGCCAATGCTTGAAACTGTAGTTGGTGACGTCAAATGAGTATAGCAATTGGTGAAGTAATTTCAGTTAAAGGCACTAATATCACCGTAGAATTATACGAAGAGTCCAACAACGAGACGTTGTTCTATAACGGCGAAAAATTCAACGGTGTATCGATCCAGGAGTTCATTTTGATTCGTCGTGGGTTCAAGGATATCGTTGCTAGAGTTCAAGGCGAATACCTAGATGAACGACTGAAAGACGAAGAGAACGACTGCTATATCCGTAAAGTTGAGTTAGTACCAATTGGGCATTTCCAGTTCAATGAATTCCATGAAGGCATAAAACACCTGCCAATGATCCGTGATATCGCGTACTTAATGAGTGACACTCAGGTTAAATCTATCTTTGGAAAGCCTGACGACAACTTCGTTGTCGGTGAAACGCTTACTGAAGAAATACCTATATCGCTACCCTGGATAAAACTATTCAACACTCATATAGGTATTTTCGGCAATACTGGTAGTGGCAAATCTAATACATTAACTAAAATATACACAACGCTATTTCGCAATAAGCTGGAAAAACTCATAAACAAGAGTCACTTTGTTGTTATCGACTTTAATGGAGAGTACACAAATAACCAGCTAATACCAAAAAACAAGCATAAGAAGGTATACCAACTAGATACTCGCAATGATGATGGCGATAAATTTCCGCTCACTAGCGATGTGTTCTGGGATGAAGAATTATTCGGCATCTTATTCAAAGCAACTGAGAACACTCAGAAGCCGTTCTTAAAGCGGATAGTTTCTGGTCGAAACAAGTTCAAAAACAATCCAGATAGCTTGCAAACTTACGTCAAGTCAACTATCAAGCGTGCTCTCACAAGTACCGCACAAAAGAAAGAGTTTGTAGCTCTTATTGAGGAGATTGCAAAGATTGTTGAATCCCAAGACCTAGAGAAAACAGTTAGGAAAATGGGCTGGCATGGTCAAAAATCTCAGTTGTATTTCCCAGACACCCTAAATTATTTTAATGGTGGTGATAATGACCACACATACAATAACCATTGCAAAGCACACGTAGACGGCATCAACATTAGAGAGTTATCGCCATTCAGTGAGTTAAAGCTGAGAATCAACACTCAACTTCTTTCTGACCTCGTTAGCGGTTATGTTCAGTTCGACCATATCCAACCTCTACTAAAGAGAGTGGAAGCGTCATTGACAGCACTAGATCGTGTGTTTGACGTTGGAGAAGAACGACCAGCAAACATGTTACTGTCAGTGGTATCACTTCGAAGGACTAACCAAGAAATTAAGAAGGTTATGCCACTTTTGCTTGCTAAATTTTATTATGGTGAACACAAGCAGAAGGTTATGAACCAGAGTCCACCAGAGCAAACATTCCACATGATAATTGATGAAGCTCATAACATACTGTCGACCCAATCGAGTCGTGAGAGTGAAAGTTGGAAGGATTACCGTTTGGAGCTATTTGAGGAGATTATCAAAGAAGGTCGTAAATTTGGATTCTTCTTAACTTTGTCAAGCCAGAGGCCAGCAGATATCTCACCTACGATTATGTCTCAGCTGCATAATTTTTTTATTCATCGCTTAGTCAATGAGCGTGACCTCAAGTTGCTAGAGAACACTATTAGCTCACTTGATGAACTCTCACGACAAATGATTCCTAACCTTTCAAAGGGTTGTTCAATAATTATAGGAACATCATTCGATGTCCCAATGGTTGTTCAATTTAATGAGATGCCTGACGGTAGTAGGCCAGACAGTGACGATATTGATATTGAGTCTCTTTGGAATTAGAAAATGAAAGAGCATATTTCAGGTGTCTTAGATTACGTCTAATAATCTGAATCTAGTGAATTAGAGCAAATAATTTAACTCACTTTTGTCCAGAAGCGAGTTAGAAATAACCTATGAATAACCGGCTAAGTGTCAAGGTTGGTTGGCTCGTATTCCAATGACCAATGCAGCAGACCGTGTATGAGCAAATACAGCCTACTGGCTCTCAATATTCTGGTAATACACCTGCCGGATATATCGCCCCCGCCCATCACCATGCCCTAAATCCATCGACACCAGTGCCAGCGCTTCCCGCTCGCTGAAACCCTGTGCTTTATAATGTGCGCCAGATTGCTGTGCAAAATGGTAGCGCATGCTGTGTGGCGCTTGTTTACCTACCAGTCCGGCGCGTCTGACCACATAACGGTAACGGTCTATCGCCTGATGAACCGTGGGCTTATCAATCAATCTGCCGCTGCGTCCTGCCTGTTCGCGCTCGGCATAGGCAATAGCGTGTTGCAGGGCTTGCCGATCCAGTATGACCGTCTGTCTCGGACGCCCACCTTTGGTGCCAAATACTATTTGCACGGAGGTATGGCCGTTTTCCAACGCTTTTTTCCAGGTAGCTAAGGATTTATAGGCCTCCACCGCTTCTTTGGTACGCAACCCCAATACATACGCCAGTTGCATCACGGCGGCTACGCCCCGATCTTTTTGCTCGGCCTGCTGAAAAGCCGTCTGAAATTCTGCCGGAGTCAACGCCATTTTTGTCCCCCTACGATTTATATTGGCAATCCCCAGTGCCCGGTTGTTCAGGCGTGGATTATCGGCTACGGCCAGCTTGTGTTTCCCGGCCTGCACTAAAATGGTTCGCAGCGCCGCCATCTCATTTTGCAACGTCCGGTGACTGATATGGTCGGCCTTTCTCTCAGCAATATAGTGCTCAATATATGTTGTTTTGAGACTATCCATCTGCCGGAGCTTTATACCCTTGTCTTTCAGAAAGTGAAGAAATTGTCGGGCGATCCGCTCACGCTCCGCCACCGTCGCAAAACTCCCGCCCACTTGCCGGGCATGGGTCATAAATGCTTTTCTGAACCGTTCAATTTTCGAACGTGCCGATTTCTGCGCCATCCTCGCATCTCCTGAGCATTTGTTTTTGTTTTATTCATTTTTAAAACAAGTCCCTGCGTGTCGGTTCAGGTTCACCGTTCCGTGGTGCGTCAGATAATGTGTAGCAAGGCGAAGTTGTGTTGAGTTTTTGCAGGAGCTCGCGACGTGCTCAGCACAGCGATGACATGCTCCCCGTTCAGAGCCTGATTCAATCAGGGTAAACGCCTCATTATCGTGACGTGGGTAATTTCTCCTTTTTTCGGTATCAGCCTGTTGTCAGGCAGTGGATTAAAAAACAAACGAAACAGGTCGATTCAGACAGAAAAAGGCCCGTAACAACGGGTGACTTTGAGTAATACGTGGATCAAATGGGTCGTAAAGGCAGGCCGGATATGCTCTGGACGTTGGCCGCTTAGCGGCGTCACTTGGTAATCGCGTTGCTTTTACGCAAGTGACGCCGCACAACATTCAGGACGTTTACCGTCGGTATTCGGGACAACGCAAAGCCGGCGCTGTTCGTATTCCGTGATAAGCCGGTCGTGAATCACGCCGGATAACTTTCATCGCCGGACGGTGGATTATTGTCTGACGATATCTGCTTCCAAAAGTGCGCAGATGTACCGCAGAGTAATGCGCTCCCTTGCAGGCTACGGGAGCTTTTTTCGCCATCAAATGGGTGATCCTCACAGGCGAGCAGATCACTGATAATTACATTTCGATGGTAGCGTGTGCATCAAACCGGGTCAATGTCAGTGCGATGATCTCTGCCCCACGGTTTTTACGCGCTCAGGTAGCTCAGATTCAAGCGCAATACCATTCCTTTATTCTTTAATATCCAGGGGCTTTTTATCGGTAATGCCGGTTAATTCTGACAAATCAACATCCTTGCCTTCAGTCAGAAAGCGATTCCTGCGTCTCAAGTTGTACAGGTGACGACAATGCTCACACATGTCATTCATATTCGCCGGGTTTCTGATGGCCTTGAGTGACCTGACGGCGTATTTACCACACCGACACCGCACAACATAAATGGCTGTGCTTTTCGGGTTACCCCGTTGTGATAATGGGCGGACACCTAACACCCTAAAAAAGCCGTATTCATACCCCTGAACTTGCATCAGTATGTTGATTAAATTGGGTTCTCTTTTCGTTAACCGCAAATCATACGTCGTTTTGTAAGGAATAAAATGATCGGATTGTTTTTTAACTTTCTTATTTTTGTGATTTTTATCAATATCACGCATGACTTACCCTGAACCTTTTCAGACGATATTCAAGGCGTTCCAATTTAACCCTTTTTATAATGAATTCAATAGCGAAAAAACTAAACAGAATCGGCAAATCAAATGCTTTCACATTTATTTTATGACAATAAACGGCGAAGCCTCAATGGCTTCAACCACTGAGGCTTCTATAAATCGTCTACTATCAGTAAAACGGCATTATTGATATAGAACATGACAATTATAACCTTTTTAGTGTATGTTATATGAGATAAAATGGTATGGGTTTATTGTCTGTTTTGTGATAAATATCATAAATATCGCGTATTAAAATCCCAATGTTAAATATAATGATACAAAAACGAATATAAAATCTCCCTGCATAATTAAATCAAATAAATTAAATCAATAACGCATTGGCGTTAAATAATTTATTTACCCATCTTGTTAAAAACAATTATTTCATCTTTTATGATCGGGGCAATGATAAATAAATTAAGCAGACGAAAAAATAGAAAACTGACCTAAAATTCAAACGATGATTCAGGGATAACCACGTATCCCTGACATTGTAAACACGGGTTTGTCTACTTTCCTTTCGACATCATCTTCTGCATCACCATCTGCCCAAACATCCCAGCGGATTGTCTGACCTGCCCCACGCCCTGACTCATCAGGCCACCGACATCGCCCATCCGCACCCCGCCCCAAGCCAATGCCCCCAACCAGACCATCGGCAGGACAATAAACAACGTGCCCATTACCAGCCCCATGATTAAATCATCCGAGGTGTTCTGCATGCCCGCCAGATTAAACAGGCTATGGGTATCTGATCCATATAAGGCGTCCAGCAAATGGCTGTCCAGCCAGCGTGCCAGTTCCCACCAGAACGTCAGGAAATTCAACGCAAAAATCACACAGGTCAGGGTAAACACGGTCTTAAACTCATACGCAGCCACCAACAGCAGCAACGGGATTAAGATATACAACGCCATTAAAATCACCGCCTGCATCATCGGCAGTGCCTGACGCACCGCATCGAACATCGGATAAGCCAGTAAACCCCCCAACAGTGCACCCGCAGAGGCCCCTATCCGGGTCGAACCATCCCACAGAGTGGGGTCCGCATTACCGCCATAGCCAGCATATACTTGTCCTGCTTGAGACACCGTCAGGTTCACCGGGCTGACCAGACGGCGGATCACCGCTTCCTGATAAGCGGGCGTGTTTTTACCCAACATTTTCAGTGTCGCAGACAGACGCAGCCACAACCCCGGGTCGGCCTGCGCCAGTACCCTGTCTTTCAGGCCGATGTTGGCGGCTGACCACCAGACCTGACAGCTCGGATAGCCGCCCTGCCCGGTATACGGCCGGCCGTTGTCCCGACTCTCCTGCCATGGGAAATCAGCCCGGGGCGTGCGCGATTGCAGCGTCCGGTAATCGCCGGCTAAAAATATGCGGCTGCCCAGCCAACCGATATCATTCAGGATAATCGGGTCACTGGTGTGTTCCGGATCGCGTTGTTGCCACTGGTACAACGCCAATGAATAACAATCGTGGGTAAAATCCTGCAACTCGGCCGCCAGTGCCGGGCTCTTGATACGGGTATGCTGCACGTCAAAACGCAGTTGCCGTAAATCCGGCCGGCAGGGAATAGTGGCCACCGCCGCCTGCGTCAGCCCTTTGGATAACCGGTGCACCACGGCCCACCAAACCGGCACTGCCGCCGTTTGATTATTCAGGCTGGATATCACCGGCGCATAACCGCTGTTCTCCGGCGCACCGGGTGTCCAGGTGCCACAGCTTTTGGTCCGGGCGGTATCATACTGGAGGGTGCTGAAGCTGACATTGACCAGCGGCACGCAGCAAAACACCATGACAAAAAACGCACTGTAGAGCGTATTTTCAATCCGGGCCAGTGACTGCAATCCATTGGGGCCTTCTTCTTCGCCACCTTCTCTGACTTTCAGCCAAATGGCCATCACTTTGACCACTAACGGCAGGGTAAACAACCCCGTGGCAATCAGAATGTGCCACAGGCCATTATTCACCACCCAGCCGAGCAGGGTCAGGAAATATTCCAGATAACTGTTCGTGGTCATGACACACTTCCCCGGCTGGCTGAC
>NZ_FORG01000048.1 GCF_900113945.1 Xenorhabdus mauleonii
CCAGTCTTTCTGAGTGTGAGTCATAGTCATACCTGCTTCCCCTTCTTTTGATTATTAAGTGGTGGCGATTCAAGACAGGGATTCTCAGGTACCGGAGTTATCAGCCGGTGAGGCCGAAGCCTCCCCTGTCTGAACCGCCATTGAAGGGGCGAGTACAGACACACTGGTAGAAACTTCCTACCAGTGGATAACTTTGAGGCCTGAGATTCCTCACTATCAGATTTTGCTGATAGCTTTTTTACTTTAACGAATTACGTTATTTAATTCAATAATCGAACGTGTAAGTTTAATCAGTAAAATTAAGTGATTAATTTTCATCAGTTCAACTTTCTTGCCTATTTGATATATCGCTTTATTCAACACTTACCTTCAATGGCTGGCATAACCAGGGGAAGTGTGATTCACAGAATAGTGCACCCGCCATCAGTGGGTTATGTTAACATTGAATGTAACTGTCCTGATGCAACGTTTATCATCGATAGTTATCCCTTGTCTGATACTGAAGTAAGCATTTCAAAGGAGGCGATATGACGACGTCTTTAGACAAACTCACGATTAAAGGGTTTAAATCAATCCATGAGCTCAACGAATTTGAACTGAAGAACTTAAACGTGATTGTTGGCGCTAATGGCGCGGGTAAAAGTAATTTAATCTCCTTTTTTAAAATGCTGCGGGCATTAATTGACGGCACATTAAATCGCTATGTACGTGATAATGGTGGTGCAAATGATTTACTCTTTAATGGTAATAAAGTCACGCAGAAAATGGAGTTTGAAACACGCTTTGGTGACAAAGGTTTTCGCTTTAAACTCGTTCCCACGCCAGCAGACAGTTGTGCGATTGAAGATGAAGCTCTCTATTACAAAAAAAGTGATGCCGGATGGTGGTTATTGGGGGACAGCGATGATGGCCGCTCCCGAATGGTTGCTGAAATTGAGAACAATGCCTCTGATGCACCGTATTTCAAGCCTGTTTATGATGCCATTGCATCCTGGCAGATTTATCATTTTCACGATACCAGCTCGACAGCCGGAATGCGAAAATATGAAATCATTCAGGATAACAAGATATTGCGTACGGATGCATCTAACATTGGCGCGTTCTTATTAAAACTCAAAAATGATGCCCCCAATGAATATAAATCAATTGTAAATGCAATCAGATTAGTCACTCCATTTTTTGATAACTTCATTCTGGAGCCTCGCCAGAGCGGTTCCAAAGAAGAGGTTAACATTAGCTGGACACAAAAAGGTTCAGACTATCCGATGCAGCCCTATCATCTATCAGATGGTTCAATACGCTTTATTTGTCTGGCAACCGCATTATTACAACCTAACCCACCATCGACCATTATTATTGATGAACCTGAGCTGGGTCTGCACCCTGCGGCCATTGTGATCCTTGCAGAGTTAATCCAACAAGCAGCTCAGCGCACCCAAGTGATTATCGCCACTCAATCCCCTATTTTAATCGATCAATTCTCTGCCGAAGATATTGTTATCGTAAATCGTAAAAAGGGGGCTTCAGGCTTTGAACGTTTGAATGAGGAAGATTTTTCTCAATGGCTTGAAAACTATTCACTGGGTGAATTATGGGCTAAGAACGTCATCGCCGGAGGGCCGACTTATGAGTAATTACATCGAAGTCATGGCCATCGTTGAAGGGAAAACAGAACAAATATTTATTGAGAAAATGCTTCAACCTTATCTGGCTGAGAAAATGATTTTCATCTCTGCAACTCAGGTTTCCAAGCCGGGACAAAAAGGCGGGGATGTCCGTTTTTCAAGAGTCAGGAAAGACATTGAGATGCATTTGAAACAACGTCCAACCACCTACGTGACTACATTTATTGATTATTATGGCACCAATGAATGGCCGGGATTGGAGACGTTAAATAAACATTGGGAACCGAAACAAATTGCTGAGCATCTGCATCAGTCAACACAAAATGAAATTCGTCAACTCCTATCGGCACAAAGAGTTGATGAACGTTTTATCCCCTACATCGTTATGCATGAATTTGAAGCACTGCTCTTTAGTGACAAAGAAGTACTTGCCAATGAATTAAATATCGATGTGCAAGAAGTGGATCGAGTCCTTCGGGAATGTGGGGAGCCGGAATCTATCAACAATAGTCCACAAACGGCACCATCAAAGAGATTGGAAAGATGGTCAGCGCATGGAAAATTTGCCAAGACGACAACGGGGATCGCTATTGCCGAGAAAATTGGCATCCCTAAGATGAGAGAACAATGCCCGTTATTCAATGAGTGGTTACGTAAACTTGAGATATTGATAATTGTTTAAATATATGCAGATGGCATTTAGCATTTTTTGACTTTCAGTCACCTGTAGAAACAAATAAGCCCTGTTCGACAGGGCAATCTGTTGATAATAAAAAACACTCAGAACGGGATATCCGAATCCCAGTCGATGTCATCCTCTTCCGGTAACACTGGGACCTGTACTGGCTGTGTGTTTTTTCTTTCCTGATTAACAGGCTGAGACAGTGGCTGCTTCTGTGCCGGCTTATGTCCAGCCTGCTGAGATGCCACGTTCTTCAAATCCCCACGACTTCCCAACATCTGCATCGACCCGTTCACATTCACCACCACTTCGGTTGAGTAGCGATCCTGCCCCTGGTTATCCTGCCATTTACGCGTTTTCAGCTGGCCTTCGATATACACCTGCGTTCCTTGCTGCAAATATTCCGCCGCGATGTCGGCTAATTTGCCGAAAATGGCGACCCGGTGCCACTCCGTTTTTTCCCGCAACTCGCCAGTTTGTTTATCCCGCCAACTGTCTGAAGTGGCCAGTGAAAGCGTGGCCACCGTACCGCCGGTCGGCAGATAACGGATTTCCGGATCTTGCCCCAGATAGCCGATTAAAATCACTTTGTTAATGCCGCGTGAAGCCATACCCTTTCCTTATCGGTTAAACTGATTGACGTTGTGTCCAGCGCCCCTGTTTCAGGGCAAACTCCGCCTGTTCGCGGTAGGCAAAATACTCCACGGATTCACGCGAGCACGGTTCTCCCGCATCCAGGGTGCCGATATAAAACCCTGCACGGCTTCGCAACACGGTTAACGGTAATTGTTTATGGCAATATTGCAGGGCCAGAACCCCAATCGGTGCAACATTCATCACGGTATCCTGTTGTCTTATTCATAAAGGAATGCCCTGATATTTCAGGGCAGGTCAATGGAATATCAGAAGGAATTTTCTGCATATTCTTTTTGCGTAATGCCGTTCTGAGGTGGCATTGAGTCGGATTGTTCAGACTGATACACTTTCTCCTGACCGATTTTAATCCAGTCAACTTTGATCAGACGGGCTTTCAGGCTGACGCGCTGTTCACCCGCATGATCACCGCGTTTCAGGGTAAAGATATCCGTTGAAGGATTACTTAACGTAAAGCCCAGTAAGACTTTTTTGTCCTCGTCAACCGCTTTCTGGCAACGGCCGACCAGACTGGTTGCTTCCTTGCCGACCACGGTAATATCAAAACGCACATAGACCGGGTTATCACTCGGTCCGTTCAGCGCATTGATCACACAGCTCAGGAATGTTCCACTGGCGGTGCTGACATGACGGATATTATTCAGATAGCCCAGTCCTTTAATATTTAGGTTGAAATAATCGTTTTTGGTTAAAGATGGGGTGCTCTCAGACATACGATGTTCTCCATAGAGGTAAAAAAATACGGTGTGACGGAGAAAATCCACTTCCCTGACGGGAATGATTTTTCCCGCCGGGCGTCAGACGCCTACGTGGTTGGCGTTCTGATAAAGAATAAAAAACCTTCACTGCCGTTGGGCTGGCAATATCTGCTTCCAAAGGTGGGCAGATGTACCGCAAACAGGCGCTCCCTTTCAGGCTACGGGAGTTTTCGGCTAAAAACTGCGTGATTTTTAAAGCATCCGCTAATGGGATCAATCAATAACCCTATTTTCATGCCGACGAATTTCCCCGCCGGGTTTTTCGGGAACCGGTCACCGCGCTGGCATTCAGCATCCCCTTGCACGCCGGGTAGCGGGTGCAACCCCAGAACGGCGTTGTTTTCCCCATGCGTTTTTGCATCGTGCCGCCACAACGTGGGCACGCCGGGGTTTTCGGCAGGGTAAACTGAATCGGCTGCGCCTTGCCCTTTTCCATTAAATGGGCCAGCCATTGCGCCTGTTTCTGCATAAAGCCATCCAGTGTGGCGCGGCCCTGGGCAATATCGTCCAGCGACTGTTCCCAGAGTGCGGTCATACCCGGATGAGTCAGGACATCCGGCAGCCCCGCGATCAATTCCTGCGCCAGTTGTGTTGCATGCAGGTTTTTCTTTTTTCGTACCAACAACTGACGTTTAAACAGGGCTTCAATAATGCCCGCCCGGGTCGCCTCCGTGCCCAGCCCGCTACTCTCCCGCAGCACTTTTTTCAGCTGTGGATCGTGAATAAACGCCGCCGCATTTTTCATGGCAGCAATCAGCGTGCCTTCGGTAAAAGGTGCCGGTGGCCGGGTTTGCCGGGGCTGTATTTCTACTCCGCTCACCTGACAGGTTTCCTCTTTTTTCAATTCAGGCAAGACGGCATTTTCTTCCTGTTTTTCTTCTTGTTTTTCGTCCTGTTCACGCGCAAATAACGCCTTCCAGCCCGTGGCCACACTCACCCGCCCTTTCGCCTGAAATCCCTGCCCGCCGATATTCAAGGTCACCTCGGTCACATCCATTTCCTGCGCTGGTAGAAACTGCGCCAGATAATACTGGCGGATCAGCTGATAGAGTTTTAATTCGTCTGCCGTCAGTTTTGTCATATCAAACGTGTGGCGGGTCGGAATAATGGCAGGGTGTGCGGTGATTTGGCTGTCATTCCAGACACGGGAAAGCAGGCTGGTATCCAGTTGGCTGATAATGCCGCACATCGCCGGGTCGGTACGGGTCAGTGCGGTAAAAACCGCCGGAATGTCTGCTCGCATAGAAACCGGCAGATAACCACAATCCGTGCGTGGGTAGGTGGTCGCTTTATGGGTTTCATACAGCGACTGGGCAATCGTCAGTACCTGGCCGGCGCCCATGCCCCACTGGCGGGAAGCCACCTGTTGGAGTGTCCCCAAATCAAAACAAAGCGGCGGCGGGGTTTTCTCCCGTTTCCGGATGAGCTCCGTCACCACAGCATGTTGTGTCTGTTGGCAGGCTTTAACCACGCGATGTGCGATATCCTCGCGAATACAGCGTTTTTCTTCATCACACGCATCGGAGTCGGGCAACCACTTGGCCCGAAAAGCCACATTATCTTTTTGCAATGTGGCCATCACCTGCCAGTAAGGCTTGGGTTCAAACCGGCCGATAGCATTATCGCGGTTCACGACCAGCGCCAGTGTCGGCGTCTGTACCCGTCCGATGGACAGCACCTCACCCAATCCCTGAGCCTGTGCTTTCAGGGTATACAGGCGGGTCAGATTGATGCCCATCAGCCAGTCAGCGCGTACCCGTCCCAGCCCGGCCTGATAGAGCGGTGCCGTTTGTTCCCCCGGTAATAACGCGGCCAGAGCCTGCCGGATACTGGTTTCATCCAGCGCAGACAACCACAGCCGCCTGACGGGACCGGTGAAACCGCAGTATTCCAGCAGTTCGCGGGCAATCACTTCCCCTTCACGGTCGGCATCCGTGGCAATGACCACTTCATCCGCCTGTTTCAGTAACTGTTCGATCACCGCAAACTGCTCAGCGGTCTCTTTTTTCACCGTCCATTGCCATTGCTCCGGCAGCACCGGCAGAGGTTCCATCCGCCACGGCGGGCCAAATTGTTCGCCATAGTACTCCGGGGCGGCCATTTCCAGTAAATGCCCGACAGCCCACGTCACAGTCACGTTCTGGTTCAAAAGACATCCCTGCCCACGCCTCTTCACACCCAACACGCGGGCGATATCCCGGGCCTGAGAGGGCTTTTCACACAGATAAAGCTGCATATCACCCCCTGCCCGCATCCTGAACAACCGCACGCCGAGGCGGTGAAAAACCGGAGCGCGACCGGCCCGACAAAATATCAGGCTCCGGCTCGCCCAGCCATTTAATGGCTTCAAGGCCGGCCGGTGTTTTTTCCTCAATATCCGCACGGGTCACCTTCAGGGGACGATAAGAACGCACCAGACCATAAATCTGGCGGATCACCCGACTGCCGTTATGCAGCAACGCATCCCGCTCTGAACGAGAAATAAAACCGTAATGAAACGCCTGAAAGGTTTTCATTGCCAGTTGGTCGAAACCGACCAGCAGCCAGACACAGCGATACCCCAATGGTGAATGGCTGTAGACACCGATATTCAGCGGTTCAACGGAGGAAACAGCCGATAACGTAACGTGTTCCGGCAAAGCATTCAGCGTTTCCTGCAAGGTGGCAATACTCTGCTGAAGACCGGCCGATGCTGTTGCCAGAGCCTGCTCCAGCTTAATCAACCAACGGTCGGCGTAAGGGTTATCAGCAGCCGCATCTGCGCTGATAGTGCCCGCCCGTTTAATGACTTGCGGCATACCGATAATATCCGGGTATTGACGACGGCCGGTGAGATCTTCTTTTTTACGTCCTTCCCAGAGGCGGATGGCGTAGTGGGTATGCAGTTCAATGGATAATGCGGATTTCAGTGCGCCGGCACGACGGGGGGCTGGCGGTGCGATTTTTTCGTCAGGCTCAGACATAAAGAGCAACTCCTGTTTGGGCAACTTATGTCTGTAGAACTATCAGAGGAAAAGCGGGGTTCACTCAACCCATAACCAGTTATAGGAAAAAGGAGAAATAATCCATGTCATTCATTGTCAGATGAGCCGTTCTTAGACGGTGTTGGCAACAACGGTTTGTTTGTTTGTTTTTTGAACTTTGTTGGCAGTGCCAACAAAGTCTGTTTTTTAAACAATATTGGCCTTAATGAACTTTCCCAAAGCCAATAAGCAGTCAATGACTTCCCCTTGCCACTCAGATCAATATGAAAAACAGGTAATAACAGATACATATGAGTTTGATACTGTAATACTTTGCCGTGTAGACAGAGTACTGCAAGAAGCTATTGTAGCTGTTAACGATATTCGAAGTAGAATAACTCCTTTTAATAGGCAATTAACGAAGAACATAAACAAATGGAACAGTGAAAAAGATAATTCCCAACACCAGTTTCTGATATTTCAGGCTAATAGTTTCATCTATTCCTTTCTCTGCACAAATATCAACTAAACACAATAAAGTCCAATATCCAGTCAGAGTTACAATCGTAACGATAATTTCAATACTGATTTTTAATTCCTGATACGCCAAAGCAGAGGTTAACAGCCCGAGAAATATGGCTATACCAATTGAAGAGAGTGATCTGCCTAATTTTGTTAACTTGTAAATAATATGTACATACAGAAAATTATTGATCTTTTTATCTGGTGCATGTTTTCCATAAAAAAACAGAACCAATGCTGCAAACACCATGCTAAGAACAGTAAGAAACAAAATAGTTCGTGGAGCAAGACTCTCCATAAGGATGGTTGCCACTTCTTTTGACGTTCCTCCACCACTCCTCCCCGCCAGAAGAGAGAGAAAAACGCTAATTATGAAAAAAATCAGTGCTTCTGACCTAAACTCTTTAATTTTTTTTAACATATTACTTACCAAATTAGAGGATTAATGTTATTCCCTGATGCTGACGAAGAAATATGTTTATCTCACTCTTCTGATTGCAATATTTCATTTTAGTTCAGTATCTGGACACCCGAGACTGTGTGTTTTTTGAACTTTGTTGGCAGTGCCAACAAAGTCTGTTTTTTAATCAATCTGGGTTTTGTTGATACCTCACCAGCGTCAGTCGCTGACGGATCTCTTTCACGACATTGCGCACATGGGCCTGAGAGGACGGTGAAACCGGGCATTCAGTGTCCCGGATGAACGCTGCCTGCGTTTTAGCAGAGCCGGGCGTCGCAATAGTCGGTTCAGCCTGGGCATACAGTGTTCCCTCCCGTGCCCGTTTCATCATGCTCAGCAGCCAGCCGATCGGATTGCCGATTTTGCCTGCACGCAGCGCTCTGTCCAGACAATCCAGGACGATTTGAGCCTGTTCAGCGGGCAGTGCCTGTAATTGACTGGTCAGCATGGTGACATCTTCCGGCTCCAGTTGTCGGCAAAGCCCTTCTGGCAGAAAAATAACGGGCTGGGGATCTACGTATGTTTTTTTATTCACACTCTGTGTGAAAGAACGTACATAACGGTTCGGTTTAGTGAAACCACTACAATCCATTGATTTTACACTGAGTTCGGAAACCGAATTTCGCTTATTGGATGCCTCTTTTGGGCTCAGTTCGGTTTCCGAATCCGGTGCCATTTCCCTGAGTTCGGTGTGCTGTTTGGCTGGTTGAAGCGCCTGCCTCATGACCCTTTGCTGTGGTGTCTGCACAGCATTCAAGCGCACTTCCAGTAAACAGAGATGACTATGGCGATGGCGCATCATCGGATCTTCCTTAATGTCAGCCAGCACCGACCAGGCTGTCTGGCTGATGGTGCGATTTTTACTGCGACAGGCTTCTGCCACGGTATCCAGCCAATGAGGATCAAGCATTTCGGCATCACGGCAGGTCAGCGGCTCATCGTGTTGCGCATAGATATTCCCCCGCACCCGCCCGTGCTCATCGCGGATGCGCTTGCATAAACTCAGCCAGCCGGTTATTCGCAACATCAGCAAGACCCGGCTGACGGTTTCACGCGAGGCCTTGCCTTTATAGGGTGAGGCCAGCAGCACCTGCAATTCATCGTAGCTGGGAAAAACCGCCCCTTCATTTTGTTGCGCGTACAAACGGATCATCATCCAGCCCGTTTTATCCAGTGGTGACAGGCGATCATCCAGTAACAAGCGGCGGGGATAGGCATCCTGGATGTTTCCCATAAACAGCAGACCACTGCGCAGCTGCGAAACGTCATCGTCGCTGCGTTGTTCCAGACGCTTTTTCAT
>NZ_FORG01000033.1 GCF_900113945.1 Xenorhabdus mauleonii
GGGGGGACGTATCGGGAAACGCAAGACCCGCGCTTGCGCCCCCTGAACAGCCGCCGTTGCCGTTAACGGGCTGACCGCCACGCCAGAGCCGGACGGTCGCAGACAAAAGAAAGAATCAGCAATCTATTTTATAAAAATTTCACGGGTTCTATGAAGCCTCTTGTACCACCTTATTACGCATTATCCGTAACGGTATAATCAGTTTATAGTCATGTTAGCTATGTTTGAACCGCCATTTTTACCCTGAAATTCTTTCCTTTGCTTATGTTTAGTGCTTAAATCTAGATAGGTGACGATGGTAAGGATTTTAAATACGATGCAGGATAGGCAACGCACCGTTAAAATGCTAGCATTTTACGATTTGTTGCCGTTGACCTACAGTCGGTTTTTGGGGGGGTAATATGAAGCAAATTAATTTCAGAATAACTGACGAAGAATATGTTTTTTTTGAGAAAAAAATAAAGGAAAACTTTGATATTTCTTTGCCTATGTTTTTTAAAAAAGTAGGTTTAAGTGTTCTGAATAAGGATTCGGAAATCAAAAAAATAAAAACCAGCCTGTATGATGAATTAGGGCTTGAATCCTATTACATGAATAATAAAATAACATTATATATCAATGATGAATTATATCATGGTCTAAAAGAAAATGCAGAAAAACATGGGTGGTCACTATCCAAAGAAATCAGGTTTAGACTAAAACATACAATGAATAATGACCTTGATTTTTTTGATCAGGAGTTAAAGATTATGCGAGATTATAATAACCAATTAAAACGTGTTGGACGCAATATTAATATGATACTACGGCGGGATGATGGGAAGATTTTAGAGAAAGAAGAATTTAGGCAAGATATAGTTAATTTGCAAAAAAATATCAATGAAATGCAAAGAGAGCTAGAGGGTTACATCAAAAAGTGTAAAGGAAGATCACTTTCTCAGCATGTCAGCGTGGTAGATTATGGGTGTTAATATAGAAAAAGAGTATTTAGTTAAACGTAGTCGATCTGCTAAAGGGCAATCGCTGAAAAAATCCATTCAGGCGGGAAAGTCAGCATTTGCTCATAAAGCGAAAAAGGGGGGTAAGTTATACGGAAGCAGGGTAAGAGAGCAAATAGGTAAACACGGTCGAAGTAAAGAAGTTATGGTAAAAATCACTGGCTCGGCACAAATAAAACAGGGCATTAAAAATAGTGTCAACTATATATCTCGTGAAGATACATTGTTGTTAACTGATGATGAGGGAAATAAAATTGATGCAGTAGATGCTAAAGATTATTTAATTCAGTGTGATGATGATGATACTTATGACTCAAGAACAAGTAAACAGCCAGCAATCACAAAAAATATTATTTTTTCACCTCCGGCATCTGCACAGGTAAGTCAGGAGGATGCACTTGAATCAGTCAGAAAAACATTATCTGAAAAATACCCCGACAATAAATTTGTAATGGTTTACCATGATGATAAAAAAGATCATCCTCATGTTCATGTCATTCTCAGAACTGATAATGATGATACAGGAAAAAAAATAAATATTCGTAAAAAAGATTTACGAGAACTACGCGAGGGATTTTGTGAACAACTAAAACTAAAGGGTTATGATGTAAAAGCCACACATAAACAAATTCCTGATTTTAAAAATAAGCTGAAAGAGGAAGATGCAGCAGCACCAAGACGGCAAAAAAATGTAAGGGAGGTAGTAGATTTTGGGCGCGCCCCGTATCAGTTTAAAGAGGGTAACAAACCACAAAACTATCTTACTGTGAAAACACTTAATGGCAAAGAATATACTGTGTGGGGTAAAGAACTTGGAGAGCTTGCAGAAAGAGAAAAAATTCAAAAAGGCTCACTAATTAAACTCAAAAAATCCGGTTCAGAAGAAGTAAAAGTACCAAGATTAGATAAAAACGGGGAGCAGGCTGGTTGGCTAACTACCCAACGTAACAACTGGCAATTGGAAAATATCGGGCAAAAAGGCATAGACAGAACACAAAAAATTGGAACAGAAAAACAAACGGACGTAACTGAACAGTTGAAACGCCAGCAGGAGCAGCAGCGTAGATTTAAGCTTCAAGCGGCAGAAATGATCAAGAAAGAACAAAAACTCAAAATAGGGTTGAAATTTTAAGGAGGGAGTATGTATAAAAAAATTGAGTTTTTAAATAAAAACCAAATTGAAACGGTCAATATTATCAGAAGTGAAGTGCAGGATCGCTATTGGATATTGAACAAAATAAGATTAAGTGAGTTTCTGTATTCAGTAAAAGAATATGGTACGCCAGAATTTTACGATGATTTTAAAAGAATTAATCAAATTACGCTTCCGTGTGTAATTTTTGATACTCATGAAAATACATTAACCGCTGCTATTTTTTTTGAGAGTGAACCCGCCGCTGAGGAAGTTTTGAAAGGTGCGGGGGTAACGTACATTATGATTAATCAAACTAAAGATGCTTTAACACATCCGGAATTACTCCGGTTTTACCGTGAGTAGCTGAATCAATTTTTTACCACTGATGAGTATAAGACGCTTTGAATTATTCATGTTTTTTAGTAATTCAGGACGGGTTTTTCCTGTGTGACAAAAAATTCCTTTGCATTGATTTTTTTCACACAAAGATTCAAAATCGTAAACGTGCTGTAACGAAATAAATCCACGATAACGCTTTGCCTGAATAAGTAATGTTTCGCCGTGCATAATTACCTTTCCATCAACTCCACCGTCACCTGTGTACCTTTTATTTCTGATAACCTGATAGCCTCGTTGTTCAAAGGCTTCTAATAATAGTTCTTCAAAAACAAACGGATCTATTTTTCTTAAATAGGCTATTTTTTGACTAAATTCATGAATGCCAGAAAGCCGTTCTAAAACGGCTTTTGCGCTCTTTTGTTTTCGTTTATGTCGCCGTTGTCGGGCGGTGTTTTTATACCAAAACGAAATAATTAGTATTGTGAAAAAGAAAATCCAGCAAATAATTTTAATATTTGTAGGCATCATTAAAACCTGTTAGCTAGTAACTTTCATTTATTCCAGCACCAAAATAAAAAATAACCACTAACATTGTAGTTACCTCATTACCTCTATTAAAAACTTAGCCTTATCGCTAGGTGATAGCGATTCAAAGGCAAGCAGTGAAGCCCGTAAAATGTTAATACGTTTCTTGCCTAGTCCGTTAGTCAGCCTGTCTAATCGTTCTAAGGTATCTTCATCCATGCGAAAACCTACCATGATAGATTCTGTTTTCTTTGTCGGTTTTTTATCACCTTGGGCGATAAAATCATTAACCGTCTTACTTTCTGACTGTTCAATTGCTGGCGCGTGTTTTTTTAATTTATTTATATCCATAATCTAATCCACCTCAATACTGAGTTAATCATTGATTAATCATATCTGATTAATCAATGATTTTCAATGTTTTTTAGCTATCCTGAACAGAATCAATGAGTTCAGCGAATAAAAGCTCTAATTGTGCTTTTGCTGACCCTACATTTTTTCCTTTAAGCTCATGCACTCCCAGCCCTTCATTTATGGCTTTTTCAAAAGCCTTTAAGTTTGATATGCGTGTTTTGAATGGAGATAAAAGCAGGGGATCATCATTAAGATATTGTGTGATTTTTACTGCATCATTACTAAATGGTGAAGTAGGGCAACGATTAAGTAAAGCAAAGGCTTTTAGTTTTGTGTTTTCCTTTTTAGCTTCGTTCACAATGGATGATAATTTATTCAGTGTAACAACTTCCAACATGGATGTTGGGCTTACTGGAGCTATAAATACATCTGCAACAAGTAATGCACTGCGAAGTTCAACGCTATCATGTCCGGCAGTGTCTACCAATATTACATCTGTTACCCCGTGCAATTTGTTAATTTCTTTATGTGTATTGCTTCCGTAACAAGTCATAATTGGGATATCAGGAACGGGCTGTTCTCGTCGTAAACTTTGCCATGTATTCAAATCTTCGTTTTTGTCTGTTCGCACTAATGCGACAGACGCAGTTTTTTGTTGCAACATTACTGCTGAGTTTGCCGTAATTGTGGTTTTTCCTACACCACCTTTATCTGATCCAAAAACTATAATCATTTTCCTACCCCTCATTTATGTTTATGATTGATTAATCAAGGATTAACAACAGTGATTAATCAATGAATATCATATAACGATAATCTTTGATTAACCATAGCAAGATAATCAAAGATTATCAATAGTGATTAATCAAAAGATAACAAAACAAGTTAATCTTTGACTAATCACGCATGTAACTCTACTTATCAAGCGTTGGGTGAAAAAAAGCGGTGAAGTTTAATTTTGTTAAAATGTTTCTTAATTGTTTCAATTTTAACAAAAAACAAACAATGGAATTTTGGCGGTTTTAATAACAGAAATCTTCCTGTTTTAGTGGGTAGGGTGGTTGCGTGACAAGGTAACAGTGATTTTCGGTGTTAAAGTCACGCATTTAACATATTGTACCTTACGCGCCCCTCGTTTTTTGATTAGCTTAATTTTTTGAGTACAGTTGCTGTGGCTAAAGCATGTTTCATGCAAGACATATGAATGTTGTAACTAAAGGTTCCTAATCTTATTCAAAAAATCTGGAACGGTCGCAACCAATCAGGAAGATGGCCATCGCCATTGAGCGATTGCCGGCGATTCTATGAATCGTTGTTTTACAGTAAGTTAGTTTTTTTTCAGTGTAAAAAATATCAGTGAGTATTTTTGAATGAGACAAAAAGACGTTGTGCTACGTGAATTTTAGCGTAATGGCAGGGGGATTAGTGGTCAGATTTCACGTAAATGCACCAGATTAATCAGTTATGGCGCGTCATAGTGCCAATTGCGTGCTGTTTTGTTCAACTTTTGGTAATCTTTCTGCGGGTGCTTGATCCTGTCCGGTTCAAGCATTTAGTGAGAGCCAGATAGAAGAAAGCCCCGATAAGGTTATTTATTACCATAATCGAGGCTGCAATTCTCTACTTAGCACTAGAAATTGTGCCTCCTAATAAGTTAGGAATCAAGGAAAATGACCAAGTACGCCCTGATAGGGCTGATTGCCGTTTGTTTAACGGTACTGTGTTTCTCTCTGTTAATGCGCGATAGACTCTGTTCTATCAGTGTGAATAGTGGGAATACAGTAGTTCAGGCAACACTTTCTTACGAAGAACGGTGATGCCTAGCGGGGGAGCATTCCCCCGCATTTTCTTTTTCTGTGTTTAGTTTAGGTTTCAAGCACCCTTTCTATTAAAAAATAGAATTTGGATTTGGCATTTTCAGATAACGAAGTTCATGCAAATAAGGTTTTGTATGATATTCATTTGGTAATCTAAAATAGTTCGGCAGATTGATTATTTTTTTCTGGTCATGTGCTTTATTAATCCAGTTATTAAATAATTCTGAATCTATTTTTAATGACTCTTTAGGAATAAAGATAATCATTAAGTTCTGATAATAATGTACGGGTTTCAGAATTGAAATATGCGTACTGATTAGCTCTGTTATTACATTAATAAATTTATCACTTTCCGATAGGGATTTGTGATTGCTATCATTATTAATGATGAAAGAATAGTATTCATTGTCCAGCATTCGTATATAATAACTATTAAGAGAAACCTTTTCTAAAATAGTTTCTCTTGTGTATTTAATTTTATCTCTGATTGATTGATACACTACCAATGCGGCATGATGAGAACCACCTGTATTAGGGGCAACAAACCTATTTAACCATTCGTAATATATGACATTAATAGGTCTGCACTTTCTGAACCCCTCAGATTCAATGTGCGCGATATTTCGTTTCCAATCATCTTCATTTTCCGCTTTCATTCTTTCGTCGGGATACATTGCGCGCCCCCAACTATACAAATCATAAAACCAGCTACCGTTTATAGCGCCATCATGAATGCCGCCAAAACTTTTAGATGCTGTTAATGACTGTATTTTATTAAAATCAAAAAAATAGTCTGTAGTTTTCTCAATACGGCACAAATTAGTAATTATATCTTTAATTTCTGTAGGAAAACCCCCGATCATATAATTCTTAAAAAGCTCATCCCATCTCAAAATAGTATTTGAATCCGCCGTGGGTTTATATAGCTCAACTTTACCTAAATTAACATTATTTAGCTGATCAATGACATAATTGTCCGTTGTCTTATATATAAATGCAATAATGCTATCTGTTATTTTCTTTATCGACATTAATTAAGCCCCTTATTACATTGTCAGCCCCATTTTCTGTTATATGAATACCATCACTGGTTCTTACTTTTATCCCATTAATAGATTCTGTATATTGATACCCGAGTGATAAACGAGTATCTATTGTTTTTATCTTATTTTGTCTTGCTGCTTGCCTGATAGCTTCACGTGTATTTGATAATAATTTATTTTTTTGTATATTTTTCAGAGTCGGCGGGAGCATCCAAATAATATTACTATTTTCTTTTTTGATAGCACGGATAAATGCAGAAACTTTATTCTGATAATCAGGAATTTCTGATTTTTGAATAAAATCATTCGTTCCCAAAACAATATAAACCGTATCATAACGGGAAAAATCTATGTGTTGTAAATAATTTTGCCAGTGGAGAATTTTTGTTGATTTTAATCCCGTACTTTCCAAAAATTTAGCATCAACGGGGGCAATCTTTTTGTAACTCATAGCGAGTTCATAGGTTAAAGAATCACCAATAAATAAAGGTTTGCACTGCCCTATAAAAGGCAGTGCAAAAAGAAAAGAGAGTGCAATCTTAAAGCGGAGAATTTTCTTCATTGCGAAGTTCAGGCTGGATCAAAAATTCGTCTAATTCATGCCCTTTTTCCAAAAGCTTTTGTAACCCTTTTTTTGGTCGTCCTATACCAGTCCATGTATCAGCCTTTCCTGTGTCAGGATCAGTGAAACGATACTTAGCCGGAGCGGTGCTGGCTTTTCTTTTTTTCTTACGTTTTGGCTCTGTATCAAAGACAGAGACATTAATAGTTTCCGGATCAAGTCCGAGTTCTTCTAAATATTTGAGAGCTTTCAGGCGTTTTTCTTCCTGTTCTGAAAGTTCCAGTCTGCGAAGTTCTTCTTCTTCACGTTTTTCACTGATGATAGTTAACAGTTTATTAGAAACATCTTCCAGCCAATCAAATGATTGGGTGTTAGCAAAGCGTCTTAAAGCTGTCAAACCGGAAAGATTTTTAACAACAATCTCGATTTCTTCTTCTCTTTTTAAATCTGCCATAGGGCGTATTCCTCATTATTTGACATATTTCCAGACAGAAACAGGGACATTATCATACAGGGTTCTCATGGTGATTTCAGCTTTACGGTGATCGACTGCCATCATAAAAACCATTATTTCTTTTGTAGTCAACCGTTCTGCTATCTGTTCTGTTACTTTATCCAGCGTTTCTAACGTGTTGCACCGTCTTAACTGGTGCAACCACTCTTGCTTCGTTTTCATTTTATATCATAAATCATTTTTTAACTTCCCGTGGTTTAAATTTAAATGAAATTTTCCCTGTTTTTTTATCTTCCAGTTTTAACTGCGCTTCAAACTTACCATTTTTTCCGGTAAATCCTTTGATAAAACTGGTCATTCCTTTTTCGTATAATGTTTCAATCTGTTTAGCAGATAGTTCTTTTGACGCAATTATTTTCCAGAATTTCCATCCGCAATTTTTTTCACACACAACTAATTTTGCTTTTTCTGTCACGCCAGAGTTACAACACGGGCAAGGAAAAGATAAAAATTGCAGTGACGATTTATCTGTGACTTTAACTGCTGTTTGTGTCAGTAGTTCTTCAATATCCGCATACAATGCATCAATAAAATTATCTACTGATAAGTCACCTGATTCAATATCATTTTGCTTTTCTGACCAGAAAGCCGTCATATCCGGCTGAATAACCTTTTTCGGTAATGACTGGAAAAAATCCAGTCCGGCTTGTGTCGGAATGAGCTTTTGTTTTTCTATAATAATAAAGCCTCTTTTCACCAGTAACGGCACAAAACTTGCGCGGGTTGCTTGTGTACCAATCCCTCTCTGTCCTTTCTTTTTTCCCGCATCTTTGGCTTTCAGCAAAGCTTTAATTTGTGGATCGGTAACAAAGTTAACAATATTGTCCATTGCATTAAGCAACGTTGCTTCGGTAAACAGCGGTTGCGGTTTAGTTTTGTTATTTTTGTACGTAGCCTGTTCACATCTGACAGCTTCACCAGTACGGAGTTTTTTCAGTATATCAAAATCACCGGATTCTTCGTCATTTTGTCCCGAATCGTCGCTTTCTTCTGCTGAAAAGGCACTAAACCCTTTGTCCGTGATATTTACTGCGCGGGTACTGAATGATTCAAGCCCGATTTTTAAAACAACAGAGGCTTCCTGATAGCGTTTATTCGGCATGAATTGGATCAGATAACGTTCAACGATTATCTGGTAAACAATTTTTTCCTGTTCACTTAGCTGAGTTAAATCCGGAACCGCCGTTGTCGGAATAATGGCGGTATGAGCCGTGACGTTCTCACTGTTGAATGCCTTACTTTTTCGCTGGCTGTCAACATTTGGTTGATTAGGAAACGATTTTTTCAGAGCCTCAAGGATCTGAGGAGCCTCAGCAAACTGCTCATCAGAAAGATACGAACAATCAGAACGGTTATAGGTGATACATTTGTATTTTTCCCGCAGATCCTGTGTGATTTTCAGCGTTTTATCAGCAGATAACTTGTGCTTTTTATTGAGGATTTGCTGTAATTCAGACAGATTAAACGGCAATGGCGGAGTGGTTTCTTTCTCATCAACGGCTGCACTGACAATTTCAGCATCTTTTCCCGTAAAAGATTGTGTAAGCCGCTTTGCATAATCCTCACTGTTCAGGCGTTTCTTCTCATCCTGTGGTGCATTTTCGCTGACTTTCCAGTTAGCGGCAAAACGCCCCGCAGTTTCATGCAAAAATTGCCCCTGAATGGTCTGATACAGACTTTCTTTATGGTTGGTAAAGTCAAGGTATCGCTGGCAAATTAAACCCAGTACAGGCGTTTGTACGCGACCAACAGAAAGGACACCCTTATATCCGTTTTCACGGGCATCGATAGTACAGGCGCGGGTCATGCTCATTCCGAAAATAGCATCACCTACACTACGGGCTAATGCCTTATTAAACATCCCCCTGAATTTTTTGTGATTATTATCTTGTGGTGAAGATAATGCTTTTTTAACAGCAGCGGGGGTGTTGTCGTTGATTAAAACCCGCTGAACCGGTTTTGTATTACCCGCATAAATTAAAATCTCATCGACCAGAAGCTGACCTTCATCATCAGGATCGCCAACATGACAGATAGAATCTGCCTTTTCGATTAAATCAACCACAATTTTAACCTGTGCGGCGGTTTCGACTTTCGGTTCATACTTAACCGGAAACATTTTCAGCGGTAAATCACTTTTCGTCCAGTTCTTATAATCCGGATTATAGGCTTCGGGTTCGGCACTTTTAATAATGTGTCCGACACACCATGTAACACAATCATGCCCACACTGAAAATATCCATCTTTGCGAACAGCACTTCCCAGAGCATTGGCAATATCTTTACCAACGGCGGGTTTTTCTGCGATAAACAGTCTCATTTTTCATCCCTCATTCTGAATTTCCTGAATTACACCTAAAGAAAATGCCGCATCCACAATCGCCGCCAGTTGATGTGTGGGTGCATATTCACTGTAATCCATCCGGACGGGTTTTGGTTTCCCCTCTGCCAGATAAGCGCGGGTTTTTCTTTCTATCAAATCACTGTCCAGCCAGATACCCATAAACAGCGGAACGCTGTTAGCAGAAAAATATCGTTGCTTTTCCTCTTTTGGCATTTTTTTTACAAGCCACATAAGATAACGACAAACCAGCGCAAAAGATTTAACCGTATCATGGCAGTCAATAAACTCAATAACACCGCCTTTCAGTATTTTAAACTTCCCCGATGTCATTACAAATGCCCGTGCCGGTTTAGTCGGAAACGTCCATGTACCAAAAAAAGAATAAAACCCGCGTTCTTTTTCTATCCATGCTTCCGCCACATAGCATGGTTCATCATCACTGACAGGCATAAGCACACTATTTTCCTCACCGGAAATGAGTTGAGTGTATTTTCCGAGAATAAAAGTATCACCGACTTTCATATCTCTGACTGAACGCTGAAAATAAAGCGGCATCCGGCAGTAACGCATAAAATCGTAAACTGTTTTTATTGAACTGATTTTCATAACGGATTCACTCATCATCATAAGTTATGAAGAAAATTTCTTCATCAAGGCGAAAATCAACAAAATCTTTATCTTTTTCATTGAGTTGATTATAAGTAGCAGAATGCTTTTTAGCCATTTTTACTAAATCACCACTATTAGCAATAAATTCAGTTTCATACTGATTGATTTCACGCATAACTTTGAAGTATTCAGTATTAGGATGATAAAAAGCATTTTCACCGGATTCTGTTTCTTCCTGTTTAATCCAGTCTGCCAGATTTACCCTAAACATTTCAGTTTCCATATTGATTTCCACATTAATTTATTGGAATCAGCGGTAATTAATCATACCGCTGATATTAGTTACCGAATTAATCAACCCATTGTCCGCCCTGATTATTCCAACCAGCCACAGATTCTTTCTTAACCCATTCCATTTTTCCCTGATAATGCAGGCTACTATCTAAATCAGTCCATTCATGATTAACGTAAGCACGGCAATAGTTAGGAAGTTCATTTTTTATGCGATAGTACGTTTCATACCAACAATCTTCTTCCTTTCCCCGACTGCGGCACTTTTGCTCTTTCTTTTCTTCATACAGAAATTTATTAAGGTAAGCAGCATCACAACGCCCTGCGCCATTAGCAATAGCATTGACTAGGTCAGGCATTCCTTTTTCTTCTGCCGCAGGGCATAATTTAAGGAAATTTTTTCTGGCTTTGATCGTGTCTGACCACTTTTTTTTATGAATACCAAAATAACGTGATAGTGACGGGGAGCATTCGCCAGGGCGAGTACCCGATGAAAGACATAAAATAGCCTCACAGGAAAGACGAACATCTCCCGTTAACACCTCTGGTTCAGCCTGACTTAATGCAGGAGTTAACAGCAAGGGTAATAAGATAAATAAAAATTTATTCATTTTATTTCTCCAGATAAAGTGTTGTTGTACACATGACACATGGTTTATTACTGCGATATTCAATCACACCCTCTGCGCCGTTTTTTCGAAGCCACGCTTTTGCATTAAAAAAGTCTGTAGATCCGGTTGTTTCAACAACCACTCTTTTAGAATGAGCAATCGCATAAAAAACATCATCATGATAAAAACGATTTTCAGGAATAAAATTCCTGATTTTCCGTGACCAATTTCCGATAGTTTTGTCACTTTTTATGACTTTGTCTGTAGGCGACCAATTCATGAGTTGTGTATTCATCACATCCCCTTTTTCATCCCAATCAACTTTCGGGGCTTCCGGCGGGGATGAACATGCGCCAAGCAGAAAAATACTAAGCAATAATATTTTTTTCATTATTTAATACCTCTGATTCAAGTTCACCCAGTGATAACATCATTTCTTTATCGGGGTAACGCAAACCTTTAACCCCAATAACCTTGTCTTTTTTATTAAGTTTCTTTACTGCCTCTTTCAGTTTAGGACTGACTTCAAGCAATCTGTCCATAAAATACGGATCAGAAAAATAAAGTGCCTTTTCTGCCTTAACCGGATTTTCCCCTTTCAGAATGATGAATTCCTCCTTGAAATCAAGAGTGCTTAATTCCTGTGGTAACACCAACGCCCTTTTTGTTTCACTATGAGATTCGCTCTTTGAATCTCTGCGTCCTTTACTTTGACTTTCGCTTTTAGATTTTGTTGTTATATAACCTAATTTATCCGATATCTGATTAGCATCATCCTGTTCACTGACAGCATAAATAACTCTGCAAGGATGAGCACTTAACAATGTTTTCGCCCCCTCGATGCCGTAAATTTCGTTTAACTGGCTTATGTTTTGATAGATAGTTAATAATTTAAGGTTAAATCCTGCGATATAACCCGAACCTTTTTTGATAATAGGCATATATCCGATAGACGGAAATTCGTCTAACATCAATAAACAAGGATGTTTTAGTGTCGGATCAAAATCGGGATTTTCCCGTAACGTCACCTCAACGACGAAATTAAAAAATAAATTCAGAAAATCATAAGCTATCCCTAGATCTTCTGCATTAATACCGACATAAATAGTTATTTTTTCACGGCGTAATTGCCGTAAATCAAAGTCGCTGCGGTCAGTACAGGCTCGAACAGTAGGCAGATAAAACAGGCTCATTTTTTTACGGAATGAACCATCGATACTCGAACGTTGTTCATCCTCCGTTAAATGATACTCTTTTAATTTAGTTAACCCATCCTTTAAATGGTAAAGCATCAGGCTATCTAACGGTAAACTCAATAATTCTTCACTTTCATCAATTACAAATTGTCTATCAATACTGCCATACAGATCTACAACCGAGCCGATAGAAAAAACAGGACTTTTAACCTTAAACTGATTTAAATAATTTTTTTCTGGATATTTTTTATCCAGATAAATAAAAACATACAATAATTTTGTCAAACCAGTAAAATATTGACCTGCCAGATTATTGAAATGCGCCTCTGCCCCCGTTGAACCATAGGACGGAAATAAAATCTCAACCAGTTTCAGTAAATCTTTTGCACCGCTTTCTTTGGCTAATTCAATGTAGTCAAAAAAGTTAATGCCGTGCGTTTTACTGTTGAATGGATCAATTAAATAGACACTATGTCCTAGTAATATTTCTCTCACTTTACTGGTAATTTTCCAACATTCCTGTTTAGGGTCTAAAATAATCAAAGAATGCAACCATACAAGCAGATTTGGAATACCAATAGCAGCCCCTTTCCCCGCTCTTGTTCCTGCTCCAAGTGAAACAAAATCAGGGGCGGTATACCAGAGGTATTTTCCTTTATATTTTCCGACTAAAATTCCTTTTTCGTTTTCCTTTTCCCATTTCAATAATTTTGATTTTTTCAAATCATCATCACTGGCAAATTTCGCATCCCCATACAGCGAGGAATTTTCGTTTTTATTCATCAGGAAAATAATCAATACAGGTGCGATTAAACTGACAGCAAACCCAACCCCTAATGCTGTCACGCCGGATAACCATAATTTAGATGTGAACTCACTTTGTGTTAAAATAACCCCTAATACACCTGAGTCATACTTATTAAAAAGGAATTTAATGTTATATCCATTTAAAAAATAGACCGCAACACTCCCCGCATAATAAGAGATTAACCCCATCAGTCCGACGATAAATAGCCATTGTTTTTTATCCGGCAAGGTCAGTTTCATTATCAGTCCCTTAATTCGTTAAAATACTGCTCTTTATGAATATCTTTAAAGTAAATTCCTGTCGCATACCTTTTATCAAATTCGTCCAAATATTTAATGCTCAGTATTACATCAATATTATTTAGCACCTTTCGGAGCAGGACGTTATACGGTAAATTGTGGCACTCCGGATTTTGCTGACAACGTTCTATCATTCCGGAAACAGCATACATCGGTGTATCTTCATGCAATGTAGTAATCCCTCCTGCATGCCCCGAACTGTTCCCTTTTAAAAAATCCCAAGCTTCCGCCCCCCTGACTTCGGTCATTAAAATACGGTCTGGATTCATGCGATAACAGGCACGTAACAGCATAGCTGGCGTTATGATGCTGTTTTTTCCGCCCTCAGACGGGTAAAACAGCCTGACATGATTGTCATGAAACCGCAGCTTTACCTCCGGAGTATCTTCAATAGAAATGACTCGCAGATGATTCGGGATATATTCCAGCAAGGAGTTTCCAAAAGTAGTTTTCCCGCTGCCGGTTCCTCCGCAAAATGCAATGGTTTTTCCCTGTTTCAGGCATTCAGGAATAAAGGTTTCAATATCACCGGAATTGTATAAATCAGTTAACTTCTTCGTGGCAGGACTGATGATGTTTCCTGCTTGCGTGTCTAATTTTGAATAAAACCCCTGCTCAACAAACATTTCATGGCTGATAAAAATATCGGACGGCTTACGGATAGTGATAGAAATAGTATCTTGTTCCGTTGCCGGAGGAAGAACAACCTGAACCCGCTCTCCTGTCGGTAATGTTGCGGAGAGAATGGGTTTTGTTTCACTGACTGAATCACTGCAAAAATCAGCCAGTGCTGAGGCAAATGATTTACAATCATCATAGCTGATTAATGTATCTTTTTTTATCCATTTACCCTTTACTTTCAGGTACATTTGATTAGGGCGGTTAACTGCAATCTCAGTTAAACCGTCAGTCTGAGTCAGAGCCTCACCAAAGAACTGTGCCGCTATTTCATTAACAATGTGGTTATTGTTACTCATTTGCCTTTACTCATTTTTAACTGGTAAATAGTCGAAAAATCGAGATCTTCCCCTGTAATCAACGTAATAATCTCCCCCTGATTTTTGTACAGCGTAGGCGGAATACCGACACTGTTAGCAAACGCTTCTTTGGCAATATCCGCAAATGCCTGACGGCTGTTAGCGGTATAGTCCGTCTGATTGTCTTTATTGTTTTTAATTGCTCCACTGACTCCCTGAGTAAGATCGGGGATCATTCCAAGCATCATTGCTCCGCTGAATCTGTCCCAAAAATGGGTATCAATCCAGCCATCCGCCCCCATTTCACCTAATGCCCCCGCTGCTGCCGTATCTATCAACGGAATATCAATAAAAGGCTGTTGGCGGGTTCTGAGTTTTGTCGCCATAATGAAAACGCGCCCCTGTCCGTGTTTCAGCGTACCCGCTTTATAAATCAGACTCGCCCGAGTACCTTTATCTATCAGCCGAACATTGCCGTTTGCGCTGTAAATATCCTCAATCACTGTGCAGGTCAGCGAACCACTTAAATCAGACACAAAACGCCTGTCCAACGAGCAGGGAATTGAAGTGTTTTCAGGAATAAACAGATTAGGGTCATACGGCAACACTTTAATCGCGCTCAGTGAACGTTTTTCTGTCTCTGTCGTGGTCGGAACGGTACTGACTGCCGCAGTATCTTCTCCGTTAGTATTTTGATTATTTTGGCTTCCTGTTCCCCCTGAACCAATTCTGACAGCCAGTGAACGGCTGAATGTTGCCGGAGCAGACGGAACATTAACAACCTTTGCGCCTCCGTCTGACGTACTGGCAGAAGCCGACTCAGTCTTATTGTTTTTCGCTTCCGGTGAAACAGATGCTTCTGCCGGATCAAACGCCGTATCTTTATTCAAATCTGTCAGACGGTTGCTTTTCGTCGTATTAATGGTGTCGTCCTGTGTTGTTTTTTCTGATGAAAACATCCCCCGAAGAATATCAGGAAAATTGTAAACAGCCGCACCCGCCAGTAGGATTACAAAAATCCCGCCTAAAAGTAATTTACCTTTAAACGTTTTCTTAAGTGAGTGAATCCCTAAACGAGGTTTCGGCGTTTCCGCAGCATCTTCATCTTCTATATGATTATTCGTGCTGACGTTTTCTCTTACCGCAAGCATTTCATTTTCTAACTCAGCAGCGGTTTTTGGTTTTTGTTCATCAGTCATTTTTTATTTCCTTTTTCACATCAGGGGAAACCGTATCAGAATCAGCTAACCGGACAAGTCCATACCCTTTATTCTCCACACCAACAACCTGATCACCTGAACGTAAAACCCAACGATCATTTGTCTGATGTATAATCACAACGGTATAATCACCTTTCTTTTCAACAGTCGGATTAGTTATTGTTTCCTGCTCACCATACTGAACAAAGACGCTTGGGATTTTTTTGGACGGGTTAAAACCAAAATAAGTAAATCGCCCATCATCATAAGCATAATCCGGTTTAATGTATTCGCTGTTGTTAGCCACGCGCTGATAATATTTCCAGTTTCGCGGAACTTTGGCATTTTCAAATGATTTATTTATTTCATTTATTTCCTGCTTTCTTTTTAATTCCGCAATGCGTTGTTGCTCAAGTTTTTCTTTTTCCTTTCTCACCTCGTTCGGATAACGATAATTTACAACAAACGAAATTTTCTCAGGTTCTTTAAATGTTTTTGCATTTAATTCAACACTGTAATTTCTTTTTGTTGTCACAATAAACAAATTTGTTTTGAATTGATTTAAATCTGACTCCGGATCAAAAACCATTTGTTTTTGTTCTGTTTCACCATCATCATTTACCGCTTCAATGGTTTGTGTCACAGGCGTGACTTTTATGTACACTTTATTTTCTGATGACCTGATGTTCCAGCCCTGCTCAAATCCAACATCGGTTTCCATCACTTTTTCGTCATCGTCGAAAACCAAGACAGAAACATAACCAGCAGCACTATTGATTACGGTTGTATCAGATGGATTATAGCTAATTATCTGATTACGGGGGTCGAACCGACTGCCTGTTGGTTTACTGGCTGCATTTGCATTCATGGCGATAACGAAAACAGACAGGAATAAAGCGATTATATTTTTATTCATTTTTAACCCCTGTTTTCCTTTTCTGTTAAATAACTGGTAACAACAAACCCCAATGGATTGCTGTCTCTTTCTTCCCGTGTCAGGTTGTTTTCAGGAATAAAGCGAAATGTGATTCTTGCAACCCAAAATTCTTCACGTTTAGAACCCGTTAAAACTTCGGTAATTGTCCGTTTGTAACGAACACTGGCAAGCTTATCAGGGTCGTCAGCTTTTGATGAATCCGAAATAATTTTTGATAAAACGTCAACCTTAACCGTTTGTTCACCTTTCCTGTAAATCGTCTGCGGTGCTTGTGGAGATTTAAATATAGCAGTGTATTCATTTCCCACACTGTCACTGCTGTATGACATGACCAGATCATAATCCTGTTGCAAACGAAAATAATTATATCCCTCTCTTGCTTTTAGATAGGTATCAACAAAGAAACGACTTACAGCTTCATTTTCATTTAATGTACTGTTCGTGACTTTTGTCATTTCTTCTGCTCTGCCAGTCTGATTATCAACGGAATAAATATATGTTTCCGTTTCTTTCAGCGGTAAAACAATAATAAGAGCAATCAGACTCAGCACACCAATTAAAGCCCCTAAAATACCCGTTCCTAAGTAAACCCATTTCAGACGTTGTTCTTTTTTATAAATCACATCTTCAAATAACGCTGCATTTTCTATGGCAGTTTCTTTGTTTTTAAAAAATTGAATTTTTTTCATTTCATTTCCCTGCGGTATTCATTACTTCCGGAGTATTAACAGGCTCTAATCCCCCCGACACGGGGGGAACTGTTTTTTGACTGGCACAACCAAACAATCCAATACTGACAATAATCAGAAACAGAAACTTTTTCATGATTCATCCCCCAAACCGTTTTTTATAAATCGCCGCAACCTCTTTTCCGATCCGGCGTGTCGCCTGTCCGGTCACATTCCCTGCTTTACCGGAAAAGCCTTCCGATTTACCAAACCCGCCGGATTGCCCGACAAGTCCCCGTCCCAAACCAGAGCTTGCGTTTTTCCCCATTCGTAAACCGCCTAAAGCCATGCGTCCCATACCAAAACCGCCTGCGGCAAGCCCCATAGCAGCCGCTCCCTGCAATGCGCCCTCAGCCCCGACTCCGGCAATCTGTGAGGCATAGGTTTTTGCCTGCCAGATAACAAACGCCATAAAAATCCCGCCTGCCAGCGCACTCGCACCCATATAAATCAGGTTCTGTTCACTCGCAGTAGCAATGTTGGTCGTCAGTATCGTGTTCAGATACCACGTTCCCGCCCGTAGAGCCAAACCACCGAACAGAAAAATAAGCAGAGCACTGAAAATCATCTGCAACCAACTGTTAAACATCTGGCGTAGAAAACCGAACATCAGACACATAATAAACAGGGGTGCAGTGATGGTAAGTAACATCAGGGTCACTTCCGCCGCAAAGAACGTCAGGGCGGCACACATCAGGGCAACTAACCCGCCTAAATAGGTAAATAATGCGCCAAGTGCCCCCGCCGCAGGTACATAAGTGGACTTGTCTAAATGGTATATTTTGCCTGCTGTTTGCACAGTTTTAACCCAAAGCTGATCCAACCAGACATAAATGTCTCCCCCTGCAAACAGGTTTTTCAGCCCGTAAATGGATGAAATAGACGTGTCCAGCCAGCCGTCCACGTTACGGACAAACAGCAATATCACAGTAAACCTAACAACATTCCAGATAAAATCCTGAACCGGAACGGTTTTTTGCTGTTTTCCCGCAAGGATAGTATAGATATACCAGAGGATATACGCCTGAACTCCGAACTTACCGAGAGAATAGGCGATATCAATAAATTCGCCCATTTTGCCCTGTGTGGACGATTTCAAGATATCGGTAATAATCTCATGGGCAGTCTGAAAAAAGTTGCTGTCATATTGGGCTGGCTGTCCCTCTAGCGGCGGTTTATTTGGCACAACAAAGTTTGCGCTCCCACCGCTGAGTCCGGTTCCCCAATAAGAATCTATTGCATCTTGTGTGGTTGCCATAATTCACCCTTATTTTAAAGAATATCCCCATTTTCTGGCATCTTCATGGGCGTTATATGCCCTGCGAGCATTTTCGCAGTTATCAGAACCCTCCCCTGATTTTTGACATTTCTCATGTACCCGATAAGCATCCTCTTTATTATCCAGATACCACCCATAAGACTTTGTTTCTTCTTTACAACCAGACAAAGTAACCATCCCGATAACCATCACAGCAACAAATAAAGCGTTTTTCATGGCGTTATCCTATTAATTGTTAAAGTCGTTAAACTGCATAGATTTATAGGCTTTACGATAATCAGGAATGGTCACCTGTAATTGTTGGCGTTTAAATTCCGCCTGTACCATTTCCTCTTTATATTTAGAAAGTTGAGCCTGTTTATCGCGATACATTTCATACTGGAATTTCATTTTTTCAAATTTCAGTTGTTCAAGAGCAATCGCATTAGCTGCATCAGCCGTTGATTTTGGATCTGTAGCTGATTTCACCTGATCAATCAGCCCTTTCATTTTCTTATTGTCTTTATTTATATTTTCCTGCAAGTTTTCGCCATAAGCTACACTGGCTAAATCTGATAAAACCCGCGCCTCACATCCTTTAATCAGATCGCCGGAAAACCCTTGTTTCACACACATTTCTCCGACCTTGTATTTATCAAGTAATGCCTGTGCTTTTTCTGACAGAATCCCTGTTGGATTTTCAATATAATTATCGTAGAACGCAGTTCCCTCATTGTAGATATCAGTTAAATCTCCAGCTATCTCCTTTGCATCCTGAATCAAGCCCTGAACATCACGGATACCCGTTTTTGATAGCAGTTCATCCTGATAGGCTTTTAACTCTTTAGTCCACTGAGCAGCCTCTTTAGTCCATTGTGCAGCCGTTTTAACATCTTGTTTCAGACGATCAGCAATTGCTGTAGCATCAACAACCGGAATCCCCGCTGCGAACCCTAAATGAGCTACCCCAAACAATGACAGAGCAACAAATAACGGAAATACTGTTTTTTTCATCTTCCAGCCCCTTAATGTGATATTTTATTGACCTGATTTAAGTACACATCAATCCATTCTTCCGGTTTCATGCCCTCTTGATAAATTTCATCAAAAATCACCATCTGATCACTAGATGCACTTAATATTGGTAAATATTTTGCTGCCTGACCTAAATCGAGTTTTGCAAATGCAGCAAACTCCGTTTTATCGCCTTTGCGTTGTGGGTTTTTGACCACTAAGTGCATACGGGAAAGCGGGTCAATATTTTTAATAATGTCAAAATACAATTCACTGACCTGTAAGCCGTTAACGTAATCCTCACGGGTAGCTTTAGGGTTAGACAAATAAATATGTGTGGCACATTGTTCCCTGACAGCGGCAGCTATTGGCGTTTTAATAAGTTCATCAGGTGATTGAGTAGCAAAAACAAGCACCATATCCAGTTTCCTACCTGTTTTCAGTATGTTATAAATACTTTTTTGCATACTTTCATTAACAAGCCACTGATGAAACTCATCCATATATATTAACAGGCGACGACCATCGGCTAATGATGCAACCTTATAAATAAGGTAGAATGGGATCACCTGTGAGGTGACTTTGTCGTCTAAAAATTCCGTGCCGTCTACCCCAAATACAGATTTCTCATTTATATCAAAAGTTTCATTTTCATTATCGAATACCCAACCAAACTCCCCATCTTTCGCCCATGCATTCAGCCGGACTTTTAATCCCGTTTTTAACGTTGTTCCGTCTCTGTCCTCCATAATTAAAGGAATTAGTTTACTGATACCATATGTACGGTTATCCCGTTGCATTAAGCGTTCTACAGCATCTGAAATTAACTGTAATTGATGATCGTCCAGTTCTCCGCCATTTACAGTACACAAAATTCTTACCAGTTCTTTTAAAAAGGCAATGTTGCGTTTTGTCGGGGCTAACTGAAATGGATTCCAGCCTGTAGGTTCACCACTTTTAATTTTAAAATATTCACCGCCCATAGCTCTTATGGCTACTTCTCCCGCACGGTCTTTATCAAAAAAAACAGTGGTTAGTTTTTTTATTTTCCGGTTATCAGGAAATGAATCAGCCATTCCATATTGTTGTGCAGCTAACGCATGAGCCATCATCAAGACCGTTTTCCCTCCCCCTGATGCGCCTAATATCTCAGTATGAGCCAGCGGCGGGTTCTTACCAAAATCATTAACACCCTCACGGGTCATGTGGTAATTCATGTGGTACACATCATTACCTGATCCTTTAAGAGTGATTAACGCATCGCCCCATGAGTTATTTTTTTCTTTTCCTGAAAAGAAATTATGAAATGATTCCATTTCCACAAAATTCAGGCTGCTTATCATCGACAGGCGAGGACGCAGTGTATAATTAGCAGGTAACTGAGCAAAATAAGCCGCTCCTAAAGATAAACCTGAATATGTCACAACCAATCCTAAATCCTGTAAGATATTTGCAACCATATTGCTATTTTTTATTAATTCTTCCGGTGAATCCGCATAAACTAACAATGAAAAACTGGCATTACCAAATGCAATCAATCCACTGGCTAACATATCAGTTCCCACAATAAGCTGATTTTGTTGTGTGACTGCTGCATCATTAGCAATAACCAATTTATCTAACTGATCATCTAATCTTTTTGTTGATTCTTTTTTCCTTAAAATGGTAAAGCTACTGGTCATAATATATTCCACAGGAACATACATCAGCGCATCAAAAATACCGGATTCGGTATGTTGAAAATAATCCTTTATCTCAATAATACGGAAATAACGCGCATCACTTCCGGCGGATAACTGACCTGAATCACTACCGAAGAAAACATCTTTCCCACCCAATGAATTATAAAATGGGCTATTAGTGATGGCTATTTTTTGCCATTTCCCTGTTAAAAGATACTGGAATAAAGATAGCTGAGAAGAAAACACTCTGTTTTTTTCTTCATACACACCTAAACGAGTTGCATTAAACTGCTCAAGATAGTTATCTAATCTTCCTGTCATATCATTCATGACAGCTATCGATTCTGTTAATATTTTTTTGTTTTGTTTTTCTTTCTCTTTTTTATTTTTGGAAAAAAGAAACGTTAACTTCTCATCTGCCGTTAACGGCTTATAACATAAAGAGATAAAAAGACGATTTTTATAAAAACATTCCTGACTTAAAGAGTCATAGTAATCATTCATTACTCTGTTAGCAAAAGGGACAAGAGAACGGAAGTTCTTTTCTATTTTACTTTTCGTTCTTATCCGGTGAGTATAAAAAGTTACAGCTTTATCCTCAAAACTACGAATGAGCGTATTCAAACGATCTGTTAAACGATCTAGCTCATCCTCAGCCTGACATTCAAAATAAGCCCCGTCAATTTCCCAAGTAGCAATTAAATCCTGCTTACGAGTGCATACCAACTTATCTGTTATATGTGTAGAAAATGGGATCATATCTTCAATCGGGGTTTGGTGATTTAGTTTCATCATTTTTTCCAGTTTTGATATATCGACCTTATCGTATGTGTTTCCTGAATAGTGTACAGCATCATATTTCTGATTACTGACCGGATGACCACTCACTCGATAACGCAAATACAACAAATCAAACACCCGATCATCAATTTCCGTCATTTTTTTAATCAAGAACCAACCGACCGGAATTAAAAAATACATATAATCGCTTGTGTTTGCTGCGATAACGACGACCACCATAATCATGAATAAAAACGGGTACAGCGGTACACCTAAGCCCCGAATTAAAGCGGGGCGGGTTAATCCTTTAAAAACAACACTCATAAATCCGCCCTCATTTTTAAATTACAGCCAGTCTTTCACGTAAGGGGCAATCACAAAGAGGAAAATAGCAAAACCAATCCCCCACAGAAAACCGATATATTTACGGGCAAACAGTATAATCAATGCCCCTGCAATTACTGCCAGTGTAATAGCGGCTCCCCGAATCCCGACTAACCAATCAATCCATTTTTGGAGAATCCCTGTTGATGCAGTATCAACCCCTGCGGCAAGAGCGGGTTCAACCATAAACAGCCCCATAAAAACCATCATGAAAAGTGCAAATATTTTTTTACTGTTCATCATTCACCTTTTGCAAATGCATTGTTACCTGACCTCGAATAATATATTCAGGATATATTATTGATGAGGTGTGCCTTAAACTTGTTTTATTTCCATTTCCCTGTGTTGTATTCGCTTGTTTAATTGTTTTTGTGCTTGGAACAACTACCGTTGTTTTTGTTCTTTCAATAGGCTGCCCTCCTATCCTCTCTATATAACTGGTATTATTAAATGCTGTTTCTTTTTTGTGTCCTGTTTCAAAATTACCGGAGTAATAACAACTTAATGCGTTCTTTAAATTTCCTCCACGTTGAAAGCAATCTACCAGAATTTTTTCTGCTATTTTAAGATTACTGCACGGGTTCAACATTTCCTCTGCGGTAACGTTATACCCTTTAAAATTTCCGGAGTAGATTTGCATCAGACCAACTGAAAATCGTCCGTTGTTTGTTTCCAGCCTTTCGATAATTTCCAGTGCTTCATTTTTTGATTTCGGCAAATGACTAATGATTTTATCTTTCGTTACGATCTCCGCAATGGCAAACGGATTGAATCCGCTTTCCGTTTTTGCAATATCTATCACCGTATCAGTATGCACTGACGGGGCACATTGCAAAGCTAATGAGAGTAACGTTTCTTTAATCATTTCTGTCCTTCACCTTTATGCGTATTTCCAGACAGAGATTTCTTATACTCCCTCTCAATTAGTAGCATCAGGAAATTCCGCTTTGAACGGCTGATTTTTTGGCTTTCAGCATTTACCCAATCATTTAGGTTGCTAGGTAAGTCCAACCTGACACTGACATAATTTTTTTCTACGATAGGTTTTGCCATTAAATTACTCACCCGTTGATAAGAAATAATTAAACATAATTGAATTATGTAAGTCATTCTACAACGAGATTTAAGGCAAATAACACCCTAAAAGCGGGTGTTATTGTCTGAAAAACTCAAATTTTGTTCAGTAATAAGTTAAAGATTCTTATTAATGTGACCGACCTCAAAATTTTAATTTCTGAGCAGCCTGAAATTAAAACAGTTGTATCATTCAGTCTTTTTCTCACCGTATCAGGGTGACGATTGTTGAGTCTCGCAAGCTCTGCGATAGAAGATCCCATAGCATAAAGTAGTGCATCATGCTTTTGGGCAGTGGTGAGATTGTTTTCAGGAAAAATTTGATCTAAATAGTGCGGATCAATATGATTATGACCAGTCATGATAACCTCTCTAACAGGTTGTTGTGATTAGCAGGTAGTAAAAGTGTCCGCTTTCACTACCTGCGTTATAAACTACTCTTTTTCTAACGCCATTGTTAACGCCTTTACAGCCCAATCAGGGCAAGTACGTGAACTTGGTTTATCCGGATCATTAACCCATGATTTTATCGCCCTGACAGAACAGGGACGCATTGTTTGTATGCAGATTAATTCTGCTGCTTTTTTTTGTGTAATTTGATGTTCACGCATGAGACGGAGCATAATTTCTCTATTGTTCATTAACTTTCTTCACATAAACAGAGCCAGCCACAGGACTTTCAAACAATAGCCGTAACCTCTCTGAAATTTTTTCTTCTTTTACATTGTAATAACCTAATGATTTAAAGAATTTAGTGGGAGAAACAATAAATGGCAAAGAGTAAACAGCTACAGAAATTAAAACAAAAAAAAGGAAGAAGTTATAAATATATGTCGAAATTCTAGACGACTCAAGAGTTAAAAGATCATTTGTTAAACCTTGATATTCAAATAAAAATAAATAAAATATTAACCCTGCTGTAAAAATAATAGCTGTTTTTGCTATTGAAAATAAATATCTGATGAATGCTATTATATAAACAACATATTGCATCAATGATGCCCGTTTATCCTGACTAACTTCATTTCTGATTTTCTGATAATCATCAGATGGAAGAGTTCCTAGTTCAACGCCATGTTGAAATACTTTAATGATTTCCATGTTACCCCCTTGTAGTTGTAGTCTATAAACACAATAGGGCACATGTGCCCCTTAGTCAAGAGGTAGCATAAAAAACACACATATAAAAACCATCTAATTGTTTTATCTATTTTTAAATGAATATGTTCCCATCAATCTCTGGAATAAACACCACTCACTCACATCGCCCAAAGACCCTAATACGAGCATAAGGATAACAAACCACATACTCCCGTCCCACACACCACCGTTAGTGTTGTATTTGATAATCAGGAAAAATCCACCCAAAATAACGGTCAGATAAATAACACCTCTACATAAACCAACAATCATAGAAAAAATCACATCACAAGACACACCAATAAATACACGAATAAAGAAAAAAATTTTTTTCAGCGCACTTAGTGCTGTTTCTTTTCGCCTCTTTACAACAGAAGCACCTTTAATTTTTTTAATTTGCTTTTTAATTTTATTTTTTTCTTTTCCTTGTGGAAAATGATAAATCTTTGCCATAGCTACACCTCATATCTAAGATGAAAAGTTTTTATCAAACATATCTAAAAACTCACGTTCATCATCAGTTAAATTAACTGAATCTAAAGAATAACTAAATTTCAAACGGTCAACTTTTCTTCCGAGTTTTCCCGAAACCTCAAACTTTAAGTTTTTAACTTCTGTTAATTTAATTATTTCCTTAACTGATTTATTTAAAACATCTCTTTTGAAAATAGGAAAATCAGGGTATTTATATTCTTTATTACCATCTTCATCAATTGAATAAAGATTTAATTCATCTTTTAATTCATCAATTGAAATATCAAAAAAACCTAACCTAGAATTAGCACTATAATGTTTTCTAATTAACTGATATAAAGATGCAGCATTAACGCTAGATAAACTTACAACAGACAATAAAACTTGTGTAGTATATTTTTTTTCTACACCTACCAAATTACATAAAAATCTTTTTGCTGAATTTGTAAATTTAATTCCAATTCGCCCCTCATCGTTATAATAAACAGAAAACTCTGTCAAACTCAGGTTCATTGAATCTGGAATATTTTTTTTTGTAAAAGGTAGCTTTAACTCATTTTTAAGATTTAAAATATCCTCATTATTTAGCTTTAATAATACACTATCCAAAATAGCAGCCCCCTCTTTTAAAGCTGCGTATGCTGCATTTGCTTTAACATTAGCCCATTGAACATAATCACTAGCACTTACATAAAATATGTGATCATCATCAAATTCGTTTTTTGAATTTATTTGACTCATGGCTAAAAATAAAACTTTTTTTGCAACTATTGGCAATGCAGAAAGAGTTAAATTCAAATCATTTCTATGTCTGACTTTAGTTAACCGAGATAGTGATTTTTTATTCATCGTTACTCTCATTTTTAAATCAACCTTGCATATACTCATCATACAACCATAACATGAGAAATCAATAAAAAAAATCTCATGGCATCACAAAACTTTCTCATGTTTATATCTATGTCACAGATCATCACAAGACAACCATTTTTAAATCAAGGGTTAATTATAATTCAATTAACATTTCCCCAATAAAAAACTGTTTGAAACTGTTAATTCAACCCAAAAACCTCTCATGTTTGACCCAAAAACCTCTCATGTTTACCCCAAAAATCTCTCATGCTTAACCCAAAAACCTCTCATGTTTGACCCAAAAACCTCTCATGTTTGACCCAAAAACCTCTCATGATTAGCTAATTTTTTCTCAAATAATCAAATGCATACACACTGACTAAGTTTTTAAGTTTTTAAGAAAAGAAAGAAAAAAGAAGTTAAAACAATGCACAGAACTTGTGGATAACTTTGTTTGCCTTGCGTTGAAAAGCGCCCAAACAACCACACAATCCCCTTTTACAAGATCTGATTAAATTTTGACCTACTCAGTCATTAACTGACGCACTCCGCTCCGCTCGTTTGTCCAACAGCGACCCCGACCCACAAAACAAGTTTTGCGTGTCTCTCGCTGTTCTGTCTTTCAGGGTTTGTATTTTTAAAGCTCTTTAAACAGCGTCAAAACGATTGTGAGACGTTTTTTTGAGTTGTTGCAAGATTCTATCGTCTTCGACCATTAAACTACTGAGATGCGTTTCTGTTCGTTCTCTTTGGTTCGCTACGCTCACGGCTTAACAGAATAAAGGGGGGCTATATCGCATTTTTTCAATTACAGATATAAATATTTAATTAGTTAAAAATCAATGTGTTAAATTATTTTAAAGTGTGATTTTTATCAAAAAAAAGGCAAAAAAGCATTGCCTATACGCCCAATAAGGCGTATTATTATTACATCGAGAGGGGAAACGCCCTGAACACAATAGCCCAAACGGGCAGGAGATAAAAAAATGAATATTCAGCAAGCCTTAAACGTTTTCGGTTTATTTGGCGAACTCACCGAGCAAGACATCAAAACAGCTTACAAAAAAGCGTCCTTAAAATTCCATCCTGACCGTAATCAGGGCAACCCCGTAGCCGCTGAAATGATGAAAGCTGTCAATTGTGCCTATGATTTTCTTATGCAAAATATGGACAAAATTAATGCGTTTCAGAGTGAAGAAGCAACAGCGCATTACAACTACGGGGAAGAACTCGAAAACGCCTTAAATGCATTACATGCGCTTTCTGGTGTGATTTTTGAAGTTACCGGCAACTGGATTTGGATCAGCGGTGACACCAAACCACACAAAGAAGCTCTGAAAGCAATGGGCTGTAAATGGGCGAACCAAAAGAAAATGTGGTTTTTCCGTCCCGAAGAATACAAGGCGCACGGCAACCGCAAATCGCACAGCATGGACGAAATCCGCGCCATGTATGGCACGACAGGCGCATACAAAGCCAAAGGAAGCAGACAGATCGAAAGCCGCGCTTAACCTATTACGACAGGGGCGAAAGCCCCTGAATCAGGTATTCAAAGGAGTTTTAATATGAACATGAAAATTACTGATATTTTAAAATTTGGTGATTGTTACCGTTATTTTTTAATCAAAAACAGCACTGAAATTTGCTGGATTGAGTTTAACGGCAAAAAAGAAATTAAATGCTCTAACTTTGAAAAAGGCAGCAAAGAAGAATTAGAACTCGCAGAGTTTTTATATAACGTCCGTCGAAACCACCTGTTAAGTGATATCTAAGCCTGTTTTTTATGGCGGGTATCGAACCCGCCTAAAAAATTATATTAAGCTATGCACGAGTACAGAGCCATGAACGAAAAACCGACTTTTTTTGATCAATACAGACCCGTTTTTGAGGTGGTGTGCCGTATGTTAGGCGGAAACTGGCGCGTTAATCTGCTGGACGATTGTCAATATCGTATCAAGCTGACATCCCCCGATTTTAGAGGGTTTATCATTATCGTCAGGCAGGAGCAAGGGCGGTTAGTGTTAACGGGATTTGTTGATTCCCGATTGTATCGCGGGACGTATTTTAAATGTACTGTAGCATCGGACAGAAAACCCGATGCAATTGCACAGACCATCACGCGGAAAATTTTATGCTGTGTACGGGAAGAACTGATAAAAGCGCGAGAGATTGAAAAATCACATCAGGACGCGCGGGAGCAGGATAAAATCATTAAGGGTATGCTGTCCCGTCTGGTGAAGCTGGAAAGCCATTACAACGCTTTTACGGGCTTTCGGGCGGATAATGATTTACGGGGGGATATAACTAAACGGTTTGACGGGTACGGGCTGACAGTGCAAGGGTTGACCGTTGAGCAATTAGTCAAATTAACAGGTATTATTAATACTATCTAAGATATAAAGAGTGATCTCAATATGAAAACCATAAGAAAAAACAAAGGTGATGTAACTTATTATTTAAGCAGAGAGAATAACGATAGTTATCGTCTTATTAAAAAAATCAAGGCGAGAGCGACTCATTTAGTTAAAGACGGGCATAAAACAACCAAAGTAACATTAAGTGATTTGTTATTAACGCATGACCAACTTTACAACTTAGATTATTCATTAAACGGGCTGAGGGCAGATGATAAAGCCACAATTGAATTGCTTATAGGGGAGTTTTTTAAAAATGGAAAATAATGCAAAAAATATAAAAGCGTTGAGATTAAAAACAGGTTTAACACAAAAGGAAATGGCAGAAAGGTACGGGGTAGGGATCAGAACTTGGCAAAAAAAAGAGGAGGACGGGACGCAAAGCAGTCAGAAGTTATCAAATTTTGATTTTGAATACTTGCTGTTATTGGCTGGTGAGCATCCTGATTTTGTGCTGGAAAAAAGAAATAAGGAAATTGCAAGCTAATCGCTTGCGCTGCTCTTTGTTCGGGTGTGGCTGATTCTTTCTTTTGTCTGCGACCGTCCGGCTCTGGCGTGGCGGTCAGCCCGTTAACGGCAACGGCGGCTGTTCAGGGGGCGCAAGCGCGGGTCTTGCGTTTCCCGATACGTCCCCCCTCTTTATCGGCAAATCGGCGTTGGTGTTCTTTTTGACTCCGAGTTGTTGCCTTACATGCGCCAAAGGCGCATAAAATCAATAAGTTAAATATTTTTTAAAGTGTGATATTCATCAAAAAAAGGATAGGAAAGTATTGCTTATACGTCCAATAAGGCGTATTATTATTACATCGAGAGGGGAAATGCCCCGACCACAATAGCCCAAACGGGCAGGAGATTTAAAATGAAAACAAAAAATATCAAAAAAGCGTTTAATATCCCTAGTTTTTCAGAATCAGTAAAAAAAGATTTTGAAGCAGGTCTTATTACTCTGGAAGATGCAGCCATAGAATTTTATAAAGCAAATTATACATTTTATATCGACTTTGAATATACAAAGAAACAACTCCAGATACAAGAGGTATAATTTAATGAAAAAATACACAGTTTTATTTGCAGAAATAAGCAAAAAAAATCCGGATGATGAACCTGATGTTTATCGCTTTGAGTCCATAAAAGAATTTCTATCTTTTGTTAAAAAAGTAAAATTCCAAGAAAAAATGAATTTTAATTATCATTATATTTTATCTGATTCCATGGAAAAAACAAATAAGTTTCAATATAAAATTACAGAAGAAGCAAAGCACTATAAGCAATTTAAAAAATTATTAATAGAATATATGAGTTAGAAAAAATAAAACTAATCTAATAAATGCCAGTAGCAACACTGGCATTCAATAGGAGACAGTAAAATGAAAATGTATCTTGTTAAATTAGATTTTTTTGAAGTCTGCGACAATGAAAGAATGTTCACGGATAGTAAAGAATATGTGATTGTAGAAAAATCAGAATCACGGGTTGTAGAAAAGTTCATTAAATTTAATAACGCATTGTTAATGAGTGTCACTCAATACGATTTATTCACCGAACCGAAAAAAATTAAGTTTATTATGTCAGCGTACAACGTAAACGGGGAGGTGATTTTTGTCGAAACATTACCGATTGAAGTTAAAAACACATTAGAGTTAATTGAGATACTAAATAGAGTTAATTGAGATACTAAAAGCCCGCCGAAGCGGTGACTATTTAACCGTAGATTGGAAGGAGGTAGACAACTAAAACAACGCTAGGCGCTGTTAAGGGGTTGCCCCCCCTTAACAGCGAACACATTAAATCAACGAAAGAGAATTTAAAATGTCCGAAAAAATGATAGCAGTTGCAAGAGCATTTGGAAAGGGAAAAGGCGGAACATTCCCTATCATGACCGCAAAAGATCTTGAGAAATTTTTAGAAGTGATGAGAACGGAACGACTGAAACAAACTCATTGATAAAAAAATAATCACAGGGGCAAAATAAAGCCCCTTTTTTTTAAAAAAAACATGATAACCACAGTTGACAATATGAGGTGTGTTAACTATAATTAACAGTATCAGAGGGAGATCATGCAATGATTGAAATCAGGCAAACAGAAGAAGTTAAAAAATGGCTTAAAGGATTAAAAGATAAAATAGCCAAAGCAAAAATTTTAACACGGATTGAGCGGATGAAAGAGGGAAATTATGGAGATGTTGAGCCGATAGGTGATGGATATTCAGAGTTAAGAATTCATCAGGGCAAGGGTTACAGAGTTTATTTTGCCAACCGAAACAATGAAATTATTTTATTGCTTTGTGGTGGTGATAAAACAACACAACAAGCAGACATAAAAAAAGCAAAACAGATAGCGAAAAAATGGGGGTTCTGAAATGAAAACAAAACCAGAATTATTCGATGTAGTCGATTACCTAGAGGATGAAGAAGATATTCAGGCATATCTCAATGCCGCTCTGGATGAAGATGATGAAAGCTACTTTTTAGCAGCACTGGGAAATATTGCCAGAGCAAGAAATATCAGCCAACTTTCAAAAGAAACAGGAATGAGCCGTGAGGGAATTTATAAAGCTCTTTCCGGAACAGGAAACCCATCTTTTAAAACGATTTCAAAAATATCTAAAGCATTAGGTTTGAAAATACACTTCGCAGGGGCTTAACCGCCCCTGTTTTTCTTTTCGGGTATTGAACCCGAAAAGAAAAACCAAGTTACCCACCGTCTGAATTTTTTGCGGGTACGGCTGCGCTCCGCTATCGCCTACCCGTGCGCGACGAACAAGCCAGCTTTTCAGGGCTGACTTGTTCTGCTCAAAAAAATCATCCCGAGGATAACTTAAACCGCCACGCTGCACTTGCTGGCATTCGCCAGCGCAGCAAAGGAAAAAGGATTTTTAAATGCCCGTCAGGGCATGTAAGGCAACCCACGAAAGTCCCAAAGAGCATCAACGCCGATTTGCCGATAAAGCGGGGGGACGTATCGGGAAACGCAAGACCCGCGCTTGCGCCCCCTGAACAGCCGCCGTTGCCGTTAACGGGCTGACCGCCACGCCAGAGCCGGACGGTCGCAGACAAAAGAAAGAATCAGC
>NZ_FORG01000034.1 GCF_900113945.1 Xenorhabdus mauleonii
TTCCTAACGTCACCACCATCGCCAAAGCGATAATCAGTGATAATCCGATGCCTCGTTTTAATCTTGCACGTTTCTCTGCCATCATCGAACTTACCCGCGCTCACGGTTGGGGGCTTCCAGCTGATAAAAACGGGCATCCTGACTGTCCGCGACCTGTTTTTGCGGGTGAGCGTGAATGCGCTGGGTATCACGCTCAATAATGGTCAGAATGGAATTTCGGGACAGCGCCTGTTTCAGTTCCATTTCATTTTTCAGCGCATTGATTTCCCTGTCCAGGGCGGCAATCCGGCGGTCGCCTTCTGCCAGCGCTTCCGATTGTGCGGCCGCATTGGGTTCGGACATGCCGGTGATCAGCATTCGGCGCATCAGTAACGCGGTTTCAATGGTCTCACTCATCGCCAGCTCCCCCGCCAGACGCGCAGTCAGTGCAGCCCTATCGGGATCACGCTGCAACGCCTGGATCACACCCTGTGTTACGGCCAGACTGCCGGTTTTCAGTTTGGTGAGATTCGCCCGCGTGGGTTTCTCCGTGCCGCTGACCAGTTTCACCAGTTGTTCAGTGTTTGTTTTGGTATGGGCTTCCAGCATCGGGGCAAACCCCGTTCCCGCGACCGTCGTCCCCGGCTGGTGTTGTTCGCCTCCACTGGTGCACTCTGTGGCTTGCGCGCAGGTTCGGATGGCCCGGTCACCCAGCACACTGACCACCGCTTCGGCCGCTTCCCGTGCTGTTCTGAATTTACGGCAGGCACTGCCCTCGCAATTGAAGGTGCTGACCGTTGACTGGCTGAGTACCGGCAACTGATTCATCATATTAAAGCCGGCACTGGCTAAATCACGGGTCGGACGAATGGCAGCCTGCCCCTTCCCGCCCTGTCGTTGCCCGCCAATCCACGCGTGCCCGCCGGCACCGGTCGCTTTGGTGCCGGCATTATTGACACGCACCGCATCGCCATCCCCGCCGTTGACCTGATTTTTGTACTCCTGCAACGCCGCCGATTGGCTCCACTTATTGTTCTGTGCAAAATCCATCATTCTCTTCGCCATGTTCTGACAATTGAACTGGGCTTTATCAAACGCCACATTAGCCTGCAATACCCCGTTGGTCAGCATGTCATACAGCCCCGGATTGGCCCGCTGAATTATCATGGCGGGGAGGCTGGCAACCGCTCCGGTGGCCCCCTGAACCACATCACTCATCAGGTTCTTAAACCCCGCCGTGATACCGTTAAGCTGATTGCTGATCGTGGTTTTCAGGTCGAAATTGCCGCACATCAAATCCGAACTCCAACCCAGCTCCAAACCGGCCAGCATGGTTGAACCACCACGACTGGCCGGCTCAGAAATCACCGAGCCGCCACCCAGCGTATAAAACAGTGTATCGGAAACCGCCCCGCTGGCCTCTGCGCCATAGCCCAGCGCACTTCGGTTCACCTGCGGTAATGTGAGGGACAGCCCGGTGGCATGGGATTGCATCGGGGCCAGCATCATTGCGCCCACGACCAGCCATACGGCGTTTCTTGTCGTCATCCAACCTCCTGATTCAAATATCCGTACTGCTGAGAAAACGCTGCCCGCGTTGTTTGCAGCAGCTGTAGGGCTGCCACAAGGCATAAGCCTGATTACCGTCTGTCGCGGCGGTATGGCTGCCATCCGGAAACACCGCACAAGACTGACTTAATTGTGGCGATAACCGCTGCCACTGATGATTTTTCGTGCCGGTATTTTCCGTCACCGGCGGCGGTGGCCAGTAGCCGTCACGGCGTTGCCCGGTCAGCGGCTGATAGACATGGGGCTGCCCGGTACGGGTAATGATGTCGGCCACCCGTTGCGCCACTACAGCAGAGGCTTTATCATCATCCACCTGCGTCACAAAACCGGCACGCGGGTAGAGATTGCCCCACATAATGCCACGCATCTGGCTACCCAGTTCCCGCTGACCAGGGATAAGGGCTTCCGGATAAAACGACTCCGGCAACCCGCTGCGCCACGCCATGGTATCCAGCGTGCTGAGGAAATAAGGCATCAGGGGCGTCGCTGCACTTTTGCAGGAATAACCCGGAATTTGCCCGCCTATCAGAGTGGTAGCGGGATGCCCGATGGCATCGGCGTATTTGAAACGCAGATGAGTACTGTGCTTCCCAGCAATCTGAATATTATGATTGCCACCACCGGTAGCGAGGTTAGATAAGGCACTGGTCACCGTATTTTCCAGCCCGCCGGATAAGGCGCTGATTTGCGCCATCTCAGACCACGGGTTGCCGCCGGGCGAATGATAGGTGGCGACCACCGTCTGTGGCAGGAAATGAGTCACTTTGACCGACGTTTTTACCGAGCAACCATGCCACGAACAGAACAGCCAGTAGCAAATACCGCTGACCCGCCACTGAATGCAGGCGGGTGAGAAACTGCTTGCCACAATTTGGGCGGTATTGATGGCGGCTTGTGTGGCCGGCGCAAACGCCGTAACCAGCGTGATGAGCACAGGAAAAGCAACGCGTAACGGGTTCATGGTTGGTGTTGCTCCCTGAGCGCCGTCGCTTGAGCCACATCTGCAGTGCCATACACCACGTCACGGCCATTAAAGACCACCGCCGGGTACTGACGTACCCCCAGCTGCCAGGCCTCAACCACATTACGGTAGGCAGTGATAAGCGCTTGTTCCTGCTGACGCCATTGAGGCGATTGCAGTACAGCCTGTGCCTGAAGAGTTGCCTGCTGGGGATCAGTGGAAAGTTGAGGGAAGATTTTTTTCTGATACTGTTCAGCCGCATCCAGCCAGACTACCTGGCTGTTCGGCGTCAGATTCACCGGTGGATGCTGACGGTCAGTGTACACCACCGTTTTGGCTCCTGAAGACAAAGACACCATACAACCTATCAGGAACAGTAAACCCGTTTTTTTCATCGTGTCCTTTCCATGCCACAAAACATCAAAGCAGCGTGAAGAAAGCCACGGCAAAAGTCAGCGTTTAATTGATTTTCTGCCAATGAAAAATAAACGCACCGACTGACTCAGATTTTTCTCAAATGTGGGTAAAATAGGCATTACATTCATTAAATTCATGCTTATGCCGATAAAATAACAGGCTGGATTTGTCCCCTGACAGCATTTGTCATAAACAGAATAAAAAACATGCCGATAAAATTATCATCACCCCATCATAATAAGCAAAAAGGACGTGCATGAATAACCTGATTTTTCTGCCGAGATACCGAGAATACCCACTCGGACGCTAGGTTATGTGAATTTAAAAAATCCCCTGTGGAAAACGGTATTGAGGACAACAAATACAAATAAGGAAAACGAAACAATGTCGATAAAAAAACACCTGACGAAGTTGCAACAGGGGCAATCCTTGTTAGACAAAGGCAAGCAGGCAGCAGGCTTGGTGAAACAAGCAACAGGCGTACTGGGTGGAGCCGGTAACACTGGCATGATGGATAAAAGCAGCCTGACGAAACCCGGTGGTTTTGCCGGCCCACTTGGCGGTCAGGGCCTCGCTCAACAAGCGGCGGCCGGGCACAGCGGGGCCGCCAAGGCACTGCAAAAAGCCGGGCAACAGCTAATGGGAGGGTCTACCCCGAGTGGCCTGCAATTTACCCTAACGGCGGGGGGGTTGGCTCCGGAAACCTTTGTTGTCACTGACTTCACCCTAACGGAAGGGTTTTCCCACCCCTTCAGCCTGAGTGTCGGGCTGGCCAGCGCTGATCCCGCCATCAACTTTCCGGCCGTGCTGGATCGCGCCGCCACCCTGACCATTTTGCAGGACGGCGTTGAACAACGCAGCATCACCGGCATGGTGGCACGCTTCGAACAGGGTAATACCGGGTTGCACCAAACCACCTACCAGATGAGTATCCGCCCCGACCTGTGGCGCACGACCCTGCGTCAGAACTCACGCATCTTTCAGCAGCAGGACATCTCCACCATTGTCACCACTATCCTGAAAGAACACGGTATCCGCGATGTGGTCTTCAGCCTGCGTCATCCGCACCCGGAACGGGAATTCTGCGTGCAATATCAGGAAAGTGACTTTGCCTTTCTGCAACGGCTGACGGCGGAAGAAGGCATCTTCTATTTCTTCGAATGCGGTAACGGGCGCAACACACTGGTCTTCGCGGATGATGCCGGTTCGGTGCCTCCGGGCATCATGCTGCCCTACCAGCCGGAGGGAGACAGTACCACGGGAGAGCCGTCGGTGACCAGTTTCACCAGCAGTGCACAGGTGCGCCCGGCACAGGTTGAGCTAAAAGACTACACCTTCAAAAATCCGGCGTGGCCAGCGGAATTTCGGGAGCAGATGAAGGACGAACAGCTACAGGAACAGTATTACGAACATTACGATTACCCGGGCCGATTTAAAGACGAAGCCCACGGCAAGGCGTTTACCCGCTATCGGCTGGAAGCCTTGCGTAACGATGCGATCACCGGACAGGGACTCGGTCACGCGATTGCCATTCAACCGGGGAAACTGTTCATTCTGACCAACCACCCACGGATGGATCTCAACCAGCCCTGGCAAGTCGTGAGCGCAAGCCACTCCGGCAACCAACCGGGTGCCCTGGAAACGGCTACCGGCGGCAGCGGCACCACGTTGCACAGCCAGTTCAGCTTCATCCGCCATAACCAGCACTGGCGGCCGACTCCGCTACCGAAACCAAGCATTGACGGTCCGCAGATTGCCAAAGTCGTCGGTCCGGCCGGGGAGGAAATCTTCTGTGATCAATACGGCCGCGTGCGCCTGCAATTTCCGTGGGATCGCTATGGCAAAAGCGACGACCAAAGCTCCTGCTGGATACGCGTCAGCCAGCCGTGGGCCGGACAGGGCTGGGGCATGCTCGCTATCCCGCGCATCGGCCAGGAAGTCGTCGTGGATTTCCTGCACGGCGACCCCGATCAACCGATAGTCACCGGACGTACCTACCATGCCAGCAACATCCCCCCAGGGACTTTGCCGGGTAGCAAAACCCAGATGGCGTTCCGCTCCAAGACCCATAAAGGGGAAGGGTATAACGAACTGCTGTTTGAAGACTCGAAAGGCAGTGAAAAACTGTCAATGCACGCGCAGAAGGATATGGATACCACGGTGCTCAACGACCGCAGTACCCGCGTGATGCACGACCATACCGAAAGTGTCGGGCACAATCAGGCCATCAGCGTGCGGGCTGACCGCCATAAAGAAGTTATCGGCATGGAAGTGAGCAGCATCGGAACACGGCAGGTCACCGTGGAAAAAACCAGTGTCCTCAGTGTTAAAGGACAAATCACCATTCAGTCCACTGAAAGCGGCATCACTCTCGGCAACACCAAAGGCAGTATTTCGATTGATGCAGACGGAAATATCCATATTACCGGTAAAACCGTCACTGTGAACGGGAAAGATGTCATCACCCTGAACTGATAGCAGACAAAACAATAACAAGACTGAAGCCGATTAAAGCGGATTTTTCGGTCCCAGACTGAATATCGGCGATAACTAAAGAGCGAAAAGGAAACATGATGAGTACACAACCTTACCAGATGAACGAAGGTAGCTTAAACATTCCCGCCGGCTGGCGCGATGAATCAATGCACGTCTTTGTGCTGCCGGATGACAGCGGCGTCAATCTGGTGATTAACCGCACGCCGGTGCCGGCAGGCACTGACAGCGAGACTTATTATGAACAGACACTGACGCAGTTTGTGACCCACCTGCCGGGCTATCAGGAGCATCAGCGGCTGCAAATGGAACTCAGCGGTGACATGGCGTGGCGACTGGATTACCAATGGCAGAGTCCGGAAGGGGAAATGCACCAGACGGTGGTACTGCAAATCCGGGGCCACCAATTACTGGCGTTTAACCTGACGTCCCCCCAGCCCATGAACAGCGGTCAGCGGGACGCCTTACTGGCGGTGGTGAGCAGTTTTCAGGCGGCATAAGGAGAAGCCGATATGGGATTAGGTGATGAAATTATTACCCGGATTGCCCGGGTCGGGGCCACCCATGCCCGGCCGCCCTTGCCGCCCGGTGGCGGTGCCCGGGGGCCGGCGGCGGCACGTCAGGGTGACCCCATCCAACATAAGAGTTTCTTTGGTGCCCTGATGGGGGCTGTGGCCGGAGCCCTGATTGGTGCCGCAATTTTCGGGGCAGTGGGGTTGCTGGTAGCCGGCACCGGGGGATTGGGAGCGACCCTCCTGGTGGCGGCGGCCGGCAGCGGATTAACCTATCTGGCCAGCGATGCCATTGCCGCAGCCAGTTCGGCCGTCTCGAACTTTGTCGACAGCTTCGGTTCGCCGGACGGAGTGTTGAGCAGTGGTTCCGGTAACGTCATCATTGAAGGCATGCCCGCCGCACGGGCCACCGTTGATATGGCGGCGTGCAGCAAACACCCGGCTCCGCCGTTGATAGCGCAAGGCAGTGAGTCGGTGTTTATCAACGGCCAACCGGCGGCGCGGGTTGGTGATAAACTGGTGTGTGGTGCCGCCATCAAAGGCGGGGCGAGCACCGTCTTTATCGGCTCCGGTCAGGGGACTTATCTCGAGATTGAAGAAGAATTCTCCGGCTGGCAACGGGCGTTACTGGTGGCGGTGGAATTTCTGGTTCCTCCGACACGCGGGTTGGTCAAAGGCATCGGTAAGCTGATGACCAAAACCGGCCGGCAGGCGGTGCTGGCCGGGGCAAAACTGGGCGCCAAAAAAGCTGCTCATGCCCTGAAAGGCAGAGTGATGTGTGCCAAAGCGGCCTTTAAAGCCAATAAAGGGGTGAAACGTTTTACTCAGGCCACCAAAAAATTCTTTACAGGCGACCCGATAGACGTGACCACCGGCAGCCTGTTTGACCAGCGTACCGAATTTGAACTGGGGCAAACGATACCGCTGACCTTCACCCGCAGCTGGTCACCGGGATTGCGGGGTCTGCTGGGTGAAAACTGGCTGGACAACTTTTCTGAGGCAGTCATTGTCACTGGTGACCGAATAGAAGTTCTGACACTGGAAGGCGCTTCCCTGCACTTCGCCCTGCCCCGGAGCGTTGACCACAGTATCAACCCGGAGCATCCGGAATTTACGCTGAGTCGCCATCAACAGGGCTTTATGCTGACTGAGCGCAATCAGCCGGTCAGAAAATACTTTACCCAGCCGGGCATTTCAGCGACCGCTGACACTCAGCGCTGGCAATTGTCGGCCCTGCGTGACCGCAACGATAACAGCATTAATTTTCATTACAACGGGCAAGGCCAGCTAAACCGGGTCACCCACAGCGACGGCCCGGCGCTGGTCTTACTGTATCGTGAAGACGGATTACTGACCGACATTCGCCGCAGCGACAATGGTCTCAATGACGTGATGGTGCGCTATGACTATCACGACAATGGCTGGCTGGCGGAAGCGGACAGTGCCCAACAATTCCACCTGTTCTATGAATACAATGCACAGGGATTAATTAAACGCTGGTCGGACGGTGACCAGACCGCAGTGGACTATGTGTATGATGCACAAGGGCGCTGCGTTGAAAGCGTCGGCAGCGGCGGCTATTACCCCGTCCGGCTGACCTATGAACCCGGTATCACCCGCTCCACCACGCCACAGGGCCATACCACCACCTGGCATTATAACGCCGAGCAGCAGGTCACTCAGGTTGAAACCCCGTGCGGCCATGTCACTCGGTATGAATACGATGGCTGGGGCAACCTGCAACGGCAAATCCTGCCGGAAGGGCAAGTCTTGCAGCTGGATTATCTGGCGGATACCGGACTGGTCACAACATTTACCGATGCCGGCGGCGCCGTGTGGCAGTATCACTATGACGACGACGATCGGCTGGCCAGCATGACCGATCCGCTGGGACAGGTCTGGTGGCAGCAATACGATGATAAAGGCCATGCCGAATGCTTTATTGCGCCTGACGGCAGCAAAACTACCCTGACCCGCAATGCATTCGGGTTGGTGACGAAGGCTGAGGATGACGAAGGCAACCAGCGGACCTGGGAATACGATGACCATCAGCGGCTGACCCGGCTGTTTGATGAGGAAAACCGCAGTCTGCGGCTCGGCTACGACAGCCATGACCGATTGCAGCGGCTGTCATCGGGCGGCGGGGCTTTATGGTTGTGGGAATATGACCGTCACCACCGCATCGCCTTAAGTGATCGCCCCAACAACAGTCTGGAGCGCTTCCGCCATGACCGCCACGGCAACCTCACCCGCTGGACCGACGCGCGGGGAGTGGAATGGCAAATAGAATACGGGCCATTTGATCTGCCGGTCGGTCGGATTGACGGTGAAGGTCACCGCTGGCAGTACCGTTATGATCCCGATAGCCTGCAACTCCTCGAAGTCATTAATCCGCAAGGGGAAAGCTACCGTTATCAGCTGGATGCCGACGGGCGGGTGATAACCGAGACCGATTACGCCGGCACGCAGTGGCATTATGCCTATGATGGCAATGGCAACTGCACGGAAAAACGGGATGCGCTGAATAACGTCACCCGCTATGACTATGATGCCGCCGGGCAGATGACCGCCATGCACACGCCGGAAGGCACCACCACTTACGCTTACGATATTCTGGGGCGTCTGCTGGTGGTGACGGCACCAGAGGCGGAGCCGCTGACCTTTGAATACGATGACAAAGGCCGACTTGTCAAAGAAGTTCAGCCTCATGGTGAAATCCAACGTGAGTATCCCGATAACGCCACGGCAGAACGCACCCTTCACACGCCCGATGGCCGGAGCTGGAAAGCAAATACGCAGGCCAATAAAGTAGGGGAACTGAGCCTGCTCAGTATCAGTGGTGAGCATCAACTTACGCTTGAGCGGGATGAGGACGGGTACGAATGGCACCGCCAGTCAGACAAGGGCTTTATCCTGCGTCAGGAACACACCCTGATGGGGCAACTGACGGCGCAGCGAGCCGGCCGCAACACCGAGTTTTTTGCGGCCCATGAAGTGGCGGATATTCCCCAGCCGACACTGGCGGGGTTGGATCGGGAATACCGTTACGATGCAGCACTGAATCTGGTGGCGGCCAATGATGAACGACAATGGTTGCGCTATGTCGTCAACGGTAACGGTCAGGTCACGTCGGTCAGTGACGGTGACCAGTTACGGGAGCATTATCAATATGATGCCTGCGGTTACCCCGCCCGCCGGTTTGACGGTCGCCACGATATTGACAACGAACGGCTCTACCAGAAAGGCCACCGGCTGCGGCAGGCGGGTCAGCATCTGTTTGAATACGATGATGCGGGGCGAATGACCGCCATGCAGCTGTGGCAAGAAGGTCATCGTCCCCAGCTGACCAAGTTCCGCTGGAACAGCCAGAACCAGCTTATCGGTGTGCAGACCCCGGGCGGCCAGCACTGGGATTATCGCTATGATGCCTTCGGGCGGCGCACGGAAAAGGTGTGCGAACGCTCGGGTGAGCGGACGACGTACCTGTGGGACGGCGATGTGCCGGCGGAAATCCGCGAATACCGGCATAACCGCTTGTACAGCATTCGCCATCTGGTGTTTGATGGCTGGCAGTTGTTGGCGCAGCAGGTGCAGTTTTTTACCCTGAACCCAGAAAACCGGCAGGAGCTGATTGCGGGTGAGGTGCAAACACAGTATGCCGTCTGTGCCCCGACCGGCGAGCCACTGGCGCTGTTCGATACCGCCGGGCACCGGGTCTGGCGCCAGCCGCCGCAGAGCCTGTACGGGCTGCGTCTGGGCAGACTGGGGGAGAATGCGGAACTGAATCCGGGGAACCAGTTTGCCGGGCAGTGGCTCGATGAAGAGAGCGGGCTGGTCTACAATCGGTTTAGGTATTACTCACCGGTGGCGGGGCAGTATTTGACGCCAGACCCCTTGGGATTGATGGGCGGTGAAAATCCGTATGCTTACGTTGGAAATCCGACGATTTGGATCGATCCGCTAGGTCTGGCTAAATGTTGGACTGCAAAAAATGTTGTTGGAAGAAAAGTTTATCAGAGAAATGATTTATTTGACCCGAATCATATTGATGAATATGGAAGAACAAATATTCAACGAATGAAGAAAGGCCAAGCTCCCATAGGTAAAGATGGATTAGAAATAAACCTCCATCACGTCACTCAAGATGAACCTGGTGCAATGGCTGAAATTTTGAGTAGTGTTCATAGTAAATATGATCGTAAGTTACATATGTTCTCTAACCAGTGGGATAAAACGTGGGTTGGCCCTGATGGTGTAAGGCGTAGATATAATAGTGCACCACCATCCATGAATAGGCGTCCATTTAACCGCTGGAAGAAAAAATATTGGAAAGCCAGAGCATTGGACTTTTTAATTCCTTAAGAGGAAGGAAGCGATGAGTTATATAGATTTAATTGAAAAGGAAATGATAGCAAGTGGGGAGGAAATTCTTTCTAGTGGCGGAGCTGATATAGATACCATTAGTAAGTTTGAATCATTACTTGGTGTTACCTTCCCTGAATCGTATAAAATTTTCTTACAGAAATATGGAACACTTGCTTTTGGCGGAGATAATTATTATGGGGTAACTAAAAAAGGTATAAATGGAGACCAAGCCCCATGTGTTCTGTATGTCACAAAGCAAGCTAGAGATGCAGGTGATATAGACGAAGGGATGATTAAAATAAAATCATCAGGATATGGCCCTTCTTATTCTATTGATACTAATACAATAGGAAAGACAGGGGAGGCTGTTGTTGTCGAAACTGAATTATCTTTCAAAAGAGATGGTGTCAAAAATATAATTGCAGATAGTTATGCTGAGTTTCTTTTAGAAGATATAAGAGAAGCTATAGAGGATTTATAGCAGCCACTATATTAATAAGTAACAAGCCAGAAAAATCTGGCTTGTTTTTTTTGAAAAAAATTTTTTATCCTGCTTTGTAATCCCCAATCAGCTCCCGCATCCGCAGCTTAATTTCACTGATTTGTTCGCGCTGACGCTGATACTGCTGTTTGAGGCTGTTGGTCTCGTCGTTGTCAGGGATCAGCACTAAGCAGCCGTCCATGATTTTCACCGTGACAGAGCCGCCAATCTCAAAGCCTGCTTGCTTAAGCCATTGCCCTTTCAGATGTATCGCGGGCGGAGCTTTCGCTTTGTCATTTTGCGGGACGTATCCCACGGTGTAATAACGTTCTGTTTTCGCTGCTTTATTTTGAGCACGGTTTTGCTTAGAATGCGCCTTAGCCATCATTCAACTCCTCAGTAGTTGGTTGTGGTGAGCAGCGTGTTCGGGTGCCAGCCCGAATACGTTGCGTTAATGGGATTACTTCATCATTTTAGAAGACCAGCGCTCAGCCTCATACTTGATAATCATCCCTTCCAGCACTTCCTTAATCACCTGCCGCTGTTCCGGCTGCATGTTGCTGATAGCCTGAAACTGTAGAGCCAAATCGCTATCAGGCTGTCGCTCTTTATCTTCAAATATCAATGAATCCGTTGTGACCCGCAGGGTCTGCGCTATCTTCTTAATCGCTTCCAGCGACGGTAACGACACCCCGCCTTCATAGCGTTTTACCTGCGTGACATGAATCCCAATGGCATCCGCAAATGCCTGTTGTGACAAGCCTTTTTGCTTGCGCAGGGCGATGAGTCTGTTAGCAATACTCATTGAATTAAACCAGTCTGAGAAATTTGCCATCATTCTATCCCCTAAAAAGTGCTTGCTTTGTATTGGTATCCTATCGGATACTAAATGAAAGAGCAATGGAATCTTGACGTGATTTTATGGAGATCATGATATGGCTCGCATTCCCGAAGCAGAGTTGCAGCACTTAAAATCCGCCGTCTCTTTAGTTGCCGTTATCGAGCAGCAAGGTCGGCAGCTGGTTAAGCGCGGTAAAGATATGACGGTGCTGTGCCCGTTCCATCAAGAGAAAACGCCCTCGATGGTCATCACGCCATCGAAAAATCTCTATCACTGCTTCGGCTGTGATGCCGGCGGCTCGGTGCTGGACTGGGTGATGAAAACCGAAGGGTTGAGCCTGCGTCATGCCTGCGAACGGCTGCGGGCAATGTTGGGCAACAATCCGGCTGTGGAGCCGCTGCTTGATTCATCGGAACTCATTCGGGAGGCCGTCGGGCAACAGGCGCTGCTGTTACGGGTGGTTGAGTTTTATCACCAGACCTTGCTGAATGCGCCGGAAGTGCATCAATACCTGAAAAAACGTCGTCTCGATCATCCCGAACTGGTCAGCCACTTTAAACTTGGCTTTGCCAACCGCACGCTGGGTTACCGATTGCCGGAGAAAAAATTAAAAGCCGGCGCGGAGATCCGCGCCCAGCTTCAGGCGGTCGGGTTATTGCGTGAGAGTGGCCATGAACACTTCAGCGGCTCGCTTGTGGTGCCGGTGATCAGCCCTGACGGGCAGGTGCAGGAGCTGTACGGTCGCAAAATCACTGACCGCCTGCGGGCAGGCACCCCGCTGCACCTGTATCTGCCGGGCGCGCATGGTGGGGTCTGGAATGAAGCCGGGCTGGTTGGCTCGGCCTCGGTGATTTTGTGTGAATCGCTCATCGATGCCATGTCGTTTTGGTGTGCAGGCTATCGCCATGTCACCTGTGCCTATGGGGTTCACGGGTTTACCGAGGCGCATCGAACCGCCTTCCGGCAGCACGGGATACAGCAGGTGCATATCGCCTATGACAATGACAAGGCCGGCAATGCAGCGGCGGCGGTCTTGGCGGCCGAGTTGCAACTGGCCGGGCTGGATGTCTGGCGGGTCGTGTTCCCCGAAGGCGGTGATGCCAATCGGTTTAGCTGCGAAGTCGCCAACCCGGAAAACGCCTTCGGCCAGCTACTGGACTCAGCACAATGGCTCGGTGAGCCGGCAAACAGGCCATTGGCAGACAAAAATGCGTCTGCCGTCGTGTCAGTGCCGGCGGCGGCCTTGGTGCCGGAGCCGGGGGTAGTCACAACGCTTGCCGACAACGGGGATATCGTGGTTCAGCAGGACGGGCAGGAATGGCGGATACGCGGGGCACAGCAGAAAGCCGGTGCCACGGTCATGAAAGTGAATGTGCAGGTCATCGACAAACACAGCGGGGCGCTGTTTGTGGATAGCCTCGATATCCTGAGCGCCCGCGCCCGGTCGACCTTCGTGCGTCAGGCCAGTACCGAGCTGGCCTTGCCGGAAACGCTGATTAAGCGTGAGCTGGGGCGGGTGTTACTGGTGCTGGAACAACGGGCGTGGGCTGAAGCAGGAACGGTACAGGCCGCCCCCTCAATGAGTGAAGATGAACAGCAATCTGCGTTGATGTTATTGCAAGATCCAAAACTGGTCAGCCGTATTACCGCTGACTTGAGCGCCTGTGGGGTTGTCGGCGAATCGACCAATCTGCTTGCGGGGTATCTGGCCGCCGTCAGCCGTAAACTGCCCAAACCCTTAGCCGTCTTAATCCAGAGCAGCAGCGCGGCGGGTAAGAGTAGTCTGATGGATGCGGTGCTCAATCTGATACCGGAAGAAGAACGTATCCAGTACAGCGCCATGACCGGCCAAAGCCTGTTTTATCTCGGTGAAACCAATCTTCAGCATAAGATTTTAGCGATAGCGGAAGAAGAAGGGGTGCGGCAGGCGGCCTATGCACTCAAACTGTTGCAAAGTGACGGCGAACTGACGATGGCGAGCACCGGCAAGGATGAAGCGACCGGCAATCTCGTCACCAAAAGCTACACGGTCAAAGGCCCGGTGATGCTGATGCTGACCACAACCGCCATTGATGTCGATGAAGAGTTACTGAATCGTTGTCTGGTGCTGACGGTCAATGAATCCCGTGAACAAACCGAAGCTATCCATGCGTTACAGCGTCAGAAGCAAACCCTTGCGGGGTTGATGGCTGAAAATGAGCGGGACTATCTCACCACGTTGCACCAGAACGCCCAGCGGTTGCTGAAACCCCTGAATGTGGTCAATCCCTACGCCAGCCAATTGACCTTCCTGTCAGACAAAACCCGCACCCGCCGTGACCACATGAAATATTTAACCTTAATCCAAAGCATTGCGTTGCTGCACCAGTACCAGCGGGAAACCAAAACCGCCGAGCATCGCGGCCGGAAACTGGCCTACATCGAAGTGACCCAAGACGATATCCGGCTGGCGAACCGGCTCGCCCATGAAATCTTAGGCCGCACGCTGGACGAGATGCCGCCGCAGACCCGCAAGTTACTGATGCTGATACAGGCCTGGATACGGGACAGCGGCCAGCCCCGTCACGAGCAGATTTTTACCCGCAAGCAGTTGCGCGATGCGGTGCAGTGGGGGGATACCCAACTTAAAGTCCATCTCTCGCGGCTGGTTGAAATGGAATACCTGCTACTGCACCGGCGCGGGCTGACGTTCGCCTATGAACTGCTGTTTGACGGCGACGGCAGCGACGTGGCGCACCTGAACGGCCTTATCGTGCCGTGAAGGACAGTATGACTTGTTTCGGTCGGGGTAAAGAGAGATGTGGTCGCCCCTCCGTCGGCGTGCCGTCGGCAGGCGGTCGGCAACGTGAAATCCCCGCCAAGGCAGGAATAGCAAGGCTTCACAGCAAACCGGTCGGGTTAAGTCAAAAAACACTGTTCCGGCAGATTAAAGCGCAAAGATCATAACCGTATTCTTTCCCACACAGCGAGGTATTTATCATGGCGTCATTGGCACTCAGACAACAGATCCAACACTTCCTCGAACACCTTGACACACTGCGCTATGCGCGGGATACCCAGTCAAATTACCGCAGTGCCCTGATGGAGTTCGCCCGTTGGTGTGACGGGCGCGGGTTAAGCAGCGCGCAGCAGGTGAGCTTCGCCCATCTGGAAAGCTGGCAACGTTCACTGTCAGCGAAAAAAAATCGTCAGGGTTACCCTATTCTGGCCTGCACTATCGTGAAAAAACTGAGCCATGTCCGCCATCTGTTCGGCTGGCTGGTCAAACGGCAATACCTGCTGTATAACCCTGCCCTCAGTCTGGAACCGCCCCGGACAGAAAAGCGTTTGCCGGGGCACATTCTGAGCGAACAAGAAATCCGGCGCATGTTGAGTCTGACCCTTGATGAATCTCCGATGGGCGTGCGTGACCGGGCGATGATGGAAACGTTGTGGAGCAGCGGCATCCGGCGTTCAGAAGCGCAGCGGTTACAGGTCGGCGATGTGGATTTTAGTCACGGCGTGATATTTATCCGACAGGGAAAAGGGCGTAAAGATCGGATGGTGCCATTAGGCCAATCGGCGATGGAGTGGTTGCAACGCTACCTGAATGACGTGCGTCCGCGTCTGGTGTGGGGAAAAGATCCGGGTCACCTGTTTCTGTCACGCCGGGGTAAAGTGATGAGCGGCTCCAGCATGACCCTGCTCGTTCGCGATGCCTTGCACCGTGCCAGAATCGAAAAGCCCGGCGCCTGTCACCTGTTCCGGCATTCCATGGCGACGCAGATGTTAGAAAACGGAGCAGATACCCGGCACATTCAGGCGATATTAGGGCACGCGAGCCTGGACTCCACGCAAATTTATACGCATGTTGCCATCGGCCACTTAAAAAAAGTGCATCAGAAAACGCATCCGGCTGAACAGGCAGGTCACGGGCAACCCGACAATCCGCTGCTGGATGCCGACACCGCGCCGCCAGAGAGCCGCGCTGGGCACGGTGTCGCTGACAGCACGGCAGCAGACCGCGTGCCCGGGCAGGGCGGACAACTCGACCGTCCCCGTTGAGTGGGGCTGGGTTCGGTGCGGGGGCAGACCGTGACCGGACTGCCCGTCGGCATCGGCGTAGCGGGGGTAAATAGGCAATGGCCGGCCTAACCCACGGTGTCCCCGTAAAATCTGGCGTGGCCGCCCAAAGCCTATTCAACATAATGTCGGGGAATTGTGCGAAATTCGCCGTTCAGCCCCGTCATCCACAGAAACACCGTGCTGCGGCTCACATCGCACAATACACATTATGTCTTGCGCCCCCGCTTATCGGCATCGCGGGGTGTGGCGCACAAGGCTGCGCCTTCTGCTGTAAGCCGCTGAGCCGGTCTTCGGCAATCCGTGTTCTCCTTCAGCTTCTCAGCCTATCCTTGGCAAAAAACCGTGTTCTTCTTTAGCTGCCTTGCCATGTCCGGCCCACAACCCTGAAGGCAGGTCGGCCTGCGGCCTCCGTTAATTTACCTCCCCCCGCCCCGACCCCGCTGCACTGGCTGCGCGCGGCTCGCAGTCGCTTCACTCCTTGCTCGTTCCCGTGCTCACCATCTCCGCCCCGTGCAGCCCCCGCAGGGGGCTTCCCTTGAACCTGGCCGCGTTGCCATGCAAAATCGTGCCCGGCCTAAACCTTGGTGCCCCAGAGCGTCGCAGGGGCGCCGCTGGCAGGCTCTCTGCCGCCCGCACCCGCAGAACGGTCGCCCGCCGTCCGGTAAACCGGCCGACGTTCGCCCGTTGCCGATGAAACACAATCCCAAAGTGCACGTCGGGGTCAAAAAAGTGACCGAGGCAAAATGGGCACAGTCTGCTATCCTGAAAGCCTTACCCTGTGTGGGCTGGCGCAGCCATGAGGGTATGACTGCATCGGAAATGATGTCCCCCCGCTGGAACAGCCAGAACCAGCTTATCGGTGTGCAGACCCCGGGCGGCCAGCACTGGGATTATCGCTATGATGCCTTCGGGCGGCGCACGGAAAAGGTGTGCGAACGCTCGGGTGAGCGGACGACGTACCTGTGGGACGGCGATGTGCCGGCGGAAATCCGCGAATACCGGCATAACCGCTTGTACAGCATTCGCCATCTGGTGTTTGATGGCTGGCAGTTGTTGGCGCAGCAGGTGCAGTTTTTTACCCTGAACCCAGAAAACCGGCAGGAGCTGATTGCGGGTGAGGTGCAAACACAGTATGCCGTCTGTGCCCCGACCGGCGAGCCACTGGCGCTGTTCGATACCGCCGGGCACCGGGTCTGGCGCCAGCCGCCGCAGAGCCTGTACGGGCTGCGTCTGGGCAGACTGGGGGAGAATGCGGAACTGAATCCGGGGAACCAGTTTGCCGGGCAGTGGCTCGATGAAGAGAGCGGGCTGGTCTACAATCGGTTTAGGTATTACTCACCGGTGGCGGGGCAGTATTTGACGCCAGACCCCTTGGGATTGATGGGCGGTGAAAATCCGTATGCTTACGTTGGAAATCCGACGATTTGGATCGATCCGCTAGGTCTGGCTAAATGTTGGACTGCAAAAAATGTTGTTGGAAGAAAAGTTTATCAGAGAAATGATTTATTTGACCCGAATCATATTGATGAATATGGAAGAACAAATATTCAACGAATGAAGAAAGGCCAAGCTCCCATAGGTAAAGATGGATTAGAAATAAACCTCCATCACGTCACTCAAGATGAACCTGGTGCAATGGCTGAAATTTTGAGTAGTGTTCATAGTAAATATGATCGTAAGTTACATATGTTCTCTAACCAGTGGGATAAAACGTGGGTTGGCCCTGATGGTGTAAGGCGTAGATATAATAGTGCACCACCATCCATGAATAGGCGTCCATTTAACCGCTGGAAGAAAAAATATTGGAAAGCCAGAGCATTGGACTTTTTAATTCCTTAAGAGGAAGGAAGCGATGAGTTATATAGATTTAATTGAAAAGGAAATGATAGCAAGTGGGGAGGAAATTCTTTCTAGTGGCGGAGCTGATATAGATACCATTAGTAAGTTTGAATCATTACTTGGTGTTACCTTCCCTGAATCGTATAAAATTTTCTTACAGAAATATGGAACACTTGCTTTTGGCGGAGATAATTATTATGGGGTAACTAAAAAAGGTATAAATGGAGACCAAGCCCCATGTGTTCTGTATGTCACAAAGCAAGCTAGAGATGCAGGTGATATAGACGAAGGGATGATTAAAATAAAATCATCAGGATATGGCCCTTCTTATTCTATTGATACTAATACAATAGGAAAGACAGGGGAGGCTGTTGTTGTCGAAACTGAATTATCTTTCAAAAGAGATGGTGTCAAAAATATAATTGCAGATAGTTATGCTGAGTTTCTTTTAGAAGATATAAGAGAAGCTATAGAGGATTTATAGCAGCCACTATATTAATAAGTAACAAGCCAGAAAAATCTGGCTTGTTTTTTTTGAAAAAAATTTTTTATCCTGCTTTGTAATCCCCAATCAGCTCCCGCATCCGCAGCTTAATTTCACTGATTTGTTCGCGCTGACGCTGATACTGCTGTTTGAGGCTGTTGGTCTCGTCGTTGTCAGGGATCAGCACTAAGCAGCCGTCCATGATTTTCACCGTGACAGAGCCGCCAATCTCAAAGCCTGCTTGCTTAAGCCATTGCCCTTTCAGATGTATCGCGGGCGGAGCTTTCGCTTTGTCATTTTGCGGGACGTATCCCACGGTGTAATAACGTTCTGTTTTCGCTGCTTTATTTTGAGCACGGTTTTGCTTAGAATGCGCCTTAGCCATCATTCAACTCCTCAGTAGTTGGTTGTGGTGAGCAGCGTGTTCGGGTGCCAGCCCGAATACGTTGCGTTAATGGGATTACTTCATCATTTTAGAAGACCAGCGCTCAGCCTCATACTTGATAATCATCCCTTCCAGCACTTCCTTAATCACCTGCCGCTGTTCCGGCTGCATGTTGCTGATAGCCTGAAACTGTAGAGCCAAATCGCTATCAGGCTGTCGCTCTTTATCTTCAAATATCAATGAATCCGTTGTGACCCGCAGGGTCTGCGCTATCTTCTTAATCGCTTCCAGCGACGGTAACGACACCCCGCCTTCATAGCGTTTTACCTGCGTGACATGAATCCCAATGGCATCCGCAAATGCCTGTTGTGACAAGCCTTTTTGCTTGCGCAGGGCGATGAGTCTGTTAGCAATACTCATTGAATTAAACCAGTCTGAGAAATTTGCCATCATTCTATCCCCTAAAAAGTGCTTGCTTTGTATTGGTATCCTATCGGATACTAAATGAAAGAGCAATGGAATCTTGACGTGATTTTATGGAGATCATGATATGGCTCGCATTCCCGAAGCAGAGTTGCAGCACTTAAAATCCGCCGTCTCTTTAGTTGCCGTTATCGAGCAGCAAGGTCGGCAGCTGGTTAAGCGCGGTAAAGATATGACGGTGCTGTGCCCGTTCCATCAAGAGAAAACGCCCTCGATGGTCATCACGCCATCGAAAAATCTCTATCACTGCTTCGGCTGTGATGCCGGCGGCTCGGTGCTGGACTGGGTGATGAAAACCGAAGGGTTGAGCCTGCGTCATGCCTGCGAACGGCTGCGGGCAATGTTGGGCAACAATCCGGCTGTGGAGCCGCTGCTTGATTCATCGGAACTCATTCGGGAGGCCGTCGGGCAACAGGCGCTGCTGTTACGGGTGGTTGAGTTTTATCACCAGACCTTGCTGAATGCGCCGGAAGTGCATCAATACCTGAAAAAACGTCGTCTCGATCATCCCGAACTGGTCAGCCACTTTAAACTTGGCTTTGCCAACCGCACGCTGGGTTACCGATTGCCGGAGAAAAAATTAAAAGCCGGCGCGGAGATCCGCGCCCAGCTTCAGGCGGTCGGGTTATTGCGTGAGAGTGGCCATGAACACTTCAGCGGCTCGCTTGTGGTGCCGGTGATCAGCCCTGACGGGCAGGTGCAGGAGCTGTACGGTCGCAAAATCACTGACCGCCTGCGGGCAGGCACCCCGCTGCACCTGTATCTGCCGGGCGCGCATGGTGGGGTCTGGAATGAAGCCGGGCTGGTTGGCTCGGCCTCGGTGATTTTGTGTGAATCGCTCATCGATGCCATGTCGTTTTGGTGTGCAGGCTATCGCCATGTCACCTGTGCCTATGGGGTTCACGGGTTTACCGAGGCGCATCGAACCGCCTTCCGGCAGCACGGGATACAGCAGGTGCATATCGCCTATGACAATGACAAGGCCGGCAATGCAGCGGCGGCGGTCTTGGCGGCCGAGTTGCAACTGGCCGGGCTGGATGTCTGGCGGGTCGTGTTCCCCGAAGGCGGTGATGCCAATCGGTTTAGCTGCGAAGTCGCCAACCCGGAAAACGCCTTCGGCCAGCTACTGGACTCAGCACAATGGCTCGGTGAGCCGGCAAACAGGCCATTGGCAGACAAAAATGCGTCTGCCGTCGTGTCAGTGCCGGCGGCGGCCTTGGTGCCGGAGCCGGGGGTAGTCACAACGCTTGCCGACAACGGGGATATCGTGGTTCAGCAGGACGGGCAGGAATGGCGGATACGCGGGGCACAGCAGAAAGCCGGTGCCACGGTCATGAAAGTGAATGTGCAGGTCATCGACAAACACAGCGGGGCGCTGTTTGTGGATAGCCTCGATATCCTGAGCGCCCGCGCCCGGTCGACCTTCGTGCGTCAGGCCAGTACCGAGCTGGCCTTGCCGGAAACGCTGATTAAGCGTGAGCTGGGGCGGGTGTTACTGGTGCTGGAACAACGGGCGTGGGCTGAAGCAGGAACGGTACAGGCCGCCCCCTCAATGAGTGAAGATGAACAGCAATCTGCGTTGATGTTATTGCAAGATCCAAAACTGGTCAGCCGTATTACCGCTGACTTGAGCGCCTGTGGGGTTGTCGGCGAATCGACCAATCTGCTTGCGGGGTATCTGGCCGCCGTCAGCCGTAAACTGCCCAAACCCTTAGCCGTCTTAATCCAGAGCAGCAGCGCGGCGGGTAAGAGTAGTCTGATGGATGCGGTGCTCAATCTGATACCGGAAGAAGAACGTATCCAGTACAGCGCCATGACCGGCCAAAGCCTGTTTTATCTCGGTGAAACCAATCTTCAGCATAAGATTTTAGCGATAGCGGAAGAAGAAGGGGTGCGGCAGGCGGCCTATGCACTCAAACTGTTGCAAAGTGACGGCGAACTGACGATGGCGAGCACCGGCAAGGATGAAGCGACCGGCAATCTCGTCACCAAAAGCTACACGGTCAAAGGCCCGGTGATGCTGATGCTGACCACAACCGCCATTGATGTCGATGAAGAGTTACTGAATCGTTGTCTGGTGCTGACGGTCAATGAATCCCGTGAACAAACCGAAGCTATCCATGCGTTACAGCGTCAGAAGCAAACCCTTGCGGGGTTGATGGCTGAAAATGAGCGGGACTATCTCACCACGTTGCACCAGAACGCCCAGCGGTTGCTGAAACCCCTGAATGTGGTCAATCCCTACGCCAGCCAATTGACCTTCCTGTCAGACAAAACCCGCACCCGCCGTGACCACATGAAATATTTAACCTTAATCCAAAGCATTGCGTTGCTGCACCAGTACCAGCGGGAAACCAAAACCGCCGAGCATCGCGGCCGGAAACTGGCCTACATCGAAGTGACCCAAGACGATATCCGGCTGGCGAACCGGCTCGCCCATGAAATCTTAGGCCGCACGCTGGACGAGATGCCGCCGCAGACCCGCAAGTTACTGATGCTGATACAGGCCTGGATACGGGACAGCGGCCAGCCCCGTCACGAGCAGATTTTTACCCGCAAGCAGTTGCGCGATGCGGTGCAGTGGGGGGATACCCAACTTAAAGTCCATCTCTCGCGGCTGGTTGAAATGGAATACCTGCTACTGCACCGGCGCGGGCTGACGTTCGCCTATGAACTGCTGTTTGACGGCGACGGCAGCGACGTGGCGCACCTGAACGGCCTTATCGTGCCGTGAAGGACAGTATGACTTGTTTCGGTCGGGGTAAAGAGAGATGTGGTCGCCCCTCCGTCGGCGTGCCGTCGGCAGGCGGTCGGCAACGTGAAATCCCCGCCAAGGCAGGAATAGCAAGGCTTCACAGCAAACCGGTCGGGTTAAGTCAAAAAACACTGTTCCGGCAGATTAAAGCGCAAAGATCATAACCGTATTCTTTCCCACACAGCGAGGTATTTATCATGGCGTCATTGGCACTCAGACAACAGATCCAACACTTCCTCGAACACCTTGACACACTGCGCTATGCGCGGGATACCCAGTCAAATTACCGCAGTGCCCTGATGGAGTTCGCCCGTTGGTGTGACGGGCGCGGGTTAAGCAGCGCGCAGCAGGTGAGCTTCGCCCATCTGGAAAGCTGGCAACGTTCACTGTCAGCGAAAAAAAATCGTCAGGGTTACCCTATTCTGGCCTGCACTATCGTGAAAAAACTGAGCCATGTCCGCCATCTGTTCGGCTGGCTGGTCAAACGGCAATACCTGCTGTATAACCCTGCCCTCAGTCTGGAACCGCCCCGGACAGAAAAGCGTTTGCCGGGGCACATTCTGAGCGAACAAGAAATCCGGCGCATGTTGAGTCTGACCCTTGATGAATCTCCGATGGGCGTGCGTGACCGGGCGATGATGGAAACGTTGTGGAGCAGCGGCATCCGGCGTTCAGAAGCGCAGCGGTTACAGGTCGGCGATGTGGATTTTAGTCACGGCGTGATATTTATCCGACAGGGAAAAGGGCGTAAAGATCGGATGGTGCCATTAGGCCAATCGGCGATGGAGTGGTTGCAACGCTACCTGAATGACGTGCGTCCGCGTCTGGTGTGGGGAAAAGATCCGGGTCACCTGTTTCTGTCACGCCGGGGTAAAGTGATGAGCGGCTCCAGCATGACCCTGCTCGTTCGCGATGCCTTGCACCGTGCCAGAATCGAAAAGCCCGGCGCCTGTCACCTGTTCCGGCATTCCATGGCGACGCAGATGTTAGAAAACGGAGCAGATACCCGGCACATTCAGGCGATATTAGGGCACGCGAGCCTGGACTCCACGCAAATTTATACGCATGTTGCCATCGGCCACTTAAAAAAAGTGCATCAGAAAACGCATCCGGCTGAACAGGCAGGTCACGGGCAACCCGACAATCCGCTGCTGGATGCCGACACCGCGCCGCCAGAGAGCCGCGCTGGGCACGGTGTCGCTGACAGCACGGCAGCAGACCGCGTGCCCGGGCAGGGCGGACAACTCGACCGTCCCCGTTGAGTGGGGCTGGGTTCGGTGCGGGGGCAGACCGTGACCGGACTGCCCGTCGGCATCGGCGTAGCGGGGGTAAATAGGCAATGGCCGGCCTAACCCACGGTGTCCCCGTAAAATCTGGCGTGGCCGCCCAAAGCCTATTCAACATAATGTCGGGGAATTGTGCGAAATTCGCCGTTCAGCCCCGTCATCCACAGAAACACCGTGCTGCGGCTCACATCGCACAATACACATTATGTCTTGCGCCCCCGCTTATCGGCATCGCGGGGTGTGGCGCACAAGGCTGCGCCTTCTGCTGTAAGCCGCTGAGCCGGTCTTCGGCAATCCGTGTTCTCCTTCAGCTTCTCAGCCTATCCTTGGCAAAAAACCGTGTTCTTCTTTAGCTGCCTTGCCATGTCCGGCCCACAACCCTGAAGGCAGGTCGGCCTGCGGCCTCCGTTAATTTACCTCCCCCCGCCCCGACCCCGCTGCACTGGCTGCGCGCGGCTCGCAGTCGCTTCACTCCTTGCTCGTTCCCGTGCTCACCATCTCCGCCCCGTGCAGCCCCCGCAGGGGGCTTCCCTTGAACCTGGCCGCGTTGCCATGCAAAATCGTGCCCGGCCTAAACCTTGGTGCCCCAGAGCGTCGCAGGGGCGCCGCTGGCAGGCTCTCTGCCGCCCGCACCCGCAGAACGGTCGCCCGCCGTCCGGTAAACCGGCCGACGTTCGCCCGTTGCCGATGAAACACAATCCCAAAGTGCACGTCGGGGTCAAAAAAGTGACCGAGGCAAAATGGGCACAGTCTGCTATCCTGAAAGCCTTACCCTGTGTGGGCTGGCGCAGCCATGAGGGTATGACTGCATCGGAAATGATGTCCCCCCGCTGGAACAGCCAGAACCAGCTTATCGGCGTCCTGACCCCGGGTGGCCAGCAGTGGGATTATCGCTATGATGCTTTCGGGCGGCGCACGGAGAAAGTCTGCGAACAATCCGGCAGTCGGACGACCTATCTGTGGGACGGTGACCAGCCGGCGGAAATCCGCGAATACCGGCACAATCGACTGTACAGTATCCGCCATTTGGTCTTTGATGGCTGGCAGTTACTGGCGCAGCAAATTCAGTTCTTCACCCCCAATCCGGAAAACCGCAATGAACTGATAGCAGGTAAAGTACAGACACAATATGCCATCTGTGCCCCGACAGGCGAACCACTGGCACTGTTTGACCCGCAAGGCCACCGTGTCTGGCGCCAGCCATCACAGAGCTTATATGGTATGCGCCTGAAAGCAGCGGGTGAAAACGCGGAACTTAATCCGGAAATGCAATTTGCCGGTCAATGGCTCGATGGAGAGAGTGGTTTAGTCTATAATCGGTACAGATATTTTTCACCTGTTGCTGGTGTGTATCTAACACCAGATCCAATTGGGCTGGCGGGGGGAGAAAATCCGTATGCTTATGTTCATAATCCCACCAGTTGGGTAGACCCTCTAGGATTGGCAGGGTGCCATATTAATCCTCGTTTACAGGAGCGATTAAGTAAATGGAAGGATTATAAAAACAATGGCGGACAAATGAGTATGCAGCAGTGGGTTGCTCATACACGTTCTCAACCTTGGGGGCAGGGTCCTAGAAGTAATTTTTCAGACTGGGTAAAAGCTACTACAGGTCGTGTTCATGGTAATAGCAAATTGGCAACGGGTCCACATGATGTTTACGTAATCCGTGAAGTTAGCACGGGACGTTTACTCCACTTTGGAGAAACTGGTCGTGGATATTTGACAAGATTTGCAGAACATGAAAAGAGATTTAATGGATTAGGAATTAATGTTGAATCAACTCACTTAGCAACTGTTAACGGAAAGGCAGCAGCGAAAGCGCTAGAACTTCGTTATATTAAGACATATGAGCGAATTTTTGGTAACAAACCACCTTATAACCCAGTTTATCATTAGAGAATAGTAATATGAAAATGGATATATCATTAACAATAGCAGCTAAAGATAGAATGTTAAGTAAGTCTTTTAGGCGTATTTATTCTGACATCGAATTTCTAACATCTTTATTATCGTCATGTGAGTTAAATCATCCCATTGGTCAGCGAATAGTAATAATAGCAACAGATACAGAAAGCGAGGGATATTTCAAAGATAATAGTAAAGATGGAGAATTTTCTTATTTTATAGGCATAAAACCGATTCATGATACGGCCTTACTTAAAGAGACGTTATTTAACATAATGAAAGAAACCTTTGAAAAAATACCTTTTACAATTCCAGATCATGAGCAATTTAGAAGAGTATTTTCTGAATACGAGCCTAAGTTCATTAATGACAATACAAATAACGGCATGTAAATAATTTATTCCCCCTAGGTGTCAGGCAAATTACATTGTCTGACACCTTCATAGTTTACGATTTTTAGAGGAATTCAGCGCCAGCCACATTGTTACATTCTACTTCAGGGATGCCACATGCTCAAACCAGTGCGGCACAAAGAACAAGAAGAGCGGCATCTGATGGATGGGACAAGACGTTGAAAGAAGAATTCCATATAAGTTATAGAGAGATGATTGATGCTGGTGTACCTAAAACTCAAGCAAGAAAAGCACTTGGTGATGCTTATAAGTATTTTGATGGGCTTAGAGGTGCGAACAAAAACAATCCATTCTTTGATATTTAGATTTATCAAGAGGAGAATTTCATGAAGAAAGAAGATGTTTTAGAAAAATTAGATCTTATTGAAAAAGAACTGAGCATTAAATTCCCTAACTATTATAGGAAATTTTTGTCTGAAGAAATTCAAGATAAGCCTTATATTGAGGTAACAGGTAAAGAACAAGAAAATATATATCTTTATAATTTCGAGTATGTGCTTGAAAGAAATAAAACATATACCATTCAAGATGTTGAACCAAATTATTTTTTAATTGGTCAAGATGGTGATCTTGGTTATTTTATTTATGTAGAAAAAGGTAAGAAAAGTGATGTTATTTATAGCCTAGATTTAGGAGCTTTAGGTAGCGTTGATATGGAGGAAGACGGGGATAAGGAAGCCGAAGATATTTATAATTTAGGAATATAACCAACTAGAATTCAGCCAAGATAATGAGTTAAATTTATCTTGGCTGAATGTGATAGGAAATTAACTCAATACTCTGCCTTATAATTTCCTATATGAATGCATCCCATTTGCAAGACAAAAATCACATTGACACAGACGATAGATTTCAGCACTAAATTTATATCATACACTATAACCATAAGTAAAATTTTTAAAAGAAAAGGAAAAATATGATAGATCCAATGCAAAATGCAATAACCTTTCCTGAAGGTTGGTTTCTTATGCTCAATGGAAACACGCCCTTTTATTGCGATCAAGGATGTACTGTTCCGGATTTTGCTGATGCCGGCAATCTTGTTGGCTATAACAAAAAAAATGGAATTTACTTCAAATTCGCCTATGAATCCACCGAAATTAAAGGGGGCGAACCTCTGCCCGGGATCTATATTCTGACTATCAGAAAATATAATTATGATTACAACTCACGCCATTATGGTTGCTGTGTGCATGCAGAAGTCAAACAGACCCAATGCCCGAAAGAATTTAAAAATATCATGGCCGATATGCTAAAAATGTCGGAAGAACAGTCCACTTTTAAAGAAATAAAACGGCCTAGGCCCCAAGGAGAATGCACACCTCAATTGTATCAGTGTATTCATGATTTTTTCACCCGTATTAAAAAAGAAATCACGGATGAAATTATGCCCTTAGTCACCGCCTCCGTATATGAAGACGGAGAGGAGAATATTCTTTATCTTCGTAATTTGTACTATGGTGATGCTAAAAGTCCCTATTGGAGAGAGGATTTGGTTAAACGTGAAATACATAAAACAGTGGTCACGGAAATTCACAAGAAATTTGAATTACTCGATAAAACAAGAAAACTTGAGAATGGACGCGACCTTTATTCTTTTCTTTTTCGATCGCAAAAATATAATGTCAGCGCCTTTGTGCCTAAAAATGTGAGTTTATGCGATGTGTTTATGAGCATGAGCCATCTTCACGATGAAAAAATAATGTGATAAAGCATCAGAGACGATTTATCTTCTGAATTCGGCCTGTATCGACAGAAAGATCAGGCCGCAGTCCCCGTGACGCATCCATTTTCCTAGCTACCAACTTTGCAGATTCCAGTTCACTGCACTGATGCTCCCGCATCAACGCCCTACGTTCCGATTTTTCTTCTTTTTCTGTCATCCCCAGCGCCAGATAGAGGCTCGGCGGCACCACCCGAAACAACGCCTCAATTTTCTTTGCCAACACGACCCCTTCAGTATAACAACGGGGCAATTTACTGGCAGAAAGCAATACCGCTTTCTGCTCTTCCGACAGTTTCTTAAACCGGGCGATTTGTTCCACTTCATCCGGTGGCATAGTGAGACACAGCCACCATTCAGCCATATTCAGCATCTTTTCAGCGGTATCGGGGTAATCCGCCAGGTTTTGCGTGGCGAGCCACAGCCAGGCACCGAGTTTACGCCACATTTTCACCACCTTGGTCATATAGGGGGATAACAGCGGGTTAGTGGTGGTGATGTGCCCTTCATCAATCACCAGTTGCAGTTCGCGATCCTGATATTGATCCCGTTCCGCAAGGTTATTGACTTTGTTTATCAACGAGACCATTGCCAGCGCCATTTGTGCCGAGTAGTTCTCCCGCGCCAGTGTGCCCAAATCAATCAGGGTGACATCCACTTCTGGCCATGGCGTACCGGGACGGTTAAACAGTTCGCCTTCAAATCCCTGGGTAAACATCGACATGGCGCTGGCCATTTCATCCGCCCGTGCCCGTCGGTGGGCTGTGATTAACGGCTGGCCGTGTTCATCCTGTTGATGATTGCGAGCAATGGCATACAGTGCGTTCTGTAAGTCTGACGCCACCATCTGGCGAGATTCCGCAAAGCTGGTCTGAGCCGCCTGCATAATGGCTTCACGGATAAGCCCCCGATCAGAGCGGGTCAGCCGCTCTTCTTCCCTTTTCTCTCCGCCGGTGATCATCAGCCGGGCAGCAATTTCCATCTCGCCCAGAATATCGCGCTGTTCATCCCCCTCCTCTTCCGGTTGATCATCCGTATCAGGAATGTCGGTTTCATGAATGCGCAATTGCTGAGGGCTGAGTTGCAGCAACTGATGTGCATCGGCAAACAACGCCAGACTGACGCCACAGCCCGGTCTGATGCCGATTTTATTGACCGTCAGTCCCAGACTTTCGTAGTAATCAGCCAGCAGGCCAAAACTGTTACCCGCCTCCACAATAAACAGTCGTGGCCGGTGTATGGCCATCAGCTGGATGAGAGAAGCACACAAAGTGGCGGATTTTCCGGCACCAGTCGGGCCAAACAACAACAAGTGGGCATTCTGGGTGCGATCCTGTTTGTTCATCGGATCGAAGGTCAGCGGTGCCCCGCCCCGGTTAAAGAAACTGAACCCCGGATGCCCGGTGCCGGTCGAGCGCCCTGTGACCGGCAGTAATCCGGCCAGATGCTGTACCCAGGTCAACCGGCTGTACCAGTGTTTTTTGTCCTTTTGCGGATTAAAGCACATCGGCAGTGCCCGTAAATAGGCATTTAACGGAGAGACACTGAATTCCGGTCGGACAGGCTGTAATCCCGCCGTCAGCAGAGTGGAAGAGAGCTGGTACACCCGATGATCCAGATCAGAAACATCCTTGCCGCGCACCAGAAAAGTGAGCGCACTGCGGTACAGCTTATGCCGTCGCCCCAATAATTCTTTGACTTCCTGCACATCCTGCCGGACGCGCAGTGATTCGGTGTTTTCCCCCACGGCATTTTTCGCCAGCCGGGTAAAATCCTCTTCCAGTCTGTCTTGTGCCTGCGCCACAATCGTCAGCGAAACCACCGTGCCTTCCGGCATCATATCCATCAGGGTGTTGATATTGTCACCCCGTCTCACTTCGCCAGTCAGGGTGCCCGGCTCCGGCGGACGCCGCAGGCGTTCGACCGGCACCGCTTTATGCGGCAGACCATCAAACCACCAGACCCCCGCGTCAGGATCAGACACCGGCGGGGTAAACCACAGGCTTTCGGCAAAATCCGTGTTGAGGGGGAGATCCGATTGGCTGGGCGTTGCATAACTGACCGCCCGGTAAAAATCGGCGTTTGTCATCCCCCAGTCCGGTGCCGGATTAAAATGACGCAACAACCAGTTGTGGATCTGTCCGCCATTTTGCCGACGAGCAATCACACCAGCCGCAGCCAGTGACGAGACCAGCCGTTCACACACCTGATTCAGAGCCGCCACTGAAGATAAGGTAAGCGGATGTCTCTGCGATTTGTGCGCAGGCAGCCAGCGGTACACCACCATTCGGGTCTGGCGCTGTTGCCCCCGCCACGGCTGCCCGGTGATCAGACTGTCCTGAAATATGCCGTCAGGCCGGGCAATACTGTGCAGGTGACGTGCCGATTCCGCCAGAAAAGCGTCAGTAAAGGCAGTATCCTGCGCCCACGGTTTCACATAGCGCCGCAGGGTATTGAGATACGCGGCGGGATCATCGTCATCCTGACAAAAGAACTGCACCACCCACGGTGAAATATCATCCTCTTCCAGACTGTCCTGAATCGCATCTTCCAGTTGATCCCGAATTTCAATCAGACGCTCAGCCGGGCGGCCTTCAGTCGAAATAGGCTCAATGCGATAGACTGCACCGACAGAAATCCCGTCATCCAGTAACAAACACTGCTCTTTTTCCAGATATTCTACCCAGGGCAGATAATCAATAATCGAAGGGTTGGCCTGATAAACGGCGTTTTCATCGTCTTCACGCAGCTTACCGGGACGGTTCAGCGCTTTGGGTTTTCCCATTACCATGCCTCCGTGCGTTCACCCGGCAGGGCATACTGTACCTGGCTGTAAAACGGGAATACGGTGCTGTAACCCGGTATCGGCGTATTGCCGGCAACCAGATGCGGATAGACATACATCACCATATCGGGATTGGGTAACCTCGGGAACTGCTGGCTGATTTCCTGCGCGGCTGAGCGACTGTAATGATAAGGTTCGTCCAGTGCCCTGCGTCTCTCGGCGGAGGTTAATGCCCGACGCAGTGTTTGCCTTGCCGATGCTGCCCCCTGTGCCGCTTTGTTCCCCTGCCACATTGCCAGTACGGTTTGTTCGCCGGCAGGCAGTAAAGCCTCTTTCGACGTCGAACAGCCGGCCAGCAATCCGGCCAGACACACGACCCAGACACAGTTTATTTTTCGCATGCACCCGTCTCCGTCATACCCAGGAAGTCAAAGGTGGCAAACTCCGGATGGACTGCCAGCTCTGATAAGGTAAAAGGTAATAATTCCCACTGTTCAGGCTCAACGTCTGCGTTACCTTCAACCAGTGTCTGCCACTGAGTTTCTGTCAGACGGAAAACCCTAAAATCGCCGTCGCCCAGCTCTTGGCTTTCCTGACCGACACCGAGATATAACCGGCTCGCTTTTTTACGCACAGACCGCCAATAAAGCTGAACGGGCGCGGGTTCAGAACCCGGTGCCATGGTGATTTGCAGGCAATAAGGCTGGCCGGCACAAAACAGCCATTGAGAAGAAGTGGTTTCCATTAATCTAAGGCTTCCTGATGATATTGGGCAGGTTCGCTCACGCCATAGCGCACTTTACG
>NZ_FORG01000011.1 GCF_900113945.1 Xenorhabdus mauleonii
TAGGCGCCGACATCGGCGGCGGTCAGACTGATGTCCCCGGCTAATGGTTTGCCGTTGACCCGGCGCCCGCTGGGCACCGCATTCCTGGCCTTGTCCCGCACTTCCACCAAACCAACGAATAACGTTGGCTTTCGTGCCAGAGTCACTGATGAATACGTGACGCTCTTAACGCTACCAAGGATGCTTTAACGTGACCACAAATATTTCAGTTAACAGCCAACCAATAGAAATTAACAGAAAGAAACCCAATTAAATTATCCGCTAACTTTAATAAAATCAAACAAGAATTGAGAAATAACACATTAAAAATATAGACATTTATTTTATTAAAAATAAATACAACAAGAAAATGCGATTTATTTTTTAATAATAAATACCACCCATTAAATTCAGGCTTAATTATTGATAATACAGCTTACTCTGCTAAAAAATCATCATTTTCAATTTAAATACCAAAGATAAGTTCTGTTATTCTGTCGATGGCGCCAGGCCTGGTAGCTACTGCGATAGACTCTGAACAGTTAGCAAGGAAAGCCACAGGATAAAGCACTCTTAATTGCTGGATTAACGAGAACTGTTCAGGTAATCCTGACATCAAGAGTGTTGAGGGTTGTTATAAGGGTCCATTCTCCATTTCAATCAGTTGCAGTTTCTTTTTCAATTCACGTATTTCAATTTGCTCCGGAGTATTATGCAGGGCGCTGGGGGATTTACCTTGCCTCTTCCGGATCAACTGTAGAACTTAGCGGCCCAAGGCTGATTGACTGACATTCATCGCTCTGACGGCTTCGGCAATATTGTAGTTTTGGTCAAGCACCAACTGAGCTGGCTCTAATTTTAATTCAGGACTAAAACCTTTTTCATTTTGTCACCGGTTGAATTATCGAAGTGAGAGTATCACCTCTATGACGGTGGCCAAAATCATTGAACCACATCACTATTTATTGCTCATAGTGGAATTTTGTTCGGTTTTATATTGAGCGTCAAAGATGTTTCTATTTTGTATTTTTTTGGTTATTTAAAGTGATAGTAATGTAACTATATTGTTGACCGTGAAATTATTACCATGTATATTTTTCCGCTATGAGACTGGAGATTGAGTCATAAAGTTACATCAGGTTGTGTCCCTTAACTCATTTTCGTAGTCGAACGATGGGCAAGACACACGAATTCCGTTCCTTTATTTGAACTGTTTTTGTCGTTTTTTATCATTATTGCCTGTAAGTAATGTTCGATTTTTCAGTGGAAAACAATTAAGGGACACAACCTAAAACTTTATCTTCGCCAATATCAATTCTGGTGCTCATTCTAAATGGGAAATAATCAAATTTAAGCTTTGGAAGGTCTCAGAATTATACAAACACAAGGAAGGGGAGGTTAGGATTTCAAATATCCTTCCCCTCACTACCCTTTGGTTTGAAACGCTTTTGTCATTATTATTTCGTTGTAATGTAATAATTACATTAGTTAATAGGATCAGGTTTTAAATTAAAAATTCGTATCTGTAAATGGAGCGTCCAGAAGGACACTTTTCTCACCTGCGTGCAATTCTCGAGGATATTATGTCTAGTAATGTGGAACTGATTGTAACCATCAAAAATATTTTGGCGAAAGAATTAAACATTAATTCTCTAGATGTATTGAATGAATCGACATCATTGCGTGATGATTTAGGTCTTGATTCAATGGCCACGCTGACATTTCTGATGTCTCTTGAAGATAATGTCGATAACTTCACTATTGATGCCAATACCCTCGAGGGACATCACGTAGAAACAATTGGAACGATCTGTAACTATGTGAATGCCCGACTAGAGGAAACGGCATGATATGTTCTATATAAATCAGGTTTTTTGTAAGGTCATGGATAGGCGTGAATTAAGGCGAATACCCAGGAATCGGTTTACTACTTACCAGAAAGATTTACACCGAATAGCCCAAGATGTCCTCACAGAATCAACTCTGTTTGAAGGCGACCAGTATTCATACACTGAGCTTGGTGATGCAGTACTGGAAGGGATAGAAAATCCCTCAGACCTTGACGATGTTGATATGGCGATATTCTGCTACTGGACACCAGAGTTCGATCCGGATTATTCAGCGTTCGGCCCCTATTTTATGGATCGATATCAAATAAACGGTCATTCTTTTGATATCTGTGATAACGGAAGCCTGGCATCCTCCACAGCATTAACGATTGCTGGCAGTTATCTGAAAAATGGCAGTGTGCGGAAAATACTTTTACTTGGTATGGAGCAAAATACTATTCCGCGAAATCTGGCTCAGGGTTTTCACGTTCCATCAAGATCATGTTCTGTTGCCGCATTATTAACAGCGGACAAAAGACCTGAAAGCCAATGGGTGCTGATTAATTCCGGCCATCTGACGGAATGGGAATCAGGACAATGCGAAGACGGCTATGGTTTGTTGGTGGATATTCTTCATCGATCAAATGTTGATGCTGAAGATGTTCTATTACTGACGCAACGCAGCGGATATTTCTATAAGAAACTCCGTTTTAAGCTGGAAACCACCTCACAGGAATTGCCAATAGACTATGCGTTTCTCCGTCCTGATGTAACAGGAATGAATGCTTTGCTTACTCTCGCAGGGGAAACTCTTGCGCCACTTAATAAACGAACCGTATTACTTATCGAGCATGATATGGAAAGCCTGAGAATGGCATGGTTAGTTATACAGAAAATTCAGGGGACGGAGCATGTTTGATATTTATCATCCCTTCGGGTCTAAGTATTACCAGCCATTTTCCTGGAATACGGAAGAAATATCTTTCAACGCCTATTCCAGCCGACAAAAAGTTGCTGTCCGCAGCGGATTTGCTGTGCTCTCAGAACATCAGTTAGCCCATCCACAGTTAAGTTTTATTACAGAAAACGGAATTGACTGGCAGGACACGGCAGCGCTGAAGATTCACCAGAGCAGTGAAGTGATGAAACTCCATAACCTGGTGATATGTGAACTACCTCAGCTGGCGACTGAATCGGCTGCATCGGGCGAACTGACGCTGTTGTCAGCCTGGCAACTCGAAATCGTGCGCAGCCAGCTGGAGTGGATTGAACGCTGGACACAGGTACTGATGGAACATGCTGCACAGCGCAAAGTCGGGGCATCCACCCTGTTGTCTGTCCCCTCCATTCGCGTGCGCCTTGGCCAGATCATGCAGCATCATGCCTTGCTTGTGCAATGTCTGGCTCTGGGCAACTGGTCAGCGCAGCAGGCGCTCACTGATATCGAAGGCATAGTTGATGCCCTGATCAAGACTGCGGGTGGGCGTGCCATGCTGCAACACGGACTGGTAGAAATGAACAGCTTATTCGCCGTGTTAAACCTCATTTATCTCGGATAACGCCCATTATGAATTTTGACCGTTCAGTCGCCCTCACTCACTACGATGAAAAATGGCTCGATCTGGCGCAGCTGTTTCGTTCTCTCTCTCTGGAAGTACTTAACGATCGCGATGTGGTACTGGAACATCTGGACAGGCCGTATTTCGACGAGATCTATGCTGACCGTACCAGCACCTGCTTCGAACGCGCCCGCATGTATGAGGGCTTGTCATATGGCGATCCAAGCGTATTACTCTCCTGTCCAGGACCTTCTCTTTCCGGCATCGTGCTGCGTGAATTAGGTTCGCAGGAACAACAGGATCAGTTCTTCGACCACGTTTCCCGCCAGCGGGCACGCACTTGCATGGCGGTGACGGAACCGGAAAAGGGATCGGATGCCGGTAATCCGACGTCCAACCTGAACGGTGACCATCAGCTCCAGGCGGAAAAGTGGCTGGTGGGGAATGGGCGTGAAGCCACGATGGGTACCATCGTGGTGAGAACCGGTCCAGGCCCCTACAGCATCGTCGTTGTGATGCTCACGCCTGAAACCCTCTCGCATGCCGGCACGTTCCGCCAGCTCCTGCCTCTGGCGGGCCTGCAGGGAACTGGTTTAAGCCATCTGTATTTTGACAATGTACCTGTCGAACCAGAGCAGATACTGGGTATGCACCGCCGCCCGCTGGAACGCGGTATGCATGCCGTCATCAAAACGTTCTATCGTATGCGCCCCTGTGTTTGCGCCATGGCCCTAGGTAATGCACAGGCGCTGCTGGATCATGCTCTACCGTATCTGAAAACCACGTCGGCACGGGAACTTCATCGTGCTCTACAAAGCCAGACAGACAGCGCGCGTGCCCTGAACCACCATGCAGCACAACGCATTGACGACCAGATCTTCGACGGAGCCGCCGTGTCACTGGCGAAAGCATGTGCAACGGAACTGGCTGAGAAAGTGGCTCGCAGCATGCCATTGCTGACCGGCACCGCTCATTTCCTGACGAATACCTGGCTACAGATAGCTACCACTAACGTCCATGGTTATGAATGGATGGAAGGCAGTCTAGATATGCAACGTCTGAATATAGTGGCGGGTTATCACTCACCGGCGAAATAGCCCAAACATACGGATAAACGCGATGTCAATGCAACCTGTGCTCAACCAACAACCAGCCCGTTGTTATCAGGGGTTGAAGTTGTTGAACACGCTCTGGGACACCACCTTTACACTCTGGGTCACGATGCTGGTGTCGTCCATTGCGGTGTTAATCAATATTGGCGTCATCAGCCAGAATGCACCCCAGACGCTCTACGCCTTAGGGTTATTTCTGCCGCTAAACTACATAATGATAGCCATCCATGAAGGATTGCGTATTCCTGCGTTGCGCTACAGCTCACAACATTACACCGACGCGCGCAACGTGATAGGCACGCGTCTGGTATTGCTGTTCAGCGCGATGGTGGTATTGATGGTTCTGCTTGTCGGCTCTGTCTGGCTGTTTCAACCAGGCATTGCCGGGCTGTTCCATATTGCTACCGAACGTCAGCACGATGTCATGAGCTTCATTCTACCAATGTTGCTGGTAGGCATCCCTATTGGCTGCGCAACGCTGATTCTCTCCACCCTGTTCGGGAGTGGAGTTAATCGTTTTGCCAGCCTGTTGGGTATCAGCGGAACCGGCCTTAACCTAGCGGCGACATGGCTGGCAGCCATGCACTGGCACCAGGGGTTACAGAGCCTGATCTGGGGTGCGATGATCGGCAGCAGCTACTTGACGCTCAGCGGTGGCGCACTGCTTTACAGTCGAGGGATCCGGTTCTCACTCATTGGCGCCCGGCGTGAAGCTATTCAGGTATTGAATGATATTGCTTTTATTGGCGTACCGGTGGCGGGGAGTTTCCTGTTGCTGTTTGGTTTCTTGTTCTCTTTCAGCTACCTGGTGTCGTTTTACGGTGCCAGTGAAATCGCCGGTTTTGGTATTGCTTTCCGGATCCAGTCATTCGTCATTCTGCCCGCAATTGCACTCGGAACGGCCATGGCGATACACACCAATAACGCGATAGCAGGGCAGAATTTTTCTCTTATTCGCCAGATCCTCTTTATCGGTGTGGGTCTTTCGGCCGCACTTTACCTAGTTATCAGCGTAGTGGTGTTCCTGCTACAGGAGCGCATGGTGATACTGTTCACGCGAGATGAAAACGTCATTATCCCAGCGTTGCGTTATCTGAACTGTGTTTCGCCGTCCTATCTCAGTCTGGGTGTGATGCTGGTGCTGATGACAGCGCAGGAACAGACCGGACAGGGGCTTCGAATATTGCTGATTAATACCGTCTTTTATGCGCTGGAAATTGGCGTTGCTGCCCTGCTAGGGCTTAACCACGAAGATGCGACGCGACTTTATCTGGTTATCGCCGTTATGAACTGGTTATCGGCACTGTACGTGGTTTACGAATTGAATAAACGCCTGACCGCTCAGGTCAGATTGCCCCCACAGGAAATGCAATCTTAAACCAGATGGAACAGGTTCTTACTCACAAAATGCACTAGGAGTTATGCATGAAGCACAGCTTGGCAGAATTGATTCGCGATGCAGATACAAATTATCCAGATAAAACCGCCCTAATATTCAAAGATCATCACTACAGTTACCGTGATATCTGGATGCGGGTATGCGCTATCGCCGCAGGGATGCGCCAGCGTGGATTACAGGCCAGTGAAAGGGTGGTGATCTGCCTCGGCAACCATCCGGACAGCATCGCTGCGTTCTGGGCGGCACAGAAGCTTGGTGCCTGTCCATCTCTGGTCGCGACAGATACCCCTGTGAATAAACTGGCTTATATTATCAACAACAGCGGAGCCAGACAGCTACTGACTTCTCCGGCGATGTCCGGTGCGCTGATTGCATTTGGTCTGCAACAGATCCCAGAACTCAGCACCGTTATCGTGGCGGGAGAGCAGAGCAAAACAGAATTCTGTGTATCGCTGGATGATTTCACTGGCGATGCAGCAGCCGAAGCTCTTATCCCATTGCAGGCTATCAGCGTTGACCTTGCATCCATCATTTATACCTCAGGTTCGACCGGTGAACCCAAGGGGGTCATGCTGAACCATCAAAACATGCTAGCTGCTACTGATTCCTTAGCGACCTATCTGGGCTATCGCCATGACGATGTGATTATTACCGTCCTTCCGGTCGCGTTTGATTACGGCCTCTATCAACTCATTCTGAGCTGCTACGTCGGTGCCACAGTGGTGCTGGAACCCGATGGTATTTTACCCACTCTGGTGCTACGCCATATCCAGCAATACGCCTGCACTGTCATGCCAGGTCTGTCCTCGCTGTACAGTTTGCTGGATACCTACGCCAGCAGAGGCACATTTGACTTCAGTCGCGTGCGTCTGGTTTCCAATACCGGTATGGCATTACGCAAGCAACATATCGGGATGGTTAAGCGCCTGTTCCCGCAGGCTGAAATCTTTTCAATGTACGGCCTGACGGAGTGCAAACGCTGTACATGGCTTCCGCCTGCCGACCTTGAGCGCAAACCTGACAGCGTCGGCATTGCCATTCCCAACACGCAAATATTGGTCGTGGATGAACAAAACCAACCTTATCCCCCAGGTGAAGTGGGGCAGCTAGTCATACGCGGTGCTACCGTGATGCAGGGTTACTGGCGTAATCCCGAAGCGACTGCGAAGAAGATTGGTGAGCATCCGCTGTATGGTGACCGTTGTCTATATACCGGTGACTACGGCTGGCTGGATGAAGAAGGCTATTTTTACTTTGCCGGGCGCATGGACGAAGTCGCCAAAATTCGTGGTCGTAAGGTTATTTTCAGTGAAGTGGAAAAAGCGTTGTTCCGCCATGAGGCAGTCATCGAAGCGGCCGTCATTGTCCACAGTGATGAACAGGATCCTGAAGATCGTATCGTTGCGTTTGTTGCCACATCATCGCCAGCCGCACTGACTGAAGCCGAACTACACCAGTTCTGCCTGACGCAGCTGGAACAGTATCAGGTCCCTCATGTCTTTGTGCTGCTGCCGCGGTTACCGAAAAACGCCAACGGTAAGTTTGACAAGCATAAGCTGCGCTCAGACTTTAAGGATGCCGCGCGGAGGTTACTGGCATGAGGAACAAGCAGTCAATGATATTGTTGTGCGCTGTCTTGGCGGTGATTTTCGCAGGCATTTCCGTCAGCATCACGACCGCTGGCACAACGGGATCGGCCAAAACGGGCAGTAGGGTACCCCCTGCTTCTTTACAGGGCCCCCCACCCGCGTTGGTTGAAACTGCGCAGGTTAAGACTTTGTCTTGGCAGGATAAAAAGAATGTGGTGGCAACCGTAAAAGCAGTGCATTACCTCGATGTACGCACTGAAGTGTCGGGAACGATTCTGCAGGTAGCACCAGCAGGTGGCCAGATCGCAGCGAATGACGTGTTGTTTCGTATTGATGACCGTGCTGAACGCGCACAGCTGAAGCAAAAAGAGGCTAACCTGGCAATGGTGCAGCAAAACGCGCACCGTGCCGATCTGCTGGTCAATAAAGCCATTTCACAGGCCGATCAGCAAGCTGCTCATGTCAACCTTGCCCAGGCCATTAGCGATCTGGAAGAATTGCGCAGTACGCTGCGTAAAATGACGATCACAACGCCCTTCTCCGGTGTGGTCAGTTTGCACGATTTGGCACCGGGCCAGTTCATCCAGGTAGGGCAGACCCTGTTTTCGTTCTATGATCCCGATAAACTTTATGTTGAATTCAGCGTACCGGAAGCCGATATTAGTGCACTGCATCCCGGTGTGAAAGTCACCGTTGATGATGCGGTATCTGGTTACACCGGTAGTGCGATCATCACTCTGATAAATACCGAAGTGAATATCACCAACCGCACGCTCACGCTACGTGCGCGACTGGAGAATGGCAAGTTTCGCCATGGTTCCAGCGTGCGTGTCACCTACCCAACCATGACGCCGCAGTCCAGCCTAGTGCTGCCTAAAATCGCGGTGAATTACTCTGCCTGGGGACAATCAGTATTTGTGGTGCAGAATCATCGTGTGAAATTACGCTCTATTGTCACCGGTGATGAGCGTGACGGTCTGGTGCAGGTACTGCAAGGTCTGGATGCGGATGAAATGGTGGTTACCGCTGGACAGATTCGCCTTTATCCTGATGCCCCGGTACGTCTGGGGGATAAATCGTGAAGATCACTGAACTCTGTTTACGACGGCCGGTAATTGCCACCGCGCTGAGCATTTTGCTGTTTATCAGCGGGTTATTTTCCCTTGGCCAGTTATCGGTGGGGCTCTATCCCACAGTCGATGCAGATGCTATCAGCATCAGCGCTTGGTATCCCGGGGCGTCCGCGGAACTGATGGATGGCCGTGTGACGTCTGAGGTACTCTCGGCCGTATCGGGCGTGGAAGATGTCAGTTACGTCACCAGTAACTCTGAAACGGGTCACAGCGAAGTGGTGCTCAACCTGCGCCTGGGAAGTGATACACAAAAGGCACTGACGAATATCATGGAACGCGTTAACACCATCTCGCGTTTTCCCGCAGATATGGATCCACCGCAGATTCTGCATAAAGAACCGGAGCGTGCACCCGACTTCGCATTAACCTTCACCAGTGATACCATGCAGAATGCTCAGATGTCTGATTATCTGACCCGGGTAGTAAAGCCGCGTCTGGAAGCCCTGCACGGGGTTGGCAGTGTCGAGATCCTGGGCAGTGGATATGCGATGCGCATCTGGCTGGATCCGCAGAGGATGGAACGTTACGGCGTCACTGCTGTAGATGTCAGCTCCAGCCTGAAGTCTGAAAATATCCAGCTTAATGCGGGCGTGCTGCGGGAGAATAACCAGCGATTTCAGCTGGTGCCCCGCACTGGCTTATCCACGGTCAGCGACTTTACCCGTCTGCCTATAGTAACGTCGGCAAATACAGCGCCGGTACATCTTGGAGATGTAGCGAGGGTCGAACTGGGAGGCACCCAGCCACAGGTAAAATCTGTCTTCAATGGCAAGCCAGCCACCGTGGTGTTTATTCACTGGAAACACGGCAGTAATCCGCTGTTGGTGGGTGAAGAATTGCGCCGCACTATCGACGAACTGAGACTCAACTTTCCCTATGATTTAAAGGCTAATTTACTCATCGACAGCAGCGAATACATCAGCGGTGCAGTCCATGAAGTCTTTCTGACCATTCTGCTTACCTGTGTTGCGGTGACACTGGCAATCTTCTTTGGCACCGGCACATTGCGGGCAGTCAGCATACCGATGGTAGCTATTCCGCTGTCTCTGGTCAGCGTTTGCCTACTGATCTGGCTGTGCGGCTTCTCGATCAATACGCTGACACTGCTGGCAATGGTACTGGCAACCGGGCTGGTGGTGGATGATGCCATAATTGTACTAGATGTGGCTCTCCACCGGATACGGGAGGGTGACTCTCCCTGGCAAGCCACGTTAAAAGGCGTGCACGAGATCTCCAGTTCACTGGTGACCATGACACTGACGCTGGCCATCGCCTACCTGCCGTTAGCATTTATCGGCGGCATTGTTGGCAAGCTGTTCTCTGAGTTTGCCGTGACGCTGGCGGGGGCAGTCATCATCTCCGGCGTACTGGCGCTGACGCTGACACCGGTAATGTGCGCTCGACTGCTGTCGCAAAACCATCAGCAGTCCCGAATGGTCATGCATGTTGAGAGCCTGTTCGTAGTGCTGCGTCGCCGCTATGAGCGCTACCTAGTGAAAGTATTACGAACCGGTAATTTTCCACTGTGGATCTGGGCAATGACGCTTATTGGTGGTGTCTCACTGTTTTTGATGCTGCCACATGAACTGGCACCGAAAGAGGATCAGGGCAGCCTGATGGTGATAGCCGAAGGTCCGAGTGCGATGGATACCTCATATCTTGAAAAGCAGGCGCCCGCGCTTGAAGCAATCTATCACTCGATCGCTGAAATCAGCAATTTCAACTATGTGCTTGGTGTACCAAATGATAACCAGTTGATCTCCTTTGCCCGTCTGACTGACTGGTCACAGCGCCAAAGGTCGGCGATGGAACTGCAACCAGAGCTACAGCGCAAACTAGCGACCATTCCTGCATTACAGTCCGTTGCCATCCTGCCATCTTCATTACCCGGCGTGGGAGGGCTGCCTTTCCAGTTTGTACTCAAGCACGAAGATAAGGATTACACCAAACTGGATGCACTCAGTAACGCCATGCTGCGTCGCATGCGAACCAGCGGCCTGTTCCTGTTTGTCACCAAAGATCTCAAATATGACGCCCCGCAAATTATTCTGCAGCTTGATCGTGAACAACTGGCTAAGTCAGGGATTACCTCAGCGGATGTCGGATACACCCTCAACCTGGCGTATGCCAACACCAAGTTGCAACCTTTCACCTACGAAGGCCGCAGCTATGATGTCATCCTCGGCCTCGATAAATCCACCCAGCCAGCCATGCAAACTTTGCTGGATCTGCAAGTAAGAAGCACTAACGGCAGCCTGAGTCGTCTGGGAAGCTTTATGACACCGCAAAATCAGGTCGTGCCTACATCGCTGAAAACCTTCCAGAAACAGGCTGCTGTCACGCTTCAGGGCGTATTGATGCCCGGCGTCGGTCAGTCGCAGGCAGTGGAATTCAGCCGTCAGATACTGGCTGACTTTAAAGCGCGCGGTGTTTCATACGACCTGGCGGGTGAAACCCGGCAAAGCGAAGAAGAGGGGCAACGCCTGTTGATCGCCTTTGCGGTTGCCCTGGTAGGTATTTACTGCCTACTCACGTTACAACTGACCAGCCTCTGGGATCCGTTAATTGTGTTGTTTGGCAGCATTCCCTTCTCGGTCTTTGGCGCACTGCTGGCGTTACTCTGGTTCGGGATACCACTGGATTTGTTCACCCAAGTCGGCATCCTGACGCTGGTCGGCCTGATCAGTAAACAGGGTATCCTAATGGTGCACACGGCCAACACCCTGAGTGAACGTGGGGTAAAAAACATCTGGTTAGCGATAACTCGTGCTTCCGCGTCCCGTCTGCGCGCTATCATTCTGACCTCGTTGACGATGGTACTGGGTGCGATGCCGTTGCTGTTCGCCTCAGGTCCCGCAGCAAAATCGCGTTTTGAGCTGGGACTGGTCATTGTCTCAGGGATGCTGTTGGGATCGTTCCTGACACTCTTCCTGTTGCCATCACTCTATCTTTTCGTGCACAGAAATCGAATGGAGCCACGTCAGTGAACCTCACCATAAATGATATTGGTATTTATCTGCCAGAAACCACGATTGCGCTGGATCAGATTCGCATGGAACCGCGGTTGTCAGACGCAGAGATCAAAGTCTATCAACGCTTCTATGGCCTTAAGCGCGTCGCGATCAGTGATATCTCGCTGGAAGATATGATGTTCCGTGCAGCCCAAGACGCCCTAGCACGAAGCCACGTGGCAGCAGTAAACATCAGGCTGCTGGCGCACATCCATACTTCCCCGGAAACGCATATCTGGCCTAACGATTTGTTGGCCCGATTGTGCCGTCGTCTGAAGTTGCAGAATGCCACTGTACTGGCAGTTCATACCAATAACTGCGCATCCACTTTGAGCGGATTGATGCTCAGTCAAAACTACCTTGCGGGAACTGGGGGGGACGGCTATGCGCTGTTACTGACAGCTGATCTTACTTTCAGCGGTATTTTACAACAGATCCCAAATACTACTCTGTGCGGCGACGCAGCCACGGCCTGTATCATTAGCCTGAATGGCAGCGGGGCAGTGATGAAATCTGTTGAGCTGGACTATTTCGGCGAACATGCTAAAGGACCTTGGCAGTCGGAAGAGGAGCAAGCCCGTTTCGAAAGCGGCTACACGCAGCGCCTTGCCGCCATCATGCAACGCAGTCGTCAACAGGCGGGACTCAAATGGGATCAAATTCGCTGGATTTTTCCCCACAATGTCAATGTCATCTCCTGGCGTAATGTCGCCGCCAAACTGAATGTACCATTAAGCAAAATCTATCTGGAAAAGTTGCCTGAACTGGGTCACTGCTTCGGGGCGGATATCTTTATTAACTGGCGTTTTGCCAGCCAGACACTTCAACCCGGGGATCACATTATGGTGGCCACGGTAGGGTTAGGCGCAATATTTGGCTCGGCCGTCTTTCAGCTTGCGGAACAGGAACCTTCATCATGACAACGTGCCACCATTTAGGGCAATTACTGCAGGCTGCAGCCACGAAATATGAGGATTCTGAAGCGCTATCGATAAAAGATGACAGCTGGAGTTACCAGCAGCTACATGAATTTGCTGCGCTGCTGGCCAGAGGCTTTGCTTTGTCGCAGGGAAAATATTGCGCGCTACTCGGACCGCGCCACATCGGCACGCTGGCCGGTGTGATAGCCGCTTTATGCTACGGCAAAACCTATCTACCGCTTAATGAAGAGGATCCTGCGGAACGGTTTGAACTACTGGCACGCAGTACAGGTTTCGATCTTCTGGTCACGCGTGAGCAGGAGCGTGGGCTGCTGCAAACACTGCTGGCGCAGAGTGAACCGCCGCTGGTAGTCATTCTCACAGATTGCCAGCGCATTCCGGACTGGTGTCGTGACTATCCGCAGCATCATTTCCTCGGAATAGATGATCTTGCTGTACTGCCTGTCGCAGAGCCATGCAGTGATAATCCACATGCCTACCTGATGTTCACCTCTGGCAGTACCGGTACGCCCAAGGGTGTTGAGGTTTCCCACGCCAATGTGGTTCGTTACGTCGAAAATACCGTAGCGCTGTATGAACCCAACCATAACGACCGTTTTTCCCAGCTGGCGCCATTAAGTTTCGATTTTTCTGTGCATGACCTGTTTGTCCCCTGGGCTGTCGGTGCATCAACACACGTATTCGACGGTAGCCAGAGTATGGCGTTGGGTCGATTAATTGATGAGAAACGGCTGACGTTCTGGGCTTCAGTACCATCAACTGCGCTCTGGCTAAAGCGATTGCGCCAGCTGACGCCGGGGGCATTCCCGTATTTGCGGCAGTCGCTGTTCTGCGGGGAACCCCTGTTACATGGCGCTGCAGAAAGCTGGCAGGAAGCCGCACCATACTCGCGTATTGACAACATCTATGGCCCCACCGAAGCCACCGTCGCAGTATGCGGTTACCGCTGGAAAAGAGATCCCTCTCAGGCTGCAGGCGCAGTGGTGCCGATTGGTTATCCCTATCCGGGAACCCTACTGAAAATTGGCCGCTCACGTCAGGATGGTCGTGTCAGCGATGAAGGTGAACTGTGGATCGGCGGTGAACAGGTCGTGCAGGGCTATTGGCTTGGTTTGCCAGTGAAGACAGACAACTTCGTTATCGAAAATGGTGAAGCCTGGTATCGCACGGGGGACTGGGCAATGCTGGATTCCGGGGGATGCCTACATTTTCTTGGCCGCTGTGACGATCAGCTGAAAATTCAGGGGCAACGGATCGAACGGCTGGAAATTGAATCCATGCTGCGACAGGTATCAGGAACCGAAGATGTTGCAGTGGTGGGCTGGCCGGTCATTGAAGGCAACAGTGTCGAGCGGCTGGTGTTTTTTGTTGGCGCACACCACAAAAGCAATCTGGAGTTACGCAAATTATGCCAAGAAACAATGCCACGCATTATGTGGCCAGGCAAGCTGGTGCTAGGCGCGATCCCGAAAAACCGCAATGGCAAAACTGACTATAAACAACTGCGCGTTGAACTGGAGGCAGATAGTCATACCTGCTGCGGCGCAGAACAACGTGTCACCGGACAAAGGTAAACATGTGCGGGCAAGGGCACGAGCTGCTGGCATATTGTTTACACACCCATGGCCAGTATGCCCAGGATGTCTGGCTTAAAGGGGCAATCTGTGCCAGTTACGAGACCCGCTATCCCACCATGATGCTGCAGATGATTGAGCAGGCACTCGGGCAGGCCGGGATGTGCGCAAGCGCTGCCATCATTTTCTGCTTGATTACCTTTTTCCCAGGCAAATTACTGAGATGTCGCTGCTGTGCAGCCGTAATATGAAAACGACTATCTTGCGCTACAGCACCTTATAACACCGGCTGCCTGTATCGTGAAGAAGTAGGAGGTACGTAATGCAACATACTTTAACCGACACCCTTCCTGATCAGGGATGTGGTGTGGCGCACTATTGCTGGAATTCAGTGCTGGGGGAGGTATCAGCCAGCCTATGGTACCCCGCCTTCATCGGTACGGGTAAGGCAGTACATTACCTGCGTGTACTGCAGGCCCAGGCCGAAGAGGGGGCGATCCCCAGCAGTGAGTGCTGGCCGTTGGTCATCATGTCACATGGCGCAGGCGGGTCGCGCTTTGATCAGTACTATCTGGCTGAATGCCTGGCAGCGCGGGGATTTGCGGTGTTAACCGTCGATCACCGGGATATTCAGGACGGGCAACAACGCTGGCGGAATCTGCTGACGCGGCCATTGCGTCTGACTCTCGCTCAGCAAGCATTACGGCATGAAGTCCTAGCGGAAAATATCGACTTCTCGCGACCGCTGTTAATCGGCCATTCTGCTGGTGCGTACGATGTGCTGGTGAAATGCGGTTGTACACCGCGTTTCGAACTGGAAGAAGAGTTCAGTTCGGTGTTAACCGAACTGGCGGCCTTTGACAGTGCGGTATGTCGCCTGGCTTCGCCACTTGGCGTCGTGTTAATGGCTCCTGCGCTCTCTAACCTGTTCCCGTCAGAGTCATTGTCCTCGCTGGAGATCCCAGCGCTGATTATTTCAGCAGACCAGGATGGCGTGCGCATGCTGGGAACTCCCGCGGATTATGCGGCGCGTCTACCAACCGTCATTCACCACACGCTGTCGGGTGCCGGTCACTATGCTTTTGTTCATGAAAATCCTCCGATACTCCAGGCGCTGAACCCCGTGGTGAGCAGCGGGGACGTGCGGCCGCGCAAACAACTGCATGAAGAGATCATCAACCATTTAATGGCTTTCTGCGATCGGTTATGCCATGGGGAGCTAACACTTACACAAGGAGCAACACAATATGTTTGATCCAGTCTGTCACTACAGGCAGCACACAGCTGTGACCCAGCCGGGACGTTTTGCCGCAGCGCTGGATGCATTACCTGACGATGTGGATGGATTAATTGGTGCGGTGCAGAATCTGCTGATTCATTATCAGACGGATAAAGCCAAACTGTCGCCAGAGATCATCGCTGCCCGCAGCGCAGAAGTGGATTTGCGCTGGACAGAGACGATGCTTGCCCGTCTGATTCAATTACAGGACGGAAACTTGCTTTATCCCCGTGAACCAGTGAAACGCCTGCTATGTACCTGCCGCGATTTTGCTGTATTGCTGTGCGCTTTCATGCGCCATAAGCAGATCTCGGCCCGCGTTCGTTATGGCTTTGCGCACGATCAATACAAGCCTGAACGGCCGATGCATGACCATGTACTGGTGGAATACTGGGATGGACAGCAGTGGCGTTATGCCGAAAGCCGTCTGCATGTGCTGCCGGAACCTCTGCTGGATATTGAACAGACAAATTTTCCGCATGAACTGTTCTTTAGCGGCGGAGAAATATGGCGTCAGATCCGGACCGGCTCTCTCAGAGAGCGTGCTTTCAGTGGTTACCACTTTGATGACGACTATGGCCAGTGGACCGTGCGTAACCTGTTTCTGCTCGATATGACCTCACTATGCGACTACGAACCTCTCATGTGGGATGCATGGGGAGTATTGCTGGAGGAAAAACCCGGCGCACGTGTTACGCATGCTGACCAGTTGGCGTTGCTCGACAGCCTAGCTCAACGGGATCCTTGTGATGCCTCAGACTGTGAGGCACTGCGTAACGCTTTGCTGGCCTGTCCTGAACTCTGTTGCCAGCAAGATGTTCACAGCTTCAGCCCGGTGAAAGGTGCTTACCGCGTCAATCTCCATAAGAACAGGGAGGAGCCATGCGTCATATGACCCTAGATAGACTGTCCAGCTATCTGCCCGCCACGACTCTGGTGCTTGAGCGCGATTATGAGCGCCTCGGCATTTCGCAGAATCAGGCACGGGTGTTCAGCCGTATGTATGAACTACCCAATTGCCCGATAGAAGAGGGGGATGAACTTAACATGCTGCAGCAAACCTGCGAGGAGTTGCTGGAAGACGATGACCAGTTGCGTCAAAAAATCGGCATCGTGATATATGCTCATACTGGCGCCGTCAGCGGTGTGTGGGGGCAAAGCATTGTTACTCAACTAGTGCGAGCTCTGGGGCTGCAGCATGCAATGCCGCTGGCTACCTGCAGCAATAACTGCGTGGCGATTTTTTCCGCATTGGATATAGCGAGACACTATCTGCAGGGTACAACCCCTGATACAAAAGCACTGATAGTGGTGGGCGAAATTGCTGACAATGTTGAGCTACGTGTAGTGGCAAACGTAGCGATTGTTGGCGACGGTGCAGGAGCAGGTATCTTCTCGCTGGCCGGTTCTGGTCCAAAGGTGCTGGCTCACGCCATTCATACCTGGCCAGGCTATGCCCATGGTATCTGGCTTCCTACAAACTCTGAATGCTACAAAGATTTTGAACTGCACTATCAGTTTCGCCTGAAGGCTGTGATTGACGATGTGCTGGGACAAACGGGAACAACACTGGATCAGATTAGCTGGGTTGTGCCCCATAACGTCAATATCTGGATGTGGCGAAGGGCAGCAACGTATCTTGGCTTCTCGCTGGAGAAAATATTCCTGAGTAATATCCGCCGAACGGCTCACTGTTTAGGTGCAGATATGTTCATCAATTTTCATTCGTTGCAGGAAGGTGTTGAATTTCAGGGCGGCGATAAAGTGCTGATGGTTTCCACAGGGGTGGGTGGGGTATTTGGCGCTGCGTTGTTTCAGTATTAATTCACTATCTTATGAGGATCTGATAATGACTTATGAAATCAGCCAGGTGGCAATTTACGGGCTAACCACACTGACAATTACAAAATTATTTACGTCGGTATGGTTATTCGGTGAGGTAATTATTGTCACCTTATTATTTACCGTCAGATCACGCAAATTAATGCGAATTTCGCTGCCTGGTGGCGTCAATGTTGATAACGCCAGCCGTACGAGATCGTTGCACGTATTATCACTCTTTTCACTGCTTGCTTCGGCAAGACTGGTACTGTGCCTGATAATGGGGCAGTAGTTACTGACATTAATCACTTCGATTGACGTCAGTTTTTATCTGTAAGCATTTTATTACCAATGACGTCACTGATATTTACGTTAATTTAAGGATAAATTATGGCTCAGAACCACAACGACACATCATTAAGCCTTTCCCTGCAAATTGCTGACAAATTTATTATTGAGAATGATTGCTTAACCATTGGCGGCATCCCGCTTCCCCGCCTGGCACAACAGGTAGGGCAGACGCCTTTTTTTGCCTATTCTCGTGAGCTCATTAACCGTCAGGCGCAGTTATTAAGAGCTCATATTCCAGAAAAAGTCAGTATTCACTATGCCATTAAAGCGAACCCGTTTGTTCCCGTCATTCATCACCTATCGCGACTAGTAGAAGGGTTTGATGTGGCCTCAGCGAATGAAATGGCGCTGGCATTAAACAGTGGCGTTTCGCCGGAAGATATCAGTTTTGCTGGACCTGGGAAGACGGTAGAAGAACTGCAACGTGCTGTGGCAGCACAGGTATTACTAAATGTCGAATCAATCACCGAGTTGCAACGAATTAAAGCTATTGCAGCGGAATACGGTTTCGCAGCGCGCATCTCACTCCGTATCAACCCGGATTACAACCTCAATTCATCCGGTATGAAAATGGGCGGTGGGCCGCGTCAGTTCGGTATGGATGTGTCCTGTGTACAAGACGCCATGATGGTGATCCGTGACAACCCTGAACAATTATATTTCGAAGGATTTCAGATCTTTCCCGGCTCGCAAAACTTACGGGCTGATTTCCTGATCGAAGCACAGAGCAAGGCGCTAGATCTGGTGATTGAGTTAGCGAAAATAGCGCCCAGCCCAGTACGCCGTTTTAACCTCGGTGGTGGATTTGGTGTGCCTTACTTCCAGGGGAATAAAGAGCTGGATGTAGCTGCTGTAGGGAAGGCCATGCATGCCCTGGTTGCTAAAGCAGAACAGCATCTGCCGGAGGCGGAAATTATTCTGGAACTTGGGCGCTTTCTCGTTGCCCCTGCAGGTATCTATGTAGCGAAGATCATTGACCGTAAGGTCTCGCATGACGTGACTTATCTGGTCGCTGATGGCGGCATGAACCACCACCTTGCCGCTTCGGGCAACTTAGGCCAGCTTATCCGCCGAAACTATCCTGCTGTCATCGGTAACAAAGTACAGGGGCAGCAGCGCGAAGTAGTCAATGTGGTCGGTCCGTTATGCACGCCGCTGGATATTCTGCTGAACCAAGGAGATATCGCTGTAGCAGAACCGGGGGACTATATTGTCATTTTCCAGTCCGGAGCTTACGGTCTGACCGCCAGCCCGAATGGTTTTCTTAGCCAGAAAATCGCGGCAGAAGTGTTAGTTTGAATTAGGACAAATTTGATTGAACAAAAGGTGATGATTTTAATGAGTAAATTACTCAGCGGTGTACTTCAGTTTATTAGCCATATCGCTCTATGTACCCTCTTTTCGGGGTATCTTGTTTCTGCCTGTGCCCAACCCGCTCATGAAGCGGGTTTCCGGCGAGTAAGTACACATCTTGCGGACCATGGCTCCCTGAGTGATTTCCTTCAGCTCCAGCGTCGCAGCGATTTGAGCCAGTGGAGGTGTCTGGATTTAGCATACCCCTACATTACCAACCAACTGAGAAAAGAATTGCTTGGTAATACAAACAAACGTGTTACCGATGTCAATGGACGTGTTCCTTCCGGGCGCCGGGTCAACGACAAACCAAGTTTTATAAAAACTGTACGCATCAATCCCTTGTACTCATTTGCGGACATATCTCGATAAAAGGCAACTAATAACAGGCTGTTTTTTTATTCTGTTAACCCGTTTTTATGGTGAAAAAATAGCCTCAAGATGAGGCCATAAAAATAAACACCAACAAGCACAAAACAAGAACAGATTCACATAACAAATATAAGCATTGGGAAAGAGAAAGGGATTGGATAAATAAAAACAAAAAAACCAACAAATAACGTTGGCTTTCGTGCCAGAGTCACTGATGAATACGTGACGCTCTTAACGCTACCAAGGATACTTTAACGTGGCCACAAATATTTCAGTTAACAACCAACCAATAGAAATTAACAGAAAGAAACCCAATTAGATTATCCGCTAACTTTAACAAAATCAAACAAAAATTGATAATTAACACATTAAAAATATAGGCATTTATTTTATTAAAAATAAATACAGCAATAAAATTGCGGTTTATTTTTAATAAAAAATACCACCCATCAAATTCTTATTTAATTATTTATAAACCCGCTTACCCTGCTAAAAAAGCATTATTTTCAATTTAAATCCCAAAGAGAAGTTTTGTTATTCTGCCGACATCATGTTTCCAATCGGGGAGAGTGCTCAGTGCAACCAGAAACTGAGGCTTTGGCACTAGCGATTGCCTTTTCTGTGTTCAGCGGCATTGGCGTCTATCTGCAAGGGATCCGTGAAAAACGGATTTCTGGCCATGCTATGGATTTGCTGACTGAACTCATCATGTCAGTCAGTGCGGGGCTTGTCGCTTATTACCTCGCGCAGCACCAACAATGGGATGACCCTCTGATGTTTATCGCGGTCATCGGTGCCAGCAATAACGGGCAAGAACTGCTGACCGGCATAAGAAATAAATTAGTTCAACTATTTGATTACGCATTTGGGAGTAAAAAATGATGTTAACGCCGTCTGTGATCACAACGGCCTCACTGGCTTTGGCCGTCATTGACCGGATTTTTCTGCAACGAAAGCAAGTCATTATCCTGAACCTTGGCGATTTGATTGATCGCGGCCGTGCCATTGCTTTTCCTGTCATGTTCGAAAACAAAGTGAAGCATTTAAAAGGTGCATTAATCGAGTATTGGCTGCGCGACACCAATAACCCCACCACCGTGATAAACGGCAAGGCACGCACCTTGGACATCTCGAAAAAAGGCGTAAACGAGGAATACCTGCTGATTGATAAAAAACACCTGACGTCAGGCGCGTGGGAGTTGCACGTCCGCGTCACGCACGGTAACTGCCGCTGGAACCCGTTATACCGGCTTTTTCCCGTGCAAAGTCACCGCCAAAAATCGTGTTCAATTCAATTAAGGGATGTGTAATGGCGCTCAACCTAATGTCCCAGAACGGGAAGAAATACACGGTACTCAACTATGACCAGCTGAATGAGAAGGGGTTGAAAAAACTGACCACCGCCCTTGCCAGTACCGATTGCAAGATAGTGAAACTGGTGCCCGCAGACACCGCCCGAAAGAAAGACGGTATTCCCACCAAAACATTTTCATTGCATGCCGAAGACGGGCAAGAAATGGCCATCCAAGTCAATAATACGGGCGACATTTCCGCCGTGAAGCTAAACGGAAAAATCATCCCCTTCACCTCTCCCAGCACCCTCCCCGATTTGGCACGCCAAATAGCCGCGGCATTCAAGGCCGCCGCCCCGGCATTCGCCAGTTCGTTAGCCAAAAAGCTGGCAAGGGCAAACCGGGACGACGCCAAAAAAAGTCAGGCACTGGCAGTAAAATCCAATGCACAGCGTTTGCAGGAGGCAAAAGAGAAGACCAGTCGTTTTGAAGCCGATATCGCGCAATTAAATACGGCTCTTTCTGACCATCAAAACACCCTTTCAACGAGGCAATCTGACCTCGAAAATACCCGTACTGCCCTTAAAGTAGAGCAAGCCACCACCCGGCAGCTGAAAGAAGAAATACACCACCGAGGACGGGAAATCGCGACAGAGAAGGGGGAGCGATGATAACTGACTATTCCGTAAAAAAGGCCATCCGTGTTATCGATAAAATGGATTTTATGCTCAGCATCCCCACCGACATCCAGTTCAATGCGCTTTTCGAAGGCCGCGGAGCTGACCTGATGCTGGAAAGCGTCTCCCTGGATGAAATCGAGCAGGTTTATTTAGGCCAGGAATGCGTATCAAGTGATACCGCCATGTTTGAGAGCATTACGACGACCAGGATACGTTTATCCCAGACGATGAGGGCGTTTGTGCGCAAACTGAACCAGGGCTTGTCGGGCACGGGGATTTTAGCCGGGACAAACGATAGCGGGAACACGGACAACAGTATGCCGTCAATTGGCGGGGCTGAAATTGGCCGCGTGCGTAAGGTCGGAATGATCCCGGTGATGGCCGCTAAAATCCCCCTGTCAGACGGTCAAAGCGTCTCGATTATTCTCCATAGCCCAACCAGCGACAATGGACGCATCCAGAATAATGACGTGTTGACAGCATTCCGGTTTTTGCTGAACAAGCGTGATGTCTCTCATGTTATCGCGCCCATGAACGGCCGCGATATTTCACTCCCCCAAGTGTGCCAGTCTCTGTCCAACCTGATTGAACGCAACTCAGGTAAGTTTCAACGACAGGCTGCCAACGCCGCCAAATTAAGAGCAGACATTGAGGCCGAACTGGAACGGGCTGAGGCACTGGAAAAGCAAAAAGTTGAATTGATTGAAAAGGGGGATCAGCTGCAACGGGGCATAGAGATAAAACAATCTGAACACGCCAACCTGCGAAGACGCTTATCTCAGCAAATTGCTATCAACGATAAGTTACGCAGCCAGTTAGCGCCATTGAAAAACCAACAGACAAGTCCAACAACCCCCGTAGATAACGACACTACGGACATTTCTGTGAATGATATTGGTAACACAGAGAATGAACTTAACGCAGTGGATAAAGCGGCGTCAGACGCTATCACTTTCCTGCAATCAATACTGAGTCTTGAGAGTAACAATATTCAGGAGCTTACCGGCGTTCGGGCAAAAACCCGTGAAGCCATTTCTGCCCTCAACGCGGCCACTGTTTACGAAGAAAACGCAGGACTTGTCGCTGATGCGGTGAACCATCTGTCAGGGCTTCTGGTAGCCATCGCCAAATCCGCAATGGCCGGAGGTAAATAACATGACATTATCCCCGCTTGAGATTTTAGACCTTCAGGATCGACTGTCAGATCGGTTAGGCGAACTGGTGACAGCTGACCCGCTCACTCAGCTCGATATCCAGGATGAGATCACTGCCATCATGGAGAAATTAGGCTACGGCATGGTACTGGTGTCTACGGAGAAAATCGACGAAACGGAGCCAGTTCAAGAACAAACGAACACAGATATTCCCCAGATAGTGGCTGATTATCTGGCTGGAGAATACGTTACACGAAATACCGATGAATTTATCACTATTCTGGAAAGCCTTGAGCCTTATGTATCGACATACATCACCATGCCCCAAATTTGCGATGGGGCAGGTAGTTGGTGGGAAAAAACAGGCAAACAGTTAACTGCGTGACGATGGAATGAAATATGACAGTGGAAAATGTCAGTAAAGAATGCGATCCGAAATGGATCGAAGAAGGGTACAAGTATATTGGGGTGCATGAAATCAAGGGCGAGTCGCATCATCCCAATATCTTGCAATGGTGGAAAGACATTAAACGCGGTGGAATCCGTGATGATGAAACGCCCTGGTGTGCAGCCTATGTGGGGGCTATGTTGGAACGCGCCGGTATCCGATCAACCCGATTTGAATCTGCCAAGTCTTATCTTGATTGGGGAATGCCCTTAAAAGAGCCTCATTATGGCTGTGTAGCCGTTTTCTCTCGTACAGGTGGGGGGCACGTTGGTTTTGTAGTTGGAGTGGCTGAAAATGGCGATGTGATGGTTTTAGGCGGTAATCAGTCTGATGAAGTGAACATTCGATCATTTCCGCGATCAAGGGTGTCAGGTTATCGATGGCCGCCGAATGAGCCATTAAGTGGTAGACCGCTTTCTTTGATGGTTGCTTGTCGAGCAAAAAATGAGAAATGATATTGTTATTTTGGATCAAAGATAGGATCTTATTCATATGGTACGGTTTTTTACAGCATAGAAACGATTATGAGCGATTTTTGTTGATATGATGATAAAACATACCTACAAATTAAAATCTCCCACAGTGCTCTATAGTTAGTTTTAAAGTGTATCTATCCAGCAACAGACAATGCATTGGTCAAACAAATTTTTATATTTAATTAACATTAAGCAAAGGCGGTGAAACCGTCTTTGCTTGTTTTTTTTTTTGTTTTTGTTCTATTTCATTTTCTTTTTGATTCAAAAATCAATTAATTTTAAATCTTAAAAAACACTATATGTGGGCAGTTTTATTATGGATAAAATAAGCTACACAGACTTTTTTATCTTGCAGAGCCATCATCAGAGTAGTCTCGCCTTTTAAAACTAACAGGATAGATTCGGTGCGATCACGAATTCGATAGTCACATGAGTTATTCAAATGGAGGAGTATCTAACTCATGTCCGTTGCGGAATGATACCGCTTTAGTATTTTTATTATCTTCGGTTTTGCGTTTGAATATGCAAGTAGTTGCTTGATTTTCTATCTTGACAACAGCTCGATTAAACGCCTCTTTTCTTTCCGTAAATTCTTTTGGAAAACCTTTGTCTTTATATTTGTCTTCATATCCAAAAAAAAATTGGTGTATATGATCAGTATAAAACTGACTATATGTAATCTGTTTATTATGTTCATAAAACCTAACGTTAAATTCTTTTTTTTCTTTTTCATACAGAGTCGTTCTATTGTTTAACACTCCTTTGTATCCTTGGATTATAATACTTGGCATGAGTTTAGATAGCTCTTTAGCAAGAGAATATACTTTTTCCAAATTTTCATAATCTTCAGTTTTTGTATTATCTGGTGCTGATGTTGATTTTTTTTGCTCCAGCATTTTTTTAATTTTTTCTTTATCTTCTAAATCATCAGCTGAATGGCAACTGGCTAAACGAATATATTTGTAGTCATTTAATGTCCTTCCATCTGAAAGATAGTTTCTCTCTATTATATCCATTAGTTCTGATGCTGTTATCCATTCGTATATTCTAGGGCGAAGTGGCGCTATTGGATCATTGGGATAATTTTTGTTATATGTTTTTAAAGTTAAATGCCCATAATTTCCATGGGAGTGTATATTAAGACGCAATTCATCGTTGAAATAATCTTCAAAAGCAAGGAGTTGCTTATCAATTATTTTAAGATATCTTATTTTACTCATAATAAAAAACCTCGAATAATTTAATCTGTTGTCAATTAGTGATTTCTAATTTACTACACATAGATAATATTAATTTAATTATTATAGTTTATAACTATATATGAAATATAAATGTTTATTAAACATGCATAATATATGCCCAAATTTTTTCTTGAATTTGATATATTTTTTTATATATACGATAAGGCATATGGTTGAAAAATTGGAATAAATTGAGATTTTTTAAAACTTGGATAACATAAATATATTTTAGAATGGAAGAAGGGTGTATATCGCTCTTGAAGATTCTAATATGAGAAAAACCATAAGGTAGATAACGGATGCTTAGGGTTTTACCGTATTATTAACAATGGTGGAAGGACATCAAACGGGGTGGTATACGTGATGATGAAACACCTTGGTGTGCTGCCCATGCGGGGGCTATGTTGGAACGCGCTGATAACCGTTCAACCCAATTTGAATCTGCCAAGTCTTATCTTGATTGGGGAATGCCCTTAAAAGAGCCTCATTACGACTGTGTAGCCGTTTTCTCCTGTACAGGCGTTTCGTTGGTTTTGTAGTTAGTGTGGCTGAGAATGGCGATGTGATGGTTTTAGGCGGTAATCAGTCTGATGGAGTTAATATTCGATCATTTCTGTGAGCAAAGGTGTCTAGTCATCGATGACCTTCTAATCAACCATTTAATAACATTTCATTTTCTTTGATGGAAGCTAAGCATTCTGAAAATGCTGTGTAAGAAGAATATTTTTCTTAAAACTTATTAGATGACCGTTCACTTAATGTTCACTTGCGAGCGTTTTAATAAGAGCTAAATAAAAGTTATCCACATATCCTATAATTAGATCCTTAATAGATCCTAATATGATCCTAATATAAACCCAACTGATCCCCGATCATCGCAGGCCAGATATAACAAGGCCTTCAGGCGATCAGGGTGTGTTGAAACGGGAAAAAGGTGTGTTGAAACGGGAAAAAGGTGTGTCCAAAAGGGATAAAGGTGGGTAGTATTGGGAATACAGGTGTGTCGAAGTGGGAACCGCCGGGAGTTATTCATTATTAATTAAATTGAATATCAAATATGGTTTAACTATATGAGTAATAATGTTTTTTTTGATGATGGTGTTAACTGTGATGCTGAAGATGATAACAATAAACTCACAGTTACTAATCGTGCCACAATACAACCTGTAGCTTTGATGAGATTAAATGTTTTCGTGCCTTCCAGCCGCCCGGCAAAAGGTGTACAAACAACGATTGATGCAACCGCAGAACTCAAGAATTTAGAATTTTCACGGCGTGAAGGATATAACAATGTGAAGATTACAGGTGAGCGCTTGAATATGGCGCTTGATTTTAAAATTTGGGTTGGGATTATACAATCATTCAGTAAATATGGCCTGAAATCAAACACTATTCAGCTACCATTCCATGAATTTGCTGCTATGTGTCTTTTCGAATCCAAAAGGTTTGATAAAAAACTACGCCAGAATATAGCCGATTCGTTGACGCGCATACGTGGTAAAACGATCACATTTACTAAATCTGGCTCAGAAGGGATAAAAGATATTGTATCAACGGGGTTGCTAAAAACAGGGCGGTTTTCCTTTGAAAATGACCTTGTTGAGTTGGAAGCTGATGAACGATTGTGGGAACTGTATCAGGTTGATTATAAAGTATTATTACGCCATAAACCAATAAACGCATTGCCGCGTAAAGAAGTCGCACAAGCCCTATACACCTACATTGAAAGTCTACCTTCTAATCCTGCTCCAATATCACGCGAGAGAATTAGAAAGAGATTAGCATTACTATCCCCAATTAAAGAGCAAAATAGAATCATCAAGCAAGCTCTGGAGCAGTTAGAGAAGATTGGATATTTAACGTATTCTACTGTTATTCGTGAGAAAGAAACTTACTTTATTATCCATTCTAGAAATTCGAAACTGAAGCCTTACTCTTAGGCATAGAGAGTAAGGTGTGTCGAAATGGGAAGAGGTGTGTTGTATAAGTCGCGATTATTTCAGGTAAATCATATAGAAAAATTTCGGCAGTTATACTGGTTCGCTTATTGAGTCAGATAAAACAATCAGTTAAAGTAGCCCCGCCATTGGCAAAATCCAATGGTCAAGGCGTCGCGGCCTTGTTAAGAACGATCCACTGGTAGGAAGTTTCTGCCAGTGTGCTTGCTATCGCCCTCTCTATGGCGGTTCAGGCAGGGAAGGCTAACGCCTTGCCGGAAGATCGTTCCCGGTCCGCGAACCCTGTCTTGAATCGCCACCAATAACTAATGGAAGGGGTAGCAGGATGATTAATCATAAAAAAGACTGGCATCAAGCCGACATTATTGCTGCATTACGTAGGCGTGGAACAACCTTAGCAGCAGTCTCTCGTGAAGCAGGGCTCAGCTCATCAACATTAGCAAACACACTGTCACGACCGTGGCCTAAAGGCGAATGGATTATTGCCAACTACCTTAAGCTACATCCCTCAGAGATTTGGCCGAGCCGATATTTCGATCTGAATGGCCAACTACTAGAACGTACACCTCGCAGTATTACTCAAAATCAATCACTAAATTGTTACAACGTGCAGTAACTGTAGAGGTAAACTGTGAGTAATAACTCTATCTCACTAAAACAAGCGGCATATCGCTCAGGCCTAGCCACGTCTCTGTTCAAATTCATTTTCGAAAAAACGAAAAGTGAATGTACAACAGATTTCAATAACCTGATCGCATTAGCAAGTGATATCAATCAAGAGGTTCATCACGCCCTTTTGAAATATTCACCGACACCATTAACACTGAGGTTATTGAGTTACATAAAACATCGGCGGCCTGTCCCATTAACTCAGGCGATGCATCTGACTGGAGTAGGAATTTCTTTGTATGAGGTTATTCTCGATCAAGCCAGTAAGGATTGTTCAATTGAATCACGCGATATGCTCTCATTAGCTTGTGATATCAACCAGGAAGTTTATCGCGCTCTTCTGGCTGTGATTTATGATGAATAAGCTATCGCTTTGCGATGTAAGAATCGCATGCAAAGTAGTATGAGGTTCTTGATTTATGGTGTGCCGAAATGGGAAATGGTGTGGTGTATGGATATAATTCATCAAATTCTATATCAACTGCAGTAGTGCACTTGCCGTAATGTTTATCTCCCATTTCGACACACCTGAGATTGATTGTCATCATTTTCCCACTACGACACACTGCTGTGAATGTTTACCTGTACTGGGCGTAGTAGTGTGTCGTAACGGGATGAATAGGTGATAGGGCATCAATTTTCAAAATACAAGGCGATATGACTACCCGTAATACCTGATTCAGCGGTTTTCCCGTTTCGACACACCTGAGATTGATTTATCATCTTTCTCCCGCTATGACACACTACTGAGAATGTTTTAGCTGTACCAGACGTAGTAGGTTTAAGTGTGTCGTAATGGGGTGAATGGGTGATAGGGCATCAATTTTCAAAATACAAGACGATATTACTACCCGTAATACCTGATTCAGCGGTTTTCCCGTTTCGACACACCTCCGGTTGATGAGCCTTCTTGCTCCCACTTCGGCACACCGCTGAGGATATCTGTGCGGATGGTTGCGTATTATCTGTATCAAGTTTTGTAGGTTCGGGTGTGTTGTAATGGGATGAATGGATGATAAGGCATCTACTGTTCAAAATAAATGATGATGTGGTTATCCAGAATGCCTCATTCAGCGTCCTCCCGTTTCGACACACCTCAGAATAGTTTGCGATCTTTGTCCCACTTCGGCACACCGCTGAGGATATTTGTGCGGATGGTTACGTATTATCTGTACCGAATTTTGTAGGTTCGGGTGTGTCGTAATGGGATGAACGAGTGACCAGGCGCCTGTTTTCAAGATAGAAGGTGATATGACTACCCGTAATTCCTGATTCAGCGGTTTTCCCGTTTCGACACACCTCCGGTTGATGAACCCTCTTGCTCCCACTTCGGCACACAGCTGAGAATGCCCAGATTAATGGCTATGTATCTGTACCGATTTTTGTAGGTGTAATGAGGTGAATGGGTGATAAGGCATCAGTTTTCAAAATACTAGGCGGTATGGTCATCCGTAATGGTTGATTCGGTTGTTTCCCCTTTTGGAGCTTTTCGATGAAAAGGACACAATGCCCCAACATGCGCTGAAATAGCGTTACGAGCAGCTTCAAAATTACTTTTGGTGGATTATCGGGGGAGTAATGCTGGCTGCAATAATTTTTACTGGTGTTAGTACCAAGTGTTTCTTCAGTAAAGACGCATACAGAAACATCAATGCTATTTACAACACTTATCGGTTGGTTGAAGGGCTTAAAAAACAATGTATTATTATAACAAATAAACTTGATACTGCTCCCAATACTTTTAAAAATTTAAAGAAAAAATATCTGAACCCGATAAAATATGAAACAAAGTATTAATAAATTTTCATGCGATATAATCTTATGGAGTGTTAGATGAGTAGAAGACTTTCAAATAAATTTATGGATGGGCAATTAGTATTTGATAATGGGGAGTTCAAACCTCTTACTCATATGAAGGAGTATAGGAAAAAGCAATACGCTGAACTTGAAAGAAAATTAAATGATATAAGAAATAAAGAGCGTTATGCACTAATAACTCTATCTAGAAGAAGCTATTGGCTTTTTAAAAGCTGCTTTATGTAAAGATGGCACGCATAACTCATGGAAAGATAAACTATTTTCATGTACTGATCTTGCGTCTTCGTTTGCTGGAACTATACTGGAATTAGTTGGTGTTGCTAAAATAATTAATGAGGTTAAAACTCTAGGTATTAAAGCCAAAGAATATAAAGGTAGAGGAGGAGCTACGCACATTAAAATTACTGGTAAACAAAGTGTTAGAAAATTTATCACAGGTACTAATTATCGTCTTGATAATCAAAAAATAGTGAAAATGGGGATTGGCACCAAAGGCATCATGAATGGCATAATTTCAGGTGCTAAAATTTGTATATATTTTTCCCTTGCTTATCGAACAGTTGAATTTATGTTAAAAGATGAATATGCTCTAGCTGATTTCTTGGGAAATATAGCAGTTGACACTGCAAAATTATTGATTACCACATTAATCACTGCTGGTATTGGTAAAATAGCATCTCAGTATTTTTTAACAGCAGGAATCAGCATAATTGGTGTTTCTGCTGGGTTGTTTCTAGCTGGAGTTGGAGTAGCTATTGCTTTATATTATCTTGATAATGAACTAGGGATATCAGAAAAAGTAATAAATGCTATTAGAGAGAGTGATGAGAAAATACAAGGAGATTATTATGATATCAATCGTCAACAAATGGGGGTGAGTAACCCAGCCATTTGGCCGTGGAACTAAGTAATATACTAATATTTTTAATAATGATTTATAATGAGGTTCCTAATGTCAAATAAAGCTAAAAGTAAATATCAAAAAAAATAACCTTACCTTTTTGGTATAGATTTTTGTATGTAATATTTCTATTGCTAGTCATAACTATTATGTCAATAGTGGTTTTTTTTTCTTGGCGTGATTTTAATTCACTAATTAATTTTAACGAGAGAGTATTTTTTTCTTGGCGGGTATTTTTTATTTCATTTGGATTTCCAATAGTTTTTCATATGCTATTTACTCTTATTCTAGCTTGTCTTTCAGATACCCCTAGACCATATAAAGGTCGTGTTGTTGATTTCTTTGTATGGGTGTTTTTGGGGGCTTTAATTCTTAGTGTTCCTGTATCCTTATATGTTGATAATAAATTGAAAGACTCTGGATATGTAACATGTGATAAAAAATCGTTAATTGCACCAAACGAATATGTGAGAGATATAAATTTATGTCGCTAAGCATATATTAAAAAATAATGTAGGAAGAGAAGGCTATAAACAAATAAAGATCCCAAGTGAGCAATTAGGAATAGAAATTGTAGAGCTGAATGCTCAAATAGATCATGTTCATTTGTTGGTAAAAATCCCGCCGAAACTCGTCATATCACACGTTTTAGGGCACTTGAAAGGTAAAACAACCCTACGCTTGTTTAATAAATTTCCCTATTTAAGAAAGAAGAAATGGTACGGAATCACGTGAATTATCAAGAAAAACATGAGAATGAAGATAATCAGCTTTCTTTAACAGGAATGTGAAGTGAAGGCTCTAAGAGTCTGAACTTATAATGCCCCTTCAGGGTAAAATCAATGCCCCCTTCTATGAAGGGGGATTTTTACTTAATACACCCTCTCGTCCCATATGCTATAGGCTGATGTACCTGCTGTCATATGGTTCCATGAAATTGATTTATAATTGAGTATAACTCTTTCATATGGCATAGCATCAAAATCATTTATAGAATTAGGGTAAGTACAAGAAACTTCAGAGATTGTGGCCTCTGTAATTTTGACTTCATAGAAAAGCTCTAAATGCCCTAGTTGTCCAGTTCTGTAAAAAATAAATTTACCATCTAATGATTCGTTAGAATCTATCGCCATCGCCAATAATGGTGATGATTTATCTATGGGTTTGATAAATTGTATGGGTTGGTGACTGACATTTTGGTTACGGGATATAGTATGATCTAAACTGAGTATCTGTATTTTACCTTCGTGTCCTTTTTGATATCTATTTCCTATTGACTCTGGAGTTGAGCATCCAGAAGATATTAGGCCTTGCTTTTTCCCATTTAAAGTTAAATAGATCATGTATGACATAAAATTTACCATCCTTTTTATCTAAAGATGGCTAACATTTGATCTCGAATACATAACTTAACATATTAAAAATCATGCCGATAGTTATATGACAAAGACCTTTCACCTGATTTTATGTAATTAGCTGTTTTAGATCTGTTTAATTTCTTCTAAAATTACACCCCGAGGGGTCAGTGCACACTATATTTTGCAAGTAAATTTTCTCTCTTTCTTTACTTGGGATTTTTGCACATTCTTTTGTTAAAAATAATCTTCTTTTTGTTGATTTCGTTGAGGTTTTTCCTTCAGGAATATAGAAGTTAATATCTATATTACCTTCATGTTTCCCGAACCAGCCAATAGTTCCTCTGGCTGATACCATTTCATTTCCACTCTTTTCAAACACGTAAAATGCACCTTTGCCAGCTCTGCTTTCAATGATGCTTATGTTATTAGCGGCTAAACCATTTTTTAATTCATCTTCTTTTTTCCACATAGTTGCAACTCAGTATGCCATACTTTCAGTTCCGCTTGACGCAGAAAAACGGTCATATAATTTATTGGTACTGCGTCCACTAATGAAAAAGGGAGATAAAGTAGCTATCATTATTTTTTTCATATTTCGAATTGTTCCGATTTTTCTAGACTGGTATTCGCCTTTACAATACCTTAACCGTGAACCAATTGAATGATCACGTTGAGTTACAATTTCCATTGCAGTAATGTACAGTCTTTACGCTAATCTAACTATCTTCATCTTTATGGCTAAGCTCGGCTTCCAGTTCTTCAATACTTGGCAAACTGGATTTCAAATCTTCTGGCAAAGTGCGGGTTAATTCATAGTCTGAAATCCCAATGGGTTTTTGTATGCCACGTAATGCGTATTCCGCCAATATCCGATCCTTAGTTTGGCACAAAATCAAACCAATAGTAGGTTGATCGGTAGGATGCCGTAACTTGTCATCGACTACAGAACAATAAAAATTCATCTTACCTGCATGTTCAGGTTTAAACTCTCCTCGCTTCAGTTCAATAACAACAAAAGCTCGCAGCCTCAGATGGTAAAAGAGTAAATCGATATAGTAATCTTGATCACCTACAGTTATTGGATACTGTCGCCCAACAAAAGCAAATCCCTCGCCAAGTTCAAGCAGGAATTTTTCAAGGTGTTTGAGTAGCTCCGTTTCCAATTCACGTTCTTTAAAGGGCTCTGACAGAGTGAGAAAATCAAAAATATAAGGATCTTTTAGGGTCTGTTGTACCAACTCGGATTGAGAAACAGGTAACAGATTTTTGAAGTTACTGACAATTGCACCTTGTCGGGTATAGGCCTTATTTTTTATCATTTGTAACAGAGAATCACGGCTCCAACCCTGTATCAACACTTGTTCTGCATACCAAAATCGCTCAGTTTGATCTTTTATCTTCTCAATGAGAAGAATATTGTGTCCCCAAGGCAATTGTGCCACAGGTTGTGGCACAATTTCTGAAGTGGCGTTTTCATCCCCATTTGATAGAAAGGCGTATTCTCGGTAAAACCGCAGCATCCGTTTTAGATTTCGTTCGGAGAAACCTTTTACTTCAGGTAATTCATTAGCAATATCTCGTGCTAGTTTAGGAATGATCCCGGCTCCCCATCCCTGTAGCATTTGGCGCTTATGGAGTAGTTGACCAATATCCCAATACATTTGAATGAGTTCCGCATTAACGGCTTGAACAGCCCTCAACTGGCCGCAGCGGATACGTTCTTTTACATCAATGAGTAATGAGGTATAAACTTGTAGTTCTAATGTCATAATCTGCTTTCTTTTTTAATGGCTTATAAACAGCATAAGTATTCAATTCTTTATTTATTTTAGAATCTTTAGCGTGCGTATACATCATAAAAATGACGAAATTTGGCGAATTTTCAGCTGGTAGTGTCCAGTACACATGACTAAACAGTCATGGATAACAATGAACTATGAATAACAGCTCCATGTTAATGTGTAATTACCCCGTATTCATATATTAGAGATCTTCCAGCATACTGAGAGCACTTACTCACTGAGAAAACAGCTAGCTATGAAAAAAGCCTGACTTGCCGAATATCAGAATATTGCGGTCTGGAAATGTCAGCTCCTAAGACATTAAATTTATGGTAAAAGGAGCAAAAAAACAGATTGGAACTATATCAAAATGAGCGTAAAAGAAAATTTACAGTGTTTGATAAACGATATGATTAACATCGGGCAGGCACCAGTCAGTTATGAATATATTGTGAAAAATAGAGCCTTACCAACTAACTTAGAACCAATGAACGACCTAGATGATGATTGTATCTTATATAACCTTGCTGATGAAGGAATAATCCTTTATTTTCGTAAGGATGATATGGCACTTTTCTGCATGGAATTAAATGTCATTGATGAATATCATAATTCACATATTTTTAAATGTGGAGAGAATGTTGTTTTTCAATGCAATATTGAACGCCAAGATATACATAAAATATATGGGGTACCAATAAAATCAGAATCACCAGAAATAATAATGAATGAATATTTTGGGTGGGAAGATTATTATGAAAGAGAGGATGCTAATACTTCATATGAAATGAGATTTCGGTATAACAAAAATGAAAATTTAAAACGAGTTATCTATACCAGAAATAAATATGACAAATTCACTTTAGGTAAAACAAAATGGTCAATTTTCCAATGAAATGGAAAATGGGGTCGTGATCTTACCCTATTTGCACAGCCTGAGTATCACCTATGGTGGTTCAGGGATGACATATAGCGTGTTATAGAGGTACGAGTCAGACCGTCTGTTGAAGCAGGCCTCCCCTAATATAAGCAAGGCTATCATCTGAAAACAGTAGGAATCTTCGCCCATTAGGGCGGAGAGAATGCCAACTAGTTTGCACCATTCCTTTAGTAATTCTTCTCAGAATTTTATCTTATAACTCACAGATAATCGTCCAAATTAACATCAGTTAACTGCTGTTTTTTGCGTTATGTCACTAATCTGGCAAGTTCTTGCTCGTCAACTAAGTCAAGCATCCTTTCATAGAGTTCAACGGAAACATAATAAAATGCAGGCTGGTTCCTGTTCAGGATAACGGCTGTATGGCCAACTCTCGCATTCACCGCTGGCATTGGACTTTTCTTTAACTCACGGATACCTGCACTTGTATCACTCAAGATTATATTTGGTATAAAGCCTCACAAATAAGGCCAGTTGACAAGCCTCTTTATCAAAGGGATTAATCATTAGCCTCATAAAAAGGAAAATAATCAACTTATCGCATCTTAAACTGATTTCAGATGACCTAAGTGTGCTTTCATGACTTTGCGGACTGTATCCAAGGGGTTAAATCTTCTTTCTTTTACTGCTGCAAAACGCAATTCTGATTCTTGTCTTGCCTGTTCAGCTTCTCTATCAATACGCAATACCGGGTCCAGCGGAAGAGTCCTTGAAAATGACGAATTAGGAAGCCCCATCTTTCCAAAAATGTTTTTCACATGCTCCTCCAACAGTAAGGACATGGCTTCAACATCTATTTCACCCTTACTTTTCTTTAGATTGTAGCGTCCAGTCAATAGGGTATGGCTCCAGGCTATTGGCGATATTCGGATAAATTCATCCATGATTTCCTGAGACACTCCGTTGGCCAGCATCCTTTCATAAACTGAATTCAGGACAAGGCTATTGTAGGCGATAATGCTGTTAGCGATTAATCTGGCAGCATGGGCACTGATCCGATTATCAACAATCTTTTTCCCCTGAAAAATGCCATGATAGGTTTTCCTGATGTTACTCTGGAGCTGATGGTAAGCTTCAGTGCGATTTCTGGCACTTCGTATGGCTTTTCTGAGTTGCATGTCATCGATCAGGTTCAATACGTGGAGACTTTTAAAAACTTCATTGTATTCAAACTGAGCTGCTTTTAATCTGACATACCGGGTATGGGAATTAAGTTTGCGAATGATGTTACTTTGCTTATTTTCCTGCAAGATGAGTGACAATAACACCCGTATTATCCCCCGTTTTTGAGAACGGATACGTTCAACATTGATGATGGATTTAGGTTTAATTAACCTTATATCTTGATTATCACGTTTGCAGAGCGATAATCCCCTGACTGATCATCAGAGATTGAATTTATTGATTCGACAAGCATTAAAGTGTGTCACAACCTCAGAATACCCAGACATCAAGTGGTTAAAGAGACGGCGGCAAGAGGGAAAGGCACGATGGGATGGTTTTACGGTTTTAAGCTTCATATGATTGTTAATAATCAGGGTGAAATCGTTGCCGTAAAACTGACGCCCGCCAATATTGATGATAGAGCGCCTGTTAAAGCGCTCTCAAAAGGGCTTTTAGATAAACTTTATGCGGATAAGGGTTATATCAGCAAAGCATTAGCAGAAGACTTAGAAGCAGAAGGGATAACGTTGGTGACAGGACAACGAAAGAATATGAAGCCCAAACTGCTAGCCGCGTGGGATAGGGCCATGTTAGCAAAGCGATTTATTATTGAAACAATCAATGATCAGCTCAAGAACATTACCCAAATTGAGTATTCGCGTCACCGCAGTTTACACGGTTTTATGCTGAACTTACTGGGCGGGTTAATTGCTTATTGTCTGAAACCGAAAAAGCCATCACTCAATATCACCCATGCTGAAAAAACAGAACTTCAGGTGATGGCTTAAACCGATCTCAGGTTATTTACCGTTGTCTTGAAAACATTCATTCCAAACATCAGGTATTTTTTAACCGTTATCGAGCAAGAACGGTGTTATTGCAGGTTTGTTTACTCTTACGCGGTGCATCTGCACTCTGCACTACGCATTCCTGCTATTTCATCATTCCGCTGTCTTCTGGTGAGCAATCCGTAGCAGCCAGTTCTCCACGGTAGTGGCAGCCTCAGAGACTGGATACTGACTGCTTTTGAGCACATGGTAAGTCATACCTTTTAATGTGGGTTCAGTAACGACCTGTAATACCCCCAGCCGTAGTTCCTCCTGAATCAATAGCAGACTCAGTAGTGCAACACCCTGACCTGCAATAGCCGCCTGAATCGCGTGACTTTCTTCGTAATACCGAATACCACGAGGCAGGTCAGCAGGTTTCAGTCCAGAGGCTTGAGCCCAGACACTCCATGTGAGGTCTACAGGCAGAGAATGATGCCAATCGAAATGAATTAGAGGCCATTGTGATGCATCCCTGCTTATCGATGTAAGGAGTGTTGGACTGGCGACAGGAGCAAAATGATCCTCCAGAAGCAACGTAGCAATTTCACCTGTGTATTGCCCAATACCATATCTAACCGCCAAATCAACTGTTCCACTGTAAAGATCTACCGGTGTGTTGGATGCGTGGATATGCAGATCAATATCGGGGTATATCTCCTGAAAGGATGCCAGCCGGGGTATTAACCATTTGGTAGCAAAGGCAGGAGTTGTAGATAACATCACTGATTGCCTGCGCGGCTTTTGTATTTGCTTAATAGCCACAGCGATGGTTTCAAAGCCACTATGCACAGCAGTAAACAGCGTCAACCCATCCGGCGTCAATTCAACCGCCCGCACTTTGCGCAGGAATAAGGGGTGTTCGAGGAATTCTTCTAAGGCACGGATCCTGTGGCTAACCGCAGTCGCAGTGACAGACAATTCCTCAGCCGCCTTCTTGAAACTGCGTAAACGTGCTGCGGCCTCAAAAGCACGCAGTGATGTTAATGAAGGAAGTCGTATAGTCATTGATGGATGATATCATATCATCTATTGGTTGATAATATATCGTTTGTTAGGCCGTACGATTAAATAGAGACTAACTGCACTTGATTAAATATTATCTGTAAGGGTTTAACTTAATATGACTATGTTATTACACATTGATGCAAGTGCACGTTACGGTTGTTCTGACAAAATTTCCCACGGATCGCATACACGTAGACTAACCGCTCGTTTTGTAAAACAGTGGATATCATTACATCCCAAAACAAAAGTGCTATACCGCGATGTAGGTCAGGATGCTCCACCGCCCGTTACTGGCAAATGGATACAGGCGGCTTTCACCCCCGAACATGCACGTGAAGATTGGATGAAAAAAGCACTTAGCATGAGTGATACCCTGGTCGATGAGATACTACAAGCGGATCTCATTGTCGCTGGCGTACCGATGTATAACTTTGGCCCCCCTGCACAATTTAAGGCATACATTGACAATATCGTGCGAGTAGGACGCACATTCGGGTTTGATCGAAACCGGGATGGTGAACCTTATTGGCCACTACTGGCAGACTCAGGAAAACGCTTAGTCATTCTCTCTTCTCGTGGCGATTACGGATACCAATTGGGTAACCGCCTTGGTGATAGCAACCATGTGGAAGCATCGGTACGTACTGCTTTCGCGTACATAGGTGTCACTGATGTTTATGAAGCGGCCATTGAATATGACGAGTTTGCGGATCATAGATTGACCGATTCAATCAGACAGGCTGAGAGGAACGTGGATGATCTTGTGTCGATGTTAGGAACCCACGCTATCTAAAGCAGGTTTAGGGTGGATACCCCTTCTCGTGGCTTATATATACCAAAGCTCATGGATGAGTAAAACATTACTCTATTCGTAATCTGATATCACCAAAGAATAATTGGCTAATTGATATTATTTTACTTCTTAGTACTACAGTCGTAACTGTTCTGTAATCATCAGGTTATCCCGGCGGCGATAATGACATTGTTGGGCGGAGTATTGATGTCGTCGTCGCCAACATGACCAATGTAAAACCTGTTCGACAGTCTCTCCGGCCTTTTCCATCAATTTTGACAGTAACTTACGCAGTTCCGCCACACTGAGCGCGATCAGCCCCACTGGCGTTTTTTTTCTCCCATATTCGTAAGACCGCCAGCACCGCATGGGCCAATAACGACGGTGTGATGTGCCGATACCCACTGTGCCATTGCCGGACTTCATAATGATCCAGGCCGTATTCTCCCTTCGTTTCCTCAAAACCACATTCAATTTCCCAGCGACGACCTGCCACCTGCGCCAGGGTTTTCAGATCGGCCTGCTCTCGGGGGGCATACACCACATAGTAAGCCCGTTCCTGTTTTTCACCCTGGCTACGCCGGACCAGTAAATAATGGCCATATGACCGTTCTTGCTCACTCAGTTGTAAACGCCAGAGTGGCACCAAACCCCAGTCATACTGACGTTAGCCTTTCGCTCCCTGCCCTGCGGAGTGTTGTTCCCATTGTTGAGGCGTCAGGCTGTCCACAATCTTGTCGGCGCGGACAGAGGTCGCCCTTGCCACCACAACGGCTCACTTTTAGGGATCGCCACTACAAACGGTTGATATCGGGACTCCAGCCAGCAGCGCAGACGACGATCCTGACCATAAACAGCATCGGCCGTCACCCAGCGGCAGGGCACACTGGCCTCGAATGCCCGTTCCAGCATCTGCCGGGCAAGCTGCGGTTTGGTGGCAAAGGGAACAGAGTCAGGAATGCCGACGGCTTCACAACGGGGCCGGTCATCCGTCCATTGTTTGGGCAGGTATAAGACACGGTCAATAAAAGCATGGCCGCCCTGACCGGCATAACAGAGAAAGACGCCTATCTGACTGTTTTCTATGCGCCCGGCGCCGGGATAACCTGATGATTACAGAACAGTTACGATTGTAGTATTAGACCTAAAACAGACAAATGCTAAAAAGCAAATCAGTCATCGGCCTGAACGCGATGTCTAAAAATTAACCTATTCAGGATAGGTTATTGAGCTTATAAATTCATGCCATTGATTAGAGTTACCGTGTTTTAGGTCAAAATTTAGAACTAGAAAAATGATCCGTAATTACGCTGTTCATGGTTTCATTCAATCCATTGTTTCGTATGGATATAGCACCTACATCTGAGGGGGTAGTCAAGCGCGATGTCTAGAAATCATTTTTATCCTGCTATTTACAGCGTTCATGAAGTGAATTTACGATGGCTGAAATGAAGGCTCATGATATCGTGTACGGTATTTAGCGGATCGAATCCTCTTCCTTTTGCCTCTGCAAAACTTAATTCCGATTCTTGTCTTGCCTGTTCGGCTTCTCTGTCAATTCGGTCACGATAAGATGCACTGGCAGCCTGATTTTTGCTATTGGATTGCCATGCAGTATTGGCGCATAAAAATGTTTGCCGCTTAGCAAGGTTGTAGAGTTTATTCCTAACCTCACTACGCTCAACGTGTTTAATGTTCTCACTTTCTGCGTGATCAAGTGCTTTCGTTTTTGCCCGTTCCGCCATGGCGGTTGCACTTGTTTTTACATTGACAGAATGTTGTTCCGGTTTAGCCGGAATACTCTTTTTCTTTTCTTCTTGGTCTATTACTTTTACTTTTCTTTGTCGATCATTTTGATCTGGGGAGCCCTGTTCATTTTGATCAGGGGGAGCAGGTTGCGCTTGGGCTTTAAATTTGCGCTGAAATACCTCTGTAATGCAGTTGATGACCTTGCGGATATCCTTGCGCGCAAATTCTTTTATCGCTTGTATGCAGTCGAGAGCAACATTGAGAAATGAAACTGTAAATTTGTATTCTGTCGCTTGTTGGCCGGCATGGGGATCAAACACATACGTTTTCGTCAGTATGCCTGCAGATACGGCCTTGTCTAAGTTACGACGTACGGTTGCGATGGAGGTGCCACATTCCATACTGAGATTACGTTTTGTTTTGTAGATTTTGTATTCTGATGTGGATGAAGCAACACCCGAGACGACGGACAAGATTTGTTTTGCCGGGCGGGAAAGGATATCAATGGGTAAGTAATTGATAACAATATTTAAGCCATAGCCTGAAATCTGCCCATTTTTCTTGATGTATGGAGTGCGTGAGTTTATAATGGTTCGTGAAATTTGCATATTTAGTTTCCGATCTAAATTGTAATTGCTTCCTTGTTTGTAGACGAGAAAGCGCCACCTTTTCGGTGAAAAAAGAGCGCCAGCTGTGAACTGGTGCTTTTTTTTGCCTGTATATTTTAAACTGGATTTCTATACAGTGTTGTGATAGGTGAGCTTGTCTAACGAGGGCGATCCTACACGCGATTTGACTCTAAGATCAATATGTTAAATTTATTTCAAGTTAGATATTACTTTTAAATTATTTATAACATATTGATTTAACTTTTATTTTTTTAAATTAATTTTTTATTTTTAGTTAGAATTTTTATTTATTTCATGATGCATGAAGCCAATGAAATGTTGATATGACCCCTTTGGTAAGCGTTATGTGTAAAAAAACAGTAGTAAATCCTACTGTTGGGATTGTAACTTCGATGGTGGTGATTAGAATATTCTCTACAGAGAGATTACCATCATGATCAATGATAATCATTGAATCTATCCTCATAGAAAATTCTATGAATTCCGGTTTTATGTGCATTTGCGTGCTGACCAACAGTCAAAGCCTGAGCGTGTAACCATCAAAGCGGTTTCACTGCATGAAACCCGCTATATTCTTGCTCCACACTATGTGTTTTCATATGTTGGTTGCGTACCTATTAATGAGCACAATGCTTAATCAGCCTTGTATTTATTACTATCAGTTTATAGAAAGGTATACAATGTTTGCGCACATACAAAAAACAGATAAAGAAATCCGGGGTTAAAAACAGGTGGCATGAAGATCCTTGCTAGTATATTGAAGGTAGTGAAGGTTTTTAAGTTCACTATGCTAACTTACTGACTTATATCATGGAATGACAAAAAAGTGGTATGAAGAAGATCAAAAACGCCTAGCTGAGGAATAAGAAAAATTAGTTGCTGAAGCTTGTAAATTAGGAATTATTGGGATTTTTAGACGTATTCGTTATCTGGAATATGTGCTACAAAAAGTACGAATTTTTACAAAGTAATGGTTATTTTTAATGGTTAATAAACGGATTTTAAAAAAATGTGATGTAAATTAATTGCTATAATATTATGTATGGAAGTGATTGTTGATTCTATTTTGTTTCAGTTAATAGGTTTGATGTTATTTAATAATGTTTAATTTAAACATAAACTGGAGTTAAAATCATGCTGAATAATGATCCTTTTAAATTTACAATCTGTACGGGCGAAATTAACGTTTTTGATGATAACTTTAATGGGAAACTACGCTTAAATATACATGCTCATGGAGAAAAAGGTTATTTGCTTATGTCTTTAGGTGGGATGTCTTCGCAATTAGATGCCGAAGATTTAATCAAAGAAATAGAAGAGGAGGCTGAAGTTTTAGATAAAATTAAATTAAATCATTATGGGTATGTTCGCCTACTCTCATGCTCATCAGCGGATGATGGTCCATCAGGAGAAGAGTCTATTGCAAGTAGTCTTTCTAAATATTTAAATCAATATTGCAAAGAAATAATTATTCAGGGTTATCGTGGGATAATTAATATTAGAAGTATGGGGTTTTATCCAAACGCCGGGATACAGGGAAATGGATTATTCAGGTTTAATCTAGATAAAAATAATAGAGAGTTAAAGAGTTTGCCTAATTTGGAACAATCACACGGTTTAAAAAATATACTTGGTAAAAATCATTACATGAATAAACATAGCATTAGTGAAGTTGAATATGAAAAAATGGGTACTGCGTTTGACAAAATGCAGAAGGTTTTAGCTGGTGAAGTGGATAGAGTTGAACCTACTCGTGTAGGAATAATTCAACATGAACATAGTGATGGTTTTGATATAGCCCCTATTGATGAAGTATGGTTTTGCAATGGAAAAATAACTAATAAAATTTACATCGATTCTAATATAAATAGATCATGAAGGTTTTCAAACTAAATTTGATATTTTTTAATAAAAGGAGTTTATATTAATACTTCATATTTATTATGAATGGTCATCAATTTAATTATCATATTTGCATTCAAATTTATTAACATGAAAATAAGATGGTTATTTTTTAATTTATTCATGTCGTTTATGAGTTTAATAAAGGCAACCTCGCCTAATATAAGGCGAGGCATACATCATTTTCAGCTAAATTTCGGTGGTTTTGAGGTCTTGAGCGAAAAGATGGGGGCTTGGCTGAGCGCAGTTGAAGCCCGTTTATGGGGTGCTGGTTGATAGCCGGTCATCTGGCCTAATGGCAGTTTACCGAAATCAACATGGCCAACGGATTCGAAAATGGCTTCAACCATCTGCAAATCACGTTCTGTTTCCATCTGTAACAGGGCATTTTTCTGTTCTTGGGACAAGAATACCGGCAGTTTGTCTATGGCGGACTGGAGATACCGTTTACGAAGATCATCTTTGCGCTGTACGGCTTCCAGCATCGCATCCTGCGTTTCAATTTTTTGGTTAAGCTCCAACAACCGACCAGATAACATCAATAATTCCCCTTCTGCCGTCTGCGCGCGGTTCACGGATTCAATCATCATTTCGTGTTCACGCATTTTTTCAAAATGCGCAGAGAGGTCAAGGGCGGCGCTTTCACTAAAACCCGCGTCGGTGAACGTCTGGACAATGTGGTTTTGTCGGTCTGAAACGGATTCCGCCATCATGATTTCACGGTCAAGGCTGATGTAGTTTGGCGTCGTGACATAATCAAAGCCATAAAAACGGCGAACAACGGATTTCCAGGGACTGTCAGAGCCCCCGGTAACCCAACTCCACCCGCCGGCACGGGATCGCTCCATGCCTTTAACTATGCGCCCGGTATCCGTGTCCAACAGCTCCTGCGTATGGGTCACAATCCCGGTATCATCGATACTGATAGCAACGGTGCGGTTAGACGGAACATTATCCAACGCAACCGGCTTACCCTCGACCATGATAAAGCTGGTTTCCGGCAAGCGTAGTTCGCCCGTGCGCTTGTAATATTCTTCACGGCGGTTGTGGCCATAAAAGCCATAGAGTTCCCCTAATGCCATCCGTTCTTTCACTTCGTTGCTTTCCAGTGAGGCTTTCACGGAGCTGAGCACATAGTTTCGGGCATTCTGTGGGGTGTGTTTTCGCACATTCTCAATCACTGAAAAGCGGTCAGTGACAGTGGTTAAATGATTCATGGTTTTCCTTAAAAATCGGTACAAAGGCGAGTTAGTTCGTAATCAGGGTGAAAAATTTTTTTAATTCGTCATGACTCATGGAGTCGATATCGATCCCAGAGGAAGCGGGGGTGGATTCCATCATTTCATTGTCCCCGCTATCGTCTTGTGTGGCCTTGAATTCTTTCATCATGGCCTTTGCGGTCTCGGGATCAATTTCCATGGTGTCGGCCAATGTGTACTGCATAAAGGTGTCTGAACCGCTCATTTTCGGGTTATTGAGCAAGGCATCAACAATGGTCACCACCTGGGCAGAGTAGTTAGCCCGGCTGTCGAGTTCACGGTTTCGCTGCTCCTGAATGGCGGTGTTCAGGGAGTTGAAAGTGATCTGGTAGGGGCGGTCATTGGGTGGAAAGACCTTGCCGTATTTGAAGGCGCAATGAATATCAATAATGCGATAGATGGCCTCTGAACAGCCATGCCGTATCCAGTCACTGCGTTCAGCCGCGCTGCTGGAGGTTTGTTGCCATCCCCCTTCACCAAGACCGCCGCTCATTTGATCTGCCCAGCCCAGCAGGGTGGCATCGATACCCAGCGAAGCCGCCAGCTGACGCAGGTGAAACATCACATCTTCAATGCCGGTAATATCGGCGGGAATGGTTTGGGTATCAACCACAATGCCGCCTTTCCCGTCACCCATCACCGGGATCACATGGTTCATCACCGTCGGCAAGGCGTTGCCGTTCAGCATACGGCGCTGAATTTCTACGGCGTTGCGTTTTAATCCCTGCGTCACGGAGCGTGTGTAATTGGCGGCTTGGGCGGGGTCTAAGGTGTTGGTGGTCAGGGCAACCAGACGGTCAATTTTGGCCGCGTTATTGCGGGTGGCTTTCAGTGCCTTTAAGGCATCACACAGGTTAACAAAGGCCTCATAGGAATGTTCAAGAAAACTGGCGCCGTAATTTTGGGTTTCGCGTAAGGGGGAATGCTCGATTGACGCCAGCAAGCTAAACCCTTTGCTGCCATAAATCATCGGGCGGTGGTCATAGCTGGGCACCCACGTGGGTAATTTCATGGCAATGAGATCCCACGGTTGCGCCAGGACGCGTTGATGCGTCTCAGGGTGCAATAAATAATCACCGGTAAATCCGGCCAGCTGGCCGCCGCGCACAAATTCCTGCACAAAATGCGGCAGGGTATGGAAGTCACTTTCCAGCGCAATGATGCCTTTCCCTTTTTCGGCATAGGGACGAATATAGGACGTGCCGAAAATGGTCATGATGCGCGCCCAGTTGGGCAGATTGGCGTTGATTAATTTCCCCAGGTCGCCTTGCAGTTCTTTGCAGTGTTGGCGGAGCGCATTATCGGAGGTGTCTTTGGGTTCAATCGTAATGATGGAACGCGACTTTTTGTCCATGCTTAGGGCATTGGCAATATGGATATTCAGTGCCGCAGCCACGGTCGGGGATTTGGCCATCATGCTTAAAAGCGCATACCTCGACAGCCGTTCTTCAGGCAGCTGAACACTGGCATGGATTTCATCGCCGGTGGCGGTAAACACCTCGGCGTCATCGTGATTGTTTTTGTAGGGCGCGATCCCCGAACGGGAAACGATAGCCCCGTTACTGCCTGAAATAGGGATACCATGCAGGTCATCACGATCAGCATGCGCGGGCAATAACTTGCGCAGGATGTCTATTGGTGACCACGACGTTTTGGATTTCACGGTTATTCCCCGCCAGTCATAAATTAAAGGTTTACTAGAATCGCCAATTCTAATGAACCTTTATTTCGAGACGTAAACATTGGGCGATAAATTAACCGCGACGAAAAATGGCACCGCGTTATTTTTGGGCGTGACCAGTATAGCTGAACTGATCCGGGTTATCCGGTCAGCCTCATTAACCCGATCTCCGGCCGTCTTTGGCATTACCAAAGCCGAGGGGGTCAGTATTGAACGAACACGAAAACAGGCCAATGCGGAAGCGATGGCGCTGCTTGATGCGCTCCCGCCTGATTTTGACGGATATCAGCTCACGGATGAACAGCGCCAGACTCTGGCCGGTTATACGGGACTGGGGGGCATTGGTGGCTCGGAATACGAATATTACACCCCCCAGCATGTGGCCGCCGGCATGTGGGACATGATGAAAGCCTATGGTGCCGATACCGGCAATATGCTTGAGCCGTCAGCGGCGACCGGGGTCTTTCAGGAAACCAAACCGAAAGGGGTTATTTGTACGTCCACCGAAATCAGCGACATCTCCGGCCGCATTAACCAGCTGTTGCACCCGGAAGACCAGGTTTCCCTCTCCCCGTTTGAAAAGCTCGCCGCCAGTACCCCGGATGATTATTTCGATAGCTGCCTCGGCAATGTGCCCTTTGGCGCCAGCCGTGGCGGGTTTGGCCATTTTGATCCGGCCTATTCCGACGTGAAAAACGTGGGCGTGTATTTTGTTTTGCGTATTTTGGACAAAATCAAGCCGAACGGGCTGGCCTGTATTGTGGTGCCCTACGGCATGACCAGTGGGAAGACGTACACCAAATTACGTGAACAGGTTTCCCGTAAGGCGGAGTTTTTAGGGGCGCACCGTTTGCCGTCAGGCACCTTTGAAGAAAACGGCACTGCCACCGCGGTGGATATTTGGGTGCTGAGAAAACACCCCGTCGAGCTGGCCGAAAAAATCCTGATGGCAGAGGAGGCGGCTCTGAAATCGGCCAATGTGTTATGGCATACCTATCTGACCGGAAAATGGTTTGAACAGGACGGGCGCAAATTCCAACACGGCGAGTCCAGCATTGAAGGTTCAGGCAAGTTTAAGCGGCTGGTGGTGAAAAATGACCAGATAACCGCCGATGAGATGAAGAAAAACTTGGCGCATAAGTTTGCATCGCGGATCGACTGGGACGCCCTGAATCTGATAGAACCGGCTTTCTCACCCCTGGCGGAAGGCGAAAAACGGTTTATCAATGGCCGTTGGTATCAAATGGAATCAGGCCGGTTGGTTTATGATGCCAGTGCCAAGACCACGAAACTCGATCCCGATCGTTACGGTGTCACGACGTATGAAGAACTGTCGACGTTGTTGTCCACGCCCGAAGCGTTGTTAACGCTCAACTTTGAGCAGGTTTCTGCTATCGCTCAAGATTATCCAGAAACGTTCCCGTCGGAATACCGTGCAATCATCACCTTCTCTCAAGGCCAATCGCCGTCTGTGCGTGAAAAAGCCTGGCGCGGCTCCCTCATCGGGAAGCGTATCGCGGTCATGCAGGATTTAATGGCGTCAGGTGCCGATGGTGAACACTTAGAGGCTATTCGCGCCCAGGTCGAACAGCTCATCAAGCATGAGATGGCGCGCGGGGGCAATCCGCACGGTGGCCGTCGCGTGAAAGTGTCCGGCAGCGGCGGGGCAGACTGGCTGAAATTTAAAGCTAGTGTGACCAAAGAGGGCAATTTATCAGACCTGATCCAGGGCACACTGGATATCGGTGCTCGGGAGGCGTATGACAGTACCGATCCCGAAGCGGTTATCCGACACTTGTTTAATCAAATTGATTTAGATCCGATTACCCTGGCTGCGTTTCGGGCGCATTACACCGGGGAGTTACCGTCGAATGATGACGAATTGCTGGCATTGCTTGCCGGCAAAGACGGGATAGCGATTTCTGCCGACGGCCATGTGTTGCCGATGGACAGAGCCACCTGTGGTGACATTGGCCTGATGAACAGCCAAATCATGGCGGTATTGCCGTATGCCCGTGAAGGTGCCGTCAAAGAAAACTATCTGCGCCAGCTGGAAGAAATCCAGCGTAAGCGCAACTGGACGGAGGTTGATAACATCTCGTTCTCGCTGAACTCGCGCTGGATGGATCGCCGCCTGATGCTGGAGTTTTTAAACGAGCAAGGCTATGACGCGCTGAAATATATCGAAAAAGTGGAAGTGGAAGACGGGCAACTCGTCTCCGATCTGGATTATCGCGGCAAGAATGGGGTCTTTGTTGGGTACCGACACAAAACGGTCATGACCAAAGACAAGGAAACAGGGACGGTCATTCCACAGTATAAGCGGGTCAGGGGCAAAGACGGGTTTGCCGATCAGCTGGAGAATTACCTGAACGGCATCAAACCGCGCGGGCAGCACGAAGCGGCACATCTGGCGCGGATCAAACGGCTGGAGGACGATTTTAACGTTTGGATCCGACAGCATGATGAAATTGACGGCCTGGTTCAGCAATATAACGATGCGTTCAATGCCTATATCCCTTATGAACATTCCGGCGCGAGCCTGAACCTCAGTGGCATTTCGGGTAAACGCATTCCCTTTGGTTATCAAAACGCCGAAGTCAGGCGGTTATCGGAAGACGGGCGGGGCATACTGGGTTTTGGTACCGGATTGGGCAAGACCACCACCGGCATGGCCTTGGAAGCGTTTAACTTCGAAAACGGCCGCAGCAAGCGGACGCCGATTGTGGTGCCGAAAGCCGTGCTGGAGAACTGGTATCACGAAGCCCAGTCTTTCTACAGCAAAGAGGCGTTAAAAGGCTTCTTGTTTGTGGGGTTGGATGAAATCTTTGATGACGAGGGACATCATCGCCAGGTACCGGTGCTGGACGCCACCGGCCAGCCGGAATTGGACAAGGCTACCGGCCAGCCGCGCTACCGTAACGCCATCAAAATCGCCAGTAGCGCCACGATTAAAGAACGGATGAACCTGATCCCGCAGTCCAATTACCGGGCGGTGGTCATGACCAAAGAGCAGTATGCGGCCATTCCCCTGCGGGCAGAGACGATCAATGACCACGCGCATGATGTGCTGTTTGCGATGGCCGAGGCGGGGCGCGTCAATCTCGACGGGCAAAAGCACCGGGATGCGAAGAAGAAAAACAGCATCTTGGCCGATGGCAGTGATACCGGCAGCCAGAAAAAGCCGGATTTTCCCTATTTTGAAGACATGGGCTTTGATAATGCGATTATCGATGAAGGCCATAACTACCGCAACAGCTATTCTGCCGGTCGGGAGGCATCACAACTGGCGTATCTGCCGACCTCAGCATTAGCGAAATCCGCCCGTGATATGGCCGTCAAGAATGCTTATCTGATGCGGCGCAATAATGGCCGGGGTGCGGTGATGCTCACGGCGACGCCCCTGGTGAACAGCCCGATTGATGCGTTTAATATGCTTTCCCATATCGTGCCCATGGAGGAATGGCAACGCATGGGGATCTACACGCCGGATGATTTTGTGAAGGTGTTCGGGATGACCGAATATGTGGATGTCCAAAAGATATCGGGGGAGATTGAAACCAAGCTGGGGTTAGTCGGGTTCCAGAATTTGGACGGCTTACGCGGCATTTTCCACCGCTGGGCGACGCTGAAAGAGGCGAAGGACGTGTCCAGTGAAGTCGCTATCCCGGCGGTAGTGCCGCAGACGGAATCCGTGCCGATGACGGCGTATCAGCAAGCGGTGTATGAAGAGCTGCGCAAACGGGCGGACGCATTATCCAAACCGACACTACCGGGGTTGGGAGGAGACGAAGAAAAACCCGAAGATTCCATTTTTGCGATTATCCGGGACATGGACAGGGTGTGTACGGATCCCGATTTGTATAACCGCACCGTCACCTTCCGGTTTAAGCAATCCCATCGGGAGGCCGTTAACGCGCTGCGGGACGATTTGCCCGTCAGTGTGACGGAATTGGATGAGGATGAAGACGAAACCCTCACGGCCAACGCCGAGGCAGTGGTGCGCGAAGAGGGGGAATTTGTAGCATTGGTTGTCTCCGAGTTATACGAGGCGGAAGTGATTAAGCGCTTGGCGATGTTTGGTTTGCGTGAAGAGGACATTTCGCACCCCATTCCGCCCAAATATTCGAAGTTGATTGCGAACCTGAAAACAGAAATGGCCGGCGGGGGCAAACAAATCATCTTTTCGGACGAAAAAACTCAGCATGAAAAATTGCGCCGTATTCTCGCCCAGGCGCTGGGCATGAAACGGGAAGACATCGGTATCTTGAATGCCACCACGGTAGCGCAGGCATCCAAAGCCAACAGTAAGAAGCTGAAGAAGGTGAAACGTCCCGCGGAACCGAAAGAAGACGCGACCCCAGAGCAGTTGGAGAAGTATTACGCGCAACAAGCCGCGTTTGATGAGTATGTGGCTGCCCAAAATGAGATTTCGCTGAGCGGGATAGAAAAGATTGCCTCGGACTACAACGAAGGCCGAACGCCGATCATTATCTGCAATAAGAAGGCGGAGGTGGGCATTAACTTGCACATTGGCACCACGGCGATGCACCACTTAACCCTTCCCTGGACACCGGCCTCACTGAACCAACGAAACGGCCGCGGCGCCCGCGTGGGTTCCAGCAGTGAGAGCGTCAAGGCGTATTACTATTGCGGTACAGGGTCATTTGATGAGTTCCGTTTGGACACGATGCAACGCAAGGCCAATTGGATCACCGATATTCTCACGTCGGATGCAGCAAAAATGGCGAATGCCGATGCCAACAGTGCAGAGGAAATGCGGTTATTGTTGGCCTCAGATCCCGAAGAGCGGGAGCGTGTCCGCCGTGAACAAGTTGAGAAAGCCGAAACCTTAGCCCGCGAAAAAGCCAAACAGCGGGCAGAGATTGATCTGGCAAATTATTTGAAGGCGCAACACGCCAGCAAAGGCAATGCGCAGTCAGTCGAAGACACGATTCAGGCCAGCCAAGCCAACATGGCAGCAACACAAGCCAAACTGAACCAGGAGGCGTATCAGTCGGCAGAATGGCAGAAAGAACTTAAAACAGAGATTGCCCAATACAAGGACGTCATCACGAAACAAGAACGTTTGCTGACCCGGATGCGCAAATCGGAGAACCTCATTAAACGCTTGCGGCCAGAAATCAAACATGCGATTGAGGCCGGCTATCTGGAGGTTGAACCGGATATTGTCGATCATGGGGCTGAATATTATGTGGCGAAAGATAAACGACTCTTTCGCACCGGGCGGGTTTATCACTGCCGGATGTTGAGGAGTAAATACAGTTATCGCAAAGATAACTATTTGGTTCGCCTCAAGGCCATCAATATTGATAGCGGTATCGCTACCGTCGAGCAATTATGGTGTGATGAATATGATGCCACACTCCAGCCGTCGGTAACCCTGCCAGTGACCAATTTAGGTGCAGAGACTGATTTTTCAGAGAGCGAAGTGGCATTAAAATCCTGGATGTTTGGGGGATTACGCATTGAAGAGGCGGTATCACGGCTGAATCAGCAGCAATTTGCCGCCTACCTCAAATCGGGTGATCTGCGATTCAAAAATGACGGGGTGGTCTACCGGGCAGAGGGCGGTTTCGCTCTCAAAAGATTATTGTATTCCTATGGGGTGCCGCCTGAGCTTAGAGACTGGCTAAAGGAGAATGCGGACACTATCATCTATCCCGACACGGCCGATGATGTGTTGAAAACAAAAGTGGCTGAGTATTATCGTCAACACGGCCGCTATTATGTGGATAGAGGGTTTTTAATCGCCTTGTTCGGTGCCAACTACGAAACCGCGATGGCCAGTTATGGGGAAAGCGCCAGTCAGTCATTTGTCACTGAATTTGTTGCAGAATATATTTCAAAAACGTTAGAAGAAGCCAGCACCGGAATTGCCAACATATCAGGAACGGGCTCCAGACAGTTACGTCATTTTATTCAAGATGGGCATTACAATGCTCAGGAGTTTATCAACCACGCTTTTGGTCGTCTTGCCCGCAGAGGAAGTGCATTCCCTGCTCCCAGCCAATACCAAAACACCGAGGATTTTGATAAGGCATTTCATGAGCAATGTCAGGTAATAGTCACACGTTTGAACGAGGCTATTGCTACACACGGTAAAGCAGAGGTGCATAACGCCTATCGGGTGTTTACATCTGCGTTAAATGCGAATTTGGCTACAGTGATAGAACGTGTGCAGGCGTTTCCGGGCTATCGCCGTTTCGAAGAAAATTATTCGCTGTCTGATGGGATATTTGTAACGGATTTCGCCAATTTATTTGCCGATGCGGTGGCGTTGGGCTTTATTGAAGCACATGAAATCACCGAATCCTTGTTTCTGGCCGTTCAGCAACGTGATGAATTGCTTGATACAATTCACTCACTCTACAGCAAATCACGCTATGAGGACGCATTCTGGGATACAATCAAGGTGAAGGCCGGCCTTATCTCTCAGGAGAGAGTGGATCATGCCAACGCGGAGAAAGCCAGAATAGAACAGGAAGCCCAAGACATCCGCGTCGCTCAGTTGGAAAAAAACATCCTTGTGAAAACTAACGGCACGCATATTCGCGGCGGTAAAGGTGCTAACCGTTATGATTACGCGCCGGATGGCTGTTATTGCTTGAATGATACCCGAGGCAAAGCGGGTGCGCTGTTCGAAGCAAAAGAGGAATTGAAAGCGGATTTTAACGCCAAATATTATAATGGCCGCAACCCGGGTGACGAGTTAGCCGGCAGCTGGTGGCTTATTTCAAAAGACCATGCGTTGGATGATATTTTATCCGTTATTCAAAAGCACGAATAATTAATTATGGAGCTGCGCCCTATTTGGGCGCATTGAAATCAATGACGACACTGATTGACACTATTCAACCCCCAGAAGCCTACCTGGAAAGCCTGTTGGCTGAAGCCATTGGCACAAAGACAGAGCAGGCGTATGTGGAATTTTACCTAACGAACCTGATCACCCGCCTGAAAAAAGAGCCGAGATTGTATCGGGCTTTCGGTGCCTGGTGGCCGGGTATGAAATCGCTGATGATTGCGCAGGGAGAGCAAGCGTTTGGTGCCCTTGTGGATACCGATGTTGCCGCGATTTATAGCATGAATCGCCCTGCGTTGACCGTGGTGGCGGCACACCTGTATTCGAATGAACGCGTTGAAAACGGGGCGGTGTATTCCCAGTGCCATACGTTTGAGGTGAGTGAGGCGTCTGGGGATACCGAACCTTATCTGTGGTTCAGCGATGACGCTGAGATGGAAACGCTGATCCAGGCGAGGGGGAAAGGGTGAGCAAGGGCAAAAATACCCATAAAAAGACCTATTATACACTGGATGAGTTGAAGGGGCTGGCAGAGGCACGCGGGTATCTCTTGCATTTTAATCCTTATTTTAAAGTCTTCGAACTGAAGGATAAAAAGCACCCTGAAAATTGGTGTTGGGTTATTCGGCCATCTAATGAGGTGAAAGTGGGGCAAATCAGGGAATGCCCGATGCAGGAATGGGATGACATGATTGATTTCAATATTGCCCGTCTGAAGAAAAATGCGGTCAGTATTAACCAATGATTTATCTGGAATAAGTTAGATTTTATTATTGAAGTTTTAAAAATAATGGTTAGAATTTATTGTCGAAACTAAAAAATAAATCGTTAGAATTTTTCTCAGAACATGGGGTTTAAATTCACAAGAAAGAACCCGCCTTCTGGCGGGTATGTCACACACGCGGTGAAAAATAAAAAGTAAAAATCGATTAGAACTGAAATCATGTTGTTGGAGTGAGTATGCTTAGGGCTTCCGAGGAATGGTATAGCGATTACTGCGAAAGGACGAAGAAGAAAGGGCAACTCATTAAAGGTAAAAAGACTATCCCCAATCACCTCTCTGTCAGGTGGGACAAACCCAATAACACAGTGCGTTCCCCCCATGTTGTCGCGTTGGAAAAGTTAAATAAACATCCCGAATTGCTGAAGGGGAATCATGAACATTACGCCCAGGTGCGTTTTTTCTATCACTGTGAAATGAATGTGCCCGATATTTATACACTTCTGCATTCAACGCCTAACGGCGGATTACGCCATAAAAAAACAGGCGAACGCCTCAGAGCAGAGGGACAAAGAAAAGGTTACCCGGACGTTTCTCTCGATTTGGCCAAAGGGTGTTATCACGGTATGCGCCTCGAATTTAAGCATGGCGCCAATAAGCCTTCAGCAGAACAAAAGCAATGGCTGAATACCCTCTCTGAAGCGGGTTTTTACTGTGTTGTGGTTTATGGTGAACACGAAGCGATAGAGGCGGTCACCCAATATGGGGGCTTGGAAACCGGGGCATCACTGAGCGCGCATAAACATGATCATCTATGGAAGAGGTAGTAGGAAAATGGAATTTAATGAAGAGTTATTTTACACATGGTTACTCGATCAGCCTGCTATCAAACGTCATTCCACAAAATGGAAGATTGCCCACTGTATGGTCTGCTTGCTTGAATTATCTGTCGAAAATGCAGGAAAAAAGGTGCAGACGCGTCAATTATTTGAACGGGCAAACATCAATAAAGCCGGCCTTCATTATGCGGTCGGTGGGATAAAGAACTTATGGACGCTGATCCAGCGGGCTACCACTGATTACGCGCATTGCCTATCCGAGACACAAAAATCCATCATCAACGCTATTTTCTCGGATAAATTGCATCCGGATTCAGCGAGCAATTCTGTTGAAAACAAGCCGGATGTCCGCTTAATGGATTACCCTTCCGCGTTGAGTCTCATGATCCAACGGGACTACAGTATCTATCGGATGAGTTGGGCAGGCGGGCGGGTGAAATTGCACTGTGATAAGCGCAGAAAAGACGAACACGCCGAATTCTTATTTATCTCGCCTGAAGGTATTGCTATTTCCTGGAACCCTTCTGTTCAGGATCAGCTGGCCGATAACTGGGCGGTTTACCGTGCACCCTAAGATTTATCTCTCCGTGCCGCTTAATATGCCCATTCGTGAAGTGGCGTTAGTTATCATTGAAGCAAGGTACAAAAATGCCGGCTATGCGGTAAGTAACCCCGTACGGTTTAGTCACGCCGGGGCGAACTTAGGCTCATTAGGAACACGGGTGTGTATGCTTGTCCTTGCCAGTGAAGTGTGGTTCCCGAAAGATTTTGAACGCGATCCGGTGTGTGTGGCGGAATACCACTATGCGTATGCACTGGGTAAACACATTATCGTTGATAAACACCGGTTGTTATTGTGCTAGTTCGTTTCCTCCCTTAAAACTAAATAATTAGTTAGAATGTTATTATAAACATGGCAAAGAAATTCTATTACTTCAATGTCGCCTTTAGTCAGTTAGGGCTGGAGACGCAATCGGTGATCGTCAAACATCCCACACCAAGAATGACGCATCTTCGGTTATTGGAAGCTCAAACGAGTCTAGGTATCCGAGCGAGTTCAGCGATTATTAGTGTGAGTTTTTTGGGGAGAATGACAGAAAAACAATGGAATGAAGAAAGATGAGTATTCATCAACAACCCACACCAAAAACCCGTGAGATTGCAGTGTTAATTGATGCTGAATGCGCAGAATATGACGAATTGATCAGCATTATCGAAGCCCGTGATCAGGAGATTGCCCAGCTTAAACTAAGGGTCAATGAGCTGGTGGGCTGCTTGTTGAGTGGAACACTGAACATGGTACGCCAAATTTGCGCCAGCATGGCGAGGAGCGAGAACAGCCAGCCGTCCGTATTCGAAAAGCACGGCAGGAAAATCGGCTAAAAAAAGCAAGTTAACGCAGTTTTAGTATCCTTGTTGTTCAGCAACAAGAAATAAAAAATATTTAGAATTTACTTTCATGGCTCTAGGTGTGCCAATTTGCCAGACTTTTAGAAAGGATGAAGTAACGTTATGAGCAAAACAAGACAGCAGCAAAATTCATCGTATATGGCCGGCTATTTTGATGGGTATAGCGGAAATTGCTACTGCCTTGGTCGTGGCGCATCCAGTTTCCGGTCGTGGTATTACCGAGGATATGTGAAAGGTTCCTGTGATGCCGAGAAACGAACGGCAAGATATAGAATCGTAGGTAAGAGCATTCTTGGCCGCGTGTGGCATTCACTTTGGCAGAGGTAACACAATGATTGTGCTGTGATGAGCATACGTATAAATATTGAAGCATTTTGTTAGCATTAGCTGGCGCATAAAATCCAAGAGAGCACGCGATGAACGAAGACGAAATCCACCGCCTGAAAACAGAAATATCTGAAAGAATGGAAGCACTGATATTTTTAAAAGATCACATTGGCTGCTTCCCAAATAATATGGACTCTACATATACCGGACTTATTTTCAAAAAATGGCGGTTTATCAAATCACTTGAAAACGAAATTATTTTCGCCAATGGTGTACAACCTGCAATCACCGAAAGTGAATTTACTTTGGCGTTTAATGATATGAGTTAACTTCTCTGCCTGCTGGTTCAGCATCCTGTTCTGGTATCAATATTATCATTGTGATGACCGAATGAATAAATTCCGACCTGTGTTCTATTGGTTCAGCGAATTAGCAGAGTGATATCAGTTCGACACCCTTGACGGCACCAGAATTTTGCTAATCTGGCTGGTGGCCGTCCTTTTTTGATGTTCAGTGAATATTCTTCATATGAACAGCTTTCTGTCCTTCCTTCATATAGAGAACAATTAGATTGTAGGTATTATAAAGGTAGTGTAAATATACCTAACATTATGTATTTAATGTGTTTTTTATGAATTTGTTTTGTTTGAATTTTCAACGTAATAATGAGAATTTTAGAATCATTCTTTTTACCTCACGGAAGATTCAGATTTAATAGCAATTATGGAAAATAAATAATGATTCATTTCGGTTCAGTGTGTTCCGGGATTGAGGCTGCAAGTGTAGCTTGGGAACCGCTGGGTATGTCTCCGGTCTGGTTCAGCGAAATAGAAAAATTTCCCAATGCGGTACTAAAATACCATTGGCCGCATATCCATAATCTGGGAGATATGACCAGGCTCCCAGCGATGATTGCTGATAATCAGGCAGATGCGCCGGATATTTTGGTCGGTGGAACACCTTGTCAGGCGTTTAGTCTGGCTGGTCTTCGCAATGGTCTGAAAGACGAGCGAGGACAACTAACATTATCATTCGTGGAATTAGCCAATGCCATTGACACAGCTAGAGCCGAAAACGGCAAACCATCGTCTATCATCGTCTGGGAAAATGTACCAGGCGTCTTATCCAGTAAAGATAATGCCTTCGGCTGTTTTCTTGCAGGGCTTGCCGGAGAGGATGAACCGTTGCAGCCGTCAGGGAAAAAATGGACAAACGCAGGTTATGTGTCTGGATCACAAAGGAACATCGCATGGCGAGTGCTCGATGCTCAATATTTCGGAGTGGCCCAACGACGCCGACGTGTGTTTGTTGTCGCAAGTGCTCGAAAAAACTTCTGTCCCGCCACGGTACTTTTTGAGCCAGAAAGCATGCGCAGGGATACTCCGCCGAGCAGAAAGGAGAGGGAAGCCATTACCAGCGATGTTGTTCTCCGCCTTACAAGTGGTGGTGAAACAACAGGAACCTTGTTAGCTAGCTGTGGTAGCAAACAATTTCTGGGTAATCAGGAAGTTTTTTCTGGTGACTTCCATATTGTGTCATGTCAGCCTCAAAAATACAGCCATTGGGATTCTACGTTAAATCCACACCCGACCTTGAACCAAAGTCATAGCACAGGCGGGATAGGGATGAGCAATCAGGAAATATTTTCTCAGCGTGGCAGTGGGCTGATATCCCCCCACCGTCTGCTTTCATTTGGTGAATACCGAGCTGATGATATTGCCTCAACATTGAAGTTACGGGACTGCAAAAGCGCTACTGATTTGATGGTTTATTCACTGGCAGGAAATACGATAAACCGTGCATCTGGAAATGGTGGTAATGGCAAGGGTTATAAAGCTGAAATTTCTTACACATTGACTGAAAGCAAAGTTCACAGTGTGAGTCATGGTCATACCGTGCGCCGTCTAACACCAGTTGAATGCGAACGTTTACAGGGGTTTCCTGATAATCATACTCAGATTCCGTGGAACAAAAAATCAGAAGAAAACTGTCCCGATGGTCATCGCTATCAGGCGATAGGTAATTCAATGGCCGTGCCTGTCATGGCATGGATAGGAAAACGAATTCTGATGCAAAAGTGATTTGCTTCAACAATAGCAAATAGCATCTTTTTCTTTCCTTTAGCGATCGGTCTTGATGTTATTTGCACTTAGCCACTTAGGATATTGTTGACAATGTGAGTGTCTATATCCTTATTTATCTATATAATCACTGCATATTTAATTAATAACTTATTGTAATAATTGAATATTTATTTCTCTTTTCTGTTTTTTAGGTAATATAAAAATTATTTAGAATTTCCTTGGGATAGAGCGTGAAAGAGAAAATCTCCAATATCCATTTGGCAGATGTACTTCTGAGAGAAAATCGGCCTCTGACCGCTAAAGAGGTCATGGATTCCATTCGCCGGCACCATCCCCATATAGAAATAGACAAAGACTTTGTTTATGCCCGGCTTAACGTGTTTTGTTCGTCAAAAAACATTGTTTGCATCATGGATACCAGCGTTCGGCCAAGAACCTTTGAGATGAAATACATCACACAAGCACACTTCAAACCACGCAATGGAGTCTTTATTGATTTCTCTACAACAGTAATCCCTGCTGGTGGGGTTAAAGATGATGAAAAAAAGGCCGCAAAAAATGCAGCCTTATTATGTAAAATTTGGGATGACATTATCCGTAAGAGAGGAAAGACTAATATTTCATAGAACCCATTCAGAATATTTTTAAACCTGAATGTTTTTGATGTAATCCGCAGAAATGGGAAGAGGTCATGCCAGTGGCATTAGCCGAAAAGTGTTCATGAAAATTGAAATTCAGGTGCCCTATACTGGTCAGTAAGTCACGTATAGGGCAATAATCACAAAAATTAGCAAGTTTGGCCTCACTCGCCGTCTTTTTCTATCAATTCTCTGTAGTAAAAACCAACCAATCCTACTTTCGTTTTGACTTTCATTGTTAATGCAGCAGAACCAACTAAGTTTGCCAGTAAAGGAATTTTCTACTGGAATTTGCTTCAAGTTATATCGATAAAAAATTATATGGATGATATTTTTGTAAATTGTACATTGTTTTTTTGAAAAAACATAAAAAGTATGTACAATCATAATTATCTTACACATTTACATAAGGGTTGTGTATATGCAAAAAAATTACGGCGGGATTCCAGATATAGCGAAAAGAGCTGAATTCATGCTACAAGGGCTAAGTGATCAAATTGAACAACAACGAATAGAACTTGATCAAACTGAATATTACCAGAGATTTACAAAAAACTCTGTTGCCAAGATGCCTATGCTAAATCGGCGATCGGTAGATCAAGCCATAATAGAGATGGAAGAACAAGGATATGAATTTAGCAGGCGTCAGACTGGTTCTACTTCTCAGTATGCACTAACACTTCAAAATGTTATAGATATCTATAAACACCGTAATATTCCTACTTATCGAGAGAAGTGGGGAGATGCCTTCAGTATTTTCGTGGTTAATCTTAAAGGTGGGGTATCAAAAACTGTGTCAACCGTGACACTTGCTCATGGTTTACGTGCGCATCCATCTTTAATTCATAACGATTTACGTATATTAGTTATTGATATGGATCCACAGGCATCTAGCACAATGTTTTTAAGTCACCACAATAGCATTGGCTCTGTTTTGGAAACAGCGGCTCAAGCTATGCTTAATAACGTAAGTCGTGAACAACTTTTAGAACAATTTGTCCATCCTACGGTTATGCCTGGCGTAGATGTAATGCCAGCTTCTATTGATGATGCCTTTGTAGCAAGCGAGTGGAATCAACTGGTGCAACAATATTTGCCCGGTATGTCTCCGTCTAATGTGTTACGAAAAACGGTTATTGAGCGCCTTTCTAAAGATTATGATTTTATTTTCATTGATACGGGGCCACATCTGGATGCATTTATGCTTAATGCCATTGCAGCCAGTAATCTTTTGCTGACTCCAACTCCCCCAGCCCAAGTTGATTTCCATTCAACAATGAAATATCTGACTCGATTGCCTGAAATGATCGAACGTATTGAGGAAGAGGGAATAGAACTAAATTTGCAGGGTAATATTGGTTTCATGTCGAAAATGGGACTCAAATATGACCATCAAACTTCACAAAGCTATGCCCGTGAAGTTTTCACTGCTTCAATGCTTGATGCATCACTTCCACGATTAGATGGATTTGAACGTTGTGGTGAAACTTTTGATACGGTAATTAGTGCCAATCCGGCATCGTATCCAGGAAGCCCAGATGCATTAAGGAATGCCAAGAACCAGGCGGATATTTTCGTTCGTGCTGTATTCGACAGAATTGAGTATATAAGGAGTCAACAATGAGCAAAAACAAAACCATTCGGCGACTTGGGCGGACAATGGGAAATTCTCCACTCAATCATATGATGAATTCTCAGGAAGCTGAAAAACGAACCTTTACTCTTTCCTCTGGAAAAAAAGTGGTTTTTACACGCCAGCATATTCCTGCAAATGAGTTGGAAGAAAAAACATTTGTTGATCCTGCCATTAATGGCCGCGACCAAAGCACGTTAACTAGAGAATCCTTACAGGATATTATTAGAACGATAATCCTACAGCAGTTTTTCCCGGCCATCGGGCGTGTCATTGATGGGAATATTGAAATACTGGATGGTTCACGCCGTCGTGCCGCCTGTATTTTTCTGAATATAGGGTTGGATGTTCTACTTACTGATGAAAGCATTGACGTGCAAGATGCCCGCCAATTGGCCGCGGATTTACAGACAGCTAAAGAACATAATTTACGAGAATTGGGATTGCGTTTTCAGTTCATGCTGGATAGTGGAATGAAACAGCGTGATATTGCTGAAGTTGAGGGTATTTCAACTGCAAAAGTCACGCGAGCATTGCAAGCAGCGTCAGTTCCAGCAGAAATGATTGCTTTTTTCCCAGTTGTTTCCGAATTATCTCTATCAGACTATAAGTTCTTGCTGAGTATGATGGAACAGGTTAAGAAATTAAATCTTTCATTAGACGAAATATTGGATGAAATCCGTGACAAGATGGAACAGGTTGAAATAAAAGAACAAACTCCAGATGCCATTAAAAACGCTATTATGAGTCATTTCCGTAGTGTAAAACTAACACGGAAATCCAGCCATTCAGATCCCGTTACTGTGAGTCAATTGAGGATATTTGAAGATAAACGCACTTATGCACGGCGCAAAGAACACCAGAAAAACAGAACAGTTGTGTATGAATTTTCGCGCCTTGATAAAGAACTTCAATCACGTATTGATTTAGCTTTAAATGAAATTTTTGAATCATCTGAAAATGAAGAAACATTCTCAGTTGATAATCATTGACGCTTACGTACCTTGAAGACAAAAATTCCTACGGTTTCAAGTGTATTCACTCAGACTAGATCTGACACTTCTATTTGAAAAGAAGAGAGTTATTCTCTTTGGTGAAAGGCTTCGAATCTTAAATCAAAGAGTGTAACTCTCATACTTCATACCAGCAAATCAAGAACCCAAAAAATTCTTAATCTGACTAAAAGATTCGTTTATGTCTCAAGTGGTTGTAAAATGATGGGTGTTATATCGTTACAGGGAATTCATGGGAAACTGGATTTATTAGTCAATTTTGTAGAATTCTCAATATCAAAAAAGTGTCGTTGAACAAACGGGACAAACTATCATTGAATATTTCTTAGAATTTCCTGCTTACTGTCAGATACGTGCCGATAATGAATCATAAAAACAAGATTTTTGTTTTCAGAAGTGGCATCCAGTCTACTCGATCATTCCTGCGGTAAAATCGAAGAAAAAACAGGTGAAAATCAGATGATTTACTGGGAATTTCACTTTGAAATTTTTCTTAAAAATCCTATTAAATCATAATGATATAAATGAATAAAGTTGCGGGGAAATTTCACTTTTTTCTTTCGTCACCCGTTGTTTTTATATTTAAGAGATGGTTTCAAGTTGATCTAGTTACTCAGTATAAAGGTTGGATTATGCTGAAATATTACATTAATGGAACATATTAATGCTTGTGTATCATCAAGCTCATTGAGGGGTTACTTGAGTCGATAGGGATGAACTGGCAGGAACACGCATCTAATTTCAATAGGCTACGCGCTGAAACTGGAATCAGCATCCGTGAGTATGCCGAACAGTACAACCTCAATCCCAACACTGCCCGCCGCTATCTGCGTTCGGCCAATTCCGCTCCGGCCGATGATCATGTGAATGATCATACAGCAAAGCATGATCAACATTCCTCCCCAAAAAAAGCCAGGCAAGAAAAAGAGAACGTGGCTAAAATCCGCACCCACACTGACATCCTGCGGGAAAACAAGAGGGGGACAAACACCAGCAAGCGAAACCCACAGGTAAAAAACGCCAAAAGTGGGAACGCGAAAATGATCACGTCGCCTGACGTGATCATGATGCATCAAAAATTACCGCGGGGGAAAGGCCGTCGCTTGGCAGTGGGCAATGAAATTGCCATGAAACATGGCCGGTATGCGACTCCCCGAAGCATCGATCTAAACAAAGCGGATACCTTGATGGACGCCGGGTATTTGGACGTTCTGGAAGTGGATTTAATGCGGCGGGCATTGGCGCATTTCGAACTGGTTGAGCGGGTGCGTGACCGCTCCATTGAAGAGCTGGAAAAACAGGAGGCGGAGTTTGCCATGAGCGCCGAAGAAGGCGCCCTGCATCCGGCCTTTAAGCAATTGAAGATGTTGAACGATTGTTCGTATGCCATGACTGATTTCATGCGCACTATGGCAGCCATGAAACAAGGGTTATTGAAAACTCGTCGTGATGAGGAAAAACATGCGGCTAAGATGGGTGAAACGACGGCGATTGCCACTGCCTACCAACACCAACAAGCGCATGAATGGGGTGCCATGCAAACAGCGATCTACATTGAATCCCAAGGCGGTAAGGTGCCCCCCGTTTTATTAGAGACATTGCGCCACGAGATGAAACAGGGACAGAACGAGGACGTGGATAATGGAGTGATAGACCAGGACGAACTGGACAGAGAGGCCAGGGCATATCGGGATAAACAGGCTGGCCGTGATGCCTATATTGCAACAAAGCGCCGGCAAGTGAGTGACATTGTGGATCGGGGGGGGTACGGCGATAAAAATCACTACGGCGAGGGACGGGAAGGTGAATTGCTGGAGGCGTTGGATGATGAGCCGGATTATGACTATGAGGCCACGGAAGATGTTTATGTGGATGAGGACAACAGTTAGTGGCCGTCAAACAAAAAAAATCCCGCAGTGTAGTCCGCGATCCCCGCTGGCGAGACATGGTTATCCAATACCGGTACGATTGGGGATTGGCCGCCGTACAGCTGTTCGGTAAAACCCCGACCTGGCAGCAGGATCTCATTTTGACATCCGTACAGGAATGCGGCAGCAAGACCAGCGTCACTTCGGGTCATGGTACGGGAAAGTCGGATATGACCAGTATTATGATCCTGTGTTTTATCCTGTTCCATCCCAATGCCCGCGTGATCATCATTGCCAACAAAATTCAGCAGGTCATGACGGGGATTTTCAAATACCTGAAGGTGAACTGGCATGAATGTGTCCGGCGTTTTCCGTGGCTGCAAAATTACTTTGTCATAACGGATACATCATTTTATGCCGTCGGCGGCAAAGGTGTTTGGACAGTCATTCCCAAAGGCTTTCGGTTAGGTAACGAAGAAGCGTTGGCCGGCGAGCACGCGGAATACCTGTTTTACATTGTGGATGAAGCATCGGGGGTATCCGATAAAGCCTTTGGCATCATCACCGGCGCCTTAACGCAGAAAGATAACCGTATCCTGTTACTTTCCCAGCCCACCCGTCCCAGCGGGTATTTTTACGATACTCACCATGGCCTCGCCAAGCACCCTGATAACCCCAATGGCCTGTACGTGGCGATCACGCTGAATTCTGAAGAGTCTCCCCTGGTAGAACCGGAATTCATTAAAATGAAGTTGGCGGAATACGGCGGTCGTGACAGCATCGAATACCAGATTAAGGTCTTGGGGCAGTTTCCTAAATCGGTGACGGGGTACCTGTTAGGGCGTGATGAGTGTGACAGGGCGGCCAGACGCAAAGTCTATCTTGAAAAGGGTTGGGGCTGGGTGGCGTTGTGTGACGTGGGGAACGGGCGGGATAAGTCCATCATTAACCTGTGCAAAGTCTCCGGTACGCGAGGCGATAAGCGCCGGTTGGTGAATTACAAAATGATAGAAATGGACGGCGCCTGTGATCCGGTGGAGTTTGGGGAGTTTATTCATCTGGAATGTGATCCTGCCATTTACGCCAATATCAGTTTGGTCGTTGACAGTGACGGGGTTGGCTCGGATACGGCCAGCATATTGGAGCGGCGGGGGCGTGATGTGCAGCGTATCCGGTGGGGGAAACCGATGTTCAGCAAATATGATCGTAACCGGTACCTCAATCAGCGTGCCTATGCCAATGTGGCGGCGCAGCGTGCCATTCGCAGCGGAAGAATGCGGCTGGACAACAGTAGCAAAACCGCTGAGCAGGCCTCAAAAATACCGGTCAGGATTGATGAAAGCGGGCGCTGGGTTATCATGAAAAAAGAAATGATGAGAGCGAAACTCAATATTCGCTCTCCGGATAGGTGGGATACGTATTGTTTTGGGATGCTGTGTGACTTTGTCCCCGCTTATGACGAGGTCGGCGTTGAAGACACGTCAACCCGTTCTGCAGCGATGAAATACCTTGATGACTATGACGATGAAAGCTGACAACACATACCGTTGTGCACCCCTCGTCAGCTTCCTGAACTGACGGAAGGATATCTCATGTTATTCAATAATGTATTTGATTCTGATACAGGGATACGGTTTCTTCAATGCCGATGGACAACGTGTTAATACAGTTTTTGTTGCTGGGCATAGTGTTGTGCTTTCTGTTTTTCCTCGGCAATTTTATTGAGGCGTTTTTCTTCCCGTAGACGCTGGTGTTGAGCCAACCAATCTTTATCCCGGCGACGGGCTGAATCTTGCTTTTGGTTTTCACGGGCTTTTTTCTGGGAAACGCGGTTGCGCGCTGATTTGGCACTGTCGATGTCATCAATGAGATACAGACTCGCGCCGGCAAACAGTGAACACCGTACCGGCGATATCATGTCATAGCAGCTGTTATAGGCGGTGTATTTATCCCCTGAGTTGATGTCGTAAGCGTCAGGCTGCGTTAAACTGCGGCCATCAACGAGAACACCATGCATCCCGACGCGATGACGCTCCTCATTGACGGCATTATACGCATCGATTATTACGTCCTTGTAACCCGTTGTGCGGCGGCGAAAGCGTGTCCCTTCGGGATAGCGGCCAATCAGGATTTTGTCCTGTTCCAGATCGGTGATGGTAAAATGGTCTTTGTTTTTTGCTTTGTATAACTGGTTCAGTTTTTTATCTATTTTTCTGAGTATTTCTTCCCGGACAAAATTGAGGGTGGTGGTGGATTCGAACGACCCAATCGTAAAGTTGTTTACATTGCTCAGTATGATCGGTGCTGGCAAATAAAGTTGTGTCGAAATCGACGACAGGCCGGCACTGCGCTTGTGTTCTGCGAACGCTGCAAACTGGTTCCATGCCAGCAGCAGGGATTCCGCCCGCGCCAGCTCGGTATTATTTGTCAATAGCGCCACAGGGCGGCAAGCCTCGCCCTGCGTATTGAGATCGGTATAAACAGCGTGTTTGAATACGAGCTTTAACCATTCACTACGGACTTTCAGAAAGTCTTTATACTTTTCTTCAAAAATGCTGTCATTGAAAGCATCCATTAACGACTCCTAACGGGTTATATCTTGAACATGTTAATTTATAACTTTATCAGGTTTGGTAAAAGTAATAAAAAATTAGTTCGAATTAACCGGTTAAAAGTGGCAGATCCGCGTTTTAAGTCAAACTTTCCAGCATCTGGTTTAAAATGGTCGGGTAATCACAGGGGGAACCGTCATCATCGATGGCGCAACCCAGCGTGTACAGATGCCGGGCTATCATGTGAGGCAATGCGCAGTCATGGGGATCAAGGTGTAACGCTGTAGCCATGTTTATAATGTGTGTTGTTGTGTAGTGCTTAATATTCATTATTGAAATAATTCCCTGTGGTAAATATACCCTGTGAAACATAAGGATAAAAAATAAGTAAAGCCGTCAATTTGCGACGTTTAAGATAACGTATTCTGATTATATACGTTTAAACATTCACGTTTGGAATGAATCATCCTGATAAGCAAATTTGCGCTCACATCTTTCCCCTGCCAGAAAATACCCATAAGCAACTATACCCATGTAAATAAGTGTCATTATCATTATATCTTTTTGTAATTAAATTTCCGCGCTGCATATACGATTCTGTCTGTTTTTACATGTTTCTTATGCTAAGCTGTTAAAAAGGGTCTAACATAGGATAATGGGACTTATCCCATGTTAGAAATCGAAATATTGAGTAGGGGGCTTTGGCGGTATGACAACGGCACCTTATTTCGGGTGATTTTTACTACTAATAAATGATGCGTCTACGTGAAATCTGAACCACTTTGTGGGGAGTAATGCGCCACTTTTCACGTAGCGCAACCAAAAATGGAAAGGGGTTTTTATGGCAGGTGGCTTATCGTTGATTGACCAGGAGGTGGTATTCATTCCGGATAATCCGGAGCTGAATGAGGATGTACTACGCAACCTCCATGCCTTTATGAAAGACAAGGAAGCCTTTGCGGACAACACCTGGCAGCAATTGATGAAAGCCAGCCGGTTGTGGTGCCAGTGGTGTATTGGCAAAGGCCGTCCTTATCTGCCGGTGGATGCGGATTATTTGCGGGATTACCTGTGGGAACTGCACGAAAACGGGCTGGCACCGGCCACGATCAGTAACTATGCCGCCATGCTGAATCTGTTACACCGGCAGGCGGGATTGATCCCCGCGGGGGACAGCCAAAAGGTGAAACGGATATTGAAAAAAATTCATCGGGTGGCGATTGTTCACGGGGAAAAAGCCGGTCAGGCGATCCCCTTTCGCATTGCCGACCTGAACCAGGTAGATACCGCGTGGCAAGACTCAGCCAGCCTGAAAGAGCGCCGAAACTTGGCGTTCCTGTTTGTGGCCTACAATACGTTATTGCGCATTTCCAACCTGGCGCGCCTGAAAGTCGGGGACGTGACGTTTAACCCGGATGGCAGTGTCATGCTGCACATCGGCTACACCAAAACCCAAGTGGACGGGCAAGGCAGCATTAAGGCGCTCAGCCCCCGCGCCTCCGCCAGCCTGCGACACTGGCTGCAGGTGTCAGGGCTGATTGAACATCCCGACGCGTATATTTTTTGCCGGGTACATCGTTCTAACCAAGCCATTGTGGCCACCGAAAAACCGATGGACGAATTTAACCTGTCTCAGGTTTTTTCGGCCGCGTGGTCGGTCGTCCACGGTGATAAAAAAGCGGCCAGAAACAAAGGCCGCTATGCCACCTGGACCGGCCACAGTGCGCGGGTCGGCGCGGCGCAGGACATGACCGAATCGGGCTACAGCCTCGCCCAGATCATGCATGAAGGCGCCTGGAAAAAACCCGAAACCGTGTTGGGCTATATCCGCAATATTGAGGCGAAAAAGAGTGTGATGATTGAGTTGGTAGAAGGAAAGTCTTAATCAAGTGGCGTTATAACTTATAATAAGTGCCTTTCTAGAAGGCGAAAAGGAAACCCCATGACTAAATTAAATAATTTAGAAACAATAGCGCCAGGTATATCCAAACTCTCTCCCAAAGAGCTGGAAGCTATGCATGAATTCACGCTATTGTGGACTTTGTTCGAAGCTAATGTTTTAGACACAAATGCATCTGCCGGACAAATAGCTGACAAAGCCCAAGAAATAGATCCAGAAATCATTAATAGTGGTTGGATTGATGATCATATTACTTATTTTTCTGATAGATATTTTCCTGAAGGTAAACAAAGTTATCACTTTGATCGTTTGAACCTTCGTCGGAGCGATAAAGGGGTATTGCGCCCAATTCAGCAAAAAGTTCCATCATAGGTTGATGGAGTATAAGCAGCATAATTGACAGTGCTGCTTGAGTGTACCTCAACCCGACAGAGCGAATTCCGGACTCAAACCTCAATAGGGCTACGCGGTGCGGCTTGGTGGTAGATTTTCAAAGCTTTTAATCCATAACAAAAATTGTTAGAAATATTTCCGTATAAATTTGTGTATAAAATGAATTCTCAATTTGGAAATAGAGCTATTCATCCCGACGTTGTATGTGAACGTCCGCCCAGCGCGCAGCCACCGTGACTTATACAATAACGTCGCCCCACAGGCATTTATAGGAGGGATTATGCGGAAACACAAAACCAACACTGAAGTTCATGGCAACTTGCAGCAGGGCGAATGGGCGAATTGCGCCTTTGTTGGAATTTCACCGAGTTCAGACGACGTTCCCGTGTCTATTCAAGCCAACGGGCTCAATATGATAAGGATTATTGTTTCATTCCTTGCGCAAGATGCCAGTGGCAAAACACTTCCTAAGTTGGATCCTGCCGTCGCGCAAGAGTGCGTCTGGTTGGCGGATGCGAGCACCGGTGACAATTTGCAGTGGTACGAGACTCCGTATGACACCACAACCGCGCCACCCTCCTACGGCGCTGAAGGATGGTTTTACACTGCCACGCCCAATGAGTTTGTAAAAACGGTGGGAACAAATAATGATCCGAATGTTAGTGATCCTAACATAAACATCGTAACGTTCTATGTGGGGGGATTAACGGCTAACAGTTTTAGCCTGATTCCCAAAATAGTGCCAGCGAACGCGACAAGCCCTTACAAGCCCCCACAAAACCCCCCTATATCAGCTACAATTTCCGCAAAGCTGCCCTATAACTATACGTACGAAGATCTTCGGATATCCTACGTGAACATTACCGCAGACGGTCGACTCTCGGATATTATGGATCCGGCGGAGTATCCTTCCAATTTTAATGAATTTTATCGCCAGGTTAACTTTTCCATAAAACTCTACAACCCGAAGCAGAAGGCGATTGAACGATATTGCCGTAGCTCATTGGGTAGTAGCAAACTTAGCCCAGATCGATCGACGAGATGGATGGCAAGAAAATTGCACAAAACCGGATATTCTACCAACATTTTTGTCTGGAAAGACAGCGATAAATCTCCGCAAGTCTTCCCAGATGGTTATGAGAAAGTGGACTCATTTACCATTGGGAAGAACGCTTACGATGGCTCATGGGCAGACAGACTCAGAATTACCGCGCTTTTTATACTTGAGATATCGCCGATAACAGCAGCCTCGTCTCAAACCCCGATGTCATTTTACGAAAACGTTAAAATCACTATCTACTGAGCGTAACGAACGGTATTTCCCTAATCCCAGTTTAAGATTGGTTCGCCAGACGTAATCCCCGCTCAGGTTGATATGTTCCCATCCCAGCGGTGACAGGTGAGAAATCAGTTGCCCATTAATCTGGATCCTTTTTCGTCTCAGGGAATCTATGGCTCTTTCTATATATACCGTATTCCACAGTGAGATCGCCGCAGTCAGCAACGTCAAACCGCTGGCACGATAGCTCTGATTCTCCAGCCCTCTATCTCTGATTTCACCCAGCCGGTGTGTAGTGGTCAACTAAAACTGGCCACCGTTTTAGAGTTTTTCCAATACCGATTTTCCGATTCGTTTGGGGGTAATCCTCCGTTATATTCGTGCGGCCTGAGTAAGCTGTAATACCCGACGATGTAGTCTGTTATTGCATGAACAGCCTCGCTGAAACTTATGTAGCCAGTCGCGGGTACCCACTCGTTTTTCAGGCTCCTGAAGAAGCGCTCCATTGGGCTATTATCCCAGCAGTTTCCGCGCCGACTCATACTTTGCCTAATCCGGTATCTCCACAGTAACTGGCGGAATTGCCTGCTTGTATAGTGGCTACCCTGATCGCTGTGGAACATCACTCCGGCTGGTTTGCCGCGGGCTTCCCATGCCATGTCCAGTGCTTTGATGGTCAATCTGCTGTCCGGAGCAAACGACATGGCCCAGCCCACTGGTTTCCTCGCGAACAGGTCGAGTACAACGGCGAGGTATGCCCAGCGCTTACCTGTCCAGATATACGTTACGTCGCCGCACCACACCTGATTGGGCTCTGTCACTGCGAACTGCCGCTCAAGATGATTCGGGATAGTGATATGTTCATGGCCTCCACGTTTATACCGGTGAACAGGTTGCTGACAACTCACCAGCCCCGACTCTTTCATGAGCCGGCCGGCAAGCCATCGTCCCATCCGGAAGCCCCTGAGCGTTGCCATTATGGCGATACTCCTTGCGCCTGCGGAGCCATGACTGATGCTGTGTAGTTCCTGAACCTGACTGCGTAATACGACCCGCCTGCCGTCTGGCTTTTCAGGACTGTTTTTCCGGTAGTTGTAGCTGCTGCGATGAACCCCGAACACGTGACAGAGTGTAGCCACAGGATAATGCGCTCTGAGTTTCCCGATTATCGAGAACTGTTCAGGGAGTCTGACATCAAGAGCGCGGTAGCCTTTTTTAATATTTCGTTTTCCATTTCAATATGTTGAAGTTTCTTCTTTAGTTCACGTATCTCAATTTGCTCCGGGGTGATGGGGGAGGCTTTCGGTGTTTTGCCTGCCCGTTCATCCCGCAGCTGCTTTACCCACCGGGTCATAGTGGAAAGCCCGACATTCATGGCTTTCGCAGCATCCGCAACAGCATAGTTTTGATCCACAACCAACTGAGCGGATTCACGTTTGAATTCTGCACTGAAATTTCGTTTTTTCATTAAGGCACCTGTGTTGTTCTGAGGTGAGCATATCACCTCTGTTCAGGTGGCCAAATTTATTAAACCACTACATTCATAGCCGTTTTTCTCCTCGTGCGTTTTTACCGGATCCTCTCACAGATGAACAAATACGTCAGATTTTAGCAGATGCACAGCGTTCTCCATCTAACTGCAACACCCAGCCGTGGCATGTGCATATTGCATCAGGCAAAACAAAAGATGCACTTGAGAAGACTATGACCCAAAATAGTTCAGAAGGGCTTGTTACACCTGATTTTACTTTTGATTATGCGGATTTTTATGGGGATTATTTTGACCGCAGCCAAGAGCAGGCCCAGATTTATTATGAAACCCTCGGTGTAGCGCGTGAAGACAAAGCCAAACGGGATGAAGTCTATTTACGCAACTTTAAATTTTTTGGCGCACCTCATGTCGCTTTTCTTTTCATGCCTTCATTTGGTGATAACATTCGCGTTGCAGCATGTATGGGCAGACATTTCTTTTATCACTTGTCGCCAGAGGTTACGCTGGTATACCCCAAACTTTGCTTGGCTTTCATGCTGACACAGTAAGAGCAATACTCGGTGTATCAGAACAGTATCGTCTGCTATTCGGTATCTCGTTTGGATATGCTGACCCAAAGGCGCCGACTCATCATGTCCGCATGGGGCGTATTTCTGTTGACGAAAGTGTAACCATTCACAATTAATCATTCACAACTAATTGAAATCACAACTAATTGAAATCACAATTCATTCAATGGCAGCCAGCCAGCTGGCTGGCTGCATCTTGAAATTCATTGAAATTTCTTATCAAATAACAAATGCCCGATCATGGAATTAACCAACTGGTTGAGCCAAGGTAACTGCATGATAGTGTAATGATCTCCTCCAATAAGTTGGAGCACGGAGTGTTCTCCAACAATATCATGCCATCCATGCCAGCAATCGAATCCGGAAACTGAATCGGCTGAAGTATAAAGATGGATGGGCAAAGAGGAAGCTGAAGATATATGCCTATGGCTAATCTGTATGATGATTTCCAAAGTACGTAGACGAAAGAGAATATCTTCTTTGGGAATTTCTTTTGGTAACCATTGGAGCACTTCACAACCGTGTAGAGCATAAAGCGCATCCAAATTGTCTTCAGTAAGCTTCTCTCTATTATCCGCCAGATATTGAATCAATGTGCTGATGTTTTTCTGTCTATCATCGACAAATTGAAGACTGTTTTTTTTATGCCCGCTGAAATTGTAGGAATCGATCATGCCAACATACCCGATTTTCTCTCCGACACTACTCAATTGCAGAGCTATTTCGTAAGCGATAGTTCCACCTATGGACCAACCTGCCAGATAATAAGGACCATGAGGCTGAATTCGACGAATGGCATGGATATGGTAAGCTGCAAGTGCTTCAATAGAAGTTGGTGGGTTCTTGACTGTGTGTAGGCCAAGGGCCTGTAACCCATAGACAGGCAATTCTGCTGGCAATAAAGTGACTAGCTGAGAATAAACCAGCAAATCACCCATGATTTCATGTATCAAGAATAGGGGTGGTAAATGACCAGCAGGGCTTAAAGGCACCGGATTGGCAGTAAAAGGTGAACTGGGTTTGATGGAGTGGCTGCTAATCGCCAAAGCTAAATCACATAATGTCGGATGGGAGAATAACGTTGCTAATGACACCTCCATGCCTTGTTTTCTGATGTGGTTCAACAACTGCATCGCGATAAGTGAATGCCCACCCAGTTCAAAGAAATGATCATGGCGGCTAATGCGCTCTACGCCCAGTAAATCTTGCCAAATTTGTGCCAAAGTTGTTTCGGTTTGGCCGACTGGCGCTTCATAATGTCGGGTTATCATGGCGGATAAACCGGGGGCAGGGAGTGCCTGACGGTTGAGTTTGCCATTGAGGGTCAGCGGGAACGCATCAAGAATGACAAAAGCACTGGGCAACATGTACTCGGCAAAGTATCTTGAGAGTTGCTGACGCAATTCAGCCGGAACCAGTTTAGCCCCGACTTGTGGCAAGAGATAAGCAACCAGCTGTTTTTGCTTGGTTTCATCCTCTTCACGGGCCAAAACCACTGCCTCACGTACCCCGTCACAGTGTATTAACCGAGTCTCGATTTCCCCCAGCTCAATGCGGAAACCACGTATTTTAACCTGAAAATCATTGCGGCCGAGGTATTCGATATTGCCGTCCGGCAGCCAGCGGCCGAGATCCCCTGTTTTATACATACGCTCATTGGTTATGTGCGCATGGGTGTCTTGGGAAAAAGGATCAGCAAGAAAACGCTCCGCCGTCAGTTCAGGGCGGTTAAGATAACCACGGGCCACTCCTGCACCGGCAATATAGATTTCGCCAATAACCCCCAGAGGTACAGGCTGATGATGACGGTCAAGAATATAAATTCGGGTATTCGCGATCGGTCGGCCGATATGGTTGACGAATCCGGTTTCTGACGTCATTCGCGTCCAAGTCGAATAGGTTGTGGTTTCAGAAGGCCCGTACAGATTGCAGACATGATGTACGGAGGTATGAGTCAATAACCGCTCGACAAGATGTGATTTCAGCGCTTCACCGGCTAAGTTGACACTCCGGATACTTGCGGGAATGGTGTTGGATTCCATTAACCGGACCATGGCGGAGGGCACTGTGTTGATCAGGCTGATGGAGGGTTCAGGTGCGCCTTGTTTTTGGGCGATATGTTCTTGAGTCAGTAACGACAACACATCAGGCACAAGATGCACTGTGCCACCAGCAAGCAGGGGCGCAAAGCATTCAAACACCGCCAAATCAAAGTTCAGTGAAGTCGCAAAAAGGGTATGTGCAAATTCTTCCGGACTGAACGTATGTTGTGCCCACGTGAGGAAGTTAACCGTATTGCGGTGGGCAATTGCCACACCTTTAGGCTGGCCGGTTGAACCTGAGGTATAGATAATATACGCCAGATGATGAGATGCTAGCCCCAGCATTTGGCTAACCGGATTGTGTTCCGGTTGTGCCTCCGTTAACGCGCCTTGAGGATAAAGTACATTCTCAAGCAGTACGGTGGCAATGGTGGTATTCAGCTTACCCTTGAGTGCTGCCTGAGTTAACAACGCAACTGGCTCGGAATCCTCAAGCATGTAGGCCAGACGCTCAGGCGGATAGGCCGGATCGAGTGGGACATAAGCTCCGCCAGCCTTGAGGATACCGAGTAAACCAATCACCATGTCCGGGCTTCGTTCGACACAGATTGCCACCCGAGAATCAGGACGCACCCCTAGTGCAATCAAATGATGGGCCAAACGATTGGCGCGGCGGTTCAGGGCATCATAACTAAGGCAAGATTCTTCGTAGATCACCGCGATAACATTTGGGGTACGGGTGGCCTGTTGCTCAAACAGTTCATGGATCAGGAAGTCCTGTGGAAAATCGGTTTGGGTGGCATTAAAATCCACCAATAATTGCTGACGCTCAGCCTCCGGCAAGATGGACAGGCTAAGAACAGGTCGTTGGGGTTCGGCTTGCAATGCTTCAGTTAGTTTTTGGAGAGCTGTAAGCAGGTAATTTACTACTCGGTCGGGGTCAATTCCGGCCATAGCCTGAGCCACCAGACCAAAACCGTCGCCGAAATCATTCACTGAAAGAGCCAGTGGGTAGTTAGTCCGTTCCTCTGACGCCAACAGGCGCATACCTTCCAAGACAGGTTGTTCTGCAAAGTCTGATGAGGTGTGTCGGTAATTGAACAACACACTGAACAGAGGCATGGGAGGAATGATGCCACTGCAACGCTGGGCTAGCGCTAATGGTGCCTGTTCATGTGTCTGCAGGGTTGCCAGCTCTCTGGCTGTTGCCTGCACCACCACCAGCACCCCTTGATTGCTAAGGGATATCCGAACCGGCAATGTATTGATAAATAAACCCATTACTTGATCCGCACCGACTAAACCCTGTAACCGTCCTAATAATACAGTGCCAAAGACGACCTCCTCGCAACCACTGGTGTGGGCCAATACCTGTGCGCAGGCCACATGGAACAGCACACTCGGGCTAACTCCCAGTTGGCGGGCTTGCGTACGGAGAGTTCGTGTGAGTGACTCATCGAGCAACAAATGGGATTCGGTAATTACTTGGCTATTGCCCTGCACATTGAGCAAGCCAAAGGGGCTGGTGGGTTCATTAATGTCAGCAAGCCGTTCACGGAAATAATTTTCATGTACCGCAGCCGGTACGTTTAAAGTTTGGGCAACAAAGTTCCGATATGGTAGCGGTTGAGGCAGGGCTTCTGATAACCCCTGCAGTAACAGGCGAATTTCCTCTATGATTAGTTCCAGTGTCATATGATCGCAAACCAGATGATGAAAACTTAGTGCCAGCAACCATGTCTGATTTTCTGGGTCGTGGGCAGTACAGGCGGAGAACAGCGGCGCTTGACTGATATTTAACCGTGTGATCATATGTGCCTGCAATTGCGCTGTAATGTTCTTTGCTGGCACAGGGACAAACGGAATGATTGGCAGTGGGGCCTGCCGCCAGACTACCTGGACAGGTTGGCTCAATCCCTGCCAACAAACAGCGGTTCGCAGAATATCATGGCGGTCTATCACCTGTTGCAGGGCATTCAAGAAATCATCAAGGTATTCTTGAGTGTCAAAGGCCAACAGGCTGCTTAACAGGTAGGTATCTGTGTTTTCCTGTAGCTGATGATGGAACAGAATTCCCTCCTGCAAGGGAGCCAGTGGGTAGATATCCTGCACATTAGCAGCTCCGCCAGCCACGTTATTGACAATTGTGTCAATATCCGCCTGAGACAGCGTTACCAGTGGCAGAAAATCAGGGGTAATGGCAGTACAGCCAACGGGAATGAGGTTAGGAGGTACGATGCTGTCCGGCATATCCTCTGATCGAACCTGCATCACCGCTTGTGCCATGTCTGTCAGTTGCGGAAATGAAAAAATACTGCGAACCTCCAGCGTATATCCTTGACTACGCAGCCGTTCAATCAGACTGACGGCAATCAGGGAGTGCCCACCAAGCTCAAAGAAATTGTCGTAGCGGCCAATCTGTTCCAACCCTAACAGCTCTTGCCAGATATCCGCCAGTGCGGTTTCAACATCACCCACTGGTGCTGCATAGTCACGGGTGATTACTGCAGCTTGGTCCGGCATTGGCAGCGCCTGACGGTCAAGTTTACCATTGGGGGTTAGGGGAAAGGTATCCATAATGACAAAGGCTTTGGGCAGCATAAACTCCACCAGCTTTTGCGACAATTGCCGATACAGTTCAGTGGGTTTTAATTCAACACCGGGCTGGGGCAAAACATAGGCAATCAGGCATTGTTTTGTCCCCGTATTTTTGTCTTCACGGGCCAGAACCACGACTTCGCGTACTCCGATGCATTGCCTTAGTTGGCTCTCGATTTCTCCCAGTTCAATGCGAAATCCCCGAATCTTGACCTGAAAATCGTTGCGGCCAAGAAAATCAATATTTCCGTCCGGCAGCCAACGACCGAGATCGCCACTCTTGTACATGCGTGCATCCGGTTCCGGCGAGAAGGGATCAGTGAGGAAGCGTTCAGCCGTCAGTTCAGGGTTTTTCAGATAGCCACGGGTAACGCCTGCCCCCGCAATATGAATTTCACCCGCAACACCGAGGGGAACCGGTTGCCCATACGCGTCCAGAATATAAATCCGAGTATTGGCAATCGGGCGGCCGATGGGAATGGAATGAGCCACATCAAGCGGGGGTTTAATCGAGTAAGTGGTGGAGAATGTGGTGGTTTCCGTCGGGCCATAGCAACTAATCAGATGTGCTGGTTTGGTGTCCGCTGACAGTACTTGCCGGATTCTCTGTGGATCGAGAACATCACCGCCGACCAGCAGGTAGCGCAATTGCCCGAACAGCGGTTGGAGGGTATCGAGATATTCGTTGAACAGACCAGCAGTCAGCCAAAGCGCTGTGACTTGCCCTTGGATAAGGGCGGCGCGGAAACGCACAGGATCAAGCAACGTGGATTGTGGAATGATGTACAGGCGTCCCCCGTTGAGCAGGGCTGACCAGATTTCCCACGTTGATACATCAAACGCAATATTGGCGCAATGGGCAACACAATCGTGTGTACCCATGTCGGCAGCACCATTATTGATAATCAGGGGTAAAACGCTGCGGTGTTCCACCATCACGCCTTTGGGCTGCCCGGTGGAGCCGGAGGTGTAAATGACATTGGCCAGATGACGTGATGTCAGTCCCAATGCCTGCGTATCTGGATTGGTGTCCGGCAGGGTTTCTAGGAATGCGGCCTGATCATCAAGCAATACAGTGGGAATTTTTGTTGACGCAATGGCGCTGCTTAGTTTTTTGGCGTGTGTTGTCTGAGTTAACAAAGCCACAGGTGTGGAATCTTCAAGCATATAGGCCAGTCGTTCAACCGGATAGGTCGGATCGAGCGGCACGTAAGCCCCGCCCGCCTTGAGGATGGCGAGTATTCCTACCACCATCTCCGGGCTTCGTTCGAGGCAAATGGCAACCAGATCATCCGGTTGCACACCCAACGCAATCAAATGATGCGCCAGCCGATTGGCACGGCGATTGAGATCGTCATAACTGATTTGCTGGTCTTCAAATATGACGGCAATGGCATTGGGGCGTTGGGCGACCTGAACTTCAAACAGTTGTTGCAGGGTCTTGTCCTGCGGATAAGGTGCAGCGGTTTGATTCCAGCGGTGAAGCAGCGTATGGCGCTCTTGTGCGGATAAAATGTCAAGTTCCGACAGAGATTGTTTCTGGTCTGCCACAAATGCCGCCAACACGTGTTGATAAATGCCCGCCAGCCTGACGATGGTGGATTCGTTAAACAGACTGACCGCATAATTCAGGCAACCCGTGATGTGGGTTTGCCCATCGGACAGAAACAGGCTCATATCAAACTTAGCGGGGCTGTACAGAGGTTCAGCCAACGCAACCGGACGGAATGGCAAATGGAGTTTATCCGGCTGGCTTTCATCGAAATTATCTAAGGTGAAGACAACTTGAAAAATCGGGTGACGGGAGGTGTCACGTTCAATTCCCAATGCTTCAACCAGTTGTTCAAACGGGATATCCTGATGGGTTTTAGCTTCCGCAACTAACTGGTGGATCTGCCCAATCAGGGTTTCCACGCTGGCGGTTTGCTGAAGTTGTGCCCTCAATATCAGCGAATTGACAAACATGCCAATCAGGGGCTGGGTTTGGGCATGGTGGCGGTTGTCCGTGGGTGTACCTACCACAATATCTTCTTGTCCGGACAGTTTTGCCAGCGTGACATAAAAAGCACTGAGCAATACGGTGTACAGTGTCGTTTCCTGCGCTTTTGCCAACGCCCGTAACTGGTTGGATAATGTTTCTTCCAGCGTAAAGTTTACGTCACGGCCTTGATAATTCACTTGAGCCGGTCGGGAATGATCGGTCGACAAGGCCAGCGGTTCATGGCCTGCCAGCGTTTGTTGCCAATAGGCAAGTTGGTGTTCACCAATGCCACCGTGCAAATAATCCCGCTGCCATGCGGCATAATCGCTATACGTAATCTCCAGCGGCGGCAATGGATTGTCACTGCCTTCTGACAGGGCACGGTAAATCTGCGCCAGCTCATCCATAAAAATATCGACCGACCAGCCATCAAAGGCAATGTGGTGCCACAACATCAGCAAGTAATGCTGATTATCGACCCGATAATGACGCAGGCGCAGGCTCGGCTCGGTGGACAGATCAAATGGCGTTGCAATTTCCGCGCACACGGTATCCAGAAGCCGGTCTGCATCGTCACAAGGCGGCATTGATTGGATGGGCAGATGCGTGTCCAGTTTTTGTTGATGGATTTGCCCGTCATCACGATTGAGGTACACCATCTTCAGCACAGAATGGCGTTCAGCCAATTGATTGATGGCGGCTTCTAACAAAGGGAGGCAAGCATCGTTATCCAACTGAACCAGATACGGGATATGGTAAGCGTCGGTGCCTTGTTCAAACTGCTCAATAAACAACATCCGCTCTTGGGCAAATGACAAGGGATAATGTTCTGTCATCAGATGGGGAATGACGATACAGGATTGCTGCTCTGGTTGTTGTATTAGCGTTGCTAAGCCCGCAATGGTTTTCTGCTCAAACAATTGGGCCAATGTGATATCCGTTGCCAAACGTTGACGGATAGCCGCCGTCAGTTTAATGGCCAGCAGGGAGTTGCCGCCAATGCGGAAGAAGTTATCTTCAATGCCAACGTGTTCCAGCCCAAAAACATCCTGCCAGATGGCACAAAGCTGAGTTTCCAGTGCATTGCGGGGTGCCACATAACTGTTTTTGTTTTCCCATGTCGGCTCCGGCAGGGCTCGGCGATCCAGCTTACCGTTTAGGGTCAGCGGAATGGAATCAAGGCGGGTAAAATTGGCAGGGATCATATAATCCGGCAGGCGGTCAGATAAATGTGCGATCAACGCTTGATTGGAGAATAAGTCATCGGATAATGCGCCGTCTGTAACCAAATAAGCGGCCAGTGTTTTATGGCCGTTATGCTCACGAGCCATCACCACTGCTTGTTTGATTTGTGGGTGGGCGGTCAGGGCATTTTCAATTTCCCCCAATTCAATGCGGAAACCCCGCAGCTTGACCTGAAAATCATTGCGGCTGAGATATTCGATATTGCCGTCCGGCAGCCAGCGGGCGAGATCACCGGTTTTGTACATGCGGGCATCGGTTTCTGAGACGAAAGGATCGACCAGGAAACGTTCGGCGGTCAGTTCAGGACGATTCAAATAACCACGGGCAACGCCATCGCCCCCAATATAGATTTCACCGGCAGCGCCTGGGGGAACGGGTTGGCCTTGCCCATCCAGAATATAGATGCGGGTATTGTTGATGGGTTTCCCGATGGGGAGTTTTCTGTCTTCTCCTTCCAGCAATGGCATGTCATAAGCGGTGGCGAATGTGGTGGTTTCTGTCGGCCCGTAAACATGCAACAGATGTTTTGGTGCATGCTCCGCCCTGAGGCGAATGGCTGATCGGTTATCAGCTTGTTCCCCGCCGAACAGGACATAACGCAGGCCTGATAACGATGGTGCAATCAAGCCTGCGTATTGGTTAAATAGGGCGGTAGTCAGAAACAGTGCGCTGACGCTTTCCGATGACAGGCACTGACCAAATTCAGCGGGATGCAGCAGGGTTTTTTCTGGGATCAGCAAAATACGGGCACCATGCACTAAACCTGACCACACTTCCCACGTAGCAGCATCAAATGAAATATTAGCGCAATGGGCTATACAGTCATCAGGGCCAATGTCAGCAAAGCCATTATGGATAATCAGGCGCAGTACACTCCGGTGCTCGATCATCACGCCCTTGGGTTGTCCGGTAGAGCCAGAGGTGTAAATCACATAGGCCAGATGGCGTGATGTCAATCCCAGAACCGCGATATTCGGATTTATGTCTGGCTGAATGGCAAGGTACGTTGCCTTATCGAGTAGTACGACAGGGATGGAGCTGACTAGTTTCTCAACCTTCTCAACCAGTGAATTCTGAGTGAGCAGAGCTACAGGTGCAGCGTCTTCCAGCATATATGTCAGCCGGTCTGTAGGATAAGTCGGATCAAGGGGAACATAAGCGCCACCAGCCTTGAGGACAGCCAGCAATCCAATAATCATGTCTGGACTGCGTTCCATACAAAGTGCAACCCGCTCATCCGGTTGTACTCCCAATTCTATCAGGTGATGGGCCAGCCGATTAGCTCGGCGATTCAATTCAGCATAGCTAATAACCTGTTTTTCGTATACCACGGCGATAGCATCTGGGGTGCGGGTGGCCTGTTGCTCAAACAGTTCATGGATCAGCGCATCCTGGGGGAAATCGGCTTGTGTGGCATTGAAATCAACTAATAATTTTTGCCGCTCCGTTTCTGTCAATAAAGGAGCTTGTTCAACAGATACATCCAAAGATGTGGCGGCTGATTCTATTAATAATGCCAAACGGGACTGGAGGGAAACAACTTCTTCATGGCACAGATAATCCATGTTATAGCGGAATTCAAGGGTGAAAGGCTGATTTCCCTTTTCAATTTGGGATGAGGAGGATAGATATTGATGAATGGCTATCATAAGAGGGAACGTGACGCCACGATACGTTCCTTTTAACGTTGCGACGGTATTATTAAGATTGACATTCACATCAAAAGGCTCAAATGACAGAGCGATATCGAAAAGTTGAGAGTGTCCTGTTTTCTGTTTTATCTGTGTGTGCTGATTAATCTCTGTGATTGGAACTCGTTGATGTTTATAACAGTGATGTAACTCAGCCGCAGCTTTATGCATGATATCAAGAAATGAGTCCCCAGAATGAATGACTACTTTGATAGGGATAACTGACGAAAACATACCTAGTGTGCACTTTTGTTTTGCATTTTTTCGATTATGCACGGGAATGCCAATAACAATCTCTTTTGCACCTGTCGTATGTGAAAGTGTCGTGCGTGCAAAATAGCAAGCCAGAATGGCATACATAAAATGGAGAACAGATAGCCCATGAGCAGCTACTGTATTTTCGATCTGTAGAGAAAGTGTTTCGTTCAATTTCCAAAGAACCGGTTTGGCGAATTTGTGAGTATCGGAGCTCACTGAACTCGGAGGAGGGAGCAGAGCCGGTGGCAACGTTTCATAACGCTCTTTCCAAAATGCCAGATCTCGAGTGTACAATTTAGAGCTAATATAGGTGCTGTCTTCAACAATAAAATCAAGATAGGAAGGGGCTATATCGTCGGGTAATGTTTCCCCGTTGACCAAACGATTATAGTTTTCTAACAGTGTGGTGATAATCAGCTTCAATCCTATACCGTCTGAGATTAAGTGATGACAGCAAAATTGCCAGTACCAACGCTCCTTGCTGACGCGAAATAACCCGCAGCGCCACAATTTTTCATACAAAGGGAAGGGGCGTATGAAATTAGCTCGGATCTGCTGTTCAGCACAGGTTTCAGCATCAGCTACTTGTGAAAAATCATACCGGATTAAGGATGTCGGGAGAGTTTTAACAACTGTTTGTCGGGGTATTATGTGTGTATTGACCAGTCGTAAACGCAATGCATCATAGCGAGAAACCACATTTTCAAGTGCTCGAGTAAATAACGCTTCATCCAGTTTTCCCTCAAAGCAAATTATTATACTAAGGTTATAATCGAAAGAATCAGGATGGGTAATTTGATCAAACCAAATAACTTGTTGAGTAGAACTTAGAGGGAGTTCACAACCGAAAGTTAGAACATTATCTGATGTGTCGTTATGCTGTGTATTCATTTTATAGTTCCCAAATCTCAGAGATTAGTCAGTCAGCTAGAAGTCAGACGCATATCCAATGGATTTCAAGGTGCAGCACGACAGCAAGGGAAAGACACATTCGTCGGAATGAATTTCCCCAGCCAAAGGCTGGTTTCTGGTGAAAGGCAGAACTCTCATTAAACCCAGTGAGCATAGATAACGTTATGTGGCTGAAGTGATGTTGTAAAGAATAAAATCACGCTGTAAATCAAAATGCAGCTTTTATGAGATTTTTTTTTGGGAGTTAAGAGTATTTTATAATATTTAGATGTCTTCACTTTATGGATGATGATAATTATCCATAATTGTCAAATTTTCGGAGAAACTAAATATTATGTCGATAACAACATTTCGGGTCGCTGCAGTGCAAGCCGCCCCTATTTTTCTCGATCTGGAAGCTACCCTCGAAAAGACCATTTCACTTATCGAGTCAGCAGCCGATCACGGCGCTAAATTAATTGCGTTCCCTGAAACTTGGATACCGGGATATCCGTGGTTCATATGGCTGGATTCACCTTTATGGGGTATGCAATTCCTCAAGCAATATCATGACAATTAATTGGTTATCAATAGCGAGCAATATAAAAGAATTGAACAAGCGGCCGCTGACAATAACATTATGGTCGTGCTGGGTTTCAGTGAAAAAAACAACAGTAGTCTTTATATTTCCCAATCTATTATTGACCCGACAGGCAAGACATTACTGACACGAAGAAAACTGAAGCCCACCCATGTAGAAAGAACGATTTTTGGCGAAGGTGATGGCAGCAGTTTAAATGTTATAGAGACATCTCTCGGGAAAGTCGGCGCTTTAAATTGTTGGGAGCATCTCCAACCGCTATCCAAATACGCGATGTTTGCCCAAAATGAACAAATTCATATTGGTTCTTGGCCGAGCTTTTCTATATATAAAGGGCATGTTCATGCTCTGTCAGGTGAAATGAATACGGCTGTCAGTAATGTGTATGCATTAGAAGGCCAGTGCTTTGTTATTGGCGCCTGTGGCCTGGTTTCACAAGAAATGATTGATATGATGTGCCAAACAGAAATGCACAGAACGTTGCTTGAAACAGGGGGAGGCTATGCCTGTATTTACGGCCCCGAAGGAAAACAGCTTGCCAAGCCGCTGCCTCCCAATGAAGAAGGGCTGTTATATGCGAATATTGATCTGAGTGATATTACATTGGCAAAATCGGTTGCAGATCCTGCGGGGCATTATTCAAGGCCAGATGTGACTTGCTTACTTTTGGATAAAACCCGACGTTTACCTATGCTAATCAAAGAGACGGAATGATATTTACGGTGAAAAAATTTGTCACGTTATGGTACTGTATTGGTGTCTGGAGAAGAAAATTTTGGCCATAATATTATTAAAACTGAAAACTTACGCGGAATGCGCTTCCCACATTGGAGTGATTACCTAGAGAAACTAACGGACTAATACGGCTATTACGTTGGCGAAGGCCTTTTTGGAGACGCATTCTTTCCTATTGAGGAATAAAAACCTGACAAAAATCGTCGATATCACAGAAAAGTTTCACTAATTTGTTCATGCCTGTTCCTTGTTAGATCGGTTTTTCCTTGGTCGAAAACTTCGACCTTGGAACAGGCACTTAGTTCAATTTATTTATCCAGAATTCAGGTTAATTAACCAATAATTGTTCTTGATATGTTCAATACTGCAATACCTATCTTACCCATTTTTGATGGAGAATTATCATAACTCCCTGGAGTTATAGCTATTTCACAGAAAGTCACATTCTCTAAACTGAAAGTGTAACTGCGGTAATAATCTTTCCATTCATCAGTCAATGTAATACCTAAAAAATCTACCGCAACTAGATTATTTAAAGCATCATATAGCCTAATAACAATGGAAGATTGAGGGGTTCCAGATATTGATTTTTGGCATGTTTTAAAATATAAAACACTGCCATCTTTGACAGGAATTCGTTTAGAAAAATTTCGTACTTTCAAAAAAGTAGTCACATCATCTTCTAATGAAATCGCCGAAGGATAACCCAATGGAAATTCATTTAACTGAGAATATATTGCTTCATTATAATATCCATCATGCCAAAATGCAGGATTAGATGATCCAGAGTAATCAGATAAATATTTATTGTCGTTTAACTCTTTGTGAGAAAATGGGGGTTTGCGCCCAATTCAGCGAAAAGTTCCATAATGTTAATATTATCCAGTTATTTCAATATATTAAATGAAAATAATCAGCCTGCTTCCTCGTAAGCATCATACTCATCACTATCATCCATTTTTGATTCGAGCAGCGGGTCTACATTTTCTAGTAAACTGTCAAGACTGAAGGTGTCGCTTTGTTCTGCGAAAATGTAGTTCCCTGCCAACTGGATATGGCTCCAAGCCACTGGGGAGAGATTGGCCAATATTTCAATTGCCTCGCTGTTACCTTGTTTTTCAAATCGTTCTACCAGTCCGGATAACAAGGCTGAATTGTAGTAGATAATGCAATTGGCGATCAGGCGGGCACAATCGTTCCATTGTTCAACCTGATAATCATTTCCGCCCCGAAACTGATTGCCATTAACAGACGCGATGGCTCTTCTGAGTTGATGATAGGCTTCTCCCCGATTCAATGCTTGTTGCACAAACTGCCTCAGTGTCTGATTGTCCACGTATTCAAGCAAATAGATACATTTTACTAACCTGTCATACTCACGTAGGGCAGACAACGTCGAGTGACTTCTTTTGCCATTTGACAGTTTTCTGACCACGGTACTCTGATTGGTTGCCTTGCGGCTCAATGAGCAAACAATATGCTGGATATGTTCCCATTCCTCCATGATTAACTTGTACTTTATCTGTTTTTTCAAAGAAATATGGAGTTTTTCACCCAGTAAGGTGATATCGAACAATTCTTCAAAAATTTTTTTGAACTTGGCATAACGAGGGGCAAACTGGTAACCGAAAATATCCAGCAAGGCAAAATTGACATTATTGATCCCATGATTATCCGTCGAAACCGAGAGCGGCTGGATATCACTGCTGTTGTTATAGAGCAGATCAAAAGCAAAATGCCCCTCAAACTCATTCGGTGCGTTCACGACAGTATTGACCGGAACATGATTGACGACCAGCGACAATGCTGATACCCCTTTACCTTTGCGGAAATACTTGGCAGAAAAGCGAGCCTTGAATGTGTTTATCCGGCAACCGTGTTTTTGTCCATCGATACTACCAAAAGGCGCAGCCTCATTGATGGTGTAATACTTGAATATGGGTAAGCGGGCGATCGCATTGGAAATAATATCATTGGCAGCGTGGGTCGTTTCTGGTCGAATATAACTATCATTGACAGCCCGGAGCGCGCCTACGCTGCGATCGAAAACAGCGGCTATTCGATGTAGACCATAGTTTGCGCCGTTGCCGAAAATACAGGCAATCAAATCGCCTTCCCGTTTCTCTGACTCTTTCTTATAGGTTGTCATGTTTTCAAGGGCGCTGAGATAGCCTGTTTTGCGGTTGACGTAACTCATAATCTCAATAATTCCTTTGTGCTTGAGCTGGCTGTAAACCGGGTTGTCAATACCGGCTTTCCAGCGACGGTTCGCCAGACTCCATGTCAGACGGTTAGAGCGGGGCTGGCATTTTACGAAATCATTGGCATCCGCATTAATGTTAGCTGTTACGCGATCAAACAAGGTATTTAACCTCGTTTCCAACTGCATCAGCGTCTGAGTAATGGGCTCACTAAGACGATTAAGTCCTGTTTTTTCAATCAGCTCTGGTTTTTCCTTCATCCAGACATCCACCGGAATAAGGTCATCTTCCAGACGTTTATTTTTTTCACTCTCGGTCACATAGATTCTGCCGCTGTTAATCATATGATCAATCCGGTGATACAAATAGAACTCAAACCGCTGGAGATGAATGTCATCGCCATCAAGAAGATAACGCAGGTCACGTGGACGGATGAATTCCTGCGTCACACACGTGATTCGTTTGTGTTTGTCCAGGTCAGCTTTTGCAGTGGTTATTTGCGCCGCTATCAGAGGCTGGTCAGGGGAACACTCAATATCAATAGCCCTGAACAGCTTGCGCAGAGAATTTGATGTTCTGCGGGCGTGTTTGTCAGTGTATTGCCATTGATAGTCAATGAGATCAAAATTCTCCTTGCAAAGATGCTGGCTGATTTTTCTCATATCACCTTCATCAATCAGTGAAAATGCCTGTTTGCGAATTTCACCAAACGGAACACTGTCACTGAGTGTATTATCAACAAATAAGCTCAGAACGTTGCCTGCATACTTAAGCTTATTTCTGACCACTTCCAGTTCTTCAGCGATTTTTTGCTGGGCAAACGTTTTTGCGGATTCATGATGTTTTGTGACAAGATAGCAAAATGCGGTCACCAGCCTGTCGTTGTTTTCTCTATATCGAAAAAAGAGATAACAACACAGATAGAGAAGCCCCTGCCACTTGGGCATTCGCCTGATTTTATAAACTGAACGGTGCTTTACAACGGAGGCGTAATAGAGCCTATTTCCACGGGATAATCGAAGAGCCTCAAGCAGAGATTTTAATTCAGGGTAAATACTCTTTATGGTTCTGTGTGTATTCAGCTCACGCTCCAGCTCTGAGGGCGAAAAGCTACGGGCTGATCCCTTATATCCGGACAGGCTGTTAAGTAGTCCTTTGTCTGCCATGATGCTCTGTAGGGTGTTAACCGTATTTTCCGACATCTGTCGGGATAGAATGGCTTCGGTTCGCTTTCTCTCGGCACTGAGCGTCCGGGTAATAAGCGTCTGGATCGTGCTGTATGCCGGAAGGGCAATACGCTGCTGACTAAAGAATGCGATGCATTCATCGAACATATATCGGGGATCAGCATAGATGATTGCGACGTCCTGGAGACGTAAGACCAAATTGTCAGTTATGGCGGGGGTTAGCTGCTCAAAACTAAGCAAGGCCAGAACCTGATTGATTAGCCGGGATCGGGTTGATTTGGCCAACTCAGTGTACCGTGGTTTTGCGCCTGAAAAGTAGGTCTGGCAAATATACATAACATCCGGTCTAACGTCCTTTAAATGGAATTTGGGAATAACGGGCTTAGCCCGGAAATATCCAATAAAGAGAATAAAATAAATACGGTTTTCGAGTTTCTCTATTGCGCGGATGTGTTCAAGCAGTGTGTCATTCAGGGCAAAATATTCTTCACGTTCTGTCTGACTGAATTCGGGGCGGCGATACAGCTCATCAATTTCATCGGTTTTAAGAATTTGTATCCGGCTTGGGCGCGTCGGCTGCATGTTTTTCCTTGATAGATTTTTGTACCAACAAAGGTGGCCAAAAACGTTCACGAAGAGTGCTGATAGGGTGTACTTTTAATACACTGGCTAAATACCAGTGCAGAAAATAACGTAACGCTATGTATAATGCACCATAATAATGACACCATGTGTAGTGCACTGATGAATGCCAATATGCGGATTTACGGATACCTGAGAGCATCGACAAGTGAGCAGGATGCTTCAAGGGCAAAAAATGAGCTGATTGAGTTCGCCAGTGAATTAGGCGTTCAGGTTGCCTGTTGGTTTGAAGAAAATGAATCCGGTGCCCGGCTTCATCGTCCAGAGTTGTTCCGTTTGCTTGATGTGGCTATGCCGGGCGATGTGCTCTTAGTTGAACAAGTCGACCGTCTCAGTCGGCTGAATACGGCTGACTGGGAAAAACTGAAATATATGATTAGCCATAAGGGACTGAAAGTGGTTTCTCTGGATCTCCCGACCAGCCATCAGTTCATGAAGGGATCCGATGAGTTCACAGAACGTATGTTGACGGCACTCAACAACATGATGCTTGATATGCTGGCCGCCGTTGCCCGGAAAGACTACGAGGACAGACGCCGTCGTCAGGCTCAGGGTGTAAATAAAGCTAAACAGGAAGGTAAATATAAAGGTCGCCCGGTGGATAAAAAATTGCATCAAAAAATAGAAGGGCTTCTCAGAGAGAAAAAAAGTTATAACGCGATTGTTTATTTATTGGGATGTTCCAGACATACCATATCCAAAGTTTCAAAAACCATCAAAAATTCAGAATAATTCTATAATTCAATGATTTTAAAACATTAATTTATTATCATGGCACTTTTGGATGCGTTGGGCGCAAAACCCCATAAAGCAGATTTAGTGCGTTCAGTGCTTACTAAAGAAAATGATAATCCAACAGACCAACTTATAGTCTGCCTAATTATAGTTTTTCGTTTTAGAAATAACTTCTTCCATGGCTTGAAATGGGCATATGAATTAAGAGGTCAATTAGGTAATTTTACACATTCGATAGCTTTGTTAAAAAAATACTTAGCGGAAGTAAAAAAGTAGTTGTTAACACTCTCTTAAGCCTCACAAAAAACATGAGGCTTATGGGTGTTATTGATTGCTAAATGTTGTTTTGCAATTCATGCAAAGCCGCCACTTGCAAAAAGTGGCTGCGGTTTTTGTATAAATTGGGACTGGCTTTGACCTGATCATCGATTTTCTTTGATAACAGGTCAGGTTGAGTCACATTGAATTTTGTCGATTTACCTAAATACGGTTCTACATCAATTTCAACGACAGCCCAAGCCCATCCTGCGTATTCTTCATCTTTGATCCAGTAATTCAAAAACTTTGCTTCGGGAGGTAATTGACCCATCTCAGTCAATATCTCTAAATGCCCTATGATGGCTTCCTTAGCCTTTTTTACTGCATCATCCATTGAACCACCGGCCGAGAAGCAGCCGGGTATATCAGGCACTACCACGCCGTAAGCGCCGTTCTCATCACCGATTTCAATCGCTATAGGATATAACACGTTATATGCCTCCAATTATTAAGTAGTAGATCCCGACATTTTCTACTTAATGTTTTGCGATGAATTCCTCTGTTTCGTCTTGATCGCCGTATGAAACGATCCCAGATGTGTCTATTTGATTTTCCAACTGACGCAGGTCGTAAGCACTCTGGAGACGTAACCAAAACTCAGGTGTACTTCCTAACGCAGCTGCGATACGGATCGCCAACGATGGAGTTAACGCCGTCTTACCGGCAAGAAAACGAGACACAGTAGCCGGTGTTACTCCAATATTGAGTGCAAAGCGACGACCACTAATACCCATATCAGCCAAATCTCTTGCAATAATCTCTCCTGGGTGGGAAATTTTAAACTGTCTCATTAGTGATAATCCTCATAATTCAGAATGTAAGCATCACCGTTGATGAACTGGAAAGTAATGCGCCAGTTAGCCCGAACGGTAATAGACCAGTAACCTTCGCGATCCCCTTTCAACGGGTGAAGTTTGTAGATTTGCCGGTTTAGCTCACCTATTTCATTTGCTGCATCAATGGCCTGTAAACGGTCGTTAATCCTCTCGGCATCTTGCGCCGGTACACCAGACGTAATTCCTTTCTCAAAAAGTTGCTTCAACCCTTTGTGCTTGAATGATTTAATCATTATCTGATCCGTATTACATAATGTGTAATACTATATTACAGTATTACACGATGTGCAATATTAAAAATAAATTAGCAGAAGACCGAGGGCATTGATAGTGTGAAGTTTGCAACTAATTGCGGATGATGTTCACTACTGATAAAGGTAATTCTATGTGAAACCTGAACGACTTTGTGGGGTTAGACCCTTACGGAGTAAAATAGAAAAGCCGATGCATAAGCACCGGCTCTCTAAGCGCACAAATCCAACCAAAACAGGGTGTTTCCGCTGAATCATAGGGGCAAGGATATCAGTAAAAAGGGGCTTTGTGCCAGAGATATCCTTACGTTTTCTGCTTTCCTTCGTGAGCCGATTTGATGGACTCCATTGTCTCTTTAAAGTGCTCGAAGGCTTTTTCGTATTCTCTTGTTTTCGCTGTCAGCGTGGTAATGAGTTCGTTTTCGAATCCATTGCCTTGGCAAAAATTCTTTTTGTACAGGAGCAAAACCTGAGCGGCGAAGCTGTCATCATCGATATAAAAATAGCAGGTTGGCACATCTAAAATTGCGGCAATCTGGCTGGCCACATTGTATGGCGGGGTTAAGACACCTCTTTCATATTGGCTTATTTTTGCCTTTGCGCGCTCTTTATTGGGTACCCCCAATGCTTCCCCAACCTCACGTTGGGAGAGGTTTTTGGCTTTTCTTGCGTCTACTAATCTTTGTGGGTTCATGTATAAAAAATATTAATCTTATTTAGGGTTGCATCTTGATTCTTTTTTACCATTGTTACAGAATGCTTGATAGGCATCGTGAATAGATCACCATGATCTAATTAAGATGACTCAATGAGTGAGATTTCGTAACTACTCAATGCTCACCAGGGAATTTTTAAATTTACACAATAAATAATAACAAATGAAAGTATGTTTAGTTAAGTTGATTATCTTGGTTAGAACGAGAGGTGTTTGTTGGAAAAGAAGATTCAATATATTGATTTTTTAAAGGGGTTGCCGTGGCAAGATGAAAGCACTCAGGTGCTATCCGGCCAAATTTCTGCATGTATTTCCATTGCTAACAATCCGGTTTATATGGGGATGTCTTGCATCTTTATTTTGTTAAAAAAATTCCGTGATGATGGCCATTCAGATGAATTGTTATACAAATATGAGGCCGTTGTGGGAGAAATCATAGAAAGGTTTGATTTTCGTGTCACCTTTCCTTCAAAAGCACAATGACCCTCATATCATTATATAGGTGTGAATATGGATCGTGTTCTGGCGGAATATATTGAAGATTACAATGCGAGTGTTTTTGAAGAGGCAATTACAAGCACCCTGATCAGCTTACCGTGGGAATCAGAGTCCCTCACTGTGTTAAGGGACAAGGTTATTGAAATTGCACAGTCGTATGACGGCTTTCAGGCAGATATTGAGGCTGTATGTATCTTTTGGCTGTTATCTGATCAGCATATATACGAGGAAAAGACAAGGTTTCAAACTGATACTCGAACTCTCCATAGAATGGAGGTGGTCGCGCGTTTAATCATAAACAAAACCTTGAAAAAGGTAAGTCACCAACTGCCACCAGCACAAAAGCATTAATCAGTATTGTCTTCACCAATATCTACTTTCACATCGATGCCTGTGTTATCTCTGTTGTCCCGATAACGCCTTTTAAGAAAAAACAGGGAGTAATCTGAAGTTGAGACACTCCCTTATCTTCAGCATCTTACACATTTTTATTATTAATCCCTGTAATGGAAATGAGCACCGTTTGTGTGCATATACAACATTCTAACTACCAATTTACTTTTACGTTAAAGCTCCATTCTAATATGGATCGTTTGAATTCATATAGGAAAGCCCCCTCTCATGGCTAAGCATATCCCTGTCGTTGTTTGCCGCACACATCCCAAGGCCACTATCCCTACCTATCGCACTGAAAACGCGGCAGGGTTCGATCTAATCGCTGTAGATTACAAACTGCATACCTACATTGATAAAGGTAAATCACACCTTGCCTATCTTATTCGCACAGGGTTAAAAGTGGCGATACCTGAAGGGTATTGCATGAAGATTTACGCCAATACAGAGCTTGCCCAGAAACATCATGCACGTCCGGTGGAATGTGTCGGCATTATCGATTGTGATTATCGTGATGAGATTATCATTAAGCTGATTGTTGAATCAGGCGCCCGTACCCTTCATTTCAGCGAAGGAATGTGCGTCGCCCAGGGCGTCATTGAAGAAGTGGCCAAAGCCTCGTTTGAGGATGTCACAGAAGACAAATTCGCTGAGCGAGGCGCTGAAGGCCAAGCTGGCCACACAGATACCCCCGCTAACATTGAACCCCGTTCAGCAGAGAAAGTGAAAGCGGAAAAATCAAAGGCTGAGAAATAAGGATTATTATGACCGGTTATATTTTAGCTGATAATTTTACGCTGAATCGCAGCGATGAAGGCACCTACTCCGCGTTCGATCTCAATATTGCCACGGCATTACTGGCGGGTTCTAAACTCGACAGCATCACGTCTGAAGGCGATGCCATGATGAGCGCGCCCAACGGGTTAAGCTGGATGATTGCCAAGCATCACGATGTGGAGCGTGAAAAAGCCTTATCGGAACAATATAACTGCCCTTGTTACAATCCAATCACGCACGAACTCTTTACGCGCTTTATCATGCGGGAGTATCCCGTCACCATTGACCCTATCGTCACGGTAAACGGTACCTTAGTGGGGCAATGGCGTGTTGCTTCAAATGGCGCATCCACCGGCATCAATGTGACTACCGCATTTCAACACAAACTGCCTGAATTCTGTGTAACTCAATCCGACAGCATCACTGAAGCCATCATCCACAATGGGTTAATGCAGGCCGGTATTGATCGCAACGCATACGTTTATTTCCAGAACGATATGGAAACCTATGATGTGGTTTTTATCTCGTCGCAAACCGCTAACGTGATTAAACAGGAACCTGCTTTCTGGGCGTATTGCGTCCGCGTTGCTGAACTCGATCAGTATGCCGTGATTGGCGTTCCTGAAGAGCAGGAGCAATTGGCGGTTGAAAAAGCGAAATTAGCGCTGGTGGCTCAGTTAGCTGAATATAAGCGTGAAAGTGTGTCAGAACAGAATAACGCTGAATAGTACGTGCGTGCTTCTCATCACCGTATTATCACATGTGCTGATTAACACGGTTTGAATTTTGGTAAGTTAGAAGGCTTATACAAGCCTTCTAATCTAATGGAAATCATCGCGCCAATAGTGCCTTGATAGGTTGGGTACTCATTTTCTGCGCCATCAACTGCCGGGCTTCCCAACGGTCATGAGTGGCTTGTACGTTAATCCAGAAATCAGCGTCAGTCTCAAACAAAGCCGCCAACATGACAGCCTCTTCAATGCTGATCCGGCGCTTGCCATTGATAATTTCAGCAATACGTGGGCGGGAAAGATTCAGTGCCTCGCCTAATTTTACTTGAGTGATATTCAATGGCTTTAAAAATTCCTCTGAGAGCATTTCACCCACAGTCGTCGGTTCTCTTAACATTGTATCCATAACGCCCTCTGTCAATCTCTATAGGTTGAATTCCTCTCTGTCTACAAGGGATTACACATATTCCATTGAAAAGAATAGGGTTTTAAGCTGGTGGCTGTGCTAAAGTGAATTTAACTCATTAATCAGGGTTGGATTACGTTCAAGCATTTTGAGTAGTTTCAATGATGAACCTGAAGGAATACGGCGATGTTGCTCCCAGCTTTGAATAAGAGAAGGTGAAACACCCACAACATTAGCAAATTCACTCTGTTTTAACCCAAAAGATTCACGTAAGTTTTTTACATCGGGTAAACGATGGTAATAGATATTTTCACTAGGAACAGAAAGCTCACCTTTTTCAATTGATACCATCTGTTCCATACTTTCGACCAAATCGTTAAACAATTTTTTGTCCATAATTTCTCCGTTGTATGTACATAGCCGCACGTTTGCGCGGAGTTGATTATTGTAATTTGCTACTGATGGCTTTGAGCACTTCTTTTTCTTTTGCCGTGATATTATCTTTTTTATTTTTAGGATAAATCAAAAGCAGATAGAGCCTTCCCGTTTTGGTTATGGTGTAATAGATAATTCTGACACCACCACTTTTACCCATTCCTTCACGTTGTCAGCGGATCTTTTTACACCCTCCAGTGGCACTAATCGTGCTGCCTTGCTCATGATTCTTTAATAAGTGCGCCTGTAATAATCTGAATTCATCATCGGTTAATAACCCTACCCGTTCTCGACTAAATACGGGGGTTTCGATAAAAACTAAGTATTCCATAAAAAACATCCTTGTCATCAATATGAATCACTATAGTCGTACAGGGTGCGACTGTCAACAAGAAAATAGTACCCGGTACGACATAAATCCTGTAGATCTACTGACAGCTATCGCAGCGGTCATTTCTCTTTGTGGCAAGACAACTGAGTTAGATGAATGATTGCGAAGCGTTTGAACAGTAATTTATTCTAGATTGCATTCCTTAATTATTTAATCGTCAGTAAAAGAACCGAATGCCCCCTGATTTCATCATTGATGATATTATTTGCTCATCTCTTTATATTCTTAAAGTATTAAGCTATAAACTTTCCAATTTTATTTGAATTATGAATTCATAAATAATAAAACCAATATTTACTTTATATTTTTAAATTAAAGTTGCTATAGCATTTATTGCCCTTTTTGAGGAGGGCTGTTTCATTATTGCAACTAAATAATTTAATTAAGGATATTGTAATGAGTAAAATTGCCTATTATGAAAATGGCGTGCCATATTATGATAATGGAAGCGCTGGGATGGATATCTTCGACAGATTGAACTTGCATTCTCCAACAAGTTTTGTGCCTTCTTTTCATGATTTTGGCGGAAACGGTAAGGCTGGTGGTTTTGTAAGACCTAGTGCAGCTCTAACAGATGGTGCTTTGTGTGCGCCAGACGGAGGGATTGGTGCTTACGATATGCTTGATTTTTGGAAAAATAATGGGGAAAAAGATGAAATATGTCCTGTTTGCTCAAGGAAAAAATGCCCTTTTATAGAAAAAGAAATGAATAAGGCGTTAGGGTTACTGGACAAATATCGCCATAAACCTAATGGTGAATATTTTGCACTACTAAGATCTGATTACCATTTTTATCGACCACTACTCACTATCAAAAACACATTTAACTCTACAGCACCTGTTGTCATGAGCCACCTATCCATGCTTGAGGATAAGAAATTTTATTCAACCACAAATAATCTGAAGGGGCTTTTTAACGATCGCTTTTTGCTCGACCGAAAAATAGGTTCATTTAAGAGCTTATCAGCTAACACCCAAACCACATTACAAATATTTGCTTATGGCAATGAATCTAGGGAACCCAAATATAATAGCTTCTACCACTATATGGGTATCGTTGAAGGCACGGGGCGTAGTTCCGGATTAACGGGTAGAGATCATGATTCTGCTATTAAAGAATTATATAATAATATGAATCCCACAAAGAGAAATATTTTTGTATTAAATGAACTTATAAAAGAGCACAATAATAAAGTTAGCCCAGAAGTAAAAAAAATTGGTGAGCTAACGTCAGATTTTCTAGCAGGTGCAAATAGCAATAATAGTGATATTGTCGAAAACCAATACAATTGGGCTATCCCAGGAACGGGAGTGAAAAGCAAATGGCAACGAGACATACAACAAGCCATATTTGGCCTCGAAAACATGGAAGCAGCACTCGAGATAGGGATGTATACACCTGGAAGAACGAATATTTCAACTAATGCAGCCCGTTTTTCAACGCTGGGAGATAGTGATAAATACCCTCATGGAGTGCTCCAAGAAAACGGCAACTTTGAGGGTAGCCAAGTGAATGCCTTTCGACATGCACTATGGCAAGCTACCATTACCGCTAAATTTGGTGAGAAAACAGCGTCTCGTGTTGCAGATGCACATGAAACGTATCGCACGCTGGATTTAAATGTTCGCCACTTCAAAACACTTCCAGAGGCCGACCAAACAATTGATATGCTCAATAACCCACAGGGACGTGCAGTTGGCATGAAAAACACAGGGGCAACACAAAAAAACCTGGCTAAAGAAGTCTTAAATCACTTTCATAAAAATGGTCTTTACGTTGCCAAAAAAGATGCATCTGGATATGCCGTGGTGAACGAAAAAATCACAAATGAACAGTTTAATTATATGAACAGTGAAATTGATCGAACCAATAAAAATGGTTTCACCCCCGAAGTAGTAGAGAAAATGAAGAACGAACCATTAGTTGTCCGAGATTATCCGGGTTAATAATGTCAATATAATGTAAACTTAAGCCCGGCTTTTGGGGGACAGTTCAAAAGCCGGCTTTTTTATATGAATGGACAGCGTAGATAAAGGGAGTAAGAGATGATTTCTCACCAAAAAAATCATTTATCAGTGCGAAAGAGTATATTAGTTTCTTTGTTTGTTATTTTTTTCTCTGTGTTTTTTTTGTATAAATATAAGCAAAATAATATCGTCGAAAAAATATTTGATTTTACAGACAAGCATTGTAATGCTAATGAGGAATGCGTGGTTAACATGGCAAACGTCACCCCATTTGAATGGGATTACATGTATTTCATCGATAGTGGCCAAGATCCAAACCGTATTGAACGTATTATCAACTTAAAATTTGATGGTTTTTTGGACTTTTCCCAAGGTGTTTTTTTTATTAAAGATAACATAATTGTTCATTATGAAGGGTACTTTTATGACCCGGATTCCAGTGATGAAAGGGGATTACTGTTAAATTTTGATAAATTTGAAAATGGAATGAAACCAATTAAGTATTACGTCATGTCAAAAGATAACGCGAGCGTTTTGATAAAAAAGGAAATAACCCCTTATAGAATTCGCTATTGGCTTTCATATGCAAATGAAAATCAAGTGGTGAGAGGAGATGTGATATATCAGGGCGAGCAGAAGATTAAATATTAAGTATTCACAAAGCGGTAGCCATTCTACCGCCTGTGACATTTCATTATCCCCCAGCAACACCAATCGACGTGTTTTAATGCTTCAATGGTCAAGTCCGTGTTTTGATATACCATTTCCACTGCTTCCGTGATTTTTTCTTCGGTAATAGTGCCACAGGTTGTGGCACTATTACCGTGGGGACACAATATTCTGCTTATTAAGAAGATAAAAAATCAAACTGAGCGATTTTGGTATGCAGAACAGGTACAGATTTTTGATGCTTCATTTTATCTATATGCCTGTGACATTGAATTACCCCCCAGCAACAAGGGTACAGCCAGAGGGACAGCCGCAATCCACTTTGTGCCCTTCCAAAGCAACCGCCTTCCCCTGAATCACCGTCAGCGAGGAACCTTCAGCAATAGAGCCTGTGCCCTTACACGCAGGACAAAAGACCTCATCGCCCACACAAGCAACGGGTTCACCCTGCTTAGTTAACCCCGAACCGGTCAGCACCGTACCGCCCGTGTTTGTGGTGTCCCCTTTCAGGATGATCTTCTTTCCGTCAATGGTTGCCCGCATTTTGTTGCGCCTCAAGTTCTTTCAAATCTTTCATATCATCATGCTCAATCTGACGCACCAACCGCCACGCGGTTGTACCCGGTGCATTGCCTTCAACATCCGGGGCGATATCCCCTTGCAGGATAACGTTTTCCAGCCCTTCACGCCCTTTGGTTGTCCAGTAACCATCCACCCTGGCAGGCTCACCCGCCATTAATGGCTCAACCTGTAATGAACCACGGTCATAACGGGCATACCAGAGCGCGCTGGTGGCATTTGTAAAATGGCCTTCACCATAAAAATGAAGAGAATCGCCCTCTTTCATAACATAGCGAATAGGGCGGGTTAGTTCATTAATCGCAATATAACTTTCAGGCACACTGGCGGGTAGCGGGGTTAAATCAGGGTATTCGCCGGCACGGATGATTAATCCATTACTGTATTCTGTGATAGTAATGTCAGGGTAAGCAGACAATTTCTTTCTTACCCATTGTTCACCGCCCAAGCGCTTGATAAAGCGATGGGATAGCAAAGTCATCCAATTAATACTACGTATCGAATTATAATATTCATGCGCCCATGAATGAACTATCGCATTAACCTGCATAGTAGGGTAATGAATGGCGAGCTGATATTCATGTGGCATATAGAGATGATAATCTCTGGGCAAGACAAGCGTATACCCACATTCACCATGATCGGGATTGAGTTGTTCACAAAGAAAGGCCAGCCATTCATTAAATTCCGTTTGTCCTTTTTCTGTTGCCAGCATATCCCACGGTAATACCAAGCATAAATAAGAACTTGCTTTATTCCCTGACGTCTCCCACGAGTCGAGATAACGCATAATATATTGCGGTGCATCATCAGCATTTTTCGCATCACTGACATACCAACCACATATCTTATTACCTACAAATATCCCATTGTCAGCTTTTAATATTAGCTGCTCAACCTTTTCAATATTGTCGGCTGAAAATTTCTTTAACCCTTTAAATTCGTGAGTATGGAACCGTAATTTTTCACCATACATTTCCCGAAATCGACGGTAACAGGCGAGAATGTGTTCCTTTTTTTCACGCGTATACCCTTGTTTGAAAAACAGGGTGATGGCCAACCCCAGACGTGTCACGGTCACATCGCGTTCGCTTTGCAGGGTAAAGTTGGTTAATTGTGCCTTGATATGCTCGAAGTAAGCGTCTTGATTCATAATGATCCTTTTTCCTTATTATGCGGTTGCCGCATTTAATGCGGCCATCCCCGCTGCTGCTACGGTCAACATTGCCCATACCGCCGACGCAACACCGCCGACAATACTCCCCACCCAAATAATTAAACCAACCAATAAAACGATAGCCGCGATAACAACAATGGTTTCAATCAGGGTAACGATTTCTTCGCCGATTTTTACCATTAACTCAACGGTTCCATTGCCCAAATCCGCCGCTATCTGATACCAATCGACGTGTTTTAATGCTTCAATGGTTAAGTCAGTGTGTTGGTATACCATTTCTACCGCTTCCGTGATTTTTTCTTCGGTAAGGCGGACGATTTCACCTGTCTTTTCGCTGACCCAATGAATGGCATAACTCAGCTTGTTCGTCACCGGATCGATAATTTCATCGGCTATCCATTTTCCCGATTCACGAAACCAGGCACCACAAGCGGCCAGTGCTTCACGCGTCTTATCCGTGAGGTAATTAAACCCACTGGCCGTAAAATCCCATGTCCATTCCCAACTACGGACAATTTTATCCTTGGTATAAGTAAATCCGTCTTGCACTAATTGTATACCCTGATCATAGAATGCTTCGACTTGTTCCCAAAATGAAGATTCATCAGGGGAGGGAATTAATGCGGGAACAGTTTGATCACGTGATAACGCCATCCAGATACTGAACACAGGTTTATGCTGCCACGGTTTTTCACTCACCAGCGGGAGATTTTTCGGCATATACCGTACTATTCCCGTATGGGTCGGAATAGGTAATGGCGGGGATGGGGGGGGTGTCGGTTTAACGTCAGGTGATGGCGCGGGCGCGGGCGCAGGTGATGGAGGGCGATTACTACCGCCAACCGGCGGAAATAGGCCACCAAATAGCGCCATATGCTTTTTAATGTAGTCCATCTCAGCGGCTTTGGCTTCTGCTGACTGATTTTTCCACTCTTCCGAATCCCGGTTATCTTCAACCACAAAGAGGCCAAATCGCTCCCTACCGCCAGCAATGAGGGGATAATCTTTTTCCTGACCTTCTGACAGTGAGTCTCCCGGAAATTTTACTTCAATCAATATCTTCAAATTATCGGGATGTTGAGAATTATCAAAATATGTCGCCTTAAGTCCCGGCCAACGTAATTGTTTATTTTTGACTAAAATAATATCGGGTCGCCGCAAACCTGTAATGCCATATTTAATGATGTTTTCTATAGACAAATTGGGAAACCAGCTTGCAGAGTGGGGTAAATTACTTCCATACATTGCCTTTTTTTTCTTACTGGTTGCTAATTTAGGCAATGGTGCAATTTCCCCTCTCATATAAAAACTCACTTCCGCTTTATATTGCCATTGCCAATCAGATGCTTCTTCCTCTACTTTAATCAATTGGCTCAGCGTTGCCTGCCGAAGAGAGATCGATTTTCCTTTTCTGAAACTTATCTTCGGTGCCCAAATTGCTAATGCGGCTTTTCTTGCCAGGTAGCATTGGTCTTCATCTTTGGGGAATTCAACGCGTTCCATCCGGCAATTGACTGAAGTCACGGCAGGACACATGGTGCCCGGTTTTAATTGTTGCGGTTTTTTCGCCATTGTTATTCCTCCTTAAATTCCATGATGTAATCTACAGGTTGGTTATCCCCCACGTGGTAAAGCGTTTCGGTTTTCTTTACCTTCTTTTCTTCCGGTAGGCCGAATTCCAGTGTATCGTAACGCCCTTTTTTCATCTTATTTTGCATGTTCATATCGATGAATTAATCATCGGTACTTTATCGAAAAGATTTATGTATATTTAAAATTGATGGGGTAATGCGATATTTTACTGGATTATTCTTCAAATTTAATTTAAGTAAGGCTTGATTTTGTTATTTAGGACGAGTCTTAATTTGAATGGTTGTTAGCGTAAGTCATATTCAGCATAGTTTAATGATGTATCACAATATAATATTAGGGATAACGCCCAATAAGTTTTAATAGAGTTATGATGCAAAAATATCGCCAATTATACTGATTCACTTATTGAGTCAGATAAAACAATCCGTTAAAGTACCCCCGCCATTGGCAAAATCCAATGGTCAAGGTTTCGCAGCCTTGTAAAGAGTCATCCACTGGTAGGATTTTTCTGCCAGTGTGTCTGCTATCGCCCTTTCAATGGCGGTTCAGGCAGGGGAGGCTTCGGCCTCGCCGGACGATGACTCCCGGTACTGCGAACCCTGTCTTGAATCGCCACCATCAACTAATGGAAGGGGTAGCAGGATGATTAATTGCAAGAAAGACTGGCATCAAGCCGATATTATTGCTGCATTACGTAGACGTGGTACAACCTTAGCAGCACTCTCCCGTGAAGCCGGACTTAGCTCATCAACATTATCTAACGCACTGTCACGCCCGTGGCCTAAAGGCGAATGGATTATTGCCAATTACCTCAAACTACATCCCTCCGAAATTTGGCCTAGCCGGTATTTCGCGTTGGATGGCCAACAGTTAGAACGTGCACCTCGCAATACCGCTCAGGAATAATAATTCACTTATTACAGCGTGTTGAAATTGCAGAGGTAAATCGTGATGAATAACCCTATCTCTCTGAAACAAGCGGTATATCTTTCGGGTATAGCAACGTCTCTATTCAAATTCATTTTCGAGAAAGCGAAACATGAATGCTCAATAGATTTGAATAATCTGATTACATTGGCGAGTGATATCAATCAAGAGGTTCATAACGCCCTTTTGAAATATACCCCTGCGCCATTGTCACTAAGATTATTGAATTGTTTGAATAATAAACGGACTATTTCATTAGATCTGGCGATGCATCGGGCAAAATTAGGAACATCTTTGTATGAGATTATTCTTGAGCAAGCTAGTCCAACCAACATCCAAGCCTGTTCAACCGAATTACACAATATGCTTTCATTGGCCTGCGACATTAACCAAGAAGTTTATCATGCACTTGTGGCAGTAGTTTATATTGAATAGGCCATAGACTTACTGTGAAAAAATAGTATATAAAGGCATATTATAATTTACTGCCGAATTGTATATAGCCAAATCGGCTGGTGGGAACATTCCCTCAGAACTCTGAATATGGCAATCAATCCATTACCTCTTATAACATATTGAAATAAGACTAATAGTTAATCAAAAGCACGGAACCAGAACAAGAATTCATAATTAAAGAGTTATATAATCTTTAATTTCAGTTCATTAGCAAAAACTAAATTTTCAATACCACCAAAAGGGCAATCAATGTTAAACATCCCTATTTCGTTATGTATTTATACAGATGTGACACAAACCAAATATGATATAGACACTGGATTTAAGGCTGATGAAACATATAACGTCTTGAAAACAGCATACATCGTTGGAATACGGAATAAGAAGAAAAAAATAATTGCAGCTGGCATATTCATATCAAACATAGAAGACAAAAGCGAACCAAAATTGGCTGATGTCGCCATTAATATGTTTGAAAATCACGAACCGACCAAAAAACTAGTAAAAGAAATTCACTCGATGCCAATAAGTCGACTAAGAATCAACTTAAAAAATGGCACAATTCAGGACGCATTTTCTGAAAGAGAAATAGACATGCTATACACTGATTTTTATATGAGTAACAGTATTAACGGTACGGCATAATCCACATCATATTACGCTGAATATTTTCAATATCCATAGTTCCAGTAACATACCTACACCATACAAGACAGTAAAAATAGGAGATAGATAATGAACTTAGAAATGGGAATAGCATTGTTAGTTGGGCTAATCGCATTAGGCAGATTTATAGGAATGTAATAATCAGCAAATCACAATGCCTAACTAAAGAAATTCTTACAATCGCATTATATATAAATTGGCGGGCGGCGTATTGAAATTATTGCCGTCCGCCAATTCAACATAACGGCATTAGAGATAGGGTATCCAGCTTAATGAGTGCTACTGATCATCTATCCTAACAGATGATTAATCCTCAAACAGTTTGAATAGTCCGAATCCAATAGCTGTAATCACTGCAATTGGTGCTGCCGCAGTAATTATAGCGCCTGCAGCCATACCGCCACCAACAACTGAGCCAACCGTAGCCATGCCTGATGATATTGCTGCTCCTCCCGCTAATCCAGAAGCACCTGCCGCAGATGCTATAGCCGCACCTGTAGTACCTGCTGTTGCTGACATAATAGTTGCAGCTGATCCACCGACTACAGCTGATGCTGTACTAGCTGCTGTACCTGCTGTTGCTAAAGTGCCAACACTACCAACCGTTGTTGATTTTTTCATAGGTTCCCTCATACATAACATAATTGTTTAACATTAAAAGCATTACGCCATAATTTTATCTTTTTGAGGATCAACTAAATCAGTGGCAGTAATACTTTAACTACAATAACCTATGTGCCCGATTATTTAATTAACCCGCAGCAACAAGGGTACAGCCAGAAGGACAGCCACAATCTACCTTGTGCCCTTCCAAAGCAACCGCCTTCCCCTGAATCACCGTCAGCGAGGAACCTTCAGCAATAGAGCCGGTGCCCTTACACGCAGGACAAAAGACCTCATCGCCCACACAAGCAACGGGTTCACCCTGCTTAGTTAACCCCGAACCGGTCAGCACCGTACCGCCCGTGTTTGTGGTGTCCCCTTTCAGGATGATCTTCTTTCCGTCAATGGTTGCCCGCATTTTGTTGCGCCTCAAGTTCTTTCATATCTTTCATATCATCATGCTCAATCTGACGCACCAACCGCCACGCGGTTGTACCCGGTGCATTGCCTTCAACATCCGGGGCGATATCCCCTTGCAGGATGACGTTTTCCAGCCCTTCACGCCCTTTGGTTGTCCAGTAACCATCCACCCTGGCAGGCTCACCCGCCATTAGTGGCTCTACTTGTAACGCGCCACGGTCATAACGGGCATACCAGAGCGCGCTAGTTTCGCCTGTGAAATGGCCTTCACCGTAAATATGGAGAGAATCACCTTCTTGCATCACATAGCGTATAGGTCGAATCAATTCATTAAGCGCAAGATAACTTTCCGGTATGTTAGCGGGAAGTGGTGTTAAATCGGGGTATTCACCGGCACGAATAATTAACCCATTTTCATATTCAGTAATGAGTACATCAGGATAAGCAGAGAGTTTTTTTCTTACCCATTGTTCACCGCCCAACCGTTTGATAAAGCGATGAGATAACAAAGTGATCCAACCTATACTACGTATAGAATTAAAATAATCCATTGCCATCATGTGAACGGTTGAATTGACTTGTATAGCAGGGTAACGAATGGCAAGCTGGTACTCTTGAGGCATATATTCGTGATAATCTCGTGGTAATACCAACATATAACCACATTCTCCATGATCAGGTTTTAGTTGTTCACAAAGAAATTTGAGCCATTCGTGAAATTCAGTTTGCCCTTCGTCTGTGCTTAAAATATCCCATGGCATGACTAAACATAGATAAGCACTGCTTTCGTTTTCATCAACTTCATCTGAGCCAAGAAAACGCATTACATAATTTGGAGCAAGATCACTATTTTTGGCATCACTCACGTACCAACTAACTGGATCATTCCCCTCACTGTTTAGAATTTTCTGTTCAACCTCAACAATATTTTCAGCTGAAAATTTCTTCAACCCCTTAAATTCATGGGTATGATATTTTAATTTTTCACCGTATTTCTCACGGAAACGGGCAAAGCAAGCTAAAATTTTCCCTTTCTTATTGGATGTATAGCTTTGCTTAAAAAACAATGTAATTGCCAATCCTAAACGAGTGACAGTGGCATCACGTTCACTTTGCAGAGTAAATCCGGTTAACTGTGCCTTGATAGAAGCATAATATTCTTCTTTATTCATGATGACATTTCCCTCATATAGTATTTTCTGGTGTAGCTTCTTCTAATGTCGTCCATATTAAAACAGCCAAACCACTTACTGCTGCTGCTACAGCTGCCCCTACTTCTACTGGCGCAGCAAGTACAACGACTATTGAACACAGCAAGATAACTGCAGCTGCGGCGAGCACAGGCACAATATACGTCCTCATAAATTCCCCAAAACCGACAACCACCTCGATCAAACCATTACCCATATCCGCAGATATTTGTACCCAGTTAACCTGCTTTAATGCCTCTAGAGATATATCTGTGTATTTACATACCGTATGCCAAGTTTCGATCAATTTATCTTTTGTCAGATGGAAAACCTCGCCAGTTTTCTGGCATATCCAATCAATGGAATATCCCACCGTCTTTGTCACTGGATCAATGAGTTCCGTAACGACCCACTTTCCAGCGTCTTGGAACCAAGCACCACAAGCATTCAATGCAGCACGGGTTTTATCGGTAACGTAATAGAGACCATTTTCTGCCATATCCCACGTGACTTCCCAGCCTCGAACAATAGCATTTGTAGTATAATCATATCCCTTAACAATCCAGGTAATAGGCATTCCAGCATATTCTATGGTTTTTTCCCAGAAAGAGGAGGCCGGCTTAGGTTCAGATGCGTGCAATAATGATAACTTTATAGGAATCGTAGCCAATGCCAGCCACATACTCAGTACGGGTTTATATTGCCATACTTTTTCGCTGACCAGCGGTACATGCTCAAGCAATAAGCGCTGAATACCATCCTGAATTGGCATTGGTAAATCTGGCATTGGAGTATGAGAAGGCTTATTCCCCTGAATAAGTGGAGGCAGACCACTAAATTGTGATGAATGTTGTTGTACTTTTTCCCATTCCAATTCCTTAGCTTCTTCTGTTTGGCTTTCCCACTCTTTAGTACCCCGGTTATCCTTGACATGCAGAACACAAAAACGTTCTGGTTTGCAGATCTTCTTGTAATCTGATTCTTGTGCTTCCGATAAGATGTCACCTGGAAATTTAACTTCAATTAAACGTTCAAGATTATCTGGATGTTTAGAACCATCAAAATAGGTTTCCGCACGCCCAGGCCAACGAACTTGCTTATTCTTTACCAGAATGATATCTGGCCGCCTAATTCTAGTAACTTTAAATTCAACTGCTTTCTCGGGTGATGGGCGGGCAAATACATTCATAGATTGCGGTAAGTTGCCGTCATATTTAGGATCGCCAACTTTACTCGTTGAAAGCATGGGCAATGGCGTCCTTCTCCCCCTCATAGCAAAAACCACTTCTGCCTTATATGGCCATAGCCAGTCATGATGTGTTTCTTCTTTACGAATAAGGCCACTCATCACCAATTGTTTCAGTGAACGCTTAGCGCCATCTTTGGTATACACAACTCTCGGCGCCCAAATAGCATAAGCTGCTTTTTGGGCAAGATAACAGGGATTTTCATTTACGGGGAATTCAGCTCCTTCTATTGTACAAGTTACAGAAGGAATAGCGGGGCATATTCCACCAGGCGTTAATGTTTTTTTGCCTTTCATGATTATTTCTCCTTAAATTCCATGATGTAATCTACTGGCTGATTATTCCCCACGTGGTAAAGTGTTTCGGTTTTTTTCGGTAACTGTTCTTCCGGTATACTCAATTCCAGTGTATCCGCTTGCTCAGTCTGCACGATGGCAGTTCGTCCGGCCTCATCAGTGAGGCCGGAGACCATCCCCGATGGGGTTTTAATCTGGTAAAGCGTGTTGACCAACGGTTTATTCCCGTTCTTACTGTTGGTCAGAATATAACGGGCGGAATAATCAAACAGCGCCTCGTTGCCAGCTTTTCCAGCGGCGTGCTCCGTCATTGAGATGGAGGTGCCGGAAATCGTGATAGCCCCTGTCGGGTCGATAATAATTTGGCCGCCGGCATTGCCTATCGTGATTTGTCCACTTTGGGATTGCAGCACGATATGCTTACCCACCTTGATTTCCTGGTTATCGGCAATTTCCAGCAACTGGCTTTTGCCTATTTTGACGCTTTGCTGCCCGGTGATGGTGGTGGACTGATTTTTTTCAACCTGTAAGGTTTGATGGCCGGCAACGGACTCGTCGTCATCCTGTTTGATCAGGGTTTGACGGCTGCGTTGAATTTCTTCAAATTGATCCCGTACCACCGTCAATTTCTGGTCTTGCCCTATTCGCTCTTCATGATCGACATCAACATGCGTCGTGCGGTTGTTCAGCACTTTGGTATTCATGTCTTTCTGGGCATGGATATACACTTCTTCGCTGCCCTTCGCATCGTCAAAACGCAATTCGTTAAACCCTTCACCTTTATGTGTATGGGTTTTGAAGGTTGTGCGGGTTTTTTGTGCCGGCAAATCCAATGGCGGGCTATTGCGTCCGTTGTAATTGCAGCCGGTCACAATCGGCCGGTCAATGTCCCCGTTCAGGTAAGAAACGATGACTTCCTGACCGATCCGCGGAATGGCCATAAACCCAAAACCGTTGCCGTTCCAGCCCTGGGCAACCCGCACCCAACACGAAGAGCCATCCCCCGGTTTGTCATAGCGGTTCCAGTGAAAATGCACTTTAATCGCCCCGTACTCGTTGGTAAAAATCTCTTCGCCTTCTGGCCCAACCACGGTGGCCAATTCATCACCATCGGCCAAGGGTTTGTAACGGTACGGTGGCCGCCAGTCATCGCGGCCGGGGATAAAGGTCATGTTGCTGGTTAAGGTGGTGCCTTCCCCGCCGATCCCCGCAGCCTGCGGCTGTGACCCCGTGTGCGTAATGCCGACAACCTGCCAACGGTCATTCATGGATAACGCGGGGTGGGTGCTGAGCGTGAATATTTTACCCGGACGTAGCTTGATACAGTTGCTTTGCGCGGAGCCGAGCTGACTTTCACTGTTCAGCTGATTAAGGTAGATATCCCCCAAGGGCTGGCCTTCCTTACTCCACTGAAAACGCCCGTAACTTTCGAACACGGCATGATTGCCCGCTGGCTCCAAGGTACTTTGGGTCAACATGGGCTGGGAAGGTCGCTGGAAATTGTAATCTTTATGGCGGTATTGATCCGGGCACAGGTATTCCCCGTATTCCCATTGCCAGACGGTCGCGTCAGTCTCGTCGGTATCCGGCTGCGGATTATACGTTAACGGGAGATCGGCGGTCATGCCCAAATGACTGTTGCTGAAGAACATCTTATCTTCTTCAAACCAGAAGATAATGCCTTCTTCCGCGGCCAAACGGCACCAGAACTCATAAGCTGATTCCCGTTTTTGGGTCGTATATTCCCGCCTGGCATGGTATCCGTGGTTATCATAAAACTTGTTGCCCGCTTCCAGTGCCAACTTTTTTTTGGCTAATCTGCTGGTCGACATTTCTATGTGGTTAATGATACTTTCAAGCAAATAGGGGTATTAAGAACACAAGCCTTTACAATCATCAGATAATTCCGAAAAAAGGGAAAATATTTATAAATAGGTTATTTAAAGGGATAACATTATGGAATATCTCTTTGTTTTAGCTGGCATATAAAATATATTACAATGTGAGTTCAGTTTATGGTTAATACATAATGACTCTAAATAAATGTGGATTTCCTTTGTCTGTTACTACAGAATTGTTATAACTAATAATTACACGGATGATATTAAAGTGAAAAATCCTTACTGTACAGTTGATGAATTAGGGTTTCCAAGATTTGATGGTGTTGATTTTATTAGATATAAGTTATTATTTAACAGTGATACCCTTGTAACAGGAGAAAGCTATTTATGGGCATATAAAGCAGCTTACCTTCAATACAATAAGAATTTGATAATAAAATATGCACATGAAGCTAATATACCGGTGCTCCTATTGGCTGGAGTTGCTGTTGCTGAGGCCGGAGGAACGCCAGATAGATTTAAAGCATATGGTGTTCTACAAATTAGACAAATTTTCAATGATACATTCAATGGCGACAATAAAAAATCAAATTCAACATCTGTTGGTGTATTAGCTATTCAATTAAGAGCAGCGGCAGAAACATTAGGAATAGACCCATCGACACTAACAACAAAACAGCAGTTACAACTTTCAAATTGTCTTCTCACAGATGATTTTAATATAAAGGTTGTTGCAATGCACTTAAGAGATCTCATTATTTATGATTATCCAGATATAAAAAACACAAGTATTATAACTGATGAACAATTAATATTAGCTGGTTCTAGATACAATAGAGGTATAGCTAGAGATAAAAATGATATTATAAACTCAATATCATTACCCCCCGGTTCTAAAGGCAGGGAGTATAGTTCATATGGAAGAAGAATATTAGAGAAGAAAAAATCCATATATATGATATTGGGGATTAACGGTGATGAGTAGAATAATGTATGTGATTTATTATTTGTTCTGCCTGTTAATTATATATTCTTTTTCTTTTTTTGAGGAGGAAATATATATTGATGGAGATGAAATCAAAAATGCATGTGTAGCTCATCGCACGTTCGTAGTTGATGATACAAGAGATGTTTCAGTGCCCGTGTCAGCTTTGTTTATGTTGCCACTATTGTTTAAAGTCATAAAAATTAAATTTAATTCATTGAAATTAAATATTATGCTGCTGACATTGGTAGCATATTGGGCATGGCGTTTTTTCATACGGTTAATGTATTGTTAGCTCCTCCAATACATAAAGGAGCTTTCATATATATTAATAAACTCTATCTTCCCAGAAACTATATCCAGATGTCCCGGCAGCAAAGTGCTGCCATGTTATACTGGCATATCTTACAGAAATCATTTCCTCTGGTTGCTGATTCGCGTGATTTATAGCATGAGGATAACTAACATTGATTCTCTCTATAAAAGCCTTTTTCAATTTAACCGAATAATAGAGTTCGTTTCCGCCACTAATAGCAGTTCTATAAAAGAAAAATTCTATTTCCAGCTCTTCATTGTCAGATATTGAGACACCAAGTAATGGTGATGATTTATCTATTGGTTTAATAAATGAAACAGGGCGATGATTTACGTTGCTCATCCTTGTCATTTCATGGTCAAAAGAAATAATGAAAATTTCATCCTCATGGCCAAATTGATATTTATTTCCTATTGAATCAGAAGTAGAACAACCCGCGGAAATAATGCCTTGCTTTTTTCCTTTTATAGTTGCGTAAATTAAATTAGCCATAAAAATTCCTTCTATGTAGATGTAAGCGTAAAAAATTTCAAATGAAACTCGATAATTCCAAAAACCCTACTATAAAGAAAGTTAAATTAAAATGAGAATAAAGACTAAAAAGATAATTTTATTTGTTTGTCTTCTTTAAATTGGAAATGTAGAGATACTATAGTTTACCCTTTTCTTACAGTATCGACTGCAACTGTCCACTTCCCCTAAAATGAGACAGCTATAATTAGATTTTCTGCCCCAATATTTGCAGAGGTTAACATGAAAAAAGCACGATTTACTGAAACTCAGATTGTGAATATTTTAAAATTCACCGGCTTCGGCCATGGATAAACGGCGCAGCATCGAGGTAGGCAACACCAACGTCACAAAGTGGTGGACATGCGGCAGATAAAGGGATTCCAACAATAATTGAGGTGCCCAGTTGCCTGATTTTTGCGGGGGAGACAGGATCAACCGCGATGTGCCCTGCAACGGTTCCAGACGAATGCAGTCCATTGGATACAACGTCTCTCCCCGAGATAACCGAAGGCCATAGGCATATTGTCTCAGCGCCAACATCAGGCTGTCCGCAACCGTTTCATCCGCACTGAGAAACAGGCTGATGGGTGTGATCGGCCAATGGTCATCCTTACCGGTATATTGAAAGGTCAGTTTCAGCTGGGTTTCTTGCGCCTGATGATAAATTTCTCGCCGGATAAGGGTCAGGGGTTCAATGTCACATTGCCGACTGGTGACAAAGACACTTTCATTCTCAGTGGTAATTTGGCTGCCTTTCGGTACTGAACACGCGTAGTCGGCGCCAATACCATTGTGCAGCTGCATGACACTGGTTGCCGGCAAGCCCTTGAGTACCTGAGAGTCCAAACTTTGCAATGTCGGGCGGGTGATTTCAGGAAAAGCATCATCAATTTTTTGGTGCTGGCGCGCAACCAAAAAGGCAAAGCCTTCATGGGTTCTTTCCACATCGGGTTCTTGTCCATTGAGGATATCCGCCAGATGAGGCTTTTCCTGACTGATCAACCGCTGTAGTGCGCGGAGATATTCAATTTCATGTTGAAAATAGTGTTCAAAGTTTTTCACATCGTTCCTTTTTCGATGAAGCCTCCATCGGTATTTTATCGAAAATATTTATGTGTGTTTAAAGTTGATGGGATTAATACGGGGTTTTACGAGAATATTCGTTAAATTTAATTTATGTAAGGCTGGTTTTTGGGTTATTTCGGACGAGTCTTACTGGGAACGGTTAATTGCATTAGGGATTCTTCGAAATAACGCCAAATAGGTATTCGCAGGAGAACGCGGCAAAAATACCGCTCGTTATACGGGTTCGCTTATTGAGTCAGATAAAACAATCCGTTAAAGTAGCCCCGCCATTGGCAAAATCCAGTGGTAAGGTTTAGCAGCCTTGAAGAGTAACCCCACTGGTAGGATTTCTATCAGTGGTGCTTGCTATCACCCTTTCAATGGTGATTCAGGTAGGGGAGGCTTCGGCCTCGCCGGTTGGTTACTCCCGGTCTGCTAACCCTGCCTTGAATCACCACCATCAATGTTTAATTAACCTGAATTCTGGATAAAGGATTGCTGTAGCGCCTGTTCCAAGAGCAAAATTTTGGTGCACACCTAAAACCGCTCTAAAAAGGAACAGGCAATGAACAAATTAGTTGAAATTTTCTGCGATGTCGATGACTTTTGTCGTTTTTTCATTCCTCAATGGGAGCAGTTTTGTCTCAATAAGAAGCATCGCCTACGCCGCAGACAAGGTCGAATGTATCCCAGTGAAATTATGACCATCCTGATCCTCTTTCACATGTCACATTACCGTGATTTTAAATATTTTTATCTGGAGCATATTTGGAAATATCATCATCACGATTTTTCAACCTTACTCAGTTATACCCGTTTTGTGAGTGTCGCCCCTTCTGTCTTAGTGCCACTATGCAGCTATCTGACTCAATTAAAAGGAAAACCCACGGGGATTGCTTTTATTGATTCCACGAGTTTGCGCGTGTGCCATAACATCCGTATTCCGCGTCATAAGATGTTTGAGGGGGTGGCACAGCGCGGAAAAACCTCAATGGGGTGGTTTTACGGTTTCAAATTACACTTGATTGTTAACCATAAGGGCGAAATTCTGGCACTCAAAGTCACCGCCGGTAATGTGGATGATCGGGAACCGGTTCTGGAATTAGCAAAAGAATTAACGGGTTCTCTTTATGGTGACAAAGGCTATCTTAGTCAGGAACTGGCAGACGATTTAGCGCAAACCGGTGTGACTTTCATGACGAAAAAGCGCCGTAACATGAAAGCGCAAGTGCTGGCTGAGTGGGATAATATAATGTTATTAAAGCGTTTTATTATTGAGACAATTAATGGGCAATTAAAAACCATTTCTCAAATAGAGCATTCTCGGCATCGAAGTATAAAAGGATTTCTATTGACCGTTTTAAGTGGTGTAATTGCTTACTGCCTAAAATGGAAAAAACCGTCACTGAAAGTTTTCTACTCAGAAGAAGATTTTCCAATGACGGCGTAAACGGAATTCAGGTTAATTAGTGGAAGGGGTAGCAGGAATGAATAACATTAAAAATGACTGGCATCCAGCCGACATTATTGCTGCATTACGTAAGTGTGGGACAACCTTAGGCGCCGTCTCCCGTGAAGCCGGACTCAGCTCACCAACATTAGCCAACACACTGGCACGTCCGTGGCCTAAAGGCGAATGGATTATTGCCAATTACCTTAAACTACATCCCTCAGAGATTTGGCCTAGTCGATATTTCGATCGGGATGGTCAACTGCTAGAACGTACACCTCGTCATGTTCGTTAGGTGGTTTTAATCGCCGTGTTAGCTCATGTGTTGATTGCACAACATTGGAAATAAAGTCTGCATTTTGATGAGCTAGAAGGCTTGTAAAAGCCTTCTAATCTTACTGAGCCATCATCAACTAATTTTGTCCAAACTCTCCTTGATGGCTACCATCTGGTGGTGCCTCTTGAGTCGGAAATACGATCAAGAGACAGCCATATAAAGCGGATTTGGAGTGATTATATATTTTATCCGTGAATTGAGGGGATAAGTTGGTCATGACTCCAATAGTTAGATTGATTAAAAAAAAATAGTATTCCGTTTCAATGAAGGTACCTATCACTTTGTCATGCATTTCTTCCGATTTGGAATAGCCGATTGTTTTTCTGTTTAATCTTTTTAAACGAGTGCGAAGTGTTAGGTTTATTCTTTCAATACGTTGGGTGTAATGCTTTCCAACAATATGCTTTTCTTCAGGAAGAATGGCGTAAGGAGCAAAATCATCTGTACAGTAGAAATGAACGTTAAAAGGGGTGAGAAACGCCAGCAATTTTTTCAATGTCTTCTTGCTGCGGCCCCAAATACGTGAGCCACAATCCTTTTCAGGCGGGGTTCCCAAGCATACCAAAGCCAGCGCTGATTTCTTTTGTTACCCACAAATGACCCTTGTTCGTCTATCTCACAGATAATCTGAATGTGACATCCCGGCAGGGGCAGTGTGGTTACATTTCTCGGCGTGAGCTTTTTAATGTGCGAAGAACGGTGTTAATGCCGACTTTGAGAACCCGAGCCGTATCTCTGATACCTGAGTTATTCATCGCCATATCTGCAATTTGCTCTTTCATACCGGGCTTGCAGGCTTGGTAGGTATAGTTCAATTGAAAGGTTTTGGCAGGCATAGCAGTGATAACGGGGATGTCCACTACGCCCTTTTCCATGTCCTTTAACATCTTCTGTTTTGTGACAGTAACGACAAACCACATCAACCTTAGCCATATCTCACCAATAATAAAAAGTGGCAGTTTATCTCAATATCTAACTATTGGAGTCATGACCCAACTTTTGGGGAGCAGCACGGAGAGTGTTGAAGTACGACACCGCTCACCATCAGCAACTAACAGGAGTAGTTACCATGGCTGCACACGATTGTAATGTACACCTATATCAAAAATAGAAAACTGCATAATTTTAATTACAGTCTCCTCTATTGCTATTCAAACAACATTCTTATATAACACTTTATTAACATGTTATTAACATTTTAATTGCGGTAGGCAACTAAATGAAATATTCCAGACGGCAGCGAAACTGGATTTTAAGATGGTTGCTGTAAATGATTGGCTTGAATGTGAATGGTTCCTTATTACGTGTTCACGATCTCATTTGGTGGTGATAGGCAATATTGGGATAATAATACTCTATGATAGCAACATTTGAATAAATCCTGCCGCTGCTGCAAAGCTCGAAGAATCGCAAAACTGGCTGTACTCTTTGCATAGCAGTTGCCGTAGCGGTTCTGCTTAGATGATTGTCCGAAATACGACACTTAACACAACTGTGCCATTGAAATTTAACTATAGGTAACCAAAATGCTCAATGTTGACGATCATGTTTGTGATAAGCAGTTTGGAATCGATGGATTGAAATTTGAGTCCAATTCTGTTGTTGAAATTAGCGGGCCTGGCGGTTGGTTTACCAAGAAATTGATGTCTAGTGAGGGCCCACTTATATCGGATTTCGTAACGCACGAATCAAACTTTCAGTATTCGACTTATGGTATTCACGTGGGTCAAGATGATCGGCTCACATTTATGGGTGAAAATGGTAAATTAATTCATGGATATTTCGTTGATTGTCGACAAGGCAGCTCAACTCTACATAAACTCGTTGCTCTTGAGTTTGCGCCAAGTGTTCACCGTCGACTCATCATTCCTCGAGGAGTTGCTCATACGTTTGATAACCTAGAACATATCGTAACCCGCGATGAACCCATTTGGTATTCCGATACAAACAATCCAGCTTGGAATATTGACAACGATCTTATCTCCGTTATACGAAATATTAAACTAGATTTATTCCCAATAATACAGGTTAATAAACATCGTCTTCCAGACGACGGGCATCTGTTTTTATCTAAACTTTCTCAGGCATTACTCGATAAACCTAAAAGTTACCTTGCAAGATATCCTGTAAAGATCGGCGCTACAGAACAGTTTATCATGTTAGAACCAAAGACATGGGGCGACGACGCCAATGAACTCGAAAGACTGCTCAATGTTCCAACTATTCCAGGCGTTGAGGTGAGACGCAATCGGTATGCGCTTACTGGCCCAAGCTCTTGGACACTTGTACCAAATACATCAGCATGCGTGGCTGACATTCTACATCTTCCCACTGCCATTGATGAGAATATTATAAACAAAACAAAATATCTCCATGCTCGAACTAAGAAATGCTACACGCTTCTGAATCATCAAGGATTAGATATTGAATTCGAGTTTGTCGATTTGCGAAATGATTCTGAAACTTTCGGGGTAAGTTCCCGTCTTAAAATAACCTGCGATCCCCGCATAAATATCACTATTGAGAATGGCATCGCCTATTCTATACGGTGTGCAAAGAATGTTTTAGTTCGCTGCGAGCATGAGGTGTTCGTCGATGAAAATGAACCTCGTAGCGACATTCCTATGTTCAACAACGACTTGATATTGATAACTGACGACATATTGGAATATGGGCTACAGCGTCCAAAGATACGCTGCCCTGACTCTGTTGTTTATCAGATGGCGAAGCTAGAACAACAGATGGAAATTACCGAATAGGGCTGTACTTTTTCTGTTATTCACTTATTAAATTCTTTTATTCATTTATTAGGAGATTCATATGAAACCTGTTCAAGATATATCTCTAGATTTCTGGAAAGAAGAACTGTCTTCTCTTGTTGCTTCGGCGAAGACGGAAGAAGAGCTTGCTGCACTGATCGCTTTCGAAAAGGCACTTAGTCCGTATCTCGATAAGCCTGGTTCATTACGAACTCTTCTTGGAAAGATTCAAGCTCCCACGACTAGTGCTATTGATGCCATTATAGCTGAAGGCAGCTTTCAAAACCTGAATGAATTGAAGGCCGTACTGCCAAAAGACATCGAAATTGTAACCGTCTAATTTAGAAAAAATAATTGTGCAGCCCTCCTCACTTTATAATCCCAAGGTGACCACTATTTTTGTGGCGCTTGGGGTTTTCCTCACATTATCTGAGGCCATTTATGATTTGGTGTTTGCTAATATTGCCTACACGATCACGGGCAAAACCATTTCCGTTACTACAACCTACGCGGTAGGTTATTGTGCAGAAATACTGGTTACTCTTCTCGGTGCTGGTTTCATCGATCGCTTCAACAAGTGGCGGCTATTTCTTGTGACACAAATAGCTAATATAGTTGTTTTCGCTGCAGCAGTAGTGGTTCTCAGCCGCGATAATACTACCGTCTCTCTTGTCTGGTTCTTTGCCTTCTTTGTTGATCTTATCCATCAATATTCACAACTTATCGTTTTTTCCTTGGTACCATTCCTATTCACAAAAGATGATATTCCTACTATCAATGGCACAATTGCAGTGTTTAACGGTATGGCTGGTGTACTAGGTCCAACTATCGGAACAATTGCAATTCTTTACGTGGGTCTCTCCATGTCACTTATGAGCTCAATTGCTTTCATGGTCGGTGCACTAATACTTACGCTCTTTCTCAAAATGGTAAATCCTGCACATGCCGCTATCACGAGCACGATTACTGGTAATAAAGAGTGTTTCAAAGACCGAATACAAGAAAGTGTGTTCAGCGCATCTGTAGCTGCATATAAGCTGCTAACACTCCCCCGTTGGCGCTGGTTTTTAGCATCATATTCAAGCTGTGTTCTGGTTATTGGCATCCTGGTACTTCTCTGGATTCCACTGCTTCGAGGTTTTCATGGATTTTCAGAGGCCACGACTGGCTATCTTGTGAGTACTGGAACACTTGGTGCCGTGATCGGAGGTTTCGTACTGCAACGTCATGCGAAACTCTCAAAGCTTACCGTCATATTGAAAGCTGCTCACTTCGTAATGGCATTCGGGGTCTGCTTTACTATTTTTTCCAGTGGTAACGCATATCTTGTTGGAATTGGAATGTTCACGTTTCACGTTGGAATGACTATGTACTTCCGCAGTGCTGCAAGCGTTATTCAGACAAACATCCCTAGAGAAGTTATTGGTAGTTGGTACGGAGCCATTGACTTTATCAGCCGCTTTATTGGCCTTATAGGCATCTTGCTTGCTGGCTGGGCGTTTGATGTGATTGGTCCATATGCTTTGTACTCTGTATTGTTGATTCTGCTTCTCGTCAGTGTACTCAATTGGCGAAAAGATAATAACTCCATTAGCTTATAAATAATATTGAGATATCTTAAATATGACAATAAAACATTTATTTGAACCTCTTTCTTTACCTGACGATTGCCAGCAAGTATTGACTAGTATTGATGGCCTTTGCTTTGTCTCTAATTATTTGCTGGAAAGCCAAGCCCCTGAAAGCCACCCAGAAATAAAAATCCTCTCAAATACAGGTTCTATAATCGGTCACTTTGTGACCCACGGCATCGGGTTTAAATATTCCACCTTTGAGGTTCATGTTGGTCGATTAGATCGACTCACATTTCACTCATCAACATCCAAGAATATCACTGGTTACTTCATCGATTGCCGCCGAAACTCACCTTCGCGTGGCCGCCGTCTGTCTATGGAGTTTACAACGAGCACTTGGCGAAAGTTGATCATCCCATGTGGTGTTGCACACACATTCGAGAACATTGAGGGCGTTGTCACAAGAAACGATTTGACTTTGTTTGCGGATGCAAGTAATCCAACTTGGAATCTGCTCAATGATGTTCAGTTTTTCCCATGTACTACGGAGGGTATCAGCAACGCTCCCGAATTTGATGTCAACACAATGGAAATTCCGTTGACGGCCTCGACTATGTTTTATGGGGTACAGCGTCAGTTACTTAAAGGGGGGCAGCCGCGATTGTCCTCCGAAATTCAGGCGACGATTGCAGGCAAGGACATTAGGTTAGTTTTGAGTTCCTCACAAGATAGTAGTGCAACTGCTCAGTTACCAAGCATTGAAAACGGTCCAATTGGCTGCTACTTTTCGCTGAACAGCTTCAGCAGTATCGCAGAAGCATCATGGATGATAATTCCAACCACGGAGTCGTGTGTCGCCGATTGGGTGATTATAGACATGGAAGCAGAGGAGAGTGTTTGGTTTTCGTATCACACGAGGCAAACTGTCTTCCACACATTCCTTGATAGAGAAGGATCTGCAATTATTCTTGAGGTGGCCGACCTTCGCGTGGGAAGCTCAACATTTGGGCGGCGAGCTGTGTGCCGCTTTACTAGCAATCCGCGTTTCCACATACGAATTCCTTCTGGAGTTGCGTACCGGTATACGGCAGCTGGTCTCCATGCAGTACGAGTTGAGTATGATATGTTTATTGATTCTAACGAACCACGTTTTGATTTACCCCCCATGGGGGCGGATCGAGTGAATCTTCCTGCCGAAATGCTCGATACTGCGGATGGGGTTAATCCTCCAAACCTTCCACTTCCTGCATCTGTATTACAAATGATGGCGCGGTATGAATACGAAACCACTGAGTTGAACTGGGAGAAGGACCTCCAAGCCGAAAGGGTTCGGTTGAGAAACGCAATACTGCGCTAGCCGTCTGTGGGGTAGTGACCGGGTAGCTGCGATAACCGCCAACTTTTTCCTCTTTCTCTTTTGTATCAAAAGCGAACACTTTTTACACAGTTGCGCCCGCAGCTAATTTTTCTGTGAAACCAAGTGTTTTGGTGTTTCAAAATTCATCTCAAAAACAAAATGTCAATATTTATCTCTCCGAACAAGACTACGCCAACATTTTACACGTATTATGAACAGATCCGTAAGTGTGGTACAACCTTAGCCGCCGTCTCCCGTGAAGCCGGACTCCATTCATCAACATTAGCCAACGCACTATCACGTCCGTGGCCGAAAGGCGAATGGATTATTGCAAATTGCCTTAAACTACATCCCTCAGAGATTTGGCCTAGTCGATATTTCGATCGGGATGGTCAACTGCTAGAACGTACACCTCGCTATACGACTCAGAAATAACCACTAACTTGTTGCAACATGCAGAAATTGCAGTGGTACACTGTGAGTGATAATTCTATCTCTCTGAAACAGCGGTGTATCAATCAGGAAGTTCCTCATAGCTCGCTCTCACTGAGCTATAAGGAACTAAACCCGCTTCATATGGCGGGTTATCCGTGAATTGAGGGGATAAGTTTAACTCCCGCTGCTCGGGTTATCTCTGTTAGCGTAGAAAGCGTCGGATTGCCTGATTCGGATAACGTCCTATAGAGCTGTTGACGAGATAAACCTGATTTTCTAGAAATTTCGCCAATATCTCCGCGAGCCTCCACAACACGACGGAGTGCGGTTAAAAACGAAGGGATCCCTCCTTCTTCATAAATATCTTCTAATGCCGTCTGTAAGTAGATTTCAGCGTAATCAGGGTCGGCTCTCAGCTCTGCAATCATAGCTGCCTCATGACCCACTGAACGTGAAAAATTACCATTAGTTGTCACAGGAGCAGCCTCTTTAGTTTTACTCATTTTCATTAGGTTTCCTCGCCTTATAGTCCTGTAGATACTCAATTTTTGTTGACCACAACAGTTTTTAGCCAAGGGGTTTTGTTGAATACGAAAGGCAATGGGAAAAGGATAAACATGTGTCCGGAAGCTCTTGTCCCCTACAGGAAGAGAAAGGCCTACCCCAGAGCGGTGCTCAGAAAAGCCACCAAGTATCCGAATAGGCCAAGAAAAACAACCCAGTGTGCTTAAACGATTGGCATTAGTGATTATATTATGGCTTTAGCCAGTTTAAGAAGCCACGTTTGACATGGCTTCTTAGTAAACATCAGAGATGAAATGCAACTCGCTTTCCGGTTGGAAGTGTTACGTCCAAGCTTAATTCTCCACCTAACGCTTTCACATAGCGTTTAAGTGTTGACAGCCTCGGATCGTTGTCGGCTTGCTCCATACGAGCAACAGAGGGCTGTTTAACTCCCATAACAGCAGCCAACTCTGTTTGTGAGATATTCAGTTCATCACGCAACATGCTAAGAGCAATCTGGATGCTGACTTCTTCAACCCGCTCCGCCACACGCGCCTGCATTTCAGGACTTTCTTTAGCCAAAAGCTCTCTGTAAGTAGCCATGATTATTTCTCCAGTTTTGCAAGATGTTTACGGTATTCCGAATCAGCCAGCCTAATCATATCATTATAAAAGCGTTTCTCGTTTACACCTGTTTTATCGCCCGCACACAAGACAATGGCTCGGCGTGTAGGATCAAACGCAAAAAATGCCCTGATAGGATTACCTGCATGTTGTATACGCAACTCCTTCATATTAGAAAAATTGGAGCCATTTAACGTATCAACATATGGCCTACCAAGTTTTGGTCCGAATTTTTCCAATATGCCCATAGCCTCATAAACTGATTCCCTGAGAGCGTCTTCTTGAGTCAAAAACCACTCATCAAAGCACTCGGTTGTTATGATTTCCCACATAGTGAACCTATAGCCTATTCATTATAATTAATAATATAACGAATAGGCTATAATTTCAAGAAAAACAGCCCAATGTGAGATCAAGCCTCTAGTAGTTAAATTGCTTAGAAAATTTACTGACCATTCCCGGTATGGGTCGTCGATTGCTGCGCCTTTTGTCAGTGAAATTAATCCTGAGCAATTCTCGCATGGCCGATAGCTCTCAGCTTGATGTGGATTCATGAAGGCACCGCCAAACTGGTTCGCATTACATTACCTGGCGCATTTTGAATCTTGCCGGGTGCCCATGGTTGTCATAAAACTAGTTGTCCGCTTTAATCCGGTGCTCTTTCAGCAATTGCTTGAGAATATCGGGAACGGATTGGAGCTGAAATATGCGACTGTCCTGATTGAGCGTTATTCGCCACATTTCCGGCAGCACACTAATCCTACAGCGATATCGGTTTGACCTCTGTACTGAAAAAGGAGCAATTTAAATGCTGCCAACACCACCATGTACAATGTGACTTAGTTTTGTGCCACAAAATGGTTTAACTTGGCAACATCAAGACTGCCTGTTATCTGCAGTGCAACAGGAATATTGTAGGCAATAGAATGGGTGTCGCTTATCTGACTCAGATACCACAGCCTTAACTGAGAACTTGTAACAGAGGACAGAGCTTCTTCTTTTTGATTTCCATTGTTATTTTCCTGATGAAGTTTCAACCACTCCATGAATGATTCTCCGCCCTCCTTTTCATCAGCATGCCTTTCTTTTTTACTCTGCTCAGTGTTGCTTGCGCTACTTAATTGCTTAACCTTTCTGGCAATTTCTATCTTCTTTTCAGCGGAAAAAGAAGCCATACGCTTGAATGGATTTTTCAAGTTCGATGTCCATGTTCGATGTCCATATAGTTTGAATAAACAGGAGTTGGGGAGAGCATTAAACAGCTAAACTGGCTGCCCAAACTTAAGTAAATTTCCACTTGGATCAATTAGGTGGAACTCCAACATGCCCCCATGGAGTTTCCGCAAGCGGAGAGACTTCAGTCTGCGCTTGTAGTTCTTGAAACACACTTTGGATATCTTACGAAAATATAGCAAGAAGTGTTCTCTGCAATGTACTTATCGTTACATGCCCAAAAATGGATTTCAGCTTCCCCTCTGCTAATTATCGCATATTCATTAGAAACAAAATTGTCGCAATGGAACCCAAGTTTACTTGTGTAAAAGCCAACCAATTCATCTAGATCCAATGCAGCCAATACAGGGACAGCCTCCCAATCGCTCATACATTTTCCCTTTTATTTATATATAATTTTTAAACGCTCAGCCGGAATTACCCCAAATTTTGCCTATATCTAACCCCACCTACATAAATCCGGCTTGATCATTTTGTTGTCATCCTCTGGCAATGCTGATTTGGCATCGTAATTTATAAAAGTATTGAACCACCGCATTTATTTTTAATTTAGCCCGCATTTTTTGTTGCCGCAAATTATAACGTTACGCTACGATTTCCCTCGCTTAAGGGCGGGTCTGGGGGGTGAGGTTAGCTTTTTCGACGATTGCATAACTTTGATATCAGCGCGAAACCAGATACCTAAAAGCGAACAGGCCGCCCAGTGCGGCCTTTTGACTTTTGGGAGAACTATGATCCAGAGAATTGCGGTGATCAGCACCATGAAAAAACCCGTGATGGTGCGGGCTGTGTTTAACGACGGTGAGTTGATTTTAGAAGACCGGAAACTGCTGCCGACAAAACGAAAAGCGATGCTGAACGCGTTGTCAAAAGACCTGCCGAAAATGGTCAGGGCGGGATTTAAGGTGCTGGTGGAGGAGATCAGCGGTGACATCGCCGGGCATCTTGGCGCTGTCAGTGTCCAACTGAGCGATAAGCACCATGATGGCCGTCCCGTGATTGTCGTTGCCGTGGGGCGCTACAATGAGCTGAAACGGCAAGGCAGCATCCTTTATCCCCCGACGGGAAAAAATTTGTATGAGATTTCCCCCTCCCTGCTGGATGTGGAATTTAATACGGCCGGGGAGCCCATTTATCGCATTGACTGGGAGTCACTCACCCCCGAACACATCCTGATGCTGCTGGTGGTTTACAGCACCCAATTCAACAATGTGGCTTCGGACACGTACATTAAGGCCATGCAAACTGCGGCGGTGGATAGCGCCCCTACCCTATTCACATCACTGTTTAACCTGGTCAGTGCCTATGACAAAAACGTCGAACGGGACACCGTGTCTTCACCCTTAACCGGTACGCGTATCGATAAAAATACGGTGATCTTATGAGTGCCTATTCACGACTGGATGACCGTTGCATTGCCGACCCGATCATTCGCGCCTACCTGCACCGGGAGATCATCGCCCAGTCTCAGCTGTACGACCATGCCAGCAATATCGCCTACACCCTCAAACCCGATGAGGAGTTCAGAGCCGATTTGGTCGCCTACCGGGTGTATAAAAATGCCGTGCTGCGGTGGGTGGTCAGGCTGGTGGCCGGGCATGAAAGCGAGCTGGAACCCTTGCCGATCGGTGACACCCTGTCTTTGCCTTCTGCCGCCTGGATACGCGATAGGGTCAGGCACTACGCTGATACCCCGGAGGTGATGAATGATTAATTTTTCCCGTACCGAGACAGGCCGGTATGAGACAGCGGGGTTGCAACCCCGGGAATTTAACCGGCTGTTCAATCAAATCACCCAAGATCAACAGGCCAAACGCCGCCGACGCAAGGCCGGCAGGCTGCTCACGCCATCACTGTTGAAGAATAAGCAGTTTGATGATGTGATTGCGTTGGGAAAGAAGCGTGACGGCACGTTATTCACCCAAGACGACCTGAAGGCATTTGAACAAAACCGGCAAAAAGTCCGCACGGGGTTTCAGACCGGCACCGCCGGGATAACCTATCCCCAATTGATAGCCAGCTGCACCACGATTGATGTCAAACGGGCAAACAATACAGTCGATGATGGCTCCGGCATCAAAACCGCCGCCTTTATCGGTATGGAACACAATATTGCCCTTATCAGCGTCACGGCCTCCGACCAATCGAAAGACAAGCATCACCGCGTGAAAATCCGCTTTGAAGAATGGGATACCGCGCTGGAGCACCTGTCAGTAGCAGAAAACAACACGTCGCGTGTGGTGCGCCAGCTGTGCGCTGGCCGGATGTCGTTTGATTGTGACTGTGGGCGCCATCACTATTGGTACCGCTACATTGCGACCGCCGGCAATTTCGCGGTCAGTCCCCCAAAAGAATACATTTACCCCAAAATCAGGAACCCAAACTTAAAAGGGGTGGCGTGTAAACACGTCATTCATGCCATGACCCGCATGCAGGCCGGCACCTGGCAATTGCAGGTTGGCCGGTTGTTGCAGAAAAACGCCCGCGCCACCCACTTTGGGGATGATGAGAAAAAAACCACGACGTTTTTTGGGAAAGACCAGCTGAAACAGCTTAACCGGAACCGAAAAAGTCAAACCAACCACACCGCGATAAAAAGTGAATACCAACGTTATCAACGGCGTCTGGCGGCACTGGAACAAAAACTCGAGCAAGATCCCAAGAAGCTGAATGCCTTGCGTTCACAGCTACAGAAAGTGAAAAAGCTCACCGATGCACAACGCCTGAAACTGCAAAAGAAGCAGGCACACATCAACCGCATGAAAGCCCGGGAGCAGCTGTTAAAGCAGCAGCTGAAAGACGCGTTCAGCCTAAAAAAACAAGCCTTCATGGATGCACTCATCATGTCAGGGAAGAGTCCAAAACAAGCTGAAATCGCCTTCAACGAATACATGAATAAACAAACTAAAGGTCACGCATGAGCCGCTATGACACCTGGCTGGATGAGATACCAGACAATGAAATAACCGGGATGGACTCCGCGGAGTTACGATCCAACACAGACTGTGCTCGGCAAGCGCCGGAGCTGGTGGATTTAGAGGCAATCCACACGCCACCAGAAACGGCGACGGCAGACGAAAATCAGGCGCAGCCATCACACGCCGTTTTGCCCGTGAATTTAGCCACCCAAGGGCAGGATATCAGCCTGAAGCCCCGCTACCAGGGACACGCCCCCTTAAATGATCTCGTTCGTCAGGACTGGATGACGATGGTAGAGGGCGATCCTGACAGCTATGATGCGTTACTCTATCGTCCCGTGGAGGATGCCCCTACACTGTCTCATGGCGATAGTCTTGAACTACCGGCTTTTACGGAGTTCAATAACCATCAACGCGAGCTTTCCTATACCGATCCGCAAACAGTGAGGGTGCTGGACTGCCCTGATGAACGCGAATCCTTTACGGCCGTCGATACGGATGACAATCAAGATGGGGGCGTTGATGATTTTCTAGTGGTCAGGGTCGCCACCACCGGCGCACCGGTCGGTTCGATATTGGAATGGAACGAAGCCTTGTCTGATGGGCACGTCGCCCGCCGATTCTGGTACGTATTGCGTATTTTTACGTATGGCACGGCCTCTGTAGGCTCACTCTATTACTGCATCCCCGCCCGCAATTTCAGCCAGTCCGCCTTAGGTACAGACCATGAGTAAAAATGAAGACAACGATGTTCTCATGCGCATTAAGTCGCTGAAGCTCAAATCCAACGGGGAAAGGGAAGTCAGCGGTTTTCGGGGCATTGATATTGCCGTCGGCAACCATATAGCCGCCTGCCTGAAAGGACTCACGGTAAATCAGCCTGACAGGCACAATCAAGGGTTTATTGACTTTCTCCGCCGTCCAGCGGGCGATCAGGTACTGCTTGGCCGTTTCGACGATATCAAGGATTTCATGCGAACCCTGCGCCAGGCGAAAGTCGGCAGAAAAAGCCAGTCAGATAACCCCTATGCCAATCCGGACGCCCTGCCCGTGATTAACCTCTCCCGCACCATGGATTACGATGTGATGCCGAACGACAGACAGATAAGGCGGGACAGGTATGGCGAGGTTTTTGAGGATAACACGGTGGTGGCGGTTCTGGACGCCCACCCCGTCAACCTGGTTTACGATATTGTTGTCCTGTCGGCGGAGAAAGAGCCGTTATCGCTCCTGTGCAATGCGATTGCCGTTCACTTTGCCACGATGATTTCCACCGGCTTTCATGCCCGCATCAATATAGCCCATGCGGAAGTCGACATTGAGTGTGCGTTCAATGATGCCAGAGACATTGCGTTTTCAGATGTGTCATTGCCGGTAATGGAAGACCGCCTCTTTGGCGCCAAAGCCAGCATAAAGGTACAGGCCGATATCATTATGGCGCATGCCGTTGTCCCGCAGGTTGAAAAAAACGTCGTCAACACCCCCAAGGTGACGCCCAGAGGCCAGCATGGTACAGCAATCTAACCAGTATTTTTTACAGTCCCTTGAGATTAACGGTGAAGTCTTACCGCGCGAATCGGTGACCTCCGTCGCCTACATCGAAATCGCCAAATTGGAAGCGCCGCTGTTGCTGCTGAGTGTCCGTGACGTCACCGGCTACGTGCTGGATAACATGGGGGTAAAAGAAGGAGCAGTGATAACGGCCACCCTGGGCGATCCCGAAGGCGAACAGGCTTTATTTAAAGAAACATTCTCTATCGTGTCTGCGCCGCTCAACAGGGATACCGTGACCATCACCAGTATCGCGATACCCATGCGCACGCTGCTTATTCCCACCAGCACCCCCCGCTTTTTTGTTGATGCTGAACCCGAGAAGGTGATCCGCTCTCTGGCAAAAGGCCTCCATCCCGTCACTGACCCCTTTAACCGGCTGGGTACCTATCATTTAAACATGGGGCAAAAACCGGCCACGCTGATCCGGCAAGTAGCAACAGACCACGGGGCATTGACCTGGACAGCCCGCGGTCAGCTGCATTTGAAATCGATGATCGACCTCATCAAAACCAAACCCGCGTTCACCTACGAGTACAATAACCCGCAAGCGCGGTATCGTATTACCAAGATGCGTAACCTTAACGCCGATTTTGCCGTCACGGCCGCCAAACAGCACCGCTATGTCGGTTACTCCATGACGGAAGGCTATCGCTCGTTCGGGGAGGCTTCACTGCCGGTGAAAATGGTGTCAGATGCCGACATGGGGACATTACAAAATCGGGGGCGGGTTCTGATCCCAAAACTGGATATCGAATGTACGGGCAATCCGGCAATTCAGGCGGGTTCCGTGATACAGGTGGTTATCCATCGTTATGATCCGGATAACCGTATTGATGAGTCCATCCCCAAGAATATGATTGTCGAGCGTGTGACACAGTTTGAAGAGCGTATTGCCTACAGTACCCGCATGATCCTGGGGGTACCCAATGCGTAACGCGCTCTATGGCAGCCACCGGGCAAGAGTCATCGCGACAGAGCACCCTGCCGGGCTGATGAAAGCCCAGGTGAAACTGTTATCATTGTGGGAGGGTATACCCGATGAGGCGTTACCGTGGGCGGAGTATCGCCTGTCAGTCGGGGGCGCATTTACTCCCGCCGTCAAAGGCGATCTGGTCTGGGTTGAGTTTCCCTATGGGGGCGACAGTCGCTATCCCATGATCACCGGAGCCGCCCAGGACGCCCCTAACGGTATCCCGAACGTCGCGCCGGAAGCCGCCGGCCAAGGGGGTGCCTATGAAGCCCCTGCCGTGGCGGGTGCTCCCCCCTTGCCAGCCCTATCACCAACGAAAGATTTTGTGTATAAGCGCAATAACTTACTGGTCATTCATACCGCCGGAGGGGGTATCTCAATAACCAACATGGCAAGCGGGGCATGTATCGCGATGAATGAAGCCGGGGACGTATTCCACCATGCGACCGGAGATTTTTTTCTGAATGTAGGAGGCAAAACAACGATAAAGTCTCAGGGGGAAATGACCTTTGAGAGTGCGGCGGGGTTTAAAGCGAAGGCGCCAGAATTCAGTTTTTCGCAGTAATCATTCCGGTCAATATAACAAAAGTAGATCGGTTGGGCGGGAAATAAAAAATCCATACAACCGATTTAACAAAACATATCACTAGCCATTATTTAATCACAGATGATTATGTGGATCTTGCGTCTGGTGCAACACCGCTAGCACTTCAATACCCGTTGGAACTTCCCGATAATAGATAATATGACTCTCGACGGGAAAACTCAGCACACCAGAATGCAGATCTTCACTGCGATCACGCCCGGGGGATGGGTAACGGTCAAGAATTTCCGTCATCGTCACACGCAGCGAAGTTGCATAAGCCTCCGCAACATGCGTTCCCCACCGCCGCATAGAATAAAGTCTTATTGCACGAATATGTTCTCTGGCTTTCTTAGTAAACCGAACACTCATCCCTAAGCCTTACTCTCCAGTTCATCTATCGTCAACGGGGAAAACACATCATCAATACTATGTAATTCGCCACGATCAGCTTGTGCAATGGATTCCGCCAGCACCGCTTTTAAACTCTCTAATTTGAGGTTGGTGTACAGATCATATTCTTCAGGAGAGATAACCACGGCCACAGGCTTGCCGTGCTTATTAATTTGCACAGGTTCACGTTGCACCTTCATAAGCAGGTCACCAAACTGGTTCTTGGCTAATTGAGCAGGAATAATTTCCATACATCACTTTCCGTCTAAAATGGCTTGAATAGCTATTATAGCTAAAAGTTCAAAGAATCACCAGACTCACTGTGATCTCAAATCGCTTGGTTAATAGTGGTGAAAATATGAAAGTAGCTTATTCTGATAGATAGTTACTTTAACCAATCCAGCTGGTAAATAGGCGGGGTGAGTATTGAGCTAATCGGGAGGACGAACCATGTCATTGGGAATATGGGGAACAGAGTTACTAAAGAGAAATTTCGACGAAGCCTATTACCTTGGCGACCATCAAGCGTTCATGCAATGGTGTATTCTTAATCAATACGATCCCGATGATACGTTAAGCAACGAAAAATTTAAGAATATTTCTAGCGTTGATCTGGGTAATATTCGCCGCAGTATCAGCATGTTATACACGGGTAACTGTGGTGCGCTAGCAGATTATTTCCTGAGTCATTCCGTTACCCGAACTCCCGTAGGTAATGATCTCGTTGAACATATATTGCAAACTTTCGATTTCAATCAAAGTGGCCTATTCAGGATCACCATCGGAAACGCCTCCAACGGAAACGCCTCCGAAGGAAACATACACACCTTCATCGGAATACTCAAAGCCAATAATGATCAGGAAATAGAAATCCTTCAAGCCTGGAATAATAAATACTCAGTGACGGACTGGCTAAAAAAGAAACAGAATGTGTTCAGCATTTCGGAATTCGTCAATAACCTGAAAAACTTATCAAGCCTAGATTCCTTCGAGGAAGCCAGTAACGCTCTGTTTTCAACCTTGGAGAAAAAGAATCTACTGGAAAGGCAGGCCTACGTCACAAAATTCGCCTTCAAAGCGCTCGACTCTGCGAAAATGAACTCAATTCTCCATGGCGAACTCAATCGTTTCAACCTCAATGCTCCCCATTCTCGGGTAGCGAATATTGATCTAGAGCGCCGTTAGGCGGCCATCTACTTGGCTACGGGAAATACTCAGAACCATGGCTCCGAGACGGGTGTTGTACTGGCAGTCACTATAGCTGTTAACGGGGTAAACGATGGTGCTCAAATCAGTGGGGGGCGAAATCCGACAGGACTATAATATGCATTTCCCCCTGATGGCGCCCTTGTGTGCTCTCCTGTTGGCGTTTGTTCAGATCGCACAATTCGGACTGAGTTCCCTTTAAATGCTCTACTCTCCCGCACACCTATCACCAATATGGCAAGAAGCCGGGGATGTGTTCCACCATCCGACCGGGAATTTTTTCTTGAATGTAGGAGGCAAAACAACGATCAAGTCTCAGGGGGAGATCACCTTTGAGAGTGCGTCAGGATTCAAAGCAAAAGCACCAGAGTTCGGTTTTTCGCAATGAGAATGTAAATAGCAGGGTAGTAAATACGTTGCGCTACAAGTCATTATTTATCTACCCTACGCCTTCGACAAAAGATGCAAACTTAGGCTAATCAAATAAATGAGCCGCACCAATTAAAGGAATTAGGCGGGCTAACACTTCATCCATCACGTCCGGTTCAGCTATAACCGCAAAATTTGATTTTCTTTCTTGCCACGATAAAGTCTGAATCAAACTTGCCGCAACGACACTTGGCTTTTCCAGATTACTGATCGGCACCTCAGTAGCGCCTCCGCGAATACTTGTACTGATCGGACATATGATAACCAGACCCGTTTTTTTATTATATTCCTCACTGGAAAGGACAAGGGCTGGCCGGATTTTTCCTATTTCCTTTCCTTTAACAGGTTCAAAATCAAGAAAAATGATATCATTTCGTTTGGGTAAATATGGAGGCATCATTCACCTAGTTCAGCGGAGGTTATCACGGCCAACTCGTCCGCATGTGCGTTATACTCATTCAAGCCTGCGAGTAGGTCAGCTTCAGAAAATATTTTTCTTTCTTTTCTCGGCGTTAAAATAATTCTTCCGGAATCCACTTTCATATCTAGTGCCCCCCCAATTCTCAAGCCAATCTGATTAAGAATATTCGTAGGTATAATGATACCTTGGCTATTACCCCATTTTTTAATGGCTATTGTCATAGCAACCTCAACATTACATGTTTATACATAGTATAAACCATGTATAAACATCACACAACACATCAAACTGAGCATAAGACTACGGTAAATTAACGGTTGGATAATGACTGAGCGAACTCTTCAATCTGCTTTTATTTGCGGATTACGATTATAATAACATTCTAACTACTTATTTAGTTTTGATAAAATCGATGTCCGTATTGCTAAACAGGTGTCCTTTTGATGTTCAACGTTTTTAAAAACACCCTCATCTACCAGTTATCACGCGCGGTGCCGAATCTCACCGAAGCGGACTTACTTACCCTTATGCCACAGCGTGCATTTACGCCCTGTCATCCGCATGAGGCTTCCCGTCTGGGCTGGTTAATGCATGATGCCCGTCCAGCGATGTTTGTTCACGGTCATCATATGCTGGTTGTGGCCATAAGGGAGAAAAAAGACATTCCGGCCGCCATTATCAAAGAACACCTGAAGGCGAAACGCGCTAAATTGGAGTCAGTGCAAGCGCGAAAATTGCGCCGTTCTGAAATAGCGCAAATCAAAGATGACGTTATCCAGGAACTCTTACCCCGCGCATTCCCAAAGCGGAACACCATTCAAATGTGGATTGACGTTGATAGCGGCTTAATTTCCATTGATACCACGTCCCCCCGTACCGCTGAGCATGTGCTGGCGCTTCTTCGTCGAACGTTGGGATCCCTGCCCGTTGTCCCTGTTGCTACAGAAACCCCCTTTGAACTGGGGATGACGAACTGGCTAAAAGACGCGAGTACCCTGCCGGCCAAGCTGCGCCTCAGTGAGAAAATTAAAAAAGCCGATCTGATTTATGACGATGGGGAAGTCCGTTTCAACAAAGAAGACAGGCTGAACAACGACGAAGCCGTTTCCATGCTGTTAGAGCAAGGTCGCCAGGTTTGTACGCTCGGCATCCATGTTGATACCCAATACGGACTGGATTTAGAACTCACCCACTCCTGCAAATTGAAAAAACTCCAGTTTGGTGAAGTATTTTCAACACAAAATCAGGCTGAAGAGGACGAATTATCCCGTGAATACGCGGATTTTATCTTAATGGTGAATGAGCTACGCACGGCTTACACCCTCATTTTTGACGCACTGGGCAAACTACAGACACCCAGGGAATAACCATTTTATCAAGGTGAACAATGTCTGCCGTGGGGACGAAAAATTCAATTTGTTCCAGGCATGGGGGATTTCCGCCCCGCCCTTCCTCCGAAGGTGAAGCCCTGGTAAAAGTCAATGGTGTTCCTGTGCTGGTGGACGGGAATGTGTTTCCTGATCACACTGACAGTAACAGCACCCATAACGGCACCGCTATCAGCACCAGGCCGTGGTTTACGGTGAACGGAAAAGCCCTTTGCTGTGTGGATGATCCGGTTTCGTGTGGCTCTGTTGTGGTGTCTGGGGACGCCACTTTTAAGGTAAGCTAAATGTTAAACAATGAAAAACAAATCGCCGCCTTCAGGGCGTTGGCCGCGGAAGGACTGCACCCTCCCGCTGCGCTGGGCATCGCCAAATCGACCGCGGATAATGCCCTCGAAAAAGCCGCGTTACTTCGTCAGCTCGTGAAGGCAGAAACCCGCTATCCCGCTTCAGTCACTTATGCCGTGAACAAAGTGACAGATGTCATTGGCAAATTAACGGTTTCGGCCAACGCGGCACATGCGTTCCATAACGCCATCAATGGCTATCAAAACCCGTCCCCATTGACCCAGATGCGTATTGGCTGGGCATGTTATTTAAAAGGCCACCTGTTACCCGACAACACCCCCTTTTATTTGATTGAAGCGATTGCGGATACCGACATAACAACCACCCAACACCGGCTCGTTGCGGGGATTAATACGGGTGATATTCAGGCAGCAATGAAAGAGATCAATTCACGCTTGGATAATCGGCTGGGGGCGGGTGGCCTTATTCCAACCTTGAGCGACGAACAAATCACCCGGCTAACCGACACCGCGGAAGCATTGACGCGTTCACTTGAAAATCTTGATAAAGCCACTGAGGCCGTCAATCGTTTAGCCACACAGGCAAATGACTCTGCTAACCGGGCGCAAAAAGCCTTTAACGATGCCGTCAGCGTTTCAATTATCTCTGGCTTACTTGAAAGCCCGGTCATGACTGGCGCATTAAAAGCCATCACCCCCGTGTCTGTCATTGCCGCATTATCGTAGGAGCCATTATGTTACTGGGTGGAATGACGGCATTGCCTATCGGAAAATCACTGAAATTCGCCGGCATTGGCATAGTCATCGGCGCTGTGAGTCTTGGTGGCCTGTTGGCGCATCACCACTATAAAAACCTCACAGCACACGTGACAGCGATAAATCAGGCCAATTCGGTGTTAAGCAATGAAAATAACAGTCTAAAAACAGCGATAGGCACTCAACATGAGAACATACATCGCTTAAACAGTGATATTGCAGAGCGCGATAGCCGGCTAATCGCATTAGACGCATCACAGAAACGCTTAGAGAACGAAATTAAGCAGCAACAGAAGGAAAGCGACCGTGCTATTGAACAATTTAAAACCGGGCTGGCGAATGCGCAGTGTGCTGATCAGCGTATGCCTGATGGCATTATCCGGTTGCAGCACCAACGCACCGCCGAATTCAACCGGCGTTATGGTGGTTGAGAAGCGGGTGGAAGCTAAACGCCCGCCTGCAATAAAAGCGGTGATGTGCCTTCTTCCAGAAGATAACGCCACCCATTGGGGAGATAACGTGCTCTATAAAGAAAAAGTCAGACAATCTTTATCAGAATGTAATGACAAGAATCAGAGGGTAAATGACTTAAACGCAAAATTATAATTTTTTCATTGTGGCCTCTAAATTGTGGCCAATTATTTATACTAGTTAAAAATATAATAAATTAATTTTGATAAATTTTAAGAATACGGCTTTCATATTCTTCTGATTTTGGGACGTAAACGCGTAGTGGATCCTCACATTCATTCTCTGCTTTATCTGCTATCTCTGCATCAATTAGGCTAGCATAAAAAGCTATTGTACGGTTTTGATTACGTTGATCAGGACTACCGTTCTTAGCCTCAATATAATTAAGGCAATTCGTTAAAAAAGTAATCTCATGCGCTCTCAATCTACGGTATCTAATAATTACAAATGTAAACACCGCGAGGAAAAATCCTGTACATCCAACGGCACATGCTGCTATTTCATTGCATATTTCTCTCGTCTTTTCGGTACCATTTTTATCTATCCACTCACACATTAATCCAGTACTTTTCGTAATAGCGGCTATAATTGCAGACACAAGTGATGCTGCAGCATTTGCACTTGGGAAGCTGCAATAAGGAGGGGACGTCATATCTTTTTGCTTATCAGTTAATACACTCATTACACCAGCATCTGATGTTGCCTGATTAATTGCCGATATTAATTTTATAGCGGTTTTATAGCTAGTTAGCTGGCTTAATTCCATATAATTTTTTAAAGTTTTTCGAGGGATAACTTTCATTTTAGAACTATCGAATTTCTCATGATAAGTATCTAAATAATCGTATCGTGATAGTCCTGGCAATGGCATATCACATAATTCAATACGAGGAATTAGTATCTCTGGAATTTGGGGATTTTGCCAAAGAATAATTTGATTGTTAGTGGGGATATTTCTATTCATAACATTCACCTATATAAAAAACACATTAGCGCAACTATTAAAAAAAAGAACATTTTCATTACTTATTGGCGTAAGATTAAAATCTATTAATCTATATGGATTATTTTGAGCCTGAATTATCTTTATGGAATCATATTTATGATATGGGATTAGGTTTAATCTAAGATTTTTGTATTATAAAAAGAATAGTTTTCATGAAAAAAAAATCAATAAACAAAGAATAAACATCTTGTAGATTTATAAATAACAAGACCAACATATTGTTTTAAATAAGTTTAATCACGCAGAATTATATATTTACTTAATAAAAACACCCTACAAAAACATCTTTTTCTGTTTTTTAAACACATAACATTCCTATAATATCAGTTAAACAAATTTATTTTCGCATCGTAGATGCGAATTTTTTCAGGGTATCATCTCTATTTCTAAATCAAAGTCTGTCTAATATACTGGCTTTGCATATTTTAAACCCATTTACGTCATTGATCACGTAATCACCTTTATTCATATCACTGATTACGTGATAAAGTCACTATTTTATTGCTTTCAACCGTTCTCAATGGATTACATCAAGGGTAAAACATCTCATCTAGGGGAGCGTTACAGTGATATTGCAGAGCGCGATAATCGGTTAATCGCATTAGAAGCATCACAGAAACGCTTAGAAAACGAAATTAAGCAGCAACAAAAGGAAAGTTACCGTGCTATCGAACAATTTAAGACCTTGTTAGCTCATGCGCAGTGCGGTAATTGTCAACATAGTTGGCACCATTAGTGAATTTAAGCGGCCTGATTTTCTCGCTCAGGATTCAAGGCCACTGTGCCTATCCATTACCAGTTTCTTGTGCTGCGCGACCAGCGTTCCGGACGTGTGAGCTTAGCTTGACGATAAACGGCATCCCGCTGTTTTAAAATCATTTTGCCTTCGCCTCTGTGCCGTTGGCCCGGTGTCACATAATTTATCCCACTATGACGGTATACTTCGTTATACCAGCCGGTAAAATTATTCCCCCAGATACGCGCTTGGGTCAGATCACTGAACCCTTCTTCCGGCCACGTCGGCACATATTTCAGCGTCCGGAACAACGATTTCGCATAGGCATTGTCATTGCTGACCCGTGGGCGGTTGTGTGAGGGGGTAATAGCCAGTTACTGAAGTTTGACCTGCAGAGTTTGAGATGTCATCGCCGCCCCATTGTCAGCATGCAATACCAGGGGTTTATGCCCGCATTTTTCCTTCCAGACCGTGCGCTGAACCAGTTCCGCCGCTAGCTCCCCCTTCTCGGCTTCATGGACTTCATAACCCACGATTTTCCGGCTGAAAATATCGAGTATCATATACAGATAAAACCAGCAGCCTTTGACTGTTGACGGGAGCCACGTGATATCCCATGCCCAAAGCTGATTGGGGGCGGTGGCTGTCCATGTGGTCGGTTTGCCTCTCTTGTGTGCCGTCCGCTTCCGGTGATGAACCTCACCATGACGTCGTAATACCCGATAAAAGGTGGATTCACTCGCCAGATAGACACCGTTATCGGCTAATCGTGGCACGATTTGGGAAGGGGGTAAACTGGCATATTCCGGTTGGTGGCACACGGCTAATATCTGTTGTTCTTCTTCTGAGGTTAATCGGTTTTCCGGCGCAGTCCGGACAGCCAGTGGCCGCCGATCTTCCTGATGCGTTTGCCAGCGCCGCCAAGTGCGCTGCCTCAACGGGATCTCGTTGAGCGCCACCCTCAACCGGGCTCCGGCATCGACCGCTTTGCGCACCGCACCCTTAATCACCTGACGATCCTCGTTTGTTTTCTTCCTGACTCCGTTTTAATGCCGCCTTATCGTCACGGGCAGGCACTTGTAAGAACGCCTGTTTCCATTGCTGAATTTACTCAGGATAGAGTCCTATCTTACGGCAATATTCAGCTAATTCGATCGCATTGAGTGTGGCCGTTTCAATAATGACAGCCAGCCGGGCTTCTGCGGACCATTGTTGAGGAATTTTATCTGCACCGGGCACGGGTTTTCCTTCTGCTTTTGCCTGATTACGCCAATTATACAAGGTGGCCTCCGAGATGCCTTCCATTTGTGCAACTGCGGTTACAGTCATGTTGTACGGTGGTAGCAATTTAGCCAATGCGGCAGATTTACGTTCAGGTGAAATACGTGTCATTTTTTTCTCTATCAGCGTAGTTAACCTGAGCTCGGGATAAGCAGAATAAAAAAAGAAAGGAACTAAAAGCGGGTTCGGTGATCAGATCTTTTGACCAAAAAAGAAACTTTTCACTGGGGAACCCGCTATGCATAAGTTAGATACTAAGCTGTTAAATTATTAAAATATTAAACTGGAGAGAACTTAGTAATTAAACTTAAATGGAACCCAAACACCAGCATTAGTAAAGTCCCAACCAGCTATGCCACTGGCAGGATGGTAGTTCCAAACCCTACTACCCTCAGTAACTATAGCAATCTTAGTGCCGTCCTCCATCTGCAACCCTAAATCCACTGGAGGAGCTACAGAAGAACTGGTTTCCCCTACTACTACAGCTAACTCGGGAGACCTTCCGTAAGCACGCATAATCCTATACCTAGGTAAATCCACAAAGGACATCTCATTCGGAGCACCTTTACCATGCCAACGATTATAAGTTCTAACAAAAGTACCTTCATTTTTAATGTCGGTCATCCTAACAGTAGCATTTATATTGCCAATATCTAACAAACAATCCAGAACATTACCATTATTAGCTTTAATAAGGGGACGCTTAATATCTATAAAAGCCTTATCTGTGTAATCCTTCCTTACAGCCATAATAGCCACTGATCTACCTTGTAGTTGATGCAAGAACACCCCATCATTAATCGTCAATGAACCTTCATTAGGAACAGGTTTCCCATGCTCATCCAAGGCATAAGTAACTTCAATATCCATATCCCTAGCGCCTTCACTGTAGTATCCGTTTATAGTAACGTACCCTCCGTTAAACTGCATACCCTTACGGTTATTCTCATTATGGAAGTTCGTGATAACTACGCACTTCCCTGCATCTATACGTAATCCAGTCCGCTTATTCTTCTCAGTGCCGCCTGCTATATTAGCTCCTGTAACAGCAGAACAACTATTAAGATGAACTACGTTAGCAGAGCCAGCTATATGTATTCCCCACTCCCTACTAAGCTCTGTATGCACTCGGAAGTTATTAACCTCCCAGCACCATCCTGCTAATTGGTATCCAGTACTAAATCCTTTGATATATAGGAACTCATTATATGCACCAATACTTTGAGAGTTCCCACTTTTATGCAACAACCCATCTTTTACACCTACTTTAGTACTGTTAGGTGGAGCAATTAAAGCTAGATGGTCATACCCGCCCCCTAATGCAATATTCTGAGTAGTATCAAAACCATCTACATCCTCTGTAAATTCAATAGTAGTTATAATACCCCAAGTTTTCTTAGTCTCAGTCAGAAAACTTTTTTCGAATACACCTGTACCAGATATTCGTTGGCCTTTGTGTCTACAGAATGTGCCAGAAGATTTAAAGTATCCTCTAGGAATCTTAACATCCCCGCCATAATCAATAGCATTAGTCAACATGGCGTGAATATCCCCTTTAAATTTAGGAACTACACCAAAGTACTCAGCGGGTAATGGGTTAGCTACCCCTATACGAAGGAATATAACACCAGAATTAGATATTAATGTAACCCCTCCATCATCTTTAAAATTACCTGTAACTACTTTAAATAAGCCACCGCCACCTTCTAAATCACGATGCCAGTTTCGTAGCACTACAACAGTACCTTCAATTAAGTTGCCGTTATAATTTCTCATATCCTCTACAGCACTAAAAGCTATTGTACTTATACTATAAGGCATCCAATCCTTATCACCCACAGGGGTGCTATCAGGTTGTACTAGATAAGGAACAGTACCTATATACTTATAAATAGTACCTCCGTCCTTCTGGAATAAATCCCGATCAGAGTTAACTACACCTCCCTCAGCAAAAGATTTAATAGATACTAAAGCAGCATCTTCAATACCACTACTGGTTATCATTTCATTATTAGCCTGTACATTCACATTACTTAATTTGTTCATAGTATTAACATTATTCCTTGTATTCATAGTTTCTTCAAAGCAGTAACTGCTTCGTTCAATGTAGAGAATTCATTTGCTAAAGCTTTACTTTCCCTTTGATGTCATTGAAGTAACATTACCTTCAAAATGGATTAAATTACTATTACCATCCGGAATAGATACATCAATAGGATAATAATTGTTAGGTAAAAGACTCATAATATGTTCCTTATAAAAAATAAAAATAGTGCCAAAATTAAATTTTGAATTATATAAAGACAGATAAATAACTTTTTTATGTTTTTTTTTAAATTTCTAACTTAAACAAGTTAATTCATAAAATTTAATAGCTATCATTTCCGACACAGACATATTATATGTTTTGTTTCTTACTTAACATTAAAGTGCCTTGTATGATCTATGTTACAAATCGGCACTAAAAATAATAATATGTCAAAATACATGACATCCACCATATCTGTAGCTCAGAATTAAATTCACGCAGAATTGCTAATCCAGCAATAACTCTACTCTAAAAATGGGTTGATTTTGGAATGAACATTGTTTAAACATCACTAAATTATGAACACTGTTAAATATTCATAAAAATATTAAACCCTCCAGAATTTACAATTTTTTAGCTATTTTTAACTATATCTAGTTAGCATAGATAATAATAGTAATCTTCTAATATTTAATTAGTAATCTTATTTAGGAAAGTAGAGAGAGAAGTTATATATATTCAGATATAAAATAACCCCCTTTTAATGGGGCTATTTTATATTTCAGCGTATGATGCGGACTGCTGCACTAAATGAAAAACATCTCATCCATCGGGGCGTTATCCCCCATCTTTTCCAGGCACATTGCCTGAATGCCCTTACTGGCACACCCTCCCCCCACTTCCCGTAAAAACTCATACATCTGGGTTGGCATCGACAGGGAGGCAATTTTCGGGTTTTTCAAGGTGCGCTTCTTACCTAACTTCGGCCAAGGGATCGCCGCCATGGTATTCATGCCCACTTCACGCATATTTGAGACGAACACAGGCTTATTCCGGTATTCCAGCACCATGTCTTTTGCTGTCTCGCGTAAATCCGCATCACCCAAGAGGGATTCCATGTGTTGATGGACAACCTTTCTGTCGCGGGTAAAACATAAATGACTTTGGCGGCCGTTTTCATAGGTCAGGTAAGCGCGATAACTCATAATGTCCCTGTTTTGCTCATGCGTAAATTGAATTAATGACATTAAATTCTAACTGATTTTTTTATAAAAAACACCCAACACCCGGCGTTATCATGATGATTGGAAATTGTAGTTAACCTATTCTAAACACGTCGAAAAGCTAACTCCCGTATCTTCGCACTCTGAACAGGGACATTACGGTGAGTACTAACATTAAAGAATTCAAAGAACGTCAGAAAGACGTAAACGAGCGCGCTGCACAAGTCCTTTCCTTTGCAGCCCATGCCCAATTTCGGGATGGGGCGTTTATCGACGATCCACAGGAGCGCTATGACAGTATTTTAGAAGCAGCTAAAACAGTGCCGATGTTTGACGGCATGAACGCGGAATATGTCGGACAGGTCGCCAGCGCCTGGGCGGACAGTCTGGCGGAATACAGCGACCGCAACGGCCATTACCCGTCATCTGAGATGCTGGCCAACTGCCACCAGGCCTGTGAACGTTTGATCTTAGAAGCCGCGGCAGAAAAACATGAGGGTGTCGGTGCCGCGATGTTCGAAAGTGTCAAAGCGGATATGTCCACCAGTGAAGGCGTAATGCGCCAAGCACTTTTTGCCGCCCTGATTTTGCCGACAGCATTAGGCGCAACCACGGGTGATGCCTGTACATTCGTGCCCTGCGAACGCGACGAGTCATATATCTATGAAGTGTTCAACGTCGCCGGTTCTAAATTTGGCTCCTATAACATCGGTGATGAGCTGAATATGCAATCTGCCGGTGTTTACTCACAAATGAGCCGCACCTATATCTTCCCGGGATCACAGCAACCGGACGGCAGCAAAAGATCATTCGAATTTGATATTGCCCAAACGCAAGAAGGCCAGACGATGCCTATTCGTGCCGGCCGTACCGTATTGATGATCAACCGCAAACGCTCTGACCGTGATAACAAATCAGGCAAGGTTTACTTTGATAATCAGGATCATTCTGGTGCCACTTACTCCGCCACCGGCACCATTGATTATTCCAAAGGGAAAATCACCGTCGATTTCAATGGCGGAAAACCGCCAGCAAAAGGCACAGAGTTAGCTGTTACAGTTGAAATCGATATTGAGAAAAAAGCCGAGTTAATTTCATTGATTAACCACGGGATGCGTAAATGGGAAGTGGTGCCCTCTCAATATGTGTTGGCCGCAGAGCACACGATCCAATCACTGATGGATGCTAGACGTGAATTTGGTCTGGATTTGGCTTCCTTGCAGTTCTCCTCCGTGCGCAGCTGGTTGTCCCATGAAATTGACATGATGCGCTTGCGTAAGATTGTCTTCCATACCATTCACGGCAGTGAATTCGATATTGCCTTGCCAACAACCCAGCAATGGGATTCTTACGTTGCCCTGTTGAAATCCGCCATCACCAACGAATCCACCAAAATGACGAACCGGACGAAAAAAACGGGTATCCGTGGCGGGTTTGCGGGCGGTGCGGCGGCCAACTTCATTAAATCCATGCCGGAAACGTACTTTAAACCGTCTGAAGGCTATGTCCAATCGCCGCGCATTCAATTTATCGGTACGTTATTTGGGGTATACCGTATTTTTGAAGTCCCGGAGGCGGTCTGTCATCAATTGTCCCAGGAAGGTTGTCAGTTCTCACCAAACGACATTTTCTTCTACGGCCGGGGCGACAATATCGGCGATGCCGGTTTAATTGCCGGGGATGCCGTGCCGGCCATTCCGTTCGTGCATCCGACCACTACCTCGCTTATCAACCGCACCACCTTGTGGGGCTCTGCCGTGAATGAAGTTCACCCCCGAAACGGTGAAAAGTATTTCACCAAACTCACGCTGACCAACACCAAGATCGGGGCTATCGACATGCTCACCGGCAAGCTCATTGCGGAGGGTAAAACGTCCCGCATCGCCGCGGCACAAGAAGAACAAACCGAGCCGGGTTCGTCAGAATCAGAGAGCGAAAAAAAACGAAACAAAAAAACCACTGATTAAATTTCATTGATGACGACGCCAGATGAGGCGTCGTCAGGGATCTTCACACATGAATAAAATTCCTTTCGCTATCAGTCAGGCCGCCGGCGTGGCGATTATGCCGCCCAATGCGGATGCCACGTTTACCCACGCCACCGGGGGCGCCTCGGTGTTTGCCGGGGTGGTGGTGACAAAGCGCGGCAAACCCAACACCGTGCAGCTGGTGACCCCCGCGACATTGCAAAAAGTCTTGGGGGATCCCATTCACCCGCATTCCAGCGTCCATTTCGAATCCTACCGGCATGTCAACCAAGCCTTGCAAGGCGGCAATGGGTATGTGGTGCGCGTCGCGCCCAAGGGCATGCGGATCCCGATGTTAAGCTTGATGAAAGCCAACAATAACTTTGAACAGCCGGCACTCTTTGCCAGCTCCGATCCGGTCAGGCGGGAGCCGATGGGGGTGGGCGGTGCCTATTTTTCTATCTACGTGGATGACGGGGACGCCTCCGCCAACCGCACGTTATCCATGACAAAGCATCCCGACGCGGAAGGCATGTATACCCTGACCCTAAAACAAGTCGATGATTTAGGGAATAAAGTGACGTTGGACAGCATCCCGGTGTCATTACAGCCGGATGCGGTGGATGACATGGGCAATCCGGCGTACCTGCCGATTGCACTGGAAAACAACACCCATCGCCTCCGTGCCATTATGGGCTTTGGCGAAGACGCCCTGCCGCCGTCGTATCCGGGCTTTGAAGATCAGCCGTTTATCGGGGGATCTGACGGGGATATCACTCAACCCATTGGCAGCGACGCGTATTTGGATGCCATCAAGGTACTCGGCGCTGCCATGGTGAATTACACCGCCATTCTCTCGTTGGGCTGCTATGACGCCACGGCCTTATCTGAATTGGCGAAATTGGCCAATGACGTGCGGGTTGACATGTTCTGTGATCTCCCGCCGAACCTGATGCCGGCGCAGGCCATCAAGGAGGCCAGTGATCAGGGATTTGGCAGCTATGCCCATATTTGCCGTTACCACTTCCCCTATAGCTGTCGTGATGATTTTTCCGGTGCCCAGGTGGTGTATGGTTTATCGGGGGATGCCTTTACCGCGAAGGCGAAAGGGGTCGCCATGGTGGCGGATGTCGGCGGTTATCACCTATCCCCGGCTGGCCAGTCACGCGGCATTCTCCTGCGTAAAAAAATCAAACCGTTACCTGCGGCCGCGGAGATAGACCGCAACCGCTACGCCAATCAGGGCATCAACACCGTGGGGTTTGCCTCTGATGGCTCCGTCATGATTGACGATGCCGTAACCACCTACGCCAAGAAAAACTACCTCCGGTATCAGCATGTCAACAGCACGTTGAATGCGATTGCCCGTCTGGTTTATGAGGTGGGCAACGCCCTCAAAAATGAGCCGGATGGCGTGACCCGCCGTGGCCTAGAACGGGAAATTCCGCGACTGCTAGATCGTTTTGTGGCGTCAGAGGCGCTGGTTGCCCCCCGCAATCAGGAAGACGGCAGCGCGCCCTACGTGGTCACCGTCACACAAGATGCATTTGATATGTGGCACGTCAAATACGCCGTTTGCCCGACCGGGGTATCACGCCGGATCGTTGCTGAACCGGTGTTAATTCCATAATCAGTAGGTAAAAAAAATGAGTAAAGGTCTATTCACACGCGGCGCGCTGCAATCATCTCAGTTAAGCGCATACGCGACCCCCGTCGGCCAAATGGCGATGCTGGAATCCAACCAGGCCAAGGTTACCGGGGAAATGCCGTCACCGCCCTCTGACGAAAATCCTTCCCTGTCTGAAGCGATGCTGCTGGAAGCCGTCTACAAAAAAGCAGGGCAGGATGCCCGGGGCATTGCCGCCGCGGCGGTGATTGACTGGGCGCAAAACGGCGAAGGCACCTTCGATGCCTTTGATGAGTTCGCCCTGGGACTGGCGGATATCCCGCCGGACAGCGACGACGATTTCACCGACGCGCAAATCGACGATTACAACCTGTGGTTAGGGCTGATGGCCGATGCCGCGGTGGCCATGGGCGCCAGCCAACGTGATGTCACCGCCATGATCGACAACGCGGATGACGATGCGGCTGATGCGGTGTTGTCTGCCATTGACGTCTCGCCCGATGACGAGGACGACGCCATTGCGGAATTCGCGGTCACCGGTGATGACGACGGGGCAATGATGGAAGCCAGCATCAAAGTGGTACGCAATGGGGTGGTGAAGTTGATCCGCAAGCAACCGCGCCCGCGCCGCCTCAGTGCCGCCCAAAAAAGCGCCCTGAAAAAAGCGCGCATGAAAGCGCAAACCGCGTCGGCCAAGACAGCCCGTAAGAAATCCAATCTTGTCCGTAAAAAGCACGGTTTGTAACAACAACGCCGCCCGCGCCATCGTGGGCGGCATAAGGGGAATGTCATGATTTGTGGTGCAGTCATGCCGGATGGTATCAGCCCCTATCTCAAGGCGTATATCACCAACGCGGAGTCCATGGTGGTGGGGTATATCGGCGACGGTGCCATGGCGACGCTGCAATCGCTGTGGGAATCGCCCTTTGAGAATGATTCCATTGGGTCGATGGCGGGGATATCGACGATTGCCAATGGTGCACAGGTGATGACCGACAGTACGTCGGTGACCCGGATTAACTCCCTCATGGTGTGGCAAGGGCAAAAACCGCCGCAAATCACCCTGCCCTTGCATTTTATGGCCAAGCAGGATGCCCGGGTCGAAGTGCAGTCCGCCATCATGACGTTGTTGCAGATGGCCTCACCGGAGCTGGGTGTTGTCATGCCCGGCGGCAGGCGCCCGGAGCCGGTCGTTATCGATATCGGTCGCCGTCTGAAACTCACGGATGTGGTGATCCAGGAAGTGAGCTTCGAGCTGGATGCGCCGAAAACAGCGGACGGGTATTACACCCACAATACCGTGACGCTCTCGCTGTCCGGCATGCAGGTGCAAAACAGATCCGAAATCCCTTACATGTTTATTTAATGGAGTGAATCAATGGCAGGTTTCAGTAACAGTAAAGCCAATAAGGCGTTTTTGAAAAAACGGTTTAACCAATCCAAGGCTGCGGGGGAACGTCTCATCGGTGCCGATTATTGGATGGTCATCAAGGGGTATGAGCATCTTTCCATTTTGATCCGCACGACGCAGCTCGGGGAGTTTACCCGTGAAGACGTGGAAGATTACGCGCCGTCCGGCGTCAAAATCAACCAGCACGGTGTCTTCAGAAACCAGGGCGAATTTCAGTTTCAGTGTGCGGAAACCATCGACGGCGTGGTGTTGGCCGCGGTCAAAGAATGGGTGTTGGAAAAAGCCTATATCGACATCGATATTTACCTGGCCAGTGAGTCCAAGGATGGCGAATGGGGTAACCCTGTCCGATCCTATGAAATGGTGAAATTGTATTGTGACGCTGTTGACCTGGCGTCTGAAGATGTCACCGCCGTTGTGCGCCCGTCCATGCGCGCGGTGTACAACTGGCAGGAATAATCCCCCATGACACCGAGGCAACTCTTAGCGTCAGTTAAAACGCAATTCCGGCCACTGCTGGTCGTGGAAGAGGACACCCTGCAAGGGATGCTGATTAAGGCACTGACCGAATACCAAGATCGCGCGGGACTCATTAAACGGATCCATATCGAAAAAATGGCAGGGGTAACCCTGCCCTACCCGGAGGATTACCTTGAATTAGTCCATGTCATTGATAAGCGCAGCGCCCTTGTGTTCGCAGAGCCTTATGAAGGCGCATTACAACTCGAGTTAATGGGCGATGAACGTTATCCGCTGACATTGGTGTATCTCGCCAATATGCGGGATTGTGATTTAGCTCATTGGGTGATCCCCCCCAGTCTCTGTGGGGTACTGGAAAATTATCTCGCTTGCCTGATTGATATCCAAAACACGGAGCGTAAGCGCCGGGTGTCGGTATCCGGCAAGCTGGATGTCAGTCACCTGCCCGATGAAGCCACCCTGTATCAACGCAAGGTCGATCTGGAAGACAAAATGTCGGCTAACCGCGCCATTATCACCGGCGCCAGTTTAATGCCGTAAGGAGAAAATCATGGGGATCTTCAGTGGCATCGGCAAATCGCTGGGCTACAACAGCCTGTCCAGCTTTGGTAAGGCCGTCGGCAATCAATTTATCAGTAAGATCTTGGAGCGCTCAGCCTCCGTGCTTGCCGGCAGCACCGGCGGCGTGAGAGGCATCAATGATGAGTTTCGCCAGGCGAAATCCATCGCCCACGCTGCCCTGCGCATTCGCTATGCGCAAGGGTGGCAATGGGCGATTGAAGCCGACGGGCTGAATGGGTTGGATATGTTCGCGAAAGACATCACGTACGATTCCGTCACGATAGAAACCGAGGCAAAACAGATTGGTGCCGTCGTGTTCAACAAACCCACCCACCGGGCAGCGGGGACAATCACGGTCACCGTCCGAGACGCGGAAGACGGGGTAATTGCCCGCTGGTTTGACGAGCGGGCTAATCGTGTCACCAACGGGGATGGCACCGTTAATCTGCCGGCGGACTATGCCATGGGGATACGTCTCTATCGCGTGATGCAAAGCGGCGGTATCGAACTGGAGAGCGAATTTGACGTCTTTCCCCTGTCCCGCGGTGAGACAACCCGCGCCCGTGATCAGGTGACCGAATTCCTGTCCTATCCGCTGACCTTTATTAAAACGTCATCCACAGACAATGGCCTCGCTACCGTCATGGGCGGTGCCTTGCGCACGTCGGTACCTGGGAAGCTCAGTGCCGGCGATGTGATTAAATTTTAACGAGCTTATGTATGCAAATTCCTGATTTTCCCCTGCCCTCCCAGCCGGATGTCGACATCCGTTTTCGCATGCCCAACGTGTCCGATGCGATGTCTTACAGCGGCACAGATCCGGAGCAGGAAGAAGTGCTGACCACCCGCTATCTGAATGACATTCAGGACGGCCAAAATCCGCAGGATGCCGCCCTTTGGACAGCCCAAGACCGCCGCACGGCGCTCTGGTGGATTTTTTGTAATTCCAGAATCAACACCACGCTCACCGTGTCTTATGCCTGTTCACATTGTCAACAAGAACACTACTACGATTATGATGCCCGGGATCTGGATATGGCCGCCGGGGTCTTGACCGTAGAGCCCTTTGAAACCGTCACCCTTCCCGTCAACGGCGAGCCAACAGTCTGGGTACTGAAGCCCTTGGACGGCCGAGCCATGGAACACCTCGAAACCACCCGCAATAACCTGCCCCCCGAGGATCACCCGGATTATCACAATGAACGGGTTAATCTCCGGATCATGGAATTCGCCCACCAAGCCCATTTGGCCGAACAACCGGAAGACTTTCTGGGCGCCGCCCAGCACCGTTACGAACTGATCAAGCAGATGGCACTGGATACGGAGTTTTCACCGCTAATCGCCCGTATTGAACTCATGAACCGCCGCCTTGCCCATGGGCTGGCGATGAAGATTGAAAGAGGCACCGCCCACCTGTTATTACCTCAGCATACTTGTCCCCATTCCGGTAAGGAGGGTACGGCCAGCCACGCTACGCAGCTGTACACCCCCTTTCGGAATCACCACTTCTTTCCAGACTTTAGATCTCAGTGGATGGTTGGTATTAACAACTAACCTGGCACTTTACGGCAATCAACCCACCGGCGATATAGACCGGCTGCCGGAATGGCGGGCGTTCAAAATGAATGAATCGCTGGAAGAAAAGTTCAAGAAAAACACGTGATGGTGATAACAACATGGTCAACACAGCAGTAAAGCGACAAGAACAGGCACGTATCATTGAGGCAATTGAAAACGCCAGTGAGGCGGAATTGTCCGCCCTGGCCGATATCCGCACGGATATCCGTCACCTGTTCAGCGAAAAAGACAAGGCCAATGTGGGTGACGCGGGGGTAATGATCCGCCGACCATCACGCAGCGTCGCAAACAAAACACCGTTTAATGCCCTGGGGCTAAAACTGGTTGAGGCGGACAAAACACCGACAAAAAACCCGCCGCAGGCGAACGACAGCCAAATAGACGACACACAAGTAACACACAAAAATAATGCCACTGACACGCCGTCCAATACCGTGTCATTTAAAACCTATCTGGACAATAAAAACGCGCTGAACGGAAAGGAAAAAGCGCGGGCTGCCGTAGCGGCCAATAAGATTAAAACAAGCCATGAAACTGCCCCGACCACCGCAACACGCCCCGCCGAACAGCCGCGAACGGCGTCAGGCCGTTTTGCCTCAAAAGACAAAAGCGACGCCCTTAACGCCCGCCAAGCCCGGCAACAGGACAACAAAGACACCGTGAAAATGCAGGCCGGTTTTTTGCATAAGCTCGGCGGGATGATCGGGCAATCAGGCAAGGCACTGACCGAGGCCAAGGACGGGAGCGCCTTGGATGTCGTGGGCTCTGCGGGTGGATCGTTCTGGAAGGCGGGCAAAGAGGCGATGAATGTCACGTCCAGCGCGGTCAATAATGTGGTGTCATTGCATGACTGGGTGAAAGGCCAGCGCAAGGCAATCCAGCCCGCCACAACACAGCCGGCCGTGACCCGGTCGCCCATTCCCGCCCCGTCACTCGGGCATGAAAAGCAGACAAAATCCGCCAACGCCTTTGCTACACAAGGTCAGCATGACCAGACCAAGGCGATCAAGGAACAGACCAAACGGGCGCAGACTCAGGACGAGAAGGTCATTGGTTTACTTGAAGCATTGGTGGATAAAAATCACGGAAAGCAGGGCGACGGCATGCTGGGGACACTCTTCAGCGCCCTGGCTATCAAATCCATCGGAAAAAAAATCGGGCGCAAACTGGGGGCGGCTATCCTGTCCGCACTGGGGCTGGGTAAGCTCAAATCCTTATTGTCTCCATCCCGCACCGGCGGCAACCATGGCAGCGGAGTTGAAATTGATGTGGATGGCCGGGACAACAAGAAAAAGAAAAAAACAAAGGCCAAAAACAAAAATAAACTCAACAGCATCGGAAAGGGCGCCGCCAAAGCCACAGCCGCCGTTGCCGGCACGGCGGGCACCGTCATGGCCGGAAAAGCCATCCTGGACAGCGCCGAAGATAAAATCAGTGACAAGGCGACCCAAAAAACCGCCGCAACAGGCACAGAAAAAGCCATAGAAACGGGGGCTGCCAAAGCCGGGGCAGGGAAAAGTGCGGCCAAAACCGTGGGCAAAGTCGTGGGAAAAACCGCATTGAAAGCCGTGCCGATCGTCGGGACGGCCATCGGGGTGGGCTGGGATGCCTATGACGGTTTTACCGATACCGACGCCCAACGCAAGACCTTTAACCTCAACGACGATCAAGGCGTGACCACACGCCAGCAAACCGAGTATGCCCTCGCCAATGTAGCTGACCTGGGCGGGCTGGTGTCCGGCTCTGCCGGTTTACTGGCAGACGGCGCAAAATGGCTGGGGATGGACACGGTATCGGAAGCGCTGACCTTTGATGCCGGCGACATTGCCAAAGGATTAGATAAAAAAGTCACTGATGTGCTGAATTTATTCTCGTTTGGTGACGACAAGAAAAAAGCAGAGGAAAAATCGGTCACACAAAGCCCGTCAGAGATGGCTGAGCTGGTTCAGGCCATCATTGAAGGCGCAGACAACACCACCCAGGCGATTAATAAATTAGCCAGCCAAGCGCCCCAGCTGGGCACAGCAATCGGCCAAGACGGTAAAACCGTGCCCACCACGGCGTTTAGCCCCACGACACCCGCCCACAATCAGCTTGGCGATGGCCTGAACATTGGCGGCAAAAATGCCAACAACCGTAATTTCCGTAACAATAATTTTGGCAACCTGGCCTATGTCGGACAAAAGGGCGCGCGCCTTGAAGACGCCAACGCCCAAGGTCAGCGACGGTTCGCTAAGTTCGAGACACCAGAGGAAGGCATGCGGGCGCTGGCTAATCAGATTTCGTCCTATGCGAATGGCACCTCAAAAGCCGTGGGTTATCAAAAGCTCGACACCGTTGAATCAATCATCACGCGATATGCCCCTAAAAACGAAAATAACACCGACGCCTACATTGCCAATTTATCCAAAGCATTAGGCGTGCAGGCCGATCAGCAATTAAACCTGTCCGACCCTGACACCATGACCAAAATGATAAGGGCAATTTCAACCATTGAGGGGGGCAATCCCCAGGTGACCGATGACTTTATCAAAAAGGCTATCGGTACCCGCGACGCATCCGCCCGGGCATGGGTAGGCCAATTTAATCCGGAAACGCTGGCACAGGTGAATACCGCACGGGCAGAAAAAGGGCTCCAGGCGATTACCTCCCATGATCAGTTCAGCTCGCCAGAACAGGCCGGCACACCGGCAAAAACCCGGATAACGCCTGAATCGGGCGCCCAAAGTGTGAAACCACCCGGGGAGGATAAAAGCGGCTTTTGGCACAGCCTCAAAAACGTCCGCCACATCGCAGACGACAAAATCACGAAGCAGTTAGAGAGCAACCAGGTTGCCGGCATTCGCCTGAACAGGCCGGACGCCGGGCTGACCCTGCCGGAGAATGTCCGGGCGGAAGAGCTGCCCGCTGGGTTACACACAGCCATGCTGCCTGCCGACCAGATCGCCCAAGCCAATAAAGCGAAACGGCGTGGATCCCACCTTCACGATCCCCTGGCATCGGCACAAAGCCCTCAAGAACGCCCGTCGGTATCAACCCCCTCAGCCATGCCGACAGGTACCGACAATGACGCGAGAACCGCCGAGCCGACAGAGAAAACGGCGATACCGGTGGTTTCTGTCAATGACGTCAATCAGGCGATACCGGTCACCTCCCCGCCCCCCGCGGAGAAAGCACAACAATCCCTACCCGCGGCCATGGAAAGCGGGCTTTTGCCCTCCTTTTCAGACACGTTACAAGCGCTGTCTGATCTTGTCTTGCCCAGTGTCGGCGATACGGTCACCAGCCTGACCCAAGGTGTTTCCAGCAACGGCATGCTGGACGGGATGCTGGGGAAAATCGGCTTAGATAACGACAAGATCAAGGCGATGTCGCCCCTCACGGGCGCGCTTTCCCAAAAAATTGACGGCGGCGTCCACGGCATGATAGGGGGCATGGCCGATAGCCTGCGCCAGCCGATCAACATGGCTGATTGGCTGTCAACTCCCCCCTTATTGCCCGCTACGACACACCCTAAAAATAGCCTGCCCGTTACGCCGGCAACGGGGATCATCCAGCCCCCGACAACGCCCCCCCAACCCATGCCGGGCGGCTTTTCACAGGCACTGGCGGATATCGTCTTACCCAGTGCGGGGGATACCGTTAAAAGCCTGACCCAAGGTTTTTCCAGCGGTGGGATGTTGGACGGGATGCTGGGAAAAATGGGCTTGGATAACGACACAATCAAGGCGATGTCGCCCCTGACGGGCAGGCTTTCCCAAAAAATTGACAGCGGTGTGCATGGCCTGGTGGATACCGTCGCCAACACGGTTCGCCAGCCCGTGAATATGACCCTGCCAAGCCGCCTGCCCACGGTGACAGATTTGGCCGCCAGTGGGGCAAAAACCCCGGTGACCCGTGATAAATCGTCCAGCAACGCAGACAGCGCCATGCTGACCCAACTGCAAAAAATAGCGGCCTCACTCGAAAAACTGATCGGCGTTCAGAAAGAAGCCAACAGCAACGGAAAAGATCCCAATACCACCACTCACACCGCACAACCCGCCCCGCGAAGCGATATCCCGTTGGGGGCGGCCAACGAGGCACTCGCCGAAATGCTCAGAGACAGGAATAGCTGACGATGAATGAAATTGACTGCTTGTTACGTATAGACGCCGGGGGCTTAACCCTCAAGACCGGGGAAAGTGAAGCCTTGCCGGCAAGATTGGAGGAATGGCTGCGGACACCGGTAGGCAGTATCTACGGGTTGCCGGAGTGGGGTAACCCCTTGGTGGAATTCAAACATGAGCCCACCAATCAGCTGGTGGCCGTCTTTATTGAAAATCGTTTGATTTCCAAATTACGGGCTGACATCGCCGAAATCAGCCTGTCCGGGATACGTTGCGCCCCCGCCCGCGAGGCCATCGACATGTACATCATCACCTTTCAAATACAAACTGGCACCGTCACCATTGGACTTCAAAAGGGGGATTCATGACAATCCAGGACTTGCTCGACAAATTTAACGAAACACTGCAAAAAAATAGCTGGTGGGCGCGTTTTACCAACAGCCAATTTGTCAAAATGATGGCGATTTTTGGTGCCCAGGTTATTTACTACGCCCAAACCTTTGCCGAACGCGCCTTGGCGGAAGGGTTTATTTCAACCGCCACCAAACGCTCCTCCATTCTGGCCGCTGCAGAAGATAAAGGCTATGTCGGCCGGTTAATTACCCCCAGCCACGGTCTTGCCGCCGTGCGCAATAACACCGCCGAGCGCATCCAGCTGCCGGCGTTTTCAACTTACTTGTCTGAACAACAATACCCCTACATGATCCTGGATGTGTTAGATATTCCCGCCGGGGAGACGATAAAGGATATCAGCATCAAACAAATGGAAATTGTCAACGTCACAAAAGTCGTTCAGCAGGAAGAGGATTTTATGTCGGTCACCCTGCCGAAGAGCCTGACCGCCGAATGCGTCAAAATCGACGTCTATGTCACCATTGACGGGGTTGAAGAATTATGGGAAGAAAACCCGCAATTTCGTCTCGCCACCGGCACCAGCCAGAACTATGTGCTGTTTTACAAACCGACCGAGCAGTTAGGCATTCGCTTTGGGGATGGCTCTATCGGTAAAAAGCCCCCGGAGGGCAGTCTCATTGATATTCACGTTTGGTGCAGTGCTGGTGATATCACCCTGGTCGAAGGCCAAAAATTGATACCGTCAAATGCCTTTTCGCCCTTCACCCACCGCTTAGACATTGTGACCACCTCCCCGATCACCGGCGGCGCCGGCAGTGAAACCACGGAAGAAATCAGGAACCGTGCCCAATACTACATTGCGTATGACGATCAGGTCGTCTGGGGCGGGGATTATAAGTTTTACCTGAAGTCAAAAATTGTCGGCACCTCCTGGCTGAACATCTGGGGAGAGCAGCAACAGGAAAAAGCCACCGGCATTAAAGATCTGAACAACATTAACGCGATTTTTATTTGTGGCCATAAACCGCAATCTACTCAGGAATGGCTGAAAAAAGAAATTTTAGATGCCTTAGAATCCATCCCCAATGCGCTGAACAAAAAATTCGTTTATGTCGATTCGCACGAATTGCCGTTTACGATAAAGCTCACGGGGATCGCCCGTAAAAGCGTCATTATCTCTGACGCCAAAAACCAACTCCGTGAACGCTTAACCACCCAGTTCGGACGCGATGCCAGTACCTTTGATGCAAACAGCACCGGTGACTTTGAACAGATACGGGTCAATAACCTGTGGGCGTGCGTTGAATCACTGGGCGTATTGGTGGAATTCAACATTGAGGTCATCGGTATGACGGAAGCCACCCAGTTGAACGATTTTATCTATCTCGATACTGAACATTCAGTGTTTGATATCTCTTATTAAGGCCGGACATGATTAAGGATTGGTTGAAGAACAGGCTGACACCTGAAAAGCAAAAATCGACGCTGTGGTGTGAATTTACGGACAGCTTACAAGCCGTCTTGGAAGCCACGGTAGAGCCCTTGCTGGAACGGATTTCCAACCGGAAGTCGATCTTTACCATGCACCCTGAAGATCTGGATAAGCGCGTTGCAGAGCTGGGGAAATTTTTTATCATCCGGACAGAAAACGAGAAGAGCAAACCGGTCTTGCTCTCCCAGAGGCTGGATGAGATCCATTTTAAAGGCACGGAACGCCCCATCTCCTCCACCTTCTGGCGGGAATTTAACAACCTGCCGGCCAAATGGGAACCGTTGTGGGCGCCCGTCGATCAGATGCATTTTCCCTACGGGACAGTGTTCCTCCCGAAGAACCTGGCCGATGCCGCCCAATCCAAGTATGGCGAATTTTTCCTGACGTCACGCGGTGTTATCCAGCTCTCGCTCAACACGCTGTATGAACAGTATGGCTACAAAGAGCAGGCCAAGTTGTTCAGCCGGCTCACACGGCAATTCGACCAAATCATCGCGCCCCTGATCCCCTTAGAAATCGTGTTTAACGGCTTCCATTTTTTCTTTTACTTCACCATCACCGAGGAAGCCGAATCACTGATTCTCGAACAACTCCATGTACTCATTGATGCCAATTTTCAATTTCAGGATGCGCTGAACCTATTGTCAGGCAGCACCCGGCAGTTAGCCGTGCCCAATCAGGTCATCCGTGCCATCATTCGCCCGCTGAAACAAACGGCTTATCGTTTTGATGAAATGCCGCTGGATGCGTGGGCGCTGGACTTGCACCACACGCCCCCGATTATTCCCGTGCCTTTTGGCACACAACCGGATCCCCGGTTAATCCTCGTTGATAACCAAATCTGGATAACGACAGGAGGGCATTACGGGTGCCTGGTGTCATTAACAGGGGAGGGGACAACACGCTATTCCTTTCCCTCCTGGGCAGAAAAAGCCTGTTTGCCTATTCCGGCGGAAAAAATCGCCCAGGTAGAAAAAATTACGTACTGTGTGATGCCGGAGTTTGTGCTTTATGAAGTACCACTGGCAGCCCACAGCGAGGCTGTCTACCTTGACCGCAAAACGGAACAAGTCAGCATCAGTGCGATACCGGAAAAACACGACCAGGTTAAAAAGGTGCAGGCAGGCTCCGAACTTTCATTCAGTATGACACCGGCCGAATTCAAAACAAAAACCACCCGCTTAAACATGGATGAAGTCCCATTAGATATGTGGGCACTGGATATCAACGTTCTTGCCCCCCCGGTATTTATGGGTGACATCCGCCTGAGAGAGGAGTCCGGTCGGATTATGCTTGAAATGACGGGACAGCGAGGCTGTCTGGTGAGTTATTCAGATGGGAAAATGAGTAGTTATGAATTCCCGTCGGGCGCAATGGAGGTACAACTTCCACATGACGGTTTACACGCATTTAAAGACATCGTAAAAATAGTATTTATCTAAGAATAGTTGGCGAACAAGGGGGTTGTTTTTATGGTTGAGGTTAATAAAAACGATTTATTTAGACTCAATTGACACAATTTCCCTTGGGTTTGGCAGATACTGAACCAGCGTCACTTCCCTACTTAACCCAAAATATCTAACTAGGAATAGCTGGCGAACAAGGGGGTTGTTTTGAGGTTGAGGTTAATACAAACGATTTGTTTAGCCTCAATTGACACAATTACTCTTGAGTGTGGTAGGTACTGAACCAGCATTAGTACCTTACATAACCAAAAATATCCGACTAGGAATAGTTGGCGAACAAGGGGGTTGTTTTTGAGGTTGAGATTAATAAAAACGATTTATTTAGCCTCAATTGACACAATTACTCTTGAGTGTAGTAGGTACTGAACCAGCGTTAGTGCCCTACATAACCCAAAATATCCGACTAGGAATAGTTGGCGAACAAGGGGGTTGTTTTTAAGGTTGAGGTTAATAAAAACGATTATTTAGCCTCAATTAGCACAATTGCCCTTGAGTATGGTGAGGCACTGAAGCAACGTTATAAAACACCATGAATCTCTGATCAATCCTAAGGGTTTCTGTAATAAATTATAGTTCAAATATACTGCCATAAAATACACATAATTAGGTTGTTTTATGGCAGATGCTCTCGCCTCCGTCTCCAACGGAAAGCTCTATAAAGGTCAGTTATTGAAATATTATTACAGCCGCCGCGCGGAATCCGCCATCGGTGTTAACGGCCAATTCGTGATAACCAAAGGCTGGTTTGGGACTTCCACCCTGGTCACCCCAAACCCAACCGGGGGCTGGGACATTGCTGATATTCCGCTGGATTTTGCCAATACGGACTTGTTGAAAAAATTCGCCGAATGCACGCTGATTTGTACCGTCTCCGGCAGTACCATTTCAATCAATGCAACCATTCCTGAAGCCGATCTGCCCGATGATACCGCCTTTGATTTCAATACACTGGCACTGGTGGATAACAAAAGTAATATTTTTGGTGTCCTGTGTTGCCAACAGGACACGCTGCATAAAGGCAAATTATTTACGGCCTTAATGACCATCGAGCAGAAGGTAGCCTAATGTCCCAAGTCATCAACGAAGCGGCTGTATTGTCCAGTGACAGGGGATCCCTGCCACTGTTAGCCGATATGCAATATTTGGAGCCTTATACGTCCAGTGCCTTAAACCGGAAATTTAAAGGGATTTTGAGAGCGGGCATTTATACCGGCTTTCAGGCCAAAGCGGGCACTGGCCTGTCGGTGATGATTACTTCATCCTCTGAGAACGATGGGCAGGGCGCAGCCTCAATCAACGTCGGCAAAAACCAGATTTCCATTCAACAGGTGAAAGATGTCCTTGTGCCGGTTCCGGCCAGTAAAACCAGCATTATTGCGCTTGAAGCCAATTTCGAGTTCGGTAAGGCCACCAACCAAGTGAATGCGTCCTCCACGATCAAAGCGGCTCATATCATCGTTATCGACGTTTCTCAGGGCATATCTGACAACCAATTAGAATTGTGTCGCGTTAACGTGCCGATGGATGCTAAGGCAGTGACAGACGCCATGATTGATACGTCCCATCGCGTTGCTCAAACCGTTGGTATCACATTAAGTGAGAAAACAAACAGCGACGAAGAGGGGATCGCCGCCAATTCAAAAGCAATCAACCAACTGAGAAAAGAGTTGCTGGGTAATACAGGCAAACTGGTCAACGATGCCAAAAACATCGCTGACAGTGCCAATATCAACGCCAACGGGCGTGTTCCGTCTGGCCGCACAGTCAATGGTAAACCGCTGTCCGGTGATATTGCCCTGACTGCCGGTGATGTCGGCGCGTACAGCAAAGGCGAAACCTATAACAGGGGGGAAATCGATGGCCGTGTTAATGACGTCAGAAACGTGGTCAACAACGCCAACAATAACGCCAATAACCGCCTCGAAAAATCAAAGAATGGCGCGGATATTCCCGATAAGAATGCGTTTATTAATAACCTTGGTTTGGTGGAAGTGCGGGACAAGGCCAGGAATGCGGTGCCCAGCGGGCGCCGGGTCAACGGCAAACCATTAGCCGGGGACATCAGTCTGACCGCCGCCGATGTCGGCGCCTACAGCCGCGGGGAAGTCGATGCCCGGGTTAATGACGCTAAAAACGCATCGAAGTCTTATAGCATTAGCGGAATGAGGTTATCTAATTGTCGATTTACCTCTTTAGACAGGTCTACCATTAATGAGTATGTTAATGGCCATCTTTGGTGGAGAGGTGCCAAAGGCAAAGTAATAGCGCCTTATAATGATAGTGGCAGATTAAAAGGTGAAATATTTCTGAATATCTATCATCATGATAATAATGGAAGTCGAGGTAATAATGCTGTTGTCTGGACGCAAAAACAATTCGCTTCGTTACAATATTTTATAAATGGTCAATGGGTTAATATCGCTGACGATGAATATAAAATAACCAACTTAGATACTGCATCTAATCCCCCTAGGTAGATTCTATTCAGATGGCAGATATTAATTTATAAAACCATTAAATCTATCTTATTAACAATGATTTATTAAAAACAATAATCATTAATATATGACAATGCTTAATATAAAAAATTTCAAAGAATATACACCAGAAAATCCTAAATTTGGTGAAAACGTCATTTATTTGATTTCCGATGACGGTCAGGATTGGTATGAGTGCCAGAAAAAATACCGAGATGACACATTAAAAGTGGAATATTACACGGATGGCACCATAGTCAGGACATCAAATGATGTGTCACGATTATGTCCCTACTATGCCAGTGTGATAGAAATAGAATTTGAAGGCGAATTGTATATCAATCAATATCATGTTGATAATGGCAAGGTTGTCAAAAAAGACGCCCAAAAATTAGCGCAGGAAGCCCAACTGGAAGCTAATCGCATCAAACAGGAGTTAATGTCTGACGGGCAACAACGTATGCAAACATTGCATTCAAAATTATTACTGGGACGGATTACCGAAGAGGAACGCCAGCGATTAAACCAATGGCTGGATTATGTGGATGCAGTTGAGGCGCTAGACACATCATCTGCACCTGATATCCCGTGGCCGAAACAACCACTATAAAAACGATATTCATCTTTGATAATTGACGCCGTATGTGGCGTCAAATCAAGTATGGTTTAATGTCGGCCACTACTCCCACGTTCATAATGTGATGTATTTAAGTCGCTTGTCATAAAATCATCTTCCGCAATAGTGACCCAAGCTCCATTCATCAGATATTGTATTACCGCATAATGTCTCTGCTGGATTTTACTAGCATTATTAGTTGTATGAGTGACGATATTAAGAAGAACTTCACCTTTCAACCTACCCGAATCATCAATTTTAGTCCCGCCTCTCGTCGACCCAAAAGGGCCAGGTGTTCCTCCAATTGCAACTAAGCCACCATTTCCATTTCGCCGAATTGCAGATATTCGCATCCCCCCCATTGTGTGACTGGCAACGGCCTTCACTTCAGCGATGCGTCCCTCCATTTCACCCCGGCTATACGTTTCCCCGCGGCTATAGGCGCCGACATCGGCGGCGGTCAGACTGATGTCCCCGGCTAATGGTTTGCCGTTGACCCGGCGCCCGCTGGGCACCGCATTCCTGGCCTTGTCCCGCACTTCCACCAAACCAA
>NZ_FORG01000035.1 GCF_900113945.1 Xenorhabdus mauleonii
TCCGGCAGGTATTTTAATGCTTTCCCTTGCGCTGATGTGATGCTGAAGCGATCACCATTAAGCGCATACCATTTTTTCGGCAATTGCGTCGCCCGGAACGGAAAATGCCCCAGTGAGCCGACAAAAATCTCATTAAATCCTGAGACAAAATTAATCGGAATTTCACCGTCGGTCATGATGCCATCGGGGGTAAACTGAACAATTTTAAAATCATCTTCGACCCTTCTAAATTCAAGGTAGCCACCATGAGAAACACGGATATAGTGAGTTTTAGGGGAGTTGAAGATCCGTGTCGCTCCGGATGAATCGAATATCTCTGCGTCGGCTTTCTTGTTGGCTAGATCAGTCACCGCTTTCTGGCTCATCACGGTGATGGTTGAATTGCCCGTTCCTTGTGCTATTAAACCGAGGTTTTTCACAAACTCATTTTTGTTGGGGATGTCCGCCCCATTCTTCGATTTTTCGAGCGCATTATTCGCGCTTTGGTTGGCCTTGGCCGCCAAGTCATGCGCCGTTTTCACCGCTCTGGGTGTGGCAGCCTGTGTTTCGCTGTAGCTGTCCACGGCGTTGCTTAACATCACAAAGCCTTTTTCTCTTAGCGTGGCATCCGGATGGCGGCGGCTTTTCTCATGCTCACTTATCGCCTGTTTCACCAACGCATCGGCATATTCCCGCGTTGCCAGCACCACCGACGGGTCAATTTTCAACGTCACGGCTTCGGTGTGGCTGACGATCAACACCATGCGGAGGGTTTGCGTCCGTCCTGAGCCTTCCTGTAACTGCGGCTTATAGGTCTCCGCGCAGTTGCCCACCGCAATCAAAATGCCGTCTTTGTCAAATAGGCCGATTTCCCGTATCCACCAACCGCCTTCGCTTTCCGGTATCACCTGTTCGGCAATAATCTGGTGGGTGTTCTTGGGGTCAACACTCAAAACGTTAATGGCCGCCCGGCGGCATTCGTTCACCAGCTTGGTTTGGTTGGTGTCCGGTGTGGGCAAGGTGCCGCCACCATCCCCCACGGCCATGTGGGTGATGTCCAGTTTGGTGCCCAACGCGGCGGCATTCGCCAGTTTGTCCGCCCCTAACTGCGTCAGCAGGGCGAAGTATTTTGTTGTCATGGGGTGATCCTCAAGTCGTCAATTACATGTACCGCCGCGCCGACCATGTCAGCACCGGAGACGGTGATTGCTTGGGGTAAATAGGGGTATACGGTCAATATATCCCCGTCGTAGCCGGTGACGGCGCAATAGGCCGAGCCGCCCGTTTCCAATTGAATGGACAGCCCAATCAAATGGCGGGACGCAGGCTTGGCGTCAAAAATCAGCCGCTCTAATTCAAAGTAGGTTTCGTGGGTAATGCCGGTTTCCATCACACCGATATCCAGCCGAAAGGTGCCGGGCGGATCTTGGTTCTGCCACCATTCCGTCACCCGAATTAAGTAACCGAACGGCTCAACCACACGACGAATGGCGCCAATGGTGCCCTTGTGCTTGTGCACAAACATCGCCACCTTGATGGCTTCGCGCTTGGTGCTTTCCGACCAGTCCATGTCCCAGCGGTCTACCGACCATGCCCACGCCAGATACGGCAACAAACGCACCGGGCAACGGTCGGGGTGCCACAGCTCACGGATCGGCACAGGAACAGCGGCCAATGTTGATAGGGCTTCGGCGGCGGCCACTTCCAACGGGGACGAACCGGTCGGCAACAGGCGGTTATTCATCGGAGCCACCCATCGTGATCTGAGCCTGCGTGCAGAAGCTGGCCTGTGTTTTGTCCAGTATCATGTCCTTGGCAGGTTTTTTCAGCTCAACCCGTTGGACACCGGGCACATGCAGCGCGGCAAAAATGGCACTGCGCACGATATCGCGGCCAAGTCGGTGCTGGGCAGCGGTATAACGTGCCAAGCGAGTGTTGGCATCCTGCAAGATGGGTTCATACTCCGGCGTTGGGTAGAGGTAGAGCACCGCCTCAATGGCATAATCAACAATCTCCGCCGATTGCACGGTCAGGCGGTCGGCCACGGGGCGCACGTCCTCGTCATTGAGCGCCCGGCTTACGGTGTTAATCAATTCAGCACTGGCGGCGCCGTTCCCGTCACGGGACAAGATACTGACCGTGACATAGGCCGGTGCCGGGCTGATAACGGACGCGTCCGCCACCCGACCGTCGGCACTGAGGGCATGATATTCATACGAGGCGACCGGCCCTGCAACGCTCAAGCCCTCGAATGCCTGCGGGATGCGTACCCGAAAATCGGCATCGGTTTCCATCACGACGGGAATGGGCGGCACCGCCTGATTATCGGCCGGCTGCAACACCAACCGGCTGACATTGTTGTTGGCGCCCAGTTGATCAAGGTCACTGCCTTGGGCAAAGGCCACCATCGCCGCCCGTGCCGCTTCATTGATGCGCTGGCGCAGCAGTAATTCACGGTAGGCATTTTCCTGCAACAGTTTGGTGATGGGTTCCGATTCCAGCGCCAGTGTGCGGCTGAGGGCGTCGCGCTGCTCTGGCGGTGTCAGAGCCAGCAGGGCCGTTTTGCGCTCGGCAAACAGGGTTTCAAAGTCCAGCGGCTCGACCACATTCGGCGGCGGTAACTGGCTTAAGTCAATCGTCGGCATAACGTCACCTCACAGGCACAGAAAAGGCGATCGGATCGCGGGAAGGCTGGTAATAGCCGCGAATATCCAACTGGGTTTGCCCGGCTGCGCCCGGTATCACGCTAATGCCGGTCAGGGTGAGGCGGGGTTCCCATTGCTGGATGGCGGTGTAACAGGCGGCCATCAGTTGCAGGTTCAGCATGGGGTTTTGCGCGGCGTCGATCAGTTCAGACAGTAACGAACCGTAATGGCGGCGGGCCAGCCGGCTGCCGATGGGTGTCAGCAAAATATCACTGACCGATTGGCGGATATGGTCAATATCGGTCAGTGGCCGACCGGTCAGGCGGTTCATGCCCAGATACCTCATGAGACGGGGCCGCCGGTGGTGCTGTCCCCGCTGCGTACCCCGCTATGTCGGTGTGTATCAACGATGACACCGTTTGAACTGAATGCGCCGCCGGTATGGGTGACATTGCCCTGCATCGTGCCGCCGTGTTTCACCTCAAGACTGCCTGTGGTGAGATGATGCGTGCAAATCACGGTCGGCGTATCCAGTGTGATTTGCTGGCTGGCCGTGCAGGTAATTTTCGGGGCGGTGACATGCACTGAGACAGCGGCGGTTACAGTGGCGGTTTGAATGCCGCTCACGGTCAGGGCGCCGGAGTGCGGTTCGTACGCCATGATGGCGCCATCCGGAAAAGTCACGTGCAGGGCTTCGGGGGAGGTTGATGGCGCAGGGAAGGCATCGGAAAAAATCGCCGGCAGCACAAACCCGGTGGTCAGGTCACCGCCGATGGCGAGCAGCAACACCTGTTCATCGACACTCGGCGCCCACCATGTGCGGGCATGGCCGGCGCGGGCAGTCAGCCAGTGCAGCCAGTCGGTTTCCAGCTGGCCGGTGGTGACCCGGCACACGCCCCGTGCGGTATCCACTTGGGAGACAGTGCCGATGCGGATCAGGTTACGCAGCCGGCGCAACAGTTCCGTGGTTTGGGGATTAGCGTATTGTGTGTTCATGCCGACAACATGGCACTGAATCGGCAGGTTCGCACGTTGCGGGGCTTGTGCCAGCCCTGGCACACATCAGCGGGTGAGATGGGCGAGCATTTGTTCTTCAATATGCGCGATATCTTGCGCAGTCAGTCCCAGTAAGCGGCGTTCCGGGTAGTGAACCTCGATATTTTTGCCGCGCATGCGTTCTTTCAGGCCAAATTGATGGACGCGGGCCACGGCGGCGGCTTTGGGGGCAAAGAAGATCACCGCTTCCCGATCCGAGGCAGACAGGCGCAGGTAACGGGCGGTCGCCAGCTTCTTGAACATGCGGGTTTTTGCACTGGCCTTGCGGGTAGTGAGGCGGTCGCTTTTCTTTTCCAGTATGCGTTGAATATCGTTGCGGTAGAACGTTCGTACTCCTTTACGGTCGGCATCATAACCGGTGATCACCTTGCCGTTTTTGCCCTTGCGGAACTGCCAGTTTTTCAGCGTGCGGGTTTCCCCCCGCCAGATAAACTTCATGCCGCGTTGTACGGTCAGTACCTGTGCCTTGCGCTGGGTATAGCGGCTGCCGTCAGGGTTGCGCTGGGCACGGATACGCTGCATCTGGCTGCGGCGCAAATCGCGGGCGATATCCCGGGCCAGTTGCTTGCGGCTGGCGGGCGACAGTTTAGTCAGCAGGGCAGACAGAGCGGTGTCCAGCGGTTGCAGGTCATCGTTATCCATAGTTACCACCGGTCAAAGGGGTTATCAGGTTCCGGAATGGCGGTCACGGTACTGGTGCCGTCTTGCGTGGTGACCTGCACCCGTTCGGTCAGTTTGAGGTCAATGCTGATATCGGCCGTGGTGTCATTGAGAATATTGACATCAAACGTAAAGCCACTGCGGCGGTTATCGGGGTTGGCGAAGATATCCGGTTGGTGTTCACGCAGCCAATGGCCGACCACCGCCATTAAAATATTTTGGTCACCGGGGTAGTTTTCAATAATCAGGTTCAGGGTGTACTCGTATTCAAATGACAGGGACGACGCCATGGTCGCCAGCACCGCCCCGTCTTCCACAAACAGGTGCAGGTATTCGGGATTATCGCGCAGGAAGGGGATTTTCTGGGTCAGTTCCGTGCGCAGTGATTGCAGTTTTTTCATGGTTTATCTGCCTTGCTTGTTCGATTTGCCGGATGGCCTGCTTATCCAGATTGCATTGCTCAATCACCGTCAGTAACTGCTCATTCAGGACAAGGCTGCCACTCCATGTCAGGGGGCTGGGAATGCTGGGTGGCATACAGTCAGCGAGCAGCGGCGCCGGTATCGGTATCGGTGGCACCGGCACGTATTCGGTTCGCGTGGTGCTGCAACCGGCTGACAGCTCCGTCAGGCACAACACGATTGGCGCAATCATGATGCGCCACCGCCGTTGTGATAACCGTTTGGGTTTGTTCTGAATCCACGGCGGACTGACGCCGGCTTTCGTGATTAAGTCGTGAAATGTCATTGAATACCCGAATGGACTGAAAGGCGTTGTGGGTAATAAGCAGCTGTTTTTCCAATTGCGCGTTTTTACCGGCCAGTGCTTTGACGTCTTGATACAGGAAAAAGACCACCGCAGCGGCGTACAGCCACATGAATATGGGCATGTTCTTCATCAGCCATGCCCATCCCTTTTTGAAGAGTAGCGCCATCATAGCAATGCAAACGCCCGGGCAATCACGGCATCGGAATAGGGTTGCTGGCCGTTCTCCATGTGGATGATGGCTTTCACCAGCTTGCGCATTGTGGGTTCGTTGTCCACATCAATCACCGCACTGCTATTGATGCCCACTTTCCCGCACACAAAGGCAATGTAGCCTTCGGTATCGTTTTCATTGGGCGGCGCCCAGCGGGCAATCATCTGGCGTATCGTGTTATAGCCGTACTTGCGTTCGTAAGTGCGCAGAATTTTCAGCATGGCGCGAATACCCCATTCTGGCGCGATAAACTGGCAAAAGTCCTTGTCGGTCTGGGTATCACGCAGACCCTGCCATTTATCACCGTGGCGGATATTGCCCGGGTTGTGGTTACGGGTGCCTTTACTCATGCGGTTTATCTCCCAAACGCTTAGTGATGGCGCGAACGGCAAATTCACGCAGCTTTTCCACGCCAATGAAGCCGACCGCGCCGCCGAGTGCTGGTGAGACGCTGGCGGGAATGCCGAACAGTTCCAGCCCGCTGGAAATGCCCCATGACAGCGCGCCACACAACAGCGGTTCAACCCAGCGGTTGCGACGCTCGACCCCGTCATAAATCAACCGGCCGTAGCAAATCAGGATGGCGAGCAGCGAGCCGGAAATCTGCGGCCAGGAGTGTTTGAATCCGTTGAGCAGTTCCGCCCAGAGATCAGGTTGTTTGTCCATGTGTCAGTCCCATAATTGAATCATTGGTGTCACCGGCGCGGCGGTGATGTCCGGCAGCTCAACCTCGGTACCGTGGGGCAGTATCGCGCCCCAGTCGGCCAAGCCGGGATTGGCGTCCAGTACCTGCTCAGTGACGCCGTGTGTTCGTCCGTAGTGGCGCCAGCACAGGGAATCCACCGTGTCATGTTGCTGTGTCCGCACTCGCATTAAATCAGCTCCACAATGGCATGATCCTGCCCCTGAATGCGGCGCAGTGCCCATTGCGCATCGCGCCACAGGTCATCAATGGTGGTTTCCATCGCCTCGGCTTTTTTGGTGCCGGGTTGAGTGGTGTCGATATCGCGGTAGCGTTCGGTCAGGTTGGCTTTGGTCAGGCAGAACACGGCACGGTGATAGAGGTAAACCAGTTCGCTTTCTTGCCCAATCCGACTGGCCGGTAGGGTGCCCAAGGTCGCGTAGCCCTTGGCGATATTTAACAATCGCCAGCGGTTCAGTTCGCGGTTGGCTTCGACAATGGCGTTGGCAAGCGCCTGCTTTAAGCGGGCGGCGGTCACGGTGCCGTCGGTGCGCATCTCATCCCGGTAGCGGGCGAGGCGGATAGCCGGAAAAAACGGATCACTGCTGATGGTCTCATCCGTCTCTTTCGCGGGTTGGGGGGCAATAAAATCCATGATAATGACCTTCAATAGGGGGGCGGTGAACGGAGTTTGGATGACTATCGCCACCCCGTGCCGCCCCGGCGCGTTGGCACACTCGGTTAGGTGTCGGCGTTCTGGTTGCGGATAGCCCGGGCGAGCTGCTCCAGATCCTTTTTCACGCCAACACGGTTATTCAGTTCCAGTGCCCGGCTCAGTGAGCAATAGGCGGGTTGCGGCAGATTATTGTCCCGCTGACTGTAGCCGAGCCATTTATACAGTTCTGCCCGCACTTCATCAGGCATATCCTGCTCGTGGGTCAGGGTAACGGTGCGTTCCAGTGTCGCCAGTGGCATCGGCGTTTTGCCGGTATAGTTGCGCTGGGCGGCGGCGGCGATTTCTTCGGCCACCACGCAGCCGGTGGTGCGTTTATGCCCCGATGGCATGACAAGGTGAAAATGCAGGGCATAGTCGGCAATATCCAGCGCACCGTCATGCTCCCCGGCATCCATGCGCCACAACATGACATACATCAGCACATCATCCTGACTCCCTTGGCCGGCCTGCAAGACACCGGTCACCCACGGGACATAATGGGGCAGGAGCTTGCGCTTTAACGCCGCCTTGCTTTCGTTGGACTGGATGGCCTTTAATTGCCGACGGTGTTGCCCCAGCATCAGCAACATCTGGTTATAGCCGTTGTGGCCCTGCAAGGCAGGGCCGTCCAACCGGGCGGCGGCCTCGGCCTGTAGCCGCATCCGGTGACGTCGCCACGGGCTGGTCATGTTATTGCGTCTCGCTGTCAGTTGACGGGACGTGTTGCGCCTCGTTGTCTTTCAGCAGGGCGGTTCCTTTCACCGACAGCATTTCAATATTTTCAATCAGGGCCACACCGCGATAATCTTCCACCACGTAGGCTTCGTTGACCGATTCAAAGTTTTCGATGCGGTCACGGCGCGGGTTATCGAGCACCGTGCGGCGGCGGGTGCCGTCCTGATAGTAAATGGACAGGTTATCCAACCGGGTAATGAACAGCGCTTTGGGCGGGAAGTAGGGCACCCGCACCGCCGGCAGGTTGCCGATACGTTTCTGGCTGATAATGATGTCTGCGGCCATTTGTTCGGTATTGGGCTGGACTTGGTTGACCAGCGGGAAGTATTTGTCAGCCAGCAATTCACGGCCACAAATTACTACCAGTTCGGTGTCGTCCTGATATTCCGCGTCAATGGCGTTGTTGACACTGTCCATCACCAGTGCATCCAAGTTAGTGAAGTCACCGCCGCGGCCGATGCGGATCACGGTGGAAATGACCTTGCCTTCCTCATCAGTGATGTTGCTGATGACGTGATCCGGGGCATCCTTGCGGACTTTTTCCAGCCAGCCGACATTGACGTCTTCCAGCATGGGGTATTGCGCCCGGTTGGAGGTTTTGGCGCGTTGGGTGCCGTTAAAGCCGATCATGATACGGTCAAGTGCCTGGCGGCGAATGATGGCGTTGCGGATACGCAGCTGGAAATCCTTAAACTTGGCCCACAGGTCGAGCTTGGCGTAACTGAGGCTGGTATCGAAGTTGGTCTGTTCGCACTTATACTCAACGGCGGTCAGGCGGGTCGGATCAGTGGTGATGCGGTCTTGGCTGTCGGTGTCGGTCGTACCGGCCACGGTGGAGCCGATGCCCAAGCCGATGGCTTGACCGGATTGCTCGCTGACGGGTACCACGTTCACTTTTTGCAGGAACTCGGCGCTATGCTGGATCTCGTCTTCCAGTGTCTGGGCCACGGAGGGCTGTACTTCCACCTTGCCGCTGAACGCGCTGGCATCCACCCCGTGGATTTCACCCAGTCGGGTCAGGTAGGCATTGAATTTAAAACGGGTATCGGTCTTCATGGCAAAGCAGCTCCGTTAGCAGTTGGTCAGGTGTTCAGCGGTCGGGGTATCGGCGTGTTGCGATCCCTGTGAGAACGGGCGGTGTTGGGGGTTGTTGTCTTGCTGGCTCAACTGGGTTTTTAAGTCATTCAGTTGGGTTTCAAGTGCCGCCTGTTTCTGTTGCAGGGCGGGCAATTTGTCCAGTTGCTGCGACAGCGTGGTGACGCTCTCGGCAGTGGTTTGTTGCTCTTGGGCGCACAGTTCGACGGCTTGATGGATGTCAGCGAAACGGGCATCGTCGGATTGCTGTTTTTTCTGCAAGAATGTTTGCACACGGGAGAACAGGGAGGGCTTGTCGTTTTTCGGTGGCAGTTCGACAAATTCCAGCACCGTTTCTTCGGCGGCGGTAAAAAGATTGTCCGGGTGCTGCTTGCGGGCACTGAGCGGACTGGCGGCGGCGCTGGCACTGAACTGCAACATCTCGGTACCGAGGCTGGCCGGGCTGTCAGTGACGGCCAGTCCCACCAGATAGGCGCCGCCGGAGTCGGCAAAATCAAGATTGATTTCAGCGGAGGTGTAGACTTTCTGGCGCTTGCGGTTCATTGCCACCAGTTCCTCCGTGGGGGAGAGCACTCCGTACAGCCCCAGCTTGCCGGCCAGTTTGCCGTCCTTGATTTCTTCGGTGTAGACGGATTCGACATCGCCGAAGCGCGCACTCCATGAATAGTTGTAGTGCTCCTGATTGATGCGGGCGCCGTAGGTGTTCGGGTCGTAATTGTCCGCAATCTGGGTCAGCCATTCACGCTGAATTTTGCGTCCGTCGGTGGTTGCGCCTTCCACACAGATACGAAAGGGTTTGGATTTTGTTGCCATTGTTAGCCCCGGTAGTTAATGGGTCGGTCATGGCCTATTAGTTTGTGTAGTTGTGGCGGGGAAACAATAAAAGGCGGTTGTGCCGGGGCTGGCACAAAGGGCGGGCGCGGAGAAATGGCGGGCTGGCCTGTAGTCTGGCGGCATGAAAATCATCAATGACTTTGATCCCCGAAAGCAAGCCATGCACCTGTACTTTAACGGGTACCGGGTGGCGCGCATTGCGGAAATGCTCAATGAGAACGCGACCACCATCCACAGCTGGAAACGGCGCGACAGATGGGACGATGTGACACCGTTTGAACGTGTCGAGTTGTCGCTGGAAGTACGGTTGTGCCAGCTGATTGCCAAGGAGCAGAAGGAGGGCAAGGACTTTAAGGAAATCGACCTGCTGTACCGCCAACTGGAACGGCAGGCGCGCATCAACAAATACAGCCACGGCGGCGGCAATGAAGCCGACCTGAACCCGAATATTGCCAACCGCAACAAGGGCGGGCGCAAGCCACCCGAAAAGAATGTGTTCAGCGACGAGCAGATCGAAAAGCTGGGCACCCTCTTTCAGGCAAACATGTTCGGTTACCAGAAAGTCTGGTATCAGTCTGGTCTGCAAAACAGTATCCGTAATATCCTCAAATCCCGCCAGATTGGCGCCACCTACTTTTTCGCCCGTGAAGCACTGATGGATGCGTTGACTACTGGCCGCAATCAGGTTTTTCTGTCGGCCAGTAAGGCGCAGGCCCATGTCTTTAAAGAGTACATTCTGGACATGGCACGGGAAGTGGATGTCGAACTGCGCGGCGACCCCATTACTTTAAGCAACGGGGCCACGCTCTATTTTCTCGGCACCAATGCCCGCACGGCGCAAAGCTACCACGGCAATCTCTATCTGGATGAATATTTCTGGATACCGAAGTTTCAGGCGCTGCGCAAAGTCGCCTCCGGTATGGCGATACACAAGAAATGGCGCCAGACCTACTTTTCCACCCCGTCGAGCCTGACCCACAGTGCCTACCCGTTCTGGTCAGGCAAACTGATTAACCGGGGGCGGGCGAAGGCTGACCGGATTGAGATTGATATCAGTCATGACGTGTTGGCTGAGGGGGTGCTGTGCGGTGACGACCAGTGGCGGCAGATAGTGACGCTGGAAGATGCAATACAGGGCGGTTGCGACCTGTTTGATATCGACCGGTTACGGCGGCAATACAGCCCCGACGAATACCAGAACCTGCTGATGTGTGAGTTTATGGACGATATCGAATCCATTTTCTCGTTGCAACTGATGCAGGGTTGCATGGTGGACAGTTGGGAAGTCTGGCACGATGTCCAGCCCCTGATGTTGCGCCCGTATGGCTACCATTCGGTCTGGATCGGCTATGACCCAGCCAAGGGCGGTGAGAACGGGGACAGTGCCGGCTGCGTGGTGATTGCGCCGCCGCAGGTGCCGGGCGGCAAGTTCCGTATCCTTGAGCGTCACCAGTGGCGCGGGATGGACTTTCGCGCCCAGTCGGACGCCATCCGGCAACTGACCGAACGGTACAATGTGGAATACATCGGCATTGACTCGACCGGCGTCGGCCACGGGGTGTACCAGAACGTGAAAGAGTTTTTCCCGGCGGCACGGGAGTTTGTCTATAACCCGTCCGTCAAAAACGCACTGGTGCTGAAAGCGTGGGACATCATCCACCATCGCCGGCTGGAATTTGATGCCGGCCACACTGACATCGCCCAAAGTTTTATGGCTATTCGCCGCGCCACAACGGCCAGCGGCAATCGCCCGACCTATGAAGCCAGCCGCAGTGAAGAAGCCAGCCATGCTGATCTGGCTTGGGCGACCATGCACGCGCTGTTTAACGAACCGATCACCGGTGACACCCCCCAACACAGAAACATTGTCGAGGTTTACTAATGAGCCGTAAAAGCCGCAAACGTCAGCCGGTGCAAGCCAGTGCGCCTGCCCAGTCAATGGAAGCCTTTACCTTCGGCGACCCGATCCCGGTATTGGACAAGCGCGAGGTGTTTGATTATCTGGAGTGTGTACTGGTTGACAGCTGGTATGAACCGCCCATCAGTTTTAACGGGTTGGCGGCTTCCTTCCGTTCTGCCCCGCACCACAGCAGCGCGGTGTACGTGAAGCGTAATATCCTGACCAGCACCTTTATTCCTCATCACTTGCTCAGTCGGCAGGCGTTTGATTCCTGGGCGCTGGATTTTATGCTGTTCGGCAATGCTTATCTTGAACTGCGCAAGAACCGTTTGGGGCAGCCCTTAAGCCTGCACCATTGCCCGGCCAAATTCACCCGCCGTGGGGAAGACTTAGTGACTTACTGGTTTGTGCGTTACGGCTACCAAAGCCAACCATACCCGTTTGAAACCGGGCAGGTGTTCCACCTGATTGAACCGGACATTAACCAAGAATTGTATGGCCTGCCCGAATATCTGGCGGCGCTGCCGTCCGCGTTACTGAATGAATCGGCGACACTGTTCCGGCGTAAATATTACCTCAACGGCAGCCATGCCGGTTATATTCTGTATATCAGTGATGCCTCCCAAAATATTTCGGATGTCAACAATATCCGGGAGGCGTTGAAGAATTCGAAAGGGCCGGGCAACTTCCGCAACCTGTTTTTGTATGCGCCCGGCGGTAAGAAAGATGGCATCCAGACTATCCCGTTGTCTGAGGCCGCGGCCAAGGATGAGTTTTTGAATATCAAGAACACCAGCCGGGATGACATTCTGGCCGCGCATCGGGTGCCGCCGCAAATGATGGGCATTATCCCGCAGAACACGGGCGGTTTTGGCGATGTGGAGAAAGCCGCCAAGGTGTTTGTGCGCAATGAGCTGATGCCGTTGCAAAGCAAGATGAAACAATTGAATGACTGGCTTGGGGAAGAGGTTATCCGGTTTGAGCGGTATTCACTGGATGATGACAAATAGCAAGTAATCTCTTTTGATGGCCGCCGACAGGGCGGTCTTTTTTTGTCTGAAAGAAAGATAGTTTCTGGTGTCATGATTGCGGCCGGAAATTGGCGCTGATTGGGACATTAAACGCCGCCGCGCGCAGTTGTGACCCCGCCACGCCTGCCCACTAAATGCAGTGGTTTTTATGCAGTTGCAAGGGATCGTCTGAGACGCAGCAGTACTGAGGCTTGGCGGGGTGTGAGATCCTTGTTGGATCTTGCGGATTGGTGCGGGGAATGTGGGATTTTGTGCAGATAGCGAAAGCGAGGTTTCTTAAATATATGGCACTATTCATGTCTCCTGTACGAGCTTGCTCCCCCGCCTCGCCCACACACAAAAGGGGGCGTTTTTGTGCAGTTATGCAGGGGCGGGGAAACCTTGCCGTGCTGGGCACGTGTGTGATGAAAATCCCAAAGAAAATTATGCGCTTTTGTGAGAAATTGTTAGGTGTTTTTGCTTGGGGAAAAGGCATGCAATTAATACAGTGATTTCGAGATTTACAATTTTGTTTTAATATGCCAAATCTTTGTTATCGTGCATCTGTAAGGGGATGTTTTAAGAATGTCAATATTTATATTTATGCTTGATGGAGTGTGTGATTATTTATATACGCAACAAACTTGAAGATGCATGGTAGGATGTAATTTATCTTATTGTTTTTTTAATAATTAACTTTGAAATAAAACCAGCAACTTGAAGTTAAATGAGTATAGGTAAATTAGGTTATTAGAATTAATTATGCTTTTTTTGTTAACTTATACTATATATAGTTAACATTGTATTTATAATATTTTCAGAGGTCTTTATGTATCCAGCTTTAGCATCAGATTACGATAAAAAGCAATTTATCATTGGTGTTTTAATAACTAGTTTTATTAATAACGAAAGACATTTTGAAAGGCATTGGGGCAGAGGTAGTACACAGGAACATTTCTTTTTTTCTGGTTTACCTACGAAACAACCAGAAACATACCCACATTTACATCTGAATTATAATCTTTTACTTCAATTAGATTATATAGGCTACACTGAAGAAATAAATAATACAGGCCACGGAAAAAAAACAACTGAATTATATAAAGCTAATAAAACTCCTTGGAGCCAGGTAAATATGAATGAGATTAATCTTCCTGTAAACATGAGAGCTGCGGTAACCGCAGCTCGTCAATTTATTCCAGTTGCTGACTGTATAAGTAGTCAATTCGAAAAAAATAGGGTATGGTTTATAGCCCAAAATGGAAAACCTAATGAATTGCGATATGAAATTTATGATGGATACGATTATCCTTATTTTTCTTTTATTTATAAACTGGTTGATAATGACTCAGCTTATTCTATTGAATTAAATAACTTCACAGTAGTTATGGACAACATTGGAAATGAAATATTTTTATGTAATGCTGAACGAGAAGATTATCCTAATATGAATAATCTTTCTAAATTCTTGAATGAACACCGCCCTTCATTTGTTTTGGGCTTGAAGCAAATTATGATAGATATTCGCAGCAAATATAGAAAAAAAACCAATGCTTAATAGTATGTTATCAATAAGAATTTCTGCCTTGTTAACGCCCGAATTTTTCTGGCGTTAACGTTGGGTGGTTTTACGTTATACGGGGGATTTAGCCATGAGATTTACCACCGTGCATGAGGCAATCGACATAAAAATAGTTCTTCAAAGTCCTTGCGTGACCATGCCTTCATCAGATTTTCTTCATCCAAAAAATTATCAGTATCAAACAATGTCACCGTATCGAAAAAAGCGCGTTCACCTTTGATACGATTCAGGATAAAGAACCGCTTATAAACCTCCTCGCCGTTATCCCCTGAACCTCTGGAGGAATAAAACGTTCTCTTCCATTTCTCATGCATTGATAGACCCAACGCTAATTGCACCAACCGAATGGGGTTATCTGACCAAGCCCACTCGGACACATAGACATCGCCATACAGGCCGGCAACATGGCTATTTTCATGCACAAAGCGAATTTCAGCACCATTACTGAGCGTCAATAATTGGATTTCTTCGGCATTCTCGGTTAAATACGCTTGTTGCTCAGGGAAATACTGCGCAAGGTAGTGAACAAAAGTGGGTAACAATTCCTTATTGGACATAAAAAACTTATTCTGACCCGTCCGGCAAGCATCGCTTAACGCTTCCAGCACGAAATAATAATCAGCACCCGCTTGTCTGCATTTATGCAAAAAACGATTACGGTGATGTCGATTGGCTTTCCAGCGTTCTTGCCAGACGAATAAATCTAAAACAAATTTCCTGTGAATGTTGGAAACAATATTGGGAGTTAAATTTAATATGATGTTATTCATTGTTAACCCTTATTGATTGTGCTCGTTTTCACTATTTTCATATAACCACTCACCAATCATATGTTCAGGTAAGTCCGCGCTCCGAATTTCGATTTCTCCGCTTTCATCTTCAAATACTCGAATAATGGCACGCTGCTCACCGAAGAATTCAACACTACAAAACAGGTTTTTTTTCGTTCTGTGGGGTTTCAATTTCTTCATATTGGGGAACAACTGATCCAATTTTTGCCGTTTTTCCTGTACATCGCGCTTGTATTGCTCGTAATAAGGCTTGAAAGCGTGCATCACCACATAAAACAATGCCCCGGTATTTTCATATTCACCATGCTGTTCACCTCCTCGCACGTAACACCTGAATACATAGGGTTCTAATTTCTCCAGCGTAAATTGTTCATCAACCACGCTGAGGTAATTCATCATTTCCTGTAGTGATACCCCGTTGTAACGCATCATTGTTGTTTCCTCATTTCACTAAGATTTATAATCCGCTGCCGCAACGCTTCGCGGCGCGTCTCTTTCTGCCGTTCCGTCTCCACCGGAATAAAGCTGCCGTCCGTCCATAACCTGAATTTCTGTTCACCAAGGTTAATTTGACCCCCGATGATTAATGATTTCGCCATCAATCGGCTAAAATTCATCCCGATTGACTGGGCGTAATCGACCACTTTTTCAACTAAGTTATTCCCCTCGTTGATCGTACGCTGACCCCCCGTACAGTTATTGACAGAACTCCAAGGGGCGGCGGTGCCGCCAGATAAAGGCAAACCCCCACCGCTGACTGTGTCGTTATCTGCCTGTAACTTCGGCACTATCTGCCAACGGTGTTCACGGGTTGAAATAAAGGGATCGTTAATAAGGTAAGGGGAGGTAATACCCTGAATGCGTTGGGTGTCTTCGCCGTAAGGGCTGCCACCTTCCACGCGTTCATAAGAAAGACGCGCGGTCAGATCGCGGCGGGCAACTAAAGGCCCACCCTGAGCCTCGGTGTATTTGGCCCAATCGCCGGCATCGGCGGCGTCAATGACCTCGTCCAGTTTTTCAATATTCAGGCGGGCATCACCCAAACGGCGCAGCTCCCGCCAGACCGAAACCGGCGCGCCGCCGATTTGCTGAAACTGACGGATACGCCAGCGACTCGCCCAAGCAGAAACGGCTTTCGCCATGTCCTTGATAGATTCGCCTGTTTCACCGTCTTTTTCATCGTCCAGCGCGTAGCCATCGATATTTTTTGAGATGTATTTAGCGATATATCCCGTGGCGCTGCCTTTTTCCTTGTCAATGGGTTCAACATGAAAACGGGCTTTGCGTGCGGCGTCGCTGTTCAGTTCAGCGGCGTCTTCCTGCATGGCATGATGGCGAATAATGTCGCGCATTTTCTCGACATGTTCAGGGGGCATAAACAGCAACATGTGCCAGTGGGGTGTCCCGTCATGGTGAGGCTCTACGACACGAAAACCAAAGACGCTGATACCTTCACGGGCATAGGTTGCGCGGATGCGTGCCCAGACATTACAAAGGTATTTTTGGGTATCACGGGGATTATCACCGTTCCAGTTTTCCACGAAGCCGCCTTTGCTGTGTACCGCGTGGTATTTTGACGGGGCGGTCATGGTATAAAACTCACCGACAAAGCCGCGTTCGTCGGCCAAATCCTCAAAACCCCGCATCCGTACCATCAATTCGCAACGGCGCACGGCCGGGTTGGCGACACTGCCCAGCACCATGTCACTTAATGGCACCCGATCACCAAGCTCATTCTCTAACTCAAACTCTTTGAGAAATTCCCAGTTCTTACGCTTCTGTTCTTTCCATTCACGCAGAGTATTGCGGGAAACATAGGGTGAGGCTGATTTTTGTACCTGCCCGACAGCAATCGCCATGTGTTCAGCACGAATATCCCGCATTCTTTTCAGGCGGCCATACCACCATTTATCAGACATCAAACGCAGAAGGCCGGCGCATAACTGATCAACCGTAAATTTTCCGCCCTGAGTTAACTGCTGCCAATATGGGGGAACAGTCCCGGTCTGATGGGCCAGTTGTGCCATTCTTTGATAGACCATTAGCAAGCGCTGTGTGGCTTCGTCTTGATCATCCGGTGGTTGGTTAACATACTGCGCGGAAACCTCTTCATAGCTTTCAGTCATAAACTGGGCGACTTCCCATGCAAGCTGCCGAATCTCTTTGCGTTCCAACGTCACCAGACGCTCTAATTGTTCGATAAAAGGGAAGGGGATTGCACCGGCAGCTTCATGTTTGAATTGATAACGCGCAAAGACTTTGTTCAGCCGTGGTAATACATTCTCACCAATGGTTTTACGCAAAAACGCATTAGCACGACGGCGGCCATTGCGGCCGGACTCGGTATAGATTTTTTTGTAACGGTTAGAAAAATACTTCGCCAGAAAATCAGGCATGACCCCGATAAACTGGCGGCGCCATTCATGATCTGCGGGGTTGGTATCCCAGAGCAGACGTTCAGCCATCGTTGCATCCGTGGGCAAACCCGGCTGAAAGTCTTCACGCTGGCGACGCATGGAAAGTATTGCGTCGCTGTTGTGTTCTATTAATTCACTCATGCACGCGCCTTTAGCACGGCAATAATTTCTTTGGCGGGTTGGCGGTCGCCATTGGCAGCAATAGAACGCGGGGCGGTGATTTCATGAATGGTGAAACCAAGATCGGCATACAACTCTTTGGCTGCGATAGAATTAGAGACGGTAACCGGTACACCGATATCGGCGTGTAATGTGTATAAAATCACCGCCAGTAACTCATGGTCTGCTGGCGTGAAATTAACTTTGTAGTATTGAGTAAATGCCCCGTTCTTGGTCAGATAAGGCGGATCGCAATAAACCACGTCGCCGTAATCAACGAGTGTTAATGTGTCCTGCCATTCCAAATGCAATAGTTCAGCTTTCTTTGCTTTTTCTGAAAATGTATGAATTTCAGTTTCGGGAAAATAAACGTTTTTATATTTACCATAAGAAACATTAAACTCGCCTTTTGCGTTATAACGACATAGCCCGTTATAGGCATGGCGATTTAAATAGAGAAACAATAAAGCGTTATCAACATTATTCGCTGTTAATTTATTTCCATTAAAATTATTTCTATGTTGGTAATAATTATGTTCAGTATTGTCATGTTTAAACCAAGGCTCAGCTTCACAAAGAAACAACCCGACGGGCACGGAGTTAATTTCTTTGTATAAATTAATCAAATCCGCATTCGCATCCGCTACTAAATACTCGTCATAATCCGTATTCATCATCACGGCACAGGAACCCGCGAACGGCTCAACCAGCCGGCGACCGGCTGGCAAATGAGGCAGTAACTTATCCATGATGCGGACTTTTGAACCTGCCCATTTAAGGATGGTTTTACTTGCCATGTCACACACTCCGATAATGTTTTATTTTCAGTTCAAAAACTTCTTGGCAGGGTGCACAGCGGGTAACGCCGGCGATAATCATCCGACGTTTTTCGGGGATAGCGTGCCCGCAAACTTCACACTCAAATGCAGAGACACCGACAGGGCGGTTAACATGAGCAGATATTCGCTGTTCCAGCAATTCCTCCGCATGCTGAATGGCTAAATCTAGAGCCTTAGACATTGTTCCACTCCTGCCCCTGATGCTCGACATGTTCAGATTCACCTTGCAGCAGAGTGGCACTGTCAGAAGGCCCCATTTTTTTATTCAGGATATGGGCAGACAGCTTGACCAAACGAAGAGAAAATAAATTAGCGCAGTGCTTTCTTTCCTCCATGCGTGCTTTTTTAATTAATTGTTCGGCATCCTTATAAGTAATCAACACAACAGAATCATCATGTAATGCGGAGGGGTCGTGACCAGCAATTAAATTTTTATTTTTCATTTTCTATTTCCTGTTTTTAGGTAATAAGAATCCCTGCGAGTTGGCGCATTAATATTTAAAGTTTGTTATTGATTAATGTGGGGGCAATTCTGGTAATACTAATTTATTAGGTAATATAGTTACCATTCCCTTAATTTGATTAAGCACCAGAACCAATGAACGCTCTTCTTCTAAAGTTAATTCATTAAATTTAACGTCATACCGTGATTCATCAAAGCCGGCCAAATGAAAAATACTATGCAAAAGTTTTTTGTTATTTTGCTCACGGTTATACGTTGGGTCACGCATGGTTTTGATAAACTCAGCCAGTTGATTGTTAGATTTTTTGCCATAATTAAAGTGGCGACGTAACTCGGTTGTTTTATTTATGCCGTATATTTTCTCATTTAATTCTAATGATACAGCCCGGCAAGGTTCAGTATTAGCCATAGCATCACCTTTATAACAAAGATAATAACGGGGTTAATATTGTTGTCGCTAAACCAATTGAAACCAACGTCATTAACAAAGGGTTTTTTCTTTTATATTTAGCGGTGGTTATTTTAATTTTGGAAAAGTCAGCACTTGTTACTTTATATCTGTGTTGCATCCTCTTTAATTCGTTCATGTATTTTTATCCTGTACATTCTCTGACAGTATCTTATTGCGTCATAGCGGGATTCAAATAAGCCGTGACAATTATCACCTTCATCAACCTGATAATGCATTTTGGTATTAAGTACGTTCTTGCGTAATGGACGTACTAAGAATTTGCCGAATTTTACTTTGCCTCTATTTAATTCCACTGGTGTTGGAATAAAAGACATATCACCCCCTTAGCTATTAATGATTGCATCTTTTAACATGGCAATCATATTAACTTCGACCATCTCTTTACCTCTCCTTTTAGGTCTTATGATGATGCGCCCGTCAGCAACCATTGCGCGACAAGTACCAAAAGGAATTTTTGTCATTTCAGAATACTTTTTCAGTGAAACATATGCTGATTCGACTTTAGTTTCTATTTTGATGTTGTATACATTGTTTATGGTACTCATATATGTCTTACCTGAAATTTTCTACGGAGCTGAGATAAAGAATGCGTGCCATATTAGATATGGGGCGATCCTCTCTTTCAGCTATGAGATATAGTTCTGCAAGCTCTACATTGGATAATCGCATGGCAACTAATTTATTTTTTGATCGATCTCTTCTCGGCAAGTTTGAGCACCTAACATGTCCATCCAATGCTATTTTCACTGCATTGAGATAAATGATGCGTGCCATACTGGACATGGAACGGCTTTCCCTTATTGCAATAACATTCAATTCTTCATATTCATCATCAGAAAGTCGCATCATAACTGGATTTTTCGAGGCCATACCTCGTGGCAATCGTGACCGTCTAACATGTTTATCTTGTGTCATAATGTTATATTGTGATCCGCTAAGTGTTTATGTGTAACTAAAATCTCACCAATTGATGAGATTATCAACGGAAAAATATTCAAATGTTGAGTTTTGGGGAACGAATCAAAGAAGAAAGAAAAAAGCTAGGGCTAACTCAGGTTCAATTTGCAAGTGTTGGCGGGGTTCAACCTACAACGCAGGTGAACTATGAGAAGGGGCTTAGAACTCCTGATGCTGCGTATTTAGAAAAAATTGCAATGGCAGGTTGTGATGTTCTTTACATATTGACAGGTAATAGATCACCAGCAGCAGACATATCAAGTGATGAGCAAAAATTAATAGAGAACTACCGGGCTATGAATGAAGAATCACGTCTGAACATGCAAGCTGTTGGCTCTGCATTTGCACAATCAGCACCAGACAAGCATGCAAAAAATGGGTGATAAGTTATACATAAACCTATCATCCACTTTGTTAACCACTTCACAAATTCTAACTGATAACATAGTTACTTTTGTTAAAGATGTTAATTGAAATAATATAGTTTTGTAATTGTGATCTGTGAATATGTTTCCTACGTGTCGTAATGTTACATTGTGAATCGCTAACTAGTTGTTTTTTTATGTTTTTGGTTTGTTTTTATTCAAAATGGCATAGGAGATACTTTTTAATGGGCACGATAGGAAACAGGATAAAAGAAGAACGTGAACGTCTGGGATTAAGCAAAATGGATTTTGCACACCTAACAGGATATCCCGGGCACGTACAGACCAGCTATGAACGTGACGAAATAATGCCAGAAGGTATGTACTTACAAGAAATCACAAAACATGGGTGTGACACTTTGTACATTATTACTGGGCACAAAGAACGACCCATAAAACTATCGATAGATGAACAAGAGCTAGTAAAAAACTATCGCGCCATGAATAAGGCGTTACGCTTAAAGATATCGGCGATTAGCGATACGTTTACACAATCAATCGTTAGCGGAAATGTAGAAATAATTACGACTCTAAATTAAGTTCATTCCTACTATTAATATTTAGAGTCGTAACTATTTGTATTTTTCACTTGTGCTTATTGGTAGCTGAAACTAATTCGAGAGTAATTAATATGAGAAAATTCTTACTGCTGGTATCTAGTGTTTTATTTCTTGCCGCCTGTGATTCAGATTCACCTAAACCGGCCAACAAACCCTACAATAGTGTTGAAATCAGTCAAGAATCATATGGTGATAAATGGGCTTTCAATACGAATAAAGTTGAATTGCAATGCTACAAAGGCGGTGCTTTTGTTGAAGATCTCAAAACTAATACCGTATATGGATTAACTGGGTTAGCGAATACATTAAAAACCAATGGTAAGAAAGACGCACAGGATATCAATGGCTCTTCTTTCTGGAAAGATAACCCAGTGACAGGTACAAAGGTAAGCCTTGGTCAATTTACTGATGAGGCTTTAAAACTCTGTGAAAGTGATGATAGCTCTAGTGCTATTACTCAAAGCTCTCAAGACAAACAAGAATCACTGAATCAGAATGAAGAATATCTTCCATGTGCAGGAGATAAACGAATTTTTCCTTCAATTGCAGAGGCAATTGAAGATTTCGGCGATTACTATCCAGAAAATAACTCTTTCCAACTTATTAGTGAAAAACCATTAAAAATAAGATTATCACCACCAACCTATAAAGAAGATGCGCCTGATGTAAAAGAGAATCTGGTAAAGCGTGCAATAGTTTATGGCATCTATAGAACATTCATTAATAGCAACAATGATAATGTAACGGTAGTTTCTTATTTAGTTGATTCGAATGATGGTAAAAAAATGACTGGATCTCCCGAATACACAGCCACATTAACAAAAGCACAGGCTCTTAAAATCGTGAATAAATACGTTCCTGTAAACAACCTATCAGAGCTGATAAATGACCAATGTTCTTTCACTGAAAAATTTAATGAACTGCGTTATGACGATAGCGGCAAAAAAGGCTTCAATAAATTCTTTGTTGAACTGATTAATCAATCAAAATGATCATGGAAGATTGGTGCATGAGAATAAAAAATATTGCTTTTGCGATTGTATTAAGCTCTATGGTTTTACCTGTGTCAGCTAATGCTGACACTTTTAATGCATTATATAAAAAGGCTATTAATAACATTAAGAGCGATAAGCAATGTAGCAAGCAAGAGCTTACATTTAATACACTGCGTAAAATTCATGATGATAAGGACAAGATTCAACATTATTCCACAAACTTTTCTAACGATATTTTTGTGGATTTTTCTCAAAAAAATAACAAGATCGGAATCGACATTAACGTATATCCTCTGCTTGCAACTCCGGATGACCAACTTCCTGCATTTTGTGTTATTTCAGCTTTTCAGGCAGCGATAGACCCAAGCAAACCTATAGATAAATATATGGAACTTGTCCCTGAATTATATTCTTTAGCAGTGGAATCTGAATCTCATGAATATCAATCAAAGAATTATGAGTATTCTATGTATGTTGATACAAAATCAACTTTGCAAACATTAACTTTTCAAATAGACCAAATAAATTAATTTTACGGAGATAATAGCTTATGGCTGTTAGTCGACTTCCTAACGGCAAATGGCAATGCCAATGCTTTCCTGATGGCCGTAATGGTCGTCGTATCAGACGTCAGTTCGCGACAAAAGGCGAGGCGATGGCGTATGAACGGCAGCTAATGCAACAACAAGTGCTGAGTATTGATGCTTCGGAAGGGCAGCGGCTTAGTGAACTGGTTAGCCGTTGGTATGAACTGCACGGAAAGACGTTAAAAGATGGGGAAGCCCGCAAATCAAAATTAGAGGCAATTTGCGAGCGCCTGAATAACCCATTGGTTACGGATTTCGATAAAAATATGTTTGCGGTTTATCGTGAAGAGAGACTTAACGGTAAATGGAATGCCAAAGGGCGAAAATCCCCCAGTCAGTCTACAGTGAATAGAGAACAATCATATTTACATGCTGTTTTTTCGGAACTAAGCCGTTTAGGTGAGTGGGAAGGGTTAAACCCAATAAGTGGCATTCGACAATTCAGGGAATCAGAGCAGGAGCTGGCATTTCTTTATCCGAACGATATTAAACGTTTATTAGCTGAGTGTGATAATTCAGCCAACAAAGATCTCGGACATGTCGCCCGTCTATGTCTTGCCACTGGGGCACGCTGGGGAGAGGCGCAGGGTCTAACGCAATCACAGATAATAAAATACAAGGTCACGTATACAAAAACCAAAGGTAACAAAAACAGGACAATACCAATATCCCAACGGCTATACGATCGCTTACCCAAAAAACGCGGGCAATTATTTAGTAAGTGTTATGACGCTTTCGAAAATGCAGTTAAAAGGGCAGGGATTGATTTACCTGATGGGCAATTAACCCACGTTCTGCGGCATACATTTGCCAGTCATTTTATGATGAATGGCGGCAATATTTTGGTTCTGCAACGCATATTAGGACACAGCACAATTAACATGACTATGCGTTATGCACATTTCGCGCCAGACCATCTGGATCTCGCTTTATCACTAAATCCTTACGACCAACTCGAAGAGTAAAATCGATGGCAGCAGTGCCAAATAAATATCAACAAAAGGGAGTATTCTTCATTTGTAACGTTTTGATTTAATGTAACTTATTGTTTTTTATAACTGGGTAATAGTCTTTAAAATCCCTCGGCTGTAAGGCTGTGCGGGTTCAAGTCCCGCCCTGGGCACCAAACATAAGTTTACTAACGTCTACTCTAGTAAACTAACTCCTAGAAAGACCTGATAAATCAATCAGGTCTTTTCTTTTTATGTCTACTTTAGTCCATTGCAATCAACATGCACCACGGGGCATAATCTGGGGCACCTACACTTCTATTATTAAATGTGCCCCTAAAAAATGAAACTAAACGCACGGCAAATCGAAGCAGCAAAACCCAAAGAAAAAACCTACAAACTCGCTGATGGTGGCGGACTCTATTTGGAGATCACCTCACGCGGCTCTAAATACTGGCGTATGAAGTATCGCCGCCCTACCGATAAGAAAGAAGACCGACTGGCTTTTGGTGTTTATCCTATAGTGTCTTTAGCTGATGCACGGGCTAAACGGGATGAAGCCAAAAAACTTATAGCTCAAGGCTCTGACCCCAAAGCAGAGAAAAAAGGGGCACAAGCCGAATCAAAAGGGGCACCTCCTTTTGAACAGGTAGCCCGTGAATGGCACGCCAGCAATAAGCGATGGAGTGAAGATCACAGCAACCGCATTCTGCGCAGCCTTGAACATTATATTTTTCCTCATATTGGCAAGCTCGATATTTCCACTTTAAGAACAAGCCAACTTTTAGCGCCTATCAAATCCGTTGATGCTGATGGTAAACACGATATCGCCCAGCGATTACAGCAACGTGTAACATCCATCATGCGATACGCTGTTCAGAATGATATTCTTGAATCTAATCCCGCAAATGATATGTCTGGTGCGCTTTCCACAGTTAAAGCCAAACATCACCCAGCACTCACCCACGAACGCTTACCTGAATTCCTTACCCGCCTTTCTCACTATCGTGGGCGCTTGATTACCCAAATCGCTGTAGAGCTGACTTTATTAACGTTTGTCCGTTCCAGTGAGTTGAGATTTGCCCGTTGGGAAGAACTTGATCTTAAAAATGCAGTCTGGAAAATTCCCGCCACAAGAAAACCCATTGAAGGCGTTAAATTCTCTGAGCGTGGCATGAAAATGAAAACTGAGCATATTGTGCCGCTGAGTCGTCAGGCCGTATCTCTCTTTAAAACCTTGCAGGGTTTGAGTGGAGAATGTGAGGTGATGTTTCCTCATGACCATAATCCGGCAAAAGTCATGAGCGAAAGTACTGTAAATAATGCCTTACGCGGTATGGGATACGACACCAAAACAGAAGTTTGTGGTCATGGATTTAGAACAATGGCGCGTGGTGCGATGGGCGAATCGGGATTATGGAACGATGACGCAATAGAACGCCAGTTAAGTCATGTGGAAAGAAAGAACGTCCGTGCTGCGTATATTCACACATCTAAGCATCTGGATGAACGGCGGCTAATGGTTCAATGGTGGGCTGATTATCTGGACGCAAATAGAGAAAAATATATAACTCCATATGACTTTGCTAAAAAACGGTGGAAATAATTTCATCTGGAACTATATATTGCGTATCTGAGACATCAGGTAAATATAATACCTTATTAAGGTGTGCTGGCTAATTTTATACCAGTCCGCAGTATCGTTACGGGCTGGTATATTTTCCATCGTTAGTATTTTCTAACTAAAAATGGTTAACAATCAAAATAATAAGATGTAACACACTCTTTGTATGAAACGGATTACTATTCCTATGTGATGATCTCAAATTGTAACTTCGGTTTAATTATCCCTGTTCTAATAACGTCTAGAAACATCAAATATAGATAAGTTAACAGGGAAAACCACATGTCAATAATTACCACACCTAAAGAAAGTCTTATTCGTTTATCAGAAGTTCAACGCAGAACAGGTTACAGTAAGGCGTGGATTTATAGACTTATCGGAGAAGATAAATTCCCGAAGCAAATCAAAATCGGCACTCGCTCAGTTGCTTTTCTTGAATCAGAAGTTGATGGCTGGATAGCTCAACGTATTTCTGAATCTCGCGGTGAAATGTAATAGAAAATATATTTTCAGCATAACCAAAAAGCACAAAAATAAAAAAATTATGAACAATAAAAATACGGATAATAACCGTTACGAATACCCTTACGTCAAAAATCAGGAAAACGATATTTTAATTATCGATACAGCAATTAGTTGGGGTGAAAAAGAAAAGGATAACATACCAGATGCTACCCTTAATTGGCTTTCTTTTAGAAAGATAGTTAACTATTGGGGTTATTATCGATTACTTGGTTATTACTCAGATGATGCTTTGGTTTTACGTTGGCGGCGTTTAATTTCTGCTCGCATTGCGGTAGAGATAAATTGCCCTGTACTTTCATCTTGCTCTTTTGTTTGTTCCATTCCATTAATCAGTTCGTGCAGTACTCGTACTGTTACCGATTGGGATTTTGCATTTTTTGAACCTGTTGCCATTTCTACACCTTTTGTTAGTTGGTGTAAGACAGTATACACGAAGCGATTTCAATTTAAATGGTTGACATGTAAGACACCTAATCATTACCATGTGTCTTACACCATTAATTGTTTATGGTGTAAAAATAACGAAGCCCCGAAGTGCGGACACACTATCGAGGCCTCTGACCACAACATTATTGGAGCTAATGCTATGGCTGATACACAGTCTAACCAAACTCGCCCTAAATTTACATGTCTAATTGCGTTAAGCAATCAACGACTAATGCACCTACAGCGCCTTATCATCATTCTGGCGGGCATTTCCTCCCTGAGATTCGTTTCCCGTCAGGAGGTGCGCCGTGGGTAAAAAAACTCTTTCATTAAAACAGGCAGAGTATCGCACGCAGCTAGCAGCTTCTGTTTTCACGTTTATTCTCGAAAAGTCACCGGAAGAATGCACCATTGAACTCAATAATTTAATTTTGCTGGCGCGTGATATCAATCAGGAAATACAGCAAGCATTGTTGAAACATACACCACAGCCCTTGTTGATGACATTGTTAGGTTATGTGGTGAACAGACATCAGAAAGCGATACCGCTAGATCAAGCTATGTATCGGGCAGGGTTAGCCATATCGTTATTTGAGGTCATTCTTGACCAAATAGGAAGGAATTGTTCAGAAGAACTGCGCGATCTGCTGGCGCTAGCCTGTGATTTTAATCAAGACGTTTATCACGCACTGTGTGCGGCTGTCTATGGAGAGGAATAAATTATGAATCAACGTTCCTCACAGCCTAAAAACCTTGCGAAAAACCGCCCAATAGACGTTATCCGAACTGTGAAACAATCCGCTATGAATCACTGGCAAAGCCTGTTGCCCGCCTGTGGCGTGGATGTTCCGGCAAAGGGGAAGCATGGAGCTTGCCCGATATGCGGCGGTACTGACCGTTTTCACTTTATAGATGATAACCATCACGGCGACTGGCATTGTCGCCAGTGCGATCAGCCCAATCACGGTGACGGTCTGGATTTAGT
>NZ_FORG01000060.1 GCF_900113945.1 Xenorhabdus mauleonii
ATGATTACTTGAATTTTATATTAATACTTGAGGTAGCTTCATTCTGACCGAACAAAGTGAGGGAACTATCAAAGTTGCCCGCAGGGCATTTCAGGAAGCAGCTTGGCTGCGACATCTTTTTTTGTGATCGATCTGGCTAAATTTCAGAATTTATCCACAGGGTATGCCTTTTTTAACTTGTTTTTCTTATTTTTATCTTGTTTTCCTGTTGTTTTTTTTATTATAAATCAATTAATTAAATAGTGATAGGTAATGCTTTTGACGGCAATAGGCAATGCTTTTGACGGTAATAGGCAATGCTTTTGACGGCAATAGGCAATGCTTTTGACGGCAATATCCACACGTAAAGGCAATGTTATTTTAAAAAATATTGCCTTTACGTGTGGTAATATATATATTTTATACATTACCTATAAATAAATTTAAGGGCTCTTATGAGTGAACTTATTGCTTACAAATCTAATGCGTTAATAGAAGCAAGTTACAAACTGACATTACAAGAACAACGAGTCTTATTGATGTGTATAGGAAGGCTCAACCCTCAAGATGAAAGCCCAGAAAATACTTTTCAAGTATCAGCTAATGAGTTTTATCTAGCATTCCCTGATATGGGTAGAGAAAATGCAGAACGTCGTTTACAAGAGGCTATAGAACGCTTATGGGATAGAACTATTTTGATAACTAAAAAAGATGAAAAACGTGAAATACGCTGGATTCAAGAAAAAGCAAAATATTTTAGTGGGGAAGGTAAAAGCGAAATAGTTTTTGCTGATTCAATCATGCCTTACCTTACTCAACTAAAAGGACAATTTACGAAGATAGCAATTAAGAATGTAGCAGCTTTAAAAAGAACGTATAGCATCAGAATCTATGAATTATTACAACAGTTCAAACAAACTGGTGATAGGACTATTTATTTAGAAGATTTACGTTCTATATTAGGAATAGAGGATAAATACAAAACATTTAAATCACTAAATCAATTATTATTAATTCCTGCCATTAAAGAATTAAACGAAAAAAGCGATTTAGTTGTATCGGTTGATACTGTAAAAAAAGGTCGTACTGTAGTAGCTTTGCATTTTCAATTTAAAGAAGACAAACAAATAAAGATGGTTATCTAGGATAAATTATGGCTCTAGTATCGATAAGCGAAGCTGCAAGATTGACAGGAAAAGCAAGGAGCACTCTGCATAAATATATAAAAAAAGGAAAACTGTCTACGACTACAGTTCCAAATAAGAATGATAAAGCTATTGACACATCTGAGTTAATTAGGGTATTTGGGGTACTAAAAGCTACACATGGTGACACCGTCACAGATGTAGTAAAAATACAGCAAACTACACAACAAAATACACCTAAAATACAAGAAATACAGAAAAAACTACAGCTTTTAGAACAAGAGAATTTACACTTAAAAGCAGAAAAAGAGCTGTTATCGAAAAACCTTGACGATGTAAGACAAGCGATACTGTTGATTGAATCCAAGCTACCTACATTTCCCGAACCTAAGTCAATAGCAGTTACTAAAAGATCGTGGTATTTTTGGAAAAAATAGCTATTTCAATTTGATGTATTAGGTTTTTTTATTGCCTATTTTGAAATAAAATGGCTTACTTAGGAATAATGATATTAACAAAGAAGGAAGGAAACACTATGCAGTATACCACTTACATAGAAATTACAGGGGCAGAACAAGGATTGTTATCGAAAAACTGTTCAGAAAATAATGCTCATAAAGATAAAATACAGCTACATTCCCTTGAATTATCAAAAATCATTAATAACTTAAGAGATATAGACAAAATCATTTTAGAAAAAAACGTAGATGGTGCATCACTTTTATTACTCAATGCTATTCATAAAAATGAAAGTTTAGAATTAAAAATCTTTCAGTGCATTGATAATAAAATAACCCACGAATTTAAATTTAAAAATGCATTTATAGAAAAAATAAACACTAACTTCTCAGGGGAGGATGGGAATTCACCTTATGAGAAAATAAAACTAAAACTAGCTTGATAACGAAATATTACACTGGGTGATAAAAATATCATCCCCCCATAAACAAGAGAAATACCATGAAGAAAAATAACATTTATCTATTAAGTAAATTATCAAAAAAAGACATTGATTCTTTAAGAAATGCATACGAAAGAGAGAATGAGCCAATGGATAAATATGATGAATGGCTTAGTGATTTGTTTCGCTGGAATCTATCAACAGTATTAACACTAAACTCTATAACTATATTACTTTATTTCGTAAGCATATACTCAAGTAATAATAATCCTGTTGCCATGCTTTGCATTTATGCATTTATATATTTTTCTTCTATAATACTTCTATCTATAGTAATATCCTTAGATAGGAAATTTAGTTTCCTTCTATACTTAAAGGCGAAAATAATTTACCTTTTCAGTTATTTTCATTCTTCTCATTAATAAGATATTTATCTAACAGCAAGTATGCTTTAATTGCCGCATTACTAGCTTTATAAGTAAGTACCGCTTTACCACTGGTAAATATTTTTCTTTTATAATCATTTTCCATATGTCTGAATAACCTAACCCCCCCTTTTTCAGCGAACAATCTATGTAAAAGTGGCACCTTTTCAAGACCACTTTTTGTTTCCACAGGTAAGTGTATAATTCTTTTAGAAGGATCATATTTAGTAAAAGCTGCAAACCCAAAATAAATACCAACACCAAAGTTTACCATATCATACGCAAATTCTCCAGTACCCTCATCAGCACCAAAAAAAGAAAAACCCTTTTCTGTCAAGAACTTAGTTGGATTATTTGGATTTATATAGCCATCTGTCCATTCATACATGATATTGCTTGCCCCTTCCACTGCGTCGCCAAAACCTGTAGCTATCGCTAGAACACCCATGCCTTTAGACTCCGAGCCTCTTACCCAGCCTCCCCTTGTGCCAAAAGTCATAAGTCCCGCTCCAAGCTGTACAATACCTCCAATAACTTTTAATCCATTTTTACCATAATATAGAAATCCTGTTCCTGAATATTCTTGGGTATTTAAATATGTTTTCCTATCTTTTCTTCTTCCTTGTTCATAACCATACGTTTCAGCGTCCAACTCCCTACTTATTTCAGCTATGTATCTTTTCATGTCAGCCCAGTACTCATGACGCCCTTGTTTATAATTATATAAGGCAATTTGATAATCACGCCTTATTAATCTAACCACCTGGCCAATTTCATATAAATATTCTTTTTTAGATTCTACGTCATCCAACAAATAAGCTGTTGAATATTTTGATACTTTAATTAATTCATCAGCATAATAATTAAACTGCTCCATTGTCGGCATTATCATTAGTATACCCTCTCATCCCATATACTATAAGAACTAGTTCCGGCAGTCACATGCTCCCACGTAATGGATTTAAATTTAATAGATAGAGATTCCTCTGGTTGAGCATCATTATGTGTTATAGAGTTTGGGCAAAAGAAATTTATATTAACTAAAGATGCTTCAGTTAGTTTAATTTTATAATATAATTCAAGACCACCATTCATCGAAGTTCGATAAAAGAAAAACTCACAGGTTAATATTTCATTTGATGCTAACGCTTGTGATAATAAAGGAGATGACTTATCGATAGGTTTACGTATATCTATAGGTTGAAAATTTACATTTTGATGCATTGATAAGTTAGAGGATAACTCATTAACCAATATTTCGTCTTCGTGACCTTTTTGAAACTTATTCCCTATAGAATCTACAGTAGAACACCCCCCAGAGATTAATCCCTGTGTCTTTCCTTGCAACTTAAGATAAATAATATTCGCCATTACTATACCCTATATAATTTACTTTAAAAAAGCATGATATTACAAAAATGATTCAAAATAAAATTTTTAAAATGAAAAAAAATTATCTTATCTATAAGTTAAGATGACTATGATCGATTATGTTAAACTGACGAGCTTATTCACTAAAAAAACTCATTATAAGCATTAAAAACGACTGTGAATGATTTTAATCTGAAAGTTTAAAACAGATTCTACGGTTTCTGGGTGCATTTTTAACACATCAATTTCGGATAATTCTGACTTATTCCTTTCGTTTGGCGGGTTTAATTGTTAAAAATAGCCTCGCTATTTACTTCTTGGTGAATTAATTTCGTATACACGAAAAATTTATGTAATTTAGCTCAATGGTAGAATTCGCAATTTACTGGAGTTTAACATTGTATGTATAGTTTGTGGAGTGTTGGGGCTTTGCCCCGATCAAGAGTTTTGTCCTAAATTTGACTAACCTTTTTAGCCTTTCAAATACGGGAAAATTCCGCAAATATATTCCTTCAAAAAAGAAAAGAAATAATCCATGAAAACTACAAAAGGAAAACACATACTTTATGAAAAACCGTCGCTTCGAGCGTAATCGCCGTTTAGCAAAACAGTACAGTCAAAACAAACATAGTGATCAGTTTGAGGAAGGAATTCTCATCCGGTACGACTACAGCGGCCGAGACCCCAATGAATTATCGTGGTGGGATGATGTCATGTTCATTCAGTGTTCTGAACAGATAAAAATCCAGTACTTCTGTCCGGTACGTCCGGTTAAAACGTTCGATAAAGGCATTTTGTGTCGGTTTTCCTGG
>NZ_FORG01000007.1 GCF_900113945.1 Xenorhabdus mauleonii
CGGGCGTGTCGTGCAGCAAGGGAATATCCGCTATCGCTATGATGACAATGGTCGTCTGGTGGAAAAAAACGAACAGCGTGATGGCTTCCGGCCACTAGTCTGGCGCTACCGCTGGGATAGCCAAAACCAGCTCACCCATTGCGAAACGCCGGACGGCTCGCGTTGGCACTATCGTTACGATGCCTTTGGTCGAAGAATACGTAAGCTCAAGGTGCATGACGGAAAGCTGACGGCGACAAACTTGCAACGCTGGCTGGACGGAAAACCAGACTTGACCCCGCGTAACACGGCTATTTACGGTCAGGACTACCTCTGGAGCGGTGACCAGCTGATTGAGGAAACGCCCATTTACGCCGACGGCTCGCTGGCACTGGACAGCTGCGTGCTCTGGCTGTACGAGCCGGGGGCACGGACGCCCTCCGCCCGCGTTGAAAAGGGCAAGCTGCATTACATTGTGAGTGACCATCAGGGCACCGTGCGCGAGATGTTGAATGAGGACGGCACGCTGGTCTGGGCGCAGCGGCTGAAAACGTGGGGAAAAGCCGAGAAATCGCAGGTGATTGCCTCGAATAACCCGGATTACCACGTTGGGTGTAATTTCAGGTTCTGCGGGCAGTATGAGGATGAGGAGAGCGGGTTTATACTATAATTTTCATCGCTATTACTCCCCGGAGACGGCACAGTACATTTCGCCCGACCCGATCGGCTTATTGGGCGGGGTAAATCCGTACGGATATGTGCATAATCCGGCGAAGTGGATTGATCCTTACGGTCTGGCAGGCGGGGTTGGTAATAAAGGGGATGCAGGGATAGCACATGATAAAAAATCACTATCAGAAATTCCTGAGTATGAACCAAGAATCAGACAACGAGCAGTTAAAAATCCTGGCGGGCACAATTTTCCATTTAGTTTCGACCGAGAAATTTTAAAAACAAAACCAACAGTACTGCGTAGCGGTAATATAGGCTATGCAATGTTAGGCCATAAAAATGGAAAAAAGGTTGTATATAACATAGTTGTTAGGGATGGAAAAATTAGCCATCGAGATATGATAAGTACAACTAACTGGGGACAGCGTAGCAGAAGTTTTGGTTGGCCTCTAAAACTTGAAGATATACCAAGACTTGATTAAGGAGAATAAAATGACACCAGAAACTATAATAAAAGGTGATAATAGTAGTCATTTAGTTTTAAAAGACTTTTATTTTAAAGGAGAAGATTTTTATGCGTGTATTGATATTAAGTCTAGCTGGTATCATGCCAAGGTAAATTTCGATTCATCGTATGACAGAATTAAAGAATTTCTTATTTCCTTAGATGAATTAATTTCTAAAAAGGTACTTGAATCTAACTTTATTAATGAAAATGGAAATGTTGATATTAATATTTCAATTAATCATCTAGGGAAAGTAAAAATAATTGGTTGTTTATTAAACGATATGTTAGAGAGTTCATCTTTAACATATGAAATAGAGTCCGACTTACAAAGTTTAATCGGATTCTACTCTAAACTGAGAGCCATACTAACTATATAATTTATATTATTTTCAGTAAGTTATATTCGTATTGGTTATATTTAAACCGGAAAGTTCCCCGTAATCCTCCGGCTTTGTTTTTTTAAGAGCGGCGCAGTACCTCTCGCCCGATCCCCGGAATTTGGCGGGAGGTATTAATCCTTATGGCTATGTGCATAACCCATTGTCTTGGAGCGATCCATTAGGACTTTCTGGAACATCAAAAATTAAGAAACCTAGTGATGACCTAGGTGAAATTACAGGGCATTATTCGGCAATTAAGCCAAGGCCATTAGATGATGGTCTTACAGAAACTTTCGCAGGTGGAAGATATAAAGAAGTAATTTTAAGCCAGGATACTGTCATGCACCGAGCGGGGGGTCTACTAATGAATTTGGGCGATTCTTTAGCTTAGATAAACCACAAAGCGTTCTTCAGACAAGAATAAACAAAGCAGTCTTACCTAAATGGCCAAATGGTGGTGAATCTCCATTAGATACTACATACACGTTCAAAATACATTAATACCAAAAGGTACAAAAGTCTATGTCGGGGAAGTAGGTGTACAGAAAGAATTTTATCTCGGTGGTACAGAACAAATCGTTCTAACAGAACCTTGGAATGTACCGAGTATCAAAATCATAGGAAAATCTCCATTAAGATGATGTGGAAAATAGAAAAAATTTTGGAAGAAATTTCAATTCTTTTAGAGCAAAACTTGGCATCTGATTGGGCTCATCATATAGATAAATTACGTTATCGAATGAATATAAAACCTGATGAGGCTATTGTAGATATAAAAGGACTCTTTGGTGGTATGGGATCACTAAATGATCTAGTACTTAGCAGAAATGGAGTACCTTTAAAAGATGAAAATAATAAGCTAAATGAACTCAGAAAAGAGTTATATGTGTCTATTCGGCACATAATTAAGTAGTTAGAGATAAAAAGCCGGAAAAATCCACGTGATCTTCCAGCCTTGTTTTTTGAGAGGCTCAATTCCTTCCCTTAGCTGCTTTTGTAGTCCCCAATCAGCTCGCGCATTCTCAGTTTAATATCACTGATTTGCTGGCGCTGGTATTGCCCCTACAGGATTCAACATTAACAATTAATTATTTGTTTTTAAATGATTTTATTTAGTTCAATTATCTACCATACCCCCTATAATACCCCCACATTATTTTGTCTCTGTTTGCCTGATTTCTATCTGGTTGGCACTGTGGATAGCAGGGTTTTCATTGCAAAAATGTCATCAATAAAACCAATATTGTCAAAAATGAAATAATGGTTTCAAGGCGGTCTACCTGTTATTTTATTAAAATAGTAGCTCAACCAAATTTCATTATAATCAAATTACAGCCACCGAGATAACGGTGAATACTCAGCCAAATATTTATCTAAAGATTCACAATTAAGGATTTTAGCCTCAAACAATGGTTTATTTATCTCATTTAAAATCTTAAGATCCTCGTGGCAACCCGTATTTTCAAAAAGAAATAGCAATGCTTTATCGATAAATTCAATTTCTCCGAAACTTTTAGCCTCCACAATCAAATGTATAATTCTAGTTTTGATTTCTTTACTTTTAAAATAGTAATTATCTTCGAGTGAGTGTTCATCAGCATAGAGATAATCTAATTCTTTAGATAAATTCTCAAGATTTAAATAAAAATAATCATTCATTTTATAAATCCATATATTTCAGGAAAATATATTGCCATGAATATAAAATAAATAATTATTATTCATCCTCATGGCTTATTTCATTGAAACCAAACTATTCAGTAAGAGCTTTGCGAGCCTTACGTTCAATAGGCTGACCATCATATGAATCAAAATAACGGCTAGGCCAGATTTCTGAAGGGTGTATTCCGAGATAATTCGCAATTATCCACTCACCTTTTGGCCAAGGCCTGCTGAGAGTATTGGCTAATGTTGATGAACTTAATCCCGCTTCACGGGAGACTGCTGCTAAAGTAGTACCACGCTTACGTAATGCAGCAATAATATTGGCCTGATGCCAGTCTTTTTTAATATCAATCATTCCTGCTACCCCTTCCATTAATTGAACATTAGTGGTGGTGATTCAAGGCAGGGTTAGCAGACCGGGTAACTATAACCGGCGAGGCCGAAGCCTCCCCTGCCTGAACCACCATTGAAAGGGTGATAACAGACGCACTGGCAGAAACTTCCTACCAGTGTATATAGTTACACAAGGCTGCTAAACCTTGACCATTAGATTGTGCCAATGGCGGAGTTACTTTAACTGATTGTTTTATCTAACTCAATAACTGAACTGCTAAGTTGAACGACTATAAACCCGCTCAACATAACGCCCGCGTCCGTCGCCATGCCCCAAATCCATTGAAACCAATGCCCTTGACTCTTGATGACTAAAGCCATTTTGGTGATAAAACGCCAACGCATCCTGCGCCCACGCATAACGCAAACTATGAGGAGAATGGCAACCTTTTAAACCAATCTTTGTGGTATGAGTTCGCCAATAGTTCATGGCCTGCCTGAGATCCGGCTTATCAATTAATCTGCCGCATCTCTGCTCAGCCACAGCAATGGCCTGTGCTACAGCTTCTTTCACCGCCACAACATCCAATACACGGGTTTGCCTTGGTCGGCCGCCTTTTGTACCGAAAACAACATGCAATTTTGGCTCTGGTTGTTCTAACTGTTTTCGCCAGCTTTTCAATGAAGCACTACACTGCACCGCTTCCTGAGAACGCAGCCCCATCAAACGGGCAAGCTTCAGTGTGGCTGCAAATCCGGCGTCCCATTCAAGGGCTTTCTGGTAAACAACCTGAAACGTGGCATCAGGGATCGCCTGCTTTGTTCCTGCGCGGCTGGCTTTACTTAATCCCAATGCCTGGTTACTCAAACGCGGAGAAGTTTCCAGTTTTTCCCTGCCTGCCATGCGGAAGATATTACGCAGCGCAGCCATTTCATTTTGCACTGTTCGTTTAGCAACACCCTGCGATAAACGGGCATCAACGTAGTACTCTACATGCTTGGTTTTTAAATGGCTGAGGCTTTTAACCTGAATATTCAGACTTAATAACAACGCGCCCAAACGCCCCGCGATCCGAATGCGGTCATGACAGGTTTTATGGCTGCCACCGCCCTGTCGGGCAAAAAATTTTAATTCCTTAATCAATCCGCTCATCTGTTTCTCCTTACTTAACCTTTCAACATGCGATCTCTGGCGCGCGACAGTGCGGACAAAGCAGGAAATACCGGCTTTGCCCCCTGACGAATATCTGTGCACCAGAGTGAGCGCGTGTTGAGGTATTGCGGGGTATCGGTTGAGTACGCGGTACTGCCGCCTGTATTAACAGGTCATCCCCACCGGCTAAAAGCCAGCCTCGATATCGTCAGGTTCTCCTTTTGATGATTCTTTAATCTATAAAATGCAGTGTCAGATTCACTGTGTGGTTAAGCAGGCGTGATCCCGTCATTGTCAGGTTATCTTTTTGCTGCGGCGTCACTTTCAGCGGTAAACCGGCAAAAAGTGACGCCTTAAATCCGCAAACAATCAGCAAAAGTCGTGCGAACGTTGAAATGCCAGCAGGCACAGAAGAACTCCGCAAGGTGAAGTGTCAAACAGCAGTTATGGGTTGATTATTTGGATGCAGAAAAGGTGTCTGCTGAATATTTCAAACAGAGATTGTAGAAGTATAAATATCGTATGTAAGAATAATTTTGTGGTCTGACGTAAGTGCATGATTCAATGTTCAATGCACTTAGCTGTCAGCATAAAAATACTCTTTTGGGGTATTTTTAGTTTAAAAAACCTTCATCGTTAGACAAGGGGTTTATGTCTGACAATATCTGCTTCCAAAGGTGCGCAGATGTACCACAATACTTGCTCTCCCTTTCAGGCTACGGGAGTTTTTTATTTTCGCTGAAAAGCGCTTTAATCCAATTTAGATTAACTGATTTTTATAATCGTAGCAATAATAAAAATCATGTGTTGAACTGCATTATTTATAATCAAGATTGAAAGTTACTTTCACCTTGATTATAAATTATAATTATGGATTCATACCATCGAAAGGTAGGATGAAGAAAGTTTCACATTTCTTTGATTCACAACCTAAAAATTTCTCAATATTATTACTCTTAAGTGTAATCACCCCTCCCCCATTAATATAAAAATCCCATATCTCATTGTTTATTTTTACCTTTCCATTTATATCACATGGAGTTTGATAGAAAGAACTATATGGAGAATAATCATATTCCCTGCTAATATTAAAAATATTATTTACATCCTCCTTACTTAAATTCCATTTTTTGCAGATATCAATAATATCTTTATCATTACTTTTGGTTATCACCAACCCTGTTAAGCTAATTATTTCTATTTTGTTTTTTGAATAAACATAAGGACTAAATATCATTAGAATAAAGATTAGCACCTTCGCCTTCTGTTTTATAAGATATTTTATCATGCTCATATATATCACCATTATCTAAATTATAATTACATTTTAATAAACTAACTAATTTTTTAATTGATTCACTTTGTTGTACAGTAGCTTGATCCCAAGATTTAGATGACTTATTATAGCCTGCAACAACTTCAATTCCTACACTATCATCATTCATAGGGTATCTGTCAGGATATGCTTTTAATTTTTCATGGTCATGAATTTTTTTCGGATTCCATCCCCAACCTTTTATTTTTTTTGCTTCATCTGAATTACAATTATTTTCTGCTATACACTTAGATCTTATTTTTCCTATATGATATGTATATTGTTTTAAACTAGCTGTTTGTTTTATTGTACCATCCTTATCTATAATAAAATGTGTTCCAACTCCAGTTGATTTGAACGAAGATATAGCTGTTGACATACTTGAGCCTCCTGTTCTATGTAATACTATAGCATTTACTGTGCTCATTTCACCATGCTCTAAAGCATTGACTTCATCTTGAACTATATCAGTATTTTTAAAATACCCATCATCATTAACATATGGAACCTTACTTAATACATGCTTAACAAAATCCTCTCTCGCTTCCGGTGGTGGACATGTAGCACAGGCTTTACCCGCACTCCATGTGTTATTTTCATCATGTTCAGATAGTTTTTTTATTAACTCCTCTTTTTTGTTAAAGCAGATATTATCGTTAAGAGCTGTTAACAGTGTTTTTTCCTTTTCATTGATAGGTTCCATCTAATCTTCCTTTTGACGATAAATTAACTGAATTTAAGTAAGAAGTGCTGGTTAAATATAGTTCATAACCTGTGTTTTTTTGTATGAACTACAGTGTATTTATATATATTTTTTCAAATATCATCAGCCAATACTTACGCTACCTCCACCAATAACAATACCCCCACAATCAACGGCATCACCCGTTCTAGCGACAGGTTTTCCTTCAACAAACACAGATCCAGAACCTTCAGCTATCATCCTGGAATGCGATGAGTGAGATTCCAGAGTATCCCCTTGTCTGGCTATGTAGACACCGTCTACTTTAACGCTTCTAGCACCGGTAATTACAGGTGTTCCCGGGCAATCACCATGTTTTGTACCCATATCACCGATTCTAACGGCATTTCCCATATTGTTTCTCTCCCGAATTAATTTTAATACATATATAGATTGTTATTAAATATCAAGAAGAAATTTATTGGCCCTATACCAGCCGGGAGTTTCATCATCAGTAAGTCTGGTTAAAATTGATTTATCAAACTCATCAATATCGAAATTTTCTTCTCTGATCACTTTTTTAAGAATTTCTTCTATAGAACGCATATCTGTTATTTTTTCATCAAGCAGATATTCATAGAAAAAAGCCAAAAATGGCATTGAATTGACAATGCTGATACTTTTTCTCAGTTCAGCCAACTCAGATAACAAAATTACATAAAGTTTTTGTAAATACTTTTCTTTTTGCTTTATTTCTATTAATTCATATTGTTCTTCGTTGATTTTGAAAATCTTATATCTGCCCTTGGCATTATCAGGATATTTTTCTCTAATTTTTAGAAAATTATCCTCTTTATATTCACCTTGGTAATCTGTTGCTACTTTTTGAATCGGCCCCAAAAAACAATGTATTTCCCAGTCACTCAATACATCAAGAAAATCCCAGATATTACGCGGGTCATAAAAACGAAAAAATACGGGTTTTTCCTGTTGAGGAAGCAGTACTTGCAGATATTTTCGTAAATGTTGGCGTACAGTTTTCATATCTGCTGTACTATGGACGAAAATTCCCCATGGTGTTTTGCGGCACTCCAACCAGACTTTGACTTTTTCATTCACCTGTATCAAATAAGGCGCGATTTTAACCAGCTCTGGCTGGAGTGGTTCACTATAAAGACAAGATGAAGGTGGATCATATTGTTCCAGCATCAAAAATAAGTCCTGCTCTGCTGCCCCATCAATAATAGCGTAAAATATTTCCTGACTCATTCTTGATTCTCCTTCATTGGACAATGGGCGACAAACATAGAGCCTTCACTGGCTGCGGCTAGCAAAATGGCGGGATTGGCGGGAGTCAGTAAATCTCCGGGGCTACCACCGGAATTCAGATTGATAGCTGCGCCTTTAATATCAATCCCACCCGCATGAAGAACAACAAAACTCCCGCCGACACTCAGTGTGATTTTGCTGCCACTCTGTAGTGTGAGATCACCCTGAGCGTCAACACTGATTACGCCTTGAATTTTTTCGGCCAAATCACCTTTGATTTGTAATGAACGATCACCATCAATTAGCTCAATATAGTTGCCTGTGGTTTTATGATCCTGTTGACCTTCTACAGTCACCTTACGGTTATTGGCTATCACCAATTCATCATCATGACCGATACTGGTTGTACGGTCATAGTTAATACGCTCATCCCGCGAATTACGCACCTGAATGGCAAGGTTCTTTTGGGCATGAATAAAAATTTCTTCGCGATCTTTCTCATCCTCAAAACGCAGTTCGTTAAATCCTTCTCCTTTGTGAGTTTTTGAACGTATCGACATCTGAGTTTTTGCCATGGGTAAGCGGTTTGGTGAAATATTATTCGCATGGTAAGCTCGCCCGACAATAATAGGTTGGTCGGGATCACCATGGACAAAATCAACCAAAACCTCATGACCAATGCGGGGAATAGCAATTATTCCCATTAATTGTCCAGCCCAGGCCTGACTGACACGTACCCAGCAAGAACTTTTGTCATTGAATTCACCATACCTGTCCCAGTCGAACTGGATACGAACGCGCCCATGCTCATCACAGAAGATTTCTTCCCCTTCAGGCCCAACGACAGTGGCGATATGTGGGCCTTCCATTTTGGGTTTTGGATAGGGTGAAGGGCGGTAAGAATTTTTTCGGGTAGTGAAGGTAAATTGGTTGGATAACCATGTACCGCCCTCGCCGGAACGGGTTTCATCTGCCTGTGCCTGCCGCCCGGAATGCGTGATATGAATCAGCTGCCATTGGTCGTTAAAAGCCTCTCTGGGGTGATCGTCCAGGTTAACCAATTGCCCTGGCCACATGGCAAAACAGTCACCATGACCGTTGCCAAGCTGCGTATCCCGGCGCAGGTATTCCAGACGATACTGGCTTGCCCGCTGGCCTAAATCATCATCTTTAAAGCGGCTGGGGAAATCGTAGTAATGATAGCTGTTCAGTATCCGCTGATTATCAAGGTTACGCCCTTCATACCAGAATTCCCGGTTCCAGCGTGGGTTCTTAAAAGTTCTGTCTTTGGTAGTGATATTGGCAACACCAACGCGCTCTGACCAGCTAAATTGGTGAACACAGGTTGTTCCACCTGTGACGTCAGATTCGGGACGATAAGGGATATTAATGACCTGATTAAGGGATAGACAGGAATCGTGAAAAACAATACGTTGTTCATGCTGTTCCTGATCGAAGGTGAAGTAGTAAAAAATACCCTCATCGGCCAGTAAGCGCTGGATAAAGGCCAGATCGCTTTCATCGTATTGAACGCAAAATTCCCGTGGCGGATGTTTATAGCCCAATGAAAAGAAAATGTTTCGCACACCATTTTCCCTGAGCAGGCTTTCCACAATATCCACAACGGACTGGTTTTGGAAAATCCGGCTATTGACCCGCAATGATGCACGCCATAAAGGAGGCTGAAGGGTGATATGGTAGCGACTACTGTGCCGCCCGGTTGAAAGCAGTGAAAAATGGGTTATCATCCCAGTGATTTGGCGCTCAACCTGTCCGTTGCGGTGTACGGCAAAAGCGGCATTTCTGTCAAGGACATCGGCAAAATTGATTTCCGGGGTTTTACAGGTCAGCGTGGCTTCCAGCCGAAAAGGGGTAGATAGCGCTTCATTGAGAGAAAAATCAACAACCGCGAAAGTTTGTTCGGGTAAATTTTCCGTAATTAGTGTAAATCTTAACCCTGAGCGATCAAGTAGTTGGTTGATTTTATCCATTACCCTGCTCATTTGTATCCTCCATAATCTTTTGGTGTATCAATCCTTAGTGAATGCCTTAATAATAAAGATAATGTAGTAATGAAATAGCAATTGCCTATTTTAGGTACAGCGCAGAGTAGGATATAACAGAATTATTTATCTATTCCAGTACAAATAAAAACACATCAGGAAAATTGTGATTAACGTCTATGACTAAATAAAATCAGATGATTGCCTCATATTAATTTCGTGTAGTACGACAGATTAAAATCACACTGACGCGCTGCGCTTGTCTTCTCTGATTTGTCTGGCTAATGCATTAACCAGACAAATCAGAGATCTTGAAGAACACCATACCCGCCAGAAAAACCTTTTTATTTAACCCCTCCCTATTAAAGAATTAGTAATAAAACTGTTCACCCTGTTCACCTCTAAATATTTTTATTTAAATTCATATTGTTAAAGGGTGATAACTTGAAATCAAACTCATCACCACTCTTCACTCAACCCTTCACCTCTAAATCAGAAAAAGGTGAACAGGGATGAAGACTTGTGAACAGTTTAAAAATAACTATTCACCCTACAATACATTGATATATATGATTTAAATCATAGGGTGAATAGTGGTGAACACTTTTTATATTTTTTAGGAAATCTTTATCGGTGTGAAAAAAAAATTATTCTTCTGGCAGGTTATCCCTTGTCAGTTTCGGCAGCCATTCGATGGCCGTGTCGATATTCAGGTTCAGATTGCTGCGAATGCCCTGTTTGCTTTTCTTACGCAGGTAGTACTGGCTGTACTCGGCCAATGCGCCCGACATATCCATACCGAATCGGGTCACGGAAACAGGCTTGTTCAAATTGTTACCTTTCATATAGGCAAGGTAGGCGTGATAGAGGTATTTGCGAGGATTGAACGGCATGATTTCCGCATTGCCGATTAACAAACCATCAGCTTCATGAGAAGCCACCAGATAACCACAAAAACCAACCAGCGGATCTGTACCGCGTTTGATATCCAAAGCCTCTTCAGATTTTTGTTGCTCCGCCAGTAAACGCCTTGCCGTGTGTGGATCAGCAAACCGATGAAGCAATTGCCGGATAATCACAGGCAATTCTGCCGCGATTTTATCCCGCAGAAGCGGATCACGTTCGTTTTCCGGCACGACTTCGGAGAAGTTGAAAATCACCCGACGCCGCGACACTCCACCACTGCGATCACTGAAACTCATGGCGTTATTGTTCACCGCCAGCACCACCGCCGGAATGCGCGTTGAATAAGGCTGTTTGTGCTTCGGGTCAATAGCGACTTCATCCCCACCTGTAATGGCCTTGATGCCAGAGCCATCGCCCACATAGCGGGTCTGGTCAGGCAAAATAATCAGCGAATACCCGACAATCAGTGCCCGCTCCCGTGGGGTTTCCAGCGCAGCCATACTGGCAGAAACGGTATTGCCTTTCCCTGCCAGCATCATGCAGATTTCAGCAAAGATGCTTTTTCCACTGCCTCCGGCACCGGTGACTTCCAGAAATAACTGCCAGTCGTAACGGTTTGCCAGCACCATAAACAGTGCGGCCATCACTCTCTCTGCTTTGCTTTCACAGTTAGCGGTTGCCCGCTTGAGCCAGTGCCAGAATTGAGGCGCATGGCTTTGCAGGGTTTCTCCCGAAACGGGGGAATTGAATTCAACGTCGTTAGCAAGCAGCAACCAGTCATGTTTGTGATGAGGCCGGAACTGGCCGATTTTCAGGTCAAATACCCCATTATGAAACCCGATTAAATGGCGCTCTGGTGCGTTCATCATGGGAAGCTGTAATTTCAGGGCATCCACAGCAGAGCCAATACCATGCGGTGAGTACGGCATTTTCTCTTCCATAAAAGCCGCCACCATTTCCCGCTGTAAATCGCGGTTACTGACCGGACACCAGACAATACCATCATAGTGATAAACGGTTTCCGAAGCGCCATCCAGTGCCAAATCACCGTCATAACGTGCCAGTAACACTTCACCGCGCTGACTGGCTCCCATCTGGCATAAGGTTAGTTTTGACGATTCGGCATCATTGGGATGAATGACCGCCTTTTTCGTTATGGGTGCCGGTTGATAAAGCCCTTGAGCAAACGCCAGCTTTGCCGTTTCTACACCGTGTTGTTGGCGATAGTCGTCCCAATCGGCTTTATGTTCTGTCGGCGGTAACGTGAGCCAGCCATTTACTGCAATAGCCGCTTTTTCTGCCGAGATTTTGCCGGTATTCACTTTCGGTTTACCGTTCTTATCCAGTTCACCGGAATGATGCCAGTCGTTATCGGCGGCAATAATGATTTTCGTGTCCGGCCAGCGTTCTCTGACTGATTGGGCAACGGAGAGCAAATTGCCTGCATCCAGTGCAGCCAGAATAGTCCCGTTACAGAGTTGGTTAACCGTGAGTGCCGTGGCGTAACCTTCGGTAATGATGACTGCATCGGGACTTTCTGCCAGCGCTGACAGAGTGATAAATGCACCTTTCTTCTGGCTGCCAGTGAGTAATTTTTTCTCGCCATTCGGTTTGATGATCTGTGCGCCGGTTGCTTTTTTATCCAGTGTTGCGAGTCGCAACACTGTCGAATTATCGGCCAACAACCTCTGATTAGGATAGTGCAACCCCTTTACCATCAGATAGGGAGATTGTCCGGCAACAGTTTGCGCCATCAGTGCTGCTACTTTGTCGGCAATTGACTGTGTTGTTTGAATGGTTTTTCTGGCTAGCTTGGGTTCGGGCAAAGGTAATGCCAGTACATTCGCAACTATTTTCGCGGCCTCAGTAATAGAAATTCCTTTGGTTTTTGCCACCAAATCCAGCCCATCGCCGTAGTTCGGCATGTCACACTGGCGACAATACCAGTTGCCATGATGGTGATCATCAATAAAGTGAAAACGGTCAGTGCCGCCGCAAATCGGGCAGGCACCATGCTTGTCTTTTGACGGAATATCAATACCACAGGCAGGCAGCAGATTTTCCCAATGATACATGGCGGATTTTTTCACGGTCTGGATCAGGTCGAGCGGTTTTTGATGAGTGGTCTTATCTGAAAGTGTAAATTTAGGGTGAGTTTGGGTATGCTGTATATCAGCCATCATCGTTACTCCGTATAACGGTTGTTGGTCAGACGCCTCAGATGTGTTGTCGCACACTGGGGCGTTGCTCTTTTATATTACGTGTCTTATGTCATGTTCTTTTCTGTGTTATGCCGCTCGTGATCCTGCGATCCGCTGCGCAATCCAGTGATCAATCTCTGATTCAATAAACGCGATGGAACGGGAACCGAGTTTGATTTGTTTCGGGAATGCCCCATCGCTAATTAATTTGTAGATCCACGCCTTGCTATAACCCGTTCTGCGTTGAACTTCGGGCAAACGAATAAGATTTTCTTTCGGTGCTGTCATTGTCATATTATTTATCTCCTGTTACCGAGTCCTTGAGCGCTCATCGTGGACGTTGTTTGATGACAGGCGGATTATTTAAAAAGCAAGATTAAATGAACAGCGTTAATTGTTTACTCCATTTGTGAAATTTATCGGTTTATAGGGAGTACCAACTCCCGAATTGTATGCTGTATGAAAATTAGTCACCGCTGGAGCCTCCAACACAGTCTAAAAAACATCCATCATCTATGTTCTGTATAAAAAAATAACTTTGTTGGCACTGCCAACAAAGAATAAAAAAGCACCACATATCTATGAGCTGTATGAAAAATAGCTCTATTGGCACTGCCAACGTGGTGTAAAAAGCAACCGTACCTTTACGCCCTTTTGCCAAATTTTCCTATCAAGACATTTTCACCGCGTTCCAGCATCTCCATATGATCCGCATACCATTGCAGCATTTCCCTGCGCCCCTCCAGATATTGAGCGTGATTGTAAGTTCCCCGGATGCTGTTCTTATCAACATGGGCAAGCTGAGTTTCAATCCATGCAGTGTTATAACCTTGCTCATGCAGAATAGTACTCATGGTATGACGGAAGCCGTGGCCGGTTGCCCTGCCATCATAACCAATACGTTTAATAACCTGATTAATGGCGGCCTCGCTCATCGGTTTACCCGCATCATTACGGCCGGGGAAAACGTATTTCCCACGCCCAGTAATAGAGAGCAGCTTGATAAGAATGGCTTTAACCTGATTGGATAGCGGGACGATGTGAGGGCGACGCATTTTCATTCGTTCAGCAGGTATCTGCCAGATATCCTTATCGAAATCGAATTCAGTCCATTCTGATTCTCTTAATTCGATGGTACGCACACCAGTAAGCATCAGTAAACGTGTCGCGGATTGAGTCACTTCGCTTCCACTATAACCTGCCAAGGCGATGAGGAATTCATTCAGTTGGTCAGCTAAAAGATGTGGGAAATGTTTTTGCTTCGGTGCTTTAAGTGCGCTGGCAAGATCGGTAACAAGATTGAACTTAGCCCGCCCTGTAATCACGGCATAGGTGAAAATTTGCCGACAGGCCTGTCTGGTTTTTTTCAATTTATCCAAAACACCGCGTTGCTCCATTTTTCGGAGCACAGCCAACATTTCAGCAGGTTTAATCTCGGTAACGGCACGTTTACCAATATACGGGAAGATATCTTTTTTCAGATATTCCAGAATGTCTTCGGCATACCCTTTTGACCAGTTGGGACGTTTATGTTCGTGCCACTCAATGGCAATAGATTCAAAACTATTGCTGACTGCAAACGCTTTGGCTGCCTTTTCAGCTTTCTTTTCTTCTATCGGATCATGACCATCCGATAGCATCCGCCGGGCTTCGTTTCTCTTGGTTCTTGCTTCTGCGAGGGAGATATCAGGATATACCCCCAGTGCGAGTAATTTTTCTTTGCCTGCGATCCGGTACTTCAACCGCCAATAGCGAGCGCCATTAGGGTTAACCAATAGATATAGTCCGTCACCATCTGCAAGTTTATAGGGTTTTTCTTTCGGCTTTGCAGTGTCTGGCTGTCAACTTCATTTGGGGGTATTTTACTTCATTGAACCTAACAATGCCCCCAATTATGCCCCCAGAGATCTGTAGATTTCAACATACTTTAGTAGACTATGAGAGAACGGGAAAAGGCTAACTGCACGTATTTACTGGGATTTTGTGGACTTTGGAAGACGTTAAGATATGAATGGATGGTACGCCCTACAGGATTCGAACCTGTGACCTACGGCTTAGAAGGCCGTTGCTCTATCCAGCTGAGCTAAGGGCGCATTACGGTATGCAGAATAAGCAACATCGTTAATGCTTTGATGTAGCTCCGGATTATACGGGCATAATCAAATGAGTCAATGGCCTTTTCGCTCATATGCTCATTTTATGATTATCAATAAAACTGACAGGCGGTTCATGTTCTGACAAAATAGCATCTATTCCTATACTTGATGATGGAATCTTAAATACATGTCAGCAAAAATTATTGATGGGAAAACGATTGCGCAGACAATCAGAAGCGAAGTTGCAGAAAAAGTTAGGCAGCGTGTGGCCACCGGAAAACGTGCCCCTGGCCTTGCTGTCGTTTTAGTGGGAGAAAACCCCGCTTCTCAGATTTATGTCGCAAGCAAACGTCGCGCCTGTGAAGAAGTCGGTTTTATGTCCCGCTCTTATGACCTACCAGATACGACCAGCGAAGCCGAATTACTCTCTCTAATAGATAATCTGAACGCCGATACGGAAATTGATGGTATTTTAATTCAACTTCCTTTACCTGCCGGTATTGATAATGTCAAAGTTCTGGAACGTATTCATCCCGATAAAGATGTAGATGGATTCCATCCCTATAATATCGGTCGTCTGTGCCAACGCTCTCCAAAACTGCGCCCTTGTACTCCCCGTGGGATTGTCACTCTGCTTGAGCGCTGCAATATCAATACTTATGGACTGAATGCAGTTATTATTGGTGCGTCTAATATCGTGGGGCGGCCAATGAGCCTTGAGTTGTTATTGGCCGGCTGTACAACTACGGTAACGCACCGGTTTACCAAAGATCTGCGCCAACATGTTGAACAAGCTGATTTGTTGGTGGTTGCTGTCGGTAAACCCAATTTCATTCCCGGTGAGTGGATCAAACCGGGAGCAATTGTGATTGATGTCGGCATTAATCGACTGGACAATGGCAAGGTTATTGGAGATGTGGATTTTGATAAAGCCTCCGAACGTGCCAGCTGGATTTCTCCGGTACCCGGCGGTGTCGGCCCAATGACTGTTGCAACTTTGATTCAAAATACCTTGCAGGCTTGCGAGGAATATCATGATATAGATACAACTGAAGGTTACTGATGGAAATTTTTTCTTTAGATGGGCACCCTTATGTGGAACTGTGTGATTTGCTGAAATTCCAGGGATGGAGTGAAAGTGGTGCTGCTGCAAAGGCTGTAATTGCAGAAGGTTTGGTCGAAGTTGATTACCAAATTGAGACCCGTAAGCGTTGTAAAATTATTGAGGGTAAAATTGTTTCTTTTAACGGTGAATTCGTTCGAGTAGAAAAATAATCTATATTGCTAATATCATCACAAGCAAATAGCACGTTAGATTTATAAACGTGCTATTTTTCAATGAAATAATTTCATGAAATTTTTGTTTAATTAAAATAATTAAAATAATTAAAATAATACACTGAAAATAATGAGGGTTATATTATGGGTAGATATCGTGAAGATGAAGAAATACCAATAAGTTTAATAAGAAAAATAGATAAAACACGAGCAACAGAGTCCAAGCGTATAAATCCATGGACAACCCCAAGGATAAGGCAAAGCGAAATATTAAAATGGAATGAACACAGTGTTGAATTTCAACGCCTCAATAATGGAATTATTTATTTCATTGACATTCCTAAAAATGAATTACCTATAAGGTTAAATATTGTCGGTCATGGTAACCGGCACCATAATACCTATTCCACTCTTGATTTTCGTCTCTTTCACTTAAAGCCTCAAGATCTATTTGATTGTATAAGAACACTAATCTATGTTTATAATATTAATAGCATAAGACTTTGTTGTTGCCATCTAGGAAAAACAGGTTTCGCTCAAGAATTTGCCAATATCACAAATAAGCCAGTGAAAGCTTATACCGGGCCACTACATACAATAGGTGAATTTACTAAAAAAGAATTTAAAACCAATCGCTCTATCATTGTTAAAGATTACAATAAAAAAATACCCGTTGATAATAATCCACGGCATGATATCAATATTTACGAACGTCAATTTGTCTGGTTTTATCCGAAAAATAATAAATAAGATTTAATCATAGTGATACTCTTCGATTTTAGAAATTCCTTACTCCTAGCGATGCGAAGGGTAAGGAAATGAATGACGATTTTGGAATGTCACTTATGTGACACAGGCAATATATTAATAAATAAACAGTCCGACAACCTTTTGGTTTTCTAATTAATCGCTATACTCAGAGACTGGCTTACAACTGAAAAGGAGTTGATTATGTTAAGTAATAGAGCTGCAAGAAGGTTGTTGGGTATGTCTTATAAGGTAAGTAATTCTAAACGTAGAGTGACTGTTTCTCTTCTCAAGTCTGGTGATAATACACATCAACTACCAGAACATCTGAGTAATTCTTCTTTTGTTGTTATGAAACGAAACGCAGTTTCAGGAAAAACCACGTATCATTCCGGAAACATTTTCTATCCTGCATATATGAGTGTTCGTCAATAAATCGGTCTGTTATTTCGCTTATATGCGATTGCTAGACAGCGAAAAGATACCGCTGTGAAAGCGTTGATACGATAAAAGACTGAACCGCCCTTATGCGGGCGGTTCTATGAGATGTTGACAATACACAGTCAATCAAGAATTGATTATTTACGACGCCACGTTGTCCCCTGTGGACCATCTTCCAGCTCAATTCCCAATTCATTTAGCTGATTACGTGCTGCATCAGCCAGCGCCCACTCTTTGTTTTTACGAGCATCGTTACGTTGCTTAATCAGTGCTTCAATTTGAGCCACATCATCGTCAGTGTCAGACTGAGCTCCACTTTGTAAGAAATGTTCTGGATCTTGTTCCAAAAGGCCGAGAATGCCCGCCAGTTTACGAAGTTCAGCCGCCAGACCATTCGCCGCCGCCATGTCTTCGGCTTTCAGTCGGTTGATCTCACGCACCATATCAAACAGCACAGAATAGGCTTCCGGTGTATTGAAATCATCGTTCATGGCTTCAATGAAACGCGCTTCAAATGCTTCTCCGCCAACAGGTTGAGCCGATTTGTCAGTACCGCGTAAACAAGTGTACAAACGCTCAAGAGCAGTACGTGCCTGTTTGAGGTTCTCCTCTGTATAGTTCAACTGGCTGCGATAATGGCCGGACAACAAGAAATAGCGCACAGTTTCAGCATCATAATATTTCAGTACATCACGGATAGTAAAAAAGTTGCCCAATGATTTGGACATTTTTTCTTTATCCACCATGACCATACCCGAGTGGATCCAGTAGTTAACATATGGGCCGTCATGGGCGCAAGTAGACTGTGCAATTTCATTTTCATGATGCGGGAACATCAAATCAGAGCCACCACCATGGATGTCAAAATGATGCCCCAATGCCTTGCCGTTCATCGCTGAACATTCAATGTGCCAGCCCGGACGCCCCGCTCCCCAAGGAGATTCCCAGCTAGGTTCACCCGGCTTGGACATTTTCCACAGGACAAAATCCATTGGATTGCGTTTTACATCAGCAACTTCAACACGCGCCCCCGCTTGTAATTGATCTAAATCTTGACGGGAAAGGAGGCCATAATTCGGATTGGTATCAATGGAGAACATAACATCGCCGTTAGCGGCGACATAAGCGTGACCACGTTTGATTAGCGCTTCTGTTATTTCAATAATTTCAGGGATATGTTGGGTTGCCCGTGGTTCTAAATCTGGGCGTAGAATATTTAATGCATCAAAGTCTTTATGCATTTCTGCCAACATGCGAGTGGTCAGATCGTCACAACTTTCACTGTTTTCAATGGCACGTTTGATTATTTTATCATCCACATCCGTCACATTACGCACATACGTGAGATCATATCCCTGGTAGCGCAAGTAACGGGCAATAGCATCAAATGCAACAAATGTTCTGCCGTGACCAATGTGACACAAATCATAAATGGTAATACCACACACGTACATGCCCACTTTCTTTTCATGAATCGGCTTAAATTCTTCTTTTTGGCGGCTGAGAGTATTGAAAATTTTTAGCATCAGTGGGTTTTCCGTAAAAATTGATGTACGTGTAATAAAATCAAATAAATTTATTGGGTATAGGCTTCTTCATTAAGAAGATAAATAGACTAACATGCAGAGAAGCCAAGTGAGATATTTCACCTTGATATGCCATGTATTGCAAGTACTGCAAATCAGCCTTCTTTTGATGCAGCTTCAGAATACTGACTCAAAATCACAGATATGGTATAACAGCGTTCTCCGATACCCTGAAAACAGGGTCAATCAAAACTATTATTAGGATTTCTATTATGGTGACTTTCCACACCAATTTTGGCGATATCGTAATTAATACATTTGCAGATAAAGCGCCTGTAACTGTAGAAAACTTCTTAAGTTACTGTTCTGAAGGCTTTTATGATAACACAATCTTTCACCGTGTTATCAATGGATTCATGATTCAGGGCGGTGGCTTTGAACCAGGCATGAATCAAAAAGTCACTAAGGCTCCAGTCAAGAATGAAGCCAACAATGGCCTGAAAAATAACCGTGGCACTCTCGCGATGGCACGTACAAATGATCCACATTCAGCAACGGCCCAGTTCTTCATCAACGTTGTTGACAACGATTTCCTGAACTTCCGCTCAGAGCGTCCTGATGGATGGGGTTACTGCGTATTCGCTGAAGTCGTTGAAGGCATGGACGTGGTTGATAAAATCAAAGGTGTTTCCACTGGCCGCAGCGGTATGCACCAAGATGTGCCACGTGAAGATGTGATCATCGAACGCGTTACTATCAGCGAATAATCATTCTGAAATGAATAGTTAATCGTTATATGAGTACGCTGTTTATTGCAGATTTGCATCTCAGCCAGCAAGAACCGGCAATTACTGCCGGTTTTCTGCGTTTTTTACGTGAAGATGCGATCCACGCTGAAAGTCTTTATATTCTCGGTGATTTTTTTGATTACTGGATTGGTGATGATGATCCCAACCCGCTTCACGCTCAAATAGCCCAAGCACTCTATAAATTGAAGCAGAAAGGGGTTTCTTGTTATTTCATTCATGGTAACCGTGATTTCTTGCTGGGTTCGCGTTTTGCCAAAAACAGCGGCCTAATTTTGCTGCCACAGGAAAAAGTTTTGCAACTGTATGGCAAGCGTATTCTGATCCTGCATGGCGATACGCTTTGCACTGATGACATCAGTTATCAACAGTACCGCAAGAAAGTCCATACTCCGTGGATACAGCGGCTCTTTTTGTTGTTCCCTCTATTTATCCGTTTGAAAATCGCAGCCAAAATGCGCGCGAATAGCCAATACGCTAATCGTCAAAAATCCGAATCAATTATGGATGTCAACCAACAAACGGTTATTGAAAATTTTGCGCGTCATCGGGTCGATTGGATAATCCACGGGCATACCCATCGCCCGGCAATACATGATATTCAATTGGGAGACAAAACCGTGCATCGTGGCGTGTTGGGAGCTTGGCATGATAAGGGATCTATGTTCAAGGTGACAGAAAACGCTATTGAACTGATATCTTTTCCTTTTTGAATCTGACTTAATTTTTTTAGAAAAATAGCAAAATCAAAATACGCAAACGTTTTCCTAACGGAATCTGCGTGATATGATCGGCCAACTTAAACACCATCTTTGTTCTGGTAGACAGCCAATACAGGAGCATCTGATTTATGACGGCCAGCTCAGATCCCACAAACGCTATTTCCACAGCCGCTATATCAATGAAAGCAAAACAACACGATGCCAAGCAATATCACGCCAAAATTGCCATTGTCATGGGTTCAAAAAGTGATTGGGCAACCATGCAACATGCCGCGGATATTCTGACCGACCTTGCCATCCCCTTTCATGTTGAAATTGTTTCGGCGCACCGAACACCAGATAAACTTTTCCAGTTTGCTGAGCAAGCAAAAGAAAGTGGTTTTGATGTCATTATCGCAGGAGCAGGCGGGGCAGCTCATTTGCCGGGAATGTTGGCAGCCAAGACACTGGTTCCTGTATTCGGGGTTCCTGTTCAAAGCGCCGCGCTAAGTGGTGTTGATAGCCTGTATTCTATTGTCCAAATGCCAAAGGGTATTCCTGTAGGTACATTGGCAATAGGCAAAGCAGGTGCAGCAAATGCTGCATTGTTGGCAGCCCAGATATTGGCTTTGCATGATGACACCGTGTTTCAACGTTTGTCAGCGTGGCGCCAGACACAAACGCAGGATGTTTTGGATAATCCTGACCCACGGGAGGATGCATGAAACCCGTTTGTGTATTAGGAAATGGCCAATTAGGCCGAATGTTGCGTCAGGCAGGCGAACCGTTGGGGATTGCCGTTTACCCCGTTGGATTGGATGCAGAGCCGGAAGCGGTGCCCTATCAAAGCAGTGTCATTACCGCAGAAATTGAACGCTGGCCAGAAACGGCGTTAACGCGTGAATTAGCGCACCATAACGCTTTTATCAATCGTGATATTTTTCCACAATTAGCCGATCGCTTACCGCAAAAGCAACTTATGGACACTTTAGGTCTGGCAACGGCGCCGTGGAAACTGCTTTCCGATCCCAGCCAATGGCCGCAGCTGTTCGCTGAATTGGGGGATTTTATCATTGTTAAACGCCGAACAGGCGGCTACGATGGCCGTGGTCAATGGCGTATTCGACCCGGTGATGAAACTGAATTGCCCCCTGAAATTTACGGAGAATGCATTGTAGAGCAAGGCATTCCATTTTCAGGAGAAGTCTCTTTGGTTGGCGCCCGTAATGCCAAAGGTGAATCAGTATTCTATACATTGACCCACAATTTGCATCAGGACGGTATTTTACGCACCAGCGTTGCGTTGCCTGATACAAATAAAAAATTACAGCAACAAGCAGAAAAAATGCTGTCTGCCATCATGGATCACCTGAACTATGTGGGTGTTATGGCGATGGAGTGCTTTATTGTCGATGATAATTTGTTGATCAATGAATTGGCTCCACGGGTTCATAATAGCGGCCACTGGACGCAAAATGGCGCGTCTATCAGCCAGTTTGAACTTCACCTGAGAGCAATTCTAAATCTCCCTATGCCGCAACCAGAAATATTTGCGCCATCAGTCATGATTAATTTAATAGGCACCGGAATAAACCCCGCATGGCTAAGTTTGCCTTTGGTTCATTTACATTGGTATGAAAAAGAAGTTCGCCCTGCTCGTAAAGTAGGCCATCTGAATATGGCTCATTCTGACTGCAATATATTAAAAACAACCTTACAAAAATTAATCCCGTTATTGCCTGAAGAATATCAAAGCGGGCTGGAATGGGCACAAGATAAACTAAATTAAATAACATTTCAGAAAAAGCGGTAATGCATCAAAATAGCTTACCGCTTATTATTAAGTAATAAAAAGACTATAGCCACATTATAAAACCCATATATATAGTACTCTTTTAAATTTTAACCCATCAGATTTATTTTTCGAAAGCAATAACTTCAGCTTATCACCTGATAACTTTTTTTCATTATAAGCCAATTTCCATTTCAGATATGGTTCTCCGTATATTATAAAAAACAATCCTTTATTTATAATAATTAAATTAAACCCAACAAAGAATATAAAATCAATAAAAAACCATAGAATAAAAGAATCAAAAAAGGATATAAATAATGAAACTTAAATTTAAAAAAATTTAGCTGCATTCATTCTATTTATACCGCCAATTTTTTTTGCTTATAAAGAACCTAAGAATGGAAAAATTATAGCTAAAAGGCTTAATAAGCGATTTAAAACTTTTGTTGATGAATGAAAAACACAAAGTGGGCAAAGCAGCCGAGTTTATCCTCCTTTAAGAGGTAACATCATACCTTCATTGTATTTTTTCAAGATGCTTTAATTAGATTAAAAAAAACAATCGTACATGACTCATAATAGCCATACTAAAAACAAGAGAGATAATAATCATGAAATATAGATGCCTTCTCAGTTACGTTATGCTGTTAACCACTTTTTCTTTCTCTGTTGGTTCCGCTCATGCTCATACTTGCTCTAAAGAAAATAAAGGACATATCGGTTCTATTCAATATTATAACGCATCTTATAGTCCAACTTTTACATTATCAGGAGATCCGGAAAACTGGATGCAATTATCACCAAATTACGGAATAAACACCGATTATGGCAGAGCATTGTTCACTCTGTTGCTTACTGCAAAGTCTTCTGGAATACAAGTTGAGATAGAGTGCAGTAATGGTATTGTGAATAAATTGATTTTATCCGATGTTGATAGTTAGCCATTAATATACAATTTAAAATAAAGGAAAACATACCATTTCACGCGGTCAAAACCACGTTTATTTTTAATAAGGTGCTGATTTTAATTTCAGCACTTTATTATATTTCCTTTAAATTTAGAGAGCGTTATTGCATAAAATCGTTGAATGAAATGGCTGCATCCCCCTCAACCAAATTACTAATTTTTAATACTGGTACTTCGCTGAGTATAACGTTAATTTATAGGGCACAAAGGAAGTAACCTCATTGTCCATAAAATAACGAGGAGCAACTCAGTGCCATTTCTAACCAAGCAAGAAAAAAACAAAACATTCAGAGCAAGGGTAACGACAAACTCAGCGCTGTCTGCGATGGCATCATGTTTTCTTTTTTCTTCACCTGCGCAATCTAATGATTTTGTTAATTTTCAATCAATTGATACCAGCCTTTACGTTCAATTTGACAACAGAATCGATCCTCAAAAGACCATATCCCCCATTGTAGAGGCCTTTGGCGATTATAAAATCGGTGATATGTATGTTTACAGCATTTGGCAAAATTCTTTGCAGCATGACTATAACGGCGATAAAAGCACCTATTACTATAAATTTGTGCCAAGGCTCAGTGCCAGCAAAATTACAGGGCATGATTTTTCCTATGGCCCATTGAAAGATATCTTATTCACTCAATGGATTGCCAAGACCAAGAACATGAAATATGACTATTTTCCGGGTATCAGCCTTGATTGGCAGGTAGGCGGGTTTAGTTGGCTGCGTACGATCTTTTATGTTGAAAACAATGCCAAAGGCAGTTGGAACGATCAGCGTATCCATATTGATTATGGTTTACCTTTCGAGAATCGATTGGGGGATTTCCGCATTGTCGGAACGTTCGATTACACTCTGGGGCGACGGGACAATCCTGAGATGCTCGAATTCAAACCTGAATTGCATTATGACTTAGGAAAACAATTGGGCTATCAATCAGGTCATCTATGGACAGGCGTTGTCGTAAACCTCAGCAAAAATAAGTACAAAATTAAAGATACGCCTTACTTTCGCACCAATCAATTTAGCTATGGGGTATTTATTAGGTACAGCTTTTTCTAATAAACACTTAATATAGTGTCGTTTTTAATTCCTTGATGGGGTCATAATGTCCACTCAACACGAGCAATTCGGGCGCATTTATCAGTGGGTTGTGCTGATACTTTTAGGCATGGTCTATTTTTTATCCACCGCAACAACGTTTACCTCATTGGGTGTTGTTCTTCCCAGCATGATTAATGAGTTGGACTGGAGTTGGACTAATGCCGGTTTAGGTTTCACACTACTTGGCTTGACTTGTGGGCTATCTAGTTTTCTGCCAACGATATTTATCCGTAAGGTTGGTGTTCGTTTCACTTTGGCGATTGGTCTGCTGGTTTTTTTGGCGGGTTTCTACAGTCTTTATAATACACACGCAATTTTATCGTACTTTATCGGTACGGCTCTGATTGGTGTTGGCTTTACTTTTTTGGCTACCGTTCCGGGCACTTATGTCATCTCACGTCTATATGAAAAACAATCCCTTGCCTTCGGCTTCTACTTTACGATTGGAGGATTGGGCGGCGTGATTGGCCCGTGGATCTATTTTCTGGCAACCCGTGTCTGGGGTACGTGGCGGATGCACTGGATGATCTCCGCAATCGTCCTGACCATTTTCGTGCTCCTGACAATTATTATTCTTCAGGAAGGAAAGCGGGAAGTCGCTCATGCCAAGGCCGTAAACCAAAAACATTATAATCAAGACACGCCCAGTATTTATCGCACTCAACAACACTGGACTGTGCATCACGCATTGCGGACATGGCAATTTTATGTGATTGCCGCAAGTTATACGGCATTTTTATGGTGTGGGATTACCGTTAATAGTTTCGCCGTTGCCCATATCATCGAAAATGGTTTCAGTGAAGCGATCGCCGCAGGCTTATTAAGCTCGATGGCCTTTATCAATGCTTTTTCCCGATTAGCTGGCGGTGCTGTCGGCGAATGGATAGACCCTAAAAAATTACTGATTGGCAGCCTGACGATTATCATTCTTGGTTTGATTGCACTCAGTATTGCGTCTTCCTGGCCGTTTTTAATTGCATTCGCAGTGTGTGTCGGCATGGGATATGGCGTGACGTTTCTTGCATCCAGTGTGTTGCTGGCTAACTATTTTGGCCGAAAACCTTATCTGGAACTCTTTTCCATCATGAACCTGATTTCCACTCTGGCTTGTCTGGCGCCTTTCTTTACTGGGGCCATTAAAGACTATTCAGGCAGTTTTACTTTAGCATTTTTAATCATCATTATTCCTGTATTTGTTGTTATTGTCGTCACGTTGATGATGAAACCTCCCGTTCAAAAGCTGACAAAACAGCCATAAAAAGAAGCTCAATTTATTGAACAGGGGGAATAAATGAACTGAACCAACTCAAAAACAAGGAAATAATAATGTCGAAGAAAGAGTTCGGTGTATTTCTGCCCATCGCCAATGGTGGGTGGATAGTTTCCAAAAACACGCCCCCATTGGATGCGTCTTATAAACAAAACCGTGAGGCTGCTATTCTCGCCGACCAAATCGGCCTCGATTACATTATGGCTATAGGCAAGTGGAAAGGTTTTGGCGGTGAGACTGATCACTGGGGCACTTCACTGGAAGCGGTTACGATGCTGTCCGGCATTGCTGAGGTCACACACCGCGCAAAATTGATAGCTACAGTCCATGCTGGCCTGCATAACCCGGCAGTGACAGCTAAAATGATCACCACGTTGGATCATATCAGCCAAGGGCGGGCAGGCCTGAATATTGTTTCTGGCTCATTCCGGGATGAGTTTGAACAAATGGGGGCATGGGATAACAGCTTGGATCATGCCCAACGCTACGCCATGACAGCAGAGTGGACACAGCTTATCAAGCGGCTTTGGCGTGAAAAACGGGTGGATCATGAAGGAGCGTATTTTCACCTTAAACAGTGTGTTTCTGAACCCAAGCCCCTTTCCAATCCTCGCCCTTATCTGTTTTGTGCAGGTCAATCTGAACGGGGGCTTCGCTTCAGTGTACAGAATGCTGATGTTTGTTTTATCAGTGGCAGAGATGAAGCAGACACCCGGAAAATCAGTTTAACGGCCAAGCGTATCGCTGCTGAATATAACAAACCAACCAAAACTTTCAGCTTGTGCACCATTATTTTCGCCGAAACAGATGCCCATGCGGAAACCCTTGCCCAATTTTACCGCCAAGGCGTGGATGCAGAAGGTGTCCAAAATATGATGAACAGTTATGGCATTGATACGAGCGGAAAAAATATTGCGATGGTTGAGCGTTCCAAGCATGCCTTTATGACTCAAACGATTATCGGAACGCCAGAAAATTGCTACAAGCAGCTGTCAAATTTAATGCGTAATTGTGAGCTGGATGGTGTTATGTTGATTTTCACTGATTACATCAAGGGACTGAAAATGTTTGGTGATCATATACTCCCTAGATTCAGAGAAGAATATTCGGAGAATATCCGGTAATAACTTCCGGCAATGGGGAAGACATCCATTTAATGCCTTCCCCATCTCAAACATTACTCCGGCAAACGTCGGTACTGGCTTTGCCTCCGCAATAACCGAATTCCTAACCAACTACCACAAAGTGAAAGCAGCAAGCTGCTCATGACGGGAAGCAAAATCCACATTTGCCATTGCGGTTGCCAAGGAAAATCAAAGACCTGAGTCTGCAATAACCAAAGTGCAACTTCAGCGCCAAATGCCGCCGCTAAACCTGCCATAAAGCCAAGCAGTGCAAACTCACTCCACAATGTGCGACGCAATAATTTTTTGCTCGCCCCCAACGTGCGGTACACCACCAATTCAAGCTGGCGCTGACTCATGCCTACCTGAATTTGTGCCAGCAAAAGCAATGTGCCGCAGATCATGACCAAGACAACCATAATCTCCAGCGCCTTGCTGACTTGCTGCAAAATGCCTTGTGCCTGTTTAACTATCGAACCGATATCCAACATACTGATGGTTGGAAAATGGCGATTGACCTCCGTCAACAGCTTTCCATTGCCTTCATAATGGAAGCTGGTCAGCCACATGCCAGGCTGGTTTTCCAACGTCTCTTTGGCGAAGATAAAAATGAAATTCGGGTTCACACTTTCCCAATCGACTTTGCGGATACTGCTCACTGTGGCATGAAATGTTCGGGTATCCCCCGTAAAGGTCAGTTGATCTCCCACATCAATTTGCAACCGTTCAGCAACCCCTTGTTCCATAGAGACTTCATTCGGTTTCGGTGGCCATGTTCCCTTAATAACGGTATTAAAAGGCGGCAGATCTGATTTCCAGGTTAAGTTCAGTTCGCGGCGCACCGTTGTACTATTGGGGTGCTTTTTATCGGCCCATTCAATGGCAGATTGCCCATTTATTTCAGTTAAACGTGCAAGGATCACTGGATAAAACTCGGTGGGTTGCACTTGGTATCTAGCCAGCAACTCATTAACCGGAGTAATTTGTGACTGAGTAATGTTAAGCAGGAAATAATTCGGGCTGTCCGGCGGTAATTGCTGTTGCCAACGATTCAATAAATCGCCCCTTGCCATGACAAGCAAGGCCAATAACATGAATGACAGAGAAAATGCCGCCAACTGAGTCATGGTTTGAAATGGGCGACATATCAAACGGTTGACTGCCAAACGCAAACTTAACTGACGGAATGTCACTCGTCTCAGCAACCATAACCCGCCCCACCCCAATATCGCCAATAATAGCGCGATAATCAGAATCCCTGCCAACAATGCCCATAACATGGGCTTGGTGCCCGCCAGCAGGATCAATCCGCCAGTCAAAATTATTGCCACAACCGGCAGGTAATAACGCAATGGCCAAATCGCGGCAGTGATATCGCTCCTCAATACCCGAGAAGGCTGAGTTGCCATTAATTGATGATAAGGGCGAATGCCCACCAGCAAGGTGATCCCCAGTAATGCTCCGATCGCCCATACCCAAGGCCACATGCCCGCCGCTGGTAACATCTTGGGCAGCATTCCTGCCAGAATACGAATCAGTGCCGATTCAAACATCAGGCCTAAAATGGAGCCCAGCACTATGGCAGCAATCAATATGACTAACCATTGCCCAATAATCCACTGTCGCAAAGCCCAGCGACCTGCCCCCAGCGTTTTCAGAATGGCAACCAAATTATGTCGGCTGCGGCAATAGTGACTCATTGAAACCGCCATCGCGGCGACAGCAAGCAACAGGGTCAACAACGCCGACAACAATAAAAATTGCTGGGCGCGCTCAATGGATTGTCCCAAGACACTATTGTCTTGTTCTAGCGTCAGCCAACGTTGATCGGCTTTTAATTGTGGATCAACAAATTGCCGGAATGATTCAACAGCATCCGGAGAACCAGAGAACATATAGCGATAGGTCAAACGACTGCCCGGCTGGATTGCTCCCGTTGCTTCAGCATCAGCAATGTTAATTAAAATTCGGGGCGATATCTGGAATGGGCTGAAACCACTATCCGGCTCTTGCAATAACTCTCCGCTGATCTTCAATGTGGTATCCCCCACATCAAGATTATCGCCAACCTCAACGCCCAACAATCTCAGGAGACGGGGTGCAACCAGCACCGTACCTTGTTCGGGCCTTAATTTTGGGGGATTGGTTTCCAGCTCACCGTACAGCGGATAGCGGTTATCTGCCGCTTTCACCTGAGCCAACTGCGGAATATCCCCTGCATACGTCATAGTCGAAAATGAAATTTGACGGCTCAAGGTCAGCCCTTGTTCCTGCGCCCTTTTAAGCCAAGTTTCATCAACGGGGTACGACGCCCTTAAAACCAAATCTCCCGCCAAAAAATCCCGGCTTTGATAATGCACGCTCTGATCAATGCGATCACTAATCCGGCCTAAAGAGAGTACGCAAGCAACCGCCAGCGTCAGGGATAACCAAACAATCAGGAGAGAAGGCGTGCGCCATTCACGCCAAAACCAGCGCCAAATCATGCTTCTTCCCTCAATTTTCCATCCACCAAACGCAAACGACGCTGGCAGCGGGCAGCAAGTTGGCTGTCATGGGTGACTAAAATCAATGTCGTGGAATAATCATGATTGAGGGAAAACAGCAAATCAGCGATGCGATCCCCGGTCTGCCGATCAAGATTTCCTGTTGGTTCATCAGCAAACAGAATCTTGGGACGGGTACAAAATGCCCGAGCTAAAGCCACCCGTTGTTGCTCTCCGCCCGAAAGTTGGGCCGGCATGTGTTTCAGGCGTTTTCCCAAGCCCAGTTGTTCGAGTAATTCAATCGCCTGCTGTCGGCTTTTACTTTCAGCCTCTCCCCGCAACAGTGCCGGAAGCTGAACATTTTCTAACGCGTTTAAAGTTGGGATCAACATAAATGATTGAAATACAAAACCGACGTTTTCTGCCCGCAACTGCGCCCGCTGCTCTTCGTTCATCCGGCTGATATTCTGTCCCAATAAATGAACATCACCTGCATTGCCATCATCCAACCCCGCTATTATCCCTAAGAGGGTTGATTTACCTGATCCAGATTCGCCAATTAATGCAATTGTCTGTGCTGGCTCGACAATCAGCTCAACACCTTGCAATATATTAATTACCTGTTCCCCTTGACCAACGTGTTTAGTGAGATGATGAACTTCAAGAATATTTTCTACAGCCATGTATTTTTCCTTTTATTGTTGATGCTATGCAGCGCCAGAGCAGCAGCGGCTGATACTTTGCTTATATTGGGCGATAGTCTCAGTGCCGGATACCGCTTGCCTGTTGAGCAATCTTGGCCTTCTCTGATGGCAAAACAGTGGCAACAAGCCGGTAAAAAAACAGTCATTGTCAATGGCAGTATCAGTGGCAATACCGCTTCTCAGGGGCTTAAGCGCCTACCTGAATTATTGAAACAGCACAATCCCAAGTGGGTTCTGCTAGAGCTTGGCGGCAATGACGGCCTGCGTGGTTTTCCTATTCAAAACATAGAACAAGATTTGCAACAGGGCATCACTTTGATTAAGCAAGCTGGAGTACAACCTTTGTTAATGCAAATCAGAATTTCACCTAATTATGGGAAACGCTATACCGAATCCTTTGCAAAAATTTATCCAGCCCTTGCTGAGCGCAACCAAATCCCCCTACTGCCATTTTTCATGGAGCAGGTTGCAGACAAACCGGAATGGATGCAGGATGATGGGCTGCACCCAAATAAAAATGCTCAGCCCTTCATTGCAAACTGGATGTCCCATAACCTATCAAAATACATCAATCATCCTTAAGTAAAGGTATTTCTCAATAGTAATCATTTATTTCCATAATTGATGCAAAAAACAGGTAAAGTTATGCAAAAAGCAATTCTCATTACTGGATGTTCTAGTGGAATTGGCTTGTCTGCTGCCAAGACACTGCACCAACGTGGTTATCGTGTACTCGCAGCCTGCCGTCAGGCCGCCGATTTGGCACACATGCGTGAATTGGGGTTTGAGCCGGTTGAATTAGATTTAGATGACAAAGAAAGTGTGGAGCTTGCAGCCAAAAAAGTCATCGAATTAACCGATGGCCGCTTGTTTGGGCTTTTCAATAACGGCGGATTCGGTGTTTATGGGCCATTGGAAAGTGTTTCCCGCGAGCAAATGGAAAAGCAGTTTTCCACTAACTTTTTCGGCACTCACCAGCTAACTTGTCTGTTATTGCCAGCCATACGGGCTTATGGCGCAGGCAGAATTGTCCAGACCAGTTCAGTGATGGGGCTCATTTCTACACCTCGCCGTGGTGCCTATGCCGCCAGTAAATATGCGCTTGAAGCATGGTCTGATGCTTTGCGGGGAGAGTTGGCGAACACGAATATCAAAGTCTCCCTGCTGGAGCCAGGCCCAATCCATACGCGTTTTACCGATAATGTAAATCAAACACAGCAGAATAATCCTGTTGAAAACCCGGGACTTGCCAGCCGCTTTACCCTAAAACCTGAAGATGTTGTCTCTAAACTCATTCACGCACTGGAAAGTCCCAATCCAAAATTACGTTATCCTGTTACATTATTGACTCACGCAGTAAAAGTTATGCGTCGTATACTCCCTGATAAATGGCTGGATAAAATTATTCGTTGGCAAAGCTAATAAACAGCCAATAAACATTGAAAAACGAATAAATGAGTCTTATTTATTGGTATAAACCTTGCAACGAACCAGAGAGGAATGCCCAATGGAAGCTACATTGAATACAAACAGTAACGCAGGTTATATTGTTAACATTGATGAATCTAATATTGCTGAGATAGTTCAACAATCACTTAATCAACTCGTCGTATTCTATTTCTGGTCTCCGCAAGACCTTCATTGTCATGAATTGGAAGCCACTCTTGATAAGATAGCGCACGCATATGCCGGGCAATTTATTTTAGCGAAAGTTAACAGCCTCCAGCTTCCCCATATCACGGCACAATTCGGTATACGTGGTTTACCTACCACCATGTTTGTGCAAGAAGCCCGCCCTGTGCACGCCTTTGAAGGTATCCAGACCGATGAGTCAATCCGGGACATGTTCGCCAAGCTCCTCGGCCAGGAAGAAAAATCACCATTGGAACAAGTCAATGACCTGCTTGTCGCTGGAAACAATCAGGAAGCCTTAGTTTTATTGAAAACGATCCATCAGGAAAATCCCCAAGATACAAATGTCACTTTGCTGCTGGCTCAAGTAAACCTGACGTTAAATCACCTTGATGACGCCCAAAATCTGTTGGATACCGTGCCATTGGAAGAGCAGGATGAGCATTATCATGAGTTGCTGGCAGGTATTAAGGCCCAAAGAGAAGCGGCTGATTCACCCGAGATCCAACAACTTCAGCAAGAGTTGGCAACCCAACCAGAAAATGCTGAATTGGCGATTAAACTGGCAGCCAAATTACACGAAGTCGGCCGTAATGAAGAGGCGCTTGAATTACTGTTCGGTTTCCTGAAAAAAGATCTTGCGGCTGCGGATGGCGCAGTGAAAAAAATGTTGATGGATATCATTTCTACTTTGGGCGCTGGAGATTCGCTGGCATCTAAATACCGTCGTCATGTATACTCTTTGCTCTATTAAGTAAGAAACGTTTATATATTCCATAGTTAGCTAATAAGGGAATTATTATGGATTTACTGTCTTTTGGTGCTGTACCGATCTTAATCATTATTGCTGTCGTTATCGTTTTTACTTGTGTGAAGACGGTTCCGCAAGGCTATCAATGGACTGTTGAACGCTTTGGCCGCTATACCCGCACACTGACACCCGGCTTGCATATCATTATGCCATTCGTCGATCGCATCGGCCGCAGAATCAATATGATGGAACAGGTATTGGATATCCCATCGCAAGAAGTCATTTCTCGCGATAACGCCAATGTCACGATTGATGCTGTCTGCTTTATTCAGGTGGTCGATCCTGTACGTGCAGCCTATGAGGTCAGTAATCTGGAATTGTCCATCATTAACCTGACTATGACCAACTTCCGTACTGTGCTGGGTTCAATGGAGCTGGACGAAATGTTATCCCAGCGCGATTCCATTAACAGCCGCCTGCTGACCATCGTCGATGAAGCCACTAACCCTTGGGGTGTGAAAATCACGCGTATTGAAATCCGCGATGTTCGACCACCTAAAGAGTTAATCTCTGCGATGAATGCCCAGATGAAAGCAGAGCGTACCAAACGTGCAGATATTCTTGAGGCTGAAGGTATTCGCCAGGCAGCCATTCTGAGAGCGGAAGGGGAAAAACAGTCACAAATCCTGAAAGCAGAAGGTGAACGTCAATCCGCTTTCCTTCAGGCAGAAGCCCGTGAACGTGCGGCGGAAGCAGAAGCCCGTGCAACCAAAATGGTTTCTGATGCGATTGCGAGTGGTGATATGCAGGCAATTAACTACTTTGTTGCCCAAAAATATACAGATGCCCTGACTAACATTGGTGCCTCAAATAACAGCAAAGTCATTATGATGCCGCTGGAAGCCAGCAATTTAATGGGTGCCATTGGAGGCATTGCTGAGTTAATTAACGAAAGCAAGAAAGGCAAACAGGATAAATAACCATGATTGAACAGATCGCCGCTCAACCTGTCTGGTTCTGGCTCTGTTTTGGTGGCTTGCTTCTGATTGCAGAATTACTGGGAACAGGTGGATATCTTTTGTGGACAGGGACAGCGGCGGTTGTTGTTGCCCTGCTCACATGGATTTTCCCCAATATGGCTTGGGAACTGCAAGGTGTTCTATTTGCTGTCCTGACCTTAGTTTCTGTTATTGCATGGCGCAGCTGGTTGCGCCGTCGCCCACAGAAAGCAAGCGATAAGACCCTCAATCAGAAAGATCATCAGTTAATCGGTATCCGCACTCACTTAATTACAGATACCGAAAATGGCTATGGACGAGTCAAATTGGCCGATGGCAGCTGGCGTGTTCACTGTAACCAAGAACTCCCAGCTAATACCGAAGTAGAAATCATCGCTGTCGACGGAATTACATTACAAGTCAGGCCTGTTCGTCATTAAGCGTGATGCATGCAACAGCCTGATAAATGCTCAATGATGGGGCAATCCGCCCCATCATCTCCCGGGCACTCAGCCGCCAGTACCAACAATTTTTCCTTTATTTTTTGTAATTCAGCGATAGTCTTTTCGATTTCGGCCACTTTTTGCAGCGTCGCTGTTTTTACATCTGCACTGTGACGACTGGGATTGCGGAATAATCGCAATAATTCCCGGCATTCTTCCAGCGTAAACCCAACCTCTTTCGCCTGACGAAGAAGCATCAGCTCCTCAATATGCTTTTGCTGGTAATAACGATAGCCGTTATCTCCCCGCACTGGCGCAGTGATAAGATCTTTTTCTTCATAAAACCGGATAGCCTTGCTGGTTAAACCCGTTTTTTGGGCAATTTCACTAATGTTCATCATTCCCCCTTGACCTTCCCCTTGCAGGAAGGTTTAGCCTTAATGATAAGTATACTACTTTGTATCAGGAGATATCATTATGTCCACAACCACCATTCTTGCACTGCAAGGCTTAACTTGTATGCATTGTGTCGGCAGTGTCAAGAAAGCACTGGAAAAGATACCCGGTGTTGAGCAGACAACTGTCAGTCTGAATTATGCCAAAGTGATCAGTGATGTTTCACCCGATGTGTTAATTGCAGCCATTGTTGAAGCCGGTTATCAAGCCACTGTTACTACGAATCCCGATACAGAATTACAACTGTCAGGTTTAAGCTGTATGGGATGTGCAAATAAGACCAGAAAAGCACTGGAAGCGGTTGAAGGCGTCATCGTGGCAGAAGTGGATACCCAAACAGCAAAAATTTACGGCCATGCAGAAAGCGCTGCGTTAATTAATGCCGTAGAACAAGTGGGTTATCACGCTGAATTTGCCACCGGAGCCGATTTCCCAAAAACTGAGCCGCTGGCAATACCTGCCTCACAAATACCGGAGCCTTTGGCAGCGGCAAACGCATCAGCAATGAAAATGCCTCCGGTAAAAACGCCCAGTGAGCACAATCAAAATGTAATTTCTGATGATAATTTAATTTCTGATGATAATAGTGTTCAACTTTTATTGGATGGCATGACGTGCGCCAGTTGTGTCAGTAAAGTGCAAAAAGCGCTGCTGTCTGTTGATGGCGTTGAGCATGCCAGAGTCAATCTCGCCGAAAGAAGCGCCTTGGTAACTGGCAGCCCGTCACCAAATGCCCTGATTGAAGCGGTGAGCAAGGCAGGCTATGGTGCGGAAATCATCCAAGATGAAACGGAGCGACGTGAGCGCCAGCAGCAGGTTGCACAAACCAATATGCGCCGTTTCCGTTGGCAATCCGCATTGGCTTTGGCGGTTGGTGTACCTGTCATGATTTGGGGCATGATAGGCGACAACATGATGCTTTCTCCTTCAAACCATGCTATTTGGCTCACGATTGGCCTGATTACACTGGCTGTCATGATATTTGCAGGCGGGCATTTTTATCGCAGTGCGTGGCAAAGCCTGAAAAATGGCAGCGCCACAATGGATACACTGGTTGCACTGGGTACTGGTGTAGCATGGCTGTATTCCATGAGTGTCAACTTATGGCCAGATTTGTTCCCTCCCCAGTCTCGCCATCTCTATTATGAAGCCAGTGCCATGATCATTGGGTTAATCAACCTCGGGCATGCCTTAGAGCAGCGTGCTCGCCAGCGCTCGTCTAAAGCACTTGAACGATTATTGGATTTAACTCCCCCCACTGCCCGAGTGATTACCGTTGAAGGTGAAAAAACACTGCCATTGTCCGATGTGCTTCCCGGCATGACACTGCGCCTGACAACGGGGGATCGTGTTCCCGTCGATGGTGAAATTATTCAGGGCACAGTCTGGCTGGATGAAGCCATGCTGACCGGTGAACCAGTCCCCCAGCAAAAATCAGCAGGTGATACTGTTCATGCAGGTACTGTGGTTCAAGATGGCAGCGTATCGTTTAACGCGAATGCAGTTGGCAGCCAAACAACGCTGGCTCGCATCATCAAGCTAGTTCGTCAGGCTCAAAGCAGTAAGCCGGAAATCGGCCAATTGGTTGATAAAATTTCCTCCATCTTTGTGCCGGTTGTCGTTGCCATTGCCTTAATCTCAGGTGCCATCTGGTATTTTGTCGGCCCCGCGCCACAAATCATGTATGCGCTGGTTATCATCACCACGGTATTAATTATCGCCTGTCCTTGCGCACTCGGACTGGCAACCCCCATGTCCATCATCTCTGGCGTTGGGCGGGCAGCCGAATTAGGTGTTTTGGTTCGTGATGCCGATGCCCTGCAGCAAGCCAGCCAACTGGATACGATAGTCTTCGATAAAACAGGCACACTGACAGAAGGCATGCCACAGGTAACGGAAATCCACACCTTCAACGGCCTTACGGATAAACAGGTCTTGATGTGGGCTGGCGCATTGGAAAATGGCTCAAGCCATCCTCTGGCAAAAGCTATTTTGCTGAAAGTTGAAGGGCAAACATTACCGGAGGTTCAGGAATTTCGGACATTAGCAGGGCTGGGAATACAGGGAAAAGTTGAAAACGCTTCTCTGCTGTTGGGCAATCAAAACTTGCTTGAGCAAAATCAGGTTGATACCACGGAGTTAAAACCATTAATTGCAGCCCAGGCAGAAAAAGGCATCACGCCCGTTATCCTAGCGGCTAATGGGAAAGTCGCGGCTCTGTTTTCTATCCGCGATCCTCTGCGCCAAGATACGGTTTCAGCCCTGCAACGCTTGCACCATCAAGGTTATCGTTTAATCATGTTAACCGGGGATAACCCTGTAACAGCGAATGCCATTGCTAAAGAAGCCGGTATCGACCACATTATTGCCGGAGTCTTGCCTGACGGCAAAGCAGCAGCCATCCAGTCACTTCAGGCGGAAGGGCGAAAAGTGGCGATGATAGGCGACGGTATTAATGATGCTCCCGCACTGGCACAAGCCGATGTCGGGATCGCAATGGGAGGGGGAAGTGATATTGCCATTGAAACGGCGTCAGTTACGCTCATGCGTCATAGCCTGCATGGGGTGGCGGATGCGGTTGAATTATCCAGAGGCACATTGCGCAATATGAAACAGAACCTGTTTGGCGCATTTATCTATAATACGCTGGGCATCCCGATTGCGGCAGGCATCTTATATCCTTTCACGGGGACATTATTGAATCCGGTGATTGCAGGTGCGGCAATGGCGTTATCTTCCATTACCGTCGTTAGCAACGCCAATCGGCTCTTGCGCTTCAAGCCTAAATCCTGAAGTGAGATTTTCACAGATCGATTATGCTAACCTACTGACTTACTGCCAACCTTAGGAGTATGGAACATGGGAAAATTGATGACATATGTCGGTAATGTATTAGGGCTAAACCGCCAACCGCATTATCCTTACCCCGCGTTCGATATTAATCTAAGCCAAAACAGACAATTGCACATTGTTGGCAGTATCCATATGGGAACAAGAAACATGTTCCCACTTTCTGAAATACTGCTGGAACAGTTGGATCAATCTGATGCCCTTATTGTCGAAGCTGATATAACGCAGGCAGAATCCCCTTTCCAAGAGCAATTTTCCGAGCAGGTTGCGCCACTGTCACAACGTTTATCTCCTGAGCATTTTGACTGCTTGCAGAATTACTGCCGGGAAATCCAATACCCTGCGACCCTGCTGGATCCCCTGCCGTCTTGGCAAGTCTCATTGATATTACAAGCTACACAAGCTCAATATTTGGGCTTGCGTCCTCAATATGGTATCGATTATCAATTGTTGAACAGTGCGAAAGCCATCAATAAACCCATTATTGAATTAGAGGGCGCTAATGCACAGATAGACTTGCTGACCCAGTTGCCAAACGACGGGCTTCCTCTGCTCGAAGACACTATTACCCATTGGCATACCAATGCCCAAACTTTGCAAACGATGATCAACTGGTGGATGAACTATCATTCTGAATCAACAAATCAGATGTTGCCGACAACATTCTGTGAGGACATTTACCAAATTTTAATGACTGAGCGTAATCAACGGTGGAGCCAACAATTACACCAATTGCCGGCAGGAAAGTATGTGGTTGCTGTGGGAGCCTTACATCTGCACGGTGACAATAACTTACGGCAGATTTTGTTAACGCCACGATATTGACTAATCTATAGCGCTCAATATGTTCTTTGATATTTCATGTTTATTTTAAAGGAGTTATTTTCTCCATTTGAAGCAGCTAAGAACCGATTTAGTGGATTTAATGGGCTTAGTGGGTTTAATGGGCTTAGCAGGTTTATCTTTGCGTGAATTACCATAGTCTTCCCATAGGCTCTTCCATTTTTCTATTTCCCAAGGAGGGACAATAGGCTTTTCATCTAGCCAGAATTGTATTTTGTTTGCTACATTTCCATTTTCTCTGTTTCTATATATCCACCTCAACTCTTGCCCCGTAATACTAGGATCCCCAGAATCTTTTACAGGAATTTTCTTAGTAACCTGATCCATATCAAGCTCATCAAGTAAAAAATGTATATAAGTTATAAAGTCATTTTCTTCTCGGCATGCGAATTCTAATATTCCTTTGCATTTCCTGCCTATATCTCTAAAATATGTATTTTTATATTTATCCCTAATATATGCGATCAAAAGATTATTTATACCCTCTTCTTTCCTTTCTGCTTTATTATATAACTCTGTATATTTATTAATATTCCTACTTTTATTTTGCCTTGCATCATCATACCTCATCATCTTCTTTTTTTCTTTATCTTTCATTTTCTTAATTGATTTTAACGTCTTCATCTCTGTATCTGTGAAGACATGAGTTTCAGCAACCGTATGATATTTATCATGCTCAGAAAAACATTTATTAATTCTTTCATTGTAGGATTGAAACTCAGGATTTTTGGTATATTTAATGCGTTTATTATATTCCATTACGGTTTGACGATAATTAGCAACTTTAAGTTTTTCTAAGGATTCATCCCACGCTATTTCAGCCGGAGTTAAAAAACTATCAACTATTTTTGGTGGAAAAGTTATTCCATATTCTTTAACATATTTAAACACACCATTAAAATATTTCGACCTAGACGAATTCAAACCATAAGCTAGATCGCCTGTTTCAAAAATTAGCTTAAATTTATCTTTAGTGAAACCCATATTTATCTTCCTCGGTATCATTTAATCTGATGCAGATGTATTAAAATAATTTTTCATAATGATAAAACCTTTTAAAGGAAATCTACCTATAGAAATAAAGTTCCATTTTGAAAAATTATGGATGGATAACCAATATTACTTTAGATAAAGTGTAGTGCATTTTTTACACAAATCTGCTACAAACCAATCTATATAGAGATGGTTTAAGTGATATTGAAGAAATGAAATCGTTGCCAAACGGTATATGCCTGGCTATTGTAATAGCCTTACTTTTTCAAGGTGATAACTATTTCCACGGTGACAACAAGATACGGCAAATTTTGTTAAACTGACAGAACAACGAAGCGGTTACCCTACCCTATGTTTTATCTTTGCAGGAAAATTTTTACAGGAAAAAATATGACTCCCGCCATTGTCTTATTGGAAAAGCAAAAAATTAATTTCAAACTCCATCCTTATGAGCACGATGCCAATGAAAACAACTTCGGTGATGAAGTCGTCAAAAAACTCGGCTTAGATGCCAGACAGGTCTTTAAAACACTGCTGGTTTCCTTGAATGGGGATCCCAAAAATCTGGCTGTTGCAGTAACGCCAGTTTCCGGGCAACTCGATTTAAAGAAAATAGCGAAATTTTTCAAGGCGAAAAAAGCGGATATGGCTGATCCCCTTTTGGCACAAAAGGTGACTGGGTATTTGGTTGGCGGCATTAGCCCGTTGGGGCAGAAAAAGCGCCTTCCAACCGTTATCGATATCCAAGCAGAAACGTTACCCACTCTATTCATCTCAGGGGGGAAACGTGGGCTGGATATTGAGCTATCTCCCGCTGATTTATGTCAATTGCTTAACTGCTCGTTTTCGGACATTGCCAAGGTTTGAAGGCCTTGGATTTGCATGATAAATGCAACTTCCATTAATTTTTTCGAGCCGGCTCTGTTTTTTATAAAGCAGGGCTTTGTGCCGAAAAAGAATGTCGATATACTTTCCTCATCGCGAAAAACTTCAGTTAATATTTTAATTAATTGAGTTTTCTTAAACAGAAAAAATAACGCTCTATCATTCCTTTGTAATATTGCCATCTTTGTCACTTTGCTATTTGAAAAATAAAAAACGGAATTTATAACCATTAACATAAGGAGAAATATTTTCATTAATTACTACATTACTCAATAAATATATTATTTTAGTTTCAACCAACCGTCTCTATACACAATGGATTTAAAGTTGCATCGTGGCGGCAAGGGGGAGCATAGATAATTATGTGACCAGGAACCAACAAAGAGGCTGCTTGAAAGACGAAGTGTATATTTTAGATTTTACATCACTACTCCTATGTAACTAAGCAAAAGACCATCTGCTTTTCAGATGGTCTTTTTATATCGCCAAAAAATAAATAATCGTATATTAACTAATAGCGATTTATTTATGGACTATTTCACCTTTTGGCTCATAATCAGCCGCTTTCAGTGGTGAATGTTTTTCAATATATCCTTTCAATACCTCAGCATCGACAAAACCCGTGTCAACGTAACCCGGCAAATTATCAACCCGTGGGTAACCATCGCCCCCAATCGCATTGAAATTCAGCGTTGCCATGCGATACGTTTTATTGGGATCTAACGGCTTGCCGCCAATTTTTACGTCACTGATATTTTTGCCGTTCATCACGAAGCTGACATTATAGAATTGACCATAAGCGCCAGAATCTTTTTGCATATTCGCAACGGCGGTTAAATAAGGTAAGACTTCACTCCCTTTGAAATCGACATAAACGAGTTGGTTAGCAAACGGATGTACTTTCAATACGTCTTTGTAAGTGATATCGCCTGGCTCAATGGAATCACGAATACCACCACCGCTCATTACAGCAAAATCTGCGTTTGTGCGTTCCATCTGGGCAGCCAATACAAGGTGCGCCATATTGGTTTGCACGAAACGAACTTTATTTCGATCGCCTTCCAGTTTGTTATCCACTGAACCGACTTTAACCCCCAATTTCTGGCTGCCTTTTTCCTGATAAGGGGTCAGCAGTGTAAGCATATCCGGGTTTTTCGGAATTTCATGAGTATAGTAAACGCGCTCTGTGCTGCCATCTTCCTTTTTCACTTTTTTCTTCAGATTAATGGGGATCAACTGATAATGAACCAGCTTGAATTTACCATTACGGAATTGGAAATCAGCACGGCCAACATATTTTCCCCATTCATGAGCCTGAACAATCCATGTCCCATTTTGGCGATCTGGAGAGCAAGGCGTTCCCGGAACGTAATCCACCAGTTTATAGTTTTTATTTTCTTTAGACATACAAACAGGATCTTGTGAATGCCCTCCCACGATCATGTCTAAATACCCCGCAGGTAAACTACGCGCCATTTCAACATCGCCCGGTGCATTGGTTCCATGATGACCATCGTCATAATGCCCCATATGCGTAGCCGCAATGATCACATCCGGTTTCTCGTTCTTTTTCAGCTGTTCGATAACTTTTTTGGCTTCTTTAGCAGGGGGGCGGAATTCAACACCCGGGAAATTAGCTGGGTTGCCTATTTTGGCCGTATCATCAGTCGTTAAACCCAGTACCGCGATTTTTATTCCCTGTTTATCAAAGATGGCATAAGGTTTAAATAACCGTTTGCCCGTACTGGTTTGATAAATATTGGCGGATAAAAATGGAAAGTTTGCCCATTTTTGCTGCTGTTGCAACACACTAAGAGGCTTATCAAATTCATGATTGCCCAGCGCCATAGCATCATATCCCACTAAATTCATACCCTTGAAATCTGGCTCAGCATCTTGCATGTCTGACTCTGGTACGCCGGTATTGATATCACCACCCGACAATAGCAATACACTTCCCCCTTTTTTGGCAACTTCCTGACGAATGGAATCAACCACCGTTTTTTGAGCGGCCAAACCATATTCGTCATGATCGTTATTCCAGAAATGGCCATGATGATCGTTAGTATGCAGAATTGTAATATCGTAAGTTTTGTCTTTTTCCCAAGCTACTGCAATTAGGGGGAATAACGACAGAGAAACTGAAAGAGCACATATTGATGCTTTAATTGAAAACTTCATGGGTATCTCCATGTCCTGTAATAGTGTTACTGATATACATCTGCGTCTTTCAAGCCGCAGTTTTATTGGCTGCACCTTGAAATCCAATAGGTACACAACGTTCATCGTATTTTTTGTTCAGGATTACATAGTTGCACCATAAAATAATGCCTTCTTTCATTTTTTTGAGATAACTGTCAAATTATCTTCATAGGTATAAAGATTTTATTCACAATCCAAGATGGATTAAAGTGTGAAAAGTAAACAAAGATTCAACACTGGTCATCTGCCATTCCCTACCGACTTCTATTGATAAGCGAATAAATATGAGTGAACAAAGCAATATAAAATCCTTGTCAGCTTCATCCAAAAAAACACATCGTACTGTTTTCTCAATACTCGGTGCCATCAGCTTTTCTCATCTACTGAATGATATGATTCAGTCACTGATATTGGCGATTTACCCATTGCTGCAATCTGAATTTACCCTGAGTTTCATTCAGATTGGTATGATAACTCTGGCTTATCAGGTCACCGCATCGCTGTTACAGCCCCTTATTGGCTTGTATACAGACAAACATCCCCAACCCTATTCATTGCCAATCGGTATGGGGTTTACCTTATCAGGGCTGCTTCTGCTGGCTTATGCAGAAAGTTTTCCAGTCATATTGCTGGCCGCCGCGCTGGTCGGAACGGGCTCATCCGTTTTTCATCCGGAATCGTCCAGAGTTGCCCGCATGGCATCCGGTGGACGCCACGGATTGGCGCAGTCTGTATTTCAAGTGGGCGGAAATTTAGGGGCTTCGCTTGGGCCATTATTGGCAGCCATTTTCATTGCACCTTACGGCAAGGGAAATGTCGGTTGGTTTTCTCTGGCGGCACTGTTGGCAATCGTTATTCTATTGCAGGTCAGTCAATGGTATAAAATGCAGCATCGGGCCAGTTCGTCTCAATCTGCGCATCATGCCTCTCCAGCAAGATTTTCCAAGAAAACAATCGTGGGCTCTTTTGCCATTCTATTAATACTGATTTTTTCAAAATATTTTTATCTCACCAGTATCAGTAGCTACTACACTTTCTATTTAATCCAAAAATTCGGCGTATCTGTACAAGATGCCCAAATCCACCTATTTGTCTTTTTATTTTCTGTCGCTGCGGGCACGATGATTGGCGGGCCGGTTGGCGATAAAATTGGCCGTAAATATGTCATATGGGGATCAATTCTTGGGGTTGCGCCATTCACTCTAATGCTACCTTATGTATCTTTATTCTGGACTGGCATACTGACTGTCGTCATTGGTGTCATATTGGCATCTGCATTTTCTGCCATTTTAGTCTATGCCCAAGAACTCCTTCCTGGTAAAACAGGCATGGTCTCTGGCCTATTCTTTGGTCTGGCTTTCGGAATGGGTGGTATTGGTGCCGCTGTACTTGGTTATATTGCAGATCAAACCAGTATAGAGTTAGTTTATAAAATTTGCGCCTTTTTGCCACTTCTTGGCATATTCACGCTATTACTGCCTAACATGGAAAATAAAAATCAAAATAATCAGTAGAATACATTAATTACTTTTAACCAAAACCTTACAGATTCCTTCTTTGTAAACAAGCGTAAAGAATAACAAGATCTGCATAAAATTACATTAAAATAGCGTTTATGCAGATCACGCTCATTTTCACCACTCAGTATATTTTTTAACACGCTTACCTTGAATTATTTATAAAATATATTATTACCTCACCTAATCATACAATTTATTTTAACCTCACTCAGAAGGAGCCTTGATGGAGCATTCGACACCTCTGATCACGACCATTGTTGGCGGCTTTGTTCTCGCCTATCTGCTTGGCATGCTTGCACAACGCTTTAAAATCTCGCCTCTTGTAGGCTACCTTGTCGCCGGTGTATTAGCAGGTCCTTTTACCCCCGGTTTTGTGGCCGATACCTCTTTGGCTCCAGAACTTTCAGAAATTGGCGTGATATTACTGATGTTTGGTGTCGGTCTTCACTTTTCGCTTAAAGATTTGTTAGCCGTCAAATCAATCGCCATTCCAGGAGCCATCGCTCAAATTGCCGTTGCAACCTTGCTTGGAGTCGGGTTATCCACATTACTCGGTTGGGGACTATTCAGCGGCATTGTCTTCGGGCTCTGCCTGTCTACCGCCAGCACAGTGGTATTGCTCAGGGCATTGGAAGAGCGGCAGCTTATTGATAGCCAAAGAGGGCAAATCGCCATTGGTTGGTTGATTGTCGAAGATCTGGCAATGGTTTTGGCATTGGTATTGCTGCCGGCAGCAGCAGGCATTATTGATAACCAGAACGCCAATATCGGCCAGTTGTTGCTCGAACTCTCCATTACAATCGGCAAAGTCATTGCCTTTATTTTATTGATGATTTTTGTCGGCCGGCGCTTAATCCCTTGGTTACTGGCGAAAACTGCCAGCACAGGTTCCCGTGAATTATTCACATTGGCTGTACTGGCCATAGCACTGGGTATTGCCTATGGCGCTGTTACATTATTTGATGCCTCATTTGCCTTGGGAGCCTTCTTCGCCGGCATGGTATTGAATGAATCAGAATTGAGCCATCGAGCGGCACAAGATACCTTGCCACTGAGAGACGCTTTCGCCGTTCTTTTCTTCGTGTCAGTAGGTATGCTGTTTGATCCGATGGTGTTATTCCAGCAACCTCTCGCTATTTTAGGAACTCTTGCCATTATTGTGATCGGCAAATCTTTGGCCGCCATGCTGTTGGTAAGAATGTTTGGGCATTCACGACGAACCGCCTTAACCATTTCAGTCAGCCTTGCCCAAATCGGCGAATTTGCCTTTATTCTGGCAGGGCTTGGCATCACGCTGGGGCTGTTGGATGGAGAAGCACGCAACCTTGTTCTGGCTGGCGCTATTATTTCCATTATGCTGAACCCTGTCCTGTTTAGTTTACTGGATCGTTATCTGGAAAAAACAGAGACTCTTGAAGAACAATTAATCGAAGAAACGCTGGAAGAGGAAACGCAGATCCCTGTCGATATCTGTGGTCATGCCATCGTCGTCGGCTATGGCCGGGTTGGCCGCCTGCTCTGTCAGCGTTTACAAGAAAGGAGTTTCCCGGTAGTCGTCATTGAAGATACTCGTGCACGATTTGAAGAGCTGGGAGATGCCGGAATCAGTACGGTGGTGGGAAATGCAGCCAAGAAAGATATTATGGCACTGGCACGGCTCGATTGCGCTTGTACGCTACTCCTGACAATCCCCAATGGCTATGCCGCCGGTGAAATTGTTGCGAATGCCAGAGAGATCCGGCCTGATATCAATATTATTGTTCGCGCCCATTATGATGAAGAGGTCACCTATATTGCAGAGCGTGGCGCAAACCAAATCATTATTGGTGAACACGAAATAGCACGGGCCATGGCTGATGCACTTCCTGAAAATTATGAGGCAGGTTGTCCGGTAGAGCCACCACAATCACCTTTGCCAACCAGTCCATCATCTGCGGCATAATTTACGGCCTGAAAGAGTTTCCTCGCAAAAAAATATCCCCACTATGTGGGGATATTTAAGTGGGAATATTTAAAACGACATACTGGTGCAAATTCCAGTATTAACGCTCCCAATAAGACTCTTCCAGACTATCCTCTTTTTCCGGCAAACCTCGGGTTAAACGTGGGGCATGTTGGCTCAATACCTGATAGCTCACCCTATTTGCATATTTACATACTTGCGCCAATGAGGAGTAGGTCAAATAAGAACGCATATGTTTGCTGGAATTTGGCACATTCATCCGGTGGTAACTGTTAGCGGTGATATCGTGCAATAAAGCCGATAATGCCCCATCTCCAGCGCCATTGGTATTCATGATTTTTTCAGGGCCACCCATAAAAGGCTCAATGTGAGAATAAACGCGCGTCGGATTTTGACAATCTACTTTGCGCATCGCCCGGCTAAACTCATAGCGATTAAATTCCGCAATTGCACCAGGTAACAGAGGATGAGATGTCTGGCGTTTATATTCTTCTTCTGTATAACCCGCCATGTACAATCCAGCAGGCCCCGCTGTACACAGTACCAAATCGACCCAATTGAGCGCCATATCAGCCGCCAGCAATGGATCGCTGAAACCGGTTAATTCATATGCCTCATCTTCATTCATTGCGACAACAGAAATGTTTTCAGCCAGGAAGTCACGCCACCATTGAGGATCATCAGCGATGACATATTTTGTCCCTAATGTCAGAACTACTGGCACATCATGTTTCTTCGCATATTCAATGGCCTTCATCGTCGCTTCCGGCATGGGTTCACCTGGCTTACAGCGCACCAAATATGCGGTAAGTACCAATGCCGAGGCTTCCGCAATAATGTGCTCAGGAATGCTTTCCGGATGAAGTTGATTCATTAGACCCGGGCTAATAGCAAATGTTCTTTCGCCATTTTCTGTCACTAAGGTAAAGCAGCGGCCAATGGGGCCATCTACACCCTGCAGGTGATTCAGATCCATGCGGCTGGATGTATTGCACAGATAGCAATAGGCATAACTGCCTATCTGGATGTTATTGCACATTGCGCCGAGCAAAACAGATTTATCATCTGCCAGCACAGAGTAGTTGTGCAAAGTGTTGCCAATGGTTCCACCTGCAAATTCGTGACTGATAAGGTTATTCTCTGTCAGTTCCTTGTAGAGCGCTTCTGCAACATCATCTTCAATAACGAGGGAATGTCCTTGGCTCAAGTTATAACGCTGAATGAAGCTTTCATCGACTTTAGCTTCAATATCCACCAAAGTTTGATCAATGCCAACAATGTAAGCCCGGTTATTTTCGGTATCCATCATCTCTTTGATGGGCTGAAGGAGAGGGTCTCTTAAACTAACAGGAAAGTAGTGTTTCGATTTACGTTTACCAGGGAATTTCATAATTAATTGCTGCAATAGAGCCAAAACATGCGGCATTTTAGCACAACATCATGTAGTGCAATACTGGAGCAAAACAAAAAACGAAATGATAAAAACATAAGCAGCCAATGTCACCACAACATTGGCTGCCATATATTCACGCTGTATTACTCAATAATAATATTAAGCGTTTTGTTTCTGGCGACTACGTACCATATGACGCAGTAACACAAACATGATGGATAGAATAAATCCGATAAAGCCCGCACCAATAAGAATCAGCAAACGCTTGGGTGAGTCTTTAGATGTTGGCTCATAAGGTTCTTGCATGTATTTGAATGGCTCGAAGTTAACTTTATCGATGTTTACTTTTTCCAGATTTTGGATATATAACTGGCGGTTACGCAGATCAGCATCAATTCTCGTTGGATCGGTAATTTCTTCAGTAATCTGGAGCTTACGTTGCAACGCATCAGAGCCCAGTGCAATTGAGTAATCCGGGTCATCTTTGATCATTGCGCCACCATTCGAAACTGGTTTTTTAACACCGGCAGAGTTTGCAATGGAAATCGCATACTTTAAACGTTCAATATCTACACTGCGCATATTGGCGATACGCGATAAGTCAATGTCATACATTTTTTGCGAATAAGCCAATTTCTGATGAACCATATCATTCAATTCATCTTTGACTTGATCACGAACAACCGAAGAGACAAATTTGATGTAACCACCCAACAGAGCGTAAGCCTCTTTCGCATTGTCTGCGCTGAAAGAAAGCGTGACTTCATCAATTTCATCATCTTTCTTAGGCAAAGAAGATGTGATGTTTTTATTCACGATCTTCTCAATCAAGCGTCTTTTTTCTTGCTCAGAGGTATCATCTTTCTTGGCAAGCAAGTTTTTAAAATAATCAGTACTGACCAAATATTTTTCACGTAATACACGTGAATTATAGTTATCAACAAAGCGCTTATACAGTGAGCCTTCTGTGACATTCGGCTCAAGATTCAGAACACGCAAATCCGTTAAGACATTTTTCAATGGTTGATATTCTTCCAGCTCAGGTTTAACCACAGCCGCAGTACTGGTCCATTTCTGTGGCAGAAATGATGCAACACCAAAACCAACCAAGGCGAAGGCAAAAGAGGCTGCAATAATCAGGTATTTTGATTGGAAAAGAACGGAGAATAATTCAAACAAATCAATTTCATCTTCTTGAGGCAAATGATGATAACTTGAATTCTCTGTATAAAAATCGGGGTGTTTAATAGGTTTATCACTCATTATCTGTATATCCAATCCAAATAGTTTTGTTTTTCATTGATAGGTAAGCTCGCTATCCCGCTCACGGCAACCATTGATTTAAACAATATCCTTAAAAAATCATACAATTACTAACACCCACCATTTACAGTGTTAGATAAAGTCGCCGAACAAATAGTTAAAAATCATTTGATGATATTATTTACTAACTTTTCGAGCAGTAAAATGTGGGACTCATTATCATTAAGAGCCGGGATATATTCAAACTTTTTCCCACCCGCATTAAAAAAGATATTTTTATTCTGTTGCTCAATTTCTTCCAATGTTTCCAAACAATCCGCTGAGAAACCGGGACATACCACCTGAATATGTTCCACTCCCTGAGCTGGCAAGGATGCCATTGTTTTATCTGTATAAGGTGATAACCACGGTAAACGACCAAAACGGGATTGATACGTCATTATTACTTTATCTTCAGGATAATCTAATGCCTGCGTCAATAGTTTAGTCGTTGCTTCACATTCTTGTGGGTAAATATCGCCCATCGTTGCCAGACGTTCAGGTATTCCGTGGTAGGAAAGCAGCAAACGGTCAGGCTGACCATGTTTCGCAAAACTCAGCTCGATGGTTTTTTTTAATGCCTCAATATAGGCCGGGTGAGTCGCATAACTACGGATAAAATGCAGATTTGGAATCGTATGATATCCCTGCAATATTTTACTGACACTATCAAATACTGCGGCTGACGTTGTGCTGGAATATTGGGGATACAGTGGCAGGATAATCAACTCATCCACACCTTGTTGCAGCAAGTCATCAATGGATTGCGACAAAGAGGGGGTGCCGTAAGTCATGCCCAAGGCAACAGGGATTTCCGCCAATTTCTCAGCCAATAATTTCTGTTGGCGGCGACCATAAACTAGCAAGGGCGATCCCTCTTCTGTCCAGATTTCTTGATAGAGCTTGGCAACCCGAAGAGAGCGGAAAGGCAGAATAAAACCATACAGTATGGGTTTCCAAATGAATGGAGAAATATCAACAACTCTTCTGTCACTCAAAAACTGTGCCAGATAACGCCTAATTGCTGTTGGTGTGGGTGCTTCCGGCGTACCAAGATTTACGAGCAGGACACCATACTTATTACGACTCATTCTTCAGTGCTCCATTAAAAACCTGACGGCCTAGTATAAGGCATAAGTGATGGTCACATATAATTCTTCATTCAAGTGAATGAAACTTGTAATGAAAAATAAGAGGAATGAGATAAAGATAAAAGACAGGCGGCAAAAAAATACCGCCTGCTCTGGCAGATCAGGAAATTATTATCCGGCAATGATTAATCATTCACCCAGAATGTTAGCCAATTCTGCGCTGACTTCAGATACCTGACGAGTTCCATCAAGTTTGAAGTATTGTGTATTACCTTCCTGAGCTTCTTTCTGATAGTAAGAAACCAAAGGTGCTGTTTGTGTGTGGTATTCAACCAGACGTTTACGGACAGTATCTTCCTGATCATCTTTACGGATGCTCAGTTCTTCACCTGTAACGTCATCTTTGTTTTCCACTTTTGGTGGGTTGAATTTAATGTGATAAACACGACCCGATGGAGCATGTACGCGACGGCCGATGATGCGTTCAACGATGATTTCATCCGGAACATCAAATTCCAGAACAGAATCAACCTTAATGCCCGCTTCTTTCATCGCATCCGCTTGAGGGATTGTGCGCGGGAACCCATCCAACAAGAAGCCATTGCGGCAGTCATCTTGTTTGATGCGCTCTTTAACCAAAGCAATGACCAATTCATCAGTCACTAGCTTACCATTATCCATCAACTCTTTTGCTTTCAAACCCAACTCTGTGCCAGCTTTCACTGCCGCACGCAACATGTCACCTGTCGAAATCTGAGGGATCCCATATTTCTCCATGATAAATTGCGCCTGAGTCCCCTTACCGGCGCCTGGCGCGCCCAGCAGAATAATACGCATTGCGTAAATCCCCTTGCTATTTGCTTTTCGTATTTTAAAGAAAACGAACCACCATACCATTTGAATGGGGTGTGGCTCAAGAAAACAGGTAAACGTTTTCGCATTATAAAAAAATAAACCACGCTCCATTTTCTATGGAAGCGTGGTTTTTATCATGATCTCAAAGAGATTACGCTTTTTCAGTTAATAATAATTGATTCATTCGGCGAATGAATTGGTTTGGATCATCCAGCGTACCGCGTTCTGCAAACAAAGCTTGATCCAGCAGCAATTCTACCCAATCCGCAAATTGCGAATCATCTTGAATGTCAGATGCTCTCTTGACCAGATCATGCTCTGGATTCAGTTCAAAGTTATAGCTCACTTCTGGTGCAGATTGACCTGCCGCCGCAAATAACTTCGCCATTTGAGTACTCATGCCATCAGCGTCAGTTGTTACGATCGCAGGTGTATCTGTCAGACGGCGAGTTAATTTAACTTCTTTGACTCGCTCACCCAGCAGGGTTTTCACACGCTCAACAAATGGCTCCAGTTTTTTGTCTGCATCTTCTTGCTCAGCGCTATCTTCGTTAGCCAGTTTTTCAAGAGATTCATCAGATTTGCTAACAGACTGGAATGATTTACCATCAAATTCAGTCAGGTAGCTCATCATCCACTCATCAATGCGGTCAGACAGCAACAGTACTTCAATGCCTTTTTTGCGGAACAGTTCCAAATGAGGGCTGTTTTTCGCAGCAGCATAGCTATCGGCAGTGATGTAATAAATTTTATCTTGCCCTTCAACCATGCGGCCAATGTACTCTTCCAGAGAAACAGTTTGTGCCGAAGCGTCATTGTGCGTTGTAGCAAAACGCAGCAATTTAGCGATTGCTTCTTTGTTTGAGCCGTCTTCTGCAGGCCCTTCTTTCAGCACCAAACCAAATTGCTGCCAGAAAGTCTGGTATTTTTCTGCATCGTCTTTTGCCAATTTATCCAGCATCTGCAATACACGTTTAGTCAGTGCGCTGCGCAAGTTGCGGGTAATTGTGCTGTCTTGCAAAATTTCGCGGGAAACGTTCAACGGCAGATCGTTGGAGTCAATCAGACCACGGACAAAACGCAGGTAATTTGGCATGAACTGTTCAGCTTCATCCATGATGAAGACACGCTGTACATACAGTTTCAGGCCATGCTTGTGTTCACGGTTCCACATATCCCACGGAGCCTGAGAAGGGATGTACAGCAGGCTGGTATATTCCTGTTTACCTTCAACGCGGTTATGGCTCCAGCTCAGGGCGTCAGCAAAATCATGGGAAATGTGTTTATAGAATTCTTGGTACTCTTCATCGCTGATTTCGGCTTTACCACGAGTCCACAGCGCCTGAGCTTTGTTGATCTTTTCCCAAGCAACAGTAACTGTATCGTCTTCTTCATTTTTAGTTTGGGTTTCGATTTCAACCGGCAAAGCGATGTGATCAGAATATTTGCCAATGATTGAACGAAGACGCCAGTCATTGAGGAATTCACTTTCTCCATCACGCAAATGCAGGGTGATTTCTGTACCACGTCCTGCTTTCTCAATATCCGCGACAGTGTAATCACCTTCACCCGTTGATTCCCAGAACACGCCCTGATCGGCCGCTGCTCCTGCTGCACGGGTACGTACGGTTACTTTATCCGCAACGATAAATGCTGAATAGAACCCAACACCGAATTGACCAATTAATTGACTGTCTTTAGCCTGATCAGAACCGATGGATTCAAGAAATGCTTTAGTACCGGATTTTGCAATTGTTCCCAGATTATCAATCACTTCATCGCGGGACATACCGATGCCATTGTCACTGATAGTGATGGTTTTCTGCTCTTTATCACAAGCCAGACGAACACGCAGTTCGCCATCATTTTCATACAGTTCCGGCGCTGATAATGCACGGAAACGCAATTTGTCAGCAGCATCAGATGCGTTTGAAATTAATTCACGGAGAAAAATTTCTTTGTTGGAATAGAGAGAATGAATCATCAACTGCAACAGTTGTTTGACTTCAGACTGAAATCCACGAGTTTCCTGACCTTTCATGCTCATTTATTACCTCAATCTAAATCCAGTTCAGATATGTAAAATCGGACGATGGTAATCAAATGGGGATAGATCCGGAGAGTTTCAAGTTAGGACAACAAGAAGAATGCAAAAATTAGTTTGGAAGCCGTAAAAATTGGTTTGGAGGCAGTGAAAATCTGTCTGGTAGGAGTGAAATCAGTTATGGATGGCGGCATTATCCGCAACACCATCCATTGCAATTTTTCATGTGGGATTGGTTATATACCTGCCGTCTTTCGGGTTGCCGCTTCGTTGGCTGGGCAACGCGAAATCCTGAGGTATAGATCACAAATCAGTGATTCGTTGACGACCAGCCAGTGAATGAGACAAGGTTGTACCATCCACCATCTCAAGTTCTCCCCCCACAGGGACACCGTGAGCGATTCTGCTGGCCGTTACACCATATTGCGAACACATTTCCGCAATATAATTTGCCGTTGCCTCTCCTTCGACAGTCGGATTCGTTGCCAGAATGATTTCTGATAAAGCTTCAGTTGATAACCGTTCTTCCAAACGATCCAACCCGATATCCATTGGCCCAATACCATCCAGAGGAGACAAGTGCCCCATCAAGACAAAATAACGCCCCGCAAATTGACCGGTTTGCTCAATGGCATGGATATCCGCCGGACTCTCTACCACGCAAATCTGACCATTTTGCTGACGACGGGAATTTGCACAAATAGTACACTGTTCTTGTTCAGTGAACGTCCGGCAATCCTGGCAATGACCGATTTCAGACATCGCCCTAGTCAACGATTGAGCCAATCTCATGCCACCGCTGCGATCTCGCTGCAATAGATGAAATGCCATCCGCTGGGCAGATTTGGGGCCTACGCCGGGCAAACAGCGCAATGCTTCCATCAACGATTCAAGAAGAGGACTGGTTTGCATTAGAATGGCATCTTAAAGCCAGGTGGCAACTGCATTCCATTGGAAACACTGGCCATTTTTTCTTTCTGGGTTTCTTCAATGCGACGGGCCGCATCATTGAATGCCGCAGCGATCAAATCTTCCAGCATGTCTTTGTCATCGTCCATTAAGCTTGGATCGATTTCTACACGACGGCAGTTATGTGCACCATTGATAGTGATTTTCACCATACCAGCACCGGATTCGCCAGTGACTTCAAGGCTTGCAATTTCTTCCTGCATTTTCTGCATTTTATCTTGCATCTGCTGGGCTTGTTTCATCAAATTACCCAAACCACCTTTACCAAACATAATTATCTCTCTTCGCTATAGACACAACATACAAATACGCTGTGACGGTTAAACAGGCCGGATACTTTCCTCATCCAATTCTGCATCAAATAACTGCCGAAGTGTTTGAATCGTTTTATCCGAAATAATGGATTGGCGAGCTTGTGCTAATTTTTCTTCATAAATAGCCTGTCGCCATTCCAGAGGCGTTTTTACCGCAGGATTATCATCTTCAATGATATTGAGTTCAATAGGTTTCCCATGCAATTCACTCAACGCTTCGGACAATGATTTTTGTGCCGATGCAGAATTAAGATGACGCTGTTTTGAACGCAAATGCAAACAGAACCGATTTTCATCAATCTGTTCTTTGAAGGCATTCAATGCTACCTGCTGAACCAATTTAGGAATATTCAGTTTATCAATTTCCGCAGCCCATGGATCCCTTTGTTTCGATTCAACGGCTAATTTGGCAACTAATTCAGCGGTTTTTTCATGCTCAAGTGCCGCTTTTATCGCTTTCGGGGTGGCAACCGATTGTTGTTTTTCTTCAACATGAACATTCGTGGCTCTCCAGCGATATGCTTCTTTCTTTATCGGCTTAGGTTCCTGTGCTTTAGGAACATAAGACTGGGGACGCTGTTCAGCCACAGATACCAATCGTTCCAGCGCCGAACTTGCCGGCTTAGCCTTCGCAGACTCTGCCGGCTTAGGCTTTTTTGGTGGTGTATTCCCTTGACGAGTCAGCAAATTTCTTGCTTGCAATAATTTCTCGGTTGGGCTGTTGGCAGTAGGCGCGGTATCCATTGTTTGTGGCGCGCTTTGCGTCATGGGTTCATTTCCGACACTACCTACATTTCCTGCACTACCTATATTTCCTGTATTACCGACATTTCCGGTACGACCTGCGGGAACTGCATTATTCGGCGTAACTTGGGGCGAAATGGGCGCTACAGGTATTTCCAGCGCAGATGGCGGTGTTTCTTCAATAACCGCTTTGGGATGGAATGCCAACGCCCTCAACAATGCCATTTCAACGCCCATCCGGCGCTCTGGTGCATAAGGGAGTTCTTTGCGCCCAACCAATAATGCCTGGTAATAAACCTGCAAATCAGTGGGAGAAATAGATCTTGCCAGCAAGCGTAAGCGCTCTTCCATTGAAGAAGAGTCATTTTCTGGTTGCTGCTGCAAGAGCTGGAGCATGGCAATGCGATGCAGCAATGACAACATTTCAATCAACAAGTTTTCCCAGTCCATACCACGGGATGCAACTTGTTCAACCAAAGCCATCATTTTCTGCCCATCGGCACGAACCAACGATTCAATCATCGCCAATGGCTGCTCATCGTCCAACGTTCCCAGCATTTGGCTGACGATATCTGATGTCAGTACTCCGCCCCCAAGTGCTATGGCTTGGTCTGTTAAGCTCAGTGCATCACGCATGCTGCCATCCGCAGCGCGGGCAAGAAGCTGACGAGCGCGAGCATCGCTCTCTATTTGTTCGGCATTAAGCACATGTTCCAGTTGGCCGCTGATTTGATTCACATCGAGAGCTTTCAGATGGAATTGCAGGCAACGTGAAAGGATAGTTACAGGCAACTTTTGTGGATCGGTCGTTGCCAAAAGGAATTTCACATGTTCCGGCGGTTCTTCCAATGTCTTCAGCAAGGCATTGAAACTGTGACGGGAAAGCATGTGAACTTCGTCAATGAGGTAAACTTTAAAACGGCCGCGCGCAGGAGCATACTGGACATTGTCCAGCAGTTCACGGGTATCTTCTACTTTTGTTCGGGAAGCGGCATCGATCTCAATCAGATCGACAAATCGCCCCTGCTCAATTTCAAGACAGTTTGCACACTGACCACACGGAGTCTTTGTTATACCCGTTTCGCAATTCAGTCCTTTTGCCAACAGACGTGCGATCGTGGTTTTACCTACACCGCGAGTGCCGGAAAAAAGATATGCGTGATGGAGGCGTTGGTGCTCAAGACCATTAGCCAATGCAGTCAGCACGTGTTGCTGACCGATCACATCAGAAAATATTTGTGGGCGCCACTTACGGGCAAGTACCTGATAGCTCATGAATACCGAGGAAATTGAACATGACTGTCTATCATGCTAGCACAGCCTCGCTATGAACGGCGAGGCTGATGTACCAATAATGCAAAAATCAGAACAATCAATCGTTACAGTAGGCAGGAAATCAGTGTCCTGGGAACTCGACAATCGTATAACTTTCCACACCTTGTTTTTTCAAACGCTCAACACCACCCAGATCCGGCAAACCAATGATGAATGCTGCTTCAGACACGTTTCCGCCAAGGCGACGAATCAAGTTTACTGTCGCTTCAATCGTGCCGCCTGTTGCGAGTAAGTCATCAATAACCAGAACTTTATCAGCTTCTGTGATGCTGTTTTTATGAATTTCCAGCGTGTCGGTACCATATTCCAGATCGTAGGTTTCACTTAACGTCTCACGGGGTAACTTACCTTTTTTGCGGACAGGGACAAAACCCACTCCCAGACGAAGTGCAACAGGTGCACCAAACAAGAAACCACGGGCTTCAGTGCCGACAATTTTCGTAATGCCTTTATCCTGATAACGAGCTACCAATAAATCGATTGTAGCTTGGTAAGCCGCAGGGTTATCCAGCAAGGTGGTAATGTCACGAAAAAGGATCCCCTCTTTTGGATAATCAGGAATTGTTTCGATACTATCTTTAATTAATTGCAGTTGTTGTGCATTAGCGGTCATAATCGATGCCAGCCAGTTATAAAAAAGGGAAACGGAGGAATTTATTCAAACTACCAGAAAAAAGCAACTGTGATACAAATTGCAGCTTATATTTTGTTGACTTACGTCAAGCCTTGCATCTATCACGCCAGAAAGGCTCTATAGCCAAATAAGAGAGTTTAACGAAATGCTCTTTGACGAGCAGATTATTAATGATAAAGGGTGGCAGATGGGTATACAAAGTTTATTAAGCGCACTTGAAAAACAGATAAGCAGTCTGGAAAAAGATCTCGCACAGCTCCCTGATACGCCTTTTTCCATCGCCCGTTTTGATCAATCGCTGTTTCATCACCACAGTAATAAACTGGGTGGGTACATGCTGGAGATCAAACAAAATATGGAACAATTGAAAACGAGTGTAACCAGCCATCGCATTGAACAGGTCACCTTCCTTTCTGAACGTCTGGTGACACAAATAGAGGCGTTGAAACGGGAAATAGCAACCCAGACGTTACGAAAGCAAGAAGATAAATTTGAACGCCATTCACAGGAACGGGATCTTTACCAACGTCTGGCAGAACATCAGGATTATGAGCGCCGTTTAATGGCAATGGTTGATGACCGAGAATTACAGTTAAATAAACAAGTTACCCTTGAAAATAAATATAAACTGCAAAAAGAAATCGCCGCTCTGGCAGGCAGGTTGACTCGCTGCCGCCAAGCATTAATGCGCATTGAAAGAACAATAGAAAAACAAGAAAACTCTGATTAATCACAAGGATAAATAATCATCATGAGTCTCGAACAAGCACCACCTGAAGTCCAGCTCGCGGTAGATCTTATTTACCTCCTTGAGTGTAATGAAGTTTCCCCTGATATTGCACTGGCCGCATTAGAAATTGTTAAACACGATTTTCAGGGGAAACTGGAAAAACAGACTCAGCAGCCTGATAAATAAGTTCAATCCATTCTTATTTCATCAGGCCACATTTTTTAAAAATGCCCATCAGGATGGTGATTGCCGCCGTTTAATGGTTTTTGTACCTCTTGCAAAGTATCACCTTGTCCATTGTGTAAATAGACTTCCAATTGGTTAAAGGCAATATTAATGTCATTTTCCCGACATAATTTATCAATGCTTCTATTTACTTCATCAACGGTACGGCTACGATCACCCACCTCACGAACATAAAGCCTCAATTCATGATCCAATGTACTGGCACCAAAACTCATAAAATAGACTTGTGGCCCGGGTTCGCTCATCACTCGGCTATTATCGTTTGCGGCCTTTAACAGCACTTCTTTCACCTTATCAAGATCAGAGCCATATGCGACACCAACTTTAATAATGATCCGCGTGACAGTATCGGAAAGACTCCAGTTGATTAAGCGTTCTGTTACAAATGCCCGATTGGGGATAATCACTTCTTTGCGGTCAAAATCTGTAATTGTTGTCGCACGAATACGAATTTTACTGACTGATCCGGAATAAGTTCCGATAGTAACCGTATCGCCAATGCGAACCGGACGCTCAAATAAAATAATCAAGCCCGAAACAAAGTTAGCGAAGATTTCCTGTAACCCAAAACCTAAACCGACCGAAAGCGCAGCTGCCAGCCATTGTAATTTATTCCATGAAAGGCCCAGAGTTCCCAATGCAGTGATACCGCCAACGCCAATGATAAGATAAGTCAATGTCGTTTTGATGGCATATGAGGCACCTTGTTGCAATTGCAGGCGGGATAGAACCAGAACTTCCAGTAATCCCGGCAAGTTTCTCATCATGATCCATGAAATCACCAACATCGCTATCGATAGAACCAAATCTTTCAAGGTAATGTATTTCAGCACATTGCCCAGTTCATTTGTGGTGCTGTATTGCCACAAATTGATCCCATCAAGGTAAGAAAATACGGTTACCAGATCAGACCAAATCCAATAAAATGCGCCTAAAAAGACCAGAAACAGTACCATTGTGGTCAAACGCAATGATTGTTGGTTAATGAGATCCAACGCCATTGGTGGCTCTTCCAATACTTCGCCTTCTATACCTTCTTTGGTCAGAGATTGACGCCGGGCGACAGCGCGTCGATAGGCAATCCGGCGGGCAGCAATGCCCAATCCCCGCAAACATGTTTGATAGCTGATATACCAGAGCAACAGTAAATATAGGCTGTATAACCAACGTTCAGCTAAATGCAAGGTTGTGTAGAAATAGCCTGAGACCATCAGCACCATCATGACCAGTGGTGCAAAAGTTAATGTTGTTACCACAATCAGGCGTATCATGTGTGAGTTTTTCTCACGCCAGATATAACGACAGAATGGGAAGACAAATAAGAAGACAAAGAATAGGCAGACTAAAGTAATGCCCTGGCCTATCACATCATCAGACAGTTGCAGCGGGTGTTTCACTCCCAATGTTATCCAAAATAAAACAGGCAACAATACAATAGACAGGCGGACAAGGTTTTTTCGGAATAAAGTACAGTCTGCTTTGTTCAGGGCAAAATGCTGTTCTCCGATCCTGCCTGCGGAAAGTATTTGGTAACAGGTGCTGTACATAACCCAAAATAACGCCAACTGGCGCGAGTACCCCCAAATCAACTCCCCCAAATCATCACCTGATTTTAAATACCAATAACCGGCAGCCAGCACAATGAAAGCAAGTGGCAGCGTTTTTATCACAGTCAGAATCAGAGCCAATGGAGTATGCAATTGGCTGTCACGGCGAAATTGCCCCACCTCACCGGCAATTTTCTTCAGTTGCTCATTAATGCCTTTGGTTTGCCAACGCAAAAACAAACCAACCAAAACAAGGGGAATAACGAAATGGATAGAATTTTCCAGCCCGGTAACGAGGCCATTGAGAGTCACTTGAACGTTTAGATGGTTCAATTCATCCCTAATTTGCTCAGGCAGAGATTGCAACCACGTTAAATTCATCGGCTTATTGCTGTTTACCCAGAAAATTTGCTGAACAAGCGTTTGTTGCAATGATCCCATCACATCCAGTAATTGTTGCTGATCCATCTGCAAATTGATGGAGTGTGTAATCTGATTGCCTAACTGGTTGTTGAGTTGATCCAGAAGCTCACGGCGAATATCCAAAATCTGATTGAGGGCATTACGGATTTCACCCACCGTTTCTGAGGATTCTCCTTTGATTTTATTATGGTTTTCAAACAGTAAATTTTTGACGTAATCATTATTCTGATACAGTAAATCCCGCTCCTGAGTAATTTCAAATTGTTCCAGACGCAGGTCAGCAATTTTTGTCGGCAAATCTTTTGTCAAAGCGTCAGCGGGTATTTTCAACTGCTCTTGAAACAAAATGCGCGATAACAATAAGCTGCCACGCAACACCTTAATTTGTTCTTTTAAATTTCGCTCAGATTGAATTGCTCTATCCAACTGCGTCTTCACATAGATGTTTTTCTGTGCCAGTTGGTTGTTGTCCCGAGTCGCTGCAACAAGCCGCTCACTCAATTCACGATTATTTTCCAACTCCCTACTGATCAGAGGATTATCCTGAATGTGTGAATTCTGCCCGTCTTGAGTCTGCGCCTCTTTTGCCGTTTCTTCAGAAATAATGAGCCGTTTTCCGCTCACGACAGTTTGAATCAACAGAACATAATCTTCTAGCTGCTTAATTTGGAGTGTTGTATAGTCCCGCTGTTGCTGCAAAAGCGATTGCAGCTGGGTGTTTGCCTGCAAGGCAGCTCTTTGAAATTCATTTTGCTGCATCAAAAAGGATTGTTCTACCAATAACAGTTCCGTTTTGGTCTGATACGATTCCGGCTGTTCAGCCAATGCATTATTAAGTTGGTTGCGAATTTGCTGCAATCTTTGCACATTATGGAAGAGTATATTTTGCGCCCGTTCCGGTTGCGTTTGCAGCCCAATGAATTGGCTGTTATAGCTGGCCAGATCTTCCAATGCTTTCTGCAAGCTACTCAATGTGCTATTTAATTTCGCCTCAAGTTGCTTTAGCGACAGTGTGTCCAATGACTGTTTATATTCGTTTTCATCTTGCTGCGTATTATTCTTCAGATCTTCCATCTCTAGCATGATCTGGCGCGATTTTTGAGGGGCCTCTTGCTGGTTTTTCTTCAGCAAGTTAACGCCTTGTTTCACTTGATCAATTTTGTCAAAGAAAGAGAGGGCTTTTTCCAAATCTGCTATTGATGCTTTTTCTTCGACAGTATGCTCCTTGCGCTCTGTCAAAGCATTAAGTTGATTTTGGATATCATTGCGGGTTGGAACATCACCGCCAAAAGCGGCATTTGCAGGAGAAAAAAAAGACGATAGGATGAAAAGCAGCCCTACCACCAAAACAAATCGAGAAAATAATCTATCGGGGAGTTTGTTGCACAAGCCTCCCTCATTGAGCAAAATACTCAAATATCGGTTAACTGAAACCATGAATTCATCTACTCATCATATGCAGATAATGGAATGATAATGCTTAATATTAGGCAGTTCAGGTATTAAGGAAGTACTGGTATTAGAAAAGTACTGCGGCATTTATAATCTGCTCCCGCACTTCCTGATACATTAATTTTAATTAAAATGATAATACTTTAGATGCTGCCAATGTCCATTGAGCCAGCTCACCCAATGTACCGATTTTCACTCCATCAACCAACGCCAGTTCGCTGATGCCTCTGGCATCCGTGCAGGTTTTGCATAATTTTACTTCGACATCCTGTGCCGTCAAAATTTCCAGCATGTGTTTTAAATTATAGCCTTCTTTGGGGATTTGCCCGGCTAAACCAGCAACCACAGCGTCAGACATCAAAAATAATTTCAGTCCACAGTCAGGTTCCTGTTCTTTAAGAGCTATAGATAATCTTAAGGCATTAAAAAGAGATTCATTGCCATACGCCGCGCCATTAGCAATAATCAAAATAGATTTCATTATTATTTGTCCTAATTATTCAAGATTCATTTTCATCTCTGTGCCGCATATGATGGCTATATTTCAGTGTGTCAATGAAACTATCCACCAGATATACAGATTGATCTTGAATATTAAAACTGTCTGGCGCGAATAACCAGTTCTCCAATACCCCTGTCATTAACGCCCTCAGCATGATAGAGGAGCGCTTGAGATCGAGATTATGCGGTAATTCCCCAGACTGAATACAAAACCCTAATAACTTTTCGATTCTTTCATAATCGGAAATACATATCTCCCGAAGCTCATCTGCTAATGGAGACATTTCTCCAACAAACTCACATTTATGGAAAAAAATTTCCATAAGTAGGCAACTTTGGAGATCGCCTACCATTATTTTTAATACCGAAATCAATAAATATCTCAATGCAATGAGTGGATTATTAGGGTATTTTGCCTGATACTCTTTCTCTAGTTCGGCTGTTTTATGCTTTGGTATCTTGCAAACAACAGAAAGTAAATCTGTCTTATTCTTAAAGTGCCAATAGATTGCCCCACGCGTTACACCAGCCGCAGTAGCAATATCAGACAATGAAGTCGCTGAGACACCACGTTCAGAAAAGGTCTTTATTGCAGCATCTATGATCTGTTGACGGGTTTGTTGTGCTTGTTGTTTATTATTTCGTGCCATTTTCTTGCCATAAACTTTGTTTTTAACTGAAGCTGATTTACATACATTCATGTATGTTTGTACTATAGCACCCTTAATCAATGAAGTAATGATTTCAGTCGTTAGCTTAGAGAATCAACATTGAAAATTTGAGGTTTACTTATGCATATAAACAGGGGAGTTTTACCTCTGGCCACAGTACTGCTGCTTTCAGGCAGTCTTCTTTTGTCTGGATGCAATGACAATAAAGATGCACAGCAAGGGGCTACGGGCCAACATGTTCCTGATGTAGGTATCGTAACGCTGAAAGCAAAACCTCTGACAGTCATCACGGAATTACCAGGTCGTACTACGGCTTACCGTGTTGCAGAGGTTCGCCCCCAAGTCGGCGGTATCATCCTAAAACGTAACTACAAAGAAGGTAGCGATATTGTTGCGGGCGAATCGTTATATCAAATCGATCCTGCAACCTATCAGGTTGAATACAGCAAAGCTCAGGCAAACCTGGCAAGAGCGAAAGCGAATGAAACCGTTTCTCACTTAACCGTCGAGCGCTATAAATCGCTGTTAGGAACACAATATGTAAGTAAACAGGAATTCGATAAAGCAAACTCTGATTACGCACAGGCAAAGGCTGATGTTCAGTCCGCTCAAGCCGCATTGGAAAGTGCCAGAATCAACCTGGCGTATACCAAAGTCAGCTCCCCAATATCTGGGCGCGCGGGTAAATCCACCGTCACAGAAGGAGCACTGGTTTCTGCGGGCCAGTCAACAGCCCTGACAACCGTTCAGCAATTAGATCCTATTTATGTGGATATCACTCAATCAAGTGATGATTACCTGCGCCTTAAAAATGAAATAGCCAACGGCACCGTTCATAAGGAGCATGGCAAATCAAGAATCCGCCTAGTTACTGAATCGGGTCAAGAATACAGCCAGACTGGCTATCTTGAGTTTTCAGACGCTACCGTTGATGAATCAACAGGTTCCATCACTATGCGGGCTATTTTCCCAAATCCAAATGAAGAATTACTTCCAGGCCTGTTTGTCCGTACCAAACTGGAAGAAGGTATTCGTCAAAATGCGATTTTGATCCCTCAACAAGCTGTAACCAGAACACCTCGTGGCCAAGCCACCACAATGATTGTCAATAAAGATAATAAAGTGGAAGTGCGTAACATCACTGCGGCTCAAGCTATTGGCAACAAATGGTTGGTGACAAAAGGTTTGAAAGCAGGAGATCGAGTGGTCGTCACTGGGTTGCAAAAAATAGCACCAGGCGTAACGGTTAAGCCAACAGAAACTGATTTGGATGCCAAGCCTGCGGCTAACCAAGCTGAGTCTGCAAAAAAGCCTCAATAAGGAGTTGGTGATTCATGCCTAAGTTTTTTATCGAGCGGCCAATATTTGCATGGGTAATCGCGATTATCACCATGCTTTCTGGCTTGCTGGCAATCATGAAATTACCCGTGGAGCAATACCCTGCAATTGCGCCACCAGCTATTTCCATTTCAGCGAGCTATCCCGGCGCTGATGCGACAACGCTGCAGAACACTGTAACACAGGTTATTGAACAGAACATGAATGGAATCGATAACCTGGTGTACATGTCTTCCACCAGTGATTCCGCAGGTAGCGTGAACATCATGCTTACCTTTGAAGCGAACATAAATCCAGATGTCGCTCAGGTTCAGGTTCAAAATAAACTGCAAGCAGCTATGCCTCTGCTGCCCCAAGAAGTCCAGAAGCAAGGGGTTAGAGTTGAGAAGACGACCAGTTCGTTTTTGATGGTGGCGGGCTTTATTTCTGAAGATGGTTCAATGGATCAAGATGATATAGCCGACTATGTCGGCGCCAATATCAAAGATCCCCTGAGCCGCGTTAGTGGTGTAGGTGAAACGCAACTGTTCGGCACCCAATATGCAATGCGCATCTGGCTCGATCCTGAAAAACTGGTCAATTATAAAATGACCACAATGGATGTGATCAGTGCAATTGAAACCCAGAACAATCAGGTTGCAGCCGGACAATTAGGGGGAACCCCTCCAGTCCCGGGTCAACGTATGAACGTCTCTATTGTCGCTCAAACCCGTCTGACCTCAGCGGAAGAATTCGGCAAAATTTTGCTGCGCGTTAACTCCAATGGTTCGAAGATTACTTTAAGTGATGTGGCAACCATTCAAATCGGAGCTGAAGGTTACAGCATAATAGGCAGGTTCAATGGGAAACCCGCTGCGGGGATTGCTATCAAGCTTGCAACAGGCGCCAACGCATTAAATACCTCTAAAGCTGTCAGAAAAGCGTTGTCTGAGATGTCTCCTTACTTCCCATCCGGGTTGGAAGTTGTCTATCCCTATGACACAACACCATTCGTTAAAATCTCTATTTTCGAAGTGGTGAAAACTCTGGCAGAAGCGATCCTGTTGGTATTTGTGGTCATGTACCTGTTCTTGCAGAACTTCCGAGCCACATTGATTCCAACCATTGCGGTTCCGGTGGTATTGCTCGGCACATTCGCCATACTTGCTGCGTTCGGTTACTCGATTAACACACTGACGATGTTCGCCATGGTACTGGCCATTGGCTTATTGGTGGATGATGCCATTGTTGTTGTAGAAAACGTTGAACGTGTCATGCAAGAAGAAGGGCTATCCCCGAAAGAAGCCACCAAAAAATCTATGGGGCAGATCCAGAGTGCTCTGGTTGGTATTGCACTGGTACTTTCTGCGGTATTCGTACCAATGGCATTCTTCGGCGGCGCGACAGGCGCTATCTACCGTCAGTTCTCGATCACTATCGTTTCTGCAATGATATTGTCTGTACTGGTCGCTTTAATCCTGACACCAGCACTGTGTGCGACCATGCTTAAACCGATTGCCAAAGGTAGTCATGGTTCGAGTAAAGGGTTCTTTGGCTGGTTTAATAAACTGTTTGAAAACAGCACCCGTCATTATACTGACAGCGTTGGTCGAATGCTGCGAGGTACAGGGCGCTACTTGGTGATCTATGTTCTGTTGATCGCAGGTATGGCCGTTATGTTTACCCGTATGCCTTCTTCTTTCCTGCCTGAAGAAGATCAGGGTGTTTTGCTGGCGATGGTTCAATTGCCACCTGGTTCAACTCAGGAGCAGACCCAAAAAGTATTGGAAAAAGTTAATGACTATTTCTCTACCAAAGAGGGCGATCTTGTTAAATCCGTATTTACGGTCAACGGATTTGGTTTCTCCGGTCAAGGGCAAAATAATGGTCTGGCATTTATTAGCTTAAAAGATTGGGATCAACGCAAAGATAAAAAAGATAAAGTTCCAGCTATTGTTAATCGAGCAAACGCTGAACTTTCTCAAATCAAGGAAGCGATTATATTTGCGTTCAATATTCCTTCAATTGTAGAGCTAGGCTCAGCCAGTGGTTTTGATTTCCAATTGCTGGACAAAGGAAACCTTGGTCATGAAGCATTGACGAATGCACGTAACCAACTGCTCGGCATGGCTGCGCAGCATCCAGATATACTCAGCGCTGTTCGTCCTAATGGACAAAATGATACACAGCAATACCATATCTATATTGATAAGGAAAAAGCCGAGGCTCTGGGTGTATCCACAGCAAATATCAACTCAACATTGAATACCATGTTTGGTGGAGCTTACGTCAATGACTTCATTGACCGTGGCCGAATCAAAAAAGTGATGATTCAGGCTGACGCGCCTTACCGTATGTTGCCAAGCGATATCAGTAAGCTATACGTCCGCAACTACTATGGAAAAATGGTGCCATTCTCTGCATTCATGGATACATCAAAAGATCCGTGGGTTTATGGCTCACCACGCCTTGAACGCTATAACGGCTTCCCTTCTATGGAAATCATGGGAGAAGCGGCTCCAGGTAAAAGTACCGGCGATGCAATGGCACTGATGGAACAACTGGCATCACAATTACCGCAAGGTATAGGTTATGACTGGACTGGAATGTCATATCAAGAACGTCTGTCAGGCAATCAGGCTCCGGCATTATATGCGCTGTCATTAGTTGTCGTGTTCCTCTGTCTGGCGGCACTGTATGAAAGCTGGTCCATCCCATTCTCGGTCATGCTGGTCGTTCCTCTGGGGGTTATCGGTGCATTGCTGGCAACCTCAATGCGTGGTTTGGGCAATGACGTCTACTTTAAAGTTGGCCTGTTGACGACCATCGGGTTATCGGCGAAAAACGCCATCCTTATTGTAGAGTTTGCCAAGGACTTGATAGAGAAAGAAGGAAAAGGGTTAATAGAAGCTACATTGGATGCAGTTAAAATGCGTTTCCGTCCAATCTTGATGACTTCGCTTGCCTTTATGCTCGGGGTTATGCCACTGGTATTGAGTAACGGCGCTGGCTCAGGTGCTCAAAATGCCGTAGGTACTGGGGTATTGGGTGGAATGATTGCAGCAACATCATTGGCAATCTTTTTTATCCCTGTATTCTTCGTTGTCATCAAACGCCGATTTATGAAGAAAAGTGAAGACGTAGAGCACGTCACTACTCATCACTAACCCTCTTCATTTAATTTAACCATATTAAAAAGGCCACCTAAGTGGCCTTTTTAACGGGGAAAAATCATTTTTCACCTTTCTCATCTCACTGATTACATCGCTACTTTAACAACTATTCATAATCTAATTAAAAATAAATACTTATGAAAAATGCCTATCTTTAAAGAAGGGCGCCTTTCTGTTTTTTATAATAAATAGAAGATTAATTGGTAACTTTACTTGTTTTTCTTCTAATTACACCTTTAATGGTAAAAAGTGTTCCATCTCGATAGTGACATATGTAATAATGGCGTTATATTGATTTTGAAAGTCGCTATACAATCGCCTATAATGACCTCTGTGCTATTGCTACAGTTTCTACTATATTAGTAGAATTCAATATAGTTAATGACATACGTAGATTTTGACTACCTTTATTCACTACCTTTATAGTAGAATTGCGGTCGTTTATCTAAAGTTAAAATTTGCTAGAATCGAGATTTTTACTTGAACCAAACGTAAATTACGTCTTTGTTTATAAATCTCAGTTGGCAAATGAACAAAATAGCACTTTAATATTAATAAATAATAATCATGTTTTGATAGGCTCTATTCTAAAAGAAAGACTATAATAATTAGCATGTATAAGCCCTAGTTCAAATAAACCGTGTGCCGTTTACGGAGGTGATTATGGATGAATATTCACCAAGAAGACATGATATTGCTGAATTAAAATACTTATGTGAAAAATTAATTCACGAAGCACTTTCAGTCTTGAATCGTACTGATAATCATTGGATTCATGATCTGACCTCAGAGAAAAGCTTAAAGTTAAACGAATTGATCGAACACATTGCAGCTTTTGTCTGGAACTTTAAAATAAAATACACAGATAACTACGATCTCAGCACCTTAATTGATGAATATCTGGATGAAACATATAATTTGTTTGGAAGCGATAAGATAAGCTTTCTTGAACTGACAAAATGGCAAAGAACAAACGAACACTTAACTAACATTCTTCTACATGATTTAAACGCTTCTTTAAGCAAAACCTGATAAATATATTTCTAACTATTTTTTATACCAAAAAAGATAAGGCGACCATGACTAAAACTGACTATCTGATGCGTTTGAGAAAATGCACTTCTATTGAAACACTGGAACGTGTAATTGAAAAAAATAAATATGAACTTTCGGATGACGAGCTTGAATTGTTCTACTCCGCTGCTGACCACCGTTTAGCCGAACTGACTATGAATAAACTCTATGATAAAATTCCATCATCTGTTTGGAAATTTGTCCGTTAAGCTGTAGTGATCAGATAGAAAGTGACTGAAGCCGGTAGCGATTATCGGCTAAATGTGCGAGTTGACTGAAGGTTAAAACTGGTGAGGGCTCTGCCAGCGACATCCCGGCACACACATCCCCTGCTATGGCTGCTTCTTTCCAGACCTGACCAAGTTAACAAGTTAGCGTTGCGGGAGAACCAACAGAGCCCCCATTGACGTATGCTTCAAGCTTCGAAGCGGTGCACATTATCTTTCATACATAATGAAATAGCAAGGCACTCTCATTTAAATGGCGATTCCTTGCTCAAGGCGATTAAAAAATGGCCTATATGCCGGATTTTATATTTCTCCAGACCCTTTACTTCCCCCCCCCATTATTGTTTTCACATCGTGTATTTTGTTTATCATGCTGTTTCATTTATCATAAATGAATATTCTTGCTTAAGAAAAAGACTCTCCAACTGTTATACTTGGATTAAATTTAATCACCCTTTTCAACAGAATAGAAACTCACCATAACAACTGTGTGCCCACGGCTCACAAGAAAAAATAGTTCGATAAAATAATAGGGAAAATCCAATAACTCTAATGAATCATTTTTATATCATATGAAAAACTAAATATTGTCCCTATATCAGCTACAATGCCAATCTGAATAAAATATTAACAACTTTCTAACTTAGAAAAATAGCCATACAAATCAATAAATAAACAATAGAAACAAAATTATCCGCATTATTTGACAAGTATTGATAAAACTAATAGTGATAATTTAATGCCGAAATAAAAACATAAGGGTAATTTTGATTTATAATTTAATTTATTTCCTTTCGAATAAATAAAAATTTATATCTATAATCATCCATTTATACATTTTAATCGCTCTTATAAAAGCAAAGTCACATTATGAACCAGGCATTACAAAATTTAATTAACCTGATACATCTGGAAAAAATAGAAGAAGGAATTTATCGGGGACAAAGTGAAGATTTGGGATTCCCCCAAGTTTTTGGTGGTCAGGTCATCGGTCAAGCACTATATGCAGCAAAGCAAACCGTTGCCAATGATCGAATGATCCACTCTTTTCACAGCTATTTTCTACGCCCGGGAGATAGCCATAAACCCATTGTTTATGATGTTGAAACATTGCGTGATGGTAAAAGTTTCAGTGCACGTAGAGTCAGTGCAATACAACACGGCCAACCTATTTTCTACATGACGGCTTCTTTTCAAGGCCAAGAAGAAAGCTTTGAACACCAAGATGTCATGCCTGATGTTCCGCAACCTGAAGAGTTAGAATCTCAGGAAGAAATCGCCAAAAAAATGTCTTCCTCTTTTTCTGACAAATTTAAAAAGGCTTTTTCTACACCGCCGTTGGAAATGAAGCTGGTTCCATCCCAAAACGTCCCTAATTATTTACCTAATAAGCCTGTTCGTTATGTCTGGTTCCGCAGTAATGGAAAAATGCCTGACGATCCATTCATTCATTGCTGTCTTTTGGGCTATGCGTCAGATTTCCATTTCCTTCCGACATCCTTGCTTCCTCATGGAGTTGGATTTATGGAACGCAACATGCAGGTAGCTACGATTGATCATTCAATGTGGTATCACCGCCCTTTTGATATGAATGACTGGCTACTCTATGCCATCGAAAGCCCATCAGCATCAGGTGCCCGTGGTTTTGTTCGTGGACAGATTTATAACCGTGAAGGCCTACTCATCGCTTCTGCCGTGCAGGAAGGAGTCATCCGCAAGCTGTCATGATTGATGCATTACGTACCGTAATAACAGCAGTGAGTACAATTAAGTCAGCGTTTGGCCACGGCACTTGCCTACGGCTACATAATTTTTTGCCTGCTATTACGGTACAACACCAGAAAGTGTTCATTCATCTCGGGCTGTAATGCTAAGGATGGAAAATATATCAGTTATAAGCACTTTCGCCATGCGAAGTAATATCTAATCCCTCTCTTTCTGATTCAACACTAATGCGCAAGCCAACCAATTTATCTGCAATTTTAAATGAGATATAAGCAGCCACAGATGACCAGACGATACATACTAATATGCTGATAATTTGCATTTCTAATTGCCTCAGCATTGTCATGCCTTCAGCAAATCCAGTGCCGCCTAAAGCAGTCGCTGTAAAAATACCCGTCAGCAAACACCCCACAATGCCACATACTCCATGAACGCCAAATACATCACAAACATCATCAACACGTAACCAACGTTTTAATATCACCACTCCCCATAATCCAGCTATTCCGGCAATCAATCCTATAACCAAAGCTCCGCCAATGCCCACTGTTGCCGCAGCCGGTGTAATTGCCACTAAACCTGAAATGCACCCAGAACATGCACCTAAAAGAGAAGGTTTTTGACGGAATAACCATTCAGAGAAGACCCACGATAACACGGCACCTGCCGTGGCTATTACTGTATTTACCAGCGTCAGTGCTGAAATCGCATTCACCGCCCCAGCCGATCCCACATTAAAACCAAACCACCCGATATATAGTATGGCCGTGCCAATAAAAGTCATCGGCAAGCTATGAGGTTTAAAAGCCTCCCGCCCAAAGCCTGAGCGTTTCCCAAGTAAATATGCCCCCACCAAACCTGCTGCTGCCGCATTAATGTGCACAACGGTTCCACCAGCAAAATCCAAAGAACCATCCTTGGCAAGCCAACCGCCTCCCCATACCATGTGCGCCATGGGGATATAGGATGCCGTCAGCCACAGCACACTAAAAATCAACAATGCTGAAAAGCGGATCCTTTCACACAAGGCTCCAACCACCAAAGCGACAGTAATACAGGCGAATGCGCCTTGGAAGACAACATGTATTAACTGGTAGAAACTACCACTCAAATCAGTCATCACGATGTTTTTCAGCATAAATTGACCTAACCCACCCCAAAAGCGGTTACCGGTCTCAAAAGTCATGCTGTAGCCATAAATAACCCAAAGCACATAAACCAGAGAAAAACTGACAAGTACTTGTGACATCAGTGACAAAACATTTTTGCGACGCAACAATCCTCCATAAAACAGAGCGATTCCGGGAATTGTCATAAAGAGCACCAAGACAGTATTCACCAACATAAATACTGTATCTGCCTTATCGAGATTTTTTTCCGCAGCAAAGGCGAATGAAGGTAAACTGGCCACAATACCAACTACGAATAAAAATTGTTTTTTCATTTTTCATTCTCCCCTCAGAGGGCGGATTCATTTATTTCACCGGTTCTAATCCGGATAGCCTGCTGTAATTCAAAGATAAAAATCTTTCCGTCCCCCATTTTTCCCGTGAAAGCAGTCTGTTGAACAATATTGACAACTTCTTCAACTCGCTCGTCATTGATAGCAATATCAATCTTAATTTTGGGCAGGAAACTGACGTTATATTCGGCTCCCCGATAAAGTTCAGAGTGGCCTTTTTGGCGCCCAAAGCCCTTTACCTCCGACATAGTCATCCCTTGTACGCCTATCTCAGCCAGTGCTTCTCTCACCTCTTCCAATTTAAATGGCTTTATGATGATAGTGATTAGTTTCATATTTCCCCCATCCTTCACTGTGTTCACACAAAAGCTATTTACTGGGGGTATATTGCAAGGGATATGCCAAAAATTAAAAATGGTGTGTAATCAATCTATTATTGAAAGGAGTATCAGTAAGGAAGGGTAAAAAAAGGAGCAGCTAACAGCAGCTACTCCCTATATGCACACTAAGCGTGCATAGGTTCATTCAATGTCTCTCCAACCTGTTGAAGTTGGTACATTTGATAATAGCGTCCACGTCTTGCTAATAATTGCTGGTGCTGCCCTTGCTCTACAATTGCACCACGATGCAGCACTAATATGGAATCAGCTTCAACAATAGTTGAAAGACGGTGAGCAATAACGACTAATGTTGTTTGCTTGCGGATCATATTCAACGCTTTTTGGACTGATTGCTCAGTTCCCGAGTCAATATTTGCTGTTGCCTCATCCAAAATAAGGATCTGTGGCGACTGCACTAAGACCCGAGCCATTGCCAAAAGCTGTTTTTGCCCTGCAGAAAGGGTATTACCTTGTTCACCAAGTCTGGAATTTAAGCCTTCGGGTAAATTACGGATAAACTCCGTGAGTTGAACCAATTCCAGCACTTCCCATACCTTTTCCTCACTGATATCCCGTCCCAAGGTAATATTGTCAAAAAATGAGGCTGCTAAAATAACAGGATCCTGCTGTACCATAGCCACACCATTACGCAATACAGCATGAGAAAGTGAAGATACCGGACGCCCATCAAGATAAATTTCACCATCTTGCCACGGGTAGTAGCCCATAATTAAATTAGCTAAGGTACTTTTCCCACTTCCTGTATGACCAACCAAAGCGATAAATCCACATGTAGGAACATGCAGGTTAATGTCACTCAAGACTCGTTTGTCATCTCTATAAGAAAAGTTCAGGTTTTCAACATCAATCTGGCCGCTTGCCAATGCTTGCTGATCATTGCCATATTGCTGCTGTGGGCTGTCCATCAGCTCAAAAACCCGCTCTCCGGAAACCACGGCTTGCTGCAATAAAGATTGCTGCGCCGTTAGCTCAATCAGGGGTTCATTTAACCGACCGAGGTAGTTGATAAAGGCATACAGAACACCAATACCAATAACTTCCGTGCCCTTTATTCCAAACAACAAAAGCAAGCCACACAATATTGCGGTAGAGAAAAAGCTCAATAATGGTCTTAATAAAACCCCATCTAACCGCAATGCCTGCATACGGGATTGATAATGTGCCCGGTTGGCTGCCAACATTTTTTCACCAACACGGGCTTGCTGACGAAACTGCTGGATCACGGTCATTCCACTAATGACTTCATTAAAACCATCATTAATATCAGCCAGATAACTGCGAACACGTCTAACAATCGGGGTGCTGAGGCGTTGATAAATAAGCATAACCAGCAAAACCGCTGGAAATATCACGATTGAAACCGATGCCATACGCCAATCAAGGACAAACATGGCTATCAACATAGCCCCAATCAACGCAATACTGCGAAAGACAGTTGGGATCACATTGACAAACAGATCATTGATGACTTCAGTATCATTCGTTACACGAGATATCAATTGACCAACGGGTTGATTATCAAAAGCACTTAATGGTTGGCGCAATGCTGAGTTCATCACATCAGTACGAAGCTGCTGCACAACTCCCACCGACGCCTGATAGAAGAATAAAGTCTGGTAATAATGCAATGCAGCAGAAATAAGTTGTAACACCAAGAAAGCGGCCGCCAGGCCTCCAACAACATCAAGTGGCAAATTTCCCGTAGAGACCATATTGTCAATGAAATAGCTCACAAGAAGCGGACCACTGACTTCCGCCAGTGATGCCACCCATAACATGAGCACTGCAATTAAAATCGGTTTACGGTGATTTTTACTGTAAGAAAGCAGACGCTTTAACGATGGCCACAGCTTACGCTTATGAGTATTAGTCATTTTCCCCATCCAATGCGGCTTCTAATTGCTGGTAATGGTACATATCAGAATACCAACCAGATTGAGCGATAAGTTGTTTATGCAGGCCTTGCTGTGCAATTGTTCCATGTTGCATGACCAAAATATTATTTGCTTCCGTTAATGCTGACAATCGATGGGCACTAATAATAATTGTGCGTCCTTGCCGCCATTGGTGGAGGTTTTTCATGATCTGATGCTCGGTATGCCCGTCTACAGCCGATAAAGCATCATCAAGAATTAAAATCTCTGTATCCAGCAGCAAAGCCCGAGCAATGGATATTCTCTGTTTTTGCCCGCCAGAAAGCATTACACCACGCTCTCCCACTTCGGTTTGGTAGCCTTGAGGCAACCGTAAAATGTCATCATGCACATTTGCCAAACGAGCAACTTCTTCTATTTGCGCTTGGGTTGCATCAGGCTTTCCCAGCGCAATATTGCCGGCCACAGTATCTGAGAACAGAAATGGTGTCTGATTGACGATAGCCAACCGCGAGCGCCATTCATCCATTCTAAGAGTGGATATATTTTGTGACTGAAAAAGAATTTCCCCATCGGTTACATCAAATTGCCTCTGCAATAAAGCCAGCAAAGTACTTTTCCCTGATCCCGTCGGCCCACAAAGGCCTAATAACTCGCTCGGCTTTAATTGGAAGCCGATATCATGCAACACGGGCTTATCATTTTTGGGGTAAGTAAACGTATTGATATTTGCCTGCAAAACTCCACGACCTGAGGATAAAGATTGCGAACCATCCGAGATTACCAGCGGTTCTTGCAGCAAGCTGCGGATACGCGTATATGCCGCACTTCCTCGTTCAACAATATTGAACATCCATGCTAAGGCCAGCATTGGCCAAATCATCAGCCCCAGATACATGACAAAACTGGTCAGTTCACCAAGGGTTAAAGTTCCATGTACAACCATCCAACTGCCGCCACCAACAGCCAACAGGTTTGAAACGCCGACGGTAATGAAAATGGTTGGGTCAAAACGTGCATCCACACGGGCAACGTGCATATTCTTACGCCCTGCTTCAATAGCGACTTCTTCAAATTGATTGGATTGCAATTCTTCCAATCCAAACGCTTTGATCATGCGGATACTTGTCAAACTTTCTTGGGCGTGGTTATTCAAGGTGGAAAATGCGCCCTGTGCTGACTTAAAACGGTGGTGAAGCTGGTCGCCATAGTGTTTGATCGCTAAGGCCATAATGGGCAGAGGCAGTAGTGATAGCAACGTTAACTGCCAACTAATTTCCACACTCATTACGACAAGGACAGCACAGCCCATAACTAAGGCATCGACTAAAGTAAGTACTCCCTCACCCGCCGCAAAGACAACTCGGTCAACGTCATTTGTCGCCCGCGCCATTAAATCTCCTGTTCTGTGGCGCAGATAAAACTCAGGATTCTGGCTACTTAACCGCTGGTAAAAATCACTACGCAGTTTAACGGCCAGTCGATAGGAAGCGCCAAACAGCCACACACGCCAGACATAACGTAATCCATATATCGCTAATGCTATAATTAGTATTATTCCCAACCACATCAATAGCTGACGAGATGACATAGTATTTGATCTGATCCCATCGACAATCACGCCAACCAAACGAGGTGGAATGAGTTGCAGCACAGCAATCATAACGAGGAATATTACAGCGCCTAAATAACGCCGCCATTCACTAATAAAATACCAGCCTAATTGTGAAAATAATCTCACACACCTATTCCCAAGCTAGAAAATGAAAAGTTAGCGCCTACATACCAGAGAAGGCATCATACTGCTGATTCTGGTATCGGCAACGCCGTTGTATATTTTATTTTCTCCATTGCAAAATTGGAGGTTACATCAATTAAACCCGGAATCCCATTAACCATGCGTTTGTAAAACCGATCATAACTTTTCATATCAATAACTTCTACATGCATTAAGTAATCATACTCACCTGCCATGCGATAAAATGTTAAGACCTCCGGCATTTCTTTAACAAAGGAAACAAATTGCTCATACCACTCACTACTGTGTTGCTGAGTTTTGATCATGACTATCACCGTCAACCCCAGCCCGAGTTTTTCTCCATTCAGCAGTGCCACTTTTCCAACAATATAGCCATCATCTTCAAGCCTTTTAAGACGTTTCCAGCAAGGTGTAGAAGTCAAATTGACAGCTTCAGCCAACGCATTCAAAGATAAACTGCTATCTCGTTGGAGCAGCCCCAGCAGTTTACGGTCTATTTTATCTAGCATATTTAATTCCTGTAGAAATTTTTCCCAAATATAACGAATAAAATCAGAAAAATAACAATCTATTTCTCTAAATGTAAGGGTAATCTATATGCCATTACTGTATTATTATCCAGGGTCAATTTATGTCGTCTTTATGGGCCAAAAATGCAATAAGGGCCATCCAAGCAGATTACCAACGCAGTGCAGATACACATCTGATTCGTCTCAATCTCCCTATGTTTCCGGGTATTCATCTCTACCTCAAAGATGAGAGCACTCATCCTACAGGCAGCTTGAAACACCGACTCGCTCGTTCCCTGTTTCTCTATGCCCTCACCAATGGTTGGATCAATGAAGGGACGCCGATCATTGAATCCTCATCCGGCAGTACTGCTGTTTCTGAAGCATATTTTGCTCGTTTACTTGGATTGCCTTTCATTGCCGTTATGCCCTCCTGCACGGCTAAACGTAAAATTCAGGAAATTGAGTTTTACGGTGGAAAGTGCCATTTTGTTGAGCATTCCGCCCTTATTTACCAAGAATCAGAGCGGCTGGCCAAAGAGTTAAATGGTCATTATATGGACCAATTTACCTATGCCGAACGAGCTACTGACTGGCGAGGAAACAATAATATTGCTGAAAGTATTTTCCACCACATGAAGCTAGAGCCATTTCCTGAGCCAACTTACATCGTTATGAGTGCCGGAACCGGAGGAACATCCGCAACAATTGGCCGCTACATTCGCTATCAGGGATATGACACCAAGCTCATCGGTGTCGATCCAGAAAATTCAGTATTCTACGACTGCTATAACCAGAATTGCCGAGAGATCCGCGGAAATACCGGCAGCAAAATCGAAGGCATTGGGCGTCCACGTGTCGAACCTTCCTTTATTCCCACTGTGATAGATGACATGTTAAAAGTTCCCGATCCTGCTTCCATTGCTACCATTTACTGGCTTGAAAAATTAATTGGCAGAAAAACTGGCGCATCTACAGGAACTAACGTCTGGGGTGCTCTGCAACTTGCTAACCAAATGCGTGATAACAACCAGCAAGGAGCAATCGTGACGTTAATTTGTGATAGCGGGGAACGCTATCTTGATACTTATTACAACCCTGAGTGGATTCGCAATAATATCGGCGATATCACACAATATCTAACACAACTACCCAAACTAAATGGTTATGAGTAACATACCTCCTTCAATTCGCAAAGGTAGGTATCATGAAACGAGCCGTTGTAGTATTCAGTGGTGGGCAGGATTCCACCACTTGTTTAATTCAGGCACTTCGTCAATATGACGAGGTTCACTGTGTTACTTTTGATTATGGGCAGCGTCATCGTGCTGAAATTGATGTAGCTTGTCGTATCAGCAAAGAGCTAGGAGCTGCTGCCCACAAGGTACTGGATGTTACTTTGTTGAATGAGCTTGCAATCAGCAGCTTAACAAGAGACAACATTCCGGTACCAGATTTCAACACAAGTGAAAAAAGTGGCCTCCCGAGTACTTTTGTACCTGGGCGCAATATTCTGTTTTTAACTTTGGCGGCTATTTATGCCTACCAAGTTGAAGCCGAAGCCGTTATTACTGGTGTTTGTGAAACTGATTTTTCAGGCTACCCAGACTGCCGAGATGAATTTGTTAAAGCACTAAACAAAGCTGTCAGCCTTGGTATAGCCCGTGATATCCGTTTCGAAACGCCTTTAATGTGGCTAAACAAAGCGGAAACTTGGGCACTGGCCGATTACTATCAACAACTAGATTTTATCCGCAGCCAAACTCTTACTTGTTATAACGGCATCCAAGGTGATGGGTGCGGCGAATGCGCAGCCTGTCATCTTCGAGCCAAGGGCTTAAACGATTATTTAAATAATGCCCAATCCATAATGTTGGATATGAAATCCAAAACACATTTAAGCTAATTAACCTGTTTTATTACTTCTCACTATTTTGTGAGATGACTTCTGTGAGAGGTTTAACTAACCTCTCACTCAGCTGTGTTATTTCTTATAAAGTTCCATTCTGTCCTTCAACTCACCTTCCAAAACCAGTGCTTTGTTCGTTTTCAGATCAAGGCAGACAAAGGTAGTGAGGGCATCAGCAATAATTTGGTTGTCTCTTCTACGTATAATTTCCTGAAAAAATGTTCCACTTTTCGTACGTAATTCCTGCAAGGAAGATTTCACTTCCAATTCATCGGCCAACACGGCTGGATACCGGTAATTAATATTAATGTTGGCTACGACAAAACCAATATTTTTGCTATTTAACCATTCCAGAGTGTCATCATCCGTCAGTAAATCCCAGCGGGCGGCTTCCAAGAACTCTAAATAGCGCGCATTATTCACATGCTGGAAAATATCGATATGATAACCCCTGACTTTTATAATCGTACTCATTGTTCACTTCATCCTTACACTCATCAGACCAGACAAAATGTAACAATAGCAAAACAATTTAATTACAATAGCATTTGATGAGTTATTCTTGATCAGTATCACAGCCCTCTTGATTAAGAGTATGGATGAATAACAAGAGGGCATAATGCTTTTTTAATCTTTAGTGAGTTAATTTACCTCGATTCTTTTCTATAAAAATGGGGCCAATACCTTGTACTTCCTGTAATTGCTCTATTGCTGTAAAGGGGCCATATTTTTCACGATATTCAATGATTGCCTGTGCTTTTTTGACGCCAATGCCATTGAGTTCTTTCACCAATTCTTCAGCATTCGCGGTATTGATATTGAGTAATTCCTTCCCTGATATTTGTTGACCAGCAGCAGCCTCGCCTCCCACCTTTGTGTCCTGATTTTTAATTGTGGCTATATGTTGATTAATTGGCGGTTTCACCGCTTTATCGACAGTTCCATCCGTCGTAGCGGCATAAGACAACGATGTGTTGAGACACAAGGCCATAATGAATGAATTGAATACTATCCTTAAATACTTCATGTAAATCTCTCCATGTTTTATTGACGGAGGAGAGATTGCCATAACGGTATTTCAAAACAACAAGCAAGATTTGAATATGCGAAAGGCCACGAATGTGGCCTTTCAAAATTACTCTATTACAAAAATAGTTGCGAATGACTTCGCAATTTTATTCTATCTGACCATATTTAATATCAGCCTCATCACGCAAATTAAGCATGAGTGATTCCAGCATGATATTACCGGTTTGATACTGGTAACCGTCCATATATTGTTTAACTTGATCGTCAGAGATAGAGCCAGGAGTCACTTTATCCAGTTCAATCAGTACCGCATTACCCAGTTCGTCTTGAGCCAAGCCATATTCTGCCTTCCCATCTTTAGGATGCGGTAAAGAGAATGCGACATCAGAAGCCTGATTCGTTTGCTCCAGACGTTTTATTATTGTTGGTTGACCAAATTGAATTCCCGCAGTTTTCAATGCTTGTTCGCCTTTACCTTCTTTCAAAGATGCCAGCAATTTTTCACTTTCAACCTGGAGTTGTTTTTCCGCTTTTTGACGTTTAACCAGCTCAGTCACTTCATTTTTAGCTTGTTCAAATGTTTGAACTGATTCCGGTTTAAACTCATCAACACGAATAATAAAGGCTCTGTCACCTTCAACAGAAATAACATCAGAGTTAGTTCCTGTTGTTCCTTTATCATCAATTAGATTGCCGGAAAAAATAGCCTGAACGACTTGGCTGAAGTTAATATCAGCTGGGATATGGGCACGATCAAACCAATCGGTGGTTACCGCTTTATAACCCGCTGCTTTTTCCGCTGCGGCCAAGGATTCATTGTCATTCGCAGCTGCATCACTAACTTTTCTCTGCAACGCGTAGAATGCATCAACGGCTTTTTCCTGCTTAACGATTTTCTCTATTTCTGAACGCACATCAGTCAGTGGCTCAATGACTTGAGGTTTAATATCGTCCAGACGGAAAATAGCATATCCATTGGATAATTTGACAACACCAGAAAGCTGCCCTTTCTTTGTCAAATTAGCAGATTTTAGCTCATCAGGCATAGAAGGCTCTTCCATCCAACCAAGATCGCCCCCTTTTTGAGCCGAGAATTTATCTGTCGATTTTTCAGATGCCAGCTGACTGAAATCAGCCCCTTTGTTTAATTCATCCAAAACGGATTTAGCAGCTGCGTCTGAATCCAGTTGAATAAAGCTATATTTTTTCTGCTCAGACTTAGTATATTTTGCCAAGTTGCTTTTATAATATTTTTCAATATCAGCATCAGATACAGTGATGTTTTTTAGCTCATCTGCAGCATCCATCTTGATGTAACTGATTTTAACTTTTTCTGGCACAGTAAAATGTTTACTATTTGTGTCGTAGTATTTTTTCAGCTCTTCATCCGTAACGGTTTGCTGTGCTTCAATTGATTTCAATTCAAGCGTTGCAAAACGCACTGTTCTTTCTTGAAGAGCAACCTGCACTTCTTGCTTGATTTCAGTCGGTAATGCGATTTCCGATCCCATCAATGCCTGCAGTAGTTGACGATTAATCAGTTCCTTACGAACCTGCTCCGCAAAGATATCAGGACTGATGTTTGAATGAGCAAGCGAATCCAGGTAACCCTGATATTTCTTGTTATCAAATTTACCGTCAGTTTGGAGGAAAGGTAAGTTGCGTATTTCCGCAGCCACTTGCTCATCGCTGGCTGATAAATTTAGCTTATTGGCATATTGCTCAATCAGAGTCGAATTGATGAGGCGCTCCAATGACTGGCCTCGAATCTGACGTATTTTCTGCTCATCACTTAACAGAGCTGAAAATTGATCTCCCAGTCTCTCCTGCAACGAATTTTTTTCTTGCAGAAATGCCTGCTCCAACTGAACACGGCTAATAGCTTGACCGTTTACTTTGGCAGCGTAACTACCATTTTCATTTGACAGGTAACCTGTTACACCTGTCAGCAAAAAGGTCAGGATAATTAGAGCCAATACAATTTTGAGCACAGGACCATTTGCCGCCGTGCGTAGGTTGTCCATCATAAAGACGTAAAACTCCGCTTTAGTGAAAAAGAAACTGTCATATTACGCTAATTCAAACGCTAAGAGAAAAAAAGCGCACCAATCGATTGATGCGCTTATATTCTAACCTATCACTCTTGCATCGTCAGTTGAAGTTTACCGCAATAACAAAAATAAAAGGCCAGGTTCTATTCGTTAGGCATTAACTGCGTCTTTTAGACCTTTTCCGGCTCGGAAAGCTGGCACTTTTGCTGCCGCAATTTTGATTTCTTTGCCTGTCTGAGGGTTGCGCCCTGTACGTGCAGCACGCTCACGCACAGTAAAAGTACCGAACCCCACTAAAGCGACATCATCACCGCTTTTCAATGCTTCAGATACGGAAGAAATGAATGCATCTACTACACGCCCAGCTGCTGCCTTAGAAATGTTCGCATCAGCTGCAATTTTGTCGATCAGTTGTGATTTATTCACTCTTATCATCCCCATTTAGTTTTACTTTACTATTGTAACAAACACCTTGTAACAAAACCGATTTATGGCAGACCATACCGCCATATCAATCATTTCCAGTATTAGCAAGAAATCATGGAACAGCAAAATATTTAATCGGATAATTAGACTAATCTAACTTAATAGCACAAAAAAAGGCTGACAAGTCTGAATTTACTTGCCAACCTATTTTTTATACAAAGTTCTTGAATTAGCTCACTCTTTTTGTACTACTTTAATGATACTAACTCAGCCCCAAATACGGGATCTTGCAAAGCTATAGACAAAACATCTTCTATGCGCTTAACAGGATGGATCTCCAGATCTTGAATGACATTTTGCGGGATCTCTTCTAGATCTCGTTTATTTTCATCTGGGATAAGCACTGTTTTAATTCCGCCACGATGTGCCGCCAATAGTTTTTCTTTCAAACCACCAATTGGCAGAACCAAACCACGCAGAGTAATTTCCCCTGTCATAGCCACATCAGCGCGGACCGGGTTGCCTGTCAGGCAGGAAACCAGTGCCGTACACATTGCAATACCTGCACTTGGGCCATCTTTTGGTGTTGCGCCTTCAGGTACATGAACGTGAATGTCGCGTTTTTCGTGGAAATCAGAGCTGATGCCCAGTTTATCTGCACGAGCCCGAACAACGGTCAATGCTGCCTGAATGGATTCTTGCATCACTTCACCCAATGAACCGGTATAAGTTAATTTACCTTTACCCGGGACACTGGCAGTTTCAATTGTCAGCAAGTCACCACCAACTTCAGTCCATGCCAGGCCTGTTACTTGACCCACACGGTTTTCTGTATCAGCACGACCATAATCCACACGCTGTACACCCAAATAATCTTTCAGGTTTTCTGCCGTGATTTCAATGTGCTTGATCTTCTTATCCATCAATAAGGCTTTGACGGCCTTACGACACAGTTTAGAGATTTCACGTTCCAGACTACGAACGCCAGCCTCGCGAGTGTAATAACGGATAATGCCAATAATTGCGCCATCATCAATAGTCAGCTCGCCTTTTTTCAGGGCGTTACGTTCAATTTGTTTTGGCAACAAGTGACGCTTGGCAATATTGAGCTTTTCATCTTCGGTATAACCCGACAGACGAATAACTTCCATACGATCCAGCAATGGCGCAGGAATATTCATCGAGTTCGACGTCGCCACAAACATCACATCAGACAAATCGTAATCTACCTCAAGGTAGTGATCGTTAAATGCCACGTTTTGTTCAGGATCGAGCACTTCCAGTAAGGCTGAAGCCGGATCGCCACGCATGTCTGATGACATTTTGTCAATTTCATCCAACAAGAACAGTGGGTTTTTAACCCCAATCTTGGACATCTTCTGAATTAATTTGCCTGGCATGGAACCAATATAAGTACGGCGATGCCCGCGAATTTCCGCTTCATCACGTACCCCGCCCAATGCCATACGTACGTATTTACGTCCAGTTGCTCGTGCAATGGAACGACCCAATGAGGTTTTACCCACACCCGGCGGACCTACCAAACAGAGAATCGGCCCTTTTATCTTGCTAACACGGCTTTGCACTGCAAGATATTCAAGGATACGTTCTTTAACACGTTCCAAGCCATAATGGTCTATATCCAGCACTTCTTGAGCTTTGACTAAATCTTTTTTAACCTTGCTGCGTGCGACCCAAGGAACTTGTACCATCCAATCAATATAACTGCGGACGACCGTTGCTTCAGCTGACATCGGAGACATCATTTTTAGTTTCTGCAATTCAGCTTCTGCTTTTTCGCGCGCCTCTTTCGGCATTTTCGCATCTTCGATCTTGCGTTTCAGCATTTCATACTCATCAGGTGCATCGTCCATCTCACCCAATTCTTTCTGAATTGCTTTCATTTGTTCATTCAGATAGTACTCGCGCTGGCTTTTTTCCATCTGTTTTTTAACACGATTACGGATGCGCTTTTCTACCTGTAGAAGATCGATTTCTGACTCCATCATCGCAATCAGATATTCAATGCGTTCAACGATATCAGACATTTCTAAAACAGACTGTTTATCGTTTATTTTTAAAGGCATATGAGCAGCAATGGTATCTGCCAATTTTGCTGCATCTTCAATACTGTGCAATGATGTCAAAACTTCTGGCGGGATTTTTTTATTCAGTTTGACGTAACCTTCAAACTGATTAATCGCGGTTCTCACCAGAACTTCTTGTTCGCGTTCATCAACTTCAGGGGATTCAAGGTATTCAACCTGCGCATAAAAATACTCGCCGTTATCCGTCAGAGTAGTAATACGAGCACGTTGCAAACCTTCTACCAGCACTTTTACCGTACCATCCGGCAATTTTAACATCTGTAAAACAGAAGCTACTGTACCTACGGAGAAAAGATCATTGACTCCTGGCTCATCAGTAGATGCTTCTTTTTGCGCGACCAACATGACCTGTTTGTCATGATCCATTGCTGCTTCCAGACAATGGATCGACTTCTCACGCCCAACAAACAGAGGGATCACCATATGTGGGTAAACCACTACATCGCGCAAAGGCAATACAGGGATTTCTATGCGTTCGGAACGCTCAGGATTCATAGAGCTCTCTCTTCGTTTATGCCCTTCATCTTTCAAGTTCTCTTTGTTGGCTGCGCTCATTTTTCCAGCTGCATCATTGATTATACTGCCGCGGATTCATTCACTTTGCCGTCGTAATGTAACTCGAAATCTATCGGGTACAGCTTTCGCCAGTTTTTAGGAATCTCGTGAAACACGGTTTTCACGAGTTTCACTTCAAAGAATACAAAATATATGGGGACAAGAATCTGACATTCAATAGCCTATAGCTGCAAAAAGCAAAATGAGGGATTCTCCCTCATTTTATTTTTTCAATGCATACTGATAATCGGTATTCCCTACCCTATTTTATTCACTCACCAGAAACTTGGGCATCCGGTTTGCTATATATCAATAATGGTGCGGAATTATCTTCAACAACCGTTTCATCAACGACAACTTTTTCCACGTGTTCCATTGATGGCAGATCATACATTGTATCCAGCAAAGCACCTTCAACAATCGAACGAAGACCACGTGCACCCGTTTTACGCGCCATTGCTTTTTTCGCGATAGCTGTCAATGCTTCTTTTCTGAACTCCAGCTCAACACCTTCAAGATTAAACAGGGCTTGATACTGTTTAGTCAGTGCATTTTTCGGCTCCTGCAGGATCTGAATCAATGCTTCTTCACTAAGTTCAGTCAGTGTTGCTACAACTGGCAAACGACCGATGAATTCAGGAATTAACCCAAATTTAATCAAGTCTTCCGGTTCAACCTGAGCCAGCAATTCACCTTCGGTTGCTTTCTCCGATTCACCTTTAACTGTAGCATTAAAACCAATACCTGAGCTGACATTTAAACGCTGGCTGACAACTTTATCCAAACCAGCAAATGCGCCACCACAGATAAATAAGATCTTAGATGTATCTACCTGCAAAAATTCCTGCTGCGGATGCTTACGGCCACCTTGAGGCGGTACCGCCGCCACAGTTCCTTCAATCAGTTTCAGCAGCGCTTGCTGAACCCCTTCACCTGATACATCACGTGTAATTGAAGGATTGTCTGATTTACGAGAAATCTTATCTATTTCATCAATATACACGATACCACGTTGTGCTTTCTGCACGTCGTAGTCACATTTTTGCAGAAGTTTCTGGATAATGTTTTCTACGTCTTCCCCAACATAGCCTGCTTCAGTCAATGTTGTGGCATCGGCCATAGTAAACGGCACATCCAAATAGCGAGCCAGCGTCTCAGCCAGCAAAGTTTTACCGCTACCGGTTGGGCCAACCAGCAAAATATTACTTTTACCTAACTCGACACCATTATTGGTGTCGCCATTACGCAATCTCTTGTAATGGTTGTAAACAGCTACTGCCAGTACTTTTTTCGCCGTCTCTTGCCCAATGACATAGTCATCCAGATGTTGGCGAATTTCGTGAGGGGTAGGCAATGCACTACGCTCACGATGCGGTACCAGCTCTTTGATTTCTTCGCGAATGATATCATTACATAAATCGACACATTCATCGCAGATATACACTGACGGGCCAGCGATTAGTTTACGAACTTCATGTTGGCTTTTCCCGCAGAAAGAGCAATACAGCAGCTTTCCTGAACCGTCTTTGCGCTTATCTGTCATCAGTCAACCTCACTTTATGAGCTGTTATCCCAGTTTGTCTGGCATAACAGAAAAAACGCTGTTATTACTCCACCCGGTCTGGCGCTAACATAAAATGTGCTCAGAAAAGACCAGAATAAAGTAATAATAATTGTCTTAAAATTAGTTTCTATGGGTGAATATGCTATCAACCAGCCCGTATTCTACGGCTTCCGAAGCGGATAAGAAACGATCACGTTCTGTATCCACTGCGATTTTTTCAAGTGGTTGGCCTGTATGTTTTGCCATCAATTCATTCATGCGAGCTTTAACCTTAAGTATTTCCTGCGCATGGATCTCAATGTCAGTCGCCTGCCCTTGGAAACCACCCAATGGCTGGTGAATCATAACCCTAGAATTCGGCAGACAAAAACGTTTGCCTTCAGCTCCAGCAGTCAGCAGAAACGCGCCCATTGAGCAAGCCTGCCCCATACAAATAGTACTCACATCTGGTTTGATAAATTGCATCGTGTCATAAATAGACATACCAGCTGTAATAACCCCACCCGGAGAATTGATATATAAATGAATATCTTTTTCTGGATTTTCTGCTTCCAAGAATAACATTTGGGCGACAATCAAATTCGCCATATGGTCTTCGACTTGGCCAGTTAGAAAAATAATGCGGTCTTTCAATAAGCGGGAGTATATATCGAATGCACGCTCCCCACGTGCTGTTTGTTCAACCACCATCGGCACCAAAGACATGTTAGGTGCATATTGATCTTGCTTGCCACTGTATGACATTTCCGTCTCCTAATAGAACTCACGCTGGTGCCATTCATAACTGATTCTACTTGAGATAAGCGATGATGACCATGATCCAAGGTTAACTAATAAGGGGCTTTTCCCCCTTTAAAAAGTAGTAAGCTCTTACATAATAGTAAGAAAGGATATGAGGTTAAATCTGTTTTTTTCAAGAAAAATAAAAAAACCCGCAAGCATTGCCTGCGGGTTTACTTTATTGAGAGTGAGATTTCATCATCTCAGGCAATCAATAAATGAAACTTATGCCAATTGATTTTGGTTCATAAGATCATTGAAGCCAGTTTCTTTTTCAGAAACTTTTGCTTTACTCAGAACCAGTTCAACAGCCTGCTCTTCCAGAGCGATGTTGCGAACATTGTCCATCATTTCTTTGTTTTTGCTGTAGTATTCAATCACTTCTGCTGGATCTTCGTAAGCGGAAGCCATTTCTTCAATCAGCGTCTTAACGCGATCTTCGTCTACTTTCAGCTCATTGCTACTGATAACTTCGCCTAACAGCAAACCAACAACAACGCGGCGTTTTGCCTGCTCTTCGAACAATTCACGAGGCAATTCCAGCGCTTGTTTTTCGTTGCCACCGAAACGCTGAGCAGCCTGGCGGCGCAGCACATCGATTTCACCGTCAACAACAGCAGCAGGAACTTCAATTTCGTTAGCCTTAACCAGACCATCAAGAACCTGAGTTTTGATGTTGTTACGAACGGCATTTTTCAGTTCACGTTCCATGTTCTTACGAACTTCGGTACGCAGACCTTCAACAGTGCCATCAGCAATGCCAAAACGTTTAATGAACTCTTCAGTCAATTCTGGCAGTTCACGCTGTTCAACTTTCTTCAGGTTAATAGCAAACTTCGCTGCTTTACCTTTCAGGTTTTCTGCGTGGTAATCTTCTGGGAAGGTTACATCGATGGTGAATTCTTCGCCTGCTTTACGGCCAACGATACCATCTTCAAAGCCAGGGATCATACGACCCTGACCCATAGCCAGAACGAAGTCAGTTGATTTACCGCCTTCGAACTCTTCACCATCAATTGAGCCAGTGAAGTCAACAGTTACACGATCTTCTGCCGTTACTGCTTCAGCTGTTTCTTTCCAGTCAGCCTGCTGTTTACGCAGGGTATCCAACATGTTGTCAAGATCTGCATCTTTTACGTCAACAACAGGTTTTTCAACTTCGATTTCTTCCAGACCTTTCAGTTCAATTTCTGGATAAACTTCAAACTCAACCGCGTAAGTGAAGTCTTCACCTTGTTTAAACTGTTCTGGTTTGTAGCTTGGTGCGCCAGCTGGATTGATTTTCTGCTCAATGATCGCATTGATGAAATTGCGCTGCATCAGATCACCCAGAACATCTTGAAGAACAGAAGCGCCGTAACGCTGCTGAACGATATTCATTGGCACTTTACCTTTACGGAAGCCATCAATACGAACTTTCTTTGCTACATTAACCAATTCACCGTTAACTGCTTTTTCGATATCGGCAGCAGGAACGGTGATTGACACACGACGCCCAAGGCCTTGAGTGGTTTCAACAGAAACTTGCATCTTGTTACCTCAAAAAAATCATAGTGCTCGGTCAACTTCAGAATGACTGCAATACCTAACAAAGCAGATTGCAGCACTCTTTAAGAACCGGGGCGGTCGCATTTAAAAACCGAGAATCCCTTGATCAGAAGCGTCCCGAAACCATTCTAAAAATTTAGACGCAGCATTATAGCGATGCAGACAGTGTGAGTCGAGAATTGCAGACAAAAGCATGCATGATTCGTTGACTTATGTGATAAGTGTTGCTCAATGAATACATCACCATACTGTCTATGCGCCATCTATTTAATGTATAAAAACAAAAATACAGCCCGAAGGCTGTTATCTAAAATAAGATCTAGATTAATAAAATAAAACCAGGTGGTTTATTGGATTATTCGGAAAAATCATAACGTTGATGTCGTTGTACTCCCGCCACGACATGCAGGAGAAGCCAGAACAGTATCACCCAATTCTGCCCACTCTTTTTCCGTATATGTATGAAGTGCCAAAGCATGCACTCCTTCCTCCAATTCCTGTGCCAAGACACTATACACTGAGCGATGGCGGCTAAGCATCCTTTGTTCAGAAAAATCATTACTTACTAAAATAACTTTAAAATGGCTTTCAGAACCAGCAGGCACATTGTGGCGATAGCTTTCATCAATCACATTCAGATGAGAAGGCTTAAATGCCGCCCGTAACTTTGTTTCTATTTCCTGACGAACCATCTCATTCTCCTTCAATCACCAAAGGTTATTTATCAACCACATTATTGATTTTAGTTTATTTCCCGTAATTTATAACATCGGAATAATTAAATCTCTTTAACAAAATTTTCTTGAGGTATTTCGACCTATATCTCAATCATCAGGGATATGCCGTTAACAATGACGATGTTATGATTACGGTAATTTATACTACCCACATGAATACATCGAATATCCAAATCTTGAGTTGAGAAAAACAAATGTTAAAGAAAATACTTATTCCATTGATTACGCTTTTCTTTCTGGCCGGCTTATCTGGCTGCGCAGGAACAGGAAATACCTTAGCAATTCAGCCTAAAATTACCTTGCCACCTTCTGATCCGACAATGAAAGCGATCACAGTCAGCATTAGTGGGGTCGATCATCGCCAATCTCAAGCTCTGGCCCAAATTAATCGTGATGCACGGCTAGTCACATTAGTCCCTTCCCGCGACTTACGTTTTTTATTGCAAGAAGCACTGGAAAAACAGATGACTGCGCGTGGTTATATGATTGGTTCTCCTGCCGATGCCAATTTACAAATTATTGTGAACCAGCTTCAAGCCAATATAAAAGAAGGGAGCTTGCGTCATGATATTTTAACAAAAGCAGACATCTCTATTATTGTTTATGCGAAAGACGGCAGTAAACAAATCAAAAACTATCGTACCAGCTACAATGCTCAAGGGCCACTGGGAGCGACCAATGCAAAAATTGCTGATGCGGTAAATACTGTCTTATCTGACGTAATTGCAGATATGGCCCAAGATTCGTCAATCAGTACCTTCATCAAACAAAACGTTCGCTAACCGGATAATAAATAAACTTTCTGCCGGATTCTGACACGTTAGATAACGTGCAGAAAGTTTGAGGAGGCTCATGACTAGCCATCGTTATTTAAACTTATCTGCATTACGTAACTATCGTACCCTTCTATTACTGGGGTTTGCTTCTGGCCTTCCTCTTGCACTTACAGCAGGCACCTTGCAGGCATGGATGACTGTAGAAAATATCGATATCAAAACTATCGGTTTTTTTACCTTGGTTGGTCAAGCCTATGTTTTTAAATTCCTCTGGGCCCCTGCAATGGACCGATACTCCCCCTCATTTTTAGGGCGGAGAAGAGGATGGATGTTGATTACCCAGCTTTTACTCATTGTCTGCATTGCTGCGATGGGTGTCCTCCAACCATCACAACATTTATGGTGGCTTGCGGCATTGGCTGTCGCTGTTGCGTTTTTTTCTGCGTCTCAGGATATTATTTTCGACGCCTATAAAACCGACTTGCTGTCACCGGAAGATCGTGGCTCAGGAGCCGCTATTTCTGTTCTGGGGTACCGGCTGGCAATGTTGACTTCCGGTGGGTTAGCTTTATTGATGGCCACCTATATTGGCTGGCAAAACATGTATTGGATTATGGCTGGCATGATGCTGATTGGTGTTTATGCAACGTTAACAGCCAAAGAACCTCAATTAAATACTGTGCCGCCAAAAACGTTACACCAAGCAGTATTAGAACCCTTGGCTGATTTTTTCAATCGAAACAATGCCTGGCTTATCCTGCTATTGATCATACTGTACAAACTGGCTGATGCGTTTGCTATCTCGCTGAGCACAACTTTTCTAATCCGCGGTGTTGGTTTCAGCACTGCTGAAGTCGGTGCGATCAATAAGACGCTGGGACTCGCTGCCACCATCGTTGGTGCTTTGTATGGTGGTTATTTGATGCATAAGTGGAGTTTATTTCGTGCCTTGATGATATTTGGCATTCTCCAAACTGTATCGAACTTTGGTTACTGGGTACTTTCTGTTACGCCGAAAGACATCTATGTCATGGGTATCGTTGTTTTTGTCGAAAATATCTGTGGCGGGATGGGAACCGCGGCATTTGTCGCCTTACTGATGGCTTTGTGCAATAAATCATTCTCCGCCACACAATTTGCCCTGTTATCAGCACTGTCGGCTGTTGGTCGGGTTTATGTCGGCCCTGTAGCAGGATGGCTAGCAGAAGAGCATGGCTGGCCGATGTTTTATCTGTTTTCGGTTATTGTCGGGATACCGGGGTTATTATTATTGCTAATTTGCCGCAATACTCTGGCTGACGAGAACTTTATCCCAAGAACGTTATTCAAAAAATATTACCGCTCTATCTTTTTGATCGCGTTACTGGCAGCAGCGGTATTTATTATCTGGCTAATTATCACCATTCTGATATTCGCCATAACTCATTTTGTACCTCTGCTGTACCCTATATCTCCAGAGTATATTCAATCAATTAACAATTTCAGTGATTGGATCTCACCCATGTTATCTTGGAGTATTATCGTTGGCGTAGTAGGACTTCTCTTGGGTGGAATATTGGATTATTTAGCCCTGAAAAGAAGTAAACTTGCTTAATAAATGCTTTCTCTTCAATAGATTTCAACGCTTATTACAACAAAAGGCTGATAAAGTTCAGTCTTTTGTTGCTCTTTTGTAGTGATCTACTTCACAAAAAAAATAAAAACCCTCAATTATGTGACTTGGAAAACATCTTTTTCAGAGGGAAATTATTTATATTCTCACTAACAAATATTATTATTTGAACACATTTTATTTCAAACTATTCGAAATATTGTTAGCCACCTTAAAACCATATAAAGGGAATTTATGAAAAGACATATTTTAACACTCACTGCAATTGCCGCAGCGTTAGTTTCTGCTTCAGCCAACGCAGAATACCAGTGGGGATTTGCCAATGTCAGCATGAACTACCTAGACTGGACCAAGCATACAACCCAAAAAACTGGCCACACTTCTCATAAAGATGATTTTGCCTACCTGGAGTTGGAAGGTGGAGCAGGATTCAGTTGGGGCGAGCTATATGGCTTTGCTGATTTAGAAAACGCATTTAACAGCAAAACGGCACAGCCAGGCGATAACCAACGTTATACTTTCAAAACAACGGGTCGTTTCTATCTGGGTGATACTGGATTCAACCTCTATGGCCATGTTTATGGAACCTACTCATTGCCAGGAAAAGCAAACGGCGGAAACTTCCACGAAGTCAATACACTCTATGGATTGGGTTATAACACCACTCTTGCAGGTGTCTGGTTCAAACCATTCGTCGCACTGCACTATGTTGACCAAACTTTCTACTCTGGAAATAACGGCTATGTCATAGGCTGGGTAGCTGGATACGATTTCAATCTGTGGGAACAAAAATTCAGCGTAACAAACTGGAATGAGATTGAATTAAACCGTAACAAACGCTACGGCAATGGTGGTCGCGACGGCGTTAACGGTGCACTGGGATTATGGTGGACACCACATCCTTCATTTACAGCTGGGATCCAATATCGTTATGCAGATAACAAATTGGGAGAAGATTTCTTGCAGGATGGCATTGTTTATAGTGTGAAATATAACTTCTAATAACTAATTTAGATGATGGATAGCTCATTTCTATCCATCATCGCCAATAATAGAAACCACCTTATCAATCACAGAGCACATTTAAGTTATTTTTCCTTTGCTTTTGATTAAAGATTTTATTTAAAAAATAAATAGTTAGCACAAATAAATTGTTTATTTTGATTTTTTGGTTAAAATAACAGACTGAAGTTAACATTTTGTTAAATTCAGTATTACATGTGATCCCTCTAGCATAAAAAGCCCGCAAGCTAACCTGCTTCCATTACAATTGTTTACACCCCGGTAACCTTACCGTAGAATGCCCCCACTGATGAAACGACAATAAAGCTTTTGTTATCTGGGGTCGCTCTAATGAGACTTATGAAATACAAAAAAACTATTGGGTTATCGTCGCTACTTGCAGCCACTTTAATGCTAAGTGGTTGTGATATGGTATTGATGAATCCCAAAGGGGCGATCGGTGTTGAGCAAAAAACACTGATACTAACGGCGTTTGGCTTGATGCTGATCGTTGTTATCCCGGCAATTGTAATGGCAATCATTTTTGCTTTACGTTACCGGGAAGCCAACAAATCTGCAACCTATCGTCCAGACTGGGCACACTCAAATAAAATTGAGCTTGTCGTCTGGACTGTGCCTATCCTGATTATCATCGTTCTGGCTTCAATTACATGGAAAACGACTCATGAGCTCGATCCATATAAGCCGTTGGACAGCGATGTTAAACCGGTAACGATAGAAGTTATTTCTCTCGACTGGAAATGGCTGTTCATCTATCCGGAACAGGGTATTGCTACCGTAAATGAAATCGTATTCCCTAAAGATGTTCCAATTAACTTCAAGATCACTTCAGACTCTGTGATGAACTCATTCTTCATCCCACAGTTAGGTGGTCAGATTTATGCAATGCCAGGTATGCAGACAAAACTGCACTTAATTGCTAACTCGGCAGGCAAATACGATGGTTTCTCAGCAAGTTACAGCGGTCATGGCTTCTCAGGCATGAAATTCACTGCAACCGCAACAGAAGATCGTGCAGGTTTTGAAAATTGGGTGAAAGAAGTACAACAATCTGAGAAAACTCTGGATACCACAGAAAAATTCAATGAGTTAGCTAAACCTAGCCAAAACAATCCTGTTGAACTTTTCAAATCAGTGAAGCCAAATCTGTTCCAAGAAACTATCGCCAAATTCATGGGCGACATGGGCCACAGTGGTATGTTTGGTGTATCAGGCCATGGCAAACAAGAGCATGGCGAAACTGCGGATCATAATATGCATATGAGCCACCCGGCTCATGCAGGTGTTGAGGAATAAAGGCATGTGGGGAAAATTAACACTGGATGCGATCCCATTACATGAACCCATTATTGTGGTGACATTGCTGGGGATCTTGCTTGGGGGGCTGGCCGTTGTTGGTGCCCTAACCTATTTCCGTAAATGGAAATGGCTCTGGAGTGAATGGTTAACCAGCGTTGACCATAAGAAAATCGGTGTCATGTACATCGTCGTTGCTATGGTCATGATGCTTCGTGGCTTTGCTGACGCCATCATGATGCGTGGACAGCAAGCTCTTGCATCCGCTGGCGAAGCAGGTTTCCTGCCTCCGCACCATTATGATCAGATCTTTACCGCCCACGGCGTTATCATGATCTTCTTTATGGCGATGCCTTTCGTTGTCGGCCTGATGAACATTGTTGTTCCTCTGCAAATCGGCGCACGTGACGTAGCATTCCCATTCCTGAACTCGCTGAGCTTCTGGCTGTTTGTTGTTGGTGTCGCACTGATCAACATCTCTCTGGGTATTGGTGAATTCGCACAAACAGGTTGGTTAGCTTATCCGCCTCTGTCCGGTCTGGAGTACAACCCGGGAGTCGGGGTCGATTACTGGATATGGAGTCTTCAACTCTCCGGTGTCGGTACATTGCTGACAGGTGTTAACTTCTTCGTGACCATCCTGCGCATGCGTGCACCAGGTATGTCCATGATGAAACTGCCTGTCTTCACATGGGCTTCACTGTGCACCAACGTACTTATCATCGCTGCGTTCCCAATCTTGACAGTCACTATTGCACTGTTAACTCTGGACCGTTATCTGGGCACCCATTTCTTTACCAACGATATGGGCGGCAACATGATGATGTACATCAACCTGATTTGGGCTTGGGGTCACCCTGAAGTTTATATTCTGGTTCTGCCTGTCTTTGGTATCTTCTCTGAAGTTACTGCAACATTCTCGAAAAAACGCCTGTTTGGTTATACCTCACTGGTGTGGGCGACAATCGTTATTACCATTCTGTCGTTCATCGTATGGTTGCACCACTTCTTTACCATGGGCTCCGGCGCGAACGTCAACGCCTTCTTTGGTATCGCTACGATGATTATCTCTATCCCAACCGGGGTTAAGATCTTCAACTGGCTGTTTACCATGTACCGTGGTCGTATCGAATTCAAAACCCCAATGCTGTGGACTGTTGGCTTCCTGGTCACTTTCTCCATTGGTGGTATGACTGGTGTTCTGCTGGCAGTACCTGGCGCGAACTTCGTTCTGCACAACAGTTTGTTCCTGATTGCTCACTTCCATAACGTTATCATTGGTGGTGTGGTATTCGGTTGCTTCGCAGGTACAACTTACTGGTTCCCGAAAGCGTTTGGTTTCACACTGAACGAAAAATGGGGCGTCCGTGCATTCTGGTTCTGGATCTCTGGTTTCTTCGTTGCCTTCATGCCTTTGTATGCATTGGGCTTCATGGGAATGACCCGTCGTCTGAGCCAAGATATCAACCCTGAATTCCACCCACTGCTGGTTGTTGCAGCTGGCGGCGTGGTTCTGATTGCCTTGGGCATCTTGTGTCAGGTTATCCAGTTCTATGTAAGTATCCGTGACCGCGATCAAAACCGCGATCTAACCGGTGACCCATGGGGTGCACGTACTCTGGAGTGGGCAACTTCTTCCCCGCCTCCATTCTATAACTTTGCTGAAGTTCCACACATCCAGTCTCGTGATGCATGGTGGGATATGAAAGAAAAAGGCAACGAGTACAAACGTCCTGCTAAATATGAAGAAATTCATATGCCTAAAAATACAGCCGCTGGCGTGGTCATCAGTGCATTCTGTTTGATATTGGGCTTTGCTTTGATCTGGCATATCTGGTGGATGGCGATTGGAAGCTTTGCCGGCATCATTATCAGCTGCATCGTGAAAAGCTTTGACGAAGACGTTGATTACTACGTCCCTGTAGCTGAAGTCGAGAAAGTTGAAAATCAGCGTTACGAAGAACTGAGAAAGGCAGGTGTGAAATAATGTCGACTCAAACCCTTAACAACACAGCCGCCCATGACGCTCATGGGCACCACGATGCAGGAGCCAACAAAGTATTTGGTTTCTGGATCTACCTGATGAGTGACTTGGTTCTGTTTGCAAGTCTGTTCGCTACTTATGCAGTGCTGGTTAACGGCACTGCTGATGGCCCAACAGGTAAACAAATTTTTGAACTGGACTTTGTGCTGGTCGAAACCTTCCTGCTGCTATTCAGTAGTATCACCTATGGTTTCGCCATGCTGTGCATGAATAAAGGTAAAGCCGCTCAGGTCAACCTGTGGCTGTTCATTACCTTTTTGTTTGGCCTTGGCTTCGTTTCAATGGAAGTCTATGAGTTCCATAAACTGATCTCAGAAGGTTATGGGCCAGATAAAAGTGCATTCTTGTCTTCCTTCTTCGCACTGGTTGCAACTCACGGTTTGCACGTAACCTTCGGCCTGATCTGGATTATCGTTCTGATGGTTCAAGTTGCACGTCGTGGTCTGACTGAAGTGAACCGTACTCGTTTGAACTGCCTGAGCTTGTTCTGGCACTTCCTTGACGTTGTGTGGATCTGCGTATTTACTATCGTTTATCTGATGGGAGCTATGTAATGAGTCATCCAAATACTTCTCATTCCGGCGCCAGCCACGGTAGTTTCAAAACCTACATGATTGGTTTTGTACTGTCAGTCATACTGACCGTGATCCCATTCTGGATGGTGATGGAAGGTACTGCTTCACAGAGCACCATCCTCATAACCGTGCTTGTGATGGCAGTTATTCAGATCTTTGTTCATTTCGTCTGCTTCCTGCATATGAATACATCGTCTGAAGAGCGTTGGAACCTTCTTGCTTTACTATTCACATTACTGGTCATCGCTATCGTTGTTGTTGGCTCCCTGTGGATTATGTACAACCTGAACATCAATATGATGGTTGATTAAGGGTTGAGTTGAATGATTAAGCAATACCTGCAAGTGACCAAACCAGGAATTATTTTCGGGAATCTAATTTCTGTGATTGGTGGTTTTCTACTCGCTTCCAAGGGAGTAATAGATTACCCCTTATTCTTTGCAACGATGGTCGGGGTATCGCTGGTGGTAGCATCAGGTTGTGTATTCAACAACTATATCGACCGCGATATCGACCGTATCATGGAAAGAACGAAAGAAAGAGTCCTTGTAAAAGGGCTTATCGATCCGAAAATCAGCCTGATTTACGCCTCAGTGTTAGGTATTGCTGGCATGGTGCTGCTCTATGTAGCAGCCAATGCCTTAGCAATGTGGTTAGCGTTTATCGGATTTATCATTTATGTCGGGGTTTATAGCCTCTACATGAAAAGGAAATCTGTTTATGGCACGCTGGTTGGCAGTTTGTCAGGCGCAGCTCCTCCAGTTATTGGCTACTGTGCGGTAACAGGGCATTTTGATACAGGTGCGCTGATCTTATTGCTGATATTCAGCTTATGGCAAATGCCCCACTCTTACGCCATTGCTATTTTTCGGTTCAAAGATTATCAAGCCGCCAATATTCCAGTATTACCGGTGATTAAAGGTATTTCCGTCGCGAAGAACCACATCACTTTGTACATTCTGGCCTTTATGGTTGCTACCTTGATGCTGACCATCAGTGGTTATGCTGGTTATAAATACCTTATCGTGGCAGCAGCAGTAAGTCTCTGGTGGCTGGGTATGGCATTATCAGGTTACAAAACTTCTGATGATCGTATTTGGGCCCGTAAGTTATTTATGTTTTCTATCATCGCCATCATGTCATTGAGCGTTATGATGTCTGTAGATTCATCGGCATCACCAGAAAGCCTTCTGACTTACGTCTGGTAATATCAAAGATGACAGGTTTCGCCCTGTCATCTTTTTTTCCTTTCCCCCCTATTTCTGTATTCAATGACAATTTATTCGGTCAAAAACATACATTTCATGTTTTCCTTCCCCAAGTAAAATGTCATATCAGATTTGTTGAGGTATCCATGAACGATAATAAAATGACTCCGCTTGAACTCCGGGCAACATGGGGCTTAGGTTCAATTTTCTCTCTGCGCATGCTAGGCATGTTCATGGTTCTACCCGTTCTGACGACCTATGGATTGGAATTACATGATGCAACCGAAGCACTTATCGGAATTGCCATTGGTATCTACGGATTAACACAAGCAATATTCCAAATTCCATTTGGGCTACTTTCAGACAAAATTGGCCGAAAACCGCTGATAATCGGTGGACTGCTTATTTTTGTATTGGGCAGCATAATTGCCGCATGCAGCGATTCTATTTGGGGTATTATCGTTGGGCGAGCCTTACAGGGCACAGGGGCAATATCAGCAGCAATCATGGCATTACTCTCTGATCTGACCCGGGAGCAAAATCGAACAAAAGCCATGGCATTTATTGGCATCAGTTTTGGTATTACTTTCGCTTTTGCTATTGTTGTCGGCCCTATTATTACTCATCACATCGGCTTGAATGGCCTGTTTGGAGCCATCGCTGTTCTTGCAGGTTTAGGGATCTTAATTACTCTATTTGCTGTACCCAACACACATAATCACTTATTAAACCGCGAATCAGGTATTGCCCGCGGCAGTTTTAAACGTGTCCTCTCTGATCCCCAGTTGTTGAAGCTCAATTTTGGTATTCTAAGCCTGCATACCTTATTGATGTCGAGTTTTGTTGCCTTGCCGCTTATCATGGAAAAAGTGGGTTTTCCTCCGCAACAACACTGGAAAGTATATTTAACCACAACATTAATTTCTTTCGTCGCTGTTCTGCCTTTCATTATCTACGCCGAAGTAAAGCGCCGGATGAAGCAAGTCTTTTTACTTTGCATTGGCATGTTGTTCATTGCTGAAGTTGTCTTGTGGTCGCAAGAAGTACATCTTTGGGGCATATTTGTTGGTATTCAAATTTTCTTCCTTGCATTTAATATCATGGAAGCCATCTTACCTTCACTTATCAGCAAAGAAGCTCCTGCTGGCTACAAAGGTACGGCTATGGGAGTCTATTCAACCAGCCAATTCCTTGGGGTTGCGTTGGGAGGCAGCCTTGGCGGGATGCTCTATGAACTACAAGGGGCATCATTAGTCTTTATCGGCGGGATCGCGCTGACTGCACTTTGGTTTATTATCAGCCTTACCTTACGGCAGCCACCTTATGTCAGCAGCATTAGGCTTGTTTTACCCCATCAATTGAGCAATCCAGATATTTTAGCAAAAGAGATGTTGGCACAAGCTGGAGTGAAAGACGTTGTTATCGTCTCCGAAGAACTCAGTGCTTATATCAAAGTTGATACAAAACAAACTGACCGAGAACAATTAGAAAAGATTGTCGCATGCCACAAATAATCGTTTGGATTAGCAACAAATAAAATTTGTGAGAGAAGAGTACGGTGTCTAATCATAACTGTTATCTATTTCAACTGACTGCTGTATCGATGGTCATAGTTTGAAATTTATCAGATATAAACACCGTACTATTTCATCAAAAAATTACACATAAGACTTCATAAGTGACAGCCTATATTTGCCTATAAAAGTGATTACTTACTTGTTTTGCCTTTGTAATAGAACGGTTCCATATCGATTTTTCTAATCAGCAAAGGACAATCTAAACCTTCACGCGCGGCATTTACCAATAACCCACTATCCTGATCCGCAGTCCAAGTAAAAACACCACCCAGATTTTTTTCCAGTGCATACTGTGCTTTCGCTTTTACTGTACGAGGCGTATCGATTGACAGAAAGAGCTTACTATTTTGATTATAAAGATAATCAGCATCCGCAATTTCATCGGTATAAAGTGTAAAATAGTTTAAATCTTGTCGGGATTCCAAATCGAGATAATTATATATTGTGTCATACCATTCTGTTGAACCCGATTCAAATGTTCCTGTCGTCGTATCTGTCCCAGGATTATAATGCCCAACCAGCGGGGAATGGCTTGTAATATTGGCATTCTTGGCATTGCGGGAATAACCGGCATAACCAATATTAATAACTTGAGGAGGAACGCCTTCACTTAATAAATACTCTACAGCATTTTCTACACTGTGTTCACTATTGGGATAACGCCGTAAATTAGTATGATGCATTAATTTGTCTGCCCATGGCGTGCCAAAAAAATCATAAGTCATGACATTCACACCATATAAACCGGCATTCAGCAATTCAGGTATTCTGGATTTTTTCATAATTGCCGGAGAAGCAGAACAGGCAATACTGATTTTAATATCAGGACGCCCCTCTCTCTTGAAAGCCTGAGATAAATCGTGAATTAGGCTAATATAGTATTTACCATCATCTTCGTCATACGGGTTATTATTCCCTGCTGCTCCCGGATATTCCCAATCAATATCCACTTCAGTGAACATAGGAAAACGCGTGAATATATCAACCAAGCTAGATATGAAATTAGCTTTCAGCTCTTTGTTTCTGACCATATGGTAGAAACCATTACTCATCGTCCAACCACCAACACTGAACGAGATTGCCAAATCATGGCCTTGTGCCCTTGCCGCACCCTGTACTTTTGCCAATCCCCCCAATATTCCCATTGAGGCCGCCTGATTAAAATCTCTGGGCATTTTGATGTCTTTCCAAGCAGGGAAAGTACAATTTACATAAGATTGGCAGTCCCCCCATTCATCAGTAAAAGTGACTTCCCCTTTCCTATAACGCGCAAATTTAGGTGCTGCATTGGATATTGCATACCCCTTTTCACCTTTATCGCCCAATATTCCGCAAAAACCAACAATCAACTTATCATAGGCAAAAGGATTATCCAGCAAGTGTTGCAGGTCAATCCCCCGTCCTCTCGCCTGAGGAAGCTGATGACCTTGCAGGCGCCCATCATATTGAGCCCAATCGGTATAATAACCTATAACTTTAGGTTTATTTTTAACGTCATATTTATTGTAAACAGGTAAAGCAACCCGTCCTGAAGTATAACTGAATTTTGTGGTTGCCGTTGCCGGATTAAAACGGTCTACGCAATATGATTCACAAGTCAGTTTATCTGGTTGAATTATCTTTGACATATACTTTCCTTTTTAAAATTAGAATTACATGTCTAACGTTATAACTTCAAAAATAACATTAACTCATATAGTTTTTATTTAACACCTCATCATTTATTAGCACTATGTTATGAAATACTTGTTATGAAATACCTGTTATGAAATGCATATACGCGTCGTACTTCAAGGTGCATGTATCATCATCCCGCGACGCGGGATGATGATACGTTGCTTCCTGAAACTTGGAGTTAATAGAGTATAGAATTAAACACATCTCATTAATTTAAATCCCAGACAGGAATAATTAACCGTCTTTAAATAATCAAACATAGAATAAATTACCGCCACAATAATTCACATTCTTTAACATGCCAATAATTCCCTAAAAATTGATTCATGAATATGAATAAACTTTTAAGTTGAAAAAGAATATTAAATTAACATTCCTGATGCTTATTTATTTTGCAGTGAAAGAAATGGTAAAAGCAAACCCAGAGCGAAAGTTTAGCAACCTTCGCTCTGGATTAATTCACGATTGCTGGCAATTTTGCCAATTTTAGTCGCGGAAATTAGTAAACTGGAAAGGTTGTCCCAGCTCTGCCCCTCGCACCAGCGCGATCACACTTTGCAGATCGTCACGCGCTTTGCCGGTTACACGAACTTGTTCACCTTGAATTTGGGCTTGGACTTTCAATTTACTGTCTTTGATGAGTTTCACAATCTTTTTCGCCAGCGGTGTATCAATACCTTGCAGCAGCGTTGCTTCTACACTGTATGTTTTCCCGCTGTGAAGCATATTTTCAGGAATATTGAGCACGGAACCGTCAATCCCACGTTTAGCAAATTTTTCACGTAGAATGTCAACTAATTGGTTTACCTGAAAATCTGATTCGCTCGCAATCTTGACCGACTCATTTTTCTCATTCAATTCAAAACTCGCGTTGACGTTGCGGAAATCCCAGCGATTGGTTAATTCCCTTTGTGCGTTTTCGACTGCGTTACGCACTTCCTGCATATCAACTTCTGAAACAATATCAAATGATGGCATTATCCGTCACCTCCTGCTAATCAATAAGTCGGCATGATAACCGCTTTCCATTATTGGCAAAAGCTCTATACTCAAGGGCTCGGCAATCTTTTGGAATTTATCTTAATTTTTGAGGTCATTCAGTATTACATTACGTGCCGAGGTCCCCATGAAAGCATCCCTCAAGGAAGAAATATGAAAATAACCGTTCTTGGCTGTGGTGCTATAGGCAAACTGTGGCTCGCTGCCTTATCTCAACAAAATCACGATACGCAGGCATGGCTGAAAATTCCACATCCTTTTATCTCCGTCCAGATCGAAAGCGCCAAAGGGGTGTATAAACGCCAGTTGCCGGCCAATAATGAGCAATTTCTTGCTGAAAGTGAGTTGCTTCTCGTTTGTCTAAAAGCATGGCAAGTGTCTGACGCCATCAATCACCTGGCAGACAAGCTGTCTCCCCATTGCCCGATTTTGCTCTTACATAATGGCATGGGTTCACAAGAAGAGTTTTTTCCTTTGCCCAACCCTATTTTAGTTGGCGTGACAACTCATGGCGCTTATCAGGAAAATGGCGTTGTTTACCACAAATCACAAGGTATGACTCACATTGGTGCAGTAACAAGCAATGCGTATAAACTCAATTACCTGGCAGATATTCTTCATCAAGCCCTACCCGATGTTGCCTGGCATAATGAAATACACTCTGTCTGCTGGATGAAACTTGCCGTCAACTGTGTCATCAATCCACTGACAGTCATGTATGATTGCAAAAATGGCGATTTACGACATCATCGCGCACAAATTCAAGTATTGTGCGACGAAATTCACGAAGTCATGGAATGCGATGGTATTCATACAACCAAACAAACGCTTCTTGAACACGTCATGAATGTGATTGAACAAACTTCGGAAAATTATTCATCCATGCTGCAAGATATACGGACGCAGCGGCATACAGAAATAGATTACATCACTGGTTTTCTATTGCACCGGGCACGTATACACGGCCTGCAAGCCAGAGAAAATACCAAAATTTACCAATACATTAAGAGCAAGGAGGAAGAATATGAACGCCTCAGCACTCATTTGCTTGGCTCACGGCAGTGAAGAAATCGAAGCAACTACAACCATTGATTTACTTGTCCGAGCGGGTATCAAGGTTACAGTCGCGAGCACTGAATCAGACGGTTCTCTTGTATTAACCTGCTCACGGGGTGTCAAAATTGTCGCTGATGTGCCTTTGGTTGACGTTGTCGACGAAGATTTCGATGCTATTGTCCTTCCCGGCGGAATAAAGGGCGCAGAGTGTTTTCGTGACAGCTTATTAGTGGTCGAAAAAATACGTATCGCACAAAGTCAGGGAAAAATCATTGCCGCAATTTGCGCATCTCCAGCCATCGTATTAGAACACCACCAGCTTTTTCCCATCGGAAATATGACTGGCTATCCCAGCCTGAAAGATAAAATTTCACCGGAAAAGTGGATTGATAAACGAGTTTATTTTGATGACAGAGTCAATTTGTTGACCAGCCAAGGGCCTGCAACTGCTTTTGATTTTGCCTTGAAACTCATTGAACTGTTGAAGGGAAAAGAGCAGGCAGCAAACGTTGCCGCTCAACTGGTTTTACCGCCTGGCATCAATAATTACCAAAGTCTGTAATTAATGAACAATACCGGGCTGCTTTTAGGTTACTCCCATCAGCAGCCCGATATCATGATGCTTACATTAAGGCCGATAAACCTTCACATTTTCAAAACCTTGCTCACGCAGGTACAGCGCCTGTAATCGGCTCATCACTCCACGCTCACAATACAGCAAATACGTTTTTTCTTTTGGCAAATCACCAAACTGGGTGCCCAGTTTATAGAAAGGCAACGAGTGGATCTCAATGCCATCCATATTTAATGGGCGCTCATCCTGTTCATCGAGGGAGCGGATATCCAGCAAAATATCATTGGCGGAAAATTCCGTCACCATTTCGACTTCAACAACCTGCTCACTGGCTTGTTCTGCAATCTGGCGAATATCTATATTCTGAGCTTCACTCACCACTCGCTCTAAGATCTCAAAATTGAAGTTATCTTCTTCCGCTTCAATCTTGGCCTTAACCGCTTTTACTGTTGGGCTTTTCGAGATCACGCCACAGAATTCAGGCATGGTACGGGCAAAATCCTCGGTGCCGATCTCACGAGCCAACTTAATAATGTGCTCTTTATCATGGGAAATCAGCGGACGAAGGATTAACGTATCCGAAGCATTATCAATCAACCTTAAGTTGGTCAATGTCTGGCTGGATACCTGCCCCAGAGCTTCACCTGTCACGATAGCCTGTACACCATAACGCTCTGCAACTTTAGATGCCGCTCTGACCATCATTCTTTTCAGAACAACGCCCATTTGACCATCATCGACTTTTTCCAAAATTTCAGCCACAACAGGCTCAAAATCAACAGCAACAAATCTAACTTTATGGGAGCTGCCGAATCGGTTCCATAAATAATGGGCAACTTGCTTTACACCGATTTCATGGGCAGAGCCACCGAGGTTAAAGAAGCAGTAATGTACGCGACAGCCACGACGCATAAGCATATAGCTGGAAACACCGGAATCGAACCCACCGGAAATCAGCGACAGCACATCTTCCTGAGTACCAATCGGGAAACCACCGATCCCTTCATGGCGAGCCTTAACCAAAATCAATTTATCTTGGTTAATTTCCAGGTTCACAGTCACATCAGGCTGTGTCAGCTTCACTTTAGCTGATTCAATATGTTGATTCAGGCCACCGCCGACGTAACGCTCAACTTCGTTGGAGGTAAAACTGTGCTCACCACGGCGTTTGGCGCGAACACAAAATGTTTTCCCATGCAATAAATGGCCATATGTTTCGTAGGCTTGTTCAAAGATATGATGTAAATCACGAAAATCTCGCTCTTCAACTTGAAGAATATGATGAATACCTGGAATGCGTGTTAGTGCGTCACAAATTTCTGCACCGAGATTATCATTTTTAACTCGAACTTCGATATTATCCCAATGGCGAACAACAGCAATTCCTTCGCCAAAAGTTTTCAACACATTGCGGATATTGCTGGCAAGAATTTTAATGAAACGTAACCGGACACTCTGGCTCTTAATCGTAATTTCTGGGAATAATTTAATGATAAACTTCATAGTAAGATATAGTAGTCATTCAATATTGAACTATCACAAACAATCCCAATGATTGATATTAATCAATGGCTGTTCAAATGTTCAGTTGGATAGGGTGCAGAGTATAACACCATCTCGCTATATCGCCTGTAAAAAAATCACCGGAAAAAAACAGTGGTAACGCATGATTTATTTTTCTTGGTGTAGTAGGGTACTCTGCAATTCTGTAACGAACTTCTTTGCTGTGATTCGTTAAATAACCATAAGTTAACTCATTATGTCTAAAGCAAATCAAACATCAGAAACCGAAAAAAGCCCAGCATTTGAGACTTCTTTGAAAGAGCTGGAAGAAATTGTTATTCGGCTGGAGTCCGGGGAACTCCCATTGGAAGATGCATTGAATGAATTTGAACGCGGCATTCAACTTGCAAAACAAGGCCAAAAAACCCTCCAGCAAGCGGAGCAACGAGTACAAATTTTATTGAACCCTGACGCACAATCTCCTCTTGATGAATTTTCGTCCGACGCTGAGTAAATTTATGTCCGTACAATATGATATTCCTTTCGAAGAACAATTGAGTGCTTGCCAACAACACATTAATGACAAATTGGTGGCAACCTTTTCTTCATTGCCTTTTTTGGACAGCCCATTAGGCACAGCAATGCAGCATGGTGCTGTTCTGGGAGGAAAACGTCTGCGTCCATTTTTAGTTTACAGCGTAGGCGAAATGTTGGGTCTTTCGAAACAGAGCCTTGATGCCGCGGCTCTGGCATTAGAGTGCGTTCATGCTTATTCATTGATCCACGATGATCTGCCGGCAATGGACAACGATGATTTGCGCCGTGGGCAGCCTACCTGCCACATTAAATTCGGTGAAAGTCAGGCTATTTTGGCGGGAGATGCATTACAGACGCTGGCTTTTGAGATTCTAGCCACACAAGATATGCCAGATGTTGCCCCATTAGATCGCCTTGCAATGATTGCTGAACTGGCAAGTGCCAGTGGCTTTGCGGGCATGTGTGGTGGACAGTCACTGGATTTGGAAGCGGAAGGAAAGCAAATAGAACTGGCTTCACTGGAACAAATCCATCGTCATAAAACAGGAGCCTTAATACGAGCTGCCGCTCGGTTGGGTGCTTATGCCGCTGGGCAACGCGGGCGTGACGTGCTTTCTTTATTGGATCAATATACCCATGCCATTGGCCTCGCGTTTCAAGTGCAAGATGATATTTTGGATGTTATTGGCAATACCGAAGTGATTGGTAAACGTCAGGGTAACGATCAGCAATTGGGCAAAAGCACCTATCCTGCACTATTGGGCTTGGAACAAGCACAGAAAAAAGCCTATGGGCTGTATGAAGAAGCCATCAATGCACTCGAAGAGCTGGAAAAAAAATCCTATAACACTACAACATTAAAAAGATTGGCTCGTTTTGTCATTGAAAGAAACAGCTAAAGCAGTCAACCATTAATATAATCAGCCATATTGGCCCCCAGCTTAATATGGCAAATGAGTTATCTGACTACCCAAAAAATCAATATAAAGTATCTTATGGGGTGAACCCGAAAATTACATACCGATAATAACAGGGTTCTTTACATTCAACTTCTAACGGATATAGCATTTTATACAGGCATAGCATGAGCATTGATATAGCGAAATATCCAACATTGGCATTGGCTGAAACTCCTGAAGAGCTTCGCCTGCTACCTAAAGACACTTTGCCAAAGTTATGCGATGAACTGCGTCAATTTTTGCTGAACAGTGTTAGCCGCTCCAGTGGTCACTTTGCTTCCGGCCTTGGCGCAATCGAATTAACCGTCGCACTTCACTATGTTTATAAAACCCCTTTTGATAATTTGGTCTGGGATGTTGGTCATCAGGCCTATCCGCATAAGATCCTGACGGGACGGCGTGAACGCATCAATACTATTCGCCAAAAAAATGGCCTGCACCCTTTCCCGTGGCGAGATGAAAGTGAATATGACACCTTATGTGTCGGTCACTCATCCACTTCAATCAGCGCGGGATTGGGGATGGCCATCGCGGCAAAACATGAAGACAAAGGCCGAAAAACAGTATGCGTAATCGGGGATGGAGCCATTACTGCGGGCATGGCTTTCGAAGCCATGAACCATGCGGGAGATATCGACCCTGATATGCTGGTCATCCTCAATGACAATGAGATGTCTATTTCTGAAAACGTCGGCGCATTGAACAACCATTTAGCACAATTGCTGTCTGGCAAGCTGTATACCACCCTGCGTGAAGGTGGAAAAAAAGTCTTTTCCAATCTGCCTCCAATTAAAGAGCTGCTGAAAAAGACAGAAGAACACCTCAAGGGGATGGTGGTTCCCGGAACATTATTTGAAGAGCTTGGGTTCAACTACATCGGGCCTGTCGATGGCCATGATGTACTGGCTCTGACCCAAACCCTAAAAAATATGCGTGACCTGAAAGGGCCGCAGTTCTTGCACATCATGACCAAAAAAGGTCGTGGTTACGCCCCTGCGGAAAAAGACCCGATTAGTTGGCATGCGGTGCCAAAATTTGATCCGGCTATCGGCTCTCTGCCAAAAAGTACAGATACCCGCCCAACCTTCTCCAAGATATTTGGTGACTGGCTGTGTGAAGAAGCCGCCCAAGATAACAAATTGATGGCAATCACCCCTGCCATGCGAGAAGGCTCTGGCATGGTGCGCTTCTCCCGCGAATATCCTGAACAATATTTTGATGTTGCCATTGCAGAACAGCATTCTGTCACCTTTGCGGCAGGGCTGGCTATCGGTGGTTACAAACCTATCGTTGCCATTTACTCCACCTTCCTGCAACGTGCTTATGATCAGGTTATCCACGACGTAGCAATTCAGAACTTGCCCGTCCTCTTTGCCATCGACCGTGGCGGTATTGTCGGGGCGGATGGTCAAACGCACCAAGGTGCATTTGACCTCTCATTCCTGCGTTGTATCCCGAATATGATCATCATGGCTCCCAGCGATGAAAATGAATGCCGCCAGATGCTGCATACCGGACATCACTATCAAGCCGGCCCCGTTGCTGTCCGCTATCCCCGCGGAGCCGGTACAGGTGCTGAACTGCAACCACTGGAGGCATTACCTATTGGTAAAGGCGTAATCCGCCGTCAAGGAGAACGCATCGCGATTCTGAACTTCGGTACATTATTGCCTTATGCACTGCAAGCAGCCGAAAACCTGAACGCAACAGTTATCGACATGCGCTTTATTAAGCCATTGGATAAAGAGTTGGTACTGGCAACGGCAGCCAGCCATGATGTTTTGGTAACACTGGAAGAAAACGCCATTATGGGCGGTGCGGGCAGTGGCGTGAATGAACTGCTGATGCAGGAAAAACTGCCGATTCCCGTATTAAACCTTGGCTTACCGGATTACTTTATACCGCAAGGCACGCAACAAGAGCTGTATATTGATTTAGGACTTGATGCCACTGGCATCCAGAGTAGTATCGAGAAATATCTGGCTAAATAACCTCTTATAATGGATGCGTGTTTATTGCAAACACGCATCCATTTTTCTTTATATCTATACTTATTTTCTTCCAAACATTATCGCCCTAATGCAAAAAAGCCATTCCGTTAAAGAAGGATACTCAATATCGCTCATTCATCATCTATAAGGTGTATATAAACCACATCGCAATGGAATACTTTCTTGAAACATTCGCAATAAATAATAAACAACTTTATCATCGAGCAAGCAGTGTTCGGCAAGTATCTCCTTCAACCGTGGCATTTCGGGATCTATTGCTGGTCACCTTCCGGCAACTTCCTGAACAACAAAAGAGCGAATAATAATGTCAAGCCAGGAAGAAAGTTTGAATTTGCGTTACTCCGGCTTTAATGCCTTATTTATTGTCAGTGCTCGATTCGTCTCCGATTTTGGTGCATTTCTGAATATGGTGGCACTCTCCACCTATGTGTACCTGCTCAGTAACAGCGTTATGCATGTCAGCATTTTTCTCACCTGCCGTGTTGCGGGCGGCATTATTGCCAGCCTGATCGGAACGCCATTTTTCAGGCGATTTACAGGAAGATGGCCGTTGGTCTTTTTTGATCTCGTACGTGTTATCTTACTGTCCCTGTTATTGGTGATCCCTATCTCACAGCAATTACTGATCCTACCGATGATCGCCTTTGGCATTGGCTTGGGCAACTCTATGTTTGCCATCGGGCTTAACAGCCAATTGCCGTATTGGGTACATGCTTCACAGCGCATATCAACAAACTCCTGGCTTACCTCCGTTGCTGCAACGGGGGCCGTATTTGGCAGCCTTGTCTCAGGGCTTTTGGTCGCAGCCAGTGGTTATGAGATGGTGTTTACTGTCAACATAATCACCTACTTGCTGGCTGCAATCCTGATTATGCCTTTACGTTTTATTTCCTTACCGGAACAAAAAACATCAAGGGACCCCGGCAACGAATGGCGTGAATTACGCCTTGGCTTGCGCGGTGCCCCCGTATTGGCGGGCATGCTCTTCCTCAGTTTGGCTGATACGCTGGGCAGTGCGGCCCATAACGTTGGTTTTCCCATCATTTCCAAACTTCTGACGCCCGATAATGTCAGTACGACCATGGGGCTACTTCTGGCAACATGGGCAATAGGAAAATTCGGTGGTGCACGGCTGGCCAGTTATTTACTCCGCCGTCGCGAACTGCCGAAAATGGAAAAACTCTTCTTTATCGGAATTGCTCTGATGTCGACAGGATTTATCCTGACCTTTCAACAAAGCAACCTATTCTGGCTGCTGCTGTTTGCCATTTGGGCGGGAATTGGAGATGGGATCGCCGAAGTTAGCCTGATATCGCGAGTGCAAAGCGAACCGGAAAACTTACGATTGCCGATTTTCAGTTTGCTGACATTGTTGCAGATGACAGGATTCGGGATTGGTATGTTACTTGTCGCCCCGTTTTACGTCTGGCTGCCACCTTCTATCGTTATTCTGATATTCCATGGATTGCCGCTGACGGTGTTAATAATTCTCCTAATATGGGGAAAGCATTTGATGGCATTTAAGAAATAAATTTATTATCCCGCAGATTCTAATATCAAACCAAAACGTGATTTACATCACGTTGTCATACCTCATGAAAGCGCTTACATGGATAGTAAGCACCTCTCACATTTCGTCAGCAATAAATTCATTATTCTCTCTGCTATGTCAATTCATAGCAGGAATTTACAATATATTGATTAAGAATAATTTCAATTTAAAACTAATTATAGAAGCGAACAGGATTCAACCAATAAAAATGTAATCTGGGAAAAGGACGGGATATGTATTAAATGAATATTGAAGGTCATATATGAATCAAATCACCCCTCAGTTAACAACTATGTGGGATAAAAGTCACGATTCATGGTTCATAAAAGATAAAAAGCATCGTTTTATATATGCAAATAAGGTGTTCCTTAAGTTGAGCAATTTACCTGAAAATTTTGACATCACAGGATGTACCACAAGCACTTTACCTACATCGTATAGCCATCTTGCACATCTATTTGAAGAACATGATCGTAATGTTTTGCAATTCATGCAGCGCATATCATCTATTGGTACTTATTTTCAAAGTAATAATGCGCAAATAAGACCCTATTCTTGCGAAAAGTATCCATTGATGGATGAAAATCATCAATGCATTGGAGTAATCGGTCACATTAAAGAAATAAATCACTTTTCGGTACATCATTATATTAATAATAACAAATCCATATCTGTTAATATTACGCCACCGAACAACTCCCTAGCAGAAAAAGAGTGGTTGATCATTTTTTTATTCTGTCGTGGTATCAGTAATAAAGGTATTGCTGATGAAATGAAGATTTCAGTTCGTACATTAGAAAAATATTTTAAAAATATCTATGAAAAACTATCAATAAATTCAATTTTTGAGCTGAAAATGTTATGTGAGGAAAACAACTACGATCTATATATTCCACCAAATTATTTCAAATATATTGATCATTATTTTTTACAAAAAAACAATTTAGAATTACAAAGCGACGACAATTTACCATGCATAACAACTGAGGAGAGCGCATGGCCACAATGAAAGATGTCGCATATAAAGCGGGTGTGTCTGTCGCAACGGTCAGCCGTGTCATTAATAATACCGCTTACGTTGAACCTGGCACTCGTGAGCGCGTCGAAAAAGCTATGCGCGAATTCAACTACCGCCGTAATTCTGCTGCACTTGCCCTAGCAAAAAGATGTGGAAATATGTTGGGGTTATTGACTGTTAATTTGGCAGATCCTTTTTTTGCCCTTCTATCAAAAGGAGTTGAAAAAATAGCCAGAAAAGAAGGTGCCAAATTAATGGTATGTAGTGGTGGGCATCTGGAAGAACTCGAAAAATCAGCCTTAGAGTTTTTGATTAACCAAGGTTGTGAAGCGATAGTAGCTCATGTTAGTAGGATGAGTGATGCAGATATATTACGCTATGCAGCCCATATGCCTGGATTAGTTATCATCAATCGATATTTACCCGCCATCGCCAACCGATGTATCTGGTTAGACAATGTCAGAGCTTCTCACATTGCAACTAATTATCTTCTCCAGAATGGGCATCGGAAAATTGCTTATATCACAGCAGACATACCAATCGATGATAGAAAGCTCCGTCTGGAGGGATATTACACTGCAATGGCTGATGCCGGGATTACAGTGCCTAGTAATTGGATTATCAGTGCTCCATTCAATGAAAAAGGCGGAGAGCAAGCAGCAGAAAAGCTCTTAGAAAGCGGTATCGATTTTACTGCAGCATTAACATTCAATGATGTTATGGCGGCGGGGATGATGCGCTCCCTGCATCGGAGAAAAATTAACTTGCCAGAACAGCTTTCTATCGTGGGATTTGATGATATTGTTACAGCCCAATATCTTTATCCCTCCCTAACTACCGTACACAACCCAATAGAACAGATGGCTCAACGCGCGGCAAATCTGGCATTACAACTCAGCTCAACAAAAGAAATAGCCCCACAAATGAATATGTTTTCCGCTGAGCTTATCGTTAGGGATTCTGTCTGTTTAATAAAATAATTTTTCAATAAATGACTTAAGACTGGATTTGTATATGTATGGTAAGAAAAAACTCAATCTAGGGCTCGCTATATTACCGCTTGCAGCGATGCTCCCCCTGCTAATTATTGGCTATGGTCAATTGGGATTACGCATTGAATCTTTGTTGCTCATATCAGCAGGCATCACCGCGGCCCTTACATACTGGCAAGGCTACCGTTGGGATGACATTATTGATTCGATTGTGTCAAAACTTACCAAGGCGATGCCAGTAACCATAATTCTGATTTGTGTCGGGGGGTTAATTGGCACCTGGATGTTCAGCGGTACAATACCTTATATGGTTTATTGGGGGTTAAAACTTATTAGCCCTCAATATATACTCATAACTGCTTTCTTTATCACAAGTATTATTTCTGTTTGTACTGGAACCTCATGGGGATCGGCCGGTACTGTCGGCGTTGCCCTTATGGGGGTTGCTGTTAGTCTTGATGTCTCTTTGCCTGCAGCAGCTGGTGCCGTTGTTTCAGGTGCGTATTTTGGTGATAAAATTTCGCCCCTATCTGACACAACCAATTTCGCAGCTATCGTTGCTGATACTGATCTTAACAATCATATTCAACATTTACTGTATACCACTATCCCAAGCTTCATTTTAGCCGCTATTGTCTATTTTATTGCGGGATATACAAGCTTCACGGGCAATGTGGCAACACCTGAGAAAATAACCGAAATCATAACTTCTCTTGAAAATTTGTATCACTTCAACGCATTGCTGATTTTACCACCAATACTGATTTTATGGAGTACGGTGACAAAACGCCCCGTAATTCCGACCATATTGGCTGCGTGTGTATTGGCGATTGTAATCGGTATCACTCTTCAAGGATTCACACTTAAACAAGGATTTAATGTATTAATTGATGGTTTCAATCTCTCAATGTTCTCTGAACAGGGACACAGCACTGCAGGCATTGTTAGTGATGTTCCCCGCTTACTTAACCGCGGCGGTATGCTCTCAATGATGGGGACTACATTACTTATATTTTGTGCATTCGCATTTGCCGGTCCTTTAGTACTCACAGGCGCTTTGACTATTATCATTAGTCAACTCCTTAAAGCTGTCCATACAACCGGAAAACTCATCGCAACCACTCTTGGTACAACGATTCTTCTAACCGGAACAACTTGTGATGGAAGATTAGCTCTTCTAATCCCGGCAGAACTGTTCAAGGAGGCTTATCGTAAGATGGGGCTGGATAATAAAAATCTCTCACGAACCATTGAAGATGGTTGTACTGTCATCGAACCTCTGATTCCTTGGACTTCCGCTGGAATTTACATGGCTACTACATTAGGTGTCAGTACACTTGATTTATTGCCTTGGGCAATCCAGTGCTACGCCGCTGCTTTTCTGGCCCTTATTTATGGTTTTACTGGTTTCGGTATAGCAAAATCTACATCGAAAACTTTCCCGAATGAAAAAAATATCAACCATAAAATTACCTAGGTTCGCTTTGAGAATAAGCCGCCAAAGTGTCGGCTTTATTCAGTGGAGTTTTTTAGGCTGTTATTTAAACTTAAACACAAATTATTTGCCTGAAAACTATTATTAGTTCGAGCCTCTTTAGCACTCCGGCTCCATATATCTTTGATTCTAAAAATAGAATCGATGGTTTATTCAACAAATTAAATTTGGGTATATACGCTATATTTCCAACCACATGCTTACTGGCTATACTTTCTCACCTAGTCACCAATGTTATAAGCATATAGTGCTCTATGCTTTTGATGAGTACACTCTTTTCCTAAAAAAGACTCTAAGTTAATGAAATAAATATCAACTATTATATTTTTATCGTATTAGAATTATATTCTAATAATTATTTTCCCTGATGCCAGCGCTTTTATACGAGAATTACACACTTGGCTATTTAAAGTTAGTTAACCTGCTAATAACAAAATTCAAAAAAGATGTTTTACGATGATGACCCACTTATAATTTTATTAATTTTTGTAAGTATTGGAAGCGTAAAAAATACTTTAATTTATTATTTTTTTAGGGGCGTAAACAATACAATCACACGAAATATCAATAATCAACCACTCACCAATTTTAATTCATACAAATTTTATTCCGTCAATTCCATGACCAAAAAAAATAAGTAATATTTTATATTAAAATATATCATATTAAAATTATTAAACACATCCAACTTCACTATCCAATCCATGTTTTTTAGGATATCTTTAAAAAATTAAAATACTATAACCCTTCATCACCAATTACCTAAAAGATAATTCACATGTAAAATATAGCATATAAAACAATATTAAATTGAAACTAATTTTTGCGTTTGAACATCATTAATATATGAATAAAAATATTGTCAATCCAACATATTTCCACCAATATTTTTTTATCTTTCAGGTATAATAAATTCATAAAAATTTAAAACGTTTAGTTATATGGATCTGATATATTTCCTCAAGGAATAATAACATGAGTAATAAACTTATCATTTCACCTCAAATAATTAATACTCTAGCAGTAAGTAATGATCCCTGGGGCATAAAAGACAAAGATTCGTGCTTTATTTATGGAAATGAAGCATTGAGTACCATTAAGGGGTTTTCTAAGTCATTTGATTTTGAAGGATATTATGATGACGAATTACCTTGGAATGGCGCTGAGTTTGCAAAAGAATATATTCACCATGACCAAAAGGTAATGAATGAAGAAAGATCATATGTTTCACTTGAAACACATATTTGGGGAGAAGAGAAAACACTATCATCTTACTTTTGTGAAAAAACACCTATTTATCAAGAGAATGGCGATTGCATAGGTATTATATATCATCTATGGAAGGCTCAGGATTATTCATTAACCCGCCTTTATCATGGAAAACTTCCTGCTTCCATTATGTTTCAGCCCCCAACTAATTTATTTACTCAAAGAGAGTGGGATATTATTTTTCTTTCTTTACATAAATATTCCAGTAAGCAAATTGGCAGAATATTAAATATTTCCTATCGTACCGTAGAGAACTATACAGCGCAAATATATAAAAAGGTTGGCGTCAGTTCTGCTCAACAATTAGAAGATTATTGTCGATTTAATAATTATGATCTCTATGTTCCAGAACGATTTCTACGCCGAGGAAGTCATCTTTTAGGTTAATACAAAAAACCTTTTGTTCAATATTATGAAACTTGAATTGCCTGATATATTAGCCACTGCATTACTATGATAAAATTGAATAATCAGCTTCGATTAAAATACAACGTTGAGAAGCTGATTTTTCCCGTCGATAAATTTGTTGCACTTTTACAAAACCGGATACCTAAATAAAAAAAATAAAATGATTGCTTAGCTGTCTTCTGATTAACAATCATTCATTATTTAGATATAGATCTCAACTGATAAAACATATGAATTGCCTCCTCAGCTAAACTTAACGCTGCATCCACTATCTCCAATGGCCGATTTATCACACTGTGCTTTATCAAGGGGCTGATATCTGTACAAGCTATGAGTAACACTTCGGCTTTTAAATCCTCAGTACATGACAATACTGAATTCCAACTCTTCAACACCTCATTATTGTCAAATCCCTTTTCTTTAATTAGTGTAATTAACTCTGTTGTACGATTGCGCAACTCTACAGATAAAACAGGCTCTTTGCCTGCCGCATAAATGCGTTCCTGATAAAATCCTGCGTCAATTGTAGGCTCAGTGCCGACAACCGCTATTTTTGTATAATCAAAAGGGATTTTTGTTAGGGCGCAATCAGCTATGTGTAAGAGCGGTATACCTGCACTGGCTTGGATCATATAAGAGTAATACCTGTGGGCAAGATTACATGGAACGACAATCAAACTGACCTTTGCTCTGACTAAATCTGCAATACCGTCCTGTAATGCCTGTATCATTTGAACATCATCAATGGTCTGCCCCGGATAAAAAGGGGTAGGCAAAGAAAGTATATGCATTTTAGGAAAATCCATATCATATTTTGCGCCATACAGAGACTGAGAAGCATCCACCAGCATATTGACAAAAGGTGCAGTAGATCTTGGCCCCATACCAGCAAGTACACCAATTGAATAATACATTAAAATACCTATCTATTTTGACACACCAATTAGCCAGACATGATATCAAAAGAATAAAAGAGATAACTAAAATAGCAACAAAAATATTAAATAAAGCATTCTATAACTATATTTAAAATATACTAACCCCCCCATATTACTTTCTTTATAATAATCTCCTTATGGAACCAATTAATTACTTAACCAAGTGCAGACATGTTTATCTTTAAATTAATCATGCTGCACTTATTATTTAGGTATTTTATCTAATTTTTTTATCCAACGATATACTCTGGATCAGTAGCCTCTTTCGGCGGGCCTAACCTGTCCAGTTCAGCTAAAATAGCTTCAATCTGCGCTTCCCAATTTTCTGATTTTTGATTATTAGATGTATAAAATAGTGATGAATGACGTTTAAAATCTACCGAGCTGACAGATTCTTTTCCTTGTATCAAATATTTTGCAATAAAACCCAGCAAATAACTCTTGCTTATTACACCGTCGAGTAAGTTAGGGATCTGGGGGACAAAAGTATAAATCTTCAGTTTGTTATTTTTATCCAGCCCATAAATTCTTAAATAAAGTGTATTATATGTATTCACAACATCAACCTGAGAGTAACGCGCAACATACATTTTTCCTCTGCGCCAAGAGTAAAATAATTGCCTTTCCCGATCAATAATAAGAGAAGGTATTTTACGAATTACATATAAAATCCATAAATGAATTAAAATCATTGCAAAGAAAAATATAAAAAATCACCATCTAAAAATAATTTTTTTGTACTCTAGACTTACTGTAAAAACCACTATCCGTATAACGAATATGAAAATATTGAGACCAAGATACACTCTTGGCATCAGCCAGATACTTATATTTTTTAAGGTAATTAGGAAGATTAGGGTTTAAATAAAATTCTTCGCCATAATCTATTTTAGCATCACTAACTGTGCTTAGATAAGATTCCCCATTGACTTTCCATGTATCAACAACAGTTTCAATAAAAAAACAAAAACCCAATAAAAAACCGGTTAATGAAGAAATTAAAACAATTTCATGGAGATTACTTTTACCAAATAGTATTTCACATTTTTTATTACCGATTAAACCAATAAAATTCTCTGATTTTATTTGTTCTTTATCCAATATACCAATGTCTTCATCCAAGTTCAGATCACACACTGTTGATAATCGACTAATTTTAACATTCGCATTGACTTTACTCTCTGTCTTTTGGGATAACCATTTTCTTATTGCTCTTCTCATTTAATGTAATTCCTTATCATAATATCCATAATCTATATTCTAAAATATCAATTACCCCTGTGTTAAATTTCAAAAATTTCAAAAAAAATTATAGAGCGTTGTTAAACGCTCCATTGAAAAATAAATAACCTCACCGTATTAAATTTCCCCACCTATCTTTTATTAAACTCTATCCTTAGATTTTTTATCAGATGCAGAAACATACGGGACTCCAAGTCGATCAACTTCAGTCAAAATTTTCTCGACTTGCAATTCCCAATCTTCAGGTTTTGGCTCTTCACGTAGCCGGAAAAATGGCTTTCTACGTTTATAATCAACCAAACTAACAGAATATTTTCCTTGCATAAAGTATTTTGCTATAAAAACCAACAAATAGTCTTTATCCACCATTTTGTCAAATACTCCCGGAAATTTAAGGGAATAAAAATAGTTGATAAGATTATTATCTTTATCGTATCCACAAGTTTTTAATCCTAAATTACCAGAGGAATTATAAACTTCCAATTGAGAATAATTCGCTGCATATACCTTGCCTTTACTCCAAGTATAAAAAATCTGTTTTTCTCTATCTATTAGAAAAGGCGGAATACTACGAACTCTACACAAAAAGTAAAGAGAAGCAATAATAAAAAAAAGATAAAGAGAAAAAAAACCACCATCTATTAATAAAAATTCCCTTGCCCATTCTTCTCCATAAAAACCATCCTTAGAATAACGTATATGCCAATATTTTAAAAGTGAAATACTATTATCGTGAGCAATGTACTCATATTTTTTTTGATATTCTGGCAACTTTGGATTTAAGTAAAAATATTCACCATGATCTTTTTTTGCATAAAAAACCCCTTCAAGAGAAGATTTTTCAACCGCACGCCATGTTTTCACATAATGATTTAAAAATAATCCAAGAGCAATCACTGAAGCGATGAAATATAAATATAAATAAAATTTCCTCATCGTATTTAAACTATTAAAAAAGTGACACTCAGTGTCATTAATTATTTCTAAACATGCTATTTTCTTTGCATCTCTTTTATTTATTTTTTCTAATTTTTCGTTAATAACATTAGGACACACTTCTGAAAAAGCATCCGTTTCAATAATATTTTTTTTGATATAATATGTTCTATTCATAAGATAATCCTTTTTATTTTCATCTATGATATTAATTCCGCATCACTTCATCATCATAACCATAAATGGCATTTTCTAATATTGGCTCCTCGTTCCATTTATAACGAAGAGGAGATATAACATCCTCAGTAGGCATATAATACCAAAATATTGTAATATGTTTTGATTCAAAAGAATCCATTTCAACAGTCAACGTTGTTAGGCCACCTTCATCGGATAATTTTTTATAATCAGCCTCCATCAGTTCTGCAAAATTATCTGAAGCTGATTGCTGTGTACTAATATTTGATGAAACAATACTTGGCGATACAGGCACGTATGGAGAGCCGGCAGATAGTGCGGCATAAGAAAATGATATTACCTGATAAAAAATCTCTGACTTACCCCATTGAAAATTAGGCAATGTAAAACGATATATTGTTTTTTTATCCTTAAATTCCCTTTTTAAAGTTGCCCCCGTGAAAAGGTTAGCAAACTCTTGGTATTCAACTAAAAAAGCATTTCTAATTTCATCATTTATTACTTCAACTTTCCTAAATTGGTCTTCAATTCTTTTTGGCCGTATATCATCTCGACTCCAAAAAGAATATTTTTTCCCGTTTCCCCAAAAGCAATTCTGTAATAAATTTTCGAACTCGTCCTTACTGAACATAAGGATATACGCTGTCCCTAAAATAGCAATTAATACTCCCGCCCAGAAAAACGTTAAAGCTGCTCCAGTCAGAACAATTGCAGCTGCATCTGCGGCAGCGGCTCCTGCTGCTGTCGTCGTGGTCACCGCCGCATAACCATACGCAAGTGTCATTAGTAATGTACCTGAACCAATAGCAATATGAGAATATCCTTCTCCATTATTACCTAATTCAAAAGCATTGGTCGCATCAATATATGACAGAACTGTGCTCGCCACCCCAGAAATTCCGATTCCAAACCTTGTAAAGGTAACCATCGATTTGCTGTTAAGCAACATTTTGTTTGATATATTATCTAATAATGCACCCATCGCTGGGCTATTCAATTTCAATGCTATTACACCCGTTTGTGCCACCGCTCTGCCGAAAAGATTAGTTCCCCCCCTTATGGCAATAAGCCCTCCTAATATAGTATTCATAAATGACCCAGCAAAATACAAAGGAAGCCGATTTGTACTAAAGGGAGAATTCTTATCAAAACTCGACTGGGACAATAACGAATGCAACGTATAAGCCTTCATAAGTAGATTCAAGACCAGCAAAACTACAATCCAATAAAAGGCTAATAGGGGTATTACCGTGTTGAAATACTTTTATTTTTGTATTAAATTTTGGCTTTTCAAATTGAATAATAGGTATTTTTATTTTCAAACGCCCCGTATAGTTATCAATACGTTGCGACCAGTTAAATACTTTTTTTATCCCCCTTGTTTTCACATCAGATTTCACTTTTTCTAGAGCATTTTTTATCTTGCTGGGCTGGGCCTGTGGCTCTACCTTTTTAAAAAAATTATAATATTCTTTCTCTGTCAATTTTGCATATTGACCGCTTTGCAACCGGATACCAAAAACAGACAAACAACGAGATATAAAAATCTGGGTTATCTTTTCAACACCTTTTACATGTAAACCTAGCGCTTTTTTATATGCTTCTTCAGCAATAAACACAGCAAATTTTCCCAGTATCGTGCCAATTGCTCCCAGTAATACATCCACCCCTAATGCGAGATTTTTAGCGATCAATTCCTTGTCTGCACCAGCATGCCCTAATGTATTCACAAGCCCATTACCAACAGAAATCCATGTACTTGATTCAGACTCCTGGTCTCCTCCCAATAATTTTTCTATTTCCCGTATTCCTATCTCAGTGCTGAGTAATGGTTCTACTAATTCAGCAAATAAAGCACAAACTACTCTAAATTCTTCGGCATCTTTTTCAGTCAGGATATCTTTTTCACTAGTTGCAAAGAAGAAATGCTTAAAGTAATGTGCTAATCCACCTTTCTGACCCGCAATAGAATTTTTCTCAAAAAAAGATTTGTATAGACTGACTATTTCTTTTAATTTTGTAGTTGTCTCTTCAATCGGAGCATTTAATTTAGGCCACCACGTTTTCCAGTGCTCCTGATGGATGCAATCATTAAAGTATTTTTTGATTTTCTCATCCTTTGAAAACTCCATTTGTTTGACAAATTGTCCTATAGAAATAGGATACATGTAGGTCGCCGTATAATTTATTTGCCAAGCCGTGAGTAACATATACGCCATCAAAATATCACGCTGATACCCCACAGGATCATGCAATACCACAATCTTCGCTTTATCTTTGTAATAAGGGCAGATAAGGCTGTCTATGTAACGCATTTCCATATCTGCATCCATGGCAAAACTGCCTTCAGTCGTGATCTCTCCCAAATCAGAAGATTGTAAAAGTGGATCGGATAGTTGGTTTTTGTATGCCTGAAATTGTTTTTCAGGATCTTTAAAATCTTCCACTAACCCGTCGAAATGTTCTTGTTTGGCATCAATGGCATACTCTGATGTCTCACTGTCTAAGTCCACGAATTGCATCGCATTTTTACGGAAGTTTTTATCCTTATCCATCTTATTCAGGACAGATTTAGCCAACTCAACTTCACTGTAAACAATGCTGATTTTGGTCACATCTTTATCAATCGCTAGAAAAGGATAGCCTAGTCCCGCTGTACCGCTGACAGGATGAATTTCTTCCCACGATGAACTTCCGGCTTTTTGTTCATATTTGGTGTATTTCGTGACCATCCCCCTTTTGCCTTCTAATGTGACAATTTCAGGGCTGAATTTGAAAATTAATAATTTCCCATCCTTTTCGGAACCCCGGCTTTTAATCGACCCTTCTTCTTTGACATAGATCCAACCCGGTCTAGGCATGCGAATGCTATAACCACCCAGAACGCTTGCGCTTAATGAATTATCATAATGATCAATAAAATTACTGATTGGCGGTGGTAATTGGGCATCTACCCAGTTGTCACCAAAAAAATTCATATAAGCATATCTGACAGGATAAATAGGCCGGATATTGGCGTCACAGGGTCTGACAACGGTATCCATATCCAACTGATGAGGCAGGTGTGCCTTTGCTTCATCGACAATTTTTTCAAACGCTTTTTCGACTTTTTTCGCGGCTGTCTCAAGAGCGTCATTCGCACTCGTCAATATCGATTTTTCCATTTTTCTTATTTCCTTGTGTTAACTTAGTGCTCGATTCTTAAAACAATACTCATAACAAGCCAACGCCCGTAACTCTTGCGCCTGAGATTCCCTACACGCATATTCCCATGCCCTCTGCCACCGTGCTTCATCATCACGAACCAGACTTCTGGCGGCTACCAAATACAGAATAGAACGCTGATGAGCGAATCCGGCCAAACAAGCCAGATTGCTCTGTTGCAGGACAAAAGCAGGAAGTTGTGCTTTTTGCTGAGGTGAAAGTTCAGGTTGTGTCTCTTCGATAAATTTCACCATTTGTGTAAGTGCACGTTGCTGGGTTTGTTCCGCGAGGCTGTTTGTCAAAACCGGATTAATGGTAACTGGTGCGGTTCTATTTTTATCCAGTGCATCCTCAACCAGAGACAAAGAATAATACAGCGCAGTCTGTTGATCGAAATATCCGACTTTCTGCATAGGTTGCATAAAGTGCAGCAATTGCGCATCAGGCAAACTTTTCAGTAGTGGTATCAATCCCTGAGGAACATAGAAACGATAAAACATCCACGTTTGCTGCTGCTCATTTTTCAGGTAAGTGAATTTACGCAAGTGATTGCGTAACACAGTAAAAGGCTGGTCACTTTCGATAAAGATCCCTAAAGACGATGTTGCTGGCTGGGTAATTGTCTGCTGGAAACGAGAATACACATTTTCACTCTCCGTTAACTCCACTAAATAAGGGGCGCTATCTTCCAGAGTGACTTGTGTTTCTCCTTGAAACAGACTTTCCCATTGCAGGTTAGAAACCATCAAGTCAGAAATAAGAAAGCTGCCCATAACCTGGCGGTAAACCGCAGCATCAAGCACAGCGTAACGATATTTAGCTGCTCCATTTTCCGGCATTTTCTCTGTCACGGTGAATTGCAATGCACCACGTTCTACGGGAAGCGGTGAACTTATGTTACGTTCGTTCAGCGCGATAACCTGTTTTCCTTGTTCCTGCCCTTGCCGGAAATGCCGCAAAAGCGGCAGCTCTTGCCGGGAACTGGTAGTGAGATAATCCAACAATGGCTGAATAGCATGATACTGCCCCGGTGAGTATCCACCATCAAGCAGATATTCCACCAACATAGACAACGCCTGACGCTCACTCTTCGCATGAATAATGGCCTGTGCAGAAAATTGTTCACCCTCTTTTTTGCTAAATGAGTAATCCACCACCCAATACTCAGAACAATCTGGTAACCAAGACATTATTCAGAAGACTCCTTGCGCTTTTTGGCTTTTTCCCTGCAATCTTCCGCCATTACCAAGCCTTCATTTGCGGCTCCGCTCAGAGAAGGCACTGAACCGGGACTACCACCTGAAACGGATACCGGCCCTAACAAATTAATATTTCCGGTGATCGTGACGCCTTGCCCATCCAGTAAAATAGAGCCAGCTTTTCCTTTGATTAGCACCGACTCACTGGCCTGCATCGAATGCATTTTAGTCAATGTCTGAATGTTATTAACAACGTGCAACGTATAGTTATTATTAACTTTTGCAGTTTTGTCCCTTCCAATTTCCTGCAAATGATCAGCAAAGATCTTTTCCTGCCAACTGTTATTGATGTTTGTTTTACGGTCTTTGGTGATGGTTTCAAATTGGTTTGCGTCGATTTGAATATGCTGTTCATGCATGATCCGAATAAATTCATCATTACCAATTTCATGCTTGCGGTTATTCAGAACATGATGACTCTCATCGTGTCCGACACGTTGCGTTTTATCGTTGTTTATCTGAATCAGCTGATCTTTTTGGGCATGGATGTAAATTTCCTCGCTGCCTTTGGCATCTTCAAAACGCAGTTCGTTAAACCCTTCACCTTTATGAGTCTTTGTTTTAAAGGTTGTGCGTGTTTTTTCTGCAGGCAGATCCAGTGGCGGGCGATTGCGACCGTTGTAGGTGCATCCGGTCACTATCGGACGATCAATGTCGCCATTGAGGTAGGAAATAATGACTTCCTGGCCAATGCGCGGAATTGCCATAAATCCATAGCCATCACCGTTCCATCCCTGGGCAACACGTATCCAGCATGAAGCTCGGTCATCCGCTTCGTCATAACGGTTCCAATGGAAATGGACTTTAATTGCGCCGTGTTTATCAACGTAGATCTCTTCACCTTCCGGCCCGACTACCGTTGCCACTTCATCTCCGTCCGCCAATGGCTTGTAATGGAATGGCGGACGCCAATCCTGCCGACCCGGAATGAAAGAAACATTGTTGGTTAATGTCGTACCTTCCCCGGCATCTCCCGATGCCTGTGGTTGCTGCCCATGATGATTAACGGTCACAACCTGCCAGCGATCATTCATGGCCGCAATCGGGTGAGATTGCAGGGAGAAAATCCTGCCCGGGCGTAATTTGATACAGTTGGTACTCGCATTACCAACTTTGCTCTGGTTCTGTAACTGTTCCAGACGCAATTGAGTAAAAGGACGACCTTCGGCATCCATTTGAAAGCGCCCGTAGCTTTCAAAGACTGAATGATTTCCTCCCCCTTGCGACGCTGCAAGATGTTGCAGAGGATAGGAAGGCCGCAAGAAGTTATTATCTTTGTTGATCGTTTCATTCGGGCGCAGATATTCGCCGTAATTCCACTGCCATGCCGTAGAGTCACTATCATCCGTGTCCGGTTGTGCATTATAGGTCAGCGTAAGCGCCGCCAACATGCCAAGGTGGGAATTACTGTAAAAGAGTTTGTCCTCTTCGAACCAGAACATGATGCCTTCTTCAGCCGCCAGCCGGCACCAAAAATCATAGGCTGATTCACGTTTTTGAGTTGTGTATTCTCGTATTGAGTGCTGTTGGTGATCTTTGTAAAACTTCTTGTCGGCCTTGACCCGATGCTCCTTCAGCAACTGTTCCAGAATATCAAGCACGGATTGATGATGGAAAATTCTGCTATCCTGATTCAGCGTCATCAACCACATTTCCGGACGGATAATGAAGGTGTAATATGTTTGTCGCCCATCTGTATTGCCTTGTTCAGCTCCCGCCACAACACCATTGAGGGTACGCTCAATCACACCATTACGCGTGACGGTCAGTGAAGCATTGGTTCCCAATTGTTCATTGAGAGCCACGTTGTCAAGAGCGCTGACTACAGTCATGGTTAAATGGAAAAGCTGTGAAAGCCCTTCCTGCAAATTGAAATTCACCACCTGAAATGTGGTTTTGGGTAATACACCTATCTGACAGCTAAAAACTAATCCATCCATAGTCAAACTCCTTACATAATTGAGCGATAACCTTGAATCATTGAAGGTGCCAAATACCATTCAGTTCCCGATGGATGGCTGATGACACGCATTCTTAACCACGTACCTTGTGTGAGACAAAATGGGAAAAATTGGTATAGAGAATTGGCAAAGCGATACATTTCACCTTCATGAGAATAGGTCTCTTCATTCAGTGTTAGAGTGATCAATAAGCAACGAACGGGTCTGCCCCTAATTATTCTGTCGCCCCATTTCGCATTGATATTTGCGATCCCCTCAATCATGTAACGAATTTTCCGGCTGCCGGGACGATCAATATCTGCATACAGATCGAAATCCTTTAAGAGTTTTTTGACCGCAATCACCACATCCAGTAGGTAGCTACCCACTGAATAATGGGAGAGTAAATCCCAATGGCGAGGGCTATTGATAATTGGGGGATAACTGCGCGAGGTTCGTGTGATATTCTTCAACCGGAAAGTTTCTGGAACGTTTTCCCCACTGAAACAGATATCTCCCAACGCAAGTGGGGGATGATTCAGCTCAAAGCCATAAAAATGGCAAATGAATTCACGTTCAGGCGGTTTTTGCATTAACTCCGCTTTACTATCGTAGAACACCAGTTGATAGCGGATCTTACCCAACGCATCATTTGTTACTTCAAGAGCATAGAACCAAGCCTTATCGTATTCAGGATGATAGCGCTCCATCCCAGTAAGAAGACTGACCGGATAGAACTGATATTCATCTCCGCGACTTTCTTCTTCGGTATTAGGTTCATTTTTTAATTCAATACCTGCGATATGCAAAACACCTTGTGTCGGCATCAATGGTAAACAATAACGCGCGGTTTCCGCTTCAAAAGACAGGGCAACCTGACTGTCCCGTTCCATATTCACGACTGGCGTACAATAAAGTTGAAATGCTGACGATATTTGTTCAGCAGATAAAGGTAATATAGTATCCAATGTTAATATGACACTGAATTCACGATGCTTTGACAATTCCAATCGATTTGCCATAGTTGGTAAAGGTAAATTCAGAAATTGATTAACATGCGGCAGATAGAGTGATTCCATCAATAATTGTGGTGCCCAGTTATCTCCCACCGCAGAAGACAAAACCAAGCGAGAGGCACCAGAAAGAGGTTCAAACCGCTCTCCATGAGCTTTATAAACTTGGTCATTGTGGTGTAATTCCGCACCACAATAATGCTGACTCAAACCCAGCATCAAAGTATCCGCGACCTGTTCGTCGCTGCTCAAAAACAGATTAATTGGCCGGGCCAACCACTCCTCTTCTTTGCCAATATAACGAAACTTCAAAATGATTTTGGTTGTTTGCACTTAGTGCGTGATTTCTCGCGATATCAGAGTCAGTGGAGTAATAGCACATTCACGACAAGTGACATAAGTCTGCCGATCTTGGGTATAAACTTCCGTTCCTGCCGGAATGGAAAAATCAAAATCACCTTGTCCCTCGCTCTCAAACTGAATAATGCTGGTAGCTGGAATGCCTTTGATCGGCTGTGCACGCAGCCTTTGCAATAATGGTTGGGTTAACTCAGGAAGTGCATCATCAACTTTCTGGCTCAAACGACCCATCAAAGCAGCAAAACCTTCATTCAGTCTTTCTACATCAGGATCACGACCACTGAATGTATCCCTGAGATGTGGGCTATCTTCGCTAACCGTTTTTGCCAATTGCCTCAAATAATTAAGTTCCCGCTGATAATAATATTCAAACTGATTCACCACTTACTCCCTTACTTAAAGTAAAGACATACACAGCATGAGTGTTCGCCTCTTGTCCAAAGAAAATTAAATACACAATAGAAAAAATAATCACTCTCTTTATAGAATGATTATTTTTTAATTTAAGATAAGGTTCATTTTAGACTCATCATATTTAGAACAAAACAGGATTAATGAAGATAACTAATTCCCATCATTATTTACCAATCAAAAATCTGGATTAAACCCTAAATGCTAATAAAAATATGTTAAAAAAACCTACCGAAATAACAAGTAACAACCAATAATAATTTTATTATAAAACCAAAATCATTATTTAATCGTCATAATAAGCCACTTTAAAAGCGATAGATGAAATATTTGCCTAGAAAAAAACACAACCAAATCATAACAAATTGAATTTAAATCAATTATCAACAAATACACAAAGTGAGATAATGATCACATTACAGGTAATTAGGCAAGAATATGAAATAAAAAACATATGGGAAATTAAAAATCCAATAACTTAATAAATGTTAATCAATTATATATATAAGATTATAATAAGATGATTAATTAACCATATAAAAACCATCTAATAGAAATATCTGAAAGGACAAAAAATAAAATGCGTAAATATAACTATTTATTTACATGATCACAGATTAATATTCTTGTTTTATCTCTCCTTTTCAGAATATTTCTTTTCCATATATGCAATGGTTCTAAGACCATCACGCTATGACAAAGTCATAAACCCATAAGTGATCTATATACCATTTTTAAAATTCCATGCAGATTTTATTTGCCTATTTATAGATAGCATCCTATTTATTGTTCAACAATATTAAAACAATAATTTAACAACAGATACAGTTTCAACCAACAACATTACGCAAACTAGTTTAGCTGGGGGAATAAAATATGCAGCAAGCCGTCAACTTCTGGCCCCTAATCGGGATAGCGGTCATTATCATCGGTTTTATCATCAGATTTAACCCTGTTTTAGTCGTCACAGCCGCAGGCTTCGTCACAGGAATAGCCGCCCAAATGCCAATTCTGGATATTCTGGAAAAACTCGGTTCCGGCTTTATTAATACCTTGAACTTATCCCTGACCATTCTGTTCCCTCTGGTTATTGTTGGCCTGCTGGAAAGGCATGGGCTGAAAGAACAAGCCCAAAAGTCCATTGCTCATATCAAGGCCGCAACAACGGGTCGTTTACTGATACTCTATCTGTTTATACGTGAAATCTCAGCAGCACTGGGGTTAACCAGTTTAGGCGGGCATCCGCAAATGGTTCGCCCCTTGCTGTCGCCCATGGCTGAGGGGGCGGCCGAAAATCAATACGGTGAATTGCCGGATTCAGTTAAGTACCGTATCCGAGCCATGTCCGCTGCTACGGACAATACCGGCCTGTTCTTCGGTGAGGATATCTTTGTTGCTTTTGGCGCAATTATCTTTATGCATAATTTCATGCTGGAATCAGCCAATATCCAAACTGAGCCATTGCATATCGCTCTTTGGGGTATCCCTACCGCAATTTGTGCTTTTCTGATCCACTCAGTGCGGCTATATCGCCTGGATTTTTACCTTGCCAATGAACTGAATTCGCTGAATCACGCCAAGTTAAGCAATAAAGGGGAAAAATAATGTTTCAATTACAGTACCTCTATGTGTTGGCCGGGCTAATTTTAATCTCGATTGCAATTATGTCATGGCGTGATAAAGCCAACCCTCGCCGTTTCACAACAGGCTTGTTTTGGGGGCTTTATGGTTTGATCTTTCTGGTAGGAAAATGGAGTACTGACCTGATGTCACTCTGGATCAATGACGAAAATCATGCCCAGAGACTCGCGCATATTTCTGTCGGCGCATTAGTGGCTTTCATGGCTTTGCTGGCTGGATTTGGCGGTGTTCGTCTGGGAAATTATCATCAAAGAACACAAAAACAACAACAAGAAAGTGCTGAACGTCTTGGTTATCGGCTATTTTTGCCCGTCTTGATCATTCCTGTCATTACGATGTTGGGTGTACTGGCATTTAATCATATTCCCGGTTTGCAGGAAGCCGTTTTTGGCGCGGGAAATCATTCTACTTTAATTACACTCTTTTCCATTACGCTGGGTTGTTTGATTGGATTAATTCTTGCTTTACACTTGAGCCGTGATGCTATCACTCAGCCAATACAAGAAACCCGGCGTCTGCTGGATGCAATTGGTTGTGTATTTATCCTGCCGCAAATTCTGGCAACACTTGGCTTGCTGTTTACCGTTGCAGGTGTGGGCACCATAGTTTCCTATCTGACGGAAAATTATTTGGCCGTCGATAACCGGTTTATTGCCGTAGTCACTTATGTTTTTGGCATGGCTCTGTTAACCATGATTATGGGTAATGCTTTCGCCGCCTTTCCTATCATCACTGCCGGAATTGGTATTCCCATTTTGATCTTGCAGCATGGCGGCAATCCAGCAGTGATGGCTGCCATTGGTATGTTCTCAGGCTATTGCGGTACATTGATGACGCCCATGGCGGCAAATTTCAATATTGTCCCCGCCGCTTTGTTGGAGCTGCCCGATCGCAATGCTGTTATTAAAGCTCAAATTCCCACCGGGTGTGTTTTACTGATTACGAATGTGTTCTTGCTCTATTTTCTGATGTTTTGATAAACCAAGATACGCTTACAAAAAGATAATAAGGAGCCGCCATGAAAACTATTTTGATCACCGGGTTTGAACCTTTCGGTGGAGAGGCAATAAATCCATCATGGGAAGCCATCAAATCATTGCAAGGATACCAAGTTGCAGATGCGAAAATAGAAACGTGTCTGCTGCCCTGTGTTTTTGATGTTGCTTTACAACACCTTTACGCAGCGATTGATAGCTTCCAACCAGAATTGGTTATTTCTGTGGGACAGGCAGGAGGAAGGACAGGTATCAGCATTGAGCGTGTCGCCATTAATGTCAATGATGCCCGAATCCCTGATAATGCAGGGAAGCAACCCATTGACACCTCTGTTATTTCCGGTGGACCGGCTGCACATTTCTCTAGTCTGCCAATCAAAACAATCGCTGGGGCCTTGAGAAAAGCGGGGATCCCTGCGTCCGTATCCCAAACTGCCGGTACTTTTGTTTGCAACCATGTAATGTATGGCTTGTTGCATTATTTAGCTCAAAATACGCCTTCAACACGGGGAGGATTTATCCATATTCCTTATCTGCCCGAACAGGCCGCTAACTTCTCTGATATGCCAAGCATGACGTTAGAATTGATGACAACCGCGCTGAGATTAGCCATTGAAACAGCATGGGAAAATAAATCGGATATTAGCGTAACAGGCGGGGCGACGCATTAGGTATATATCTCCATTGGATTTCAAGATGCAACCAATAGCGCTGTAACTTGAAAAACGATCGATGTATTTACCAAGAGATAGATCAGCCGCAGAACACGCGGCTAATCAAAAATATGTGCTGTAACCATGATGCTAAAAATGAACGCTAAGAATAGATTTAAAATATCTTATTAACGTCATGAGTTAGAAAGGCAATAGTTGGTAGAAATTCAACAACCAGATAACTACAACGGCAAAAATAGCTGCAATGATGTCATCCAGCATAATGCCAATACCGCCTTTTACATAGCGGTCAAACCAGCGGATCGGCCATGGTTTCCACATATCAAAAATGCGGAATACGATAAAAGCGACCAGAACCCATTGCCAGTTGAGTACCGGAATAGCCATCAACGTGATCCACATGCCGATGAATTCATCCCAGACAACACAACCCGGATCTTCCACATTCATGGCATCAGCAGCTTTCTGGCAAATTACGCAGCCAATGAGGGTTCCCAACACAATGACCAACCAAATTCCCCATGTCGGCAACGGGGTCATAAGAAGCCAAAAAGGAATGGCTGCCACTGATCCCATAGTTCCCGGCATGATAGGTGACAAGCCACTGCCAAATCCCGTTGCCAGCAAATGCCAAGGATTACTCATCCTTAAGTGGCGTTTTGCGTCATCCATGTGTTCCCTCCGTTTGATCATTTTCTGCTTGTCGAACAGCTGAACACGGTACTAACGGTTTCTTATCGGTTTTAAAGTGATCAAAGCCGTTCAGATCCAACTCAATTTCTTCGTTGTTGTTGAAATAACGGATGCCTTCCGATTCCGGCCTGATTTGCCCAATACAGCAGAAACTGGCACCAGAATGCGCCAACGCCATATTTAATGCGCCACGGTTCAACTCAGGTACCGTGAAGCACAATTCATAATCTTCCCCGCCACTCAATGCCCATTTCAACGCTTGTTCGGGAGAAACATATTGCTGCATAGCTTCCGAATAAGGCAGTGCATCCAAGTTAATACGGGCGCCACACTGACTGGCTGACAGGATATGGTTAAGATCCGAAATCAAACCATCAGACAAATCAATGGCAGAAGAAGCCAGATCGCGCAGCGCCTGCCCCTGTAAAACCCGTGGTTGTGGGCGAAGATGGCGTTTAACCAACCAATTGTGGATTGCGCTATCTTCAATAGTCAGGTTGTCTTGCAACAATGCAAGTCCCGCCGCACTGTCACCCAAGGTTCCGGTTACGTAGATCCAGTCGCCATTTCTCGCACCCGCCCGGCGCAATGCCCTGCCAGCCGGAACCAAACCATGCACGGTCAGAGTTAAACTCATGGGGCCTTTTGTGGTATCCCCACCAATTAACTGCATACCGTAATAATTCAGTTGCTCAAACAAGCTGTCACTGAATCGCTTTAACCAATTTTCATCAACATCAGGCAACGTCAGTGCCAAAGATGCCCAAGCCGGATCCGCACCAACAGCAGCCAAATCGCTGATATTGACAGCCAATGCTTTATAGGCCAAATCTTCCGGTGAGATATCAGGAAGAAAATGAATACCGGCAACCAACGTATCGGTTGTTACCGCCAATTCTTGCTTATCTGCAACGGTCATCAGCGCGCAATCATCGCCAATCCCTAGATTTACATCACGGCGGCGAATGGTATGGCGGTTGAAATAACGTGCAATGAGGTCAAATTCACCACATGCCATAGTAGAATTCCAAAAAAGTGACTAACGATTAGCACATAAGGCCGGAACGCCGGCCTTATGTGTAAAATCATCAAGTTATAATGGGGAACTCCTGGCAAGCAATCACTTTTTCTTGCGTACTGCCGGGCCAGCTTTGTCCAATACCCCATTTACGAATTTATGGCTATCTTCAGCACCAAACGTTTTTGCCAGTTCGATACCTTCATTGATAGCCACTTTGTAGGGAACATCATCACGAAAGCTTAGTTCAAACATCGCAACGCGCAAGATGGCTTTTTCCACCTGACCTAGCTCTTCGAGCTGGCGAGAAAGATAAGGCGCCATTAAAGCGTCCAATTTTGTGGCATTGACCGCTACCCCGGAGAGTAATTCACGGAAATAGGTGACATCAACACCGGTTACGTCTTGCTCTGACAAAAATTGGAATTCAACATCAGCAATACTATTTTTAGATAATTGCCATGAATAAATTGCCTGAACAGCACACTCACGAGCACGACGACGAGCAGCAGGTTTCACAAAATTCCCCTTAATTAAAACTAAAAATTCAGCCTTTAATGGCTTTAATTACATTAATCATTTCCAATGCGGTCAAGGCAGCTTCTGCACCTTTATTACCCGCTTTAGTGCCAGCGCGTTCAATCGCCTGTTCAATACTTTCAGTCGTCAGAACACCGAATGTGACAGGAATATTGCTGGACATTGCCACGCTGGACAAACCAGAGCTGCACTCACCAGCAACATATTCAAAGTGGGCTGTACCGCCACGGATAACTGTACCCAAAGCGATAACCGCATCATATTGTTTGGATTCAGCCAATGCCTTGACTGTCAGCGGCAGCTCATAAGCACCCGGAACCCATACCACGGTGATATTATCTGAAGAAACCTGACCGATGCGTTCCAACGCATCCACGGCCCCTTCCAGCAGGCTGTCATTAATGAAGTTGTTAAAGCGGGCAATTGCAATTGCAATGCGAGCTTCAGGAGCTGCAACAACACCTTTGATTACGTTCATAGCCTTCCTTATATCTTATTCATATCCGCAGGGGCGCGGATCTTATCACATTATTTTTCTCTGCGTCTTGGTTTATGTCCAAACTTAAATCAAGACACCTAGCGCGGTCGTAGGCGAAGACGCACATCTGGCCCAATTTGTTGTACATCAAACAGGGTGAATTCAGGTGCATCTGATAATTTTTGCAATTCAGGGATGGAGAATAACCCACGGGCACTATCCCCCAATACTTTAGGCGCGATATACAGGATTAATTCATCCACCAGCCCCAGCGATAACAAAGCGCCAGCCAGAGCGGGGCCACATTCTGCCCATACAGAATTTACGTTACGCTTACCAAGCTGCATCATCAACAGAACTAAATCAACACCATTACCATGTGCGGGCAGTAAAATCTGCTCAACATTATCAGGCCACTCTTGTTCGTCTTTGTTTGTGCGTGCTAACAAACATTTCCCAGCTTGCTGGATTACCTGATGCTGTGGTGTTACACGATTTTGGCTATCTGTAATAATGCGGATTGGCTGGCGGAGAGTTTCTTGAGGGTAAACCGATTGTGTATCAGTATCCAGCTCATTCCAACGGACGGTAAAAGAGGGATCGTCAGCCAATACAGTTGCGCTGGAGCTTAAAATCGCACTGCACTGCGCCCGCAATGCCTGCACATCCTGACGCGCTTCTGGTGAAGTGATCCACTTACTTTCCCCCGATGCCAATGCCGTACGGCCATCCAATGATGCCCCCAACTTCAATTGCAAATAAGGGAAACCCGTGCGCATCCGCTTGAGGAATCCTTTATTGAGGGACTCTGCCTGATCCATCATCAACCCATGCTCGACAGCAATGCCATTCTGTTGCAATTTATACAAGCCACGCCCGGCAACTTGTGGGTTGGGATCTTGCATCGCAACTACAACCCGGCTGATTCCAGCGGCAATCAGAGCATCTGCACAAGGCGGGGTCTTACCATGATGGCTGCATGGTTCAAGGGTGACATAAGCCGTCGCGCCTTGCGCTTTTTCGCCGGCCATACGAAGAGCATGCACCTCTGCATGAGGTTCACCAGCACGCAAGTGGAAGCCTTCGCCTACAATTTGCTCATCTTTGACGATGACACAACCTACATTCGGATTTGGAGATGTTGTGAAACGCCCTTGGTACGCTAACTCCAGCGCCCGGGACATATAAATTTCATCGAGTGTCATGGTGTTTAGTCTTGTAGTCTGGCGATCTCTTCGCCGAATTCACGAATATCTTCAAAACTGCGGTAAACAGATGCAAAACGAATATATGCCACTTTATCAAGTTTTTTCAACGCATCCATGACAAAGTTGCCAATCATTTTGGATGGAATTTCACGCTCTCCCGTTGCCCGTACCTGTGACTTTATATGACTGATCGCCGTTTCTACATCATCTGAGCTGACAGGACGTTTTTCCAATGCTTTTTGCATGCCACGCCGCAATTTTTCTTCGTCAAAAGGCTCCCGGATATCATCACTTTTAATCACTCGTGGCATCACCAGTTCTGCGACTTCAAACGTAGTGAAGCGTTCATGACACTCCAGACACTGACGGCGACGGCGTACCTGTGAACCATCACCTACCAGACGGGAATCAATAACTTTTGTATCAACGGCTGCGCAAAATGGGCAATGCATATCGTTTCCTGACAGTTAACAGAAGGGATGATAGTGTACCTTGAAGTGATCGTGAAAAACACCCTGTCAGTGAGTACTCACAGGGCGTTTAAGATATATCGTACCTAGATCACACTAAAATATTAAGGAAGAATGGAAGGCTGATCAGCCCCTTCTTTCTCAACTTTCTGTTGGATCATATGCTCACGTTTCATACCCAACTTCAGGGCCAGTGCCGAAGCAACATAGATAGAAGATACTGTACCGATAGAAACCCCGATCAACATCGCCAGCGAAAAGCCCTTGAGCATTTCACCACCGAAAATGTACAGCATCATCACAACCAGCAACGTAGTGGCTGAAGTCATGATAGTACGGCTCAGAGTCTGGGTCAGGGAAACGTTCGTGATTTCATAAGGTGTACCACGGCGTATCTTACGGAAGTTTTCACGAATACGATCCGATACAACAATGCTATCGTTCAATGAATAGCCGATAACGGACATCAATGATGCAACAATAGTCAGGTCAATCTCAATATGGAACAACGACAGTATGCCGAGAGTAATGATAACGTCATGCGCCAGCGCAATAACCGCCCCCAATGCCAGACGCCACTCGAAGCGGAAGCCTACATAAATCAGGATACAGATTAGCGCAGTCAATAACGCCATAGCCCCGGTTTGTGCCAGTTCAGAGCCTACACTCGGACCAACAAATTCAACGCGGTTGACCTTAGCGCCACTATCAACATGCTGATTAATAACCGAAAGAACCTTACTACCCAGTTCTTGCCCTTCATTGCCGGCAACCGGAGGCATACGAACCATGATATCACGGCTGCTGCCAAAGTTTTGCAACAGCGCGTCCGAGAAGCCATTTTTTGCCAGGCTATCACGCATCTTGTCCAAATCAGCAGGTTTGCTCAGGTTGATTTCAATTACCGTACCTCCGGTAAAATCAAGCCCCCAGTTAAACCCGCGGACTCCCATCAGCACGATAGATGCGACCAATAACAGGAACGAAATTCCAAAGGCAACGTTGTCCCAGCGCATAAAGTCGATAACTTTACGCCCATAGTTTAATTGTTCAACAGTATAATCCTGTGCCACAACGTGCTCCTTAAATTGACAACTTATTGATACGCTTGCCACCGTATAGCAAGTTCACGATTGCACGTGTTCCCACAATAGCGGTGAACATGGAAGTCGCCACACCAATACTGGTAGTAATCGCAAAGCCCTTAATCGAGCCGGTACCTACCGCATACAGGATGACAGCCGTGATCAGCGTAGTCAGGTTTGCATCGATAATACTGGAGAACGCGCCTTTGTAACCTTCATGAATTGCTTGCTGTACCGTACGGCCATTGCGCAATTCTTCTTTGATACGCTCGTTTATCAACACGTTCGCATCCACGGCGACAGAAAGTGTCAGAACGATACCTGCAATCCCCGGCATTGTCAGCGTTGCTCCCGGCAACAGAGACATGATCCCAACGACCAATACCAAGTTAGCCAACAGTGCACTGCTCGCAATCAAACCAAATTTGCGGTAGTAAATGACCATAAACAAGATGGACGCAATCAAACCCCACAGACACGCTTCAAGGCCTTGCTGAATGTTTTGCGTACCCAGAGTTGGCCCGATGGTACGCTCTTCCACAATCTGGATTGGCGCAATCAACGCACCAGCACGCAACAACAGAGACAGTTGACGGGCTTCTGCTGGGTTAGAGATGCCTGTAATACGGAAACTATTGCCTAAACGTGACTGAATGGTAGCAATGTTGATGACTTCTTCTTTCTTGACCAAAATAGCCCGACCACTGGCATCTTTCTTACCGCTGTCTTTATATTCTACAAACAGGGTTGCCATTGGTTTTTGCAGATTATCTTTGGTGAAATTAGACATCGCAGTACCGCCAGCGCTGTCCAGAGAAATGTTAACCTGCGGATAACCGTTCTCATCGGTGCTGGAAGTGGAATCAGTAATATGATCACCAGTCAGGATAACGCGCTTGTACAACACTACAGGGTTACCATCGCGGGTATACTGTAGTTCTGAGTCAGCCGGAATACGGCCGGACAAAGCTGCATTTTGGTCAACGTTGGTATTGACCAGACGGAATTCCAGGGTCGCAGTCGCACCGAGGATCTCTTTCGCGCGGGCAGTATCCTGAATACCGGGCAATTCAACCACAATGCGGTCAGCCCCCTGACGTTGAACCAAAGGTTCAGCAACGCCCAGTTGGTTAACGCGATTGCGCAGAATAGTGATGTTTTGTTGTACCGCGTAAGAACGGGCTTCACGCAGACGTTCATCACTCATAACAACTTTCAGCGTGTTATTGGTACTATTGGAAAATACTAAGTCGCGATGGCGTGGCTCGAGATAGCTTTCCGCTTTAGAGCGTGTTTCGCTATCACGGAAACGCATTTCAACACCGTAATTATCCACTTTGCGAATAGTGGAATAAGAAATGCCTTGCTCACGCAGCTCAGAACGCAAACTATCAACATTCTGCTCTTGTAACTTGCTCAGTGCGGTTTCCATATCCACTTCCATCAAGAAGTGAACACCACCACGCAGGTCAAGCCCCAGCTTCATTGGTTCGGCACCAATGGTTCTTAGCCAGAGAGGTGTTAAGGGAGCCAGGTTCAGAGCCACAACATATTGCTCGCCTAATGCAGAAGCTAATGCTTCACGAGCACGGAGCTGAACGTCAGAATTATTGAAACGGGCAAGAATAGCGCCATCTTCCAATACAATGGACTTACTCTTGATTTGGTCTTTTTCTAAAACATTACGGACTTGGTCCAGCGTTTTTTCACTGGCGGCGATGCCTCGCGCGCCAGTGATTTGTACAGCCGGATCCTCACCATAAAGGTTGGGAAGTGCATAAAGCAAACCGATGAGGATCGCAGCGATCAGCATCAGATACTTCCACAAAGGATAACGGTTCAACACGGCAGTTCCCTTCGGGAAAATCGGAAAATTAAATAGCCTTCATTGTACCTTTCGGCAAAACGGCGGCGACGAAGTCACGCTTGACGGTTATTTCTGTGGTGTCATTCAGGGCAATAACAATATAACCCGTTTCAGACACTTTAGTGACGCGACCAACCAGACCACCAGAAGTCAGCACTTCATCACCTTTGGAGATGGATTCCATTAATTTTTTATGTTCTTTGGTACGCTTTTGTTGTGGACGCAAGATCATGAAATAGAAAATCAAACCGAAAACAACCAGCATGATAATCAGAGAATATGGGTTCCCCTGAGCTTGTGCTGGAGCACCAGCAGCTGCCGCAGCTTCAGAAATAAAAAAACTCATCAAATTTCCCTCATTGTTATCGAAAGTATTACTAGTTACCGAAAGTATTACTATTTATCAAAAGTATTACTATCTAAAAATCGATAATGGCTCGATCAAAAACCAGCCCAATATGCTACACATATTAAGGCTGATTAGTCACGCCAAATTATATATTTAACGGCGGAACGGGTTTACCGATCTGCTGATAAAACTCTTCAACAAACTGTTCCAGTTTGCCCTCTTCAATGGCTTTGCGAATTCCAGCCATCAAACGCTGATAATACCTTAAATTATGTATTGTATTCAGCCTTGCACCAAGAATTTCGTTACAGCGATCAAGGTGATGGAGGTATGCACGGCTATAATTCCGACAAGTATAGCAGTCACAATGTTCATCTAACGGAGAAGTATCTTCCTTATGTTTTGCATTTCGGATTTTTATAACCCCTTCCGTTACAAACAAGTGGCCATTGCGGGCATTACGTGTTGGCATCACACAGTCAAACATGTCGATACCACGGCGAACGCCTTCAACTAAATCTTCCGGCTTGCCAACACCCATCAGATAGCGTGGTTTATCCTGTGGAATTTGCGGGCAAACATGCTCCAGAATACGGTGCATGTCTTCTTTCGGTTCACCAACAGCAAGACCACCCACAGCGTAGCCGTCAAAACCAATTTCCACCAGACCTTTTACAGAAACATCACGCAAGTCTTCATAAACACTGCCCTGAATAATGCCAAACAAGGCATTCTTATTATTCAGCTCATCAAAACGCTGACGGCTGCGCGCAGCCCAGCGCAGAGACATTTCCATGGAACGCTTTGCATAATCCCAGTCAGCCGGGTATGGCGTACATTCGTCAAAAATCATGACGATGTCAGAACCCAAATCATATTGGATTTCCATGGATTTTTCAGGGCTGAGGAACACCGGCGTTCCATTAATTGGGTTACGGAAATGTACCCCTTCCTCTTTGATTTTACGCATTGCACCGAGGCTGAAGACCTGAAAACCGCCAGAATCGGTCAGGATCGGCCCTTGCCACTGCATAAAATCGTGCAAGTCACCATGTAATTTCATGATTTCCTGCCCCGGACGCAACCAAAGGTGGAAGGTATTTCCCAACAGAATTTGCGCACCTGTGTCTTTCACTTCTTCCGGTGTCATTCCTTTTACCGTACCGTAAGTGCCCACTGGCATGAATGCCGGAGTTTCTACGACACCACGTTCAAAAACCAGGCGGCCACGACGGGCATTTCCATCCGTCTTTTGTAACTCAAATTTCACTTAACCTCCATACATCAGAAAAACAGTCTGATGTTATGTTTAGACACCGTTCATATCAGCGGAGCTGATATGAAGAACATTTTGATTTCAAAATCTTTTATTGCAATATTTTTATTTCGATATCATCTCTTTTGACGCAGCTTCATTACGATTAATGAACATCGCATCACCGTAGCTGAAAAAACGATATTTTTCTGCGACAGCTTCTTTATAGGCATTCATGGTATTTTTATAACCCGCAAATGCAGAAACCAGCATGATCAGGGTGGATTCCGGCAGGTGGAAATTAGTGATCAACGCATCAACAACCTGATATTCAAACCCAGGATAGATAAAGATTTGGGTGTCATCAAAGAATGGGGCGATAACGCCATCCTGACAGGCTCTGGCAGCACTTTCCAAGGAGCGGACTGATGTTGTTCCAACTGCAACGACTTTATTGCCACGTGCCTTGCATGCCAGCACAGCGTCCACGACATCCTGCGGCACTTCAGCATATTCAGCATGCATTACATGATCTTCGATGGTTTCCACCCTAACAGGTTGAAAAGTACCGGCGCCGACATGCAAAGTGACAAAAGACATTTCAACGCCTTTTTCTTTCAAGGCGGCTAAAAGTGGCTCATCAAAATGTAATCCCGCTGTCGGTGCTGCAACCGCTCCCGGACGTTCGCTGTAAACCGTCTGATATAATTCACGATCCGCATCTTCATCAGGGCGAGCGATATAGGGAGGCAACGGCATATGACCAACTTGCTCCAAAATGGTCAATACATCACGCTCATCATCAAAACGAATTTCAAATAAAGTGTCGTGGCGTGCCAGCATTGTTGCCTTAATGCTTTGCTCCTCACCAATAACATCTTCACCAAGAATAAGCTCTGCGCCTTCTTTCGGTGCCTTGGACGCACGAACGTGAGCGAGCACTCGCTTATTATCCAGCATCCTTTCAACTAAAACTTCCAATTTCCCCCCCGTTGCCTTGCGGCCAAACAGACGCGCAGGGATAACACGGGTATTATTGAAAACCAATAGGTCACCAGCCTCCAGTTTATCCAACACATCAGTAAAAATACCATGTGTCAGTTTCCCTGTTTCGCCATCAAGGGAAAGTAAGCGGCAACCACTTCGTTGCGGCTGGGGATAGTGAGCAATTAGCTCTTCTGGCAGTTCAAAAGTAAAATCAGCGACACGCATTTTTTATCTGTATCATTCAAAAAAACAGGCGGACTAGTCTAGTGCTGCAAACACAATGGTGCAACAAAGAAGCATCTGGTTTAACTAATTACGGTATACTTTCATTATGAATTTTCTCGCACATCTTCATTTAGCCGCATTATCGGGAAGTTCCTTATTGGGCAATTTGATGGCGGATTTCGTCAGGGGATCGCCAGACGGATTATTCAGCCCCGATATTGTAGCAGGTATCCGTATGCACCGCAGGGTAGACCGGCTGACTGATGAACACCCATTGGTATCAGAAGCGCGCAGTTTGTTTCGCAGCGAATATCGACGCGTTGCCCCAATTACTTTGGACATCATTTGGGATCATTTTCTTTCGCTGCATTGGGATAAATTCGAGAAAAATTATTCCCTGCCTGCATTTGTCGATTATGCCCGCAGTCATATTGAGCCACATCTCGCTTCTACGCCTGAAAAATTCCAAGAGCTCAACAAATATCTCTGGTCGCAAAACTTGCTTATCCGTTATGCGGATATGAACTGCATTGCTAACGTCTTGCAAGGCATGGCACGCAGACGCCCCAAATTATCGGCCTTGGCAGGTTCATATCAAGATATAGAAAACCATTACTCGGCATTTGAAGCGCTATTTTGTCAATTTTATCCGCAGATGATGGAATTGGCCTCAAACAAGCGCCTACTTGAGCAGGAAATTTCTCCAGAGCCTTGCACTTTTCCCAAATAGCTTTATCTTATGTAGGCGAAAAGAAATTAAAAGTAGCGTATTGATAGGTAAAACCTATTATAGCAATTGGTAATTTATCCTTTATTGCTATACCTTAATTCCTTATGCTGTAACCCGTTTCTTTATAACACCTTTTAAAATCACAGGAGTCAATTATGGTTTTAGTAACCCGCCAAGCCCCTGACTTTACAGCTGCTGCAGTTCTCGGTAACGGTGAAATCGTCGATAACTTTAACCTGAAAAAACATCTGAATGGCCGCGCGGCGGTTATCTTCTTCTGGCCAATGGACTTCACTTTTGTTTGCCCTTCTGAGCTGATCGCTTTCGATCACCGCTATGAAGAATTCCAAAAACGCGGTGTTGAAGTTATTGGTGTTTCTTTCGACTCTGAGTTCGTTCACAACGCATGGCGCAAAACTCCAATCAGCGAAGGCGGCATTGGCGAAGTTAAATACCCAATGGTTGCTGACATCAAACGTGACATCATGAAAGCTTACGGCATTGAGCATCCAGAAGCTGGCGTTGCTCTGCGTGGTTCTTTCCTGATTGACAAAAACGGTGTTGTCCGTCACCAAGTCGTCAACGATCTGCCACTGGGCCGTAACATTGATGAAATGGTACGTATGGTTGACGCTCTGCAATTCCATGAAGAGCATGGCGAAGTTTGCCCTGCACAATGGTCAAAAGGTCAGGAAGGTATGGGCGCTTCACCTGAAGGCGTAGCAAAATACCTGACTAAAAACGCTGATAAACTGTAATTACTATTACAATCAAGTAATATTTGTTATCAATCATCTCAAAACCAGTCGCTCAATCGGCTGGTTTTTTTTGCTTCATAAAAACCGTTTCAAGAAATTATTTTATTTGAAATCCCCGTCAGATCACCTTTACACGCAGAAAATCACCTTTTCAAAATCTTGAGCTTTAGATAAGGTTAATCACATTCCATTAACAAAAACATTACAACCACTTGGGTTTCTGTACGAAAAACTCACACAGGAGAGCTCACATGCAAAAAAAATGGAAAATTCCGCTCATCGTTGTATCCCTGCTCATTTTGTCCCCACTATACGCTGCGACTGAACCGGCTGTTGAAGCCAAACAAGGTATGGTTGTCAGTTCCCAAAAACTCGCATCACAAGCCGGCATTGATATCCTTAAAATGGGTGGCAATGCCATTGATGCTGCAATTGCGGTTGGCTATGCCCAAGCCGTCGTCAATCCCTGTTGTGGCAACATCGGCGGCGGTGGTTTTATGACCATCCATCTCGCCGATGGTAAAGATACCTTCATTAACTTCCGCGAAACGGCTCCCGCCTCAGCCAGCGCTGATATGTATCTGGACAAAGACGGCAATGTTATCAAAGGTGCCAGTCTGTATGGCTATAAAGCGGCGGGCGTTCCGGGCACTGTCATGGGATTTGAAACAGCCTTGAAAAAATACGGGACATTAACCCGTGCACAAGTCATGGCGCCCGCTATCAAGCTGGCTCGCGAAGGCTACATCCTGACACGCGGTGATACTGATATTCTGGATACTACGGTCAAGCGTTTCGCCCAAGATCCTGAAGCCGCGCGTATCTTTTTGCGTAAAGATGGCACGCCATTGCAACCGGGGGACAGACTCGTCCAGACCGATTTAGCAAACACGCTGGAAATGATTGCCAAACAAGGGCCTGATGCCTTTTATCATGGAAAAATCCCCCAGCTCGTTGAAGAGGCATCGAAAAAATCCGGAGGAATTATCACCGCAGCCGATTTTGCCAATTTCCGGATTACTGAAACAGCACCGGTCACCTGTACTTATCGCGGTTACAAATTTATCTCTTCTCCACCTCCCAGCTCCGGCGGTGTTACATTATGCGAAATATTGAATGTTGTTGAGGGTTATGATCTGAAATCCATGGGATTCAATTCTGCCGCTTATATTCATACCCTGACAGAAGCGATGCGCCACGCGTACATGGACAGAAATACCTATCTCGGCGATCCGGAGTTCATTAATAACCCGCTTGATAGGCTGCTGAGCAAAAGCTATGCCGAATCCATCAGAAAAGAGATCCAGCCGAATAAAGCTGCGCAATCAGCAAATGTTCAGCCCGGCATTGGCCCCCATGAGAAACCAGAAACGACACATTATTCTGTGGTAGATAAAGAAGGCAATGCGGTATCGACTACCTACACCATCAATGGGCGCTTTGGTGCTGTTGTCATCGCTCCGGGCACCGGCTTTTTCTTAAACGATGAGATGGATGATTTTACGACTAAAGTCGGGGAAAAAAACATGTATGGGCTGGTACAGGGCGCAAAGAACTCAATTGCCCCCGGTAAGCGCCCACTATCATCAATGAGCCCCACACTCGTGACCAAGGATGGCAAGATATTTTTGGTTTTAGGCTCTCCTGGAGGCTCTCGCATTATTTCCATCACATTACAAAGCGCCCTGAATATCATCGACTTCAAGATGCCACCTCAGGAAGCCGTCAACAGCCCGCGCATCCACCATCAATGGTTACCTGATGAGGTTTATTATGAGCAACGTGGTTTGTCTACAGACACTCTGAATCTACTGGAGAAAATGGGTTATAAAATGGTAGAGCAATCTCCATGGGGAGCGACGGAGTTGATCATGATTGGATTACCGGGGGCTGCGGGAGTGAAACCTGAATCTTCCGGTAATGATTCTGCCGTTTCTGGCATTGTTCGCGAAGGCTATATTTACGGCTCCAATGATGTACGGAGACCCGCTGGTGCTGCCATTGGTTACTAATCCAATGCAACTTCACACCTCAGACACACATACCAAACACACGTACATCGTGTAAATAAACAAGGGTGAGCTGTTTGTACATGCTCACCCTTACTATTATCCTTGCATCCCTGCCGCATTGGACGGGGCTTGCAACAGATTTTACACCATTAACGCATGAAGCGACCTACAGCTATTTTAAACTTACTCGTGTTTTAAATTTATTCATGTTTTGAATCTACAAGTGATTTAAATCTACGAATGTTTTAACCCCACTAGCTATAAGTTTTATTCTTACTTCTCTTCATGCTGCATTTCACACTTTGGGAGCTGCTTTGCTCCTCCTATAACCCGGTCGTAGAAACCACATACAGCAACCGTTAACAGGGTAGGCAGCAACCATGCCAGGCCTTGATCAGCCAAAGGCAGGTGTTTTGCCCAGTCTGGCAGTAAGTGAATCAGATATTCAGAAGATTTCACTGCATCTAAAATTCCAAACAACAAACTCACAGTCATTGCCGGAGCCAGAATGCGTGTAAAGTTCTTCCACCAGCTTATAGTAAAGCTCAACAATACCAATACGATACATGGTGGATAAATGGCTGTCAGCACTGGAGCTGAGAACTTAATCAAGTAGTTCAGTCCCAGATTAGATACCAACATGGAGAAAGTGCCCAGAATCAGTACCAGAGAGCGGTAAGAGAGCGACAAATAACGGCTGAAGAACTCAGCGCAAGCACAAGTCAGGCCCACCGCAGTGACCATACAAGCAACGAAAATCAGAACTGCGAGAAAGAAACTGCCGTAATTGCCAAACACATTCTGAACATAAGCATGCAGGATTTGTGCGCCATTTTCGGCTGTTGGTACGAGTGAACCACTGTTTTCGCCTAATTTGAACAGGGAAAGATACACTAAAGCCAAGCCCAAACCTGCAATGATGCCCGCCCATATCGCATAACGGGTCAACAAAGAAGAAGCATTCACGCCTCTGGAACGGGCAGCATTGACAATAACAATGCCAAAGACCATCGCTGCCAGCGTGTCCATAGTCAAATAGCCATTAACAAAGCCATTTGAGAATGGAACGTCTTTATAGGTTGCAACCGCCGGAATAGGACTGCCCGCAGGCCATAATATAGCCGCAATGCCCAGAACGGCCAAAGCCAGAATTTTGATTGGAGCCAATATATGCCCCACGTTATCCAGCAATTTACCCGGATACAGAGAAATCAAAATAACGAGCGCAAAATAAGCGATGCTATAAATGAACAAAGGAAGATCACCCTCTCCACTAATAGGCGCAATCCCCACTTCAAAAGAAACTGTCGCTGTTCTCGGCGTTGCAAATAGAGGGCCAACCGCCAGATAGCAAATCGTTGCCAAAATCAAACCGGCGGTTTTACCAATAGGCGAGCTAAGTTCTTCAATGCCACCACCGACTTTTGCCAAAGCAACGACGGTAATCACTGGCAGGCCAACGGCTGTTAACAAGAAGCCTAACGCTGCGGTCCAAACATGCTCACCAGCTTGCAGGCCAACCATAGGTGGGAAAATGATATTTCCCGCACCAACGAACAAGGCAAAGGTCATAAAACCTAATGCCAAAATATCCTTAGATGATAAACGGTATGCCATAATAATTATTAATGTATTTATTGCCAAAAGAATTGCATATGCGATAGTAAGTACCGCAAATACTTGAATTTTCACTGGCGAGACTGCGCTTTGATTTAACAGTCAATGAGCACGATAACATTCACTGATAGTCGCAAGATACAGAATGATAATGGTAATTACAGCTAGAATCGCCAACAACTGAGCTCAAGTAAAACTTTTATAGCGTTAAAAGGCAAGTGTCAAACCCCAAACCAGAATAATATTCTAAAGTAAATTTTAAAATCAGTGATTATTGTTATCTATCATTGAATACACACTATATGATTTGTACTTTTTGTGTCCGTATTGATTAATAAATAATTTTTTGCCCGCTTCGTTACCATTTAATCCCGTTAAATTATTTCTTATTTAATAAAATTATTTTTATCAGAAACAATAAGCCGTGGCGCCAATATAAAACTAAACACAGCCCCTTTGCCCAAAGCGCTTGAAATATTGAGATGGCTATTATAGTGATGCAGCGCATGTTTCACTATCGCAAGCCCCAATCCGCTCCCTCCTGTTTGCCGCGAGCGGGCGCGATCAATGCGATAAAAACGCTCAGTCAAACGTGGAATATGTTCTGCACTGATCCCGATTCCATTGTCTTTCACTTCAAACAACGCCCCTTGGGTGACTCTTCGCCAGTTAACCTCGACCCGTGTTCCCAAGGGAGTATGTTTAATGGAGTTATAGACCAAATTTGACATGGCACTGCGAAGTTGCTCTTCATTGCCAAAAACTTGCAGCTTTTCATCAACATTAAACACAATATCATATTGATTGTTGCCCAAAGCCAAAGCTTCCTGCTGCAATAATTTCAATATAGAAGGGACATTGACTATTTCATTCATGTCAACTTGCGGCCCTGCTTCTATTTTTGAAAGATGCAACAACTGTGTCACCAAGCTGTCCATCCTCCGGGTTTGCTCCTGCATTGTGCCGATGGCTTTCTGGTTCAATTTATTGTCGAACTCCTGATCTTGCATCATTTCCAGATAACCTTGCAGTACTGTCAATGGCGTTTTTAATTCATGACTGACATTGGCAAAGAAATCCCGTCTGGCATTTTCCAATAATCTTTTTTGGGTAATATCACGCGCAACCATCAATAGTTGTTTTTCTGAATAAGGCATGACTCGAAATTCCACCATGTTTCCATTATTCAATTCGATGGTTAAAGGACGGGAAAAATCTCTCGCCATGATATAGCGACTGAAATCAGGGTAACGAAGTAAGTTGAAGATATGCTGACCATTATCCTCCGGCCAGCGAAACCCAAGCAAATGTTGAGCCAATTGATTGCACCAAAAGATATTGCCTTCAGTGGTCATTATGACAATGGCATCTGGCAGGGATTCTGCGCCGCTGCGAAAACGTTTGATCAATAATGCCAGCTCTCGCCGCCGCTTACGATTACGTTGCTGCATTTGATGGATACCATAAAAAATAGGTTCCCACCCACCGTAACCCGCCGGAGGTAACATACTGCGATCCAGCCACAGCCAATCAGATAATTTCAGCAAGTTATAGCCATTCCATACCAATGCCGAAAATAACGAAATGACCAGCAACCATGCCAGATGCCCAATAAACAGAGACAAAATCACGGCAGGCAGGCAAAAAAGCACAAGACCCAATACCAATTTTTTCCAAGATAAACGCTCAAGCACGTAATATTCCCCGGCATAAGAAAACGATAATTCACTGACTCTAGATCCGATCTACTGACAGCTGATCCCTTACCACAGATTTTTTATTACAGATCTTTTATTACAGAACGAATAGCCATTAATCAGGTTAGCTGAAATGACAACCATTCCCCACCAATGACAACAGAATTCAGAGTCATCAATAGCGGGTAGAAAAGCGATATCCCGTACCTCGAACTGTTTGCACCATTTTATCGTGCTGCCCGATTTCCAGTGCCTTACGTAAGCGTCGAATATGCACATCAACAGTGCGATCTTCTACATAAACATTTGTTCCCCATACATAATTGAGTAACTGTTCACGGCTATAAACACGCTCTGGATGAGTCATAAAAAAGTGAAGAAGTTTAAATTCAGTTGGCCCCATTTCTAAATCTTGCCCTTGGCTGGAAACGCGATGAGATGACGGATCTAAAATTAGTCCATCCATATCAATAACCTCTTCCGACTCCATCGGTGAGATTCTGCGCATAACCGCCTTTACCCGGGCAATCAATTCCTTGGGTGAAAAAGGCTTAGTAATATAATCATCCGCCCCGACATCGAGGCCACGGACTCTGTCTTCTTCTTCTGCGCGGGCGGTTACCATAATGACAGGAATCATTTTGGTATTATTGTCCCGTTTCATTTGCTTAATAAGCTGTATCCCTGACCCTCCGGGAAGCATCCAGTCCAATAGCACCAAATCAGGATAAGGATCTGACAGATGCTTTATCGCCATATCGTAATCTTCAGCTTCAATGGCCTGATACCCATTTTGCTCCAGCACAAAACAAACCATTTCACGGATCGGTACTTCATCTTCAACTACCAAAATACGTTTAACCATGGTTAATCCTGTCAATATTATAAAAGCCAGCAACATTAACTCTATATTATTATGGGTCAATTTTATGACAATTTTATGAAAACAATGATTTCTCTATTACCGGGCTGCGAACTCATTCGCAAGGAATATATTACAGCTGTGTCATATTTCATTTTTAATGCGAATCAGCACGAATATTTAATATCAGGAAATAAATTAGGCAAGACATCCTCCCTCCCCCCATTATAATTAGCGCTTGTTATGGCTAAGAAACTGGTTATGGCTAAGAAACTGGTTATGGCTAAGAGAAAAACCGGCACGGGCGAAAAAACATGAGAATCATTCATACATCGGACTGGCATCTTGGCCAATATTTTTTTACCAAGAATCGGGCCGCAGAGCATAAATACTTTTTACACTGGCTTATTGAACAAATTGTACAACATGACGTCGATGCCCTAATTATTGCCGGGGATATTTTTGATACCGGCTCTCCCCCCAGTTATGCGCGGGAGCTTTATAACAAATTTATTGTGGCGCTACAGGCGACTGGCTGCCAGCTGGTCATTCTTGGGGGAAATCATGATTCAGTGGCCACTCTCAATGAATCCAAAGCCTTGCTCTCTTATCTGAATACAACGGTGATTGCCAATGCCGACAGCGAAGAAACAGAACAGCAAATAAAGATCCTGAACACTAAAGGCGGTCAGGCCGGAGCGATCCTCTGTGGCATCCCCTATCTTCGCCCGCGGGATATCATGGTCAGCCAAGCCGGGCAGTCTGGTACACAAAAGCAACAAGTCTTGCAGGATGCCATTACTGAACATTACCACCAGCTTTACCAACAAGCCTGTACATTACGGGAAAAATTGGGTAAGCCTTTGCCGATCATTGCCACCGGCCATCTGACCACTGTGGGAGCCTCTACCACGGATTCTGTGCGTGACATTTACATTGGCACATTGGAAGCCTTCCCCGCACAAGCTTTCCCACCCGCTGATTACATCGCGCTTGGGCACATTCACCGCCCGCAAGTTGTTGGTAAATCGGAACACATACGTTACAGCGGCTCTCCCATTCCTCTGAGTTTCGATGAAGTGGGTCAGGAAAAAAGCGTCTGCTTGGTCGATTTTAAAACGGGCAAACTTGATAGCATCACACTTTTGCCGATCCCCCTTTATCAGCCAATGCAACTTATCCGTGGCAATCTGAAACAGATAGAAGAACAATTGCAGGCGTTCAAAAAGTATCAAGGAGCACTTCCTGTCTGGCTGGATATTGAAGTCGCGACTCAAGATTATCTGCACGACATTCAAAAACGCATCCAGGTACTGTGCGAAGGCTTACCGGTTGAGATTATCCTGCTGCGGCGCAGTAAAAATACCCGCCAACAGTCGCTGTCTGAACAAAATAAAGAAACCTTGACCGAACTGAGTGTTACCGAAGTCTTTGAGCGACGTTTGGCACAGGCTGAAATTGATGACCTTTCCCAGAAACAACGCCTGACTACCCTGTTTAAGCAAACGCTGGATGATATCTCTCAGCAATAACACGAAGAGCATATGCCATGAAAATTCTTAGCTTACGGCTGAAAAATATCAATTCCCTGCAAGGCGAATGGAAAATCGACTTTACCACGGAGCCTTTTGCCAGCAACGGGTTGTTTGCCATTCTCGGCCCAACCGGAGCAGGTAAAACCTCTTTGCTGGATGCCATTTGTCTCGCCCTGTACCATGAAACACCTCGGCTCGGCACCCTCTCTGCTTCTCAAAACGAATTAATGACCCGCCATACCTCAGAGTGCCTTGCGGAAGTGGAATTCGAAGTTAAGGGCATCGGCTATCGGGCATTCTGGAGCCAGCGCCGCGCCCGCAATCAGGCAGATGGCAAACTTCAGTCACCAAAAGGTGAGTTGGCACTTAAAAAAGACGGCAAAATCTTGGCTGACAAACTGCCAGAGAAAAAAGAAAAAATCGCAGAAATAACAGGCCTGGATTTTAGCCGTTTTACCAAATCCATTTTGTTGTCGCAGGGGAATTTTGCCGCATTTTTAAATGCTCAAGATAAAGATCGGGCAGATCTATTGGAAGAACTGACAGGCACTGAAATTTACGGCATTTTGTCTCAGGAAATTTATCAACGCCATAAAGATGCTCAATCTGAGCTGAATATCCAGCAAGCCAGGGCTGCTTCCATTGAATTGCTGACGCCAGAACAACAACAATCGTACCAAGAGCAGCAACAGCAATTAATTGCAGAAGAGACACAACTCAGCCAGCAAATTAAGGCACTGCAAATTGCCGAGCAATGGCTGTTCAGACGAGATGAGCTCCAGCAATCACTGACGAAAAATACACTGCTCTTACAACAATCAGAACACGCCATTCAGGAAGCGCAACCTCAATTACAGCAACTTGCTGCCAGTGAACCAGCAGAGAAAATTCGTCCATTATGGGATACACAAAACCGTATCCGGCATGAAAAACAGCGGCTCACCGAGCAACGGGTAAAGATAGAAAATGAACGTCAGCTCCAACTGATTCAGCTACAACCTGCCGAACAGCAACTCACCCTATTGGAAAAACATCGGGCAGAGCATCAACAGTATCAGAATCAACAGGAAAAGCTCATTTCAGAACAAGTTATGCCGCTCGATCATAAGATTGATATCCAATCAAAAGATTTGCTGACACTTGAGAAAGAAATTTCGGGGAAAAAGCGCGAGCTATCTGACATCGTATCCCAGTACCAAGCTACAAAAAATCAAACAGATACGATGAATAAAGAACAAAAATCACTGGAAGCCCATTATGAAGCAAATCCCCATTACCGTGATTTGGAAAATAAGCTGCCTGAATGGAAGCAGCTCTTTGCCCGCCAAAATGAACGACAAGCAAAAATAAGCCAGCTCACACAAAACACCCAGCACATTACCGCAGAGATTACTCATTCCACCGATCAATTAAATAAATTACATATTGAGTTGGCAAAACAACAAGATCAAAACCAAACCTTACATAACGATCTAAATACAACTGAAAAACTGTTCACTGACTTGCAGCAAAAGCATCCATTAGAACAGTTACAGAAATACTTGGAAATTTATCAACAACAGCTGACATCGCAAAACAAACTTGAGGTATTACTGCCTCAGATCCAACAACTTCAAACGACGATCTCAGCCTCGCAGACGCAACTGGCACAATCTCAGGCGTTAGTGCAATCCTTGCCTACGCAGATAACAACCTTCAATCAGCAACTCGCAGACAAGCAGCAACATTATGATGATCTCAACAATCGAATTCGTCTGGAGCAGCGGATCGTAAGTCTGGAACAAGAGCGGGCACAACTGAAAGAAGGTGAATCCTGCCCGCTGTGTGGCTCGACTCACCATCCTTTAATCAATGAATATCAGACTATTGCCCTGCCAGAATCAGAAGAACGATTAAAGAATCTGCGTCAGCAAATTGAAAAACTGCAAGAGAAGCGCACTGAATTGCAACAGAAACAGCAGATTCAGCAGCAACATTGCGAACAATTGCAACAAAATATCGAGCAATACAATGCTCAGTTGGCCGATCTGATCAAACAATGGGAGCGTCATTGCCAGTATTTGCAACACACAGAATTGCCGATGGATGCGAAGCAGGTCAACGATTTTATCGGCCAACGACAATCTGCTTATCAACAATACCAGCACCAAAAAGAAGCGCTATTACAGGCAGAAAAAGCCTGCCAAGCAGCAGAAAAAGCACTGGCATTGGCTCGCGGCCAATATCAGGAATATGAGCAAAAAATTAGGCTGGAAAAGGTCAGGCTGGAAGCTGAAGAAAAACTGTTGGCAGAAAAAACAACCGAAATTCAGCAGATAGAAGCGGATTATTCAGCGACAACACAGCAGTTAAGCAGTGAATTGCAGCTAACACCTTTTACCTTGCCTTCTCAACAAGAAACTGAAAACTGGCTGCAACAACGCGAGCAGGAAGTAAAAAACTACCATAATTCACGTGAAAGATGGCAATTCCTGCAAAAAGAGCTGGCTGGGCTGCAAAGCAAACTCGATGAACTGGAAAAACAAAAAAATAAGCTAACCACTCATTGCAACAACTTGAATGAAGAACAGCAAAAACAAACGCAAATATTGGAACAAACACGCCAAGAGCGTCAGCGCTTATTTGGTTATCAATCCATTTCAGACATTCGCCAAAATTTACAACAAAAAACCAATGAACTGGAGAATGCTTACAAGCACAGTCTCTCCCATCTGCAACAACTGCAAAATAAAATGAATCAATTAACCGGCGCAGCCAGTGAAATTGAAAAGAACCATACTACGGCAGAAGCAGAATATACACTTGCCACCGAGCACTTCCGTAACGGATTGTCACAACAAGGTTTTCCGGATCAACACGCTTTTGAACACGCGTTATTGGCGCCGGAACAACGGGAAACATTACAGCAGCTACAAGAAAAGCTTGAACATCAACAACTACAAACCAAAACAAGACATCATGAATCAGAAATAGCACTACAAAAACATGAAGGAATCAAACCCTCATTGCTTGAGCAACATGCTGCGCCGCAATTATCTGCCATATTGGGCGATGCTACAGTTCAATTAAAACGTAACAACCAGCACCAAGGCGAAATCAGGACACAACTGAATAGCGATGCAGCCCGCCGTCAGCAGCAGCAAACACTACTGACACAAATTGCACTTTCACAACAAAACTATGATGACTGGAGTTACCTCAATAATCTCATTGGTTCCGCAGATGGCGCTAAATTCCGTCGTTTTGCCCAAGGATTAACACTGGATCACCTCGTACATCTGGCAAATATCCGTCTGGAAAAACTCCATGACCGTTATTGCTTGCAGCGCAAAGATAATGGCAGTTTGGAATTGCAAGTGGTTGATACTTGGCAGGCCGAGGCCATTCGGGATACCAAGACCCTTTCAGGCGGGGAAAGTTTTCTTGTCAGCCTTGCACTTGCACTTGCTTTATCGGATCTAGTAAGCAACAAAACACAAATAGAATCCCTGTTTCTTGATGAAGGTTTTGGCACACTTGATCCTGAAACCCTTGATATCGCCTTAGATGCCTTGGATCACCTTAATGCCTCAGGAAAAACCATCGGTATCATAAGTCATGTTGAAGCATTAAAAGAGCGTATTCCAGTCCAAATCAAGGTAGAAAAAAAGAATGGATTGGGCTTTAGCCAATTAGCACCAGAATTTCGGGTTTAGCCCATAAATAATGGGTTACCCTGAAAGAATACCAAAACGGGCAATGGATTTTAATTCCTGCCGATATGAGCCAATTTGAAGGCAAAATCGAGCGTATTAATATTGCATTGCCACTACGTTTAATGGAGCCTGCATCAACAGGCTCTCAATGGAATGGCACATTCAATAATTTCATCAATGAATGAGTTTAATGTTTAATAACATAAAGATCTTTCGTTGCTACTTGTCCCAAAGAGTTAGAATAATAACCCCCAATATAAGGTTTCACCAATATCGCATTGACATAATAATAAACAGGAATGATAGGCATATCTTTTGTCAGAATATCAACAGCCTGTTGAAAATCCCCTTGATTATTGGTTTCTCCTGCTTTTCTTACCAAATTATCAAAATCTTTATTTGAATAAGATGAGGTATTATTTGTCTGATCCGTTGCGAAAATAACTAAAAAAGCCATTGGGTTGTCATAATCAGCAATCCATCCTCCCCTGACAACATCAAATTTCCCTTGATGCTCATTATCTAACATAACTTTCCATTCTTCAGTTTGAATTTTGGCAATAACGCCAAGATTTTTTTTCCACATTGATGTGGCCGCAATAGCAATTTTCTTATGCAGATCTGACGAGTTATAAACTAGATTAAATGTAAGAGGATGAGTTTTATTAAAACCGGCTTCATTCAATAATTGTTTAGCTTTTTCATTCCGTTGAGCTTGTGTCCAAGATTCATAATCAGGTTTTTTAAATTTAAAACCCCCAATTCTGGGAGGAAGAATGGTATAAGCCGGTATTTCGCCTTGGGCCACAACCCTATTGGCAATAATGTCCCTATTCAGAGCCAAACTCAATGCTTGCCTGACCCTGGCATCATTAAAGGGTGGCTTTTTGTTATTAAATTCATAGTAATATGTACTAAGAATGGGCGTAATATGAACCTGTGAGCTCATTTGTTTTTTTAATGATGCAAAACTCTCCAGCGGAATAGTAAATGTCATATCTATTTCTCCGGCCAGATAGCGATTTAAATCTGAGATATCTGAGGAGAGTGGCAGATAAGTGACTTTATTAATCACCGTATTTTTATTATCCCAATAATCAGGGTTTCTGATGCCAACGATTTTTTCATTGACTTGCCATTGAGATAATTTGAATGCGCCACTAGAAACAAAAAACTCAGGTTGAGTCCATTTAACACCGTATTTTTCGACAACTTTTTCACTAATCGGAGAGGTAATAGCGAAAGCCAGCATCTGTAAAAAATACCCTACCGGTTTTTCTAACGTGACTTCCAATGTAGAATTATCCAATGCCTTAACACCCAATTCTTCCGCTTTTTTCTTCCCTGCTAAAATCTCTTTTGCATTCACTACAGAGGCATTAACAAAATAGCTGCCATAGGGAGATAATGTTTTGGGATCGGTTAGGCGTCGCCAACTAAACACGACATCATGAGCGGTAATGGGTGTGCCATCAGACCACTTGATTCCTTTTCTTAAATGGAAAATCCACGTTTTTTTATCTTTCGTTTCCCAGCTTTCAGCCAGCCTAGGCACGACATTTCCTTTATTATCAATACTCACTAATGTGTCAAAAAAATCATAGATGATGTTGAGTGCGACATTACCTTCCACTTTATCAACATCCAATGATGCAGGCTCTGCACCATTATTACGCACTATTTCTTGTTTTTCTGCCAACTGCGTTCCGGGTGGAACCACAGCGGCATAAGATGCTGTAACACAACCCAACATAATACTTATAGAATAAGTTAATGTTTTCAGGGTATTAATTCCAATATTATTGAACATATTAAATCTCCCATCATTATACATAGTGCTGTGTTCTTTATATTTGGTGCTTTTAATATTTAGTTTTTTTATACGTGACCCTTTTATTTCAATTCAACTCATTAGCCAATGTTAATTTATATATAAAAATATCCTTGAGAATTACAAATGCATATTATTAAGATAAAGTTATTAATGAAAGCCTACCCAGTTTCGAATATACCGAATAAACTGCAAGATGCAGATAACATAAAGAAAGTAACCATTTAGGCACAAAGGCAATTCTATGTTTACAATTTTTTATACTTATCCATTTATCATGCTTATAACTGCCTGTGCTTAACATGAGATATATTTTATATAATGAGTATAAAATGGACTATTTAACAATACAGATAAAAAAATTACATTATTATTTAATCCTGAAAGCTAATATAATATTTGTATAAGAGTGATAAGTGTTTAGTATACCTCCCCCGTCAATATGGCTCCTTATATCTAACATATTATTCCAGCCGAGTGTTTTTTCAAGCAAAAAAACATCCCTTATTTTTACATTATATGACAAAAATGAACATCCCCCCAATTAACACAGTAGACGAAAAAACATATAATTGCATATATGTTCTAATTAGTAAGATAGATTTATTTATCATAAGAATGAGTTAATGAGCAATCTAACTTAATAGATGGGGAAGGTTTGTTTTTATAAGAAAGCATTATTGATAAAGATATACATACAATAAAGTCATATGAAGAATATATTTCATGACTTGTTTTGCCAGAAAAACATTCAATTAATTCATGATTTTTTATTCAGTTTTTTGTCTTGGTGCTCATAAGCATTGTGCATCATTGATGCTTACTTTATATGGCTTCCGTAATTGTTTTATCAGAAGCCATATGTACACTAACCTTAAGCCCTATCAATTGATACAACTGATTTCATCAAATGACAGCGGCTACACAATATGAACTCCTCGCTATCATTATTGCGGATTTTAATAATTAGGCACTCATAGCAGTAAGTTGTGGCTGATTATCTAAAATAGGTAGTACTCTCTTAAAAGCACCGGGTTGGCGCAATGCTGTTATTAATTGGTTAATGAGTTTCTCTGTCACATGGGGCATTGCGAAAAGGTGTGCATATTTAATCCCATTTTTAGTTTCTGTAGACAGGGAGAAATCACCAACAATGTCATTGTCAGGGCAAAGGAACAGAATGCTGAGGATTAGCAACAGTATCAGATTGAATGATAGTTAATACATTGTATTTTAGCTCTTTCAAGCTGCAACATTCTAAGGTGCAGCTTGAAATTGATTAGAAGTGGCTTTTTTTAATGTTTGATAACATACAAATCTTTTGTTGAAATAAAGCCTCTTGGGTTTACATAAAATCCACCAATATAAGGCTTAACCATTTTGGTATTTACAAAATAGTAAACGGGAATAATAGGGGTATCTTTTGTTATGATCTCAAGTGCTTGCTGATAATCTTCTTGTTTATTTGTCTCACCGGATTTTTTCACCCAATTATCAAAATCTTTATTTGAGTATAATCCGGAATTATTAGAGTGATTTGAGATAAAAATGCCTAGAAATGCCATTGGGCTATTATAATCACCAACCCATCCACTTCTTACCACATCGAATTTCCCTTGTTGCATATTATCCAGAACAACTTTCCATTCCTGATTTTGTAATGAAACATCTACACCCAGGTTCTTTTTCCACATAGAGCTGGCAGCAATGGCCATTTTTTTATGCATTTCCTGCGTATTATAAAGAAGGTTAAATTTTAGCGGATTACTTTCGCCAAAACCCGCCTCACTTAACAATGCTTTCGCTTTATCAATACGTTGCTCCTGTGTCCAGGAAGCATAATCGGGTTGCTGTAAATTAAAGCCACCTATATTCGGAGGAATAATGTTATAAGCCGGTTTTTGTCCCTGTCCCAATACCTTGCCCGTGAGAATATCTCTATCCAAAGACAGACTTAATGCCTGCCTTACCCTAATGTCATCAAAGGGGGTCTTTTTATTATTGAATTCATAATAGTAGATACTGGCTTTTGGCGTAACATGGACTTGATCGCCCAATGTTTTCTTGAGATGGTCAAAAGAATCCACAGGAATATTTTTTGTTATATCAATTTCCCCCGCCAGATAGCGATTAAGTTCAGCTTTCTCTGAAACGAGGGTGAGATATGTCACTTTATTAATGGCGGTGTTTTTGTCATCCCAATAATGAGAATTTCTGACTCCGACCACTTTTTCATTCACTTTCCATTCAGATAATTTAAATGGCCCACTACTGACAAATACTTTCGGCTGAGTCCATTTATCACCATATTTGGTGACTGCTTTTTCACTGAGCGGCACCATGACCGGATGTGCGACTATCTGTAAAAAATCAGCAACCGGTTTATCTAAGGTCACTTCTACCGTGAAATCATCCAACGCTTTTACGCCAAGTTCTTCCGCTTTTTTCTTTCCTGCCAGCACTTGGTTTGCATTCATGACAGAAGCGTTACCGAGATAGCTGCCATAAGGTGAAATTACATCAGGGTTCACCAAACGCCGCCAGCTAAATACCACATCATGCGCTGTGATTGGTGTGCCGTCAGACCACTGGCTCCCCTTCCTTAAATGGAAAACCCATGTTTGATTATCTTTCGTTTCCCAGCGTTCCGCCAATCGAGGCGTGATGTTGCCTTGATTATTGGTATAAACCAATCCGTCAAAAAAATCATGGATAATAGCGAACTCAACGTCGCTTTCAACTTTATGGGCATCCAATGATGCCGGTTCTGCACCATTGGCACGTACAATTTCCTGTTTGTCCGCCAACTGAGTGCCTGCTGGAATCACGGCCGCATGGGATAACGCAATGTTGCCCAAAATCATGGCAATTGAGCACGATAATACTTGGATGGGTTTCTTTATCATGACGTTTATTTTATTTTGTCCTATTTTATTTTTTTTCATTTTTTTCTCTACAATTTCAATCCACAATAATAAGAGCCTGCTGATACAGGCTCTATAGAGTAAATTAATTAATGCTCTATGATATAAAGGTCTTTTGTGAAGTATTCGCCCCTTGTGTTAATATTAAAACCACCGACATAAGGCTTAACCATATTATGGTTAACGTAATAATAAACAGGCATAACCGGAAGGTCTTTTGCTAATATGTCAGAGGCTTTTTGGTAATAATCTTTAGCCCCAGTAATACTGGCTTTTTCCACAATAAGATCAAACTCTTTATTTTCATACAGCGATGTATTTTTAACTTGACCGGATGAAAACAGAACTAAAAATGTCATTGGGCTGTCATAATCAGCAACCCATGCCCGCCGGATAACATCAAATTTACCTTGATGCATATTATCCAACATCACTTTCCATTCTTGATTCTGCAAAGCCGCATTCACCCCAATATTTTTTTTCCACATTGAACTTACGGCAATAGCCATTTTCTTATGTGACTCTTGAGTATTATAAAGAAGGTCAAAAGTCAGAGGATTATCTTTATTAAATCCAGCTTCATTCAATAACTCTTTTGCTTTAGCAACACGCTGTTCCTGAGTCCAAGAAGCATAATCAGGCTGCTCAAATTTCAATCCACCAATATTTGGCGTCAGCATCGAATAAGCCGGTAATTGCCCCATTCCCAACACTTTATCGGCAATAATTTCTCTATCTATGGCTAAACTCAGAGCCTTCCTGACCCTAGCATCATCAAACGGGGGTTTTTTATTATTAAATTCATAGAAATATACCGTCGATTTAGGCGAAATCTTCACTTCATCAGGCAATGATTTTTTTAATAACGGGTATTCGTCGGTGGGAATAGTAAAAGTAATATCAATTTCTCCCGCCAAGTAGCGGTTTAAATCGGCTTTTTCTGAAGACAATGGAAGGTAAGTGACTTTATTAATGACGGTATTTTTATCATCCCAATATTGTGAATTTCTGACGCCGACCAACTTCTCATTGACAATCCACTCAGAAAGTTTGTAAGGCCCGCTTCCCACAAACGATCCCACTCGGGTCCATCTATCACCATATTTTTTTACTGCTTTTTCACTGATTGGCACCAGAACCGGATGGCCTAGCATTTGCAGGAAATCACCAACAGGTTTATCTAATTTAACTTCCAACGTAAAATCATCCAGCGCCTTTACCCCAAGCTCTTCTGATTTTTTCTTACCTGTCAGTACATCACCCGCATTCACGACTCCGGCGTTTTCAAGATAACTGCCGTAAGGTGAAACCGTGTCTGGCTCAATCAATCGCCGCCAACTGAAGACCACATCATGAGCTGTAATGGGGGAACCATCTGACCATTTAATATCTTTTTTTAAATGAAATACCCATGTTTTATTATCATTGGTTTCCCAGCGTTCTGCTAACCTTGGCTCAATTTCTCCTTGTTGGTTAACACTAATTAAGCCATCAAAAAAGTCGCTGATAATATTGAATTCGATATCACTAGAAACTTTATGGGTATCCAATGAAGCAGGCTCAGAACCATTATTACGCACCAGTTCCTGCTTTGCTGCGAGTTTTGTACCGGGAGGAACAACGGCAGCATGGGATACGGCGATATTCCCTAATATCAACGCAACAGCGCAAGAGAGTCCTTTTATCTTTTTGCTCGTGATGATTGTTCCCATTACTTTCTGCATTTTAATGCTCTCCATCATTATTTTTAGTATTAAAGATATAGTTATATTCAGTGTTTAATGACATACAGATCTTTTGTGAAAATATATCCTCTTGGGTCGACATAAAACCCACCAATATAAGGTTTGACCATTTTGGCATTAACATAAGAATAAATAGGAATAATTGGTGCATCGTGAGTCACGATATCCAATGCTTGTTGGTAAGTGGATTTATTATTGGTTTTCTCTGCTTCCGCTACCAACTCATCAAATTTTTTATTTGAATAAAGGGATGAATTTTGCGTATGGCCTGTCGTGAAAATATTGAAAAACGTCTTCGGGCTATTATAGTCTGCAATCCAGCCATATCTGGCCACTTCAAAATTTCCTTGATATTTATTATCCAACAAGACTTTCCACTCTTGATTTTGCAACGTGGCATCAACATCCAAATTCTTTTTCCACATGGAACTGATTGCAATAGCCAGTTTTTTATGGGATTCCATCGTGTTATACAACAAATTAAATTTAAGCGGATTATTTTGATTAAACCCTGCTTCATTTAACAATTCTTTGGCTTTTGCAATACGCTGTTCTTGTGTCCAAGAAGCATATTCCGGTTCTTGAAAAGAAAAGCCACCAATAGTAGGTGGAAGCAGGATATAAGCAGCTTTTTGGCCTTGCCCTAACACCTTATCGGCAATCACATCCCGATCAATGGCTAAATTCAGTGCCTGCCTAACCCTGACATCATTAAATGGCGGTTTTTGCGTGTTAATTTCATAATAATAAGTGGAGAGTTTAGGAGAAATATTAACTTGGTCTGGGTATTTTTTCTTTAATGCTGCAAAAGAATCCAAGGGAATGGTCAATGTAATATCAATTTCACCTGCCAGATAACGGTTTAAATCTGCCTTATCAGATACTAATGCCAGGTAAGTGACTTTATTAATGACGGTATTTTTATCATCCCAATACTGTGGATTTCTAACACCGACCACTCTCTCATTCACCACCCATTCAGATAATTTAAATGCCCCACTGCTAACAAAGTGTTCCGGTCTTATCCATTTATCGCCATATTTTTTTACGGTTTTTTCACTTACCGGCACCGTACTGGGATGCGTTAACATTAGCAAAAAGTCCCCGACAGGCTTATCTAATTTTACTTCCAGCGTAAAATCATCCAGCGCCTTCACCCCAAGCTCTTCCAGTTTTTTCTTACCTTGCAATACATCACTGGCATTAACCACTGACGCATTCTCAAGGTAATTTCCATAAGGTGCGCCGGTTGCCGGGTCGATTAAACGCCGCCAGCTAAATACCACGTCATGGGCAGTCAGCGGCGAACCATCAGACCATTTCGCGTCTTTTCTTAAATGAAAAATCCAGTTTTGGTTGTCACTGGTTTCCCAGCGGGTTGCCAGCCTTGGCTTGATTTCACTTTTTTGATCGAGATAGACCAGACCATCAAAGAAATCACTGATAATATTAAGCTCAGTATCACTTTCAACTTTATGTACATCCAAAGAAGCCGGCTCTGAGCCATTATTTCTTACAATTTCTTGTTTTGCAGACAGTTGTGTTCCTTCTGGCACAACTGCTGCATAGGATAATGAAACATTTCCCCACATTAACGCAATGACACAAGATAATAATTTTATTTTTTTATCACTGATCATTTTATTACTTATTGTTTTCCGCATATTTCATTACCCCATAATTATGTTTATTTCTATTTATCTTAATTGCGCTCTCATTAAATTAACCCATCAAGTCATCAGAGCCTGATAAAACAGGCTCTGTTTTTTTAGTGCTTAATAATATAGAGATCTTTTGTAGATATATAATCCATTGGGCTTACATAAAACCCACCGACATACGGTTTAACTATACGATTAATGACATAATAATACATAGGAACTACCGGCATATCATTATTGAAAATATCCATCGCTTTTTGGTAATAAGCCGTGTCATTGGTTTCACCCGCTTTAATCACCATCTGATCAAAATCACGATTGGCATATTGCGGTATATTCTGACTGCTGCTGATCAGGAAAGTGTCCAGAAAAGACATTGGACTATTGTAGTCTGCCGTCCAAGCGTACCTGACTACTTCAAATTTGCCCTGATGCATATTATCCAGCAGTACCTTCCACTCTTGATTCTGTAAGTTAGCCTGAACACCGAGGTTTTGTTTCCACATGGACGTGACCGCAATAGCCAGCTTTTTATGCATTTCTTTCGTGTTGTAAAGCAAGTCAAATTTAAGCGGATTTTTCGCATTATATCCCGCTTCATTCAGTAGCTCTTTGGCTTTTTGTACTCGCTGTGCCTGTGTCCATGAGGCAAATTCTGGCTGGTTTAATGTTATCCCGCCGATATTGGGAGGAAGGATGTCGTAAGCAGGCAGTTGCCCCATGCCCAACACTTTATTTGCAATCACGTCTCTGTCTATGGCAAGGCTCAATGCCTTCCTGACTCTGACATCATTAAATGGCGGCTTTTGGGTATTGAAGGCGTAATAGTAGGTACTTAACATCGGATCGATATGAACCTGACTGCCCAACGATTTCTTCAATGATGCAAAGGAATCCAGAGGAATGGAATGAGTAATATCGATTTCCCCTGCGAGGTAGCGGTTTAAATCTGATTTTTCCGAGATGATAGAAAGGTAAGTGACTTTATTGAGTACAGTATTGGCATTATCCCAATAGTGAGTATTCCTCACACCTATCACATATTCATTCACTCGCCATTCGGACAATTTGAATGCGCCACTGCCTACAAAAGTACTTGGATGCGTCCACTTATCGCCGTATTTCCGCACAACCTTTTCACTGATTGGCACTAAATTCGGGTGGGTTAACATCTGCAAGAAATAGGCAACGGGTTTATCGAGTCTGACTTCTAATGTGGAATCATTCAGTGCCTTAACACCCAGTTCTTCCGCTTTCTTTTTGCCTGCCACAATGTCGTTTGCATTGACGACATGGGCAGTAGCAAGGTAACTGCCATAAGGTGACCCCATTTCCGGATCAAGCAGGCGTCGCCAACTGAATACCACATCATGGGCCGTAATCGGTGTGCCATCAGACCATTTAGCGCCTTTTCTTATATGGAATACCCAGGTTTGGTTATCACTGGTTTCCCAACGTTCCGCCAGGCGGGGAACAATTTTACCTTTATTATCGGTGTAAACCAGGCCATCAAAAAAATCATGGATAATGTTCAGCTCAACGTTACTTTCTACTTTATGGACATCCAAAGAAGCCGGAAAAGACCCGTTGTTACGCACAAGCTCTTGTTTTTCAGCCAATTGAGTGCCCGGCGGAACAACGGCAGCATAAGAGGGGGCAATATTTGTTAGTAGTATTCCCAACGAGCAAGTGAGAATTTGGGTGAGTTTGTTTTTAAACAAACCCGCCATCGTTTTATTCATGCTTTAAATCTCCATTATTTACTGTTTTTATTATTACATTACGCGACCATATTTATTAAATTTACTAGTTTAATTAGCTTAATTAAGTAATAAGAGCCTAATGTCACCAGCTCTTATTATTGATTGGCTTAATGTTTTATAACGTAAAGATCTTTTGTCCGGATAATTCCCTTCGAATCAATATTCACCCCTTTCACATAAGGTTTAATTAATTTCACCCGAACATAGTAATAAACCGGAATGGCAGGCATATCCTGATTGAGAATATCAATGGCCCGTTGATAATCAGCAGGGTCGTTAGTTTCATCTGCTTTTAACGCCCATTTATCAAATTCCTTATTTTGATATCTCATATGGTTATTGGTATTTCCTGACATAAAGATATCAAGAAAGCTGGTCGCATTATTATAATCTGCACTCCATGCGTATCTCGTTATCTCGAAGTTGCCTTGAGCCATACTGTCAGTCTGTGTTTTAGTTTCCTGATTTTGTAAGGTCACTTTCACACCCAGATTTTTCCGCCATATCGAACTGGCAGCAATGGCAATCTTTTTATGGGTATCTGCTGTGTTATACAGCAGGGTAAGCTTAAGCGGGTTCTTTTCATTAAAGCCGGCCTCATTCAGCAGCGCTTCCGCTTTTGCAGTACGTTGTTCTTGTGTCCAAGACGCATAGTCAGGATGTTTTAAATAAATCCCACCAATGCCGGGAGTCACCACATCATAAGCTGGCTTTTGGCCATTGCCCAATACCTTGTCAGTAATAATGTTTCTGTCTACGGCTAATGCAAGCGCTTGCCTGACCCGAACATCATCAAACGGCGGCTTTTCAAAATTGAACAAGTAATAATAAACGGTGGTTACAGGTCTAATATGGAGCTGGTCGCCATATTTTTCTTTAATCAGCGGCAGAAACTCTGGAGGCCCTCCATTGGATATATCAATCTCTCCGGTCAGATAACGGTTGAAATCCGCTTTATAATCCGACAAGGGCAAATAAGTGACTTTATTAATGACGGTATTTTTGTCATCCCAATAATGAGGGTTTCTGACGCCGACAATTTTTTCATTCACAACCCATTCAGAGAGTTTGAAAGGGCCATTACTGACAAAATGCTGGGGCTGCGTCCATTTAATCCCGTATTTTTTAATTACTTTTTCATTGATCGGAGACATGGCCGCATGCGCCATCATTTGCAGAAAACCCGCTTTGGGTCTTTCCAGTGTAATTTCTACCGTTGCATCATCCAGTGCTCTTACGCCCAGCTCTTCCGGCTTTTTCTTGCCTGACAGAACTTCATCTGCATTAATAATCTTAGCTTGGCTCAAATAACTGCCATAAGGCGAAATAGTGTCAGGTGTGACCAACCGACGGAAAGAAAAGACCACATCATGAGCCGTAACAGGTGTACCGTCAGACCATTTAGCCTCTTTTCTTAAATGGAAAATCCATGTTTTACCTTCTTTATTTTCCCAACTCTCGGCTAATGCCGGGATAATATTCTCGTCTTTATCTATATCAACCAAGCGTTCAAAAAAGTCCTGCAAAATATCAAATTCTGAGCTGCCGTCAGATTTCTGAGGATCTAAGGAGCCGGGTTCGGAAAAGTTATTGCGGGTGATTTCTTGTTTATCAGCTAATTGAACATTGGGTGGAACCACTGCGGCATAAGATAATGTCATATTTCCCAGTATCAAACTGATAGAACAGGTTAATATTTTGGTAGTTTTATTTTTTATTATCCCGACCAACATTTTTTTCATGTAAGTTATCTCCATAACTGTTTTTATTATTAAAAATAATTACATATCTCACTATCACCATATAATTGTCATTGATGCAAATACTACTATTACGAGTAATCCCTTTTATTAAATTTAATTCATCTAGCAATTGAATAAATTTAATTATTCAATAATTCATGGAACTATTAAATAATAAGTGCAACGCATCTAATTAGCGTTGCACTTAATTCTCTATACACTTCGTCTTTCAAGCTGCTCTTTGTTGGCTGCGCTCGGTCATCCCGATCACCGTTTTTATAAACATACGGTTATCTATGCTCCGGTGAATGCCCCCTTGCCGCCGCGATGCAACTTGAAATCCATTGTGTATATATTCAGCAAATCGAGGTAAAACGCCTGTTACAGTATCTTTGATCTATTTGTTTTAGCTACCGTAGACTACGTTATCTTTTACCAAGGTCACATTATTTTGATCCGAGATCAATAATTCTGTCTTGCTCCGGGTAGCGAATCGGCGATTTTTCCTTGAAGTATTTCACCACTGCATCTACATCCGGCACGCTATATACCGGATCCGTTCCCTCTTTAAATACCGAGAAGTTACTGCCTCCTGTTGCCAGATATTCATTGGCCGCCACGCGATATTTCGCGCTCATCTCTACAGGCTTCCCGTTGATTTTCATTGAACCGGCAATAACGCGGTTACCCGCAGGTTTGGTACTGTCCCATGAATACTGGAAGCTGTGCGACACCTGCAAGACTTGCGGACGAGTACGATCCCATTGCTGTTCCAGCAACTGTTTGATCTGTTCTCCGGTCAAGGTTTTGGTAACCATTATGTTGGAAAAGGGCTGAACCGTGTAAATCGCGTTATAGGTAACATTTCCTGCATCCATCGGCGCACGGATCCCACCGCTGTTGACAAACGCAATCTGGGCTTCGCCATCTGCTTTAGCTGTTGTTGCATATAAATGAGCATCTGCGATCACTTTACCCAGTGCGGATTCTCCACCTGCATTGGTTTCTTTGGTCAGATTGCTTTCCAGTTTGCCGATCACGCGATTTGCCAGCGGAGTCGCGATTTTTTCGTAGGATGAGAGCAATTCAGTGATTTTAGGATCTTTGGCGTATTTACGGTTATCAACCCAGATATTTTTGGCTTTGAAGCCCACCACATCTTTTGTCGTTTTATCCAGTTTGAGATCCAACTGAGTCAGCAACGCGCCATTAGATTGGGCGGAAGTCACGGATTTGCCATTAATCACGCAGTTATAAGCCTGATGGGTATGACCGCTGATAACAAAATCCACTTCTTTATCGAGATGATTGACGACATCCAATACCTTGCCCGTCACGTCATTACAGGCGTTGACGTCAATTTTTCCGCCATCACGTTTTTGTGCCGCGCCTTCGTGGATCAAAACGCCTATCGCTTTTACGCCCTTTTTCTGCAATTCCGGCACCAATGCATTGATGGTTTTAACTTCGTTGGAGAAAGTCAGCCCGGCAGTGCCTTGAGGCGTAACAATGGCGGGAGTGCCTTCCAACGTCAATCCGATAAAAGCAACCGGAACCCCATCAAACTCTTTGATGACATATTCAGGGAAAAGTGTTTTACCCGTTTGATTCACCGTGACGTTGGCGGACAGATATTGGAAGTCAGCCCCCTTGAACGGTTTTGGCCCCTGACAGCCCGTCACCGGATGACAGCCGCCATTTTGCTTACGCAATAGCTCATCTTTGCCTTTATCAAACTCATGATTACCAACAGATGATGCATCCAATCCAGCCAGAGACAATGCTTCAATACTTGGCTCATCATGGAACATGGAAGAAAGCAGCGGGCTGGCACCGATGAGATCCCCTGCGGCCACAACGATGTTGTTTGGGTTCTCTTGTTTCAACTCCTTAATCAGAGTCGACATGTATTCAATGCCGCCCGGCTGGTTAGGGCCGGGAGCCTTCAACGCGCCATGAAAATCATTCAATCCCAGCACACGGACTTCCACCACATTTGCTGGATCAAATGCAGTTGTCGAATCAGATGCAGGTTTGGTGGCACATCCTGCCAATAATGCTGCGCCAATCGCAATCGAAATGACTTTATATTTACTCAGAACGTTATTTTTATAATTCATTTTGTTATCTCTCAGTGCTCGGGTTTCGGACAATCAATAACTTCAAAATTCTTGCTATAGCAGATATAGAATTCGTCACGGCTAATCTGAATATGTTTATCTTTCAATGCAGGGTTATGCTTTTTGAGGAATTGAAGCAGCTTCTTATTCGATGGCCTGTCTTCCGGCAACACTAACCGGCTGAAAAGTTCCTGCTGTTTGCTGAAAAAATTTTCGGCAGTATTGAAGGCACAAGCACCGTGTTTTTCCCACTCTGCTTGCAGTAAATCTATGCCGGGAGACGTGCACAGGTAAGGTTTGATGATCTGGTAATTTAACGCAGGCAAGTCGCCTTTGCACAAGCGAGGGTGTTTACGAATTTCTGACCAGTCGCGGCACTCTTGCATGGATTTTCCATCACAGGTTTCCGCCCACAGTCCATGCAAGATCCAACTAAATTTATTGTCGGAAAAACATTGGAAGGCGAATTTGTCATGTTCGCGTTGGGCTTGTTCTCCGTGCCCCTCATCCTCAAGGCGTTTTATCTCTTTCTTTTTGTGGGCGCAAAATGCAGGTGAATAGTTGATTGCCAGCTTGAAGTAATCGGTCGATGCCTTGTCATTCTGGCCGAAAAGATCCGTTTTAGCATCGTAATCGTAATTCGCAGCCGGATGCTCCGGCACATCACAAGAACCGCTTTGCACCAACTTGGCATGTTCCCGCGAAGTGACGTTGGTTTCCGGGGGAGAAGCGCATCCCACCGCCATGAATGCCGGAACAAAAAGTAATAATTTTAGGAAATGCCTGAGTTTTAAGAAATGCATAAAATAAATCCATTATCAGTTCAATCAGTTGCCTGCCCCATAAGGACAGGCATTAAATTAATACGGAGGATTAAGGTTTATTTTTTCTCTGCCAGGTCTACCTGATAGATAGCAAAACCGATGTCATCATTCTTCAAGTACTTCACAGGATATTGAGCGTGTTCTTTAATAAATTTCGCCGCTTTTTCTGATGGCGAAGTTTCGAAACGAATATCCAGCTTTTTGTCTGTCTTGATTGGCAGGAATGACCAATTGTTTGCAGCCTGAGTTGATACGACGCCTTTTTCTTTAGTCACTCTGGAAATATAAGAAGCCAGAATGGTGCGGTTTTCATCCGGTGAAGCGAATGCGATGTGATCTTCACCCGTTCCTGCGAATTTCCCGCCGTAACCACGGTAGTTATTAGTCGCGATCAAGAAAGTGGCTTTTGGATCAATCGGTTTGCCCTGATAGGCCACGTCTTTGATGCGGTTGGCATCTTTATGGACAAGCTGGCAATCGGTGTCATATTTTGCCGGCTGGGTAAGATCTACCTTATAGTTAACCCCGCTGATAGTGTCGAAATTATAGGTGCGGAAACCATCCCAGTTCAGCAACTCCTGTGGTTTAGTGGAGTTGGGATCGATCTGGTTAAACATGCCCGCAGAACATTCCAGCCATTCAACAACATCAGCCCCTGTAGCTTTCACGACAACCAGCGTGTTCGGGTAGAGATACAGATCCGCCGCGTTACGGAAAGTCAGATCGCCTTTTTCGACTTCCACAAAATCAGCTGGTGCGTTTTTGCGCCCACCCGCTTTGAAAGGCGCTGCCGCAGCCAGAACCGGGATCCCTTCCAGATTTGGATCACCCTGAATAAAGCGTTTGGTGTAATCGGCCTGCGCATCATTGACGATTTGGACGGTTGGATCACTTTGGATCAACGCCAGATAGCTGTACATGTTGGCAGAGGCTTTACCGATAAATTTGCCGACGAAATCGCGGGTTCCCTGATGATCTTTTTCGATAATGTTCGCCAGCTTGCTGTCACGCTCAACCAAGGCCTTTTTATGGGCTTTATCGTAAATAGGACGGGCTTCTGCCTTGGCTGATTCGACTTTCCATGTACCGCTGTCGTTGTTGATGACCATATCAACCACGCCCAGATGATCGCCCCATTGCCCCGGCATCACGGCAGGAACGCCATTGACTGTACCATTGGCAACATCAACGCCTTTTACATCAGCATACTCTTTGCTTGGGAATACCCCATGCGCATGACCAAACATGATGGCATTAATGCCCGGGACTTCGCTCAGATAGTAAACGGAGTTTTCTGCCATCGCCTTATAAGGCTCTTGGGAAAAACCAGAATGCGGAATGGCAATAATCAGGTCTGCGCCCTCTTTTTTCATCTGAGGAACGAATTTTTTGGCGGTTTCGGTAATGTCATTAACGACCACTTTGCCATCCAGATTTGCTTTGTCCCAGATGCTGATTTGTGGCGGAACAAAACCGATATAGCCAATCTTGATGGTGTGTTCTTTACCATCCCGATCTTTTACTGGGGTATCAACGATAATATAAGGTGTGAAGTAGTTCTTGCCCGTTTTGGCATCCATGATATTGGCATTGATATAAGGGAATTTAGCTCCTGCAATGGCTTTTTTCAGGTATTCCAGCCCAAAGTTGAATTCATGGTTGCCAAAGTTACCTACCGTGTAACCCATCGTATTCATCAATTGGTGGGCTGGGTGAACATCCCCTTTTTTCAGCCCCTTCGCTGCCATATAATCCGCCAGCGGACTGCCTTGGATCAGGTCGCCATTATCAACCAGAATTGCGTTGGTTGCTTCGTCCTTCGCTGCCTTAATCAAATTAGCAGTACGAACCAAGCCAAACTGTTCAGTGGATTTATCTTTAAAGTAATCAAAATCAATCAGATTGCTGTGAATATCTGATGTCTCCATTACCCGCAAATCAACTGTCGCCGCATTCACATTGAATGCCACCAACATCGCCAATGTCGATACTTTCAATACATTCTTCATCATGCTATCCCCTTTTACGCCTTATACTTTTCGTTTTCCAAGTTACCGCCTGATTGGCGGCAGCTTGAAATCCAGTGGGTATTTATATTTTGCTTAAAAAGTCAAACGTGCTCCTGTTCCCAGAATGGACTGTTTTTTGTCTTTGTACGCTGGGTTGTCACTGCGGGCATCATCATATGCCGTTTCAACAAACAGGAGCAGTGTATTGTACTTGGAAACTGCAAAACGTTTATCTAAACCAACCGTATAAGTTTGTTTTCTATAGTTGAATGTATTGGCATCACCGTCACGCAGGTAATATCCCGCATACATGCCACTTCCTTTCTGATCCCAATGCCATTTCATGCCTAAACCGTATAAATTGGCTTTCCAGTCACCTTTGACAGATTTGCTTTGCAGCTTCTCACCACTCTCTTCGTTGTACGCTAAACTCGAATTATTAGAGCGTGCCATGCCATAATCCACACCAACGGAGAATTCACGGCCCGGGAAGTAATATTCCACCCCAACAGCCAGCAAGCTATCTTGTGGTGAATTCAGCCCTGCATCTCGGACGCTCTTTTCTTTGCTGTCTTCGCGTACCGTTTCTGTTTTGAGCTGTTTTCTGCTCTCCCCTGTTGCCTGCGAATAACCGGCACTGGCAGACAGGCCAAAGTCAGATTTATAGAAACCAACGATTGAGTATGCGTGACGGATGTCACCATGAGTGCGTTCTTTATCATCACCGGATTTGCCGCTGTAAGTTGCAGCAAGGTGGAAACCGTTATAACTATGGGTTTGTACAAAGATGGTTTGTGGCAAGCGGGTCAAAAAGTTATTTTTACCCACTCCTTTGCCGTCATAGCCTGTCGAGCGGTTCAGTACATCACCGAAATAAAAGACGCCGGTGTTGCCATAGCCGTAGCTGGATTTTTTCACCCAATCGATGGGAATATAAGTGCGGCCTACCCGCATTTCACCAATGCCATCATAAGAAGCGCCGATATAACCGACACGGTTATACATTTCAAAGTTCGTTCTGTCATTTTCGCTATTGGACTTTTGTGTATCAGATCCCCACTCCATTTTGCCGAAAACTTTCATGTCCGGGGTCAATTTATAACTCGCGCCGACGCCAATACGGCTGCCGTCATCTTTAATTCGGATATCCTTATCTTCACTGGTGACGGTTGTTTTCATACGAAATTGCCCCGTCAGATCCACCTTGGCGCCATTATCGTTGTACACGGTTACTGCATTTGCAGTGCCGGACATGACCAATAATCCAATTAAAACAGCCAACGGCTTCATATTTTTCACCATAATAAATGCACCATCAAATATTAAATTTAAAAATTTGATTTTCTTTCAGGCAAAAAAATCTCTCTATCACAGAATTCGCTGCAATATATTGAGGGCAATAAATACCCATCACGATTTTTGCCAAAAGAAAATCGTTCACAAAAATGACAAATTTAGAATGCTATTTAAAATTATCTTTTTTCTATTACCGCTTCCCGTTGAGAGTTTTATCAACACCAATAAGGTGTAAAAATCAAAATGAGGTGTGACAATATTCTGTTTTATTTTTAGACCAAGGGGATGCCGGAAGAATTAGGCTAAATTCCTCTATTCTTCTGCATTTAGTTCATTGCATTTACTAATAATAACCTAAAATAACTTTATTTTTCGTGAAGAAATGCACATTAACAGAAATAAGTAGACGATTCATTACAATACTACGTGATAAATATCACAAAAACTCGTTCCGAGTGGTTTTTAGGTTACATACACATTTAGCGAAAAACGCAAAATATATTATTTATTGCACGATTAAAAATACATTCATTGAGAATATTTATTTCACCTCCTTCTTTTATTTATTTAATGGAATCTCTTTTTTTCACCTGAAAAATAAATAAATTTAAAGTTAGCTGCGATATTTTAATCATTAATAAATAAACATCACTCTTGATTGGGGAAAATAAACTCAATATAAATATCACGAATGAGTTAATTTATTGTTTCTATTATTACGCGTAACATGAATGTGAAATTAAAGGATAAAATTGTAAATTTAACTTAAGTCAATAATTCATAAATATGAAAATCGATTGTTGATAGAGAGAAATGGAAATTCTGCCCAAATTATCTGCAGTTATAACAAGTTATAGCGGCCGGTTTTTATCATGATTATTCATATTTCAAGTTGTGACCTTACTGATGACTTAACGCACCGCGTCAACGGTTCTATACCTATCGCCTTCCAAATGGCCGCTTCATTGGCTATGTTTTGAAATCCAATGGATATCTATACGCAATGGATTTCAAATTGCATCGCGGCGGCAAGAGAGAGCATCCCCGGGAGCATAGCTAACTATGTGACCGGGGTGAGCGAACCAGCCAACAAAGAGGCAGTTTGAAAGACGAAGCGTATATTGCACACAACTTGAAATTTATCGGATAAAAATGATTCTTGTTTATTGCTGTGGCCACAACCACGCAGCGCCACGCACACCGCTGGAATCACCATGTACAGCTTTTCTGATAGGAGTGGCACACTCACCGCCAAAAACCCATTCATTAACTAAATCCGGCAATGTGTGGTAAAGACGATCAACATTACTCATCCCACCGCCCAGAACAATCACATCCGGATCGAGTAGATTAATTACCTGTGCCAAAGCCCTTGCCAGACGTCTTTCATAGCGGCGCATAGCCAATTCTGCGAATTCCTCTCCTTGATTCAAGGCCTCCACAATTTCATGACCTTTTTTACGCTCCCCGCTTAAACGGAAATAATCTGTCATGAAGCCGGTTCCTGAGACAAAGATTTCCGTGCATCCCGGTTTACCGCAATAACAAGGGACTTCAGCCTGATATTGCCTGTCTTCTTCATCCATCCACGGCAACGGGTTATGCCCAAATTCCCCAGCCAACCCATTTCCTCCTGAATGAACCCTGCCATTAAAGGCAATGCCGGAACCACAACCAGTCCCAATAATGACAGCAAATACCATCGGCCGCCCGGCACCGGCGCCATCGGTAGCTTCAGACACAGCCAGGCAATTGGCATCATTGGCGATCCGGACTTCGCGCCCCAGTAACGCCGCAATATCTTTATCCAATACTTGGCCATTTATCCAAACAGAATTCGCATTTTTCACTTTTCCATTAAAAGGTGAAATCGCGCCGGGTATTCCGATACCCACCGTGCCTTGTTGCCCTGTTGCCAGCTCTGCATCGGTAATCAACCCAACAATGGCAGCCAATGTCTGCTGATAGTCATTACGGGGAGTATCTATCCGTTTACGAAATAACTCTTCACCCAGATCGCCCAATGCAATCACTTCAATCTTAGTTCCGCCGAGATCAACACCTATGCGCATAACTTACCTTTTTTATTTTGTTTTTTTACAGTCAGGAGAATAATTTTTTATTTTATGAAAATGGCAAAGTTATTATACCCAATGAATTTCAAGTTGCATCGCGGCGGCAAGGTAACTTGAAAGATGAAGGAGATAGATGAAACGGATTAAGTTCTAGGGCTTCGTCACATCATTCGTTATCATGCGTCCTTATGTTTTAATATGACCTTTGTCACCGTGCGCAACAATATGGGGTAACTGCATGTTATGGTTCAAAAATTTAATGATTTACCGTTTAAACCGAGAAATATCTCTTTCTGCGGATGAACTGGAAAAACAATTAAGCCCATTGGCATTCACCCCGTGTGGCAGTCAAGATATGATGAAAACTGGCTGGGTTTCTCCGATGGGTTCTCACAGCGACGCGCTGACCCATGCGTCAGGCAACCAAATTCTGATCTGTGCGCGCAAAGAAGAAAAAATGCTGCCTTCACCTGTAATTAAGCAAGAATTACAGGCCAAAATAGCCCGTCTGGAAGGTGAACAACATCGCAAACTGAAAAAAACAGAAAAAGATTCACTGAAAGATGAAGTGATACATACTCTGTTGCCAAGGGCATTTAGCCGTTTCAGTCAAACTTATATCTGGATCGATACCGTCAATAGTCTGATCATTGTCGATGCCGCCAGTGCAAAACGGGCTGAAGATAATTTGGCTCTGCTAAGGAAAACGTTGGGATCATTACCCGTCGTTCCTGTCGCATTCACCGATCCGATTGAGCTGACTTTAACCGAGTGGGTACGTTCCGGTAACTTGCCTGCGGGTTATGATCTGATGGACGAAGCTGAGCTGAAAGCCATTCTGGAAGGAGGCGGGGTTATCCGCTGTAAGAAACAGGAACTGGTGTCAGACGAAATTGCGGCACATATTGAATCAGGCAAGTATGTCACCAAACTGGCGCTGGATTGGGAAGAGCGCATCCAGTTTATGCTGTCAGATGATGGCGCTTTCAAGCGCATCAAATTCAGTGAAACGCTGCGTGAGCAAAACGATGATATTGATCGTGAAGATTTCGCTCAACGATTCGATGCCGACTTCACCTTAATGACCGGTGAGTTAAGTGCATTAATCAAAAACACTATTGAAGCGCTGGGCGGCGAAGCAGAAAAGTAATAAAGAACCGAATAGAACTGCCTACAATGGTGATATGCATTGAGGCAGTTCAACGAAATAACACTTGCCGTTTTTCAGTTACCTGATAATAGCATCGCTATCTCAATTAAAAGCGGTAAATTAAACCAACCCCGAATACATCATCAACATCCAACTTGGTCTTTTTGGTGAAATCATTATCTTTCAGCAAGTTGAATTGGTATTCAGCATAAGTGCCCATATTTTTATTGAAATCATAGAAAGCACCCACTGAAACATACTTCACTAAATCTTCAGAACCCTTGGTTGTCAGTATGCTCTTATCAGCTAAGTCCTTACCCAGATCTTTACCTTTGGAGTAAACAAAACCAATGGATGGACGCAGGCCAAAATCAAACTGATATTGCGCAGTCAGCTCAAGGTTTTGAGTCTTGTTGGCAAACATGGTGTGATTGTTCACAGAGCTGCCGAATCGGGTTAAGTTATGAGCTTCACCATACATGGCTGCCAGATAAACGTTATTTTTGTCATACTTGGCAGTCACAAGCCATGCTTCCGCTTTATTCCCTTTGGCAAGTACGTTAACACCTTTTGCACCTGTTTTTTGTGCTGCGGTGCGGTTAGAGTTCCCGTATGACGCACCGATATTGAAACCATTGCCGAAATCATAGGTACTGGAAAGACCGAAACCATCTCCGTTTTGTCTTGCAACATCATCACGGCTATTTCTGGTGCCGTTGTCATTTTTTGCTTGGTACTGCAAGGCAAAATTCAGGCCATTCACCAAACCAAAAAAGTCAGTATTGCGGTATGTCAACAACCCTGTCGAACGACCCATCATGAAGTTATCGGTTGCCGCCATAGAATCGCCGCCAAAGATTGGCAATGCATCTGTCCATGCGTTGCCATCATAAACCACGCCCATGTTACGGCCATAATCCAGTGAACCATAGTCACCAAATTTAAAACCGGCGAACGCATAGCGAGTTCGGGTATTTTTACCGCTGTCTATCTCAATTCCATTTGCCCCCATGTTGAACTCCCAGCGACCATAACCGATCAGTTTGTCCGTAACTTGGGTTGAACCTTTAATACCTATACGACCAACAGAAGCATCACCCGCATTTGACTTAGATTTAGAGAACGTTCTTTGGACATCTGCTTTTCCATATAAATCAATTTTATTACCATCTTTATTATAAACTTCAGCAGCATTTGCTGCCCCAGCAATTAAAAGTACCGGAAGTGCCATTGCTATTGCGTTGTGCTTTATCATTATCATGATCCTCATGAGTTTTGTTATTTTTCGCCACCGCCAAAAGACGCAGATCCCAAAAAGATTTCTGGGATAAATAATCAGGTGAGCGGAGTGATTTTTTACATGAACTCGTTACTAAAATGTTAAATTTGTAACAAGCAATGAGGATACTAAGATTTAAACAGACCTTTTGCTAACAAAAATTGACAAAAAATTGTCTAAAAGTGCCATCCTGTGATGGAAATCACACCCTAGGTATAAATCTAATAATCAAATAGTATTAAATATCACAATAATTTATTTAAAACGGTAAGTAATGTATTTAAAGCAACAAGTTATAATTATCAAAAATATAGAATAAATACCCGTGACATTATAATTAAAGGTAATACATTAACTTTCATTTATATTTTTGCCACTATCAATAATGGATAGAGTTATAATAAATTATCGATATCATTGACAAGAACCTTTTAATTTTGTATTTGGTGAAACGAGATTTATTTCTTTCATTTGAGTTTAAGTCAGTAATTTCTCTTTCTTAATGGAATAAGGCCACTGCGGTACAAATTTTAACAACTCATAAGGTGCTAAAATGGCAGAAAATCATTCACGTCCACGGGGCCGCCCCACAATTCCAGAGCAAGAAATACGTCAGAAAATTCACGAGGTCACTCTTTTACTTCTTATTAATCAAGGGTATAACAAAACCACTATGGATGTGGTTGCCAAGAGAGCCGGTATTGCCAAAAAAACACTTTACCGGTTTGTCAAAAACCGGGAAGACCTGATTGAACAAGTTGTTATGCGCTGGACAGATAGCGTTGTTCCCGTGATGGGAAAAGCAGCCAATAATTTTCGACAAGTTATAAAATCATTGAAATTATATTTGGCTGAAATAGCTGGCCGGACATTATCCTCTGATGCTGTAGGCTTATTTAAATTATTACAGTCTGATTTTCCATGTCGTACAACATTACTGGAAAAATATCAGAAAAGTAATATTGAGAGCAGCCAAAAGACGTTGGCTAATTGGCTCGAACAACAATATCAACAAGGGTTGCTGAAAAAAATGGATTTTCACATTTTAAGTAACCTTTTGATATCAATGGTTGTTGCTGAACCACTCCGGCAAATGGCACTGGGTCTTCTTCCCCCGCTGCCAGAAACGGATATCACACCCCGTATTGCCGCTGCACTGACATTGCTTGAACACGGGATTATAGAAAAATAAAAATAACAGGAAGTCATGGCGCAGTAATAACATATAGAAAACCGTGTTATTTTCTGACTAGTTTATTTTATAAAATAATATAATCACCGCAGAACGATAAACTGGCGCTGAGGAAATTAAAGTTTCAGCGCCTTCTCTAATAATGAGAACGACAACATGAAATATTCCTTCCCGTCCCTATTATTCATGGCTGCCTTAAGTTGCAGTTTTTCATCAATCGCCATTTCTACCGAGCATCTGCTGTTGATGCCATGGCCGCAACAAGTCTCAGTGCAGCAAGGTCGTCTTTATTATCTGGATAGAAAGGTAAATATTACCGTCACGGGAGATAATATGCAGGATGCAATATCCCATTGGCGAACGCGCATTGAAGCTCAGACAGGCTGGATATTGCCTCCACCTGATTCTGATATGCAAACTATCAAGGTAAGTATCGCAAAAAAAGTTTCCCCTATTCCCCAGCCTGGCAGTGATGAAAGTTATCAATTGGTTATTGAACCCCGCGGCGTCACCCTTAAAGCCGCCACACGCTTTGGCGCAATGCGTGGCATGGAAACAGTGCTGCAATTGCTGCAAAACGATGCGAAAGGAACTTACCTGCCGTTGGTGAATATTACTGATAGCCCCCGGTTCTCATGGCGTGGTGTCATGCTTGATTCAGCGCGCCACTTTCTGCCCATTGAGGCAATAAAACGCCAATTGGATGGCATGGCCGCTGCTAAAATGAATGTTTTCCATTGGCACTTAACTGATGACCAAGGCTGGCGCTTCGCGTCAGAGAATTACCCTAAACTGCAACAACTCGCCAGCGATGGTCTGTTTTACACTAAAGCCCAAATGCAGGATATCGTTGCTTACGCCAGCAACTTAGGCATCCGTGTTGTACCTGAGATAGATTTACCCGGCCATGCTTCTGCCATTGCTGTTGCCTACCCTGAACTGATAAGCGAACGCAAAAATTATCAGATGGAGCGTCAATGGGGGGTTCACAAACCAACATTAGATCCCAGTAAACCTAAAGTTCATCAGTTCGCCGATACCTTAATTGGCGAAGTCGCCGCAATTTTCCCCGATCCCTATATTCACATTGGCGGTGACGAAGTCGATGCATCGCAATGGCAGGCTTCCTCGAAAATAAGCAAGTTTATGCAGGAAAAAGGCTTAAAAGATCCGCATTCCCTGCATGCCTGGTTCAATCAGGAGTTGGAAAAAATCCTTGAAAAGCACGGGCGGAAAATGGTGGGCTGGGATGAGATTTATCATCCTTCATTGCCTAATTCCATCGTCATTCAATCATGGCAAGGCCAAGATTCGCTGGGCAAAAGCGCGGATAAAGGCTACCAAGGCATTTTATCTACCGGGTTTTACCTCGATCAGCCCCAAAGCACGGCCTATCACTACCGCAATGAAATATTGCCGCAACACTTTGATGTGGATAATAACGTGAAAGCCGGTGAAACGTCACAAAGCTGGTCATTTAACATGCCGCGCCTGAAAGGCAGCCCTGTGACCGGCAGCTTTACGTTGATCCGCGATAATCAAGATAACTGGCGTGGTTTTATTGATTTCACGGGCAAGTCACGCCGCGCTGTCGATAAGATAGTCTGGCACGGAAATACGGTTAAATTTACGGTAGACAGTTGGATGGGCGAAACCACACCTGTTGTGAATCTTAATCAAAAGCAGAAAACCGCAGACGGTTATATTTTATTGGGTAATGTGCGCTATCCCATTTCCGGAGAAAAACTGGCCGTCTCCCCCGTTGGCGAATCACCTGTCGTACCTGCTTCCCGCCAACAACAAAATATTTTAGGTGCTGAAGCGGCTTTATGGTCGGAAAACGTCACGGCTGAAGTACTGGATATTAAGCTCTGGCCCCGCACCTTTGCCATCGCTGAACGGCTTTGGTCTGCCAAGGATGTCACGAATGAAAAACGCATGTATCAACGCTTGCAGGCAATGGATACATGGACGACGGTGTCCGTCGGTTTGCAACAACACGCCAGCAGCCAGCGGCTGATGACCCGTCTGGCAAACAGTACAAATATCGAACCACTGCAAATCTTGGCAGAAGCGGTAGAACCCGCTCACTATTATTCCCGCCATCATGCCAAATTCAAGGCCGGCAATTACCATCAATATGAACCTCTGTACCGTTTTGCTGATGCCCTGGGGCCAGAAAGCCAGGTTGTCAGGGAGATGGATATATGGGTGACTCAATTCTTAAAAAATAAACAGGATTGGCAGGCAGAGCAGGCGTTGCGCGATAGGTTGATTCGTTGGCGGGATAACCACAATGCCGTCATGAAAATAGTCAGAGCGAACTACATGATGAGTGATCTTGTCCCTGTCGCGAATGACGTGGGAGAGATTGCTGAGTTGGGCTTGCTCATGTTAGATCATCTGAAATCGGGAAAAACGTTTTCTCCACAACAACGGCAGGATGCACAAAAATTACTGTCACAGGGCGCGCAAATGCGTGATGAAGTGGTAATACGGGCAGTATATCCGTTGGAAAGAATGCTCAAAGAGCTGAATTAATGGGTTTTACTGATCGCTATCATGCAATGAACCTGCTTTTGATATGTTCATTTCAGCCATCCATTCAGTCATAAAAAATCATCCAGAGTATGACATTCTTTAACAGTCATACTCTGGTTACCTATAAAAATTTTCAGATTAGATATTTAGAACGCACCAATTCTATACATCTTTTGCGTGAACTACGTTCTCTTTCGTGGGGAGCAAACATTGAACTAACTTCGTCGAGGAGATTGACTGATGTTATCAAGGTATTCATATCTGATTCAGGAATAGACTTTCTTAGTTGTTTTTCCGTTATTCTATCTATAACCCTAATGGCCACCCCTTTGACCGCGATTTGTTCCGGTGAATTATCTTTTGTACAAACCCCATACGTGCCATCCAGAAAATGATTCCACGCTTCTTCCATCACCTGACTATAGTCAGTTTCATTATCATAGATACCTAACTGTTGTAGTTCTTTTATTTTATTTTCATATCTGTAAAAAAATAGATTTTTCAACTTATTATGATCGTAACTGTATTCCCTCACTAAATTAACCCAATCACACAGCCCTTTGGCATACCATTTATTACTTTTATTTATATTATGCTCACCAAAAAATGAAATAACCGAATATATGTTCTCTGTTATATAAGAGGGTAATGGGAATATTTTATTTTTTTGCCAGATAACCAACTCATCAAGAGAGCATGCGTTACCCGATAAAAAGTCTTGTTCTAAAATAAAATTATCACTCAAATAGGCATCAATAATATTCATTGCTCAGTTTCTCTTTGTTAATAATATTTTTTATTCATCAATGATTATAGACTGTTGAGCGAGAAATATTCATCCATCTGGTATATCCTCAACATCAGAGCAATATATTCTTGCTGAAAAACATTTTCTAATCCTGCACGCAATTTTGTGATTCAGCAGCCAGCTACGCTGACAGAATCACTCATTATGTGAATGCGATTAAACACAAAAAGGCCGGATAAAATTTCCGGCCTTTTGCTATATAATTTATATAAATTGGTTATTTTTATCTATACCCTATTAACTCCAAGTTTCAGGAAGCAACGTATTATCATCCCGCGTCGCAGGATGATAATACATGCACCTTGAAGTACGACGCGTATATGACTATTTCAAATCAAGATATTGAGTAACCAAATCATCCAAAAAGGTTAATTGGCCGTTTATCAGGTTGCCCAATTCGCTCTGATTGATTTCACTGCCTGATAATTTATGCAGTTGTTCGGAAAACAGACTCCATGCCTGATGCACTTTATTCACTTCTAAAAGAAGAATATTGCGCTCTGAATCTATTTTCATCACATTGTTCAAGTCAGATAAACGTTGCGTCACTGCCTGCAGTTTGGTTTTCAGCGCATCCGTCTCTTTGATTACTTGCTCAATTTGGTCAGTCAGTTTTGTTCTGGTGTCAGCTAAATCGATATATTTCAATCCCTCTGAAACTTTGCCCAATATCTTTCTGACTATTTCTACACCTTGTTTGATGGCCTGTTTAATCGCTTCTTTTTTAGGATCAGAGAGATCTAATTTATCAATATCACTGGCACTAGGGATAAAATCTTTAAACATATCCGCAATGTTGTTTGCACGAATAACGTCTTGGCTTTCGATGATTTTATCTCGATCAGCATTTAATTTATCTCTTTGTTCACCTTTCTGTTTGATATCAGCCTGAAGCTCTGTTTCTTGCGCTTCTGTTTGTTCTATCAGATCATGCAGGCGTTCAGCCAATACAATATTACGGACATAGCTCATTTTCTCAGCCAGCTGACCGGATTTCCCGCTGAAGCTTACAATCACACGGTCGATATCTTTCGATAATTTCTGGATCAGTTGTTCACGCTCTTGCAACAAGCTATTGCGGTCATCTTCACTCAAGGAAGGATCTTTCATGGCTTCATCAATTTGCATAATCGTCTGAAAAATTTCCCCGCCAGTCAGTTGCTTTAATTCCGCTGACAATTGCGTTACAGATTCATGCATGGATTGAGTGAGATCGCGGCTATTAAGTTCAAGGCGTTTAGTTTTTTCGTTGATTGGCCCCAAATCCGTTTTTTGCATGGCAGATAAAGACCAAATATTTTTTACAGCAAGCTCTAACGCTTTTATATTGACTTGAGGGTACATATTTTCTTTTTGAGAGTTCATAACTTCAGACATTGAAATATCCTTTTTATTTGATCAATTATTTCAGGAGAAAATTAACTATAGAACGATTAGCTATAGAGTTTTCTATATTCAGCCAGTGCTTCATCAAAGGTCTTAATTAATTGACTGGAAGATCCTTTAACTTCTTCCCAAGGACTAATGACTTGCTCAAACGTTGCCACAAAGGAAGTAAGTCTCAATGCGTCATTAATTTCTGCGAATCTCTCTTTAGACGTGGTAATTTGAGTTAACATCGTGCTCCACATGAAATCCAAGTGGTTTAAGGCAACTTCCGCATCCAACATATAAGTATGAATGTTAAAGAAGTTTAGGGACAAATTTTGGATGGCTGTTTGTAATGCACTTTTGTTTTTAACTTGATCTTGTAGCCCTTTAACTTCTTCAATCAGCTGGTTTTTCCTTTTACGGGCTTTTTCCGCTTTATCACCAAATATTCCACCGGTAATTGCCCAGCCAATAATTCCACCAGCCATTCCAGAGAACGCTAAGCCAACATATTTATCATAGTCTTTTTTGAGTTGCTCAATTTCTTTATTTTTCTCATCGATCTTGTCTTGCAGTTCTTTGATAGTGACAGAAAGTTTATTGTCATCCATCAATTTTTTCTTGCTATTGACCTGTGGCTGTAACCCTTGAACAATCTTACCGTTTGATAATTCCCCACCAATCAATTCCAGCTTAAAGTCAGATACCGCAGTTTTGACTTTTTGGGTATTTTCCTGCTGTTTTATAATGACTTTCTTCATACTGTCGAGAATATCACCCAAAGCAACAGAGATTTCTTTATCATCATTGGTATAGGTTATTTCAGCCAGCTGTTCGTCTGTTAATTCTCCCAGTTTTTTCTTTACTCGTTCAATAATCGGCATCTGGTTAATCACACTGATTATTTCTCTACCAGTTGAGGTGATTTGTTTGCCGGCATCTTCCAAGTCAATGCTTTGTTGTTGAACTTTACTTTCTACGCCACTCCAACTGGCAGCATGAGAATGAATATCTTTAAATAAAGATGTAATATTTTCTGGTTTCAGCCCATTAATATCAATATCACTATAACCAATATATTCTTTTACCCCTTCAAGCGTAGTAGGCAGTTCCAAACTGCGTTTTGCATATAGCTTGAGATTAATGAGGTCTTCTTTGGTAAATATGCCTCCAGGGCGGGAAACACCTTCTATTTGTGAGGTTAACATTTTCAAGGTAATGCTGGGAACCTCGGACACAGGCACTTTATTTTCTGCCGCGTATTGATCCAATTTCATATTGTTCTCCATTCAAGTTGATGTCTCGTTTTGATTTAATATAACGGCACACCTTTCTGTCTGAGAACTCTTTAATTTTAATATGCTATAAATATGAATAATTACGTTATTTTTAATGAAAAAATGAAAGTTTTTTATTTGTATCAAAATAACTTTATTTATTTAATTTCAATTAAAAATCTATAATGACAAAAGCCAAATTATATTTATTTGTTACTTATTTGTTTTTCAAAATTTAGCATATAAGGAAAAAATAAAGATATTAAATGGCCCTGCTCTTATTCAGGGCAGGGCCATTTATATTTTCAGAAAATCAAGCAAGCTTATTGGGCTGCCACATTTTCCATGCCTACCAACCCAATTTTGAGATAACCTGCTTTGCGCAGGGAATCCATGACACTCATCAACGTCTCATAATCGACAGTTTTATCTGCCTGAAAGAAAATCGTCGTGTCTTTGTTGGATTGTGTAGTCTGATCCAATACCGAGGATAAGGTATCGCGGTCAACTTGTTGATCACCCACATAAAGCTGATGATCCGCTTTCACGGTCAGAAATACTGGCTTTTCTGGCCGCGGTTGCGGCTGGGCTGATGATGCCGGCAAATCAACTTTAATATCTACTGTTGCCAGTGGCGCTGCTACCATGAAAATAATCAGCAGTACCAACATCACGTCAATAAATGGCGTGACGTTGATTTCATGCAATTCACCGCTATCGTCCAAATCTTCATTAAGACGTATTGCCATAGTTAATTACCTTGCCTCTGTTTTTTCTGCTTTGCTGTCAGCCAGATCAAGATCACGCCCCAGCAATAGGATTGCCTGAGCAGCCATATCCCCCACTTGCCCACGATATGACGTGATGACACGGGCAAAGACGTTATAAATCACAACCGCAGGAATAGCGGCGACCAGACCAAGTGCGGTTGCCAGCAATGCTTCTGCAATACCCGGAGCAACAACAGCCAGGTTCGTGGTTTGTGAATGGGCGATACCGATAAAGCTGTTCATGATCCCCCAAACTGTCCCGAACAGGCCGACAAACGGGGAGATTGCGCCGATAGTTGCCAGATAACCGTTACCACGTCCCATATGGCGGCTAATTGCAGCAACGGAGCGCTCCATACGGAATGCCGTGCGCTCTTTGATACCCGTTTTATCTGTGCTTTCAATTGACAAAGCGCGTTCTGATTGTGCTTCGTTCAATAACAGGCGGCTGATGCTCAATTTGCCAAACTCAGCGGCAGTCTTTACTGCTGCATCTAAGTTGGCAGCATCTGCCAGAGCCAGTTGCTCTTTGCGCAAGCGGCGACGTGCTGTTAGCAATTCAACGCCTTTGGAGAAAAATAGTGCCCATGTGATAATGGAGGCTACCACCAACCCTATCATCACCGTTTTTACTACTGCGTCCGCGTTCTGGTACATGCCAAAAACAGACAGATCAGTTGCAAAGCCACTGGACAAGTTTTCAGATTTTTCATCAACTGGCATTATAGCGGTTTCAGTAACTGTGGTTTCAGTAGTCACTGTCTCTGCGGTCTGTGTTCCCGCGTTTGATGAGGCATCCGTTTTCGGTGCTGTTGTTTGTGAAGCGGCGGAAGATTCTGTGGTTGCCGGAGCGGCTACCTGAGCAGCAGCCTGATTTTCTGGCGTAACAGCCGATGTATCAGCCCATGCTGAACTTGTTAATCCGAATGCCAATAGAATAGAAGCTGTCAAATTACGCATCAGTTAGCCTTACTCTCTCTTTTTATAGATTTTGTTACTTAGCAGTGAATCGCGTTTACTCATCTTGCTAATCCTAATATGACCTGAGTCATGCGTTTTACTTTCTTACTCCAAGAGCTCACTCACTTGCCCACGAACCATCAGAGGGAAAAAGTCAGCTGCAAATGATATCAGACATTGGGCGATTTGATAGTAATTATCATTACTATTTAATAAAAAAGTACCGATTAATGGTACACCTCTGCGGATCTCTTCTGGTTTAACATCGACTGATCATCTTGAATTTTCGTCAAGTTGTTAGAATCCCTTTGGCAAATCCAACCTAAATCTTTTAACTTGCTAATCATTATTTGAACAATTTAATTGGCCATTAAACGGTAAATCAAAAAATTCATATGGGGTAAGATGCCATGGCAAAAAAGAAGATAGACACTTTATTGGTCAATGTAGGAAGGGAAAAAAAATACACGCAAGGGGCCGTAAATCCCCTTATTCAACGTACATCATCGGTCATTTTTGATACCATTGAAGACCTGCAACATGCTTTAAAAACCCACCATAAGGGCACATTAATTTATGGCCGCCGTGGCACGATGACGCATTTCGCCTTTCGGGATGCCATGACCACGCTTGAAGGCGGAGCCGGTTGCGCATTATATCCTTCCGGTACGGCCGCAATTACGAGCTCGATTCTGGCTTTTGTGGAAAGCGGCGATCATGTGCTGGTGACAGGAACCGCGTACGAACCAACCCAATCTTTTTGCGATCATTTCCTGCGCAAGATGAACATTACCACCGATTATTTTGATCCGATGATTGGGAAAGGCATTGCAGCGCTCATTAAGCCAAACACTAAAGTGCTTTTTCTTGAATCCCCCGGCTCTTTGACGATGGAAGTCCAAGATGTTCCCGCTATCGTACAAGCTGCCCGTCAGATTAACCCTAAGATTGTGATCATTATTGATAATACATGGTCGGCCGGCATTCTGTTCAAGGCGCTGGAATTCGGTGTTGATATTTCTGTCCAATCTGCCACCAAATATATTATCGGCCATTCGGATGGAATGCTGGGAACCGCTGTCGCCAATGCCCGATGCTGGGAGCAACTCAGGGAAAAATCTTATCTGCTGGGACAAATTGCTGATCCCGATACGGTTTATATGGCAACCCGTGGTTTGCATACACTGGCTGTGCGTCTAAAGCAGCATGAAAAAAGCAGCATTCACATTGCTAAATGGCTCGCACAACGGCCAGAAGTGAGTGAAGTTTACCACCCTGCCCTGCCTTCCTGCCCCGGGCACATCTATTTTAAACGTGATTTTACAGGATCGTGTGGGCTATTTTCTTTCCTCCTGAAGACTCAACTGACCTCCAAGCAACTGTCTGATTATCTCGATAACATGAAGCATTTTAAAATGGCGTTTTCATGGGGAGGGTTTGAATCACTGATTATGGAAATTCAACCCAAGGCGCTCAAAATACTGCGCCAATATAACCTGCCGCTAAAAACCGGCACATTGATTCGCCTGCACATAGGGTTGGAAGATCCGCAAGATTTGATTGATGATCTGGTCGCAGGTTTCTCTCGCCTCAGAGGCCGTTAATTTGCTCATTAAAGATGATTCTGAAAATGATACGAGTTGTGGATAATGTATCTAGTTAATTCGCAACTCTTTTCTCAGAAACGCCAATATGCCACTCACCTTTGGCAATAATTGCCTTCCAATCGGCCACATTAAATGAAGCGGCAAGCCATCGGTGATTAGCTCAGGCAAAATCATCACTAAATCACCTCGCTTGATATCATCACGTACCAACCATGTCGCTAATTGTGCTATGCCATATCCAGCCTTGACGGCACTAACTTTTGCTTCTCCGCTGCCAACAATAATGCGCCCTTCCATTGTTTTACGTTCAACCAACCCGGTATTATTCAAAATCAACCAAGGGGTTGTACTCCCATCAGCCTTACCATAGAGCACAGAATCATGGGATACCAACTCATTTATCGATGTGGGTACACCGCGTTTTGCTAAATAATCGGGCGAGGCACAAAAAATCATGCGTTCGCAGCCAAGATAGCTATGCCCCAAAGAAGCCGGCCAATATTCCGCTCCCCCAATGCGTACCGCCACATCAATTCCCTCATCCTGTAAATCAACAAAACGATCGGTAAATGATACGTGGGGCAATAAATGGGGATGCTGTTCCGTGAACTGTAAAAGTAGCGGCAACACATGTAGACGACCAAACGCCTCTGGCACATCTAGCCGCAAGCGCTTATTTATCGTCATTTTGCTGATATTTTCAGCTTCCAATGCGCTAGCCGCAGTTGCCCAAAATATTTGGATACTTGCTATCGCCCGTTTTATTCCTGCCTTGATGCTCCCTGTATTTTGGGGAACCGCCAGCGAAACAGCCGGGCAAATTGTCGGCCCCAAACGTGCAGGCAGAGCGGTTTCACAAGTTTATTTGGGCATTTCAGCAGCGCTGCTTTTTGGTATTCCACTGGGCACACTTGCATCCGATTCCGTTGGTTGGCGAAGCACATTCTGGGGCTTGGCCGGCCTGTCACTTTTGATGGCAATTCTCATGTTTGTCTTCATGCCCGTTGTTGCACGGCCGGAGAAGATAAAAATTAAGGAACAAATACGGATTCTAAAAGATCGGCGATTTGTCGCGAACCTCGTGCTCTCTGTTGTTGTTTTTACCGCAATGTTCACGGCTTACACTTATTTAGCCAATACATTAGAGCGCATTGCCGGAGTTCAGACGGCATATGTCGGATGGTGGCTGATGGGTTTTGGTGCCATTGGCTTGATCGGAAACTGGCTCGGTGGTCGATTTGTTGATAGCAATCCACTAAGAGCCACGGTGATATTCACATTGCTGTTAGGTATAGGAATGAGCTTGAGTGTACCGCTGGCGGGTTCTTCGTTACTGCTTGGGATCTCTTTGGCAATGTGGGGAATTGCTTACACCGCATTATTTCCCATCTGTCAGATACGTGTCATGAAATCCGCATCGCGCGCCCAAGCGCTGGCAGGTACTTTGAACGTTTCTGCTGCTAATGCAGGGACAGGATTAGGGGCAATCATTGGCGGGGTAGCAATCTCACAATGGGGTCTGGGCAGTATCGGCTACGTGGCTACCGGTATTGCTGCGGTAGCGATCCTTATGGTGGCATGGATCGCACGGCTAAAATAAGTGGTTATAGCCTATTAACTCCAAGTTTCAGGAAGCAACGTATCATCATCCCGCGTCGCGGGATGATGATACATGCACCTTGAAGTACGACGCGTATAGTACAGTTACACTATTATCCCTATTTCCACTGCCATTAAACCACCAGCGGCAATCATCACATCGCTAATATTCCCCTCATTCCAAAGGAAATGGAGTGAGGGATTACGGCATTTTGGGTACGCTGAAACGTGCTGCCGAATTTCTGGCTCATGCTTACCACTCCATGTTGATCATCCACCAATGACAAACAACCGCAGTTTTTTGCCTTTTTCTGTCCCGTATGCTGATCAAATCAACTCCGATCTCCCTGTTATGGGTTACACTGAAAAGGATCTTTTGTTAATTAGTTTACTTGCCAAAATTACAGGATAAACAATGGAAACGTTAAGCGAGATCGTGCATGCGCTCTGGCATCATGATTTTAACCAACTCGCCAATCCGGATTTCATCTGGGTTATTTATGGAGTCCTCTTTGCCACGATTTTGCTGGAAAATGGACTGTTGCCTACTGCTTTTTTACCCGGAGATACGCTATTGTTATTGTCTGGCGCCTTGATAGCCAAAGGTGTCATGAGCTTTATTCCCACCGTTGTCCTGCTGTCCATCGCTGCCAGCCTGGGATGTTGGTTGAGTTATTTGCAAGGGCGCTGGCTCGGCCATACCCATATTGTCAAAAACTGGCTTGCCCAACTTCCTTTGCATTATCGACAAAAAACCAATCTGCTGTTCGCCAAACACGGCTTATCTGCCCTTCTTATTGGTCGTTTCTTAGCATTTGTCCGCACTTTGTTACCAACCTTTGCCGGTATTTCTGGTCTAAATAATAAACGCTTTCAGTTTTTTAACTGGTTAAGTGGCTTTTTATGGGTCATTATTGTGGTGGGTTTTGGCTATATCCTGAACCAGATCCCATTTATCAAGGCTCATCAGGAGCTGGTCATGAATATTTTGCTCATTTTACCCGTCATTCTGTTGATCAGTGGCTTGTCTGCTTCCTTGCTGATGTACTGGCGTCACAAGAAAAAATTACTCAAAAAAACTAAGTAAATATCCTTATCATTTAATTCATCTTATACAAAAGAAAATTTTCTTTTCATTACGAAAAATTTAAACGCCCAGCCCATTCCAACTGGTATTATTACTGACTGAGGATTAAATACAGCGCTATTCCACCTGCTGTATAACTTATATTCTTAACGAAATGTATATTCTTAACGGAATGGGCCACTCACTTAATTAAGTAATTTTAATAAATAATAAATCATGAAAATACAATAAAAAACAGTTTCAATAGTATCGCCACGGGTTATACGATACTGCAAGTAAAGGCGGTTTTTATGCAAAACTTTACTCTACACACACCCACTAAAGTCATTTTTGGCAAAGGGCAAATTGCCCAGCTAAGCAATGAAATCCCCAAAGATGCAAAAATATTGTTAATTTATGGCGGCGGCAGCATTAAACATAATGGTGTCCTTTCTCAAGTCCATGCCGCATTGGAGGGTTATTCCGTTGAATTGTTCGGAGGAATTGAACCCAATCCCGCTTATGAAACCCTTATCAAGGCCGTCGAATACATTCATCAGAACAAGATTGATTATCTACTGGCCGTTGGGGGCGGTTCTGTCATTGATGGCACCAAATTCATCGCTGCGGCAGCGAAGTATCCTGGTGCAGATCCATGGGAAATCATGACAAGCGGCGGTGCCCATATCACTTCAGCCATCCCGTTTTCTTGTGTACTGACATTGCCCGCAACAGGTTCAGAAACGAATAATATTTCTGTCATCAGCCGTCGTGAAACCGATGACAAACTCCATTTTGCTTCTCCTTTTGTTTATCCCCAAGTCGCCATCCTCGATCCTGCTGCCGCGTTTTCCCTGCCTCCAAGACAAGTCGCCAACGGCATTGTGGATGCTTTTGTCCATACGTTGGAGCAATACCTGACTTACCCTGTCAATGCAAAAGTACAAGATCGTTACGCTGAAGGCTTATTGATGACGTTACTTGAAGAAGGGCCAAAGGCGCTGGAAGAGCCTGAAAATTATGACGTCCGTGCCAATATCATGTGGAGCGCCACTCAAGCACTGAATGGCGTTTTAGGTGCTGGTGTGCCGCAAGATTGGGCGACCCATATGCTGGCTCACCAACTAACCGCATTTCACGGTTTAGATCATGCCCAGACACTGGCGATTATTTTGCCGCAACTTTTGCAGGAAAAACGCGATGTAAAACACGATAAGCTTCTGCAATACGCAGAGCGTGTTTGGAATTTAACAGAGGGCTCTGAAGACGAAAGAATTGATAAGGCCATCTATGCCACTCGTCAGTTTTTTGAAAGTTTGGGCATAAAAACCCACCTTTCTGATTATCAGCTTGATGGCAGTTCTATTCCGGCCATGGTTAATAAATTAGAACAACAAGGTTTAGTTTCTCTCGGTGAACATCAGGATATTACGCTTGATATCAGTAAGCGGATTTATGAGGCGTCCATCTGAAAACTTAAACCTGAGGAGGTAAGAATGGGTCTGCAGACAATTATTAAACTCGTTGACGATAACCACATGCCTCAACTGGGGCTGGGGGTTTGGAAAGCGAATAATGAGCAGGTTGTTGGAGCTATCCACACCGCATTAGAAGTAGGCTATCGTTCCATTGATACAGCAGCAATTTATCATAATGAAGAAGGTGTCGGGAAGGCACTGAAAGAGAGCGATATACCACGTGAAGAAATTTTTATCACCACCAAGCTCTGGAATGATCGCCATCTGGATGCAAAAACAGCATTACAGGAAAGTTTGGATAGGCTACAGCTAGACTATGTTGATCTCTATCTCATTCAATGGCCTGTACCCGAACAGGATCATTATGTTGAGGCCTGGAAGCAACTGATCGAGCTGAAAGAGGCTGGATTGAGCCGCAGTATCGGTGTTTGTAATTTTCATATTGAACACTTGCAGAAATTGATCACAGAAACGGGCGTAACCCCTGCAATCAATCAAATTGAATTGCATCCTTTGTTACAACAGCGGCAGCTTCATTCATGGAATGCCACCCACCATATTACAACGGAATCCTGGAGCCCATTATCACGAGGGGGGAAAGGTGTTTTTAATTCTTCACTCGTTGAACAACTGGCGATTAAACACGATAAGACGCCAGCGCAGATTGTCATTCGCTGGCATCTTGAACGCGGCATGATTGCTATTCCTAAATCAGTTACTCCTTCCCGCATTAAAGAGAATTTTGATGTGTTTGATTTTAGGTTAGAAAAAGAAGATTTAACGGCTATGGCTGAATTAGATATCGGTAAGCGGATAGGCCCAAATCCTGACACTTACAATCAACTTTAAGGCGCTCAATTTTAAAACATCATCGACCGAAACAAACTTTCTTTAAAAGAAACGTCATAAAATTGGTTACAAAATGATTAACGGAAACAACGGACTGGTTAAAGAACAAACACAACATGACTTTGTCTGAGAAAATATCAGGATTAATATCCATTCATCTAATTCATTTCAACTGACCTGAATTCTGTGTTCCGGCAGAGTTCAGGTCATGTAACCTGTCCCAGCGTGCTCTATTTGCGCATTTTCACTTTCATACATGATTTTCTATTTCACACATAATTTCTCCCCGCAAAAATAATGCCTCTAAAACATAATAATTTATAAACAAAATCGACTTTTCCAATAATAACTATATTTACTATTTATATATTCTTCATGATGTAGGCTTACTTCATCTAGTTAAATAACTAAAAAACCAGATGGTCAGATACTGAAAAAATTTCTATTTATAAGCCAATTATGGGATTGCCATGACGTCATTTTCGGCTTAAGCATGACAACAATCAGTATCTCTGCCTCATTAAAAATCCGAGTTAAACTTAAGGAAGTGATAATGATTTACATAGTTATTTCTTTATTGATGCTTATTCCTTTCTTTCTCATAATAAAGCGGCTCCTGATATCGAGCCATATCCATCACAATGCGGCGGGAATACTGTTCACCGTGATGGCAATAACGTTTCATATGTACATTTTCCGTTTCAACAAACTTCCATTTGTGAACGTTGCCATTTCACACAGCTCCGTCGTGCTTTATGGCGCTATTGTGATTGCACTGCTATACGCTTTGGTCTATTCCATTTGTTTTAAACGGTATTATGGGAAAACGGTTCCTGAAAAGATTTGATTTATGGGTGCCATTGCTTCATTGGGCGCTTTAAATCTTAAAAAGCATCAAAAAATGTTTTCAGCCTATCACTCACTTTTGCGGTGATAGGCTGAGATAAATTCCGGCTTGATATAAAGATCGGCTAACGGGCAGAGTTGTTGTTCCCGTCTTCTTCGTCTGGTGATTTAGTATTCGCAGTCAAAAGGTAAGGTGACTGTTGCCAGCGGCTGGGCGACAATTGCAGCAAGTTATGAGCCAGAATAAAACCAATCGCCAATGATAACAGCAGCATAATCCGGAGTAAGTTCGTGGTGTTATCAACCTGCTTTGCCTCCGTTGCCAATCTGTGGGTATCCAGTGTCAGACGAAGGAAACCTTTCGGATGGTCTTTTCCCGGTATAGGGACAACGATTTGTTGGTTAAAGTAGCCACTGGATTTTTTTCCTTCCAATGATAACCGCTCACGAACAGAAACCGGCTCACCACTTCGTGCAATCTGTGTTCCATTTTCCAGATAAACACTGGCATCCAAAATGCGGCTTGCGCTCGTCAAGTAATTCAGATTCGCGACAATCTTTTTATTATTAAGATCTTTGCTACCATTCTCCATATAATCAGACAAGCTGAATGCAACCTGCTTTGCCAATGTCTTAGCCAGATCCTCAAACTGATCCATGTGGGCCTGTTGCTGGGAGCGGCTGAAATACGAAACGCCCTGCATCAGCAATACCAGCAGAGCTATGCATATTAAAATAATCGCCGTCTTGTGCAGCCGAAACTTTAGTTTTGCTTTGATCATAGTTATCCCATCCCATGTTCGGAAAGCACATGTTGCCAGATGCGGTATTGATAGGATAGTTTGAAAAGCGTTTTTTGCCTGCCCAAAATTGTATGGAATTACAGGAGTCGATATTCATGTCAAATAATCTGGCCTATCGTTACTTACCGGATGAGATCCATAAATGGCCGGGATTACCATTATCTCTCAGCGGCGATGAAGTCATGCCGCTGGATTACCGAGCCGGGGACAGTGGCTGGTTGTTATATGGCCGTGGCTTGGATAAGCAACGCATCAGCAATTTCCAACACCGCCTCGGCGCAGCTATGGTCATTGTGTCTTCATGGCGCATTGATGATTACCAAGTTGTCCGTATCGCCGGCAGTCTTTCACCACGCATCAAACGGCTGGCCGATGATTTCCAGCTCGATGTTGTGCCCTTGGGGCAGATCCCGCGTTTGCGTTCCCCCGGCCTTTTGGTGATGGATATGGATTCAACCGCTATCCAGATAGAATGTATCGACGAAATTGCTCGTCTGGCAGGAGTTGGCGATAAAGTAGCTGAAATCACTGAGCGCGCCATGCTCGGTGAACTGGATTTTTCAGAGAGCCTGCATGCGCGGGTTGCCCAACTGAAAGGCGCTGATATCTCTATCTTGCAGCACGTGATGGATACACTTCCTTTGATGCCGGGGCTGACCAGCCTTGTGCGCAAGTTGCAATCATTGGATTGGCATGTGGCAATTGCGTCTGGGGGATTCACGTTCTTCTCCGATAATCTCCGCCAGCGATTACGCCTTTATGCCGCAGTGGCTAATCAACTTGAGGTAAAAGATGGCAAATTGACGGGTAAAGTCAAAGGGCCGATTGTCGATGCAAAATGTAAAGCAACCACATTGATAAGGCTGGCAAAAGAGTTGGGTATTCCATTAAGCCAGACCATCGCTATTGGTGATGGCGCCAATGACCTGAAAATGATCCGCAAGGCCGGATTGGGTATCGCCTATCATGCTAAACCCAAAGTTTATGCGCAGGCCAAGGTTGCCATCCGTCATGCAGATTTAATGGGCGTTTTATGTGTTTTGAGTGGCGGCCTGAAGCACGAAGAGCGTTAATCAGATACCCAATAAGTGTTAAATGAAGTATCACCAACGAGGTCATAACTTAAAAGGCTGAAGGGAAAACCCCTAATAAGTGTTAAGTTTTACCTTGAAAGGCTAAAAAACAGCCAAGAGTAACCATATTAAGGGAGAGCAAAGTGGCAAAAGCAGCAAAACGGGCATTTGTCTGTAACGAATGTGGCGCGGATTATCCCCGCTGGCAGGGGCAATGTACCGCATGCCACGCATGGAATACTATTACAGAAGTACGTTTGGCCGCAGCGCCATCTTCCCGCAATGAACGTTTCAGCGGTTATGCCGGAGATACCGGCATCAGTAAAGTCCAGAAACTGTCTGATATCAGTTTGGAAGAATTGCCCCGCTTTTCCACTGGATTCAAAGAGTTTGACCGCGTTCTCGGCGGCGGCGTGGTTCCCGGCAGTGCTATTTTGATTGGCGGTAACCCGGGAGCCGGGAAAAGTACCCTGCTGTTACAAACTATGTGCCAACTATCGACACAGATGAAAACCCTGTATGTGACGGGGGAAGAATCATTACAACAAGTGGCGATGCGGGCATATCGGCTGGGTTTGCCGACCGATCAACTGAATATGCTGTCAGAAACCAGCATTGAGCAAATTTGCCTGACAGCAGAGCAAGAACAGCCAAAACTGATGGTTATTGACTCAATTCAGGTTATGCACATGGCGGACATTCAATCCTCACCGGGTAGTGTGGCTCAGGTAAGGGAAACCGCCGCTTACCTGACCCGTTTTGCCAAAACCCGTGGTGTTGCCATTATTATGGTCGGGCACGTGACAAAAGATGGCTCTCTGGCCGGCCCCAAAGTGCTCGAACACTGTATAGACTGCTCAGTAATGCTGGACGGCGAAGCAGACTCCCGCTTTCGTACCCTGCGCAGCCACAAAAACCGCTTTGGTGCGGTAAATGAACTGGGCGTATTTGCAATGACCGAACAGGGGTTGCGGGAAGTCAGCAATCCTTCCGCTATCTTCCTGAGCCGTGGGGATGAGATTACCTCAGGCAGCTCCGTTATGATTGTCTGGGAAGGCACTCGCCCTTTGCTGGTGGAAATTCAGGCTCTGGTCGATCATTCCATGATGTCAAATCCACGCCGGGTAGCCGTGGGGCTTGAACAAAACAGGCTGGCTATTTTGCTCGCTGTCCTGCATCGACACGGCGGTCTGCAAATGGCTGACCAAGATGTTTTCGTCAATGTCGTGGGCGGAGTAAAAGTAACAGAGACAAGTGCCGATCTCGCTTTATTGCTCTCTTTGGTGTCCAGTTTCCGTGACAGGCCCCTGCCCAAAGATTTAGTGGTATTTGGTGAAGTCGGTCTGGCAGGAGAAATTCGCCCGGTTCCCAGCGGTCAGGAACGTATTTCAGAAGCGGCCAAGCATGGTTTTAAACGGGCTATTGTTCCATACGCAAATATGCCGAAAAAAGATTTACCCAATATGAAAGTATTCGGCGTGAAAAAGTTGTCTGATGCTTTATCAGTTCTGGAAGATCTTAATGACTAACCACTTCGCCCATAAACGGCCGACATACAGAACCCATTAGGTATGCATTATTATTTGCCTGCTATCATCACTCCAAATGATACAGGCAAATAATAAATCACTTAACGTCATAGATTATATTATTTAACTTCTTCGGCTTTCCCTTTTTATTTCAATTTATTTTTGCAAAACCCTATCAATATTTTAAACCGCAATCAGTTATATATTCATTTTTATAACGATTAAAAAACAATCTAACAAAATGCATGCGTCTCCATACTCAAATCAATTAATGATTGGCTTGATAATGTGCTATTTGTTTTCTTTATATTTTTACCTTTCATAACAATCATGCTATTTTGTTTAGTATATTAAACAAGAGGGGGTTTTATGAAGCAGTTTGACTACTTAAAAGAAGCGATCAAACAAGCGGGTTACACATTACAACAAGTTGCTGATGCGAATGGTATGACAAAAGGCTATTTAAGCCAGCTCATTAACGACAAAATAAAAAGCCCCAGCGCACAGAAACTTGCATCTCTCCATCAATATTTAGGATTAGCCTATCCCATGGAAAAGAAAACCGTCGGTGTTGTGTTTGGTAAATTTTACCCATTGCATACAGGTCATATTTATTTGATCCAACGTGCATCCAGTCAGGTTGACGAATTACATGTTGTTCTTTGTTATGATGAATTGCGCGATCGTGAGCTGTTCATCAACAGTTCCATGTCCCAGCAACCGACAGTAAGCGATCGCTTGAGATGGTTACTGCAAACGTTTAAATATCAGAAAAATATAATTATCCATGCATTTGACGAACACGGAATGGAACCTTACCCCAATGGTTGGAAAACATGGAGCCAAGGCATAAAAACCTTCATGGCGGAAAAAGGCATGAATCCGAAATATATCTATTCCAGTGAAGCACAAGATGCCGCTCATTATAAAGAATACTTCGACATCGAAACCGTTCTTATCGACCCGCAGCGCTCATTTATGAACATCAGTGGCAGCCAAATCCGTCAGGCTCCTTTCCATTATTGGGAGTATATCCCAACCGAAGTGAAGCCCTTTTTTGTGCGTACTGTCGCTATTCTTGGCGGGGAATCGAGTGGTAAATCAACGCTGGTCAATAAACTAGCCAATATGTTCAACACAACCAGCGCCTGGGAATACGGCCGTGAATATGTATTTTCCCAGTTGGGCGGAGATGAAAGAGCCTTGCAATATTCTGACTATGATAAAATTGCATTAGGCCATGCTCAATATATTGATTTTTCAGTTAAATATGCCAATAAAGTGGCTTTTATTGACACCGATTTCGTGACAACACAAGCCTTTTGCAAACGCTATGAAGGAAAAGAGCATCCTTTTGTTCAGGCCCTGATAGACGAATACCGCTTTGATTTAGTTATTCTTTTAGAAAACAACACTCCTTGGGTCGCTGATGGCTTAAGAAGTTTAGGCAGTGAACGGGATCGCAAAGAATTCCAGTTATTACTCGAAAGCTTGTTAATGAAAAATAATATCGATTATATTTGCGTCAATTCATCTGATTATGATCAACGCTTTTTAAGCTGTGTTGAATTAGTGCAAAAAATGTTAATGGAGTAGCTAAGATTTATCTGTTTTATAGATAAATCTTATATTATTATCTCAATTAATTGATAATGATTTATTTTCCATGGAAACATTTATTTCTGCCTATTTATTCCGCATTAACATTTAATTGAATGTTTAGTGCGGTTATTTTTACAATAGTAATAAAATAAATTGTGATAATAATATTTTTTGATGCTTAAACATTACTGTTTTGACTTGAATTGTAGGGAAATAAGTCATTTAATGAACAGACCTATTGATTTATTTATATAAAATTTATTAGTTATTAATTAATCCACATAGATTTTAGGCTTATTACAACAATGGAGGCAATGAAAAGATAACATTAAAACATTAATGAAATATATAATGACTTTTTTCCTTATTATTATATTAGATAAAGATAGAAGTTTTTATACTATTTTTATTTAACTTAGTCTTTACCTTATACGTAATTAATTAATATTATTTGTTTTTTTATTCTAAGACTAAGAAATATCTCGTTTATTATATGGTCGTTGTAAATAATAATTGACATAAGATGGCTTATATACCGGGCGAAGATATTTCATATATAAACTATTTTTACTCGCACAATACAATATGGATATTAGTGTTATTGCGAAGGAATTTAGACAGCATATGTTAAGGAAAAAGTTTTAATCTTTTAACCTAATTGTGTTGAGAATATGAACTTAAATCAATTTAAATCGATTGAAGTTATCAATATTTCATATGGTTTAACTGATACTACAGTTAATCATGAAATGATTTCAGATATCACATTTTCTATTATACCAGGTGAAATTACTTTGATAACAGGGCCGAAGGCGTCGACAAACCGCACTATGCTGTCGATTGCGTCGGGTATGTTACAACCAGATCAAGGAGATGTATTAATTAATAATAACAAGTTGAAACTAATGAATGAGGTAGAATTAGAACAGTTTCACTCAGAAAATAGTGGTTTTATTTTCCCGGGATTCAACTTATTCAGTGAGCTTACACTGTTAGATAACTTGTTATTATCAACTTCACATGGATTATCACTTTCTCGCGAGCAAGCTGAAAAGATCGCACAGAAGTCGTTAGATATTGTGAAATTAGGCAATAAAAGCCGTTATTACCCAGGGGAGTTGTCTGAAAACGAGAAACAATTGGCTGCGATAGCAAAAGCCATTGTCAGAAGACCTGAATATTTATTTGCCGATGATCCAACACATAACTTAGATCATCAAGCGTTTCAGACGCTCATGAATATCCTTAAATTTATTGCACATGAACAGAAAGGCACAGTTGTGATTGCTTCCCAAGATAAGCGCCTGATGCAACATGCAGACAGCGTTATCACTTTAGCACGCGGGAAAGCGGTGAAAACTTATGAATCTTTTCTGGAACAGAGAGTGCTCGTGTAGTCATCGCTAATATGGTCATATGATGATGACCATAACGACGAAAAAACGGCCTGATAGCAGGCCGTTTTTTTATCAACTTATTTGCTGATCTTTTTATATTTGATACGGTGAGGCTGTAGTGCTTCAGCGCCCATTGTCCGCTTTTTATAATCTTCGTATTCGCTGAAGTTACCCTCAAAGAAGGAAACTTTACCTTCATCCTGATAATCAATGATGTGTGTTGCGATACGGTCAAGGAACCAACGGTCATGGGAAATAACCATTGCACAACCCGGGAATTCCAGCAGGGCGTTTTCCAGCGCTCGCAGCGTTTCAATATCCAGATCGTTGGTTGGTTCATCAAGCAGTAGCATGTTGCCGCCAACTTGCAGCAGTTTGGATAAATGCAGACGGCCGCGCTCACCACCAGACAATTCACCCACGCGCTTGCCTTGATCAACGCCTTTGAAGTTAAAGCGCCCGACGTAAGCACGGCTTGGAATCTCAAAGTTGCCGATACGCATGATGTCTTGGCCGCCCGAAACTTCTTCCCAAACGGTTTTGCTATCGTCCATGCTATCACGGAACTGATCAACGGAAGCCAGTTTAACGGTTTCACCCAATGTAATAGAGCCAGAATCAGGTTGTTCCTGACCGGACAGCATACGGAACAGTGTGGATTTACCCGCGCCATTCGGCCCGATGATCCCAACAATCGCCCCTTTTGGCAGGGAGAAACTCAGATCATCGATCAGAACGCGGTCGCCATAAGACTTGGTCAAGTTGCTCACTTCCAGCACTTTGTCACCCAGACGTGGGCCAGGCGGAATGAACAATTCACTGGTCTCATTACGTTTCTGATACTCAACGCTATTGAGTTCTTCAAAACGAGCCAAACGCGCTTTACCTTTTGCCTGACGTCCTTTCGGATTTTGGCGAACCCACTCAAGTTCTTTCTCAATGGATTTACGACGGGCGGCTTCTGATGCAGCTTCTTGTGCCAGACGCTCATCTTTCTGCTCCAGCCATGAAGAGTAATTTCCTTCCCATGGAATGCCTTCACCACGGTCAAGTTCCAGAATCCAGCCAGCTACGTTATCAAGGAAGTAACGGTCATGGGTAATCGCAACCACAGTGCCTTCATAGTCGTGCAGGAAGCGCTCCAGCCAAGCAACAGATTCAGCATCAAGGTGGTTGGTAGGCTCATCAAGCAACAGCATGTCTGGTTTTTCCAGCAGCAAGCGGCAGATAGCAACACGACGACGCTCACCACCAGACAGGTGTTCAATTTTAGCATCCCAGCTCGGCAGGCGAAGGGCATCGGCCGCTCTTTCAAGCTGATTATCCAAATTATGCCCGTCATGGGATTGAATAATCGCTTCCAGCTCTCCCTGCTCTTTTGCCAACTTATCAAAATCCGCATCAGGATCCGCGTAAGCTGCATAAACTTCATCAAGGCGCGTCAGGGCATTTTTAACTTCGCTAACCGCTTCTTCCACAGCTTCACGAACCGTATGCTCCAAATTGAGCTTAGGCTCCTGTGGCAAGTAACCGATTTTAATTCCCGGTTGTGGGCGAGCTTCACCTTCAATATCTTTATCAATGCCTGCCATGATGCGCAATAACGTCGATTTACCCGCACCATTGAGGCCAAGAACGCCTATTTTTGCTCCCGGGAAAAAACTCAGAGAAATATTTTTCAGAATATGCCTTTTCGGGGGAACGATTTTGCCAACCCGATGCATACTATAAACATATTGAGCCAAAGTACTTTACCTTTTGATTATTAAGTGAATTTTTAATTCATTTGCGTTTATAAGGCTTGGATGGCGTATTCTATCCTAAATTCTACGTACCGTGTTGTTACCTGATTAGGATTATATCCAAACCAGCTATGTTCAAACCAACTATGCACGCAAACGGTAAAAATCATTCTATATCCGTCGCCTTTCAAGTTGCAGCGTTGTCGGCTGAATCTTGAAATTCATTGGGTATGTGTAGAACACCAGTTTATAAACGGTATCCCGTTCCAGATTGCCGATTGTATTCACTGGTGAATGGAATACAAATGGATTAATCCTTCTTTTTCCGATTCCTTGAAAGAAGAGTTTGTGATGCATTGAGCAGACCTTTTTCAAGTCATGCGATTGAAATTAGCTAAGTTGTAATAAATCACGCAGATAATATGCTTATAATTACACAACACTCAGGCAAACAGCCTGAGTGTTGTGTAATTATGCATTGCGCATTTTAGCGCTGTTCATTTTGGGTTCTGTTCGTTTGAGCATCGCGTTTGAATATTGCGCGATTGAACATCGATAGTAGTCTTCTGGAGGGGTATGTGGCAATAAGTAAGTGGCAGCATTTTGCGATGGCTGCGAGCATGGTTTCAGTGGTTGCTGGAATGGCCCGTGCTGATTCTCTCGATGCGCAGCGCCAAAGGTATCAAGAGATAAAACAAGCGTGGGATGCCAAAAACATGGCCGAGGTCGAACGCTTGATGCCGACCCTGAAAAATTATCCTCTTTACCCTTATCTTGAATATCGTCAATTAGTTCAAGATTTGCCCGTTGCCACTCCGCAGCAAGTTCAGCAATTTATTAATACTCATCCGACCCTGCCGCCCGCGCGATCTTTGGCTAGCCGGTTTATCAATCAGCTCACCAATGACGGCGACTGGCATGGCCTTTTGGCTTTCAGCCCCAATCCGCCGACTGCGATTGCGGAACGCTGCAATTATTATTTTGCCCAATGGGCGACAGGAAATCAGCAAGTCGCATGGAAAGGTGCCGAAGAGATTTGGTTGAACGGCAATTCATTGCCGACAAACTGCAATAAGCTATTCGATGTCTGGGAACAAAATGGCTATTTATCGGCAAATTTAATTTTGCAGCGTCTCGAGCTGGCAATGAAGGAAAATAACGCCGCGCTCGTCAGCTATCTCGCCAAGCGCCTGCCTCTGGATTACCACAATTTAGGGGCTGATGTAATCAAGCTGCAACAAGATCCGAAATTAGTTGAACAATTTGCCACAACGACAGCGCCAACAGACTTCACCCGTTCAGTCGTCATCAATGCGTTTTCCCGTTTTGTCCGCGGAAATGCAGAGCTTGCCAGAATGAGTATTCCTGTACTTGCTCGCGCACAGAAAATGAATGACGCTGAGGTACAAAAATTAAAAGACCTCGTTGTATGGCAATTAATGGGAGATATCACACCAGAGCAGGCAAAATGGCGGGATGCAAGCATCCGGGATTCCCATTCAACTAAATTGCTTGAGCGACGTGCTCGTCTGGCGCTGAGAGATGATGACTATACCGGTCTTGAAGAGTGGTTATCACTGCTGCCGAAAGAAATTTTGCAACAAGATGAATGGCAATACTGGCGTGCTGTCATTCTGTTTAAACAGGGCAAAAATACCAAAGGGGATACGATACTGCGTAAGCTGACTGAGAAGCGTGGTTTTTATCCCATGGTTGCCGCCCAGAAACTACAGGTTCCCTATCCCCTGATTATCAACAAATCAGAAAAGCCTGAGCCTTCGCTTGCCAATATGCCGGAAATCCAGCGTATCCGTGAGTTATTGCATTGGCATCTGGATGATTTAGCCCGCTCAGAATGGGTTCGATTGGTGTCATCACAAAGCCGCTTGAAGCAGGAACAGTTGGCGCGTTACGCATTTGAGCAGCACTGGCCTGCGCTTAGTGTACAAGCCACCATTACGGGCAAAATGTGGGATCATCTTGAAGAGCGTTTTCCACTGGCATGGCACACCGAATTTGCCCATTTTACGTCGGACAAAGAAATCTCACCCAGCTATGCAATGGCAATTGCCCGTCAGGAAAGCGCTTGGAATCCGGAGGCCCGTTCTCCCAAAGGAGCCAGCGGATTAATGCAACTTATGCCCAAAACAGCCGAACATACAGTAAAGAGCCAAAAAATCCAGGGTTATGCCGGCAGCAACCAACTGATGAATCCTGTCATGAACATTAAAATAGGTACGGCTTATCTGGATTCGATTTACCAACGTTTCGACAACAACCGCATTCTTGCCAGTGCCGCTTATAACGCCGGCCCAACAAACGTTAACCGCTGGCTGACAAATTCTGCCGGGAACATTGATGCAATCGCTTTTATTGAGAGCATTCCTTTTGCTGAAACGCGCTCTTATGTCAAAAATGTCCTTGCCTACAATGTGTTCTACAACAACTTTATGGGCAAAATGACAAACATACTAACTGAAAGTGAATGGCAGAAGCGTTATTAATTTATGTAATAAATATGATATATGGTATGCTGCCGTACTAGTTAAATAGTATGGCAGCTAACTATATGACACAGAATCTAACACAAAATCATTTGATTGATCCGGCGCTCTCCCCGGAAAATGGGGACGATTGGCTTGCGCTTGTAGAATTGTTGAAAACAGCATTTGAACAAAATTTGCAACATTCTATTTTGCAGCTATTATTGACTCCCGATGAACGAACGGCGTTATCAACCCGTGTTCGAATTATTCAAGAACTAATGCGCGGGCAAATGAGCCAGCGTGAATTGAAAAACGAGCTAAGTGTGGGTATTGCAACCATTACTCGTGGTTCAAACAGTTTAAAAGCCGCGCCCCCCCATGTAAAAGCATGGTTGGAAGAACAGCTATTAAATGACAAAAAGAACAGTTTAATTAAATGACTTAATTAAATGGTTACTGGGGTCATTTCATCATGACCCCAAACTGCTTTTCATTGAGTGTGCTGTTAAGGTTGGTTATTTAATTCTTTGTAAATTTCATGATGGATAGGAACAAGAGCCAATATCAAAGCCTGATGGTAAACGCTGGTGCGAGTCAGAATGCCGTTGGTGAAAAAACCGATTGCGCCACCTTTTTGCTTAATATTATCAATGCCAGCCACGTAAGCCATTTCATGGCCAAGCTCACGTCCTTCCCGAATACCTTCCAGGACTTTTTCAGGCAGCATCAAACTGGCGGAGCGCGATTCTCCTCTGATTTGCTTATGCTCAATAACCATCCAGGCAAACGTCATGTCATCTTCAATGCCAGCTTCGACTCCAACCCAGAAATCAGCTTCCGGTCTGACTTGGCGAGCAGCCATCACCCGATGACGAGCACCTGTGCGGGTTTCCGTATTACCGATAGGTTGTTGAGGAACACTGCTGTCTACATTGACATCTTCTATACGGTAAGTGCCTGGGCCAAAAACATCATCGAATGCAAGGCTAATCGCTTTTATTTTCGCAGGGTTAGTTGTTGCTGCAATAACGTGGTACATAATAAATAAATTATCCTTTGAATTATTTCATGATGCAGTATAACGGAAATTAAATATGTTACAGGTCTATCTTGTTCGTCATGGTGAAACCGAATGGAACGTAGCTCGCCGCCTTCAAGGGCAATCTGACAGTCCTTTGACTGAGCACGGACAGCGTCAGGCTCATCTAGTTGCGCAAAGAGTCAAATCTGAAAATATTACCCATGTTATTACCAGTGACCTTGGTCGAACACGCCAGACAGCAGATATCATCGCTAAGGCTTGTGGTTGCAAGGTAATTCTGGAACCGCGTTTGCGGGAATTACATATGGGTATTTTGGAAAACCGCGAACTGGCTTCTCTCACAGCCGAAGAAGAAAGCTGGCGTAAAAGTCTTGTCGATGGTACACCAAATGGACGGATCCCAGAAGGTGAATCAATGAATGAGTTGTCAATTCGTATGAGAGCAGCGTTGGAAAATTGCCTTACCCTGCCCGCAGGCAGCCGCCCATTATTGGTGAGTCATGGTATGGCACTGGTGAGTTTGCTCTGTTCTATTCTGGGGCTGCCAGCCAATTCAGAGCGCCGCTTGCGACTGAGAAACTGTTCTATATCGAGGGTGGATTATCAGGATAGCCCGTGGCTTGCTTCAGGCTGGATTATTGAGACTGCGGGCGATATCACACACTTGGATATGCCCGCTTTGGATGAATTACAGGGTTAACACTCAATGGGGATGAGATACTCAAATTCCAAAACATGCCGTTCTGTTTGAGACTCATTCCTCGGGTTTTTCCATTCAAGATTGGTAAGGTGGTATCGCTCGACATCGTATCCCTTTCTGCGAGTGATGTTTAATTTAGGTAAACAGATCCCATAAACTGTGAAGAGAAAATCATGTAACTGTTCGTTGTTACCAAAGTAACTGAACGAAATATAATTCCCGCCAGGCAAAACAACCGGATTACTTTTCTTGGTTTCAAAAGTGGCGTGTTCCGGCTCTATGGCTGTGGTATAGAGTACAGTATGCTCATCTTCGTTTTCTGAATTGAGGATAGTATGGTGCAGTCCATATAATCTGGGAGGCAATACTTCGGCTTCTTCCAGATAATTAACCCAAAAGTCGTGTCTCAACTCTTTGCCAGCCACTGCCCATTCTCCCAGCATAAAGCTGCAAGTATGCTCTGTACCAATAAGCGTTTGATCTTCCAGTGTAACGAATTTGTGTTCCGGCAACGGCTTATTGTCCAGCAAAATAGGTGGGCATATGCCTGTTGCACACCACTCTTCACTTCTGCGGTACGAAGCGGGCGTTCGATTAAACTGTTTTTTGAAGGCTCTGGTAAAAGTCTGTTGAGAATCAAAGCGATATTGTAAAGCAATATCTAAAATAGAGCGGCTGGTCAAACGCAGGGCAATGGCAGCTCTGGATAATCGTCTTGCACGAATATAGGAGCCAATAGCCTGACCAGTCACATCTTTGAACATGCGTTGTAAGTGCCACTTAGAGTAACCAGATTTTGCAGCAACGTTATCAAGGGACAATGGACTATCTAGATTGTTATCTAACCAATGTAGCAAATCTCGAATAATGTTGGTTTGGTTCATACATATCCCTAAGTCATTAAGACATAAAAGAAAATAATATAAATATGAAAAAACTTGTTAGGTTGAAAATCAAAGTATTTTCATGAATACATCTGTTGTGTAGCTTGTTAGATGATCAACATTTATCTTTCCCCAAAAGGTAAAAACTTCGTTTCCAGGGTTGTTTAGCGGCAATTAATTCACAAGCAAATAATCACTCACGAAAATATTTTACTTAAATCACTATTATTGTTAGCTTTATGTTATGCAACTCGCTAACACTGAATTAAACAAGAATAAACTTGGAATAAATTAATAGCAGATCTAATAAAATGTCAAGCTCTGTATTTATGAATAAATTAACTTCATGAATTGTAAGAAATTTAAATTATTCTTACGCACAGTGAATGTCATTCTAATGACCATTACAATCCTCTAAGAAGTGCGTCTGTTTGAACGATAGTTGAGAAAGCAGAATCGCTGGCAGAAGTGATTTAGTGTCCACAATTTACTCGTCTTGAATGTTTGTTAGGCTATAATGCTACAACTTTTCATACTTTGCTGTTTCATTATAGATACATTCGCTGTGGAAATATTCCAATTAAATACATTTAGTTGCATTATATGTTAATGATAGATATTTTCACTGTATTTGTTTAATTCAAGTGGACTAAATATGGTAACAATGAAGAAAATAGTGATAGCAGCGGCCTTGCTCTTTTCTCCTGTCGTTTTGCATGCTGAAGAGATAGGCTCTGTCGATACCGTGTTCAAACTTTTTGGCCCAGATAACAAAATAGTGATAGAAGCCTTTGATGATCCTGATGTTAAAAATGTTACCTGTTATTTGAGCAGGGCCAAGACTGGTGGGATCAAAGGAGGATTGGGGTTAGCGGAAGATACATCTGACGCAGCCATCTCTTGCCAACAAGTCGGCCCGATCGAACTGGCAGATAAAATCAAAAAATCCCCCAAGAAAGGGCAGGTTGTCTTCCAGAAACGTACCTCTTTGGTATTCAAAAAACTTCAGGTTGTACGCTTCTACGATCAAAGTCGTAATTCGCTGATCTATTTGACGTATTCAGACAAAGTGATCGATGGTTCACCCAAGAATGCGATCAGTGCTGTACCTATTATGCCGTGGAAATAATCAACAGCGTTCTGGATTGGTTTACAATTAGGCGGTAATTTGTGGTTGGATATCGTTTGCCATTTTTGTGGTTTACATTTAGACACGAAAATTAGACAAGCGAAAAAATTAGGCAGACAAAAGAAGAAAAGCCCTGATGTCATTGAACATACGGGGCTTTTTGACTGAGCTTTTTTAACAGCTCCGGCTATATCTCTATTGCGATACCGACAATTTCCGGTGCCGGCGGCGACATCAATCAGTCGTCTAAATCACCGCAGAAACGGTAACCTTCACCGTGGATAGTCGCAATAATTTCTGGCGTATCTGGCGTTGATTCAAAATGCTTACGAATACGACGGATAGTCACATCAACAGTACGATCGTGAGGCTTCAGTTCACGGCCAGTCATTTTCTTCAACAACTCTGCACGAGTCTGGATTTTCCCCGGATTCTCGCAGAAATGAAGCATGGCGCGGAACTCACTGCGTGGCAGTTTGTATTGATCTCCCATTGGACTAACCAGTGAACGGCTATTGATATCCAATTCCCATCCGTTGAATTTATAGCTTTCAACCTGACGACGTTCTTCACCGGAGTGGCTCAGATTCATTGTCCGTGAAAGCAAATTCCGTGCGCGAATGGTTAATTCACGTGGATTAAAGGGCTTAGTGATGTAATCGTCAGCACCTATTTCAAGGCCAAGGATCTTATCCACTTCATTATCACGGCCAGTCAAGAACATCAGAGCGACATTAGCCTGCTCTCGTAATTCACGGGCAAGAAGCAGCCCATTTTTACCTGGCAGATTAATATCCATAATCACTAAATTGATATCGTTATCTGACAGAATGTTGTGCATTTCGGAACCGTCGGTGGCTTCATAAACGACATACCCTTCTGCTTCAAAAATGCTTTTAAGGGTATTGCGTGTGACAATTTCGTCTTCAACAATCAAAATGTGCGGGGTTTGCATGGTTGCTACCTAAAATCGCTAAAAAACAGAATCTGTATGACATAAGCTGTTATTATTAAAAGATAAATATGCTGATCTTGTTCTGAGTGCAGAAAACCAGCTTATGCCCAAAATAAATGTTTTGATATGTTTTACGCTAAAAGCCAGCGTCGCTTTTTTGGAGGGTACATACCTGAAAAAACCCGATTTAAACAAGGTGCTATATTAGTCTATTAACAGCAATATAACAGCTAGTAATGCATATGCCTTCTAAAAAAACTAACTTTTGTTGATACATATCAAAATCAATTGTAGCACGTTAACATTAATTGTAATTGTTAATTTTAATCTAGATATTTTGTTATTAATCTGAATAAAATTTGTTAAAAAACGTCGTGACAACCCGAAGGCCAGAAGAGACGGGCTAAGGCGCAGGTGTCCAAACGCGCATGTTTTTATCATAAAGACAAAATAATTACAAAATATGTTTTTTGTAAAATTAAATACTAGGAAATAAGCCAAGCACCCAGATAATGATTTGTCCTTTTTGTTATATTTTGGTTCATTGCAGTACGAAAAAAAACTATTTTTTATACGTTCTCTATAAAAAAAATTTGACATCGACCACCAATTAATTTAACCAATAGGGGGTCAAACATATCAAAAGCAGACAGGAAACCATGCGTCATAACAGCCTGAAAAAAACGGTTGCTACAACAACCACAATTACGATTACCACCGGAACAACGAGTTACGGTGCGGGCTGACGCGTATATATAAAATAAAACAAGCCCGTATCCCACAAGGTACGGGCTTTTTTTTGGACAGAAATCAGGAGAGGAAGTTAATGCGAGTACTGAAATTTGGGGGCACTTCTGTTGCAAACCACCAGCGTATGCTGAGTGTTGCAGATATTGCCGAAAATGCGTTGTCACTTGGGCAAGTTGCTTTGGTTCTGTCTGCACCGGCAAAAATTACCAACCACCTTGTGGCAATGATTGAAAAAACAGTGAATGGGCAAGATATTGTTTCCCATATGAGCGATGCCACCCAAATCTTTGCTGATTTGCTGTCGGGATTGAAAGAACACCAAGCCGGATTCGATTACGAGCGCCTGAAAGGCGTTGTCGAGCGGGAGTTGGCTCATCTGAAGCAAACCTTACACGGCGTTTCCTTGCTGAAACAGTGCCCGGATAGCATTAACGCAACGCTGATTTGTTGCGGTGAAAAGTTGTCCATTGCCATCATGGAAGCCGTGTTGCAGGCTCGCGGCCATAAAGTGACTGTCATTGATCCCGTCAAAAACTTGCTGGCGCATGGGCATTATCTTGAGTCAACCGTCGATATCCATGTTTCTTCCGAACGCATTGCTGAACTCAACATTCCTGCTGATCACATTATTTTGATGGCCGGCTTTACCGCAGGCAATGAAAATGGCGAGCTTGTGGTACTGGGACGTAACGGTTCTGATTATTCAGCCGCCGTGCTGGCCGCATGTCTGCGAGCCGATTGCTGCGAAATATGGACTGATGTCGATGGCGTCTATACTTGTGATCCAAGGGCGGTTGCAGATGCCCGCTTATTGAAAAGCATGTCGTACCAAGAAGCGATGGAATTGTCCTATTTTGGCGCAAAAGTGCTTCATCCCCGCACTATTGCCCCCATCGCCCAATTTCAGATCCCTTGCCTGATTAAAAACACAGCCAATCCTGATGCCCCGGGCACTTTTATTGGTAACGGGCAAAAAGATGAAAGTATGCCAATCAAGGGGATTACCAATCTGGATCACATGGCGATGATCAACGTTTCCGGCCCCGGGATGAAAGGGATGGTCGGAATGGCAGCCCGGGTATTCTCCGTTATGTCCCGTAAAGGCATTTCTGTCGTGCTGATCACACAGTCATCATCAGAATACAGCATCAGTTTCTGTGTCCCGCAAAAAGAGCTGGTTAAAGCGCAGAAGGCACTGACAGAAGAGTTTTATCTGGAATTGAAAGACGGCGTGCTGGATCCCATTGATGTCATCAATAACCTTGCCATCATTTCTGTGGTTGGTGACGGCATGCGCACTCAGCGCGGCATTTCTGCCCGTTTCTTCTCTGCACTGACACGTGCCAACATCAACATTATTGCCATAGCACAAGGCTCTTCTGAACGCTCCATCTCTGCCGTCATTGAAAATGATGCGGCAACGACCGCTGTTCGCCTCTGCCACCAAATGCTGTTCAACACCGCGCAGGTTGTTGAAGTCTTCGTTGTGGGCGTGGGTGGCGTAGGAAGTGCATTAATAGAGCAGATCCGCCGCCAGCAAGCATGGCTTAAACAAAAGCACATTGAACTGCGGGTTTGTGGTATTGCCAATTCCCGGGCTTTATTGACGGATATGCAGGGAATTAGTCTGGATAACTGGCAACAGGCACTGTCCGAAGCAACTGAACCCTTTAGCCTGAGCCGCCTTATTCGCCTTGAAAAAGAGTACCATTTGCTGAATCCTGTCATTGTTGACTGTACCTCGAATCAGGCGATTGCAGAACAATACGCCAGCTTCCTGAGCGATGGCTTTAACGTTGTCACACCGAATAAAAAAGCCAATACCCTGTCGATGGATTATTACCGTCAAATCCGTAAGGCAGCGGAAAAATCGAAGCGCAAATTCATGTATGACACCAACGTCGGTGCAGGTTTACCTGTGATTGAAAACTTGCAGAACCTACTCAATGCTGGGGATGAATTGGTTCAGTTCAGCGGGATCCTGTCGGGTTCACTCTCCTATATCTTCGGGATGCTGGACGAAGGCATGACACTTTCACAAGCCACTCTTCTGGCAAAAGAAAAAGGATTTACGGAGCCTGATCCTCGTGATGATCTTTCCGGCATGGACGTTGCCCGCAAGTTATTGATTCTGGCGCGCGAAGCAGGTTATGAACTGGAGTTAGACGATATCCATGTTGAGCCAGTACTTCCCGCATCATTCGATGACAACGGCGATGTCAGTGACTTCTTGCAGCGTTTGCCACAACTGGATCAGGCGTTTACTCAACGTGTTGCCGATGCCGCAGCACAGGGGAAAGTTTTGCGCTATGTTGGTCTTATTGAAGAAGGGCGCTGTACTGTGAAAATTGTTGCTGTTGATGGCAACGATCCACTTTATAAAGTCAAAAACGGTGAAAATGCGCTGGCTTTCTATACCCGTTATTATCAACCTATCCCGCTGGTACTGCGTGGTTATGGGGCTGGAAATGACGTGACGGCAGCCGGCGTCTTTGCTGATGTATTACGTACTCTGTCATGGAAATTGGGGGTTTAATGGCAATCAGGGTTTATGCACCTGCCTCTATCGGGAATGTTGGTGTCGGATTTGATGTGCTCGGCGCGGCAGTTTCTCCCGTTGATGGCACATGGCTTGGAGACTGTGTCTCCGTCAATGAAGCTGAAAGTTTCAGCCTGAATAATCAAGGACGGTTTGTCGGCAAATTACCTGCCGATCCCAAACAGAATATTGTCTACCAATGCTGGCAGCTTTTTTGCCAGCAACTGGGAAAAGAACTTCCTGTTGCCATAACCTTGGAAAAAAACATGCCCATTGGTTCTGGATTGGGTTCAAGCGCCTGTTCCGTCGTTGCGGGTTTGGTGGCACTCAATGAATATGCCGGCCGCCCGTTTAACCGCGATCAATTGCTGCTCATGATGGGGGAGCTGGAAGGACGGCTTTCCGGCGGAGTGCACTATGATAACGTTGCCCCCTGCTATCTGGGTGGCTTGCAATTGCTGTTGTCCCAGAACACACCGCTTTGCCAGTCAATCCCTTCATTTGATGAATGGCTTTGGGTGATGGCTTACCCCGGTATCAAAGTATCCACTTCAGAAGCACGGGCTATCTTGCCGAAACACTATTCCCGCAACGATATCATCGAGCACGGGCGCCATTTTGCAGGTTTCATTCATGCCTGCCATACCCGCCAGTCAGAATTGGCTGCCGAACTGATGAAAGATGTGGTCGCCGAACCTTATCGCACACAGCTGTTACCCGGATTTGCCGAAGCCCGTGATGCGGTCAAAGAATTAGGCGCGCTGGCGTGCAGTATTTCCGGCTCAGGCCCGACACTTTTTGCCATTTGCAACGAAATGACCATAGCTAAAGAAGTTGCACAATGGCTGCAACAACATTACGTACAAAATGACGAAGGCTTTGTACACATTTGCCGTCTGGATCTCGAAGGCGCACGACAGGTAGGGTAATTATGAAACTTTATAACTTAAAAGACAGCAGTGAACAGGTTAGTTTTTCACAGGCAGTAAAACAGGGATTGGGTAAACAACAAGGGCTGTTTTTCCCGCAGGATTTACCGAAATTCACGCGTGCCGAAATAGACGAGCTATTGAAGTTGGATCTTGCCAACCGCAGCCAGAAGATCCTTTCAGCCTTTATTGGTGATGAAATTCCCGCAGAGCAATTGGCGGCCCGCGTTAAAAACGCATTCGCTTTCCCTGCCCCGGTAACACAAGTTGAAGACGATATCGCTTCGCTGGAGCTATACCACGGCCCAACGTTAGCTTTCAAAGACTTTGGCGGCCGCTTTATGGCGCAAATCCTTGCACAAATTGCCGGGGAACAGCCTGTTACTATTTTGACCGCCACGTCCGGAGATACCGGTGCCGCTGTTGCCCATGCCTTCTATGGTCTGGATAACGTGCAAGTTGTGATTTTGTATCCTGAAGGCAAAATCAGCCCGCTACAGGAAAAACTTTTCTGTACACTGGGCGGCAATATCCACACCGTCGCTATCGACGGCGATTTTGATGCTTGCCAAGCGTTGGTCAAGCAGGCTTTCGATGATGAAGAGCTAAAACAAGCCCTGCACCTCAATTCAGCCAATTCCATCAATATCAGCCGATTACTGGCGCAAATCTGCTATTACTTCGAGGCAGTTGCACAAATTCCTGCTGAGAAGCGCGAACAGTTGGTGATTTCTGTGCCAAGTGGCAACTTCGGCAATTTGACGGCTGGCTTGCTGGCAAAATCGCTGGGGCTGCCAATAAAACGTTTTGTCGCAGCAACCAATGTGAATGACACGGTTCCCCGTTATTTGGCAGAAGGCGAATGGAAGCCTCACCAAACCATCGCAACCCTGTCCAACGCTATGGATGTCAGCCAGCCCAATAACTGGCCGCGTATTGAAGAATTGTTCAAACGCCAAGGCTGGGCACTGAGCGAACTGGCAAAAGGTGTTGTGGATGATGCAACCACCCAAAGCACCATGCAGGAATTGGCTGCAAAAGGTTACATTTCCGAACCACACGCGGCTATCGCTTATCGGGTTTTGCGGGATCAATTACAGGAAGGAGAATATGGCCTGTTTTTGGGAACAGCTCACCCGGCCAAATTCAAAGAAAGTGTCGAAGCCATTCTCGGCCAGCCGTTGCCGTTGCCGACAGAACTGGCAGAGCGCGCAGATATGGCTTTGCTCTCCCATTTCTTGCCCGCTGATTTCTCCAGCCTGCGTGAATTTTTGATGGAAAGAGCCCCAAAATAATGGGCCAGTTCATCAACATGTTCGACGTTAATTAGCATTCATCACTCCGCCTATCACATAGGTGGAGTGAAATTCACCGAGCAGAGAAATTAACCTTGCTCAGGGCGCTTAAATACCAGTTCATTTCCTTTAGACAGCGCATCATCGAAAGCATATCCTTCCAGATTAAATTCCACCAACTGTGCCGGATCAGTCAATTTATTCTGAATAATAAAGCGGCTCATCAACCCACGGGCTTTCTTGGCGTAAAAACTAATCACTTTGAATTTGCCATTCTTTTCATCCAGAAAAACAGGTTTGATAATATTGGCAGCCAGTTTTTTGCTATTTACCGATTTAAAATACTCGTCTGATGCCAGATTAACCAAGACATCGTCACCTTGCTGTTCCAGAGCTTTATTCAAGTTTTCCGTGATCCTATCACCCCAAAACGCATACAGATCTTTACCACGCGAATTTTCCAACTTAATGCCCATTTCCAAACGGTAAGGCTGCATTAAATCGAGAGGGCGCAATACGCCATACAGGCCGGATAGAATTCTCAAATGGGTCTGGGCAAAATCAAAATCGTCAGCAGAGAAAGTTTCCGCCTGCATGCCGGTATAAACATCCCCCTTGAATGCCAAAACCGCCTGACGGGCATTTTCCGGCGTGAAATTTGGCTGCCATTCGCTGAAACGGGCTGCATTCAGGCCTGCCAATTTATCGCTGATACTCATCAAACTGCCGATCTGTGCTGGAGTTAAAGCACGGCAAACTTCGATCAATTGCTGAGAATTGTCCAACAATTCTGGTTGGCTATATTTTTCTGTTGCAAGTGGACTTGCATAATCGAGTGTTTTTGCAGGTGAAATAGTAATAAGCATTATTTTTTTCCTAAGAATCTGAGCTTTCTTCACTTTAGCAAAAATTACCTGCTTCATCGCAATGATTCCGGCAATTTCGTTTTTATTGCTTCGTTGATGTCGATATTGGTACAGCCGCACTTGACCATGTTATTATCACAGAATGGCGAGGCAACGTTGCCAAAGATTTTACGTATAACGATGAGATATTAAACATGACCGATAAACTGACTTCCCTGCGTAAACTGACAACAGTAGTAGCAGATACCGGGGATATCGCGGCGATGAAATTGTATCAGCCGCAAGATGCGACCACTAACCCTTCCCTGATTTTGAATGCCGCCCAAATCCCGGAATACCGTCAACTGATTGATGACGCAGTTGCATGGGCGCGTGGTCAAAGTGATTCCCGTGAACAACAAATTATCGATGCCGGCGACAAATTGGCAGTTAACATTGGCCTGGAAATTCTGAAGTTGATCCCTGGCCGCATTTCTACAGAAGTTGATGCTCGTCTGTCTTATGACACCGCAGCAAGCGTAGCGAAAGCAAAACGCCTGATCAAGCTGTACAACGAAGCAGGCATCAGCAATGACCGTATCCTGATCAAACTGGCTTCCACATGGCAGGGTATCCGCGCGGCAGAGCAGCTGGAAAAAGAAGGCATCAACTGTAACCTGACCCTGCTGTTCTCCTTTGCCCAAGCACGTGCTTGTGCAGAAGCCGGTGTTTTCCTGATTTCCCCATTCGTCGGCCGTATTCTCGACTGGTACAAAGCGAACAGCGACAAGAAAGAGTTCGCGCCACATGAAGATCCAGGTGTGATTTCTGTTTCTGAAATTTACCAATACTACAAAGAGCACGGCTACAACACCGTCGTGATGGGCGCAAGTTTCCGTAACTCTGGTGAAATTCTGGAACTGGCTGGCTGTGACCGCCTGACAATCTCCCCTGCCTTGCTGAAAGAACTGTCTGAAGCAGAAGGTGAAGTTGAGCGTAAACTGGGCTATGAAGGCGAAGTTAAAGCACGTCCAGAGCCAATGACTGAAGCTGAGTTCTATTGGGAACACCATCAGGATCCAATGGCCACTGAAAAACTGGCGGAAGGTATCCGTAAGTTTGCAATCGACCAAGGCAAACTTGAAAACATGATCGCTGACCTGCTGTAATCTTAAGCGATACGCTATTTTTTCCTGCATAAAGGCGACATAATGAGTCGCCTTTTTTATCTATAACTGAGGTTCGTATGAATGAATTACGCATTGGCCTCGTATCTGTTTCCGATCGAGCTTCCAATGGTGTCTATCAGGATAAGGGGCTGCCAGCGCTGGAAGAGTGGCTGGGAAAAGCAATTACCACACCTTTTAAGGTAGAAACCCGCCTTATTCCTGATGAACAGCTTCTGATTGAACAAACCCTGTGTGAATTGGTCGATGAATTGGGATGCCACTTGGTACTGACCACAGGGGGAACAGGCCCTGCCCGCCGTGATGTAACACCGGATGCGACTCTGGCAATAGCCGATCGTGAAATGCCGGGATTTGGTGAGCAGATGCGCCAAATCAGCCTGCAATTTGTGCCAACGGCAATCCTGTCCCGTCAGGTAGGCGTGATCCGCAATCAGGCGCTAATCCTTAATCTTCCGGGGCAACCTAAAGCCATTGCCGAAACGCTGGAAGGATTGAAAGACGAGAATGGCAAGGTGATAGTCTCCGGTATTTTTGCCAGTGTTCCTTATTGCATCCAATTGCTGGATGGCCCTTATGTGGAAACTGACGAATCGGTTGTAGCCGCATTCAGGCCAAAAAGTGCCCGTCGTTAAGGGGCTGTCGTGAAGGTTCTGAATCCATTCAGAACCTTTGTAAATTTCATTAGTCGATGAGATTAGTCAGTGGAGTAGGCAAAAACAGCATTATTCACTCAAGTTTCCGCCATTGGTTTCAATCACTTGCTTATACCAATGGAAACTTTTCTTGCGCCGCCGCTCCAATGAACCGGTTCCTTGCTCATTCTGGTCAACATAGATATAACCGTAGCGTTTGGTCATCTCACCTTTTGAAGCACTGACCAAATCAATCGCTCCCCAACTGGTATATCCCATAATCTCAACCCCATCCTCGATCGCTTGCCTGACCTGAATAAGATGATCATTGAGATATTGAATACGGTAGTCATCCTGAATACTGCCATCCGCTTCCAGCTTATCTTTGGCCCCCAGCCCATTCTCAACGATAAATAACGGTTTTTGGTAACGATCCCACAATAAATTCAATAGAATGCGCAACCCGACAGGATCTATCTGCCAACCCCACTCGGAACTGGGCAAATGAGGGTTGGTTATCATACGCAGGATATTGCCCTGTTGTTTTTGATATTCGGACTCATCCGCCGTTGTGCAGCCACTCATGTAATAGCTGAACGAAATAAAGTCGACGGTATTTTTCAAATCCTGTCTATCTTGTTCCGTGATCGCGAGATTAATGCCATTTTCGCGAAAATAACGCAGCATGTAACCCGGATAGCTGCCCCGACATTGAACATCCCCAAAAAACAGCCATTTTTGATTCTGTTGCAGCGTCGCCAATACATCTTCTGGTTTACACGTGAGTGGGTACACCAATCCCCCCAATAGCATGTTCCCAATTTGGGCATCTGGAATGATTTCCCTGCACATTTTGACCACACGGGCACTGGCAACTAATTGATGGTGAATGGCCTGATAGATGTCAGATTTGCTGCTGTTTCTTGCCAATCCAACGCCCGTCATCGGTTCATGCAATGACATATTGATTTCATTGAATGTCAGCCATAATTTCACTTTTTTCTGATAACGGGTAAATACCGTCCGTGCGTACTGTTCAAAAAACGCAATTAATTTACGGTTACCCCAGCCACCATATTTTTTAACCATTGCCCAAGGCATTTCATAATGGGATAAAGTGATCACAGGCTGAATGCCGTACTTCGCCATTTCATCGAATAGTCTGTCATAAAATGCCAATCCGGCTTCATTAGGCTGTGCTTCATCCCCTTGTGGAAAGATCCGGCTCCATGCAATGGAAGTGCGCAGGCATTTAAAGCCCATTTCAGCGAACAGAGCAATATCTTCAGGGTAACGGTGATAAAAATCGATAGCGATATCTTTGAGATAAGGTGTTTTGTCCGAAAGGTCACGTTCGATAATGGGGCCTATGATACCTTGAGGCATAACATCTGATGTTGATACCCCTTTTCCATCCGTCAAATAAGCACCTTCAACCTGATTGGCAGCAACTGCGCCTCCCCACAGGAAATGCGTTGGGAACTGTTTCATTCAAATTTCCTCTTATCTCTTATAAGAATATAAGTACTTAACAAAAAATAATTAGTTTCGCTCTGCCTCTCGCCCTATTTCTGATGCAGGTACATTTGTGGTAACTGGAATAGTTACCGTTGGAGCCGTAATAGATGGCGTCGTAATACTGGAGGCAGTAGTAGGTGGTGTAGTAATGGTTGGGCCAGCTTTCGCGGAGATAGCCGTAGCCGGCAAACCAAATTTCCAAGTCAAGACCGTAGATACAACAAACGCCAATAACGCGCCAATCATCGCTCCCCATACCGTATTGTCCAGACCTGATGGCGGGATCATTTGGGTGATGGTTAAGATATTGACTAACCCCATTGAATAAACAGCACTTTGATAATATCCAACGATAGCGCCGCCGATAGCTCCGGCTATGCAACCAAAAACAAACGGGCGTCGGTAAGGTAAAGTCACGCTATAAACAGCCGGCTCCGTAATGCCAAACAAGCCAGATATGACAGTAGAGCCAGATAGCATTTTCAACTTTGCCTCACGGGTACGCAGGAATACCCCGAATGCCGCACCGGTTTGCCCGAGCACGGCAGGCAGCAATAAAGGAACTAACGTATCATGCCCTATGACCGTCAAGTTATTGACGGCAACGGGTACCAAGCTCCAATGCAGGCCAAAAATGACACAAATTTGCCAAATGGCCCCCATGACCGCTCCAGCCAAAACAGGAGCAAACGCATAAATGGCTTGATATCCATCGGCCAATAGCTGACTTAGCCATACGGCAACCGGCCCAATGACAATAAATACCAGCGGAACCATCAATATCAGGCAAATCAGGGGGGTCGTGAAATTTTTGATTGCAGCAGGGGAATACGCGTTTAATTTTTTCTCCAACTTACAACTGAACCAAGCAGCAATAATAATTGGGATTACCGAAGAGCTGTAGTTCAGGAAAGTGATGGGGATCCCCATGAAATGCTCGCTGACAGCACCCACGGCAGTTGAGGTTTCAAAGGCAGAGATGATTATGGGATGAACCAGCGCCCCGCCGATTCCCATCGTAATAAAAGGATTGCCGCCAAATTTTTTACCGGCCGTATAGCCCAGCAATAGAGGGAAAAAGTAGAACAGCGAATCGCTCGCGGCATACAGAATGCGATAAGTTCCGCTCTCAACGGATATCCAATTAAATACAATGGCAACTGAAAGAAAGCCTTTCAAAATACCCGATGCCGCCATGATGCCGAGAAATGGCGTGAAAATTCCCGAAACCACGTCAATGAAACGATTAAAGAAGTTCTCTTTTTTTTCCTCTTTCTCTCCGGCCTCTGCTGTGGGTGCCGACGCATCAGAAAGGCGTAAAACGTGTTGAATGGCCTGATAAACCTCTCCAACATTGTTACCGATGACGACCTGAAATTGCCCTCCGCTTTCAACGACTGTGATAACACCCGTGTTAGCTTTAATTTTATCTATATCGGCCAATGCCCGGTCTTTGAGTTTAAAGCGTAACCGAGTAGCGCAATGGATAAGACTAACGATATTTTCTTTGCCACCAACATCAATAATGATTTCCTGAGCCAAGCTCTGGTATTTCATGCCACTTTCCTCGTTTTATGCACTGCACATATTCCAGTCGCAAGAGGTTTTATCTCTGATAGCATCTATATGGTGTCTGTCTTTAACGCATTTATATCTATTGTCTTTCAATTGCCGCTTTGTTGGCTACGCTCCAGGGAGTCGATAAAAGGCCCTTCCTCTCACTGAAAATCAGCCTGTGACTGGGCAAATTTGATTCCGATTAATTTGCCATTTTCTTGCCGCCACACTGCATCTTGAAATCCATTGGATATATATTAAAAACTATAGATGAAAAAAAATCCGACACGCCTTCTCTATGTCATAAAGAAGATCGATATCAGATTTTTTCCCTACTGAGATTAAATCCCGGCAGTCATAAGCGATAAAAAGTAATCATGAGTTCCCTCAAAATGACACTTTCAATTTGCGCTTCCAATTTACATTTTATACCCTATTAACTCCAAGTTTCAGGAAGCAGCATATCATCATCCCGCGTCGCGGGATGATGATACATGCACCTTGAAGTACGACGCGTATAAATTTACTTCTTATCTATTTTCATTCCAGCATCCCGCCACCCCGAAAACCCTTTTTTAAATCGGCGGGCCTGAATTCCTTTAGCCCTAAGCAATTCAAGGGCATTGGCGGAAAGCACACAATAAGGGCCGCGGCAATAAGCGATTAGATCCTCACGGGAAGGCAATTCACTCAGCCGGTTTTCCAGTTCATCGATGGGAATATTGATGGCATTGGGCAAGTGGCCTTGTTCGAATTCCTCTTTTGGCCTGACATCCAGTAACGTCATGCTCTGTTCTTTGATCCTGTCCAACAACTCTTCCCATGAAATCCCTTCCTGACTGTCCGTATCATCGATCAGCCTGCGCATTTCTGTGCGGTTAAATTCAGCATATTTCTGGAGTGCAGAGATAATTTCTTGTACAGGCCCTTCACCCCGGCGGTAAAACACATGTTTTCCTGATTTGCGGGATTGAAGCAAACCCACTCGTTTGAGGAGCTGGAGATGTTGGGAAGTATTGGCAATGGACAGGCCAGAAAGTTCCGACAGGTTTTCCACGGATTGCTCAGAATTAACCAAGCACTCAAACAAAGTTAGGCGATGAGGATTTCCCAGCACTTTGGCAATTTCCGCGACTTCATCAAGAAATTGTTTATCAAACATTGACATCATACTTCCAACACTATTACATTCAATAAAATTATTGAACATGATAATATCAAAATCTGTCAGGCATTGCGAGCACCAGTTTGCAGCCTAATTAGATGTATACGCAATTAACTTCAAATTGCAGGAAGCAACTTATGTTCTCCCCGCGTCGCGGGGAGAACATAAATGCATCTTGAAGTACGACGGGTATAGATATCAGTAATTGACTATTTTATTGGTTAACTATTTCATCAACCAATGATTGTAACTAGTCAAAATTCGGAGGGTAGCAACAAATGAATGAAGGATTGGAGTTGATTGTTCGTTCCGTGCTCATTGGGGTTGGGGCGACAGTTGTAATGGATCTCTGGGCTGTTTTCATCAAACGCTTTTTCGGTATTCCTTCGTTGAACTATAGCATGGTGGGACGCTGGATTGGGCATATGCCAAAAGGCCAGTTTACTCATCAAAGCATTATGCAGGCTGAACCAGTGAAAGGGGAAACTGGCATCGGTTGGCTTGCCCATTATCTGATAGGCATCATTTTTGCTGGTGTTCTATTACTTATCTGTGGATTGGACTGGGCGAAAAACCCGACGTTTCTTCCGGCAATAATTGTAGGGATCATTTCTGTCGTAGCACCTTTTTTCATTATGCAACCCAGTTTTGGAATGGGTGTCGCTGCATCCAAAACTCCCGCTCCCAATACAGCGAGACTGAGAAGTTTAATGGCACATACTTCTTATGGTGTCGGCCTTTATTTAGCCACGTTGCTTTTTAGTCATGTGCTGTAACTTGCTCGTATAGACAAAATAGAAATCGTTAAAAAGGTTGTAAGCACCCAAAGTTGATAATAATAGCGCTGCATTGATAAACAGCGCTATTAATTATTCCCCATGATGAATTTCATTTATAATTACGCCAATTAAATTACATTCTTAATCCACTCTTATTTATTCTTATCATTAACGATCATCCACATCATTTATTTCTTATTTTCAGTATTACAATAATACTTAAATTAATATAAAAATTCCTCAACCAACAAAAATTGGAACAAAAAATCAATATACTAATCAATAAATTATGACAACCACCTGAATTATTCTCAATATAACAATTATTATTCATTCAATATCGTTATTAGATATAAATCATGGTTATAAAAATGTTGAAATTACGTAATCATAGAAATACTATCCAATGAAATCTGGCATATCAGAAAATTAACAATTAAAAAAACCTATCCATCGTATTTCAAGTTGCATCTTTGTCGGCTGCATTCAGGGATATATTTCCTTGCTTCTTCCTAGACGCAACTCGAAATCCATAGGGTATAGAAAGTTAGCGTGTCATTTATTCTAAAACTACACATATCCTTTATATCTAACCAATCATTCTAGCTATATTTTCGGACCTGTTTGATTTTGATCCTCAAAAATCATCGCAAACAATTACACACAACACCACACAGAGAAATCGCTATTTCTCAGTTACATGTAGGAGATAATGTATGCAACATTTTCTCAAGGCATTACAAGGATCTGGATTACAAGTTTCTGTTTCTCCTGAGTTATCTGAACTAGAAAATAAAAATGCAGACACAGAAACGTCTCAACTGATACAGCAGATCCATGGAATGCTTAGGAATGTATTACCCTTAAATACGCCACCCCCAATAACATTACAAACCGAAGAGGCTGAAACAGCAGATTTTCCATTAACTGATATTCAATATGCTTATTTAATTGGCCGTAATCCCGGTTTAGAGCTGGGAGGATTGACCAGTTGCTTATATACCGAATGGAATATGAATTCAGTGAATATCAAGGCACTGAATGATGCCCTGAATAAGGTAATTGAATATCATCCTATGTTACGGGCGACGCTATCTCCCGGCGGTCAGCAACACATTTTGCCGATGCCATTCATCTATGACATCCCTATTCTGGATGGCAGAGCGTGGTCAGCATCAGAAAAAGAAGAAAAACTGTCCATAATCCGGCAGGAAATGGAAAGTCAATTACTGCCCATCGATAAAGCCCCGACATTCGATATACGGGCGACGATGCTCGATGATGGCTTAACTCGCCTGCATCTCTATTTCGATTTAATGTTTGTGGATATGCATAGTGTCCACGTGATCATGCGTGATTGGTGGCGGGTGTACCAAGGCCATGAATTGCGGATGTTACCGGCGGGTACGGATTTTCGCAGTTATGTCAAATCAGAGCGTTACTTACAGGGGCAATTGCAAGGGCTGCAAGACAAAGCCTATTGGGAACAGCAATTCGATAATCTTCCCCCATCGCCAGAATTGCCATTGAAAAATGTTCCTGAGCTGATCTCCCGGCCTTCATTCAAACGCTACAGCCGAAAAATCGCCGCTGAGACGTTACTGTCCCTCAAGAAAAAAGCAGAGTTACGTAAGCTGACACTGGAATCTGTTTTACTGGGACTGTATGCAGAGGTTCTGCGCCAATGGTCGAAACGCCAGACTTTTACTCTGACAATGACCCAATTTGGCCGACGCACCTATTTTGAAGATATTGAGAACATTGCCGGCAACTTCCTGCAACCGATGTTGCTGGGAATACAAGGCACCGACAACGAAAGCCTGAATGAGCGTTTAGTCCAGATCCAAACCGACCTGATGACGAGTCGCTGGCACTCTTCCTACAACGGCATTCAGGTTCTGCGAGAGCTGACCCGCCGCAATCACGGCAATCGGGCAACTGCGGCTCCCGTGGTATTCAGCAACACGCTGACTGCACATTTAGAAGATGTTGTCACCGGCATGGGCTGGACGGCAGCGACTCAAGTTTATAGCAGTAACCAAACGCCGCAAGTCTGGCTGGAAAACCAAATTGTGCGTGCGGATGGCCTTGTCCAAATTAACTGGAACACAGTAAGCGAACTCTTCCCCGATGGCCTGGTTGAATCCATGCTTGATGCCTATATGACACTGATCAAAACCTGTGCAGAAGAGGATTCAGCGTGGGATCAGACGGCGTCATTAGTCCAACTGCCTGAGTCAGATTTGACAGAGCGGGTTCAGGCTAACGCAACAAACATTCATTTTGAACTTAAGCTCCTGCATGAAATGGTCTTGCAGGCAGCAGCCAAATTCCCTGACTCCATTGCGCTTATACAGGGAGACAACCAGATAACCTACTCTGAAATGGTGGGTAAAGCCAATACCATCGCGCAGCAAATCCGCGCCGCCGTCCAGATTAATCCCAATGATATTATTGCGGTTTCCCTGCCACAAAGCCCTGACTTGGTTATCGGGCTATTGGGCGCGCTCATGTCAGGTGCAGCCTACGTGGCAATTGATCCACAACTGCCTGCCGAACGCCGCATGAGCCTGCTTAGCCGTTGCGCCGCAAAATGCATTATTACCACCAGCACCCAATTTAAGCACGATGAGTTTTCCCATTTATTCCGGCTCAATCTGGATAAATGCTCCACACCAGATGTCATGGATACAGGGGCGATAGATTCCATACAAGGATTGGATGATCTGGCCTATGTCATCTTCACCTCCGGCTCAACCGGGGAGCCAAAAGGTGTTATGGCCTCTCATCGCAATGCGGCAAATACGGTGTTTGATATAAACCATAAGTTCCACGTCACAGAGAAAGATACCGTACTGTCTGTGGCACCGGCAGGATTTGATTTGTCCGTTTATGACTATTTCGGCTTATTGGGTGCAGGCGGAAAAGTGGTTTTCTCCATGCCAGAAACCGCCAATGACCCCAAAATCTGGCTGAAAACCCTTATAAAACATCAAATTACTATCTGGGACAGTGTTCCTGCGCCTGTAAAAGTGTTAGTGGACAGAAATGGCCCGGCACTGGCTGAAAGCCAATTAAGGCTGATCCTCATGAGCGGAGACTGGATACCGGTCGATCTTCCCGAACGCATTCGAGAAATGTTACCGCATGCAGAAATAATCAGCCTCGGGGGAGCCACTGAAGGTTCAATCTGGTCGATACATTATCCGATAGAGAAAATTAACAAGAACTGGAAAAGCATTCCTTACGGCAAGCCGTTGGCAAACCAGACTTTCCATGTTCTGAACAACTGGCTTCTCCCCTGCCCCAAATGGGTCACCGGGGAACTCTATATCGGTGGGGTTGGTGTAACTCAGGGTTATCTGGGCGATGCCGAGAAAACGGCCCTGCGCTTTATTACTCATCCCGTGACCGGTGAACGGCTGTATAGAACAGGCGATCTGGGACGTTATATCTCGGATGGATTGATAGAAATTCTGGGGCGCGAAGATAATCAGGTGAAAATCAATGGCTACCGCATTGAACTGGGTGAAATTGAAGCCTGTCTCCTGACCCATGAGAATGCCAGCCATGTTGTCATTGACGCCCCCGTTCATGCCAAAACCGGTCAGCGGCACATTGTCTCCTATGTTGTCCCTGCGGCGGCAGAAACTTTACAAGACCCCAGTCATTTTCAGGATCAATTGCGCGAGATGGCCCGAAAAACGCTGCCTTCCTACATGGTGCCCAGTTATTACATCTTGCTGCCTCACATGCCATTGACCAGCAACGGCAAGATTGACCGCAAAGCACTGCCCACGCCTTGGTCTGACAGCGAAGAGCACGCCGAGGCTGCTGTTGCGCCAGCCAACGAAATAGAAGCGAAGATCCTGAAACTCTGGCAAGCACAGCTTCAGCATGATGATTTTGATGTCACCGATGGCTTTTTCGATATTGGCGGTGATTCATTGCATGCCGTTGGCTTACTCAGCGCACTGCGACAGGAGTTTAAGATCACGTCCGTCGGTGAACAGGACATCATCGAAGGGCTGTTCATGAATTCCAATATTCAGTCTTTCTCTCGCATCATCGAGACAATCGTTCAATCTCAAACGGTGGATGCATTATGACCCGCGAATATACGGCGACCAAAATATACGACTCCTACGATTACATTATCGTGGGGGGTGGTTCAGCGGGATGTGTGGCAGCATCGCGCTTGTCTGAAAATAGCTTAATGTCCGTCTTGCTGATTGAAGCAGGCCACGATTCAGATGTCCATGATCTATCCAGCCCGCTCAGGGATGCATCAAGGTTGGTTCTGGAAGGATATAACTGGGATTACGCAGCGAATGTACGCAATGAGGAGCGATTCACCGATCTTATTCCTTCGGCTTCATCGCGGGAAGGCAATCAAGCCCCCCGCAAACATAAAGAGCGCAAGCCATTCAATTATCGGGTAGGAAAAGTGCTCGGTGGCTCTTCCGCCGTGAATGGGGCCATCGCCCTGAGGGGATTTCCGAGTGATTTTGCTTCGTGGGTAAAAATGGGCTGTCCCAATTGGTCTTGGGAACAGGTTCTGCCTTGGTTCAAGCATCTGGAAAATGATGTCGATTTTATTGATGACGACAGGCATGGCTCACAAGGGCCAATGTGCCTGCGTAGACCACCGGGTGGAGAGATCCACCCTCTGGATATGGCTTTTGCCCGCGCCTGTGAACAATCCGGCGTGCCTTATGCCGAAGATCTGAATAGCGGGGAAGATCCCGCCGTCGGCCCAGTACCGGCGAATGTCATCAATGGGGCAGAACGAGTTGACGTTTATCGCTCGTACCTTGAACCCGTCCTCAGCCGGGAAAATCTGCACATCATGACAGATGCGCTGGCGGCGCAAATCATTTTTGATGGCACACAGGCCACTGGCGTCAAAGTCATTCAGGCAGGCAAGGAACACATTTATCGGGCGAAACACATTGTTCTTTGTGCCGGAGCCATTGGCTCAGCCGCATTATTGCAGAGATCAGGCGTGGGCGATTCCACGCATTTGAATGCATTGGACATTCCTGTCGTGGCGGATGTCCCCGCCGTTGGCCGAAATTTAACTGACCATGCATCCGTGGTGTTGTGGGCGTTGCCCAAAGCGGGTGTTTGTACAACAGGATTGCCGTGGCGCCAAATAGCAGCGCGCATCAGTAGCGGCTATGACGAAAAAGTCGATGTTCAGATTGGCTTGCTGAACAATGTTGCCAGCGACACCGTACCGGGATTCAGGGATCGCGTTGCTTATCCCATGTTGGTTGGCGCCTCTGTGATGCTGATGCGCCCACAAGCACTGGGACGCGTATTTATCAGTAGTACCGATCCCACCGTATTGCCCGAAATTGATCTGCCCCTGACCCGCAATTCGGCTGATATTTCTCGGCTTGTGGGCGGTGTACGCAAAATTTGGGAGGTTTTGCGGCACCCGGAAGTCGATGCTTTCTTGGATGGCATTCAGTTCTGGTCTCACTCCATGATTTATAACGATGAAATCATGAACAGCGCGATTAAAAACCTCGTCAATCCGGGTTGGCACGCTTCCGGGACGCTGAGAATGGGAGCAGACGGCGATCCAGACTGCGCGACTCAGGAAGATGGGCAAGTACGCGGTATCACAGGCGTCACCGTTGCCGATGCCTCCCTGTTCCCGGTGATCCCCTCCATGCCCACGAACCTGACGACCATCATGACCGCCGAACGCATTGTCAGCTTCTTGATTGAACAAGAAACCTCCCACGGGCGGAGGGCGAATGAACATTAACTGTAACCGGATCATTTATGCCTTCCCCCATGCGGGAGCGACAACAACGAGTTATCGCCCTTGGTTGAATAACCTGATGTCAACCAAAGAGGCTCTCTTGCAGCCCATCGCCCTGCCCGGCAGAGGCCATCTGGCTAAAGAGCCAGAAATTCATGATCTCAATTTATTGGTAGAGCGGCTGGCAACGGATATTTGGCAGGATTTCCAGCAGCGGCAGGCTCAAGGGATCACAGAATGGGTAACCTTTGGCCACAGCTTTGGCGGTGTACTGAGCATCGCCGTGGGTCATGCATTGGTGAAAAACTATGGCATCTCTCCCCAGTTTGGCGTGGTGTCCTGCTCTGTTCCTCCCCATCTTCAAAAAGAGGATGAGCGGCACCAATGGAGTGATGAGCAATTGATTCAGAAAACCAAAGAAGACAGAGGCACTCCCGACGCCATTTTGAACGAACCTGCGCTGATAAAGCCATTCATCAAGCAATTGCGCAGTGATTATTTGATACGCAGCCAATTTCCCCGGCTTGGCAATCTGCAAGTGGATTATCCACTGGTGTTGATTTCTGCCACCGATGACATTCATGTCTCTTCGTCAGACATGGAAGCCTGGAAGCATCACACCTCCCGCAATACTTCACTCATTCGTATTGAAGGGGGTCATTTCGCTGTATATCAACACTGGGATGCCATCAAGCAAACACTGCTGACACAGAATCTGGAGTAACTATGCGTATTGAGACTGAGAATTTGGACAACTATCGGAAATCCTGCCGTGAGTTTCTTAAGCGTGAAATTGTGCCTGATCATCAGGCATGGGAAGAGAACGGACTGATGGAGCGATCTTTCTGGGAAAAATTAGGAAAGTCAGGCTTATTGGGCATCAGCGTCAGCCCTGAATTTGGCGGGCAAGGGAAACATGACTATCGATTCGCCGTGATCCTGACTGAAGAACTCATCAAAGCCGGTGTCACCGTACCGGGGATCGTCGCCCACAATGATGTTGTTGCCAGTTACATTTTTGCCCTCGGCACTGGAGAACAAAAAAAGAGATGGCTGCCGGAATTATGTCTCGGCAAGCGGGTCGCAGCCATTGCCATGACGGAGCCGGGCGGAGGCTCCAACACTGCAGATATTAAAACCGTGGCCGAGCGACAAGGCGATTATTATGTGGTCAATGGCAGCAAAGCCTATATCACCAATGGCTTCAATGCAGATTTGATCGTCGTGGCAGTCAAGACGGATGAAGGACAGCAAGGCCAAGGCATCAGCCTGCTGGTTATCGAACGGGATATGCCCGGTTTTTCCAGAGGAGAGCCGCTGAAAAAAATTGGCTGGAATGGCAGCGACACCGCCGAACTCGTTTTCCATGACTGCAAAGTACCCGTCACCAATTTGCTCGGCCGTGAGAACCTCGGTAACTATTATTTTATGTCTGCCATGCCCCGTGAACGGCTCAGTATCTCAACCGTGGCGGTTGCCAGCGCAGAGAATATTTTGCAACACACTCTGGAATATGTGAAAGAAAGAAAAGCCTTCAATCAGTCCATAGGCTCTTTCCAGTACAACCGTTTTATCCTCGCGCAATTGGATACCGAAGTGAAAATTGCCCGAATCTACCTTGATAACGCCATTGCTCTCTTCAACCAAGGTCTTTTCAGTTTGGTGGATGCCGCACGCATTAAATTGTGGACCACTGAACTGCAAATGAAAGTAGCAGATCGCTGCCTGCAATTACATGGGGGAATGGGATATATGCGTGATTCCATTGCCGGCAAAAATTGGCTGAACAGCCGCGCTCAAACCATTTACGGCGGAACCAGCGAGGTGCTGCAAGAAATTATCAGTAAATCCATGGGGCTTTAGGAATTAATCCGATGCACAAGTGCAGAGATATCTCGCCAAGTGGTTATGGATAAGTCTGACGCCCCCCACATTTAAACCGAGATTCTATTTGGGAGGATTGTTGGCCATGAATGAGAAGAACCGCAAATCATGTCTCATCCAATCTGTGGATGTCCATCAATGGAACTCCATTGTTTACCATTGGGCAAATGCTGAGAACTGGAACTTAAGCGCAGGCGATACGGCTCGTTTCTTTAATGTTGAGCCGAATGGTTTTTTTATTGTCTACCGCGGTGATCAGCCTATCTCATCAATGTCGATGGTGAATTATTCGGATAGTTATGCGTTTGCCGGCAATTTCATCATTGCACCGGAATTCCGTAACAACGTTTGCGGGGCAAAAGTCTGGGATCCAACCATTGCCTATGCAGAACACCGAACAATTGGTTGTGACGGCAATTGGGACAGAACCCGGCTCTATGAAAAAAGAGGGTTTGTCATTCATCACCGCAATGTCCGGCTTTCCGGAGACATCACACGGAAAATTATCCCACCGGCAGGCGCCGTTCCAATTACGCCAGCCAATATTGACGAAGTTATTCAATATGACGCCGAGTGTGTCGGCGTCCATCGGGATGCATTACTTGCCGACTGGTTTTGGGGAAAAGAGCGTTATGGATTTTGCACCTATTCCCAGACGGGAATTTCCGGCGTTATCGGCATCAGGAGATCCCACGACGGCTATCGGATAGGGCCTTTTCACGCCGATAACTCTGACGTGCTCGAAATACTCGCCCTGAGCGCACTGGCACTGGTTCCCATCGGTAAAAGTGTCTCAGTCGATATCCCTGAAACCGATAGCAACGATTTTCTCCTGCTGGCTCACGAGCACGGGCTGCGGAAGCTCTTCCACACATACCGAATGTACAAGGGCAATATCGTACCGAAAGGACGGCAGGATAAAGTCAAGGCCATTGCTTCTTTGGAATTGGGCTGATGGATACCCCGGAGTCACCATGATTCGGGCGAATACATCATTGACATCATTAATGTATTGAAATGAGAGGTTATGTTATGGCAAATGAAACACCCACCTTATTTGAGTGGATGGGAGGCCGTGAGGTGCTCATGAAACTGATGACCACCTTTTATGCCAAGGTTGAACAAGATGAACTGCTTGCCCCGCTGTTCAAAAATATGAAATCCGATCACCCAGGCCACGTTGCTATGTGGCTGGAAGAAGTACTCGGTGGTGAAGAACGCTATACCAATGAACGTGGCGGATTCAAGGTCATGATAAGCCGTCACCGGGGCAGAAGTATCCAACCGGAACAACGGAAAAGATGGGTCGATTTGTTGATGCTGTCTGCCGATGAAGTCGGCCTGCCATCCGATCCTGAATTTCGTGCGGCATTTGTGGGGTATATCGAATGGGGTTCTCGTCGGGCGGAAGCAAATTCTCAACCTGATGCAGCACCATCACGTCGTGAAACTGTACCTAAATGGGGTTGGGGAGATGCGCCTCCGGGAACCCCTTAATTCACCAAATGCATTCACCCGAATGCCGAGAAAAAATAAGTAAAAGTGAGGTGAGCTCATGCTGTTGGCTATCAGTGACTTGCATGTATCCCATGCCGAAAATCGATTGATTGTTGAATCATTCGAGCCATCCACATCAGATGACTGGCTCCTGCTGGCAGGCGATATTGCCGAACAGGAAGCTGATTTTATATGGGCCATAAGTACACTGTCCCAACGGTTTTCACAAGTTGTCTGGACACCGGGCAATCATGAACTTTGGTGTACGCCCAAAGATTTATTAAAGTTGCCCGGCGTGTTGCGTTATGAACATTTGGTCAACATTTGCCGACAATATAACGTGCTCACCCCTGAAGATGAGTTCCGCAGCTATTGCATGGGCGATGGTACCAGAATCACCATCGCCCCTATTTTCACGCTATACGATTATTCGTTCAGAAATACTTGCGACTATACGGTTGATCAAGCCATCGAACGCGCCCGTCGCTGTGGCGTCATTAGTTCTGATGAGTTTTTCCTTAAAACCTATCCCTATAAGAATATTGTTGATTGGTGTCGGGAACGCCTTCTGTACACCGAGAAGCGTCTTAACGCTATCCCGGATGGTGAGAACATCCTACTGATGAGCCATTTTCCCGTTATCCGAAAACCACTCGAATCATTGCGGAATACCGAATTCTCCATTTGGTGCGGCAGCGAAAAAACGCACCAATGGGCCTCAAGGAAAGGAGTGCGCATGGTGATATACGGCCATCTGCACATCCCCAATCTTGAATATATTCAAAACGTTGCTCATGTAGAAGTCTCCCTTGGGTATCCACGGGAATGGCAAAAATATCGGCGGCATTGTTACCTGAACGAGTTGGATGGATTACTGGACATGTCAGTTGAGTATCGCTGACAACGTGTTGTCGCTAATCAGGCATTTCGATAATAAGAGGTTAATTTACCCATGAAAAATGATGAAATGATTCAACAGACAAAACCACGCATTCTCATTGGAGCAACCGGGTCAGTGGATATCACGCATCTTCCCAGATACCTGCAAACTATCAAAGCCACCATTGACTGTACCTTAACGGTATTGATGACAAACAGCGCCACGAGTTTTCTGCCGGCAGCAACCGTTGCACTCTACGCTGATCGCGTCATCAGTGGTGAGAAGCCGCAAGATTGGCCGACAGACAAACCTTCACGCATTGTTGCCGACCACGATCTCATGGCTGTTTTACCGGCGACGGCCAATACACTTTCAACCGTAGCCCACGGCGGCGCCCCCAATCGCTTGACGACCGTCATTCTGGCCTCTACGTTTCCAGTGCTGTTTTTTCCGGTCATGGGAAGCGTGATGTGGGATAAAAATGCAACTCGACGCAATATCATACAATTGCGCGATGATGGTTATCATGTTATTGAACCGGTATGGCACGAAAATTTTGACGCATCACTGCAACGAATGGTGGGTCATCCTTCCTTGCCGGATACTGAAACCGTTATTTCTTTATTGAAAGAATACCTGCCAACTTAACTTTATACGTTATACGGCAATCAGTTGATTTTGTGGAAGTCAGTTGATTTTGTGGAAGAGTGTTCAGTAATTCTTACCCAATCGTTGCGTTAATCAACAGTTGGGATTTTGACTCTTCCCTCAACAACCCATTGATAAAAACAGAATTATACCCTTCCGTGACGATTTCAAAATAACTCACCTGAAAGAATTTCATTTGAAAAATTGCAGAATAAATGCCTTTTAATATAGCATAAGTTTTATTTTCATCTACTCGGTGTACAGGAGAGTAATTGAAAATAATCATAAAAATCTAATTTTATAACTATAAATCGGTAACTTATGTCACAACATCACACTCGCTCATTAAACAAGCAAGACTATAAAACTCTGTCTTTGGCTGCTTTAGGCGGTGCCCTGGAGTTTTATGACTTTATCATCTTTGTCTTTTTTGCCGTCGTGCTTGGAGGATTATTTTTCCCTGCGGACATCCCAGAATGGCTGAGACAACTGCAAACCTTCGGTATTTTTGCTGCTGGCTACCTAGCCCGTCCTTTAGGCGGGATCATCATGGCGCATTTTGGTGATCTGATTGGACGCAAAAAAATGTTTTCACTCAGTATCTTGCTGATGGCTTTTCCTACACTGTTCATCGGGATGCTGCCTACTTATGAATCCATTGGGATCGCTGCCCCCATACTGCTTTTGCTGATGCGAATTCTGCAAGGTGCAGCCATTGGCGGAGAAGTCCCTGGTGCATGGGTTTTTGTGGCTGAACATGTTCCCAAAAAACGCGTTGGGTTTGCTTGTGGTGTCCTGACCGCAGGGTTGACCATGGGCATTTTATTCGGCTCCCTCGTCGCAACCATCATTACTTCCGTTTATACCAAGCAAGAAGTCCATGATTGGGCTTGGCGCCTGCCCTTTTTCTTAGGCGGAATTTTTGGCCTGTGTGCCATGTATCTGCGCCGTTGGTTGCATGAAACCCCGATTTTCAAAGAGATGCAGGCACGCAAAACATTGTCAGAAGGACTGCCGCTAAAATCCGTGGTTCTTAATCACAAGCGCGCCATCTCTATTTCCATGTTACTCACATGGTTACTTTCTGCCGGGATCATCATCATCATCTTGATGGCTCCAACCTATATGCAAACCGTATTTCACCTAGACCAATCACTGGCGCTAAAAGCCAATAGTCTGGCAATTATTTCTTTGGCGATTGGCTGCATATCGGTCGGGTATTTATGTGATAAATGGGGTGCGGGTATTGTACTGATTGTCGGCTGCATCCTGCTGGGCATCACAACTTGGTTTTTCTACCACAATATCAGTCCCGACCCGATAAAATTATTCAGCGCTTATTCCCTGACCGGCTTGATGGTTGGTGTCATCGGTGCAACACCATTTGTAATGGTTAACAGCTATCCGTCAGAAATACGGTTCAGTGGCATTTCATTTTCATATAATGTGGCCTACGCCATTTTTGGTGGATTGACGCCAATCTTTGTGACCTTGCTGTCCAAATATACCCAACTGGCACCCGCCTACTACATCATTGCCTTATCGGTGGTCGGTGTTTTATTGGGAATTTATTTAAAAAGAAGAAACATTTGAGGAAAAACGGCAGGCTGACGAAAAAAATATCTGAATAGATGAAAAGACAGGATGAGCATCGATACTCATCCTGTCAGAAACAATTAAGCCTGCTTCACTTCACCAATTGGCAAAATAGTGCGACCGTATTGTTCATTAAGAACCTCAGCCATTGCCAGATAGAAAGCACTCGCACCACAAATAACGCCTTCAAAACCAGCAAAGACCAAAATGTCTGCATTTCCTGTCATGTTGCCAATCGCCAACAGGGCGAACAGTAACGTCAGGCTGCCAAAGATAAATTGCAGGACGCGGTTAGCCTTGAACGTACCAAAGAACATAAACAGGGTGAAAACGCCCCACAAACCAAGGTATACACCGAGGAATTCTGGGCTTGTTGCTTCAGCCAGTCCCATCTTTGGCAGGAAAAGCACAGCAATCAGGCTCAACCAAAACATACCGTAAGAGGTAAATGCGGTTGCAGCAAATGTATTTCCTTTTTTGTACTCAAAGATACCGGCCAATACCTGAGCCAAACCACCATAAAAAATACCCATGCTCAAAATAGCTGACGCCAATGGGAAAAAACCTGCGTTGTGCAAATTTAACAAAATGGTTGTCATGCCAAAACCCATCAACCCCAACGGACCTGGGTTCGCTAACTTATTAGAATGCATACTTCCCCTAGAAAAAGACAAATATACCTATCATCTTTCAAATGACAGCATTGCTGGCTATCGCTTGAATCCAACGGGTATAACACAAAATAATTAAAAATATTTCAGGGCCATTTTTACCCCGAGACACCACAAAAGGCGGCGAATCATAATGTGATGGCACCAACTACACAATGCCCCCGGCAAAAAAATTTTATTAAATCTCAATTTTTTTTCTTTGCCCCCCTTGATGATGAGATGAATGCCCCCATCTAAGTCTCAACTACAGTTACTACCGTTATTCAGGCATTAGCTGATACTTAAAGAATGAGGAATTTCTGGCAAACAGTGCCATTGAAAAGAAATTATCTGTCCTCATATAGCTAGTAACTTGACCGAATATATGAATTCTTTGTGGAGGCGTTTAGATGGGTAAAATCATTGGTATCGACTTGGGAACTACCAACTCTTGTGTAGCAATTATGGACGGCACAACCACTCGCGTGCTTGAAAACAGCGAGGGTGACCGTACAACACCTTCTATCATCGCATATACTCAGGATGGTGAAACTCTGGTTGGTCAACCAGCTAAACGTCAGGCTGTTACTAACCCGCAGAATACGCTGTTCGCCATCAAACGTTTGATCGGCCGTCGTTTTCCAGACGAAGAAGTTCAACGTGACGTATCCATCATGCCATACAAAATCCTGGCAGCGGATAACGGCGATGCATGGTTAGAAGTCAAAGGCCAGAAAATGGCGCCACCTCAGGTTTCTGCTGAAGTTCTGAAGAAGATGAAGAAAACAGCTGAAGATTATCTGGGTGAGCCAGTGACTGAAGCCGTAATCACCGTTCCTGCATACTTCAACGATGCGCAACGCCAAGCAACTAAAGATGCTGGCCGTATCGCGGGTCTGGAAGTTAAGCGTATCATCAACGAACCAACCGCAGCGGCTCTGGCGTACGGTCTGGACAAAGAAGTTGGCAACCGTACCATCGCAGTTTATGACTTGGGTGGCGGTACTTTCGATATCTCTATCATCGAAATCGACGAAGTTGACGGCGAAAAAACGTATGAAGTTCTGGCAACCAACGGTGACACCCATCTGGGTGGTGAAGACTTCGACAGCCGCATGATCAACTATCTGGTTGATGAGTTCAAAAAAGAACAAGGCATCGATCTGCGTAACGACCCACTGGCAATGCAGCGTCTGAAAGAAGCGGCAGAAAAAGCGAAAATCGAACTTTCTTCTGCACAACAGACTGACGTGAACCTGCCATACATTACTGCAGATGCGACCGGTCCTAAGCACATGAACGTTAAAGTGACCCGTGCGAAACTGGAATCACTGGTTGAAGATCTGGTTAAACGTTCTATCGAACCACTGAAAGTTGCACTGAATGACGCAGGCCTGTCTGTATCTGACGTTCAGGACGTTATTCTGGTTGGTGGTCAGACTCGTATGCCAATGGTGCAGAAAGCAGTAGCTGACTTCTTCGGCAAAGAGCCACGTAAAGACGTGAACCCAGACGAAGCAGTTGCTATGGGTGCTGCGGTTCAGGGCGGTGTACTGGCAGGTGAAGTGAAAGACGTTCTGCTGCTGGACGTAACGCCACTGTCTCTGGGTATCGAAACCATGGGTGGCGTAATGACATCCCTGATTACCAAGAACACCACTATCCCGACCAAACATAGCCAAGTGTTCTCTACAGCAGAAGACAACCAGTCCGCGGTAACTATCCACGTACTGCAAGGTGAGCGTAAGCGTGCCGGTGATAACAAATCTCTGGGCCAGTTCAACCTTGACGGCATTCAGCCAGCAATGCGCGGTACTCCACAGATCGAAGTTACTTTCGACATCGATGCTGACGGTATCCTACACGTTTCTGCGAAAGACAAAAACTCAGGTCGTGAGCAGAACATCACCATCAAGGCATCTTCTGGTCTGAACGAAGACGAAATCCAACAGATGGTACGCGACGCTGAAGCAAACGCAGAAGCTGACCGTAAGTTTGAAGAGCTGGTTCAAGTTCGTAACCAAGCTGACCAACTGGTTCACGGTACTCGCAAGCAAGTTGAAGAAGCAGGCGACAAACTGACTGCTGACGACAAAGCAGCCATCGAGAAAGCCGTTTCTGAACTGGAAATCGTTGCAAAAGGCGAAGACAAAGCAGAAATCGAAGCGAAGATCCAAGCTCTGGTTGAAGCATCCCAGAAACTTCTGGAAATCGCACAGCAGCAAGCCCAAGCTGGAGCGACTGATGCCGGTGCAAGCAGCGCGAAAAAAGACGATGACGTTGTAGACGCTGAATTCGAAGAAGTTAAAGATAAAAAATAATAGCCCTTAACGGGCAAAGTAACAGGGCGCCTGTTACTTGTTAACTGGCACGGGCGTTGAGGTAACTCTACGCCCGTGCGTGCGTGTTAAGGGTGAACAATATAATGGCAAAAAAAGATTATTACGAAGTTTTGGGCGTTTCCAAAACAGCAGATGAAAAAGAGATCAAAAAGGCCTATAAACGGCTGGCAATGAAATATCACCCTGACCGTAATCAGGGCGATAAAGAATCAGAAAGTAAATTCAAAGAAATTAAAGAAGCCTATGAGATCCTGACGGATTCTCAAAAACGCGCCGCTTATGACCAATACGGTCATGCTGCCTTTGAACATGGCGGTATGGGCGGCGGCGCAGGTGGTTTCGGTGGCGGAGCTGATTTCAGCGATATCTTTGGTGACGTTTTCGGAGATATTTTCGGTGGCGGTCGTCGTCAACAGCGTGCCAGCCGTGGTTCAGACTTGCGTTACAACATGGATTTAACGCTGGAAGAAGCTGTCCGTGGTGTGACCAAAGAGATACGCATTCCGACATTGGAAACCTGTGATTCCTGTCATGGCAGCGGAGCAAAAGCGGGTACCAGCCCTGAAACTTGCTCAACCTGTCACGGTGCGGGCCAAGTACATATGCGTCAAGGGTTCTTCACCGTCCAGCAACCTTGCCCTCAGTGCCACGGTCGCGGGAAAATCATCAAAGAACCTTGTGGAAAATGCCGTGGGCATGGCCGCGTTGAAAAATACAAGACGCTGTCTGTCAAAATTCCGGCAGGCGTCGATACCGGCGATCGCATTCGTTTGGCCGGAGAAGGTGAAGCGGGTGAACATGGCGCGCCAGCCGGTGATTTGTTCGTACAGGTTCAGGTCAAGGCTCACCATATCTTTGAACGTGATGGCAGCAACCTTTATTGTGAAGTGCCAATCAACTTCGCAACTGCGGCATTGGGTGGCGAAATTGAAGTCCCTACCCTTGATGGCCGTGTCAGCCTGAAAATTCCTGCTGAAACCCAAACAGGTAAATTGTTCCGCATGAAAGGCAAAGGTGTTAAATCCGTACGCGGTGGCGCACAAGGTGACTTACTGTGCCGCGTTGTCGTAGAAACACCGGTCAAACTGAATGAAGAACAGAAAGACCTGATGCGTAAATTGGGTGAGTCATTTGGCGGGAAAAGCGGTGAAACCAACAGTCCACGCTCCAAAAGATTCCTTGATGGCGTGAAGAAATTTTTTGATGATTTGACTAAGTAATCTCATACCTTAGTTAGATTTCAAATAATCATTATCTCTCCTGATTATAATTAATTGATAATCAGGAGATTTTTTTTATTTATTGAACCCGCTTCGATTTTATGCCATTTTAAATGTTATCACTCTGTTCCAATTCTTTGATTGAAGCTTCTTAAAAAATTAAATAAATATACATTTCCAGAATTTAAAATTAAATATTTTTGAGGTGCTAGAAATGGTTAATTTCATCCTCAATGAAGCAATTAAATTTGCCCGTCATAAGATAATGATAGCAAACATTGGTTCTTATAAAAATCCTCTAAGAGAAGATGGTTTTGACACAACTTTAATAACAAGAAATAGGAAACTTATTGAAATACAGGAAGAATTGGCTTCATATGATTCCATTATAGAAAAATTCAGCTACCTTATGAGTCAGAAATACCTATCAGGAAACTGCACTGAACTTTCTATAGCTGCATTTATGTATTTAGCAAACAATAAAGCTAATGACCTTATTTACTTATATAAAAACTGTTGGAGTTTTAAAAAAACAAACCTATTTATATTCATATAATTGCTACAATGCCAGATATATACGACCATTGCTTTGTCATGCTTTATTATCCTGAACACATTAATGGTATCAATTATAAAGAAATAAATGAAAAATATAATGAGAAAGAGCTTCCCTGCGGGGCGTGGATATGCGATCCGTGGACTGAAATAGCTTGTCTGGCCGAAAATTATAGTTTCAAATGGAAAGAAGTCATGTATAGATGGGCCACGGAAAATAAACTTTTATATTTAAATAAAGACAATCATATATATTCAAACCATCTATCTAAAAACCTTTCTACACCAAATTTCATTATCGACCAACATAGCTACTCGCCTGTTAGATATTGTATATATAATACTATTGAAAACAGTAAGAAAAAAATTTTACACACCGCAATATTAGAGCCTGATGGTAACATTATAATCGATGGATACTAAAGATAGTTCTATCAGTTTCATAGAAATTAGGCTTTTGTTTATTACCGTAAAAATTTTTTAATAAATCCCTCTAACACAATCAAAGCACATAAGAAATGATTAGATATATACTACACCAAGCAATAGAACACGCTCATTTAACTTTTTCAGGTAAAACCTCAAATATTTTCTATAATAACCCTGAATGCCAACCAGAAAGCCGTAGAAACAGATATTCCACAACTAATTGTCAAATCAGGGAAAGAAAGTTTTCAGAGCTTACTCAGAAATTAAATCGTTTTGGAAACGCAAGAAATAAATATAACTGTATCATGGAAGAAAAAAAACACGATAATTTTTTGGTTGGAAATTGCACTGAGCTATCCATTACAGCCTTAATGTATCTAGCAGAGATAGGAAAAAATAATGTATCCCATTACTTTAGACATTATTCTCAAACAAGTAACGTCAAAAATATACAGCCTATTTACATTGAAATTCTTGCTCCCGTCCAAGCATCAAGTTATCACTGTTTTGTTATGATTTATTCCCCTTCATGCATTTCTGATTATCAATTTCAAAATAAGAACATAAATCCACTGTACAAGACATATGATAAACTACCGAATGGCGCATGGGTATGCGATCCGTGGGCAGAAATTGTTTGTTTATCAGAAAATTATGATTCTCATTGGCGAAATACAATGAATAACTGGGCAGATCAGGGCAAATACCTATCTTTAGGAAATGCACCAGCCCCTTCATTATATAAACCACAGCATCCGCCAAGCCGCGATCCCTGTTATCCTCTGTATAGCCATACACTTAATATGATGTCCAATACTGCAATGCAGGTAAATCATCAGGCCATTATAAAAACTGATAATACATCCACCATTAATCATTCGCATTTTGAATATGCTAATTGCTGAAATGAATTAAGCGAATTAAGGTCTCCAAGCTTCCATTGATAGCTTGGAGACTCACTACCCGACTTTAGTATTGATAATCCCAAAACGGCAAATAACGTCCATCGTGGCCGCCATTTTAATATTCATCTAAATAAAAATTAGAGGAATAGTAGATTAACGCTTTGGAATTATAGTCAAACATTAAAAATTAAACGAAGTTGACCAATAAATAATCCAATCATCCGGTTTAAGAGAGCCCGGATAATTTAAAGGTTTTCCAACTGCAATAGAATGGTTACTTATAGAAGTATTTAGATTTAACCCTAAAGAGGCTCCGGTTAAACTTCCCCCATCTGCAAATCTAGTAGCGTATTCATCTTTAAGCCATCCCGTATCTATTGAACCATTTAAAGAAAGCTCACCTAATTTTGGCGTAGTCATTAATTTCCAATTCAGTTCATTTCTCCAATAAAATCCGGAATTGCCAGTAATTTTCTGATCTTTAAATCCCCTAACAGAATATAATCCCCCTATCGATAATCTTTCACTCGAGTAAAGGTTTTTCTGGCTGTATTGCCCATAAGCAGAGGTAAAATAGTAAATATCTTTAGTTAAAGGCTTATAATAACTCGAGCTGGCACTAAATTTATGAAATTTACTTTTAGCCGAGTTTTTTAAATTATTATCTTCAGTCGCCCCGAATATAGATAAACCTTTCGTCATTGATGGATTGAATCTGAAGTAACCGCCAAGTAAAATTGTACTATACTCGAAGCCTAAATTTAAGGTACTTAAATTTGAACTACTATCTAATGTGAAAGTCCCTGCCACATTTTTAGTTTTACGGGATGTAAAACCAGTATTCAAGCTTAATTTTTGTTTTCCGTCTCTATATAAAACTCTATTTGCCAAAATAGAGTGAGAGCGCCCCTTACCCATATAAGGTAATTCTCCGTAATTAGGGGCCGCTAAAGGAATATATTGGTTTGATTCATTTTTTGTATATCGATAATTAAATAACCAATAACCGTAAGGTATACTTAGTCCAGAAGCAATATACCAACTTTTATATCTATTACTAAAATCAGTATCTTTATTAAGATAAAACGTCAAGGAGTCAGCTAATTGAAGCGTATTATCTAATCTTAGAAAAACACTCGCTTGCGTTTCGCCGGTCCTTTTTTGGCCGCTATTATCTAAAGATAAATCTACACTTGCGGGAATTTTAGAGGAACCTTTTTTTAAGATAATATCAGAATATCCTGGTTTATCAGAAGGTTGAATGTCTATCTTAACTTGATAAGAGGGTAATCTATTTAATTGATCCAATCCTTGTTCTATATCTCTTAAATTAAGGATTTTTCCTTTCATATTTGGAAAAACCATGTCTAACATCACTGGATTTTCACCATCGACATTTATATTATCAATTTTTCCTTCAATCACTGAAATAATAAGATTGCCTTTAGCTATCTTAGCCAAATTTTGTTGTTTTAAAAAAGCGGCGGAAGTAATATAACCCTTTTCCATGTAATGGGCAGATATAGTATCGATTAGGGATTTAACGTCCTTAAGTGTCATACATTTAGAAATATTTTGAGCAATTAATGAGTCCTGCTTGCTTTTTGGATAATGTTCAGCATTTTCAATGGAAATATTTTTAATTATTTTACAAGGTAAATTATCTTCTAAAACGACTGAACTTTTCGCTTGAGGTGTTTTAAGATTTGAACCAAAATCTTCTTTTTTCTGAGATTCTTCTAACAGTTCTTTTTGTTTTTGATTAATAATATCTTGATCTATCAGGTCAATGTTATTAGATGGATTAATATTAGATAATGCTAAACTTTGTGAAGAAATTATCAAGCCTAAATAAAATAAAAATTTTATATTTTTTCTAATAATCATTGCTTGTAAGTCCATTTTTTTAGTTTAAATATGAATGAAAATATAGTTATTCAAAACATTTTAGTTAGACTAGAAAAACCCACTTGAAATTCAAGCGGGTTTCTAAAAAATTTAAAACTATTGCCAAGGGTACGCGGGTTCACGCAAATTTGGCTCCTCAAGAATTATGTCAGGAGAACCACTCCCAGCTTCAAGTTTTAAATTACTTTTTTCATTAATAATTGGAGCCATGATTCTCATTCCATCACCACTTTTAATCAGACCTGAAAGATTTGCCGGGCCGCTAGAAAATAAATTTAAACTCTTAGTGCTTACTATATTCTCTAAATTAACACCAAATCCACTTTCACGAGACTTTATATAAATACTATTGCCATATACGCCTCCTAATTCTTTTGTATCTATTGCAAGACGAGCTTTATTATCATCTGTTTTATGTGCACCGGTATCAATGAAAATATAATTTCCATTAATTTTGCCATTTATGTCTAAAAACCGGGATTTAAGAGTAACTCTCTCTAATCCATCTCCATTCAAGCCATTTTCACCAATAGTTATTTTACCTTTTGTTACATACTCATAACGAGTTCCATGAAACCATAAGGCATTTATTCCCGTATGCAGATTGATACTGTCTATATTAGTAAATCTGGCACCGTTAGCGATAATACCGTTTTGGTTAGATATGATTACGCTAGCTTTCTCTCCGGCGACTTCTAATGCCCCTAAAATCTGAGATTGATTGCTCCCAACAACATCATTGATAATAATGCGAGCCGCTTTAGTTAAATTAGCATTCTTATCTAAATTACCGGCTAATTGAGAATTTACTTCACTTAACGAGTTATTTAGAACAACCCCTTGCGACCCTACATTAAATTCTTTATAGGTGTTATAGGAACGTCCAGATTCATCAGGATTAGCGATGTTAACAACAGGCACATTGTTAATGTGGTTTACTTGTGTATTCCCGTCATCGGGTATTATTGGGTTTGCAAACGATGAAGATATACTCGCAAAAGAGATTAAACAACCTAATATCGTTTTTGACAAAAGTTTAGTTTTTTTGATTTTTTTCATGAATTATATACCTTTTGGTTAAATGACATTTAATTATCCATATGGGTATTTTTCAGTTATAGATAACTGAAAATAAATTTTAAAAAAAACAATGAGAATAATAACAACATTAAATAATTAGCCAGAATAAAATAATAATCTTGATGCTATTAACCTAGAAAAAACATATTCCCTCCCTTTATTGCATAAATTTTAATTTGAAATTATATCGATTCTAGATTTATTTATTTTTTTTAATAAATTAATTTAGCTAACTTATTAGGTTTTATCACACCCAATTTATTAAATGCATAGACATAAGTTTAATTTGTGATGTGTAGCAAAAATAGTGATGAATTTAACTCTTTCACGTTATATGGCTATTAGACTTAAAAACCCGATATTATCCTTCAAGAAAAGAGAAATATAAGGATTATTTGTGCTTTTAATACGAGATCTTCAGTTTATTAATCATATGTCATTAGAAATAAATAATATGCTTACATTCACATAATAAAATTAGTATCGCCTGATAGTTATGAATTATGAAATAACAAAGCAATTATTATTTAAACTTGGATTCACATATTAAGCGCAACACCGTAATGAACGAAGTAAATGAGTGGGCACTCCTTTAAATAATTCATTAGGTGTTTTGTAACCTCTCGTTTTACGAGGACGATTATTCAATCGGTTTTCCACAAGGTTAATCTCCAGTTCTGATACTTTATTAAAATCGGTTCCTTTTGGGAAATAATCCCTGATTAATCCATTCGTATTTTCATTTATTCCTCTTTCCCAAGGAGAATAGG
>NZ_FORG01000037.1 GCF_900113945.1 Xenorhabdus mauleonii
ACTCTTCAAGACTTTTTTAATCTTTTCGCCTTTCGGCGTTGGATAGTGTCTTGCGAGTGCCCACACAGATTGTCTGATTCAGTTGTTAAAGAGCGTGGCAACCGGGAAGTTTGTTCCGGGCTGCGAGGCTGCGTATCTTACGCTTTTCGCCTCCGGAGTCAAGCGTTTATTTTCGCTTTTCTCTCACTGCCCTCGGCGGCTTGGTTCAGCTCAGCGTCGGTCAGTGGTGGCGCATTATAGGGAGTTTTCTGAGACTGGCAATAGTTTTTTTTGAATTTTATTTCCAAATGAACAATTTTCACCCAGGTAAATATAAAAACCACCCAAATAGGCTAATATTAAGGCAAATTTTTTCATTGCATGGTGATATTTTCCTCAATAACATTTCTATTAATTATTATCTGTCCCTGAATATTGAGGTTTTTATGTCTGTTGTTTTACGTCAATACCTAAATTTTTATCCTCGAGTTGGTAAAAAGGTTCTTTTAGACCCCTCTTCTGTTGTGATCGGAGATGTCAGATTAGCAGATAATGTAAGTATCTGGCCTCTTGTCGTAATTCGAGGTGATGTTAATTATGTTTCCATTGGCTCACGTACAAATATTCAAGATGGCTCTGTTTTACATGTCACACATAAATCACCTGATAATCCTGATGGCTATCCACTGATAATCGGGGAAGATGTTACCGTAGGCCATAAGGCTATGCTACATGGGTGTAAAATTGGGAATCGTGTCTTAGTTGGGATGGGGTCTATTTTACTTGATGGCGTAACTGTTGAGGACGATGTTGTTATTGGAGCCGGCAGCCTAGTGCCTCCTGGGAAAAAATTAGAAAGCGGTTATCTGTACGTCGGTAGCCCAGCCAAACAAGTAAGAAAGCTGAAATCTGAAGAGTTGGAAAGGCTACTTTACTCCGCTAATAATTACGCTTGCTGGAAAGATAACTATTTATCTGCATTATCCGAGCAATCTGAAGGCAAAGAATAACGACCAAATTGATCATCATGCCCACTCAAAATAATCGTTTCAAACTCTTCTTCCAAATCCCAACGGTGTTGGCGAAACAGATCGAGTGGATGATGATCTTTGCCATAACGCTCTGCTATCTCATCAGAGCTGATTATACATTCCACCAGCAAACCATTCACCATTGCTGGGAATACCACCTTACCTTCGGCCTGCTCCCATTCTTCACGGTCAGGAAATTGTATTGATTGGTTCATCCGCGCAATTCCCTCCTTAATACATTTAAAACCGGCTCAACTTCAGGCAATACACCATGCCATAACTCAAAGGAATATGCCGCTTGTCCCACCAACATGCCTAAGCCATCAGCCAAACGTGAAACGCCATTTTGATGGGCAAACTTCAAGAAAGGCGTTAAGCCATGCTGATAATACATGTCGTAGCACACACTATTATTTTGGAAAACCAATGGTGATATGGCTGGAATTTGTCCATCAAGACCAGAAGCTGTTGCATTAATGATAATGTCAAAATCTGGAGCACCAAGACCAAGGCTACTCATCTCAATGGCTTGTATATCACCTAACAGAGAAAATGTATTTGCGACTATTTGGGCTCGCTCAAACGTACGATTGGTAATAATTACAGAACATCCCATTGACAACAAAGGATATAAGACTCCTTTTGCTGCTCCACCTGCACCTACAATTAGAATCTTCTGCCCTTGGGAGATGAATTTGAGTCTCTGCAAATCCACCAGTAGCCCCATGCCATCTGTATTATCACCAAGTAGCCGGCCTTCTATCTGTTTTAATGTATTGACTGCTCCACAGATACGTGCCCGCTCTGTCAATTCATCTGAGCACTTATAGGCTCTTTCTTTAAAAGGAACCGTTATATTTGCTCCTAAACCACCCTGCTCAAAAAAATGAGCTAACGTTTGCTCAAATTCCTCTATAGGCGCTAGTACCCGCCCATATTGATGAATAATACCTGTTTGCTGAGCAAACAGCTGATGGATATAAGGGGATTTACTATGTGCGATTGGATTACCAAAAACAGCAAATTTATCCATTAGTTTCTATCCTTGCCTATACAGTTTACCTGTTAGAGCATCCCGTATTTCTGATGGATTCTGTCGTCCCCCAACATCTCCCTCCAAAATAGGAAGTCTATCACCAAATTGCTTACGCACTTCTTCTATACTTCGGCATGGCTCTAAACCACTTAGATTTGCACTTGTTGAAACAAGTGGTTTTCCATAAAGAGAACACAGCTCCCTCACTAAAGGATGATCAGTGACTCTCACGGCCAAGGTTGAAAATTTACCGGTTAGCCATTTAGGTGTCGTTTTTTTCGCAGGTATCACCCAAGTGACTGGGCCTGGCCAAAATGAAAATATCGTTTCTTTCTGTGTATCGGTCAGCTGCACATCATCAATATAAGTGCATAGCCGCTCATAATTATCAGCAATGAGGATCAATCCTTTTTCCCAGGATCTATTTTTCAATGCCAATAATTCTTGCACTGCATCTTCACTATCAGGATCGCATCCTAATCCAAAAACAGCTTCTGTCGGATAGGCAATCACTTTTTCTTCGGCTAAAGCAGTAAGAATTGAATCAAATGCAGGTGAGGCTTTATTACTCATTTTTTTTTCTCAATTTCATTGAATTGCAGCTTGCTACATAATTTACTGGCACAAAATAACTTTACGCCTTGGGAAGTACGCTTCTCAATTAATAACGGATAATGGCAAAACACACATTCTCCTGAGATTGGCTTATTATTGAGAGCAAATTGGCACTCGGGATAACGGCTACAAGAATGAAATGTTTTACCAAATCGAGACTTACGTTGAAGCAGTTTACCTTGTTGGCATTGAGGGCATCTAATTGATGTATCACCGGGCTTATCGATCAGTTCAGTGTGTTCACATTCAGGGTAATCGCTACAGGCAATAAACATACCATAACGCCCTTGCCGTAATACCAACATGGCTCCACATTTCGGGCATAGCTGCCCATCTAATTCTTTAACTACATGCCCCTCACCCAGTGTTTTTAAAGGACGAAGATAGTGGCAAGTTGGATAGCCGGAACATGCGTAAAATGGCCCATGACTCCCATTGCGGATAACTAACTCAGAGCCACATTCCGGGCAATATTCTGTTTCTTTTATTGCAAAGGGGACTTTCTTAGACATATCTCACTCACGGAGTACCAATCACCATAATATTGGACAAATAATAAATTGATCTATCAATCGATCAGAATATACCCACCAGCGACAACAGCCACTTTTCCCATAAGCTCTAATTCCAATAGCTTGGTCATGACTTCTGCCACAGGAAGGGAAGAACGCTGCGCGATCACATCAACAGGAGTCGCTTCATTACTTACGTTAACCAGCACATCTGCAAATGGCAACTCTGTTTGCTCAAATTGTTTGCCTCTTTTTTCGTTATCCTCAAGGTTAACCCACTGAAAAGATGCATTAACATGTTCCATTATGTCCACCGCATTGGTCGCTAAGTAGGCTCCCTGTTTAATTAACCAATGATTACCTTCATTTGAAGCTCCCCCTAACGGGCCAGGCAAAGCAAAGATATCCCGCCCTTGCTCAAGAGCACAGCGGGCTGTAATCAATGAGCCGCTATTTTTATGGGCCTCCACAATTAGAACGGCTAGACTCAAGCCGCTAATAATTCGATTTCGTCTTGGGAAATTTTTGGCCTTAGGTGGCGTATCAGGGAAAAATTCAGAAACCAAGGCGCCATTTTCTTTAATACGCTGGGCCAAAAATTGGTGACGGCTGGGATAGATATTTTCAAGACCACTCCCCAATACAGCGATAGTTTTTCCGCCTGAATCGAGCGCAGCCTGATGGCAAATACCATCAATGCCAAGTGCCAATCCACTCGTTATTACCAGATTGTTTTTAGCTAACTCTCCGGCAAATATTTTTCCCCATTTCTCTCCATAGAAAGTTGAAGCCCTGCTACCTACTATTGATATTTGCTTTTGAGACAACACTGAAACATCACCAGTAACAAAAAGCACAAGAGGTGGGGAATGTATCTGCTTTAGCAAAGGTGGGTATGCGCGGTGAGAAAACGTCAATAAATGGTTATCCGGTTTTTCTAACCAATTAAGGCATGCAACCAGCGTAGAAGAATTGGCCTTAAAAAATTGCAAACATTGCGTTGCCGACAAGCCGTATGATTTAAGAGTCGCTGCATTACAACTTTTCGATTGCAGTAACCGTTCTATAATAGCCATCGCTTTTATGGCGGACAGATGAGAAACCATTTTCATTCGCAACCATATTTCCATCGCTTCCATATCGTCATCCTGACCTGATTGAGAGTTACACCTGCATGATTAATTTGTGTTCAATACTGTCAATCTAAACGGGAAATGTCTAGAATAGGCGCCAATTATCACTCACTTTTTGGATGCAGTTCTAAACATATATGTCAGTTTTACAAGTATTACATTATCCAGACGAGCGACTTCGCACAATCGCAAAGCCTGTAGAAAAAGTCGATGCAGAAATCCAGCGTATCATTGATGATATGTTTGACACGATGTATGCAGAGGAAGGTATCGGATTAGCGGCAACACAAGTCGATATCCATCAACGTATTATTGTCATTGACGTCTCTGAAAATCGTGATCAGCGTCTTGTGCTTATTAATCCTGAGTTAATCAATGAGGCTGGTGAAACAGGGATAGAAGAAGGTTGTTTATCTGTTCCTGAACAACGTGCCTTTGTGCCACGTTTTGAGCAAGTCAAAATCAAGGCTCTGGATTATCACGGTCAGCCATTTGAATTAGAGGCGGATGACCTGTTGGCAATCTGTATTCAACATGAAATGGATCACTTGGTCGGTAAGTTGTTTGTCGATTATTTATCGCCACTGAAACGCCAGCGTATTCGCCAGAAAGTTGAAAAAATTGATCGGCTGAGAACCAAGAGCAAATAATTTTTATCATTGCAGGAAATAACAGTGTCTGATTCTTTACGTATTATTTTTGCCGGAACCCCTGATTTCGCGGCTAGCCATTTGGCTGCTTTATTAAACTCTCAACACCAAGTTGTCGGAGTCCTCACTCAACCAGACAAACCGGCAGGAAGAGGTAAAAAACTGACACCAAGCCCTGTGAAAGCATTGGCTGAAGAGCATAATATCCCTGTTTTTCAGCCAAAAACCTTGCGTGTGGAAGAAAACCAGCAATGGGTCATTGAGCAACAGGCCGATATTATGATCGTTGTTGCATATGGATTGATTCTGCCCCAAGCCGTATTAGATATACCACGCCTTGGATGTCTGAATGTTCACGGTTCTTTGTTACCTCGTTGGCGGGGTGCAGCCCCTATTCAACGTTCTGTTTGGGCTGGGGATCAAGAAACTGGCGTAACAATTATGCAAATGGACGCAGGGCTTGATACTGGCAATATGCTACTGAAAGCAGTTTGCCCAATTACAAAAGAAGATACTAGCGCTAGCTTATATGCAAAATTAGCTGATATTGGCCCGGAAGCGTTACTCAATACCTTAGATTTAATCACTTCTGGCAAATGCCAACCTGAAATTCAAGATAACGCCCAGGCAACCTATGCCAAAAAGCTGAGTAAGGACGAAGCTAAACTGGATTGGAATTTATCAGCAATTCAACTTGAGCGTTGTATTCGTGCTTTCAATCCATGGCCTATCAGTTTTTTCTTGATCGATGATCAACCTATTAAAGTTTGGCAAGCAGAAGTTATCGCAGAACAAACCACGTTAGATCCAGGGACAATCATTCAAGCAGATAAAAAAGGGATTCAGGTTGCAACCTCGGATGGAATATTAAATATTCTTCAGTTACAGCCACCAGGCAAAAAAGCAATGACTGCAGCCGATCTTTTAAATTCCAAACGTGAATGGTTCACACCGGGCAACAAAATCAACTGATATTAATTTTGCCTGTATGTTTTCTTCATACAGGCTTCTCCCATTTTATTTATGCTGATGATAGTCAGTTTTTGGCCATACCATGAAAAATACATATAACCTGCGAAGTACCGCTGCCAAAGCAATCACTCAAGTGCTAGAACAAGGACAATCTCTCAGCACCGTCATTCCAGAACTCCAACAAAAAGTTTCCGACAAAGATAAGGCCTTGCTGCAAGAACTCTGTTTTGGTGTTATGAGGGTACTCCCTCAGCTTCAATGGTTTATTAATAAATTGATGGAAAAACCATTGAAGGGAAAGCAGCGTATTTTCCACTATTTGATCATGGTTGGAATATATCAACTTATTTATACGCGTATACCTGCACATGCAGCTCTTGCCGAAACTGTTAATGGTGCGATTAGCTTAAAACGTCCACAATTAAAAGGGTTAATCAATGGAGTCCTTCGCCAATTTCAGCGCCAACAGCAAGAACTTGTCGAGCAAGCAAATAATCATATCAGTCAACACCTTCATCCCAAGTGGTTACTAGAACGTATTCAAAAAGCTTACCCACAAAATTGGCAAGATATCATCTGTGCCAATAACCAAAAGCCACCTATGTGGTTACGAGTAAATCAACAACATCATACAGCTAGCGAATATCTGGCACTGTTAGAAAAAGCCAATATAGAAGCAGAATTGGATATCAACCATACCAGTGCAATCCGTTTACTAAATCCTTGTCCCGTCAACTCCCTACCCGGTTTTGACAAAGGATGGGTTACGATTCAAGATCGTTCAGCTCAAGGCTGTGCCGAATTATTAACCCCATGTAACGACGAATCTATACTGGATCTTTGTGCCGCTCCGGGTGGAAAAACAACCCATATTCTTGAAATAGCGCCAAGATCTGAGGTATTAGCCGTCGACATTGATGAACAAAGAATTAAACGGGTAAAAGAGAATTTACAACGACTGAATTTACATGCTGCCGTCAAAGTTGGTGATGGAAGACTTCCACACGAATGGGCCAATAATGAACAATTTGATCGTATTCTTTTAGATGCGCCGTGTTCTGCTACTGGCGTTATTCGCCGACACCCGGATATAAAATGGCTACGCAGAAATGAAGATATTGACCAATTAGTTATGCTGCAAGCTGAAATTCTTGATGCTATATGGCCATATTTGAAAAAGAACGGCACTTTAGTGTACGCAACCTGCTCCATCTTGCCTCAAGAAAATAGTGAGCAAATTAAATCGTTTATGAAACGCCATACCGATGCTGCATTATCTGAAACAAGCACATTGGAAAATCCAGGAACGCAAATTATTCCAGAGATTGCAGGCGGCGACGGTTTCTTTTATGTACGGCTAACTAAGCAATAATCGCTCTTTTCGCTCCAAATGAGCGAGAGAACCTTACTGTTTTGCTAAAATAGCAAGGAAAGACGGCTTTCTAATCAAGAAGAGAATGCTATGAAGATAATTATTCTGGGTGCAGGCCAAGTTGGCGGAACATTGGCCGAGAATTTGGTCGATGAAAACAATGATATTACTGTCGTTGATACCGATACAGATCGTTTACGTCAATTGCAGGATAAATTCGATCTCCGAGTTGTAAACGGCCATGGTTCCCATCCCAGAGTATTAAGGGAAGCTGGTGCTGAAGATGCAGATATGTTGGTTGCTGTGACAAATTCAGATGAAACCAATATGATTGCATGTCAAATTGCTTACTCTTTATTTAATACGCCAAATAAAGTCGCCAGAATACGATCATCCGAATATATTCGAGAGTCAGAAAAATTATTTCAACCTGATGATATTCCTATTGATTACCTAATATCACCTGAGCAGCTGGTCATTGATTACATCTACAAATTGATTCAATATCCTGGTGCATTGCAAGTTGTTAATTTTGCAGAAAACCGTGTCAGTATCGTGGCTGTCAAAGCCTATTATGGCGGTTCTCTTGTTGGAAATGCTTTATCTTCACTCCGAGAGCATATGCCACATATTGACAGCAAAGTCGCAGCAATATTTCGTCAAGATCGCCCAATCAGGCCACAAGGTTCAACAATTATCGAAGCTGGAGATGAAGTATTCTTTGTTGCAGCATCACAGCATATTCGAGCTGTAATGAGTGAGCTGCAACGTCTCGAAAAGCCGTATAAACGAATTATGATTGTTGGAGGAGGCAATGTTGGTGCAGGTTTGGCTCTACGCCTCGAGAAAGATTATAGTGTCAAATTGATTGAGCATAACCAAGAAAGGGCGACGGAACTGGCAGAACTGTTACATGACACCATCGTGTTCTATGGTGATGCATCAGATCAAGAATTACTGGCAGAAGAGCATATTGAACAAGTAGATGTTTTTATCGCCCTCACCAATGACGATGAAGCCAATATTATGTCTGCCATGCTTGCAAAACGAATGGGAGCCAAAAAAGCCATGGTTCTTATTCAACGCAGTGCATATGTTGACTTAGTACAAGGAGGAGTTATTGATATTGCCATTTCTCCTCAACAAGCAACGGTATCTGCTTTACTTGGTCATGTGCGTAAGGCTGATATTGTCAGTGTATTCTCATTAAGACGAGGTGTTGCGGAAGCTATCGAAGCCATAGCACATGGTGACGAGAATACGTCAAAAGTAGTTGGGCGCAAGATAAGTGATATCAAACTACCGCCAGGCACAACAATCGGGGCGATTGTTCGTAGTGAAGAAGTGATTATTGCTAATGATTACAGCATCATTCAACAAGGTGACCATGTAATCATGTTTATTACAGATAAAAAATTCGTTCCCGAAGTAGAAAAGCTTTTCCAACCTAGCCCTTTTTTCCTTTAACAGGATTTCACGACTAATATATTCTGCCTAATATGTTAGAAGGCCAATGATAACAACTTGAAAAAATTATTATCATTGGCCTCCCAACCACTATTTTTGCCATGTTTTTCTTTACGATTATAACTTCCTTTACCTTTTTTGTTTTTTTCTACTCTTTGCCGAAATAAAGGATCGTGTAACAAAGCTTCTATTGCATTATCTTTGATAATGCCCTTTTTATGGCGATATGTTGACATTATTAACCTCGAACAGTAATCAATTAACATAATTTCTGCTTAAAAAGCAGCTCGATTGTACTCTTACCCTACAGTGTAATAAAGAAAAATTACTTATTCGTTGCACCTTCTTCTAATATTTCCAAGATAGAGCAATATATGCTGGTATGGCTACTACCACAACAAGCATCGCTGAGCATCTTCAAAGAATCACGCATTCTCTGCATTTCCAATAACTTTTCTTCAACTTCCCGTAATCTTGAATCAACGATTTGCTTAGATTCTTGGCAAGTATGATGTTCAGGATCCACTCGAATAGATAACAGTTCCGCAATTGCCTCTAATGTGAAGCCTAATTGTTTCGCATAACGGATAAACCGTAGCCTCTGTAAATCTTGTTCAGTATAAAGCCGATAACCGCCTTCTGTTCTCTCTCCATGAAGCATCAAGCCTTGCTTTTCATAAAAGCGAATAGTATCAGGTGTAACGCTAGCTAACTTAGCCAACTGACCAATACGATACATAGGAGTCACTCCTATCAAAGAAAAAATAAGAACAATACTATCAGAATAGATTAAGAGATCACCTACTCAAGAGATATTTAGGGGATATCTAATGAAATCGCGAGATAATTATTTTAGGAAGGGAAGTTAAGAGAGCAATAAAAAACCGGGTATTATCCCGGTTTTTTACGCTTCTACAGATTACTCTGCAGATGCTGCTTCAGTCTGAGACTCAGCTGCGCGGTCAACAAGCTCGATGTATGCCATCGGTGCATTGTCACCTGCACGGAAGCCACACTTCAGAATACGAGTGTAACCACCTGCACGGCTCGCAAAACGCGGACCCAGTTCATTAAACAGTTTTGCCACGATCTCGTTATCACGAGTACGGGCGAATGCCAGACGACGATTAGCTACGCTGTCGGTCTTGGCAAGAGTAATCAGCGGCTCAACGACGCGACGCAGTTCTTTCGCTTTAGGCAGAGTCGTCTTGATGATTTCATGACGAACCAAAGAACCTGCCATGTTACGGAACATAGCTTGGCGATGGCTGCTGTTGCGGTTCAATTGACGACCACTCTTACGATGGCGCATGACCTTATCCTTCTCAGTAAAACCTTAACCTGTGATCTAGTTATTCATCAGCAATACTTGCTGGTGGCCAATTTTCCAGACGCATGCCCAGAGAAAGTCCACGTGAAGCCAGTACGTCTTTAATCTCTGTAAGAGATTTTTTACCCAAGTTAGGTGTCTTAAGTAACTCAACCTCGGTACGCTGTACCAGATCACCGATGTAGTGGATAGCTTCTGCTTTAAGGCAGTTAGCAGAGCGGACAGTCAATTCCAGATCGTCAACAGGGCGCAGCAGGATCGGATCAAATTCTGGCTTCTCTTCTTTAACTTCTGGTTGACGTACATCACGTAAGTCAACGAAAGCTTCCAGTTGTTCAGCCAAAATGGTAGCTGCACGGCGAATCGCTTCTTCAGGATCGATTGTACCGTTAGTCTCCATTTCGATAACCAGCTTATCCAGGTCAGTACGCTGTTCTACACGAGCTGCTTCAACATTGTAGGCGATACGCTCTACTGGGCTATAGCAAGCATCTACTAACAAACGACCGATAGGGCGCTCATCTTCTTCCGAATGAATTCGGGCAGAAGCCGGCACATAACCACGACCGCGCTGAACTTTAATACGCATGCTAATGGAAGCACTTTCGTCAGTCAGATGGCAGATTACGTGCTGCGGCTTGACGATTTCGACATCACCATCATGGATGATGTCGGCTGCAGTCACAGGGCCAATGCCAGATTTATTCAAGGTAATGATAACTTCATCTTTACCCTGAACTTTCACCGCCAGCCCTTTCAGATTGAGGAGAATCTCCAGGATATCTTCCTGTACACCTTCTTTGGTGCTGTACTCATGCAGTACACCATCAATCTCAACCTCAGTCACCGCACAACCCGGCATAGACGAAAGCAGAATACGGCGCAGTGCGTTGCCAAGAGTATGGCCAAAGCCACGCTCTAATGGCTCAAGGGTCACCTTGGCGTGCGTCGAACTGACTTGCTCGATATCTACCAGGCGCGGTTTTAGAAACTCTGTCACAGAACCCTGCATTGTGTCCTCTCTTTGGTGCTAAGCTTTACTTAGAGTAAAGCTCGACGATCAGGTGTTCGTTAATGTCAGCGGATAGATCAGCACGTTCAGGAATACGCTTGAACATACCTTCCATCTTCGCAGCATCAACTTCCAACCAAGTTGGTTTCTCACGCTGCTCAGCCAGCTCTAAGGCTGCTTTAATGCGAGCCTGCTTCTTCGCTTTTTCACGAACGCTGACTACGTCATTCGGGGATACCTGATAAGAAGCGATGTTAACGACGCGACCATTTACCATGATAGCCTTGTGGCTTACCATCTGACGTGATTCAGCACGAGTCGCGCCAAAGCCCATACGATAAACGACGTTATCCAAACGACTTTCAAGCAAGTTCAACAGGTTTTCACCTGTGTTGCCTTTCAGACGAGTAGCTTCTTTATAGTAGTTACGGAATTGACGCTCCAGAACACCGTAAATACGACGAACTTTTTGTTTTTCACGTAACTGAACACCATAGTCAGACAGACGCGGCTTACGTGCGCCGTGCTGGCCTGGTGCTTGTTCTAACTTACACTTGGTGTCAATCGCGCGAACGCCAGACTTCAGGAAAAGGTCTGTACCTTCGCGGCGGCTCAGCTTGAGCTTAGGACCCAAATATCTTGCCATTTTCTTTCTCCAACAATCCTAAAAACGAAGACGTATTAAACGCGACGTTTTTTCGGTGGACGACAACCGTTATGAGGAATCGGAGTCACATCAGTAATATTAGTGATGCGGAAACCAGCCGCGTTTAACGCGCGGATAGTTGACTCACGGCCAGGACCAGGTCCTTTTACCATAACTTCCAGGTTCTTAATTCCGTATTCTTTTACTGCTTCAGCACAGCGTTCTGCTGCAACCTGAGCCGCAAACGGAGTAGATTTACGAGAACCACGGAAACCGGAACCACCGGCTGTTGCCCAACCCAATGCGTTACCCTGACGATCAGTAATGGTAACGATGGTGTTGTTGAAAGAAGCATGGATATGAGCCACACCGTCAGAGACTTGTTTCCTTACACGCTTACGTGCACGAATAGGTGCTTTTGCCATTATTCAATCACCCCGATTATTTCTTGATCGGCTTACGCGGACCCTTACGGGTACGTGCATTGGTCTTGGTACGCTGACCGCGTACTGGCAGACCACGACGATGACGTAAACCACGATAGCAACCAAGGTCCATTAGACGTTTGATACTCAGGGTTACTTCACGACGCAGGTCACCTTCTACAACGTATTTGGCAACTTCGTCACGCAGCTTGTCAATTTGCTCTTCAGACAGCTCACTGATCTTAACATTTTCAGCAATACCTGTTGCTGCACAGATAGCCTGTGAGCGGGTTTTGCCGATGCCGTAAATCGAGGTTAACGCGATTACGGTATGTTTCTGATCAGGAATGTTAATGCCTGCTATACGGGCCACTATGCACTCCTACAATATTTATTCACTGCAACATCATTCTGAAAAGCCCGTTTTCAGGATACTCAAACAATGTTGCTGTCAGATAAAAAAGATTGGCTGGCTAATTTAGCCAGCTCAACCCAACTTTGCAAGAAAAATATGCGATTAATTAGCCTTGGCGCTGTTTGTGCTTAGGCTCTGCACTGCAAATCACGCGAACGATACCGTTACGCTTAACGATCTTGCAGTTGCGGCATAATTTCTTGACGGAAGCACGAACTTTCATTTTTACTCTCCGTAACTTCTCAAGCAAACCAGTTAGCGGTTATATCCTTTCAGGTTTGCCTTCTTCAATGCAGACTCATACTGACTCGACATCATTAGAGTTTGCACTTGAGCCATAAAGTCCATGATAACAACAACTACAATCAGTAGGGAAGTACCACCAAAATAGAATGGAACTTTCATTGCGTCACGCATGAACTCCGGGATTAAGCAGATAAAAGTAATATATAACGCGCCAACTAAGGTTAGACGAGTCATTACTTTATCGATGTACTTAGCCGTTTGCTCTCCCGGACGAATTCCTGGTACAAATGCACCGGACTTCTTCAGGTTATCTGCTGTTTCTCTTGGATTGAATACCAAAGCCGTGTAGAAGAAACAGAAGAAGATGATTGCAGATGCGTATAATAACACATAAAGCGGTTGACCTGGCTGCAAATACATAGAAATAGTTGTTAGCCAGTTCCAGCCTGTTCCGCCACCAAACCAAGAAGCTATGGTACCAGGGAACAAAATAATACTGGAAGCAAAAATTGCAGGGATAACCCCAGCCATATTCACTTTCAACGGTAAATGTGTACTTTGTGCCGCGAAAACTTTACGACCTTGTTGACGTTTTGCATAGTTAACAACGATACGACGTTGACCACGCTCCATGAAAACAACGAAGAAAGTTACGGCAAATACTAATACTGCAACCAACAGCAACAGGAGGAAGTGCAGATCGCCTTGCCGAGCTTGCTCGATAGTGTGACCAATTGCAGGCGGTAATCCCGCAACGATACCAGCAAAGATTATGATCGAAATACCGTTACCGATACCTCGTTCAGTAATCTGCTCACCCAGCCACATCAAGAACATGGTTCCCGTGACCAGACTTACAACAGCCGTGAAGTAGAACGCAAAACCTGGATTAATGACTAATCCTTGCATTCCAGGCATATTCGGCAATCCAGTAGCGATACCGATTGACTGAAATATTGCCAGCACTAATGTGCCATAACGGGTGTATTGACTGATCTTACGACGACCAGCTTCCCCTTCCTTCTTAATCTCTGCTAAACGGGGATTAACCACAGTCAGCAACTGAATAATAATTGACGCAGAAATATACGGCATTATACCCAGTGCAAAGATGGAAGCACGGCTTAAAGCACCACCAGAGAACATATTAAACATTTCAATGATGGTGCCTCTTTGCTGCTCGAGCAATTTGGCAAGCACAGTGGCATCAATACCAGGGATTGGAATAAAAGAACCAATACGGAAAACAATTAGAGCTCCAATAACAAACAAAAGTCTGCGTTTTAACTCGCCTAGTCCACCTTTAGCACTTTGAAAATCTAATCCTGGTTGTTTAGCCATCTGTTACTTATTCCTCAATTTTACCGCCAGCAGCTTCAATTGCAGCGCGGGCGCCTTTAGTAACACGCAAGCCACGCACAGTTACTGCGCGATTGACTTCGCCAGAAAGCATTACTTTAGCGAATTCAATTTGAGGGCCAATAATGTTAGCAGCTTTCAGTGCATTCAGATCAATAACATCGCCTTCAACACGAGCAAAATCAGACAGACGAATTTCTGCAGTGATCATTGCCTTACGTGAAGTGAAACCAAATTTTGGCAGACGACGATACAAAGGCATCTGGCCGCCTTCGAAACCGCGACGAACGCCACCGCCAGAACGAGACTTCTGACCTTTGTGACCACGACCGCCGGTTTTACCCAGGCCAGAACCGATACCACGACCTACACGTTTAGATGCGTGCTTGGCACCTTCAGCCGGAGACAGAGTATTTAAGCGCATCTGTTACTCCTCAACTTTAACCATATAGGAAACCAAGTTGACCATACCGCGGATCGCTGGTGTATCTTCGCGTTCAACAGTATGACCAATGCGACGCAGACCTAAACCAGTCAGGGTTGCCTTGTGTTTAGGCAAACGACCAATTGAGCTGCGAACCTGCGTAATTTTGATAGTCTTAGCCATGGTCATTACCCCAGAATTTCTTCGACGGATTTGCCACGCTTAGCTGCGACCATTTCTGGAGACTTCATGCTGTCTAAAGCGTCCAGAGTTGCACGAACCACGTTGATCGGGTTAGTGGAACCATAGGTTTTAGCCAGTACGTTACGAACTCCAGATACTTCCAGAACAGCGCGCATCGCACCACCGGCGATGATACCTGTACCTTCGTGAGCAGGCTGCATGAACACGCGAGAACCGGTGTGAGTGCCTTTCACTGGGTGGTACAGAGTGCCGCTGTTAAGGGCGACGGTTTTCATATTGCGACGGGCTTTTTCCATCGCTTTCTGGATCGCTGCCGGAACTTCGCGTGCTTTGCCGTAGCCAAAACCAACGCGACCGTTACCATCACCAACTACAGTCAGTGCTGTAAAGCTGAAAATGCGGCCACCTTTAACGGTTTTAGATACGCGATTTACCGCGATCAGCTTTTCCTGCAGTTCGCCAGCTTGTTTTTCGATGTGAGCCATCTTACACCTCTACCTTAGAACTGAAGGCCAGCTTCACGGGCAGCATCTGCCAGTGCCTGGACTCTACCATGATATTGGAAACCAGAACGGTCAAAGGATACATTTTTGATGCCTTTTTCCAGAGCGCGTTCAGCAACAATTTTACCAACTACTGCTGCGGCTTCTTTGTTTCCAGTAAATTTCAGTTGTTCACTGATAGCTTTTTCTGTTGTAGAAGCGGCCACCAGAGTTTCAGAACCATTTGGTGCGATAACCTGCGCATAAATATGGCGAGGGGTACGGTGTACCACCAGGCGAGTTGCACCCAGTTCCTGGAGCTTGCGGCGTGCGCGGGTCGCACGACGGATACGAGCTGCTTTCTTATCCATAGTGTTACCTTACTTCTTCTTAGCCTCTTTGGTACGCACGACTTCATCGGCGTAACGAACACCCTTGCCTTTATATGGCTCAGGACGACGATAGGCACGCAAATCTGCCGCAACCTGACCAATCACCTGCTTATCAGCACCTTTCAGTACGATTTCAGTTTGTGATGGGCATTCCGCAGTGATGCCTGCTGGCAGCTGATGCTCAACCGGATGCGAGAAGCCTAAAGACAAGCTAACTGCATTGCCTTTAACCGCTGCACGGTAACCAACACCCACCAGTTGAAGCTTCTTAGTGAAGCCTTCGTTAACACCGATAACCATAGCATTCAGCAGAGAACGAGTTGTACCCGCCTGAGCCCAAGCATCTGCAAAACCTTCGCGTGGAGCGAAAGTCAGCTGGTTGTCTGCATGTGTAACTTCAACTGCGTTGTGGATTTCACGACTTAATTCGCCGTTTTTACCCTTAATCGAAATAACCTGACCGTTGAGTTTAACCTCTACGCCGGCAGGAATGACGACGGGTGCTTTTGCAACACGAGACATTCTTTCCTCCCGAATTAAGCTACGTAGCAGAGAATCTCGCCACCAAGACCAGCTTGGCGAGCTGCACGATCAGTCATAACACCTTTAGAGGTAGAAACAACAGCGATACCCAAACCAGCCATAACTTGTGGCAGCTCATCTTTTTTCTTATAGATGCGCAGACTTGGGCGGCTTACACGCTGAATGCTTTCTACTACAGCCTTACCTTGGAAGTATTTCAGTGTTACTTCCAGTTCTGGCTTAGTGTCGCCTTCGATTTTAAAATCTTCAATATAACCTTCTTCCTTCAGCACTTTGGCAATTGCCACTTTCAGCTTGGAGGAAGGCATGGTGACCGCAACTTTATTCGCGGCTTGACCGTTACGGATACGGGTCAGCATATCCGCGATCGGATCTTGCATGCTCATCTGTCTTTACTCCCGTGATTCAATTGGTGACAATTACCAGCTAGCCTTTTTAAGGCCCGGGATTTCACCGCGCATAGCGGCTTCACGGACTTTAATACGGCTTAACCCAAACTTCCGCAAAAATGCATGCGGACGCCCAGTTTGACGGCAGCGGTTACGCTGACGGCAAGGGCTTGAATCACGTGGCAGTGTTTGCAGCTTGAGAACAGCATTCCAACGGTCTTCATCGGATGCGTTTACATCAGAGATGATCGCTTTCAGTTCAACGCGTTTTGCGAAGAATTTCTCAGCTAATTTCGCACGTTTTACATCACGTGCTTTCATTGATTGCTTAGCCATGAGTACCCTGCCTTACTTGCGGAACGGGAAGTTAAACGCAGCCAACAGTGCGCGACCTTCATCATCAGATTTCGCAGTAGTGGTGATAGTAATATCTAAACCACGCACACGATCCACTTTATCGTAATCGATTTCAGGGAAGATGATTTGCTCACGAACACCCATGCTGTAGTTACCACGACCATCAAAAGATTTCGCGGACAAACCACGGAAGTCACGGATACGAGGTACAGCAATAGAAATCAGGCGCTCAAAGAACTCCCACATGCGTTTTCCACGCAGGGTTACTTTACAGCCGATTGGATAGCCCTGACGGATTTTGAAGCCTGCAACTGACTTGCGAGCTTTGGTGATCAAAGGTTTCTGACCAGAGATTGCTGTCAAATCAGCTGCTGCGTTATCCAGCAGTTTTTTGTCAGCGATCGCTTCACCAACACCCATGTTCAGGGTGATCTTCTCGACCCGAGGGACTTGCATGACAGAATGGTAACCAAACTGAGTCATCAGTTTTTTGACTACCTCGTCTTTGTAGTAATCATGCAGTTTCGCCATCGTATACTCCAAATTACTTGATAGTTTCGTTGTTAGATTTGAAGAAACGGACTTTTTTACCGTCTTCGAATCTAAAACCTACACGGTCAGCCTTGCCGGTTGCTGCATTGAAGATTGCAACGTTAGAAACATTGATAGCTGCTTCTTTTTCAACGATGCCACCTGGTTGGTTCAGAGCCGGAACTGGCTTCTGATGTTTTTTAACCAGATTGATACCTTCAACAACGATCTTACCAGAAGAAAGAACCTGTTTTACTTTACCGCGCTTACCTTTGTCTTTACCGGTCAGCACGATAATTTCGTCTTCACGACGGATTTTCGCTGCCATTGCCTGCTCCTTAGAGTACTTCAGGTGCCAGAGAGATAATTTTCATAAACTTCTCATTACGAAGTTCACGAGTTACCGGCCCAAAAATACGCGTACCGATAACTTGCTCACTATTGTTATTTAACAATACGCAGGCGTTGCTATCGAAGCGAATGACAGAACCGTCCGGGCGACGAACACCCTTCTTGGTGCGCACCACTACCGCTTTCAGGACATCACCTTTTTTCACTTTACCACGAGGAATTGCTTCCTTAATGGTGATTTTAATGATGTCACCGACATGTGCGTAGCGACGGTGCGAGCCACCTAGAACCTTGATACACATTACGCGACGTGCACCGGAGTTGTCGGCCACGTTCAGCATAGTCTGTTCTTGGATCATTTTAGTGCTCCGCTAAATGTCAACTACTACTGAGCCACTTTAATTTTTAAAGAGGCCGTTTCAATATCCCATACTACGAGGGCGCGGCATTATAACACCACATCTTCGCGATGGACAGAAAAATAAACGGCCCCGTTATTTTTTGGGCCGTTTATTTCGTACGAGATAGCGTCCTATTATAGAACCGCTTTCTCTATAACGCGAACTAAAGTCCAAGATTTAGTCTTAGACAGTGGACGGGTTTCGCGGATTTCCACTACGTCACCAATTCCACATTCATTGTTCTCGTCATGTACGTGCAGTTTGGTCGTACGTTTGATGAATTTACCATACAGTGGGTGTTTCACCTTACGTTCAATAGCAACAACAATGGATTTTTCCATTTTATCGCTAACAACACGACCTTGCAGAGTACGGATTTTATCGGTCATTACGCACCCGCCTTCTCAGTCAGTAAAGTCTTAACGCGTGCAATATTACGACGCACTTGTTTCAACAGATGAGACTGTTGCAGCTGGCCACTTGCCGCCTGCATACGCAAATTGAATTGTTCACGCAACAGGTTCAGCAGCTCAGTGTTCAGCTCTTCAACGCTTTTTTCGCGCAGCTCTTGTGCTTTCATTACATCACCGTCTTAGTTACAAAGGTGGTTTTGATAGGCAGTTTCGCTGCTGCCAGCTTGAATGCTTCACGAGCCAGCTCTTCAGGCACACCGTCCATTTCATACAGGACTTTACCGGGCTGGATCAAGGCAACCCAGTATTCTACGTTACCTTTACCTTTACCCATACGCACTTCGAGTGGCTTTTCGGTGATAGGTTTGTCTGGGAACACACGGATCCAGATTTTACCTTGACGCTTAATTGCACGGGTCATAGCACGACGTGCCGCTTCGATCTGACGAGCAGTCAGACGACCACGGCCCACAGCTTTCAGACCGAAAGTGCCGAAGCTAACATCCGCACCTGCAGCCAGACCACGGTTGCGGCCTTTGTGCACTTTGCGGAATTTCGTACGCTTTGGTTGTAACATCAGCGACTCTCCTTACTTGCGGCCTTTACGCTGCTGCTTTTTAGGTTGAGCAGCCGGTTTTTCCGCCTGTTCAACTGCAGCCATACCACCCAGGATCTCACCTTTGAAGATCCATACCTTAACGCCGATTACACCATAAGTGGTGTGCGCTTCAGAGGTATTGTAGTCGATGTCCGCACGCAGAGTGTGCAGAGGTACACGACCTTCACGATACCATTCAGTACGTGCGATTTCAGCACCGCCCAGACGGCCGCTTACTTCCACTTTGATACCTTTAGCGCCCAAACGCATTGCGTTTTGTACAGCACGTTTCATCGCACGGCGGAACATAACACGACGTTCCAGCTGTGAACTGATGCTGTCTGCAACCAATTTTGCGTCCAGTTCAGGCTTACGCACTTCGGCAATATTAATCTGCGCAGGAACGCCAGCGATATCCGCTACAGCCTTACGCAGTTTTTCTACGTCTTCACCTTTTTTACCGATTACGATACCTGGGCGAGCAGTGTGTATAGTCACACGAATGCTTTTAGCAGGACGTTCGATAACGATACGTGAAATAGATGCTTTAACCAGTTCTTTATTCAAGTACTGGCGAACTTTAAAGTCACTGTCCAGGTTGTCAGCGAATTCTTTGGTATTCGCATACCAGGTAGAGTTCCAAGGTTTGACAATCCCCAGACGAATACCATTAGGATGTACTTTCTGACCCATTGCTAGTCTCCAGAGTCTCAGCGATCGGACACAACCACAGTAATGTGGCTGGTGCGCTTCAGGATACGATCTGCACGGCCTTTTGCACGAGGCATAATGCGCTTCATTGTTGGGCCTTCGTCTACGAAAATCTTCGTGACTTTCAGATCATCGATGTCAGCGCCATCGTTGTGTTCTGCGTTAGCAATAGCAGACTCAAGTACTTTCTTCACTAAACCAGCAGCTTTTTTGTTGGTATAGGTCAGAGTTTCCAGAGCTTGCGACACTTTCTTACCGCGGATCAGGTCAGCCACAAGGCGAACCTTCTGAGCAGAAGAACGAGCGTGGCGATGTTTAGCGATAGTTTCCATCTCTTCCTCCTACCTTAGCGCTTTTTAGCCTTTTTATCGGCCGCATGGCCGCGATAAGTACGGGTCGGCGCGAATTCACCCAGTTTGTGACCAACCATTTCGTCGGAAACAAAAACTGGAACATGCTGACGACCATTATGGACAGCGATGGTCAAACCGATCATGTTAGGAAAGATCGTTGAACGACGGGACCAAGTCTTAATAGGCTTTTTGTCTCCGCTTTCCACCGCTTTCTCTACCTTCTTCAGCAAGTGCAGGTCAATAAATGGACCTTTCTTGAGAGAACGTGGCATGGCTTATCCTCTAATTATTTTTTAGAACGGCGACGTACGATGTATTGATCAGTACGTTTGTTGCTACGGGTCTTCTTACCTTTGGTCTGGATGCCCCATGGAGTTACAGGGTGCTTACCAAAGTTACGACCTTCACCACCACCATGTGGATGGTCTACTGGGTTCATCGCCGTACCACGAACGGTAGGACGAACACCACGCCAGCGGCTTGCACCAGCTTTACCCAGAACGCGCAGCATATGTTCCGCGTTACCAACTTCACCTAAAGTAGCACGGCAATCAGACAGTACTTTACGCATTTCACCAGAACGCAGACGCAGGGTTACATAAGAACCATCACGTGCAACGATCTGAGCATAAGCACCTGCTGAACGAGCCAGCTGGCCGCCTTTACCTGGTTTCATTTCTATGTTGTGAACAGTAGAACCAACCGGGATATTGCGCATTGGCAGGGTGTTACCAGTTTTGATTGCTGAATCAGCACCAGACTGGATTTGATCACCTGCTTTCAGGCCTTTAGGCGCAAGAATGTAACGGCGTTCACCGTCTTTATACAGAACCAGTGCGATGTTTGCTGAACGGTTTGGATCATATTCCAGACGCTCAACAACAGCAGGGATACCATCTTTATTGCGTTTGAAGTCAATCAGACGATAGTGCTGTTTATGGCCACCACCAATGTGACGAGTGGTAATGCGACCATTGTTGTTACGACCACCAGTTTTGTTGTTTTTTTCTAACAACGGAGCATAAGGTTTACCCTTATGCAGCTCAGGGTTAACCACTTTAACAACGTGGCGGCGACCCGGAGACGTAGGTTTACATTTAACAACTGCCATTGTTCTTTACTCCTCCGACTTACTCAGCGCCGCCAACGAAGTCCAGGTTCTGGCCTTCTTTCAGGGTGACGTAAGCTTTTTTCCAGTCGCTACGACGACCAATACGCTGACCGTGGCGTTTAACTTTACCTTTAACCAGCAAAGTGTTTACACCTTCAACTTCAACTTCAAAGAGTTTCTGTACGGCAGCTTTGATCTCTGCTTTAGTCGCGTCTTTCGCAACTTTGAGAACGATGGTATTGCTTTTTTCCATCGCTGTAGAAGCTTTTTCAGATACATGCGGCGCGCGCAGTACTTTCAGCAGACGTTCTTCACGGATCATGCCAGCATCTCCTCAACTTGCTTCACAGCTTCAGCAGTCATAACCACTTTGTCGAAGGCAATCAGGCTTACTGGATCGATACCTGCTGCATCACGAACGTCAACCTTGTACAGGTTACGAGCTGCTAAGAACAGATTCTCATCAACTTCGCCAGTGACGATCAGCACGTCTTCCAATGCCATTTCTTTCAGTTTCTGTACCAGCAACTTAGTTTTAGGTGCTTCAACAGAGAACTTCTCGACAACGATCAGACGATCTTGACGTACCAGTTCAGACAGAATGCTTTTCAGGGCACCGCGGTACATCTTTTTATTAACTTTTTGACTGTGGTCCTGTGGCTTCGCTGCGAAAGTTACACCACCAGAGCGCCAAATTGGGCTCTTAATTGAACCAGAACGCGCACGGCCAGTGCCTTTCTGACGCCATGGTTTTTTACCTGAACCAGAAACTTCAGCACGAGTTTTCTGAGCACGAGTACCTTGACGAGCACCAGCTGCATACGCAACAACTACTTGATGCACAAGCGCTTCATTGAAATCACGCCCGAAGGTAGTTTCGGAAACAGTCAGCGCGCTTTGCGCGTCTTTCATTACCAATTCCATTCCTATCTCCTCGACGTTACGCCTTGACAGCCGGTTTTACGATCAGGTTACTGTTCGTTGCACCTGGAACAGCACCTTTGACCAGCAGCAGGTTACGCTCAGCGTCAACACGTACTACATCCAAGCTCTGAACGGTTACACGCTCATTACCCAGTTGGCCTGCCATTTTCTTGCCTTTAAATACCTTGCCCGGAGTCTGGTTCTGACCGATAGAACCCGGAACACGGTGGGACAAGGAGTTACCGTGAGTAGCATCTTGAGTACGGAAGTTCCAGCGTTTAACAGTACCCGCGAAACCTTTACCTTTAGATGTACCAGTAACGTCGACTTTTTTAACGTCAGCGAAAATTTCAACGCTAATGCTTTGACCTACAGTGAACTCTGCATCGCCTTCTGACAGACGGAATTCACGCAGGATGCGGCCAGCTTCAACGCCAGCTTTAGCGAAATGACCTGCTTCAGATTTATTAACGCGGTTAGCTTTTTTGCTACCAGTCGTTACCTGAATTGCGCGATAACCATCTGTCTCATTGCTTTTAACTTGAGTCACACGGTTATCTTCGATTTCGATAACAGTTACAGGGATTGAAACGCCATCTTCAGTGAAGATACGAGTCATGCCCACTTTTTTACCGACTAAACCAATCATTGTTTCAACCTCTCAATCGTTCAATGACCCTGATTAACCCAGGCTGATCTGCACGTCTACACCGGCAGCCAGATCCAGACGCATCAGAGCATCAACGGTTTTCTCGGTTGGCTCAACGATGTCAACCAGACGTTTGTGAGTGCGAATTTCGTACTGATCACGCGCGTCTTTGTTTACGTGCGGAGAAATCAGAACGGTAAAGCGCTCTTTACGAGTCGGCAGCGGGATCGGACCACGAACCTGCGCACCAGTGCGCTTAGCGGTCTCTACGATTTCCGCAGTTGATTGATCGATCAAACGATGATCAAATGCTTTCAGGCGGATACGGATTCTTTGGTTCTGCATGAGACCAGAGCTCCAACTATTTTATAAACGTAAATAATTACTCCTCACACCCATTTCGATTGATGGGGGAGTGTAATCGTTCAATGTATAACCCCCATATCGGGAGTATTTTAATGGCGGTAAATTCACCGCGCATCACTGATTAAATCAGTCCTACTGCGTAGGTAAGCTCGCGCATTATACGTGAATTTACCCGCAAAGCAATATTAAGGGTGAAATCTATTCAAAAAAGTGCGAATTAAAAGGCAGGAAAGGACTAGGGGGAAGGTAAACGCCCTATATGTATCAAATTATAGGGCGTATAATTAGAGCTATACTTCATCAGCAAGCTGGGATTGAATATAATTCTGTATACCAATTCGAGTAATAAGTTCAAGTTGAGTTTCCAACCAGTCTATGTGATTTTCTTCATCAGCAAGGACCTCTATCATTAGATCCCGGCTGACATAATCATGGACTGAATCAGCATATGCGATTGCCTCCCTGAGATCTTTGGCACCGCGTAGCTCCAAATCCAGATCAGACTGCAGCATTTCCTCTACATCTTCCCCAATATTCAGCTTACCTAAATCCTGTAGATTGGGTATGCCTTCCAGAAAGAGAATACGCTCGATAAACTTATCAGCATGCTTCATTTCATCAATAGATTCGTGATACTCAACTTCGTTTAAACGCATCAAACCCCAATTTTTGAACATTCGGGCATGCAGAAAGTACTGATTAATAGCAACAAGCTCATTACCAAGAAGCTTGTTCAGATGTGCAATTATCTTTTTATCACCTTTCATAGCAAGTTCCTCCGCTTCCAGTCACTACAGTGTAGTACTAATTTGGCAGAGTAATTGCAAGAAAATTGTATTTATTTTACGCGACATTATTTATTGGAGGCAGTAACGCAATTTCCTCATTCAATATTTCACGTGCTTGCCGTATACATTTCCCGCAATCATTTCCCACAGGGACAAAATTTCTTAATTCCCGAATGGAACGCACATGACGCTGATGAACAGCGTTACGTATTGTTTTATCACTTACTGCATTGCAGAGACATACATACATGGAAACACTCTTTTAACTATTTACATTCTTACTAACGGCTCAGACTAGATAAAATATCTAAGCCTCAAGAAATTTGAGTTTATAAAATAAACGCCACTCAGTTAAGTGTAAATAGAAATGAATCTCATTTCAATTGCTGTTTTTGTTTTGTTTGGAGATAAAAAAAGCCACCAATAGAGGTGGCCTTGAATAAAAAAAGAGAGGCTTACGCCTCTCTCTTCATAATCTTTTTATTATCAAAGATTAAGCAATAACTTTAGCAACAACACCAGCACCAACAGTACGGCCGCCTTCACGGATTGCGAAACGCAGACCTTCGTCCATTGCGATTGGCGCAATCAGAGTTAC
>NZ_FORG01000058.1 GCF_900113945.1 Xenorhabdus mauleonii
TTCTCTGGTCATCTGTTCACCCCAAACTTGTTTTTGAAGAACATAAAAACAGCATCAAAAATGGTTCCAATCTTCTTGGTCCCCAGAAAGCCAATGAGTACGCCGAAAAACTGGGCGAGATTCAGCGGCAGTTGTGCATACTCCAGCGCGTTAATAATCCCGACACTGATTGCCGCACAAATAAAGGCTTCCACTAATGAGGCTTTCCAGCTCGAACCGTCCCTTTTCTCGCGGGCAAGGGCTATTGATGCAGCTAGCAGCATTCCTGCAATGAGTGGGGTATTGATAGTTAACCAGTCCCAGACGTGAGACCAGAATTCCGTGTCTTTTTCAATCATGCGCATATTTCCACCCCATCTAGACAATGGGCGTCCGTGGGGTGAGAGAGTCGCCCCTGTGAGTAGAGTTAATAGTGGGTTGCCGTTATGGGAATTCACATGTCGTGATTTGAACTATCCGGAATTACCGGAGAGTTGGATTTTCTTTCTCAATGGCCTTTTTAGATGACTGGAGTAACCCAGCGTAATTGATTTAATGCATTTTCCTTCAAAAGAAAACAATATGTGTGGCCTTCTGCATTACCCCATTGAAAAGCGATGTTAATTTCCCCTCTCGGGGCACAAACAGGTAAATGACACCTGTTAGCTAATCGCTGTGAAAAAGTTGTATTACCTGTGTGGTCTATGGCAAGAAAAATACTATTAAAAAGCCGTCCTATAACAGCAAACCACCTTATAGCTGCAGCTATTACATCAAGCACCATATCTATATTAGTATTGTTATATATAGGTATGTGTTGACCTGATGGATTATGTAGCATATCCATACGGTATTTCATATCTATAACAACGAGTACCCTTGCCTCGTCATATACAGTGTGATCAATAAGAAATCCAATTTGTTCTTCACGATCAGGAGAATAGATTAGTTTTGCAAAATTTGGGTTATTTGGATCTCCATAATGATTCATCACATTGTGATACGCTGGGAGGGGGCTTAGCAATCCACCTACAGATCCCCTTAAACCTCTCGGCATTTTTCACCTCACGTAGTCGCATACTTTTTCACACTATAATCTACCATCAACCAATACAAATCTAGTTTAATCAGGTAATATTTTCTTATGTTTTAGTCGGAGCCAGAAAGCAAAAAGCCCCGCGAGTGCCTGTCTCTTCTACACAAATCCCTCAGTAGTAACGAGGGATTTATTGAACTTTCTTCATTAACTGAATCGCTACGGGTTTAACAGACACCTCTGAGTCATTTAAGATGGCTTAAAGAGAGGTGCACATGAGTAGTAAGCGTTATCCTGAAGAGTTTAAAATTGAAGCAGTCAAACAGGTTATTGATCGTGGCCATTCTGTTTCCAGCGTTGCAACACATCTCGATATCACCCCCCATAGTCTTTACGCCTGGATAAAGAAGTACGGGCCGGACTCTTCCATCCACAAAGAACAGTCAGATGCCCAGGCCGAGATCCGCCGACTCCAGAAGGAGCTGAAGCGGGTTACTGACGAACGGGACATATTAAAAAAAGCCGCGGCGTACTTCGCAAAGCTGTCCGACTGAGGTACGCCTTTATCCGTGACAACATCTGTTGCTGGCCTGTTCGTCTGCTCTGTCGGGTGCTGGATGTTCATCCGAGTGGGTTTTACACCTGGCTTCAGCAGCCGCATTCCCCACGGTATCAGGCGGATCTGAGGCTGACAGGACAAATTAAACAGTTCTGGCTGGAGTCCGGTTGCGTTTATGGCTATCGCAAGATCCATCTTGACCTGCGAGATAGCGGGCAACAGTGTGGGATTAACCGGGTCTGGCGGCTGATGAAGCGTGCCGGGATAAAGGCTCAGGTCGGGTACAGAAGCCCACGGGCACGCAAAGGAGAGGCCAGTATAGTGACACCCAACAGGCTCCAGCGACAGTTCAATCCCGATGCACCGGATGAACGTTGGGTAACGGACATAACTTACATCCGAATTCACGAAGGCTGGCTGTATCTGGCCGTGGTTGTTGACCTGTTTTCGCGCAAAGTTATCGGCTGGTCAATGCAACCTCGGATGACAAAAGATATTGTCCTGAATGCGCTTCTGATGGCCGTGTGGCGACGTAATCCTCAAAAAGAGGTGCTGGTTCATTCTGATCAAGGTAGCCAGTACACAAGTCATGAGTGGCAGTCGCTCCTGAAATCACACGGGCTGGAGGGCAGTATGAGCCGTCGTGGTAACTGTCACGACAACGCAGTTGCAGAAAGTTTTTTCCAGCTACTGAAGCGTGAACGGATAAAGAAAAAGATCTACGGAACGCGGGAAGAAGCCCGCAGTGATATTTTTGATTACATCGAAATGTTTTATAACAGTAAGCGTCGGCATGGTTCGAGTGATCAGATGCCACCGACGGAATATGAAAATCAATATTATCAACGGCTCAGAAGTGTCTAGATTATCCGTGACGATTCATCTTGCACCTAACCATCTTACTGAGCATGCGAGGCAAATAGATGTGATTTTTGATGCTCACGTCCCATCTACGTCCCAAGGACTCATTAACAGCAAGATGATAGGTCTCTAATCCATTGATTTAATTGGTGGGTCGTGGGAGGCTCGAACTCCCGACCAATTGATTAAGAGTCAACTGCTCTACCAACTGAGCTAACGACCCAACACGATTAATTATTCTACTGTGACAACAAAACGTCAATATCAAATAACCATTTTTTTGTTATGTAAATAAAATATACAGAATGTGCTGTTTTTGGGTTGGTTGAATTGTAACCATCTTGTTTTTCATGTGAAATCCTTCTGTTAATACAGCGGTTGTCTATGTCACAATGTTCCCTTAAACACAGCTTGAGGGTATTAAGGCCATGCTGTGAGAATAAATTGGATACAACTATGGAAGAAAAAATACAACCCACTCATATTACTGACGCTGAAGGTTCTCATCTACAGCGCAGCCTCACCAATCGACATATACAGCTAATCGCGATTGGCGGTGCCATCGGTACTGGCCTGTTTATGGGTTCAGGCAAAACTATCTCTCTTGCGGGGCCGTCGATCATCTTTGTTTATATGATCATCGGGTTTATGCTGTTTTTTGTTATGCGTGCAATGGGGGAGTTATTACTTTCCAATTTGCACTATAAGTCGTTCAGTGATTTTGCGGCGGATTTATTGGGGCCGTGGGCCGGTTTTTTTGTGGGCTGGACTTACTGGTTCTGCTGGGTCATTACTGGTATTGCCGATATTGTCGCCATTACTGCTTATGTCGGGTATTGGGCGCCAAATTTCCCCGAGTGGGGAACCTCACTTTTGTGCGTGTTGGTTCTGTTAACACTGAATCTCGCGACGGTGAAATTGTTTGGAGAGTTGGAATTTTGGTTTGCGATGATCAAGATTATTGCCATTATTGCATTGATTGTGACAGGCGGTATCTTGATTGGCATCCATTTTCAATCTCCTGCCGGGCATGTCGCTGCGCTTTCTAATGTCTGGAATGATGGCGGTATGTTCCCAATGGGCTTGAGCGGTTTTTTTGCCGGGTTCCAGATAGCGATATTTGCTTTTGTCGGCATTGAATTGGTGGGGACTGCCGCCGCGGAAACGAAAGATCCGATGAAGTCTTTGCCAAAGGCGATTAATGCGATCCCAATCCGTATTATCACATTTTATGTTTTGTCTTTGATTGTGATTATGTCAGTGACACCGTGGCGAGCTATCATCGCAGATAAAAGTCCTTTCGTGGAACTGTTTGTTCTGATTGGGTTGCCTGCCGCTGCCAGTATTGTCAACTTTGTGGTTTTGACTTCTGCCGCGTCTTCGGCAAATAGCGGGGTCTTTTCTACCAGCCGGATGTTATTTGGCTTGGCGAAAGAGAAAAATGCACCAAAACAGTTTAGCCGCCTTTCCCGTCGCTCGGTTCCTGCATCAGGGTTGATTTTTACTTGTTTATGCCTCTCTTTTGGCGTCATTCTGATCTATTTTATCCCCGATGTAATGCGTGTGTTTACTTTAGTTACAACTGTTTCTGCGATTCTGTTTATGTTTATCTGGAGCATGATTTTATGTTCTTATCTGGTTTACAGAAAACGTCGTCCAGATCAGCATCAGGCTTCGGTATATAAAATGCCGTTTGGTATTGTGATGTCCTGGGTATGTCTGGCTTTCTTTGCTTTTGTCTTGGTATTGCTCTCCTTGCAGGCTGATACCCGCCAGGCTCTGATCGCCACGCCAGTTTGGTTTATTATTTTGGCGGTTGGGTTCCAGATTGTGAAAAAACGTAAAAAACGCCTTATTCATTGAGTGATGAAAAATCTCATTTATTAATTTTAAAATGGCCTACATGTTGGGCCATTTTTTTGCCTGCTGATCAAAGAAATTACTTACCCACGAAATTAGTCATCTGTGTCATTAGCCATCAACGTACCTTGATGAAATCTGAGTTGCCATTTGTTGTTGGCAGATTTTTGCCAGATGGATGAACGCAATGCCTGATTGCATGGCGCACCCGTTTGGTCTATCTCATAAGATTGATAAGTCAATAAAATGATATTTTCATCTAAATAACGCATAGCATAATTTTGTGAAAAAATTGAAATAGTAGTTTTTATTTCTGCTAATAATGCATCTATTACAGCTATTTTAGGAGAAACAAATCCCGATTTGCTTATTTCCAGAAAATCATCATGCAATACGGTATGGAGCCAATTACGATTATTTCTTTTTTCAGAATGAAGTGTAATTTCAAGTTTTTTGATAAATTCAAAAGTAGTTATCTCTTCCTGCTTCATATCAAACTCCGGATAAAATAAATCAACTTGGATTCGCCTAATAAGTGCAATTTCTAAGAAAGGCGGCCAGTTGCTATAGTAGGCATCTTTCTCGCCAAAGGAAAATGCGCTATGACCTA
>NZ_FORG01000038.1 GCF_900113945.1 Xenorhabdus mauleonii
CTTCAATTTAGAAAACCGTTATCGGCTGACCAAGTTACTTGTAAGGGCTGACAGAGAGCGGGGAATAATCTGATGACCAGAGGCATACGCAACAACAATCCCGGCAATATCGACTATAACCCAGTTAATGACTGGCAGGGGCAATTGTTGATGCGGCATTTAAATGGTCGTTGTCGTACAGTATGCACCGCCCACATATGAGAGTCCAGGGCGGCCGCGTTTCTAAGGACTTGATTACAAATTTGACATATAGACATAAAGATGCCCCTTAAGCTTGCACACATTTACAACAATCCTTACCCCCCATCTTCACCACAAAACAAGCGAATAAACCTTAACTATTAGTTTAGTTATCCTCTGAAACTAAACACAATATTCCTTTACCCATTCCCTTGAGTGGTTAAAGAACAAAGTGCACCCCAGAGCAAATGATTCTGGGGTGTTGGAGTGAAGCGTCATTGAACCAATACAGCTACATAGTAAAATTACTTAATACTTGCTGCCTAAAAGCCCTTATTGTTCTGACTGTTGGGTATTTAGCTCGATCCAATTTAAACTTTACGCCATTACTTGACGAATTAACTTGAATGAATCCGAGGGATTTCAGTACGTCACGCACATTAAAATAATTAACAATAGATCTATAAAGCAAATCATGAATGCAGCTAGCTCTAATGAGCAATGTTGTAGGGTTCATCGGATTATCTTGTATTAAATATTCAGAAGTAATCAGATAATCTGTATATGCATCAAGTCTGACTATTCTATTGCTTTTCACAAGTGGATATTCAGTACTAAATATATCTGGTGGGTTTATTTGTAATGTAGCTGGTCTATTTATCTTTATCTGCATAATCACCTCCACAGAAAGTACGCTTTCTATAATTAATAAATCCATCTCCACTACAAAACAAGCGAATAAACCTTAACTATTAGTTACCCTCTAAAACTAAACACAATATTCCTTTACCCATTCCCTTGAGTGGTTAAAGAACGAAGTGCACCCCAGAGCAAATGATTCTGGGGTGGGAAGGATTATTACCGTTTTGGGCTTGAGTTTGGTGTATTCCATGGATAGTCGTTATCTTCATCGTCATTAGTTCTCTGGTTTCCATAGATGTCATACCGTATTGGTAATCTAGATGGTGAACGCCGTTGCATGGAAGGCGGTGTAGGGGGATGCATTGGGCTTGTGGGTGAAGGTGGGGTATAAGAATTATAACCTTGGCTAGATTGTGGAGCTGGGTGCCCTATTGGTGAAGACATACGCTCCGGCGGCATTGAAGTTCTAGGCGGAGATGAACTTCTTTGTGGTTGTTGATGTGGAGCGTATCGTTGTGATGATGAAACAGGTTGCCTCTCGATAGCGCCGCTAGACTGAGCGGTTGATAAGAAATCAGAAGGCCCCGGCATGTCTCCATGTTCATAAGCAGTAATGCGACTTTGCTGTATTGCTTGCAGCATATATTGTTCATCCTGTGAATCTAGATGATTAGGAGTATGAGGTGAAGATTGCGTAACTATTCCTCTCATTCTAGCTAAAACTTCGTTCGCAAATCGACCTTCGAAAAATTCATTATTATCAAATTCATCAGCATCTGCTTGGGTGAAGTGGCTAGGAGAATGGCAATGTTGCAAGGGTTGCCCTATTGGTGAAGGCATATGCTCCGACGGCATTGAAGTTCTAGGCGGAAATAGCAGTCTCGGAGATGGGCTTCTTTGTGTTAGTAAGAAATTAGAAGACCCCGGTATATCTCCATGTTCATAAGCAGTAATGCGACTTTGCTGTATTGCTTGCTGCGTATCTTGTTCATACTGTGAATTTAGATGTGGAGATTGCGTAACCTTAGCTAAATCTTCGTTCGCAAATTGATCTTGGAAAAATTCATTAAATATATCCAAGTCTTTCTGAGTAAGTTGAGTATGTCTTTTTTTTATATGATGTGTACGTACCATATGTCTATCTAGATATCGTTGCTGGCAAAATGTTGCTGTGCAATTATCAAAATCACAGAAATAATATTTGTCCCATGTTTCGCGATGAGTCTGCCTATGATTATTTAAATCGTACTGACGAGCAAACGGCCTTCCGCAAACATCGCAGACGAAAGGTTTCTCCCTTGTATGAATTTGTCGATGTATCGCTAAGTTGGAAGCGAGGGCAAATCTTTTTCCACAAACATCACAGGCGAAGGGTTGCTCCCCTGTATGAACTCGTTTATGTTTCGTTAAGGCGGTAGACTCGGAGAAACCTCGGCCACAAACATCACAGACGAAAGATTTCTCCCCTGTATGAATTCGCTCATGCCTATCAAACTCAGATTGTCTAGAAAACGTTTTCTTACAAACGTAGCAAACATATTCCCCATGCATAAAAACCTCCGCAAAGAAAGTATATTTTGGTTACTAATAAATCCATTTCCACCACAAAACAAGCGAATAAACCTTAACTATTAGTTGCCCTCTGAAACTAAACACAATATTCCTTTACCCATTCCCTTGAGTGGTTAAAGCAATAACCCATGCCATCACATTCATGATGGTTTTTTTGTATCTGCATTTCACCGCGTCACGCTCGACGCACACACCAAAGAACCTTTCAGGATAAGCCTTGAGGACAGCCAGTAGCGGACTGGTTATTCCTCTTTGGGCTGGTTGCTCCTGAGCGCAAGGTTTATCACTAAAAGGAACTAACCATGTCTACAGCATTAACTTTCAAAGAACACGAAATCGTTCCATTTGATAATGGAGACGGCAAGATTTGATTTACCGGCAAACATCTCGCTGAACTTTTGGAATATGCCCGTGAAGACTCAGTATCGAGGATTTATGATCGGAACAAAGACGAGTTTTCGCCAGATATGACCATGGTCGTCAATCTGACGGTCAGCGGAGAAATCAATGGGTTACAACATAAAACAATGAGAATTTAGTCACTTCGTGGCGCTCACCTTGTAGGAATGTTGTCGAAAACCAAAGTCGCCAAAGCTCTTCGCAAGTGGTTGCTTGATTTGGCAGAAAAAGAACATCAACCGCAAAATTTAGCCATGATGGATATGGCGAACCTGAAAGAGCTAACCATTGGTGAAATGCAAAACCGTTTGGTGACTGCTAACAAATGGTCATTCGATAACTTCGGACGCAAAGGGAGTGATCTGATGAACCTACGTAAGCGTCACCTCAAGAAAATCCGTAAGGCAGAAAAAGCCATTTTAGAATTATCGCAACTTACCTTGCCGGGCTTTGATAATTTCCCCGATGAAGAGGGAGAGCCTGCATGAACCCCGAACAATTTATCGAAAAGAACGTAGAGGCCAAGTTAATCAAGCTCGGCTTTTCTTCCTCTATCTGTAGTGGTCAACTATAATTGGCCACCGTTTTAGCGTTTTTCCGGTATCGATTTTCCGATTCGTTTGGGGGTAATCCACCGTTATATTCATGCGGTCTGAGTGTGCTGTAATACCCGACAATATAGTCCGTTATTGCATGAGCATCATCGCTGAAGTTCATGTAGCCAGCCGCCGGTATCCACTCATTTTTCAGGCTGCTGAAGAAGCGCTCCATCGGGCTGTTATCCCAGCAGTTTCCGCGCCGGCTCATACTTTGCCTGATCCGGTATCTCCACAGTAACTGCCGGAACGGCCTGCTTGTATAGTGGCTGCCCTGGATGCTATGGAACATCACCCCGGGTGGTTTACCGCGGGCCTCCCTCGCCATTTCCCGTGCTTTTATGGTCAGTCTGCTGTCAGGAGAAAACGACATTGCCCAGCCCACGGGTTTCCTCGCAAACAGGTCAAGTACAACGGCGAGGTATGCCCAGCGTTTACCTGTCCAGATATACGCCACGTCGCCGCACCACACCTGATTGGGCTCTGTCACTGCGAACTGCCGCTCAAGGTAATTCGGGATAGCAATGTGTTCATGGCCGCCACGTTTATACCGGTAAGCAGGCTGCTGACAACTCACCAGCCCCAGCTCTTTCATGAGTCTGCCGGCAAGCCATCGCCCTGTAAGCATACCCGTTTTAGTTCCACGTACTTTTTGAGATTTCCGCGTTTTCATTCATCATCCGGTACTCTTCCGGCGTCAGATTGTTCAGCGATTCATGTAGATAGTTCGGTGATGGTGTAGGCGAGCCAGTGATCGGATAATCGTTGTGGTACAATCGCTGACGGCGGGTGTCGAACTGTTTTGCTTCATCTTCGCTCAATGAACGTTTTTCAGCTTCTGCCTTGGTGAGCAGTGAACGCATTTGTTCGGTGAGGGTTGCTTTTTGCTGGCGTAATTCAAGTAGCTTTTTCATGAAATGGTTTCCATAACAATAATGTTAAGACGTGAAACCAACACAGAGGGAACGGCCGGATAATCTTTTTCTGCTTCTCGCAGCTTGATTAAACGGCCTGATGGCGGCTCATGTCTGAGTGCCATCTCTTAATATATATATGAAAAATATAATAAAAAGACCTCAACTTTATAGGTCTAAACTTACGAAAACATGAGGACGAAATATTTACAAAAGTTTTCACTTACATAACTTAATGTCTTTAACATAAGTAGTAGGTGACATCCACGATATTTTATCACATGTCAAATAACCATCATTTTTTAACTTATAGCTAACATAAAAAGAGATAGGTAAGCTGATGATAAATGATAAAATTGCTAATTTAACCAGATAGTTAACAATTATCTTGTTAAATTTAGGTAACCTATCAAAGATAAAGAAAAAAATAGAACCAGATAAAGAATAAAATATTATAGGGAAAGATAGAATGCTTATAACCACTGCACCGGAAAATGTTATTTCATCTTTCATTAATACTAATGAAACAGCAGAGTCAATAACGAAACTCATCATAAATGTTATTAACAATAAAAACATTAACACACCAAATGCTTTAAAATATTTACTATTCATCTAATTCTTCCCATCGCATTAAAAAAATGCTGTAAATCCGCTTCCGGTGTTCTTGGTTTTCTTTTCATCTCTTCTTTTATGAGTGCTATTAATTTTTCACTTATCCCATATTGCTTATCAAGAATATCTAAAACAAAAGCCGCTAGAACCCCAGCAGCTAAAACTATTACCGCAGCAGCAATAATACTTCCACCTACCAAAGCAGTGGCAGTTAAAACTGAACCGACAACCCAAGCGGAAGCAGCAATAATAGCAGTTTTAGCCATATCCATGGTTACATTTCCAAGAAAATCAGCTAGTGTATATTCATCCTTAAAAATACTTTCTATCACTCGATATCCAATAGAAAAAATGATGCTGAATCTAACACCTTTAACAACGCTTGCATTAAGCCCCTGCTGCCCTATTCCCATTCCAAGCATTTGGGGGTTTTTGGCGCGATATCGTGTCCCCATAATACGACTCCTAAGACCTGCATGCCCTGATATGTGAATATACTTTTCCCCATTTTTTCCTACATGTTCTGTAGCTTTAATGCCCAAGCTCTTAAACTCTCTGCAAACTTCATAAAACCCATGCGCATCATAGATATTTCCCGCATAAGTAGAAATAGGATCAGTGACAGAAAATACATGCGCCATAGGATTTTTTTTCTTGTTTTCTATGTCCATACCTCTTGCGAATGCTTCTTCATAACTTAGGTGTTTTTCGTCCATGCCTCTTGCAAATGCATATCCATAACTTGGACTTTGTGGGCGGTGGGGGCTGATATCCTCAATAATGCTTTGAGCTTCTGATAATGTGAGAACAAAGTGATATTGGGTATTATCTCTCAATACTTTTTCTAACCCAATGGCATCAAAAAATTCATGCTGGGGTTTTAGCTGATTAATTCCTACATTACCCCTTAAAACATCCCCCATATAGCCATCCCAAGTGGGATTATATTTCTTATGTGTCATTCTTCAATTATCCGTAACATCCAATATCAATTAGGCAGAATATAACAACAATACTTATCAATTTCAGTATATATAAAAGTGCATCAGTAAATTTGTGATGAACTTCCACTCTTAGGTAAAATCAGATAATTACCCAATCTAAATTTCAGGTAATGCCACAATGAAAAACGCATTGATGTACTAAATTTAGCTTCCCAAATTAACCCGGCTTTAATGATGGTAGGAAATTGCATTTCATATTTCCCGTCAACTTCAATCAGGTCACCGCCTGTAATGGCCTTAATTCCTGCCCCTTCACCCACATATTTAACCTGATCGGGCAGCGTAATTAAGCTCTTGCCGACAAACTGATAACGGCCTCTGGCTTCATCCAGCGCTCTCATATTGCCACTGGCGGTATTGTGTTCTCCCGCCAGTAAGGTAGCGATATACGTAAGCACACTTTTACCACTTCCGCCTTCGCTGGTGACTTCAATAAAAAGTTGCCAATCATAGCGGTTTGCCAAAATCATAAACAGAGCAGCATTAATACGAGCCAGCAAGCAATTTCGCCAGAATCTGTGGCGTTACCCGATAAAACAAAGCCTGAGTCGACGCGGAAATTGCAGGGATAACAGTCCGATGGAACGCTTCTTCAGAAGCTTGAAAAATGAATGGATACCCATGACAAGATACCCGAACTTTAGCAAAGCGGCTCATGCAGTCACAAATTATATCGTAAGGTATTACAGCACACTCAGGCCGCATGCCTATACCGGCGGATTACCCCCAAACGAATCAGAAAATCGGTTCTGGAAAAACGCGAATGCGGTGACCAGTTTTAGTCGACCAACTTCACATCAAGGTCAAAAAGGCAGTGGATTGATGACTTAGCGCAAGCGGGATATTGAACGCATCCAAGAGGCTACGAAGTTAGCACTGGGACTCACTCAGTTTTCTATTCCTGACCTTGGCGATTTCCCCGGTGAAGAGGGAGAACCCGTATGAGCCACGAACAATTCATTGAGAAGAACATACAGACCGAGATATTCACAGAGGAACAGCATTATGAATATGATAAATGCGGAATATGTCGGATAGGTCATCAGCGCTTGGGCGGGCAGTCTGGCAGTATACAGCGATCTCAACGGCCATTACCCCTCATTTGAGATGTTGGCTAAATGCTGCCTTCAAACGTGTGAAACTCTAATCTTAGACTCGGCAACAGAAAAGCATAAGAGCGTTGGTACTGCCATGTTCGAAGGTGTCAAAGCGGATATGTCCGCCCGCGATGATGTCATGCGAAAAGCACTTTTTGCCACATTCATTCTACCGACGGCATTATGCGCAACGACAGGTGATGCCTGTACTTTCGTGCCCTATGAACGTGACGAATCATATATCTACGGAATTTTCATTGAAAAAAACTAAAGCCGTTTGCAAGCACCGTAAATGTTAAAGGCCACCGGGAGGTTAACCCGATGGCCTTAGCTACGTTTCCGTAGTTCCTTAATTTAGAAATCTACGGATCAATTCTAAAAGCGCAACTAACGCTTTGAGAATGATGATTGCAGTATCGATAAATGCTTTCACCCGTTTTGCTCCTATGATTAGGAGCACGAATTAACCAACCATTGCCTTTACATTGCCTGTCCGGTTGGTTCTCGTAAGTGTTGGCTTAGAGATATCGCGCTCTGGTCGAGGCACCGAGTCAGCACCACCTGTACTCAGCCAGGCTTTTTTACATCAAACGTCTGCGCGCGACCAGTACGCTTATCTAACCAACAAAGAAAATTATAAGTTGATTCTGAAATCATTCAATCAATTGACGTGATAGATAGGGAAAAACAAAAAAAACCAACTGGTGAGGTTGGTTTTTTTGTTTTCGCTTTTGATGAGTTTGTCTTTCAATGTGCTATTAACGTGGTTGGTAACCTCGATGATAGCGCGACATCTCTAAGCCAACGCCATCAGTCTAATACCTCTGGCATAAAATATCAACCTATGGTAAGGGCGTGCAAAACTTGGCTTAAATAAGCTGCTTTCGGCCAATCACTATTTAGCCTTGCTGAAACTGTGTTACGTTGGCTAGATAAGTCATGAATAAAAATGAATGATTTTAGGATGGCAGAACATAAGTATTGGTGAGTGATTAAAGGACGGCACGAGTACTACCGTCCTGCTTATTAATATAAACAAAATTTACTATAAACAAAATATATGAGTGTGTGATTTTTCGCATGAAGACATACATCTGTGCCACGCATGACCACCCCACCAATAGATCCCGCAGGCAAAAGCATAAGTTTGCATTGGGGTCAAAATAGTAGCACTTGTCAGCAGGCAAATAAGTATATATTTTTTCATTTTAGGCTCCCTATTTTACTTATTGGATTACTATCATAAAATCGATACTCTTATCTTTCCCCGATAACAAGTAAATAAACCTTAACAATTAGTTACCATCTGAAATTAAAAAGAATATTTTTTTTATCCACCCTTTGAATGGCTAGGATATCCCCCACTCCAAAGTAAATGATTTTGAAATTGAAAGGAAGCAAAAGTGCGGAATTATTGAAATGGGAAGATAATAGAACGATCAAAAAACCTCAATCCATATTAAAATAGTTCAGGGAAATAAGTTGGGGAATATTTTTAATTGATTATCTTCTTTTGATAAACATTTTAACTTTACTCATATAATTAGTTATTTTTTTGAAAAAGTACTCAAGGCATTAATTATCAGCCCATTTTAATATAGAAATTAATTGAAACTTATCCCTTGATTATACCGTGGCCTTTTTCATCTCTGTCGCTTAGTGCGTTTTTGCATTCCTAAAAAGGTTAATTTGAATAGCTATTAATTATTCCTTTTGAATTACAAGTGGTTTTTGCGTTTTTTCGCCAGCAGCGATAAAATGGCAGCTTGATTCTTTATCTAAGAAATTTTTAATTATCTTTCAAACAGTTTCAGCTAGTCATATTTCGATATTGCTTGGAAATTTAACTAAAGGAGTCCCATGATTAATTACAAGACTGCGTCTGGCGATGATCTAAGCGCAATATTAGATGGGCTGGCTGGGAATTTTTTTACCATGGTTGGCAAAAGAAAAGAGTTTTCATATGTTATTAAAACGTTAAATGCTGATGAATATCCTATGGCTGCCCTCGCCGGGGATCAGGATGGTCTAAAAGGGACATTAATATTACTGACCAATATTAATATTCACTTTGTAAGAATAAATATTTTTAATAAAAAACATCACTATCATTTTTCTGTAAAATCACTCAATGAGTATGAACATGAAAGTAGTTTTTTATTTGCAAAATTAACTTTGAAAATAAATTATCAGGAATATACATTCCAAAATATAGATATTAAATCACTTGATAATTTTATTCTAAAGCTAAGTGAAGCTCAAACTGTTCCCCAATCAATATCAGATAAAAAACCATCACCGCAATACAATACAACTCAAAATATAGTTGAACCAAAAAAATCAGACGAACCTAAATCACCTGTTGTATATACGGATAATTTACTCGAAAAATTAAATTTCATTAAAAAAATCAAAGCCCTTGGCGCAATTGATGATAGAGAATTTGATATGCTAAAAAAATATATTTTAGCATCCAAGTTTGATAAAAAAACTACGATTGACTTTAAAATGCTGGTTGAATATTTAAGTAAAATGAATGAGTATGTCAGCCACGGCGATATCACTAAAGAATATTTTACAGATCAGAAAGCGGTTCGATTACAATCATTACTAACCGGCTCAAATTCTAATTAGGAAAAAACCATCGAAATCACTCGCCAGATGATTAAGTCATTGTTATAAATAACTTAATCATTTCTTGGCAAGAAAAATATTATTATGTGTCTCTGTTATATCCATTCCCAGCCAGTTAAAAATTATTCCCTCAAACGTCTATAAAGAAAAGACGCAAATAAGAAAAAAACAATTTTTTTGAAATACGTCTCAAAAAACGGGATATAAAGCTTCCCCGGGGTACTTGTATTCAAAATCCACTTAGTTCATTATCGATATAGTAACAATTAGTTATTATTTCATTAATTTGTTTCGATAAAGATCATTTATATCAAATAGATATAACTATCCCATTATATTGTAGGGGGTTTGAATGCTGCCTTATTTCCTGACGCAAGTCAGTAATTATCCGAATAAAGTCGCTATTTTTACATCTGAAAAAGCACTCGATTATCATACACTCAAACAGCAAGCAACCTCCCTCGCCGGCTCTCTGCGGTTACTTGGAGTCTCACATGAAACGCCTGTTGCAATCCTGCTTCCACCAGGCATTGAACAAATCACAAGCCAGATTGCCATTCTTATGGCAGGCGGAAGCTGCGTTCCTCTCGATCCAAATGTACCGACCGCACGTTTAAACGATATGTTGGATGATCTGGCCGTAAAATGGACTATTACTGATTCACCTGACAAGTTCCAACAATTACACACAACTCTTGTTTCATTTTCTGACCTTCTTGAGGGAGAAAGTTTAACCGATGACCAGATTGCCAGCCTGACGCCAAATCATCGAACTCATGTTCTCTTTACTTCCGGCACAACCGGCAAACCGAAAGGCGTGCAAATCGAGAAAAAAAGCATCATGCGAACCATCATCGATACCTCATATGTACGTTTCACGCCTGAAGACCGCATTGCCTGCACTTGCAACCCAACATTCGACATTTCATTATTCGAAACTTGGGGAGCACTTCTCAACGGGGCGATGCTTTTCGTGCCTTCCAAGAAGGAAGTGCTGAACATAAAGCATTTTCAAGCTGAGCTGGCACGGAAAAAAATCTCTGTCATCTCGGTCACGGCAACACTCTTCAATCTGATCGCGAAAACATACCCTCAGGCATTTCGCGATATTCAGTATCTTTTGATCGTTGGCGAAGCGCCCAATGCCCATATGGTGAAGCTGGTTCTGGAATCCGGCGCTCCCCCCAAGCATCTGCTTAATGCGTATGGCCCAACTGAAAGTACGATATTCGCACTTTCACACGATATTTGTCTGGATGATCTGATTGATGGCAGTGTTCCTATCGGGCTGCCTATCAACCATACCAGCGCATTCGTTTTGGATGATGATATGGAGCCATTGGCACCAGGAAGTATGGGGCAACTTTATCTCGGAGGCGAAGGACTCTCGCGGGGCTATTGGAACCGTGAGGAGCTGAATGCCGATCGTTTCGTGAATGTGACTCTCCCCGGAAGCTCGCAGCCAATACGACTTTACAAAACAGGTGATCTCAGCTGGCAACGGGATGATGGCATTTTCATGTTCTCAGGCCGCATCGACAGTCAGGTGAAAATACACGGTCATCGCATTGAATTGGAAGAAATTGAAATTCAACTTCTGGAAAATACAGAAATTAGCTTGGCCAAGGTCTGTGCCGTGAAAAACGAAGGTGAAGACGATTTCCTTGCCGCATTCATTGTTCCTCATTCACCGGAGACTTTCGACCGGGCGCTGGCCATTCGGAAATTGGCGGAATATCTGCCTGCATACATGCTGCCCCGCATTTTTGTTGTCGAAAATATTCCCATGACGCCACATGGAAAAGCAGATCAGCGTAAGCTTATAGAGTTGCTCACGACACAAGCACCATCTGAGGAACGCCCTGCTGGTTTCAACGATATCGAGTATGCAATATATCGCATCTGGAGCAAGATCCTTAACAACAGTAACATCTCCCTTGATGACAACTTTTTTCAATTGGGCGGCAGCTCCCTGCAAGCATCGCGTCTTGTGATTGAATTGGCTCGTCAATTCGATCAGCACCTATTGGTGCAGACCCTTTATGAAGTATCCGATCTTCGCCAACTTGCCAAAATTGTTTCACAAGGCGATTCCCCGCAAGCGCAAGACGAAGTGGAAGAATGGTTGCGCGATGGACAATTGCCGGATGATATCAAGCCATTGACAGAAGCACCGCAAGACTGGGCCAATATTGCTGGATCATCTATTTTCCTGACAGGCGCAACTGGCTTTTTGGGGGCATTCTTCTTACGCGATCTCCTTGTTTCCAAGGAAATAAAAGAGAACAAGATCAATATTGTTTGCCTTGTTCGCGCAAAAGATGATGCTACCGCATACCAACGCATTGAGAATAATCTTTTCAAGTACGGGTTGTGGGAAGATTCGTTTGATGGGCGTTTCAGGGCTGTTGCGGGTGATTTGTCTCAACCCAAGATAGGCGTAAGCGCAGAACGCTACGATGAATTAGCCAGTACGAACGATGTCATTTTTCATCTGGCCGCAGATGTTAACTACATTCACCCTTATCGAACACAACGTGCTTCCAACATTGATAGCACTTTGAATATTCTTCGTTTCGCGACGCAAGGCAAAGCCAAGGCTGTGCATTATGTATCAACGATTGCAGCATTTGGCCCGGTCGGATTACTGACCCCAACGGATCGTGTCCACGAGAATGATAACCTCACCCCATATATTGAAGGGCTGAAATATGATACCGGCTATGCACAAAGTAAATGGGTTGTAGAACAACTCATCTGGCAAGCACGGGATCTCGGTATCCCATTATCAGTCTACCGGCCGGGTTTCATTATGGGTGACAGCGTTAGTGGAGTCGGCAATCCAAATGATTTCGTCGCGCGTCTGATCATGGGTTGCATTGATCTCGGCGCCTGTCCGATATTGCCGCGCCAGTGGAAAGAGTTCGTGCCGGTCAACTATGTCAGTGCAGCTATTTTGGCTATCGGGAGTGATTTACAGAACTTAGGTCAGGCATATCACCTTGTTCCGCCAAGAGAAGAATCTGTTGATATTGACAGCTTCTTCCGTCTCTTGGAAGAATGCTCTGGCACTCCATTGCAAGCACTTTCTTACGGCGAATGGCTAACCAAGCTGGCGAACGATCCCCATCTAGACGACAATGAATTATTGTCCTTGCTGCCCATGCTTTCTGAACATGTCTATCAGCAACTAACCCGATGGGAGGTCAATGAAAATATGCCAATCTTTGATATCAAGAATACGACTTCAGCATTGGCTAATGCTGCAAACCCGGTGCACCTAGCCCCAATGGGAAAAGAGTTACTTTCAAAGTATCTTCATTATTACCTTCCTGAAAAAGGCTAATAAAATTAGCAGCTACCCGATAATCATCGGGTAGTCTACGATAGCGATCTGAATTCCCGCGCCATATTATATATACCCTATTAACTCCAAGTTTCAGGAAGCAACGTATTATCATCCCGCGACGCGGGATGATAATACGTGCACCTTGAAGTACGACGCGTATATATATAATTTGATGCGGGTTTTAACCAGCAATCCAATATCATTTACCGGATAACTCTAATCGTTCCAGTTGCTTTAATTTAACAACGTCATTCCAATGTTCAACATAATATGCACATTCATGGCAGCCAATTTGGCTACCTTTCTCAAAATATTCTTTTGCCTTATTAATATGTTGTTTTACACCAATCCCATTTAAGTAATTAACTCCCAATGCACGATACCCACCAAATTCCCCACTTTTGCCTGCCAATTCAAAAAATTCTCTTGCTTTTGCATAGTTATGTTCGCTTTGTAAAACAAAGCCTAAATTCACCATAGACTTTAGTTTGTATTTATCGTTTCTGGATATCGATAGCTGGTATCTTTTCATCGCCCCTCGATAACGTTTTTCGGTTTGTAATATTACGGCGAGCATCCAATTGGCTTCTGCATCTCCCTCATTTGCCTTATTGACTAATTCATGATATTCATGTTCGTTTTTAGGAACGGGGATCGGCAATGCGGATAAAAAATTGTCGGAATGATTGAAAACAATAGAAGGTGTATTATGGTCATTTATGCTACAACCATAAGTTATAAAAGAAAAAAACAATATTAAAGAAAGAATCTTTTTTTTATTTTTCACAAAAATATTTCTCATTAAATTATTCTTAATGGAATGCTTTGTCACAATATCATGTCATTAAAAGAATTATTGACGCCAACTATATCGATAGTTACATTTAAAGGATGTATTATTTCATCTGTAACAACATCAGTGCTCGCTATTTCCATGGTATTCCCGTCATTGCCGTTTATGGATAAATGATTATTAATACTGGTAATCTCATTTTCTTCATAGAGAATACTGATGGCTGAAAGTGCAGCTTCACTTAATGCAGATAACTCATTATTATTCGTGACATTTTCTTTAATAGCATCGCCCTGCAAGTTTAATGGTTCCAAGAAATCTTCTCCCTGGTCAAAAACTTCTTCATATTGTTCAAATTCTCGATGTTGAGCAAACCCTCCATATTTTTCAAAAGAAATAACGCTATTTTCCGCCAGATTGATAATGTCAGCGCCAGTAAGGTCAAACGGAAAACCCGAGTCTATTTCTTTAAATACCTGAACACTGCATTCCATATTATCGATTATCATATTCGGTGAAATACCAATTAAATCAGGTATGGCATCCACATTACCACCTTCACGAGTAATAGCCAAAATAGAATTGACAAATTTGATGCAGTTATTTTTAAGGAGGTGATAATCTTTAGGAAATGAACCAAACTCGCCATCAAAAACGCCATTGATGACATCGGAAAGATAGTTTTCAATATTTTTGATGACTTGCTCAGTATATAATGGATACGTGATACTCGTGACTTGGAATTGATCATACCCTGCTGAGTCTTTAAACGTAATATTATCTGCACCACCGATCTCCTTGGTTTCTCCTGTTCCCCATCCGATGGATTCTCCCTGAAATTCAACCCAAGCATGCCCAAATTTGGAATGGCTGATTTCACCAGCCTCATTCGTATATATCGTACCTGCCGGGGCTATCTTTATGGTGATAGTATCTAAGTGTGTTCCTGAAAGAGGCGCATTAATATTCTTGTCAATTAATCCATAATCTTTACCGATCATCTGTTTTCTTCCCTTACCTAAATTCAAAGAGCGTCTAACCTACTGAAAAGAATACTGGCTATCAATATTACAATTGATAACCCATGCATAAAAAATATGGAAAATAACTATAAGTAGTTATTATGTGCGTAATCCATCTATCGCAGAAACAGGCATTTCAACAACGGTCTTAATACTGTTATTTATTTTTTCAATGATTTCTGTTCTTGGCCCGCTAATCCATTCATCACTTTTATAAAATTTATCCAGCACCGTCGATAAATCACTCATATCTTCAAACGCACGTATAAGGCAGTAACAATCTTCACTATGCAATGAATTTCCAAAACTAATAACATCAATTCCCTGCGAACGATGTAAAGGTACGCTGATATCAACCATAATTTGATGGAACTGTTTACCTGTTCCTTCTTTTAATTCGTATTGGAGAATTTCTATTATTTTATTTTTCATGTGCAAACCTTATTTATTGTTATTTTTTACCGTAATACGTTGGCAATACCTTGAACACCTGTTGAGCTACATAGACTGACCAAACATCTCTATTTCCAGTACGGAGGAGTACCAAATTTTTCCAGAAAAAAATCTATCACAACCCGAGTATTCAACGATGGGTACCGATTGCCAGGATAAAGCATGTATATTGATTGGTCCGGTACTCCTGTTGAAATAACATAGTCCATACAGATCCCTATTACTCTCTTTTGCTTCATGGATTCATTTATCTGCCAATCAGGGAACAAGATAATTCCCGCCCCATCTTCGACTGCACGAGTGAGCACTTCTGCGTTATTTGAAGCTATTTTTGGCTCTGGTATAAATTGAATTTTTTCCTTCCCCTGCTGAAATGACCAACATTGTGGTCCCATCACCCCCTTGTATGTCAGAAGATGATGTTTCTTCAAATCTTCCGGCCCTGTCGGGGTGCCATGCTTTTCCAAATATTCCGGACTTGCAACCAAATGGTGTGTTTGATTGGAAATAAACCGGCCATGAAAACCAGAGTCTTTCATGGGAGAAATTCTCAGCAATAAATCAGTAGATTCCACCAGCGGATCAATAAAATCATCTGTCAGATTGAGTTCAAGGGATAATTCAGGGTAACGGTTACTGAGTTCCCCCACCCATGGAGTGATGTGGATCAACCCAAAGGATAAGGGAGCATTGAAACGGAAACGCCCATTGGGGATCTGCTTTCTTTCTCCGATTAAAGTCTGTGTTTCGTCCAGTTGCTGAAGAATATTCCTGAAAGCATCGGCATACATTCGTCCTTCATCTGTTGCAGACACCGCCCGCGTATTGCGGTAAAGCAATGGGGTTTCAAGGGCTTGTTCCAACAACTGCACCGTTCGTGAAACAGAAGAAGGTGAAATACCTTCTCGTCTGGCGACTTCAGACAAACTTCCTTCCCCAAGAATGGCAAGAAATATTTGCATTGAACGGGCATTTATTTGGGTTAAATCCTTCATTTGTGCAGAATCCGCAAAAGTGTTTGCAGGATTATATGGTTTTTCCGAACGATATACACGCCTAAAATGCCCATCAACATTTTGAACTCACTGACAATAAAGAGAAAATACATGAATACAACTACACTGACATTCGATGAAACAGTCCGCAGCCGTTTTTCTTCTCGCGCATTTTTGCCCACTCCTCTTACGGATGATCAAATACGCCAGGTTTTGACTGATGCCCAGAATTCGCCTTCTAACTGTAATACCCAACCATGGCATGTCCACATTGCTTCCGGTAAAACCAAAGAGGCGCTTACTGAGGTGATGCTGCAAAATACGTCAAAAGGCCTTATAACGCCTGATTTTTCCTTTGATTATGCTGATTTTTACGGAGACTATTTTGACCGAAGCCAAGAACAGGCTCGGATTTATTATGAAACCCTTGGTGTCGCACGGGAAGATAAAGCCAAACGAAACGAAATCTATTTACGGAACTTCAAGTTTTACGGTGCGCCCCATGTCGCTTTTCTGTTTATGCCTTCATTTGGTGACAACATTCGTGTCGCTTCAGATATGGGCATGTATGGCCAGACGTTCCTTTTATCGCTTGCTGCCAGAGGTTATGCGGGCATCCCACAAACTTTGCTTGGTTTTCATGCTGACGCGATAAGAGAAATACTGGGAGTATCAGAACAGTATCGCCTGCTGTTCGGCATTTCATTTGGGTATGCAGACCCGAGCGCCCTCACGCATAATGTCCGTATGGGACGCATTTCTGTTGATGAAAGTGTGACTATTCACAGTTAATTTAAAGAAGGAAAGCACTGACTGAAAGATTTTACAGACGAAATCTGAAATTTACTGTTGCAGGGTATCGAAAAGTGGATTCGCAAAAGAGTGGAATTAGTAACAAACGAAATGTTCAAAAATAGACTTAATTTAGCACTATTTCCCAAATCCAAAATTGCCGAGCACCTTGAACGATACCCTGCATATTTTTAGAAAGTTGTCTTATAGTAATTAATAACCTATTTCCACAACAAAAAATAATACATACCTTCATGGTGGTTTATTTATTTTTCACGACGGATTAATATTTGGCTATAACGATTCACCGACTATATTTACTGCCTGCTACCTAACGGTTCTCCTTAAAATAAATATCCTTTATTATTGCATTATGTTTTTATTTCCTCGATTGAATAGCGGAAATATATCACTGCTTCTTCAGCGTTTTTTTAACCATCTTGCCGCATAGACTTTATGAAAATGAAGCGGTAACACTTGCCTCAACTTGCCTGATTCAAGATGCTCCTGTATTTCTATGATCAGCTTGATGTCATAGCTACTTAATGACGCAACCGTTACCGCTAAAAGTAAATAGTAACCTTCAATAAAAAGACTTTTTCTGGTGCTTTTTTACCCTATTTATGGGGGCTGCCTATTTTATTGGCAATAATGTGTATTTTTTTCGGTCTCAAATACCAAAACCTTTCAAAAAATAAAAGAGTAATATTAAATAACAAACTGAAAGCTATTAATCTACGTAAATATAGTTAATTAAAAAACTTAAATTTCATTTTCAGCTAATTTAGATGAAAATAATATATAAAAATCTCAAACGTTTTTTAAGCATTGGTTGGAATAGAAAAATACATCATTCCGCATTGAAAAACGCCTCAACAAAATCCAATAACACCTCTTCATGTGCATAATAATTTTTATGCATCATTTGAGACCTCAAATGCCCATACTGATAACGATTCAAACACCGGTTTAAATGACTTCCCAAAATCAGTCAGCGAATAAACAACTTTAATAGGCGGTTTATCACCATAGACATCCCGTAATATCAATCCATCCCTTTCTAACTTCTTGAGTTGTATACTTAAAGTCATCTCAGTTATATGAGGAATATCTTTTCTGATTTCGCTAAACCGCTTACTTTTATCCTTCAAATAATACAAAATGACCCCTTTCCATTTCCCTCCAATTAAATCCATCGCCATACTGATAAAACAAGGATAATTCTTTCCGTTCAATGAAATTTGACCATACTCCCCTTTTGCAATCTTCATCATAAAAATCTCTCCTCACTATCGAAATGGATAGTTATTGTAATAGAAAAAAATCATCATAAACTAATTATGGAAACTATAAAACACATAGCTTATATAAAATAATCACATAAGGAAATAAAAATGCCATTAATGATCTTAGCTCACCCAAATATTCAACAGTCCGCTGCTAATAGAACAATTGTTGAGGAATTAAAAAAAAGTAATATTGAGCTTGAAATTCGTGACATTTATAACCTAAACCCTAATTACAATATTGACGTCATTGCAGAACAAGAAGCTTTATTGAGACATGATTTTATTATTTTACAATACCCAATGTATTGGTTTAACATGCCTGCAATACTGAAAGTCTGGTTTGACCAAGTGTTCACCTATCAATTTGCATATGGCTCAAAAGGGTATAAATTAAAAAATAAAAAATTATTACCTAGCTTAACTGTAGGACAACCAGAAAGAAACTTTAAGCTAGATGAATATTCTACCCGCATGGACTCTTTGCTTGACCCTATTAGAAAATCAGTAGAATATTCAAAAATGAATTATATAGAACCCGTTATTCTATATGAGATCGCAACCGTATATGATGTGGAAAACGTTACTGGGAATACTAATAGTGAGATAATAGAGAAAGCCAAAATACATAGCAAAACACTGCAAGCTGCTATTCAACGCTATGATAAGAATTAGCTTTAAAACAACACTAACTCATTTAATTTTCCAATGCATAAAGCATCCAAAATAAATTGAATTATTAAATTTAAAAAATCAAATAACTCTAAATAAAAATTAGAGAGTTAAATATCTGCTCTCTAATTTTTAACGAGAGGATTTATTCCATCAGAATACTTGATTCTAATCAGGACAACACACGGAAAAAAAGCCATGTGAAATAGCCTATATGCCGTGTCTCGCTTGGCCGATAAAAGTATTTTTGCTGCCGATTTCACACTAAACTTTCTGGCACTTGGACATACAATGCCTAACATACAATGCCCAAGCGACAGGTTTCAGGAATATCACAAGGTTCACCATCCACGGCAGCGTTGATGAGCTTGTGCTGAAAATGTTCAAAAAAGCTCTAAGTTACGAATAAAGCGGTAATCGGCAGATTCCGCCTTGAGGCGATACAAATTAGCTGGCCGCCCTCTTTCATGGCGTTTCTGCCCAGTATCAATCAATAAATCAGCTTGTTCTAAACGGCGTCTGAAGGATTTCTTTTGCAATGTTTTGCCAATTAGCACTTCATGGACATGCTGTAATTCCGTCAACGTAAAAACCTCTGGTAGCGCAAAGCCCGGCACAATGGAATACAGTGATTTTTGTTGTAGCCGCTCTCGGGCTTGCCGGTATAATTGCGCATGGTCAAAAGCCAATGGCATGGCCGCCATTTCATCAATCGGCACCCATTTAACAGATTCGACGGCATCAATGTGATGTTCACAGGATTGATAAGCAATCAACGCGGTATAACACACCGTAACAGACCAACCCCGTTTGTCGCGCTGGTTATTACCAACAGTACAAAGTTGTTCAATATAGGGCGGGATTACGCCTGTTTTTTCTTTTAATTTTCGTAAGATAGTTTCCTCAAGTGTGCAGTCCTTCTCTTCATCAACAAATCCTCCCGGCAACCCCCACATGCCTTTATCGGGGTGATTCGCACGCTCAACAAGAAGCACCTTCAAGGTTTCGTCATGGTAGGTAAACAGTACCGCATCGACGCTAAGAAGCGGCGAAAGGTAAGCCTTTCTGTCGTAGTGAGTTAGATATTCGATTTCATTCATTGTCTTGATTATCGCCGAGCCAATTGGTTATCCATAAAGACGATCATACGTTAAAAAATTATTTTGTCATTAAGACACTTACTCCTTGACACATTAGTGTCCTTATGACAATAATTTGATATTGTCATAAGGACACTAACTGGAGATAGCTATGTTTAACATTAAATATTTCAAAGCAGACTCATCAACTTTCGTCATTAAATCGGTCAATGGCAAGGTGATCAAACAAGGTAAAGGGATCAGTTTTTGGTATAACGCAGCGACGACCTCGATTGCAGCGTTACCATTGAATGCTCTAGAAGCTCCGTTCATTTTTAATCTGCAAACGGCTGACTTCCAAAGTTTACGTATCCAAGGCCAAATCACTTTTCAGATCAAAAACCCAGAAAAAACGGCAGATGTACTGAATTACAACCTAACCAAAAATGGTAAATCTTATGCTTCCGAAGACCCGTTAAAACTGAGTGATAGAGTGGTGCGCAGCGCACAAACATTGATTCAGGCAAAAATCCAAACCACGCCAATGCGTGAGGCATTGTTAATGAGCCAGTTATTAGTGACCCATGTAAGCGATCAATTAGCTTCACAATCGACACTGGAAACCCTTGGCATTGAGATTATTGATGTATCGATTGCCGCGATCACGCCTTCGCCAGAAACTTTAAAAGCGCTTGAAGCAGAAGCTAGGGAATCCATCTTGAAGGAAGCCGATGATGCCATTTATGCCAGACGAAAATTTTCTGTCGAACAAGAACGCATGATCAAAGAGGCAGAGTTAGAAACGGATTTATCTGTGCAAAACAAACAGCAGGAAATCGAAGAAGCTCGCTTGGAGAATGAACGCACTTTGTTGCGTGAAAGATCGGAAATTGAACAAGAAAAGCTTGTTGCAGAAGTGAATGCGGAAGCGAAACGCAATGAACTTGTTGCGCTACGTGTTGAAAATCAGCGGGCTGAATCAGATGCCGATGCTTATGCTATCGAAGCGAAAATGAAAGCTTATCGCGAATTGCCTGTTGAGAACCTGAAAGCACTGGCACTGGCTAAAATGAACCCTGAGCAGTTAATGGCGATGGCATTTGAATCTTTGGCACAGAACGCAGGTAAAATCGGTGAGTTAAATATCTCTCCTGATTTATTTGGTCAAATGATGAAAAAAGGGACCAAAGTATGAATGGCATAGAAGATATTCGCTTTATTCTGGTCACTCGAAAAACCCGGTTGCAGGAGCTGATAGAACGTTTCAATACATGGCCGCAAGCGAAATTTTATTTGGAACATAACAGCGTCGAGGCCAATGATTATCTTGTAGAGCATGATAATTACCAGAAGCAACTGGTACAAGCGGAGTCTATCCTTAAATCATTAGGGCGATTCCAACTATTGGAAAGATCATTATTGCCGAGCTATCAGTTTTCTTCTCGCGATATTGTCATTGTGATCGGACAGGATGGGTTGGTAGCTAACACATTGAAATACCTGAATGGCCAACCCGTAATTGCCATCAATCCGGATCCCACTCGCTGGGATGGCAAGCTATTGCCTTTCGAAATCGGCCAGCTTCGCGATGTTGTTATGAATACAATAAAAAAGAAGATGCCGAATAGATCCGTCACCTTTGCCCAAGCCACCACAAACGATGGCCAGACACTGTTAGCGGTAAATGACTTGTTTATTGGTCCCAAAAGCCATACTTCAGCGCGCTATATGCTCAAATGGCAAGGACAACAAGAGGTTCAATCCTCATCTGGTATTATTGTTTCAACAGGGTTGGGCTCAACAGGCTGGTTTCAATCTATTTTAGCAGGAGCCCAAGCCGTGATGGGAGCCGATTATCATCCTTTATCTCAAGGATACGGTTGGGGAGAGAGAAAGCTTCAGTTCAGTGTACGGGAGCCTTTTCCCAGTAAAACAACAGGCGTGCAATTGGTATTTGGGGCAATTGAGGATCATTCTCCGCTGCAATTGGAATCCTTGATGCCTGAAAATGGCGTAATTTTTTCTGATGGTATCGAAGATGACTATTTGCGTTTTAATGCAGGTTGCATTGTGTCGATTGGCATTGCAAACGTACAAGGGCAATTGATTGGCTAAATTTTGGCAAGCAAATTATTTGGATAAAACCCCAATTGAGCGGTTCATAACACAATTGGGGTTTTTAGATGCCTGACAATGCTTTTGCATTGCCTCTCTAATACGCACCTAACGAATCATTTTGCGATTAATTAATCCCAAGTGCACCACAAAAAGTAGCCAGCTAATTAACAGTAATAATCCACCGCCCACCACCGTTACGCGAATATCAGTGGTATCAAGGAAACCACCCAAAAACATAACTATCAATGTCGCCAATGCTTGAATCGAACTGATAGAGCCCATGATTTCCCCCTGTTCATTCTCCGGGGCAAGATTTGAAATGCTGCTTATCAGCCCGGTCAATGCAAATCCCATGGAAGTTACGAAGAGGGTAATGAGTATATGTAAGTAAATAACATTATTGATCATTGAAATTGCCATTATCGCAAGTGATGACACCACAAGTGAGTATCGAACCATATTTTCAGGTTTTGCGACTTTGGCAACGTGCCTTACCACAAAATATTGAAATAGCGCGTAGGTTGCTCCCATTGAGGCGAGGAAAGAGCCAATCTGAAATGAGCTGAAACTGTAAATATCCAGCAGATAAGCAGGCAAGAAAGATTCAAACAGCCACCAACCAGCAACAAAAACCGTCCAGATAGTAAATGCCATTCTCAGCTCTGTGTGGCTGTAGGCTTTCGCAATTTGCTTCAGGCCGGAAAAGACATTTATTTTTTCCTGAGTATGCTTTTCCAAGGTATCAGGATATGCAACTAAGGTATAAATAAATAACAAAATAAAGATAGCTGCCATGATAACAAACGGCGTCATATACCCGTTGAATTGCCCCAGAGAAAAATCGGTTAGCCAACCTCCGATTGGCGGCCCTATTACCCAAGCCAGTCCCAGGGCCGTCTGGATCATAGAGAGGTTTTTCGTTTTATTACCTGGTGCGCTGATATCAGCCATACTTGCTTGCGCAATCGCCACATTGCCCGCCATCATTCCCGCCAGCAAACGGCTAAACAGCAACAGCACCGCAGATGTTTCAACAACCGCATAACCACTAATGGCAAAGGCAACAGCAGTACCCGCTATAGTCATTAACATCATTCTTCTGCGGCCATAAATGTCAGACATTTTGCCCAGTATGGAAGCACCGAAAAACTGCCCCAAAGGATAAATTGCCAGAAAAACACCTAACATAATCACTTTTTCTTGATGCCCCCAACCATCCGGAAATAGTGAAGCTGCATCAGAAATCATCATATGCGGGAATATGGCGACCACCATTCCCAAGCCGACAAAATCAAGTAGCGCAACTAATACCAGATACCAAATAATTCCCGGTTTTTCTTTCATTTATGCACTCCTGAATTTATTGATTATTTTAGATATCCTTGCTCTCATTGAATTCGGTGAAAAGATCCTCATGACTATATCGGCCATTATTTTTCTTCCAATCTCATCATTGTTTAATGATAAACATAGATTAAATTGAAAATAATAATTATATTCTTGGATTCGCCTAATAAGTGCAATTTCTAAGAAAGGCGGCCAGTTGCTATAGTAGGCATCTTTCTCGCCAAAGGAAAATGCGCTATGACCTATA
>NZ_FORG01000086.1 GCF_900113945.1 Xenorhabdus mauleonii
TTGCCGCTAACCGTAAGCAACTATTGGAGTAGTTACTATGGCTAACCGCGATTGTAATGTAAATTCAACCCATTCGAAAGCCCAGCGCCGCTATACAGTCGGCTACATCAGTATCCACCATGCCGATAGACACACCGGCATGACCCGCTATTACAGCCAGCACCCGAGTTTGCATTTAAAAGGGAACTGGCTGCAAGAAGCCGGGTTTGCCACCGGGCAACCGGTGCAGGTCAGCATTGAACACGGACAGTTGATTATTCGGCTTGTTGAGAACAACTGACGGCTAAAAAGAAGATCCCAGCGCTTGGCTGGGATCTTGGTGTTAACAAGGCTGTTGATCTAATAAGGCATTTATCTTGTCTTTATCTTCCGGATGTAGTTGAAGATACTTGTCACATGCCAATTTGACATAATCAAAACCGACAGACTCTGGCACGATAATTTCCCCCTCCCATACACCGAAGGTAATGCCGTCAAAGTGATACTCCGGATCAGGATCAGCAAAATCTGGGAAAACACAATAGGTCTCATTAACTCCACACCCGCTTTTTTTCAGGATATGTGGCAAGGCCCATAAAAATTTACCTTGGGTATATAGAGAATTAAAAAACTCTTTCATCACCCATTCAGAGTCATTGTCATAGTCTATATTTTCGAAAAGACGCTTACTGTTCATTCTGCCACCGGGAAAAAGTTCGTAACTCTACCTGTTTCTTTATCCAAATAAACTTGGAATTTAACACCACCGGCTGTTGATTCATATTCACGCACACCTTGAGAGATAGCTTTTTCATAACCTTTGGAAACAGCCTGTTGCCCCAACTCCAACATTTTCTGATCAGAGAAAATTTTCGGGTCATATACTGTTTTCGTAAATATTTGTGCTTTAAGGCCAGTGATATTTCCTGCCCTATCTTTTGATGGAATCTGATACTCAATTTGAGTAATACCTTTGACACTGCCTGGTGTTTCACTGACAACATTAATTCCTTGCTCCGATACAGTTCGCTTAAATACATCAGCGTTATGCGTACCACTTACACCTTTTTTAGATATTCCGTCAAAATCAGTCAAATGATGTTTTTGATTTACATTAAAATTAATTCCATCAGGATAAGTATTTTTAGTCAGGGCCAAAAAGGTCTTCGCCGCCACATACTGGATGACTTTTCCTTCACTGGTCGGGATGCCACTGCTTACAATTTCAGCCGCTTTCTCGGGTGTCATCTGTTCATTGGACATCACCACATCCAGCGGCACGCCAAAGAAGTTCCCCCACGCAACAAGCAAGCCCCTAACAGGATCTTGCCCTTCCGGGTGGGTGCCCCGAGCCTGTTTCGCCAAGGCTTCCGACAATTCATCTGGCGTTGCTCCTTCCTTGAGCATTTGCATAGCAAGTGAACTTTGTGCCCGGCCGTATTCCATCAACCCTTTTGGCGCGGTTTCTGGAGTTAGGAAGTTATTCTCAACAACAACTCACTCCAGTGCGAACTTCACCGGCGAACGCCGATTTTCCCTGTGCACTCAGCCGGTTACAAGGGGATTTTGCTGAGGCAAGTTCATCGCTGAACCCAAAAACCCCTGACGCACTTTTGGCTCCTGAACACCGGTTTTGCCCGAGACCCGGGGTTCAGTGTCGCGCCCTTTTCGGCAACGGGCGAACGACGGCCGGTTTACCGGACGGCGGGCGCACGTTCTGCGGGTGCGGGCGGCATAGAGCCTGCAAGCGGCGCCCCTGCGACGCTCAGGATCACCGGGGTTTCAGATTGAGCACGGTTTTGCATGACCACGCAACCGGGTTCAGGGAAGCCCCCTCAGGG
>NZ_FORG01000040.1 GCF_900113945.1 Xenorhabdus mauleonii
CTTACGGGATAAAATTGAGGATGATTGCCCCGAAATCTCCCACGGCATCCTGTCCCGTATCTGGCCGACTGCCCTGAGTCCCATTCCGCCCACCACCATTATGCAGTTTCAGCCTATTGACGGTGAACATCAGGGTACCATTGACATTCCGGCCAGCACGCCGATTTCTGCGGAAGTCAACGGCCAGTTGCTCACCTTTAAAACCTGCCGCCCTCTGCATATCGAACCCCTTATTGTACGAAGCAAGGTAGTCAAAAAAACCGGTACGCACAGCGAAATCGTGCTGACGCTTCGCCAGACGGGTATTTCTTCTTCCGTCTGGCAAAGCGGGGCGCTGTCTTTTTTCCTCGGTACGGACAATGCGCGGGCAGCACAATTAAGCCTGTGGCTGGACGAACATATCAGTGAGATGAGCCTCAGGACCCAAGGCGAACAGCGCAAACTGAGCGGTTTCCCGTATGGCTGGCATAACCTGTTTGATACTCCCATCCTGCCGATGGAAAAGCGCACTTACGCGGGTCTGCAACTGTTGATGGAGTATTATGCACTACCTCATTTGTATAACTTTACGACAGTAGATATCAGCGACAGTTGCCGTGAAGTACCGCTCAATGACGACGGCAGTTTTGAGCTGGTTTTCCGTTTTAAAGGCGAATTGCCGTTGGATGATGTCAGCGATGCTTTTATGCTGGGCTGTGTTCCGGCCATCCATCTGGAACCCTTGATCAGCCAATCCTTGCCGCTGGGTGAGGGCGACCATCGCTACCCTTTGTCCCTGGGTGAATCCGTGCAATTGTTCCGGCTGGGTGAAATTCAAGTGGTGCAGCAACCCGATGAAACCCAGCAACGGGGTTCTCCCTACCGCTATCTGCCTATCGACCAATTTACGCCGTCAACCCCCGAACTGGCGGAAGAAGGGGAACCCGAGACGTTTTATTACCTGTACCACCGTGAACGGGATCTACTGGGCAGGCTGAAACACCAGCTGCATTTTTTTGATCTGACCGGCAAACCCGCGCGGCACTTACCTGAACTCGCTGTTGTCGGTGATTTTCTGGGTTACCACACGCAGGCCATGACCTTAAAACCCGGCGACATAACCATCACACAGGAAGGCTCGCCTGCCCACCTCAGCGCACACAATATTCTGCCTGTCTCTGACGATTATCCGCCCTTGCTGCAAGATAATGCCAGTTGGCCATTGCTCTCCTGTCTTTCCAGCCCGCCAGTGTTGCTCTTTGCCACCGACGGCCTGAAACAGTTTCTCCGCCAGTTTGATCCTTACGCCGAACTCAATCGTCCGCTCAGCCGCCACATCCGCCGACATATCGAGGGTATTACCCGAACGGAAGAACACCTCATTGATCGCCTGAAATACGGCCTCCCTGTCCGCGGGCATTGGGTCGGACTGACGCTCAACCCCGATTGTTACGCCAACGCGGGGGAAATGTACCGATTTTGCCGGTTAGTCCATGAAGCCATGGCGTGTTTTATCAGCCAGTCCACCTTCGTCAAACTGGATGTGTTTACCCCCGACACGCGCGGCGTTTTGTGGGCTTTTCGGGAAGTCTACGGCGTACGCCGGGAGATGTAAGCCATTAACTCATCACAACAAGGAGTAATGCACACTATGATGAAAAATATTATTGATAAGCTGCCTGCTGCCAAAAGTGGCTTGCGGTTTACGTTTCAGGTCGCGGGACTGCCTGAATCAACGTTTGCGGTAGGGGAATTTTCCCTGCAAGAGGGATTATCTGAACTGTTTACCCTCAACCTGACACTGGTTCAGTCTCTGCCCGATAACCCCTTTCGGCCTAAACCCGAAATCGATTTAACCGCCTTGTTGATGCAGGAAGCGGTGTTGCAAGTTTTCCAAGGCGTACAACTGCAACGCAAAATCACCGGCATCATCTCCCATGCTGACTGGATTGGTACTGACGGCAATAAAACCCTGTACAGCCTGACCGTGCGTCCGGCACTCTGGCGCCTAACACTCAATCAGGAAAGCCGGATATTCCATCAACAAAATGTGCCTGCCATCCTGACGGATTTGATGAAAAAACATCACGTGCGGGCGGATTCAAAGCTCTATGACCCCCATCAAGACCGGGAATATGTCACCCAGAAACGCGAATCTGACTATGGGTTTTTCAGCCGGCTGGCGGCGGAAGAAGGCATCAGCTTTTGGTTTGAAGACGAAACCGCCTTTTTCAGTGACAGCCATCTGGGGATGACCGCCGGGCTGCCATTGGCCTACAGCCCGCAACCGGAAACCGCCCACGGCATCGATACGGTTTATCAGGTACGGCTGGGTGTCGGCATGAGTCCGCAGCGCAGTCTTCACAAAGACTTTAACTATGACAATCCGCGCTATCACCTCTCGCATATGCAAAGCAGCGAAGGTTTCCGCGATTTTGGCAGCCAGACTCCGTATACCGTGTTTGAAAGTTACGGGCGTTTTCAGAAAGATGCGGCCGCCAAACCGTTTCTCAAATACCGGCATGAAGCACTGGATAACCAGAAAAAAAGCGGCAGCGGCAGCAGTAACTGCATCAAACTGATGCCGGGCAAAATCTTTGAAATCAAAAGCCACCCGCACGCCCCGCTGAATGCGCGCTGGCAGATTGTCGGGATCAGCCATCACGGCCGCTGCCCGGAAGCACTGGGCAATAACAGTGGCGACGGCACAACGCTTTCCAACCAGTTCAGCTTTATCGACGGTCTGGTTGACTGGCGCCCGCCGTTTCACTACAAACCGCTGGCGGATGGCGATGAAACCGCCACGGTGGTGGGCCCTGAGGGGGAAGAAATCTTCGTCAATAAAGACGGGGCGATAAAAATCCATTTCCACTGGAACCGCTATGACCCGGCCGATGACGGCGCATCCTGCTGGGTGCGTGTGGCACAGGGCTGGAACGGCAACGGTTTTGGCTTTATGGCCATTCCCCGTATCGGGCAGGAAGTCATTATCGCTTACCTGAACGGCGATATTGACCGTCCGATTGTGACGGGTTGTGTCTACAACGGCCTGAACCGCCCGCCGCTGGATTTGCCTTCGCAGAAAACCCGCACCACGTTCAAGACCAAAACCCATAAAGGCAAAGGCTTTAACGAACTGCGTTTTGAAGATGCGAAAGGCAGCGAAGAAATTTATTTCCACGGCCAAAAAGATTTTACCGCCCAGATTGAAAATGATGCCCTCTGGCATATCAAACACGACCAGAAGCAACGCATCGATAACAACCGTTATCACGAGATACGCGCTGATGACCATCATCAGGTCGCCGGTTCGCGCAAAATCACCACCGAAGGGGATGTTTCCCACCGGATCGCCGGTAGCCAGCATATCCAGACTGGCGATGCCACCGTGATTGACAGCGGGCAGGAAATCCACCTGAAAAGCGGCGGCAAAGTGATACTGGAAGCGGCATCTGAAATCACCCTGAAAGTGGGCGGCAGTTTTCTGAAAGTCACACCCGGCGGCATTCTCTGTTCACCGATTAGTGTCGGGCAGGGTTCAGCCGGTAGCGGACGCGGGTTGGTACTGCAATTGCCGGAGGGCGTAGCACCGTTGCCGGAAGTTAAATTCGCCGCCAAACCTCCTTGTGCCATTCTGGCACAGCAAGAGGAAAACTGGATTATCACAGGAGCAGAAGACGCATGATGGAATCGACCGATTGGAAAAGCTGGCTGTCACATCAGGACAGAGGGGAGTGTTATTTTCTGGTCAATAGTCTGGCTGAACCGAACCCTGTCCAACTCTTTTACCTTAATGGCTGGGCAGAGCAGGCTTTTCCGCTCTACAGCGGTACGCCAATGAATGCCATGCTGGAACAAAGCCCGTGGTTGATTAAACCCAAAACACAATGCCTGCCTGAATTGGCCTTGCTGTTGGATAAACATGAATTCAGCAGTAACAGTTGGGGTTGGGGTTATCGCAGCACATTGCCGTGGTCATTTCAGTTAGAACATTGGCGGTTACATCAGCAGGTGCTGCTGCGCGGGCAAGTGGTGGTTTTGCGTCTGATGGACAACCGTATTTTCACGCCCTTGCTGCCAGCTTTGCAATCGGGTGACTGGCGTGAACTCTTAGCTCCAGTCAATGAGTTAATGATTGATACACCCGAACCACATTGCTATTACCGGCCGGAAAACTGCCCTCAGGTATTAAAAGAGAATTTATTTGTCCTGGGCGACCATCTGATTGACGCTCGTTACTCAACCGAGACCACCCTCAAGAATCTGGCTTATGCCTTAAGTTGTCAGCTTTGGGAGGAAAACTCCGAATTGGCGTTGAAACTGGATGAACCGGAAGGTCAATTACAAAACAGTCTTATTAAGTGGCTACAACAGGCGAGGGATGAAAAACAGAACCTGAACAAACTTACCGTTGAACGCTTCATTACCGAAATCAATTAAGGAAGAAAAGAATGAGCCAGTTAGAACCGGCGGATTGCATTGATTGCCAAAAAATACTGAAAAACTGGGTTGAATTTCAGCTTGTGGATGAAGAAGGTAAGCCACTGTCAGGAATGCCTTATAAACTGAAAAGCCGGGGAAATAAAAGCATTGAACGAACGGGTACCACAGATGGGAATGGCTTATTACGCGAAGAAGACCTTCCTCCCATGCCCGTGACGCTCTCTGTGACAGCGCAGCCGCTTGCCGATGAAATCGTGAAACGAACACCTCGCCCGCAAACCGGCGAAGCTAATTCTCCTGTTAAGCCAACAGCCATATTGGATGGGCACGAATACCAATATGTCACATTGGGTATGGTGAGTGATGGATATCCTAAGATTAAAGGCTGGCAAGAAGAGGAATTGAAATCATCGGAACACTTTAAAAATTCGACTTTAAAAGGCTTCAGCACATCCCAGCTTAAACGACGGCATGTGTTGGAAATGCAGGTGATTGAAAGCGGGATTAATTTGACAATTGGCGTCTTTTTTGATGGCACGGGGAATAATACTGAGAATATCAGCAGGCGGCAGGCTTGTTCACCTGAAAGCATTAACCTCACCGAAGAACAAGTTAATGATTTTATCTGTTCATTTGAAGCATTTGGTCAAGCCGGCGATACCTCACGGATCAGTTATGATGGTTACTACACCAATGTGCATTTTTTGCATGAGATATATATGGAAGAGCAAGTCAGTGAAAATAACCAGCAAATCAAGGTCTATATTGAGGGTATCGGCACGCAGGCAGGCAAATCGGACAGTGTTATCGGTTATGGGTTAGGGGTTGGTGAAACGGGTGTGGCGGCAAAAACCGATATCGCTATCCAGGCAATAAAAGCCCAAATATCGAGCTTTTTAAAAGAGACAAAAAGCAGCGTGAAATCCCTGCAATTCGATATTATCGGTTTTAGTCGGGGTTCAGCGGCGGCACGTCATTTTGCGAACCGCATTTATCACCAAGACCCTGTCTTATCACAGGCGCTGGCAGCCTGTTTTACTGAGCAGCAACGCTATCTGGATAATACCCGCCATCCAACGGGAACCACCCGTTTTTTGGGTATCTTTGATACCGTTGCAGCGATAGGGGTATTAAGCAATGGGCTTAACCCTCATTCTGCCGATACGGGGGAGATTGATATTCGTTTGCCTATGGGTATTGCAGAGCATATTTTCCATATCACGGCGCAAAATGAATGCCGTCATAACTTCTCTTTAAACAGCGTAAAACCGGATTACCCCGAACTTGCCCTGCCGGGTGCGCATTCCGATATCGGTGGTGGGTATAACCAGGAAGAAAAGGAAAACTATTTTATTACCCGACCCGAAATTGCCACGGTGGATGAAAGTATCCCCGATAATGCCACCTCAGTGTATAAAAAAGCGCAGAAAGAGCTTGAACAACTTAAACAGTACCCGACCATTGCCCCCTTGCTGATTGGCAATCATGTCAGGGTTGAAACCTGGCAAAATCCCTATTTTTATCCCCGCAATGATAAAGAAATGTTTAAAAAACAGGTCTCAGCTGCGGCGGTACTTTCCCGTGAGATAACCCATGACTGGTCAAAAGTCGTGATGCAGGTCATGCAGGATGCGGCACAAGAGGCAGGTATTATCTTTGATAAACCAAAGAAAAATCTTGAGTACTACCAGCTTTCTCCAAAACTCCAACCTTTGGCAGACAAAGCCATTGCACAAGGGCGTGCTATCCGGCAAGGCCAACCCCCCGTTCCTTTTACGGAAAAGGAACTCACTTTGATCCAGTCAAAATACGTTCACTGCTCCGCTAACTGGAATGCCGTTAAACTCAAAGAGGAGAAAATTCAGGGGGGTGTTTATGCTGTCGAATTGTTCAGTTTTGTTAACCGCCCGTGTGAAAAATGGCATCGGGCGGTTTTTGATATAACCCGTAAGGAAGTTTCATAATGAAAAGAAAAATCTTAATATCGCTGCTGGGTGTTGGAATAATATGGGGTTTAACGGCCTGTCAATCTTATCCGCCCGGAAAACGGGTGGTCACCTATAAACCCATTGTGCGTAAAAGTGAACCGTTACCTTATGAGAAATGGTGGTTTAAATTTTATACCCCAAAATATTTTCCGGCCAGTATCAGCTTTGTCCAGTTTCAGGATGAAGATAACTATATTGATCAACTCTTTATGCTAAATGATTCCAGCTCAAATTATCGTAGTGTAACGACGTGGGATAAAAAATTAGGGATGGGGGGAGGGGGGGGTATCAGAAACCACGGTGAAGCGCTTCCCAAACGGTTGATGGTGTGCTGGGATTCGATGATTGATAAAAAATCCTATCAGACACTGTTTAATTTTACACCAGACGCTCGACAACTAATGCGTGAGCCTGCTTTCTATTCGGGTTATGAGAAACAACCCCCTGATTATCGGAACACAATATTTATTGGTCTGGCACCTGGGGGGGCTGCCCGCGCTTGGTTACGCGGCATCGATAAAAACAGCGGCGATAATATCTTGGTTTCCACAGGTGAATCGGTTTCCGGCGATAAAATGACAGTATGTCAGGGAAAAACCAATGTACGTAATGGCTATGGTGAAGATCCTGATTACATTAAAGATTTTATCAAAGGGAAAAAGTACCCCTACGGAGAGTGGTAAGAAGGTTATCTTGAAATCGTTTCTCGCCGGTTGCTCAAAATGTCACTGACGCGCTGCATTTTTCTTCTCCGTATTACCGGGTTAATACATTAATCCGGTAATACAGCAGGTTGAAAAAACACCGATCAGACAAGAGGTTAACTTCTCGCCTGTTCCTCACTTCTTAATCTTCATTATTCTGGGCTGGATGAAGTGGCCAACAAAAATTGGTCACTGACTTAGCATTTTTCCAAAATAATCGTTCTGACTCATTGGGCGTAAGCGTCAACTACACTACATCTTGCTTTTTCCATGGCAGAGGGAGACTGGCAAGGTGTAGTGTAGTTGACGTTGACGCTTACGAAAGATCAGGCCGCAGCCCCCTCGCAATATCCATTTTTCTGGCCACTAACTTCGCCGCCTCCATTTCACTGCACTGATGCTCCCGCATCAACGCCCTCCGTTCCGCTTTTTCTTCTTTTTCTGTCATGCCCAGCGCCAAATACAGACTCGGTGGCACCACCCGAAACAACGCCTCAATTTTCTTTGCCAGCACGACTCCTTCAGTATAACAACGGGGCAATTTACTGGCAGAAAGCAGTACCGCTTTCTGCTCTTCCGTCAGTTTCTTAAACCGGGCAATCTGTTCCACTTCATCCGGTGGCATGGTGAGACACAACCACCATTCGGCCATATTCAGCATCTTTTCGGCGGTGTCAGGGTAATCCGCCAGGTTTTGCGTGGCAAGCCACAGCCAGGCACCCAATTTACGCCACATTTTCACAACTTTGGTCATATACGGTGATAACAATGGATTGGTAGTAGTGATGTGCCCTTCATCAATCACCAGTTGCAGTTCGCGATCCTGATATTGATCCCGTTCCGCAAGGTTATTGACTTTGTTTATCAACGAGACCATTGCCAGCGCCATTTGTGCCGAGTAGTTCTCCCGTGCCAGTGTGCCCAAATCAATCAGGGTGACATCCACTTCCGGCCATGGCATGCCAGATCGGTTAAACAGTTCTCCCTCAAATCCCTGGGTAAACATCGACATGGCGCTGGCCATTTCATCCGCCCGTGCCCGTCGGTGGGCTGTGATTAACGGCTGACCGTGCTCATCCTGTTGATGATTACGGGCAATGGCATACAGTGCGTTCTGTAAGTCTGATGCCACCATCTGGCGTGATTCGTCAAAGCTGGTCTGGGCGGCCTGCATAATCGCTTCACGGATAAGCCCCCGATCAGAGCGGGTCAGCCGCTCTTCTTCTCTTTTCTCACCGCCGGTGATCATCAGCCGGGCAGCAATTTCCATTTCCCCCAGAATATCGCGCTGTTCATCTCCCTCCTCTTCCGGTTGTTCATCGGTATCAGGGATATCAGTTTCATGAATGCGCAATTGCTTGGGGCTGAGTTGCAACAACTGATGCGCATCGGCAAACAGCGCCAGGCTGACGCCACAGCCCGGTTTGATACCAATTTTATTGACCGTCAGCCCCAGACTTTCGTAGTAATCGGCCAGCAGACCAAAACTGTTGCCCGCCTCCACGATAAACAAACGCGGCCGGTGTATGGCCATCAGCTGGATGAGTGAAGCGCATAGCGTAGCGGATTTTCCGGCACCGGTCGGGCCAAATAACAGCAAATGGGCATTCTGGGTGCGATCCTGTTTGTTCATCGGATCGAAGGTCAGCGGTGCTCCGCCCCGGTTAAAGAAACTGAACCCAGGATGCCCAGTGCCGGTCGAGCGCCCCGTGACTGGCAGCAACCCAGCCAGATGCTGTACCCAGGTCAAACGGCTGTACCAGTGTTTTTTGTCCTTTTGAGGATTAAAGCACATCGGTAGTGCCCGTAAATAGGCATTCAACGGGGAGACACTGAATTCCGGTCGGACAGGCTGTAATCCTGCCGTCAACAGGGTGGAAGAGAGCTGGTGCACCCGATGATCCAGATCAGAAACATCCTTGCCGCGCACCAGAAACGTGAGCGCACTGCGGTACAACTTATGCCGTCGCCCCAATAATTCTTTGACTTCCTGCACATCCTGCCGGACGCGCAGTGATTCGGTGTTTTCCCCCACGGCATTTTTTGCCAGCCGGGTAAAATCCTCTTCCAGCCTGTCCTGTGCCTGCGCCACAATCGTCAGCGAAACCACGGTGCCTTCCGGCATCATATCCATCAGGGTATTGATATTGTCACCCCGTTTCACTTCGCCGGTCAGCGTACCCGGCTCCGGCGGACGCCGCAGGCGTTCGACCGGCACCGCTTTATGCGGCAGACCATCAAACCACCAGATCCCCGCGTCAGGATCAGACACCGGCGGGGTAAACCACAGGCTTTCGGCAAAATCTGTACTGAGAGGGAGATCCGGTTGGATGGGTGTTTCATAACTGACCGCCCGGTAAAAATCGGTTTTTGTCATCCCCCAATCCGGGGCCGGATTAAAATGACGTAACAACCAGTTGTGGATCTGCCCGCCATTCTGGCGGCGTGCCATCACACCGGCGGCGGCCAGTGACGAGACCAGCCGTTCACACACCTGATTCAGTGCCGTCACGGAAGATAAGGTAATATGATGTTTCTGCGATTTGTGCGCAGGCAGCCAACGGTAAACCACCATCCGGGTCTGACGCTGTTGCCCCCGCCAAGGCTGCCCGGTGATCAGACTGTCCTGAAATATGCCGTCAGGCCGGGCAATACTGTGCAGGTGACGTGCCGATTCCGCCAGAAAAGCGTCAGTAAAGGCGGTATCCTGTGCCCACGGTTTCACATAGCATCGCAGGGTATTGAGATACACGGCGGGATCATCGTCATCCTGACAAAAGAACTGCACCACCCACGGCGAAATATCATCTTCTTCCAGACTGTCCTGAATCACATCTTCCAGTTGATCCCGGATTTCAATCAGACGCTCAGCCGGGCGGCCTTCGGTGGCGATGGGCTCAATGCGGTAGACTGCGCCGACGGAAATCCCGTCATCCAGCAACAGACACTGCTCTTTTTCCAGATATTCCACCCAGGGCAAATAATCAATAATCGAAGGATTGGCCTGATACACGGCGGTTTCATCGGCTTCATGCAGCTTGCCGGGGCGGTTCAGCGCTTTGGGTTTTCCCATTACAATGTCTCCGTGCGTTCACCCGGCAGGGCATACTGCACCTGGCTGTAAAACGGAAATACGGTGCTGTAGCCCGGTATCGGCGTATTACCGGCAACCAGATGCGGATAGACATACATCACCATATCGGGATTGGGTAGCCGGGGAAATTGCTGGCTGATTTCCTGCGCGGCTGAACGACTGTAATGATAAGGTTCGTCCAGTGCCCTGCGTCGCTCGGTGGAGGTTAACGCCCGGCGCAGGGTTTGCCTTGCCGATGCAGCCCCCTGAGCCGGGTTGTTTCCCTGCCACATTGCCAGCACCGTCTGTTCTCCGGCGGGCAGTAAAGCGTCTTTCGATGTCGAACAGCCGGCCAGCAACCCCGCCAGACACACGACCCAGCCACAATTTATTTTTCGCATGCGACTGCCTCCGTGATGCCAATGGGAGTAAAGATGGAAAATTCCGGATGGACTGCCAGCTCTGATAAGGTAAAAGGCAAAGGCTCCCACTGCTCAGGCTCTCTCTCAGCCTGACCGTCAATCGCTGCCTGCCACTGAGTTTCTGTCAGACGGAAAACCGTAAAATCGCCATCGCCCAGTTCCCGGCTTTCCTGACCGGCACCGAGATATAACCGGCTCGCTTTTTTACGCACAGACCGCCAATAAAGCTGAACGGGCACGGGTTCAGAACTCGGTGTCATTGTGATTTGTAGGCAATAAGGCTGGCTGGCACAAAACAGCCATTGAGAAGAAGTGGTTTCCATTAATCTAAGGCTTCCTGATGATATTGGGCAGGTTCACTCACGCCATAGCGCACTTTACGGCCTGTCGTTTCGTAATCAATGGCCAGGCTTTGGGTGATATGCACCACAACACGGGCACCCGGCGGAACATAAACCGCATCAAACGTCTGGCTGTAACGTTGTTTCAGCCACTCACTCATGTCCTTCATGCCCCCAGACATCGCCTTGCCCAGCGCCGCCTGGCCGGCATTGCCCGTTAACGCTGTGGTGAGTCCACCGCTGCCGTTGGTCTGGGCAGTCTGTTGGTTTTCATTAACGGCCTCCCCCGCCGAATTCATGGCTGAAAGGGCAAACAGCGTTGGCAGATAGGTACCGGCATTCGATTTACGCTCGCCGCTGATACAGGGAATGCCGTTTTCATCCGACAGCCAGCCGATGCCATTCGCACCGCTGTGGTTGCTTTGCCCGCTGCCCGGCAAGGTACGCACCGTGCCATCCTGAAACACCAAGGTGATGGCATTGACCTGACCGCGCACGCAGGAAAGCGTCCAGTCGCCACTGGCCGAACCGGACACCACCGCCCCTTCCACTTCCGGCAGCTCAATACCATTAGCCGTCAGGTTGTCTTTGCCGATAAGAATTTTGAACGGATAAGGGTCTGTTACCGTCCCATTGACGGGGACACGACCTAACAACGCAGTCATGGCCTGACTGCCCACTAACGTGGCATTTTCCGGCAGGGTATAGACCGGTTTTTCGTTTTCGTCTTTCACAGCGAGTGTCTGAGATTGATTCTGCCTGGCAGCCGGTTGTTCACTTAAAAATGAGGTCGGATATGCTGTCGGCGTAGTGCCATAACCGATGCCTTGTCCGTTCGCCGGCTTTTCATCGGCGGGTGTTATCCAGATAAGGTCATCCTGCGCCTTGGCTGGATTCGCTGAATAAGGATGGTTTCCCGCTCCCAGCGGTAGCGGACTGTCGGGCGTAGTCAGCGGGGTTGAATTCAGCCGCTCGGTCAGCAAATCAATCTGCGCCAGTAACCCCTGCTGTTCATCCTGTAAGTCGCGCCGACGCTGTTCATCATCCTGCCGGATAGTGGCAACCGCGGCGTCTATCTGACCGGCCACATCGTGATGCTGGTTTTTGAGTTGGTCATTTTCTTTCAGGATATCGGCATTCTGCCGGGTTAACCGTTGTTGCTCTGCCCGCACTTTATTGAGTGTGCCGACCAGCGTTCTCAACGTATCTTCCGGCGTATCGCCGCCGATACCCAGTGCCTGTAACTCCTCCGGAGACAGCGAAGCCAGAGCGTGATTGGGCGGTGTCGCGGGCGCGGCAGTGTCGGTTGAACTGCAACTTTTGATGCCGATAAACCCGCCGACCAGCAGCACCGCCGGCACCAGTATCTTGACCAAGCTGTTGGATTTAATTTGCATGATGGCCTCCCGATTTCACTGCGGTCGGCTCAGGAATAAAGGCGCTGTCCGGCTGACCTTGAGTGACAAGATACAGCACCGTCGTATCTTCCGGCGTCCCGGCGGCCCCCAACCAGCGATGCTGAAACGTCGCAGCGACAAACTGCCCCTGCAAGGCGCGCGGGTCGAGCGTGATTGTGCGTTTAGTGGTATTGCGCAATTTCAGGACCACGACGGAATAATTTTTCACTTTCCAGCCTGCCAATGGGGTTATTTCAATCGGCGCTGAGGGGTAGAGTGTCGTGATTCTCGAAGGTAAGTGCAGGTTGACCGGGTGAATGCCAGTGACCGGCTCAAGGGTGCGCAGCGGTGCATACAACTGCTGCGCGGCATAGCGGGTTAACACCACCGGCACGGGTGCCGATAATTTGGCTTGGCTCTGCGAAGGGGATTTTTCGACTGACACAGTCGACTTTTCATCCGGATAAATCAGGCGTACCGGCTCGGTCGGAGCCGTTTTGGCCGTGCGGATATCCAGCAGGATAATTTCGCCGTTTTCGCTGTCCTGCAATTGCAGACGGGTCGACGAAAAAGACTGGCGGGCTTTCAGGTAAATCGCCCCACCGGCACTTTGTACCCGCAGTTTATCACTGAGTGACGGGGGCACGCCGACACGCATATTCCGGTCAGCAAAAATAATCCGCTCCTGACCCACTTTCAGCGTCACCGGTAACGGAATGCGTTCCCATTTCAGCAATTCATCTGCATTCGCCCCAACACTGAACAATAAGATCAGCCCCAAACAGGTAAAAAGAGAAGGCCATCTTTTCATTGAAACATCCCTTTTTTCTCTTCCACAGGTGGCGGCATGGCTTCCAACCGTTGAGGCATCCCATCGTAACAATCCAGTGCCAGCCCGAACGGATTACGTTCTGCATCCCCTTCCCATCGCACCACTTTCAGGGGATAGCGCACCAATGCGCGTTTGACGGATTCTGCGTGATAATATTCATCGGCCACCAAATCCAGCCGCACCCTCCAGTTATCCCGGTTGTGTACCGTCACACTGTTCGTCTCATAGCCCCGACCGGGAATTTCGTAGACAACCCGCACTCGATCGAGCAACTCACCGCTGTCAGCCCGGGTTTTGGCATCTTCCCGCAGAAAATCCTGACAAGCTGGTGTCAGATAGGGCGATAAGGCCACAATTTTGGCCGGATAATCCTGCGCCCCGTTTTTCGGCCAGGCATTCAGTTGCTGGAAAATATAAAACGCAAAACTGTAGACACTCGGCGCAGGGACTTCCCACCACGCCCGGGTGCTGCCACTGCGTAAATCCGGCGGGTTATGAATGGTGAGATTACGCGGTGCCGCCATCCAGCCAGTCAGCGTGATCAACAAGACCAGCACCAACACCCCGCAGGCGAGCCGCAGAGTCAGAATATGCTGATCACGGTTTTTCAGTGCATGACGAAACCGACTCATCGCGTGCTCCTGCTGCGCCGTAACGACCAGCCCTGAGCCGCAATAATCAGCGCCGGATCACCAATACCCAGCCGACGTTTTTTTTCTTCCAGTTTCTGCCAGAGATAATTTTCCGGTTTGCCGCGCTTAAGCTGCGCGAGCCAGCGCCCGCCAAAGCTCACCAACAGCAAAGGCATGACCAGCATACCAGTGGGTATCATGACCCAACCCACTAACGGGATGAGCGGCAGGCTCACCATCAGCCCACCGCCTACTCCGGCTAATGCCGCCAGTCCCATCTCCGGTGTGGTGAAGCCGCGAAAAACAACCGGTTCGGCGTTTAAGCGATCAGGTAAGAACGGGATCGTCTGCATAAGCGGCACCTTAAAAAATAATGCCGGCCGACTTTGCCAGCAGCCAGATCACAGCAACCAGCAGCACCACACCGACCACGATAATGGAGCCAAACTGGGTCCAGGTCGCTTTGCCGTCACGCACCTCAGAGAAGGTTTCCACGGCGGCAGAGGCCACTTTGAAAAACGCCACAGCTGAGAGGATTAAGCCCCCAATCACAATGCCATCCTGCGCATAACCCTTTACTTGTCCCAATAACCCGCCCCCGCCGCCACTTTTTGGCGGTTCGATCGCCGGTAAATCAGCCCACGCGGATTCACAGACAATGCCGAACAACAAAAACACGGTACTTATTCGAGCTATCAATTTCGCGCTGAGACGACGGCAGGCAGTTAATATTGGCTTCATATTTACGCGGTTCCTTTTTTACTGTGTTCATTGTGTTAACTGGCAAACATCCAGACCGATATCACCAGTAAGAGGGCTGTTCGCAGAGCAAACTGGCTGAGAGTCTGGTTACGCACTTTTTCATTCGCCCAGCCGTTCCAGACATCCACCGCTGCCCAGGCCGCCCAGAGAAACAGGATCGCTAAGAAAAAACCGACGCACACCAGATACAGAAAATGAATATCAAAGTGTCCTGAGGCGACTTCAAAGGCATTGCGCTGGGTGGGGGTCATTGCGGGCGCTCCTGACGATATTGACCGAATAACGGTGCAGGCTCGTCCGGCTGCTCACGGGAAGGCGTCAGGTAGTGATCGATACCGGTTTTGATGGTGTTGAGATCGGCACTGATGCGGGCGTAATCAAAGCAGTAGCGAGGCTGTTTTTCGGTATCAGCGGGCTTTTCGGCCATGTTTGCGCGTTCCAGTGCTATTTGTACCTGCTCAATCAGGTTTTTGGCACTGGCCAGTTCATCTTTCTCGGCTGCCTGCACAAGCGGCACACACAATAGGGTCAGCCCCAACAGACAGGCAGAACGGAACAGGGAAAAACTACCACGCATCAACATGCACCTCGTCATGAAATTCAGGATACTGAGGATGCGGGGTTTTTCAGGTTAGATCAGCAATAAACTCTTTATGCTTTGATGAGAATTAGCTAAATAGTCTGGCTAAATTATTGAGTTAACAACTGAACAAGAAGGAAGGAACATGCTGCGGTGCATTTTTCCCAGCAACTACAGAAGAAGTAACTGCAATTCAATTACATCAAATCAATCAGCCTTTTATTGCTGCCTGTGGTGATATATCTCATCAACACATTCATGTCACCATGGGGGGAAGTACCGACGAAATGGATCAAAATATCTGTACCTCTGCTGAGTGGATAAACTTCATGACAGTCGTTTCACACTGACGCGCCGCTCAGCGGCTTGTCTGCTGACGATGGAATACAAAACAAAAAACCGTTTTGTATTCCATCGTCCAGCATATTCGCTTAATAAAAATAATCATTATTATCACTAATGGATTATTTGAGCTAACTTTATGACTAGGGCTACAAAGTGAAGGAAATTGTTATGTACAAACCACTATTAAAAATTACCGCGTTATTATCATTCTTTATCCTATCCTTTTCAGCTATAGCAGCGTCAAATACAGTGACCGTATTTCAATGCGCCAACAAAAACCACAAAATGGTCAATGTGAGCCTCTCTGGTGGCATATACATCTATCGATTTGGTAAAACTAACCAACAACCCGATATCGAATTACAGAGATCCCCAGAACAGTTATCTCATAGATTTAATAATATTAGTGCAGCAGAGACTGATACAGGCAAAGCACAAATCCGTGAGCTAAATTTCAAAAATGGTGACTTCATTTATAGTGTCACATCATCAGAGCTGGGTACAAAATATGTTGCCAGTGTCGATGTCTATAAAAAAGATAAGCTGTTAACAAGTATAAAATGCCAGCCTGATACAATAGTTGATCATCTGTCTGACTACATCTTTGATTTACCTGAAGTTGATTCTTAAATATTGTCATCAGGCTTACAAATACTTCTTAAACATCGATGTGGTAATCACCACAGCCATGCCTAAAAGTAACGCCGCTGGCAACAATATCACGGTGGGATATACCACACCCGGCCATGATAAATACAACACACAAGGAATAGTGCAGGCCGGTTTAATTCCCCGTTTGGCATGGTGATAAACAAAACTGGATTCATACCCCGCCCCGTAACGCCGTAAATCACGGCGTCCCAGCCCGTCAACCAATGCTACTAACACAACCATCACAAATAAGGGAACGGATAACAGCAAAATAGCCAGCCGGATTAGCGTCACCATCGTGATAAACACGGTTGCCAGCCAATACTCTCGCAAATGCGCCAATAGGCCATGTAACACAGCATTAAATTCGCGCAAAAAATCATTGTTGGTATGGAGCGAGTATTGCCGCTGCCCCTGAACCCAATTCATAAAACCACTGTCTACAAAAATCCACTGATAAACCTGCGCCAGCCATGCAGAAACGGTTTGCGAAGGTTCAGCCAATAACAGGCTTCGGGTAAATTCCGTGGATAAAAATTGCAGCTCAGTTTTCATCATGGTCTGACTGTGAACGGCCCCCTGCTCCGGCCAGAAAAACGCCATACCGAGATATTCCAGTAACAGGCTGAATAGCCACGACATAATAACAAACCCAATAAGCTGCCACGGCCATTCCCATAATACGCGATAGAGCAGGCCAGGCTTGCAGGGCGGTTGGGACGATTGGCGGGAGGGATTTTCTGACTGCGCCATAAACGGAAACTACCCCTTCTCTTCCCACCAGTTTTCACTGGTGCGGTAGTGTCTGCGCATCTGTTCGGCAATGTGCTGCAAACTGGCCGGCATTAAGGCATCATCGCCATCGCCCGTTGGCAAAGGCATACGGATCTTCCACAGCTGCCCGCCTTCCAGTAATGCGAACGCCTGCCCTTTCGGCAGATTAATCATTTCGGCGGGTGTAATCAGCGGAGTTTTAACGGTGCCGACCCTGTCCTGGGTAGACGAGGTAAAATCCTGCCCCTGTTCCACATCGGCTATGTCTGAATGTCCGGATACCAGCGTCTTGCTGTAGATTTCCACTTCCGGCAGCTGACTGGTGAGTAATTCCGCTGTCCGGTTATCCCGCACCCGCAGCATAATCAGAGTATTGAAGTTACCCACCACCTGCGCGGTTTTGGCCGGACTGCCGATACGGGCTTCGATATCAGAAGAGGTCTGGGTATACGCCGTGACCTGCATACCCGCACCGCCGCCTTTGTTAATGAGTGGAATAAATTCATCCCCCATCAGTTCGTTGAATTCGTCGCAATGCAGGTTGATCGCCAGCTTGCCGTCATGGCGAACCGGTAATCCGGCATTCATGCCATATTTGTAAATCTGCCCCGCGACACTGACCAAATCCGCAAACATGCTGTTACCCACGGCCGAGGCCACATCACTGTCAGACAACGCATCCAGCCCGATATAAACAATCCCGTTTTTGCGGATCACCT
>NZ_FORG01000081.1 GCF_900113945.1 Xenorhabdus mauleonii
TTTGACAAGGAGAAAGAGCGCCAGCGTCTGGCACAAGCTCAGGCCATTGCAGAAATTGGTAATCAGGCGATGGATATCTACAATACGCAGGAAGCGATTGCGGCGACGAAGACCGCCACGGAAGCGATGAAAGACCCGCAACAGCGACAGGCATTGAAGGAAAAGGCAGCAGCCCAACTGGAAAAAGAAAACAAGGAAATTAATGCCAAGACGGTTGCTGACCGTGCATACAGTATCGCATATGATAACGCTTTTGAAGATCAGGGTGCAGCCATCGGCGGTAAGCGACGTCAGGCGGTGACAGCCGTCGTCACGGCATTGCAGGGACTGGCTGGCGGAGATATCAAGGCGGCGATTGCCAATGGTGCGGCTCCTTATTTAGCGAATGCCGTCAAGGATCTGACGTATGGTAATAAAACGGAATATAGCCAGCTCACGCCGGAAGAAAAAGCCACCAATCTGCTGGCGCACGCAATTTTAGGCGGTGTCATTGCCGAGATGAAAGGCGGGTCAGCAACAGGCGGCGCAGTAGGCGCAGTGGGAGGAGAACTGGCGGCTTCTGCCATTGCCGGAGCACTTTATTCGGGCAAATCCATAGAAGAATTGTCACCGGATGAGAAGGAAACAGTCAGTAATTTGTCTACACTGGCAGGTGGGATAGCGGCAGGACTGGCGACGAATTCCACGGCGGGAGGGGTAGATGGGGCACAGACCGCCAAAAACGCCGTTGAGAATAATGCCTTGAGTTTGCCAAAAGGGTTGATGGAATACGGGCAGGCGCAAAGTTCACTTGCTATGCAAATGCTCAAGGAAGGAGCAACGCCGGATGAATTGTCGGAAGCCTTGGCGAAACAGGCTCGGGGCACCCACCCGGAAGGGCAAGATCCTGTCAGGGGCTTGCTTGTTGCGTGGGGGAACTTCTTTGGCGTGCCACTGGAAGTGGTGATGTCCAATGAACAGATGACACCCGAGAAAGCGGCTGAAATTGTAAGCAGCGGCATCCCGACCAGTGAAGGAAAAGTGATACAGTATGTGGCGGCGAAGACCTTTTTGGCACTGACTAAAAATTCGGGAACAGCCAATAAAACGGAAAGCCCGTTGCCGCAATGGAGTGCCGGTGAAGGAAAATTTAGCCCGAAAGAACAAGGCAAGGTTACAAACGTTGAGAATGCAACAAGCAAACTTGATGCAAAATCACTGCCTTACAAAGACACGGTTGGAAGTGTTGGAAAAAGCACAGATTATACAGATATTCTCTCTCCAGAAGCGAAAAAACATATACTGTATGGTGATAGCCCTACCAGTGGTGGTCATTTATTCCCGGGAAATCCAGGAAAAACGACTTTCCCATCTAATTGGACGAAAGAAAAAATTATCCATGAAATAGGTGATATTGCGACTTCGCCGAAGACTCAGTGGTATGCGCAATCAGGAACTGGCGGGCTTTATACTAAGGCAGGAAAACCCGCCAGATGGGTTGCTTGGGAAGTTCGTGATGGTGTTCGCATGAGGGTAATTTATGAGCCTGCAAATGGCAAAGTTGTTACTGCATTCCCAGATAAAATGTCGAAACCAACAACCTTGAAGCCTATAAAATAAGGAGTATCAAATATGAATGTGAACAAAAAAATCAGGCTTTTAGGTGAAGGATTGAAAGATCGCTTGGAACCTTCACTTGTTGATTATGACTTGGAGTATATAAATCATTCGGAAAATGTCCTAGCGTTCGAGACATTATGTGATCATATAGCTGATTATGATGTTGAAATAACAAAAGATGAATATAATCAGATAATTAAAATTATTGATGACCTATCATTAGAGATTGATGAAAGATACCTATATATTAATCCAGATAAAAAATTATAAATGATAAAAGAACCCAGCCCAAGTGTGAGCTGGGTTCTTCCTTTTAGCCGTCAGTTGTTCTCAACCAGCCGGATAATCAACAGCCCGTGCTCAATGCAGACCTGCACCGGTTGCCCGGTCGCAAATCCCGCTGCTTCCAGCCAGTTCCCCTTGAGATGTAAACTGGGATGCTGGCTGTAATGGCGGGTCATGCCGGTGTTGCGGTCGGCATGGCGGGTACTGATGTAGCCGACTTTATAGCGGCGCTGGGCTTTCGAATGGGTTGAATTTACATTACAATCGCGGTTAGCCATAGTAACTACTCCAATAGTTGCTTACGGTTAGCGGCAA
>NZ_FORG01000039.1 GCF_900113945.1 Xenorhabdus mauleonii
TGCCCTTGGTAGTTCAGGGTGATGTTCGTACTGTGCATGGCGTACCCGTTGCCGGTCTGGTTAAATTCCGCCTGCATCTTGGTGTTGATCATCGCTTTCTGGTCACCCAGTTGCGCCTGAAGGTGTTCTACCGATTCCACCTGCGCCTTTTGCGTGCTGGAGATGGCCTGTTTGTTGGTGATCACATCCGCTGCGGTGTTGTCGAGGTTTGTCCGTATTTCAGTCAACCGCTGTGCGGTCGCCTCTTTATCTGTCACCCTGACCGCCCATAATTCGCTGATTTGCGCCTTGTTCTCCCCGTCACGCTGCATCAGTTCCCGTGATAATGTTTGCTGCATGCCTGTCAGCATCAGCGTGGATTCATTAATCCAGTCGATATCGGTTTTAATCCGCTTCCCGGCCTCCGCCGTCATAAACTGGTCACCTGCCGCCTGCACTATCCAGTTCGTATCATCGGAAGACTCCCCCCGGATAAAGTCCGTCCACGGGGACTGATTGCCGGATTTGTCCACCAGCCGGGCACGAAAGTAGAACGCCACCCCGGCCGCCAGTCCTTGCATTGTGTGCATGCGTTGGGGGTAGGGAATGTCCGCCAGTAACATCACACCTTCGCCGTCGTGGGTCTGGCTGTACTGAATTTCCGTTTTCAGGGTGTCGCTGGTGTTGGAGGCAAATCCCCAATCCAATTGGATACCGAAGAGTATCGGCGTGGTTTTAAAGCCCAAGGGAGCGGGCGGGTTACCCTGTTTGCCGGTGATATTCACCTCCCCCGACGAGGCAAACAAACTCGGGATATCAAAGGCGTTAATGGCCTTGATGCGCGCCTGATAGCGGCCTGAATAGGCGTTGGGGATTTCAAAGCCCAGCGACGCCGTGCGGGGGATCGCTATCCAGTTACCGCTGTCCCTGCGCCATTCCCCGACATAAGCGATCGCCCCTTCCGTCTCCGCCCATGAGATACGCACGGTAGTTGTAGAGATGCCTTGCTGAACAAAAGAAAATCCCTCAACCTTGACCGACGTTGGCGGTTGCTGAACACTGGCCGGAATAATGGAGATGGGCCGTTCATCAATTTGCGCCCCGGTGTCGATACGGGCATATTTGTCGGGATCGTGATGCAGCCCGGTGATTTCGAACGTGCCGTCGTTGTTATCCTTGATACCCACGACGCGATATTGCTGAATGAATAAATCATGCGCATCCACCGCCCAGCCCGCTTCCGGGACAGGCGACTCACTGTAAGTGGTCGTGACGGTCACCACATTGTCATTCACTGCCTGCACTGTCCGGCCTTCTGACCTGCCTGTCGGTAAGTTGACCAGCAAGCGGTCACCGGCCTTCACATCAGGGTGTCTGTCCAGCGTGATATTGCGTCCTTCCACCGACTGGATACGCCCCCCGATAACGCGCCCGGCCCTGTTTTTATGCGCCACGCCAATAATCAATCCGGGCATCGGAAGTTGCCCCTCCAGCCCCACACGGAATGAAACCATGCCATCCTGCGCGTTGGTCAGGAGCGCCCATTTTCCCCGACGCTGCGCCTCGCTCTGGCGGGTACAGCCAATGGCAGCAATATCGAGTTGGTTGATGCCGTAGCGCTGGATTAAATCATCGTCCGACACCACTTCCACTTCATCATTGTAATGGTTGTCCGGATTTGACCAGCTCACCATGGCCACCGTGCTCCGGTTGCGTTCGCTGCCGCCGCTGTAGACGAAATCACCGTTGATAACACTGGCCTGCGTGAAAATGTATTTAATGTCGTCCGACATATCAGCCATGGCAACGAACTGGTTAGCGCCCCAGTAGACCGAACCGCGAAATATTGCGCCAATGTCGGTCAGTACCTTATAGGCTTCTGCGCGGGACTGAATGTAAACATCGCAGGTAAAGCGCGGCTCCATGCCTCCGCCCCCTTTCCCGTCCGGGACAAGCTGGTCGCAATATTGCGCGACAGGGTACAGCGCGGTTTCATCGATTTGGGTCTTGTCGATTTTGTCACCCAGACCACACAAATCATTCAACAGGATATCGTACAGTACCCACGCCGGGTTATTGCTGTGCGCCCATTTAAAGGTGCCGTTCCAGATACCGCTGTAAGTCCGGTTAACCGGGTCGTAATTAGACGGCACACGAATAATGCGCCCCTTGGGTTTGCAGGAAATCAGGGGAACAGTGCCGTTGAACAACCGGGCATCGAATTCGACATACAGCAACGCGGTATTGGGGTAGCGTAATTTGGCGTCGATCACCTCCGTAAACGCCATGATATTCATTTTATCGATGATACGCTCACTGGTGCTGTTGGGGGTTTTCCTGACCACCCGCACCGTCCAGCCGGCTTTGGCATCCGGCAAATTGATGCGATAGGAACGTTCATACAACGTGGTCGTTTTGGCGTCGATGTGGGTATCAAAAATGGTTTGATAGCTGCCCTCATCCGTGGACAGCTCAATGGCATAATCGATGCGGTAGCCCACCGTATCATTGTTCTCTTTTAGCGACCTTAATGCCGGCCAACCAAGACGGACACGAACGGCAGACAGTTTGGTATTGGCGATATATTTCGTCCACGGTGTCCCGGCCTTGATTTCGGTATTCAGCCGGATTTCATTCTCAGCCGCCGGCATCCCCTTGATGTAGTCCTGATGCTGCGTACCAGGACGAAACTCAAAACTGACCCCATCAAAATTCAGAGTGCCGTTGTCACCCTGCAAGGGGGTGCCGTCCAAGTAGATGTCTTTTGCGGTGAGATGGTTAACAAATTCCCCTTCCCCCAGTGCCAGCAAGACCCGTGCCTTGGCATTGGACTGGATGTTATCAGGCATCTCGACGGGCGTCCGTCCGCCCCCGCCGCCACCTTTTGCACCGACTATACTGTGTCTGAACATCGCGCTTTACCCCCTTCGCTTCTCGGCTTGCCCATCGTCAAACGGTTTCCCTTTCACTGTCTCGCTGAAATTGTGCTTCCGTTGCTTCTCAATTTGCTCGGTCTGATACTGGTCTTCGGTGTAAACCCCGGCCGAGATAATCGCCCCGCCGATTTCACGCGAACCGTAGAGGATCGGCACGGGATTGCCCTGAACCGTGGTATTGACCGGACTGCCGAACGCATACGACGGTTTATTCTCCGGTGACTCGCGCATCCCCAAGCCCGGTGGCTGAGGGGCCAGCATCTGAGAGACGCCGCCCAGCATCATGCCAACCCCGGACATCACCATCGGTGCACCAATCGGGGTCGCCCATAATAGCGCCCCCGCCACCACCATCACTGCGCCTAAAATAGTCTGGAAGATGCCCGCTTTTTTACTGCCGATGATCACCGGCATGATATGGATATCCCGGTCACCCTTGGTCATGTCCAGTTCGTCTTTGTGGTAGCTTCTGCCGCCGACAATGACCGAAAAGGTCATTCCCTGCTTGTGGGCATTCAGCATGAAGGTTTCAAAGCCGGCCACCAGTTTGCTCATGGCGCGGATAGCGTGCGGGGCATCTCTGGCGGCATAGTTAAAGGTGGCACCGAATTTCGTGGCGAGGACGCCATGAAGCCGGATAGTGCGAAGTGAGGATTCTGTAGAAACCATATTAACCTCATAAAAAAACCCGCCGAAGCGGGTTGATATAAAATTAAATAATGCTTACTTGATATTTTCTTTATAGTAACTTAAAAATGACATTTTTTGAGATTCATTTAATTCAGAGGATAATCTATCTATTTCAGCTTGGAATGCATTTCTCGCAGACATAATAGATAAATTTTTAGCTTCAACCTCTGCCATTAGGTTGTTATATAATTTAGCCACATCCATTACCCTGTACTGGGCAACCATTCCTCCTTTTTCTAATAAGTTGGTAGATTGCATTTTTCTAATTGCATCCAGATATGCAGAATTTATTTCTGAATTACCTTTATCCCCAGATAATAAAGCTGTTTGAATTTTTAGCTCTTGTAATATTTTTTTCTGCGTGTCCAGTAATTCGTTGGCTCTACTTGCATATCGTATTATAAAGAAATTAATCGCAAGCCCAACAAGTGCAATGATAATTAAAATAAAAAAAGGTCCTAGCAATGAAAATCCAGAATCGTCATAACTGTTGTACATAAATATCCTCAATTGGTTTTATTTACAAAAAAAACAACATTATCATTCGAAAAACAAAAATAAAATCATTACTATTTATTATAACGTAATATAATAATAGTCCTGTCTTTCCAGTATCCGCCATAAGGGACTTTCTGGCTTAAATGCCCGTAAATATGATGCAGCAATAAATTCCCCGCCACTAAAATTCCGGCATGGTTAACCACATCTGCCTGAACCTGCATCAGCACGACATCGCCTTCCTGCGGATCACCGGTGACTTCAATAAAGCCCGCCTGTGCAAAATTATCCATATACAAATTCTCGCCTTGCTCCCACCACGGATAATTCACCCGATAATCCTGCAGTTCAATGCCGTATTGTTGGCGGTAATAGCTCATTACAAGACCGTAGCAATCATAAACGCCCAGCACAAACGGACGCCCCACCAAAGGCAGTTCACCACGCGGGTAAAGGGTTCTGACATCCCCTTCCGGGTAGCTCACGATATGCCACGGCAATTCGGTGAAATCGCATTGGGCTTCATCCAAATCACTGGGCAGGGTTGTGGCATCGGGGTGGCTGTGAACAATACCGGTAATGGTTCCCCACGTTGAGGCGTCAAGGTAATCATGGGGGTCTAATTGAAATTGTTCTGTGGGATTTGAGGCGAGGTTTTTACAGGGCAGGTACTTTTCTACGCGGCCTTTCTGGGCCACTACCCCACAACATTCATTGGGATAAGTTTGCTTGGCGTGCTCAAAGATGGCGGCCAATGTTTTTTCATGCATCACGACCTCCTGATAAGTGACGAGGCCGGGAATCCCCCAAAGGGCAACGGTTCATCCTCACCGTGCAGATACTTACAGGCTGTCACGGTGCCGGGGCAGCGATCTTTACTGGGGTCGTCCGTCGGGTTACCGTTGCTATCAATATATTTTGTCCCGGCGTAGTCACAACCTTTGCCAGTTCGATACCAACCCCGCGCACGCCATGTGCACACCCCGTGAATTTGCCGGGTAGGGATCATCAGGCCATCCAATGATGCCGGACTGGCCAGTTCAAAAACGACCGCCTTGTCTGTTTCGGAGGTTTTCCGGTTAATGTAAAACAAGTTCTGCCGCTCTTGTTGTGGATCTGCCGTCGGGTTTCCCTCGGCGAAGTTTCTGGCATCCAGATAGTGGGCGAGCGTATCGTGAATAATCACTTTCGCCTGCACCATATCCTCAAATTGCAGACAGAGCGCAGTGACCGTTCCCTCGATATTCGCTACCGATAAACGGGGGCGGGCGGCCTGCCCGTCCGTGGACATTTCCAGCCCCTCTATCTGGACAGGCCACGGTTTGTACTCATCCCCCTGCCACCAAAGGGATTTGGGTTGCGGCGGGTTGCCCGCTTTCTCTGCCGCCTCAATCTCTTCCTCGGTAATGGGCATGCCATACGCATGAAAACGGAGTACCTCAGCCCCGAATTTTGTCCCGCCAATCTCATAAAGCCGGACAGTATTCCCGGCATCCAGCTTCTGTACGTCAGCAGTCAGCATGGGGGTTTCCTCTAGGGCGCGTGCGCCTCAATGAATTCGGTTGAAAGGGAATAGGTTTTGTAATCAATGGCCTGATACTTATAGCTTTCGCACCGAAACAAGCCTTTTTTTGCCAACGGTGGTCGCCAGATAAAAGCCTTGTGGCCTTCATGTCGGTCAAGAAAGGCGATAATGTCAGCAATGTGTTTTTCATTGCCGATAAAATCCACGCTCCATTTCATCGACTTGGGATTAATCCCCGCGCCGGACACCTGTTCATAACCATCACCGAATTTCGCTTTTCGAAGGGCAAACTCGACATTTGAACTGGCATTCACGCGGGGCTGCCAGATAAAGGTTTCCATCATCGGCCTCCCCTTATCGCTTTGTTGATGACACCACCTTGCCGTAAGTCCTTGTCACGCTCTCTGAAATAAACCTGGGCGACCGCCTGACCAAATTCCCGCCCGAAAGCCTGTTTATCACTATTCGATGAGGTGCTTTCCGTTTTTCCGTCCGTGATGTAGACATTGATCTTGGTGCTACCCTTTCCATTGCCTTCCAGTTCCTTTGGCGTAATGACACGCACCCCCAGCGAACCATCTGCCCCGCGTGTCAATGGCATAATGGCTTCCGGCCCCGCTTCCCCCATCAATCCGGCTCCTTTCGCAAAGGCAAACACGGTCGGCTGGTTGACAATCTGCCCGCTGTACTGGCTCAGGCTGGGCGAGTTGTAAACACCACCTTTGGCATTCTTGACGAACAAAGAGGCAAACCCGGCCCCCATGCCACCCCCGCCCATGGACTCCAACCCTTTCATGATGGTGTTGGTGATCAAGGCCTGCGCCGCCATTTTGACCAGACTTTTCACCACATCCTGTGCCAGCGAGGCGAACATTTCGGACATGCCTTCCCGGAGGGATTTACTGCCCGTCAGCAGACCGGTCACCATGTTACCCATCCGTTCTTGGGTGGTTTCGAACATCGTCACCGCAAGTGACTGCAGGTCGCCCTGACTGGCAAATACCTGCTTGGCAGCCTCGATGCGCTTGGCGTCCGTGTCACGTTCTGCGGCAAGGATCAATTCATTTTTGCGCTGCACACCGATAACCTGTGTTTCGGCATAGGCTTCATACAGCGCTTTTTTGCGCGCCAGTTGATTGTCCAAATCCTGTATGGGATCAACCTCACCCAGCAACGCATCTTTGGCCGAAACGACATACTGTTGTTTGGCACTGGTGTTGCCCCTGACCTCCTCCTGCCAAATATCCTCCTTGCGACGATCGTACTCTTTCGGTGTTACCTGCTTACTTTTAAGCTGGCGCTCCAATTGTTCACGGGCTTTTTTCGCCGTCTCGGCGGTATTGCGGAAGGGATCGTTTGCAATGGCGTCCTGCAGGTCTTGGTATTTCTGCTTGGCTTCTTCCAGCGTTCTGTTAAGCCGGCGGATTTCGTTGTTTTGTGCCTCAGTAAAGTTTTTACCCGAGGACATGGAAGCCGCAAAGGCTTCGGCGGCGGTGTTGCCTTCCCTGTAGCGGATCGCTTCGGTTGCCAACTGTGTGTTCAATTCACTGACTTTGTTCCGATAATCTGCCTGTGCGCTTGCCGCTTCCCGTGCTGCCTTGGCTGCATCACTGGCAGCTTTGGCAGCAGCAGTCTGTGCTTCTCTTGCCTTTTCTCCATTGCGATAAGTAGCGACTACATTATTGAGGTATTTTTGATAGTTACTCTGATGTTCTAAGGTATTTAATCCCTGATCTTCAGCAGCGAACTCGGCCTGTTTTCTTATTTTATCTTCACCTTGAAGGGAAGAAAGCACCCGATCGCGTTCAGATTTATTAAGAAAATCCCTTTGCTTATCATCCAAAGGAGCCTGAGGCAGCATCAGCGGAATTTGAACATGTTGTTGGCGCCCTTCAAGTAAACTGTTCCCCACAGACATTAAGCGATTGAATTCGCTATGTGCAGCATTCATCATGAGTAAAGATTGATGAGCCGCCGCCTCTTCTGCTGTTTTTTGCTTGAGTAAGTCAATGCGTCTACGGTCGATTTCTGCTAACGTTTCCTGAATATCTGTAAGATGATTTTGTTGTTGCCCTAATCGCTCTTCTTCTGCGGAAAGTTGCAATAGTGCATCTTTCAGTTTTTGAGTCGCCTCTGTTCGAGACATGAGGTGATTAATCATATAATCACCTATCATTCCTCCCGGTTTTGCCAGTATTTCTTGGAGTCCAGCAATCTGATTTTTCAGAGAGTGTATTTTTTTCTCTTGCTCAGCGACTACTCGTTCCTGCTCCTTCGCGGCATTGATCGTTTCTGAGCTATTATCAGCTAGCTGAGGCGCTGACATTTTATCTATTTTCTGTCGTACCTCTTGAATGGTATTTCCATACTCCCGTGCTGACTGTCTGGCTTGCTCCTGATTCTGATACATCGTGTACCATGCGCCCGCGCCCATCAGTACTAGACCGGGAATGCCACCAATCAACCCCAAAGCCCCTCCCAGCAAACGAGAACCGGCTGAGGTCACGCCATTTAACCTATTCTGCGCAGCTTTTCGGGCTTCGATATTGCGATTGAGTTGCGCCTGAGCTTGTGTCAGTCGTTTTTCCGCCAGCGCTTGTTTATCCGTGTTTTGGGCAGATATCAAGGCTTGTTGCGCCCGATATACCGCCGCCCTTGCCCTTGCAGTCGCAACTTGCGTTCCCCTGACCTGCGCATCCGCCAGCGCCACTTCAGCACGATAAGCCTGAAACACTCCGCGAGCCGAACTAATCGCCCCATTTGCCATGTCACCAAAGACTCTGGCGGCACCAATAGCTGCCACAACACCTAAACCAGTCGCTATCGCGTCGATGTTTTTGGAAACTGTATCCAGTGTCCCTGACAACACCTTGGTGGTTGCAGTGGATTGGTTGACATCCCCCACCCATTGCATAAAGGCGTTCTGTACGCGTGCCATGGACTTTTCCACCGTCGCGCCCATCGAGCCGTATTCGTCCTGCAATTTCCCCAACTGACTCAATAAAGCCGGGATCACCTTGTCCATAGTCAACAGGCCGTCGTTTGCCATCCCCTTGAGCTGGGTTCGGGCAACGCCCATGCCGTCCGCCAGCGCCTGAATCAAGCGCCCGCCGTTTTCCGCCATGGCGTTGAATTCCTCGCCCCGCAACACCCCCGACGACATGGCTTGCGAGAACTGGATCAACACTGAACTGGATTCCGCCGCACTGGCGCCGGAAATTTTCAGCCCGGTGGCCAGTGTCTCGGTCATGTTGACGATGTCTTGCGAGGCATATTTAAGCGCCCGCATGGGGGCGGCAGAGCGGGCGAAGACGGTGGCGTTGGCCTCAAATGACGTCCCGGTCTTTTGGCTCATCTCCATCAGCAATCGCTGACTGTGGGTCAAGTCAGTCGTGGATTGGGTCGCCAGTTTCAGGCGGGCGTTGAGGTTTGTCCACTTGTCCGCCGTTTCCACCAGTTTACTGGTCGCGAAGATACCCGCAAACGACCCGGCCATGCCCAGTGCAGAGGCTTTTACGGAAACCAGTTGATTGTTCAGGTCACGCAGGGCAGCGGTACTGCCCCGGGCGGCGGCGGCCGCACTTCGGTTGCCATTTTCCATTACCCGGTGGTAATTTTCCCCCAAGCGGGCAGCCCGGGCAATTTCCGCCTGATACGAGCTGGAATTGGCCGAGATTTTGATAATCAGTTCACGCAGTTTTTTTGCCACAGTGTCACCTATGCGAGATCCGCAAAAAATTGTTCAAAGTCGTCCCGTGCCGCGTCGTCGGTATGTCCCCATTGCAGCAGTGCTTCATTCAGGCTGATTTTGACGCCCTGCGATTGATAGACAGCTGCCGCCACCTGTGCGGCCTGAATATCCCCCCGCCGGTCGCTGAGGGGGTTTTCGCGGTCGTAAGCCATCCACAGCATCAGCTCGCTGGCGCTTAAACTGCCCTGCAACTCGGCCACGGTTTTTCCCAGTCGCAGGGCGAGTGTCAGCAGAAAACCGGTCAATGGGGCGCTGACTTTTTTTCCGCCTCGTCACGGTCGGTCACCAGACTAAGTGCCTGATGCAACAAACGGGCATGCACGGGGCCATAGATGTTCATTACCTTGTCCATATCGTCGGGCGTGAAGACCGGATCGCCGTGTTCATCACACAACACATCAATAAACAACACGACATCAGCACGGGTATTGCGCAGTACCACCTCTTCGGTGGACCGCTTTTTGTCTTCCTCTGCCGGGCGGGTGATTTCATTCCAGCGTACCCATGCCCCCGCCGAGGGTTCACGTAAGGTCACGGTGGCGTTGTTCCACTCGGTCACGGTGACGGTTTTGGTGCGAAAGCCCAATTTCGGGGTCAGGGCCAATTGGCGAATATTCATGCGTGTTCTCCTTTTACGAGGTCAGTTTTGGTTTTTTTCGCCAGCGGCACCGGGCGGCCTTTCATGCGCAGGGTAAAGGTGGCATTGACGATGCCGTTGGCGGCGGCACTCCACGTTTCTTGCCTGACCTCCGCCAAGAAGGTGTAGCCATGGCCGCTGGGGAACTGAACCCGGAAGGCGTAGGCCTGATCGGTATTGTAGGCAAAACGTAAAATGTCCTGCCCTTTCTCTTCGGCCGTCCAGTGCCCGGACAGGGTAATTTCCGCCGGGGCGGCCAGCCCGTTAATCATCTCCTGTTCACGGGAGCCGAGCGTGGTCACTTCAATGTCGGACTTCTGCCCGCCCGTGTAGTTAATTTCTTTGACAGAGGTGTCAATCGGCACCCAGTTAATCAGGGCGCTGGTCGCGTCAGTGGCTGTATCAGCGGACACCGACAGCGACGTTTCAAGGGTGCGTTCAAACTTAGCCATGTTGTTTCTCCGGCTGGGTTGATTGATAAAGGGTTAGCGGGGTTGGGTATAGATTTTGCAGGTCAGGGAAGCGCGATAGAGTTCGGTATCTTCTTCGAAACTGTTCTCGTGCTCCACGTCAAACGGGGCCAACGGGTTGAGGGCATGGAGGGCGTCTTCCCCAATCTGCTCGGCACGCTCAAGGGTGGGCGCGTAAGCGTCAACCTGAATGCGGGTCATTTTCACGGCCGGGCCACTCAGTACATCGCGGGTCAGGCTGTACGTGGAAAACACGCACCACAGCGAGTCGGACTTTCTTTCAGTCAAGGGGATTAAGTAAGGAAACACCCGCCCGGGCAGCACCGGTTTCAGCAGTTTAAACAGGTCGCCGTCCTTCATTTTGCCAGCATCCTGTCAATGGCCTTCAGGGCGGCCGCAAAGACGGCCTCGGCGGCGTCATCGGCCTTGGCCTCAAAGGCCGGGTCAATGAAGGGTTTTGCCGCCATCTTGGAGGTGCCTTTCTCCAGAAAGCGCCAGTAATAGGCGTTTTTGGGGTCGTTTTTCTTCATCCCGGTATCACTGTTGGTGCCGGATGGATTCGTTCCCCGCACCGACACCCCGGCAGAAATGGTGCCGTCCCGCCCCATCCGGCGGTTGGTTGCCACGATGTTCTTGCGGAGTTTGCCCGTTCTGACCGGGGCACGGCTTCGGGTTTCGTCACGCAGGATCTTAGCCCCGGCATAGGTGCCTTGGCGCAACACCGTGTTGCTTTCGGCTTGGCTGAGTAGCGCCAAATCCCGTGACAGTGCTTTCAGTGCAGAAAAATCCACCGTCGTCATTGTTTCACTCCTTCCTGACAAAGCAGCTCTAACAGGGTTAATTTGTTGTCCGGCATCACCGCCTGAATGGCGTAAGCCTTGCCCTTGAAAATGATATTCATCGTGGTGTCGATATCCGGGCGATAGCGCACCCAGAACCGGACAACACTTTCCGACAGCACCGCCTGAGAGGCGACCCGTTCTCGACCGCTGATAAATTTGGCCTCCGCCCAGACCGTGGCCACGGTGTAATGTTCCTTGATGACGCTGCCCGCGTCCGTCTGGCGGCTGCGCGTGCCCTGGATCGTGATGCGATGGCGCAATCGGCCGATGTTCATGATTTCCCCCTGACAGGCCGGATACGGTAATCATTCAGCAACTCCTTAAACCCGTTGGCTAAGACATTCGGTTCGCGGTGTTCATACCAAAACCCCACCGCCAGCATTAAAGCCAGTTTAATCAGTGGGGTAATCAGCAAGCCGTCGGGATCGTCTTCCGGTACAGACTTTTCATAAAGGTGACGGTTAAGGTAGTTCTCGGCTTTTTCTTGGGCACTGGCGAGGTAGGTCAGCAACAGTTCATCGTCCTCGGTTTCGTCCACTTTGCACTGCAGTCGCAACTCCTCAATCGTGGGTAATGGCATGATTGACTCCTGAATAAGGCGGCACGCCGGCCGCCACGGGGGTTATGGCTTGCTGCTTCCTGCCGCCTTGAGCAGTTTCACGGCGTTGCTGTCCACCAGCAACGACCCTACGCGCTTGGTGGTGTAGAAGTGGATAAACGGCTTGTGGGTATACGGGTCACGCAGCATGCGCACACCCAGCCTGTCCAAAATGGTGTAACAGCGTTTGAAGTTACCGAACGCCACCGGTACGGCACCGGCACCCAAATCGGCAAATTGCTCATTCTCCGCAATACCGTAGCCCAGTAACGCAGACGGCTGGCCCAACTGCAGCCCCGGCTGCCACAGGTAATTGCCCTGACTGTCTTTCAGGGTGCGCACCTGAAACAACATGTTGTTGTTCATCATGAACTTCGCCCCGTTGCGGTACGGCTTGCGCAGGGTGTAGATCAATTGCATGATTTCGTCAGCGGTGACCTCGGTCGGCTTTTTCAGCAGCAAATGCTGCAGGGTGCCCCATTGGCGGGTTTTATCATCCGCGATGTCGCTGCCGTACGCCAGCAAGCCTTTCGGCTTTTTCTTGCCGTCGCCGTGGGTAAAGGCGCTTTCTTCCTGCTCGGCGAACTCCTGCGCCAGCTCTGACGTGATAAACGCCTCCACATCAAAGAACGCATCGTCCAGCATGGTCTGGGTGGCTGCCGGGTTACCGTAAATTTCCCCCCAAACCGGATCGATTTGCGCCAGTTTCGGCGTTTTGGTTTCCGGGCGTTCGTCGGTTTCCCCGACCCAGCCGCTGTTGGTGCCGCCCTGATTGACCAGCCGCTTGAAGTTGGGGCTGCCCACGGACACCACATTACACTCCGCGCGCATCACCACTTCATCTTTCAGCGCATTGATAATGTTGCGATCCAGCTCTTCCGGCACCGCATAGCCTCCTTCGGCATCGCCCGTGGTCTGCATGGCCTTTTGTTCCAGTTCGGCCAGCCCGTCGTCTTTTCCTTTGCGGATAAATTGCGCAAACGCGGTTTTATGCTCGTTCACCGCCTTGCTGTTGTTACCGCCTGCCGGGCGTTTCAGCCCCGCCAGCTCCTCTTCCAGGGCGGTTTTCAGGGTATCCAGCTCAGACAGCTTGCCGTTCAGGGTATCGACCTGCCCGGCCAGCTTGCCTTTTTCCGCCTCGATGGCGTTAATACGCTGGTCGTTTTTCTGTTTGAACTCGTCGAAGCGCTGCTGGATTTCCTGCGCGACTTGCTGGACGTCTTTGATTTCTACAGTCATGGAATAAACTCCGTGTTATTTAAAATTTAGGGATTTCAGTGCATTCAGTGCCGACACGGCCTCAGCGTCACGCAGAGACAATGCCCCGTAGCCCTCAGCCATGAATGCCTTGGCCTGAGCGCGGGAGAGTCCAACGTCGCGCAGGACGCGTTCGATACTTTTTTGTGCCGGGATGTCACCCCGGGCAAAGGCCGATTTCACCTCGCTCACCCGGGCCTCATCATTGGCGGGAAAGGTCACCAGACTCACTTCCCACAAATCGAGGTCTTTGAGTAAAAAAGCCCCTTTGTCCCGGTCGTATTCCCAATCTTTCAGCACATAGCCGATGGACAAACCGGACAGGGAGCCGGCCTTCATATGGGCGTGCGCCCGTTTTGCCAGTGGATCGTCATCAATCAGCAATCGCCCCTTGAGGTACAGCCCGGTCTCGTCTTCGTGCATTTCGGTGTAAATACCGATGGGTTCATCCCTTTGGTGCTGCCAGAGCAAGGCGGGCAAACTGCCCTTTTCGCCCCACTGCTTCAGGGTGTTGGCAAACGCGCCGGGCAACACAATATCGTCATAGCTGTCTTTCACCCCGAAGACCGACCCGTAGCCCTCGAACTCACCCGAGTCGCTGACGGATTTGATTTTCAGGGGGATATCAAGCCGTTGTTTGGTCATCATCGACATGCGGTGTTTTCTCCGTGGTGATATCGGGATCGGTGGTCATGTTCAGCGGGGTCAGGTAGATATCCCCGCCCTCGCGGGGGTTCAGTTCTTCCAACGCCCGGCATTCGTTCGGCGAGTAAATGCCCCAGTTAATGCCTTTGGCATACGCCTCAAGGCGGGATTTCATGTCCCCGCGCAACAAGGCACCGGTATTGAATTTGGCGTAGAACTGCCCCTGTTTGCTGCGTTTCACCAGCCCGGCATTGATGCGCTGTTCAATACGGGTCAGGTAAGGCACCAGCGAGTAATTGATAAACCCAATCCCCAGATTCTCAATGTTGTTAAAGGTGGCGCGGTCGGTGTTTTGCACCATGTGCAGCGGCACGCGATAAATCCGGCAGATTTCTTCCAGTTGAAACTTGCGGGTTTCCAGAAACTGCGCATCTTCGGCAGACAGGCTGATTTGCTTCCATTGCAGCCCCATTTCCAGAATCATCGGCTTGTGGGCATTGACCAGTCCCTGATGCCGGGCTTCAAAATCGGTTTTCAGGCGATCAAAGGCGTCATCCGTCAGGGATTGATCGGTTTGCAACACCCCGCTGGTGACCGCACCGTTACCGAACAACCGGGAGCCGTGCTCTTCGGTCGCCAGTCCCAACCCGATGGCCTGCCGGGCATAGGCGATCGGGCTTAACCCGGTCAGGCCATCCAGCGTAAAAATGCGCACATGCCAGAGTTCATCCTGTGTCAGCGTCCGGCTCTCGCCGTTCGGAAAGGTCACCTGATATTCAGGCTGCCAGTCGCTGTTCAGTTTGGGGGTCACACTGCCCGGGTCGAGGGGCAGCAGCTCCACCACTTCCCCCAGTGCCCTGACCTTGTAGGCGTAAAAGTTCCCCCTCAGGCATAAACTCGCGACCAATAACTCCCAGAATTCCTGCGGGGTCATATAGTTATTGGGTTTGACTGACAACAGCGTGTGCAACCGCTCCTTGACGGCCCGTTGGTTCCCCCGTGCCAGTTGTTCATACAACGCACACGGCAGCATGCCGACCGATTCCGCCAGTACGCGCACACAACTGAACACAGCGGTAAGCTGCATCGCCAATTGCGGGCTGACGCGCCGTCCGCTGTAGGTGTCATACGACAGGCCAATCAATTCACTTAAATCACGGGAGGTCATCGGGGCGGCAGATTTGCGAAACAGTCCGGGAAAGAACATCAGGCCTCCCTATCCGGTTGGTTGCCCAGCATGCGTGACACCAAATACGACCAGCCCAGACACAACAGGCCAGCCACGATAAACCCTGCTGCCGGCAGCAGCAGCCATGCCCCGTAAGACACAAGGCCGCCGCCTGCCAACCCGACCAGCAGGGCAATAATGATGAATATTTTCATGAAAAAACCTCAGAGGGCGCGCAGGCCGCGACTCGTCAACACGTCAGACAGACTTTCGGCCTGTTCCCCGCCATTGACCAACAAGCGGCTCAAACCGGTAAACAGGGCAACGGGGCCGTCAATCTTGGCTTCCGGCGTGGATTTGTTGGGAAAAATGTTGTCATTCCTGTCCGGTTTGACCGTGACATTGCTCATCATCCAGTTCATCACCGGATGGGCGTTGTGATGAAACTTACCACTGTAAACCAAGGCCTCCAGTGTCTTCATGGCTTCCGACAGGTTGCGTACGGTCTGGGCGACTTCCACCAAGGGGATCCCCTCTTCGGCCAAGGCCAGACTGAACTGCACCGCACTCCACGGATCAAAGCCGAGTTCTTTCAGGTTGTCGCCACTGAGCCAAATCTGTAACTCGTCCTTTATCTGGGCATGATCCACCACCTCCCCGTCAGTCAGCGTCAGCACCCCCCTGTCCGCCCACTTGCGATACAGTTCAGCCTGTTGCCGGGAGCACCGTTCCAGCCGGCCTTCCGGCAGCCAGAATTTACAGTCTGCATGGACATGGCCGTTATTCCCTTGCCACACCTTCACCGCCGCACAGATATCAATCTTGTTCGCCAAATCCACGCCCACCCACAGCGGGTAGGTTTTCAGTTCATGCGACGGGGGAAGCGGTTCGCATTCATCCCACTTGAGCATGTCCATCCACGCCGATTCGGCCGTGACCCACAGGTTCATGTGCTTGGTGAAAAAGTTGTGCCGGGCAGACACCTGCTCCTTGGCCTTTTTCGCCAACCGGCGCAGGTCATCCCAGCGTTTGCAGATACCCAGCCCGGGGTTGGCTTTCTGCCACACCGTTTCGTCAAAGGGGTCGTCTTCTTTATCCAGCGTATAAATCAGGCCGAAAAAGGTGTCGTCCTCCACTTGCCCGCGCAGCACCTTCACCGCGTAATCCCGCAGCTCGTAACAAATGCCTTCCTTATTGAAGCCCGCCGTGGTGATGCCGAACAGCAGGGATTGCAATCGCGCGCCCGTAGCGGTCTCCAATACATCCCACACGTCACGAGTTTTGTGGGCATGGAGTTCATCGACAATGCCGCAGTGGATATTGAGGCCGTCGAGGTTGTTGGCGTCACTGGACAGCGGCTCAAATTTGGAGGCGGACTGTTCCTGATAAATCGCCAGCTTGTTAAAGTCAAACAAGCGCCCCAATGTGGGTTTGGCTTGCTTGATCATGTTCTTGGCATCTTCAAACACAATGCGGGCCTGATCCCGGGTGGTGGCTGCCGAATAAACTTCGGCACCGCCCTCGCTGTCTGCCCCGGTCATGTACAACCCGATACCGGACGACAACGTGGATTTGGCATTCTTACGCGCCACCTCGTTATAAGCCGTGCGGAACCGGCGCACCATCACCGGGCGCCCGCTGCCGTCATTGCGCAGCACAATCTCCCCGGTGGCTTCATCCACCAATGGCCGGACAAAGCCAAAGAGATTGATGAGAATAAAGACGTGCCAGTCCATCAAATCGATGGGCTTGCCTGCCAGTGCGCCCTTGACGTGGGGCACAAATTTATAAAAGTTCAGGATATGCTGGGCGCGGGGTTCACTGAATGTGATGCCGCGTGTTTCACCGTGTTTCAAGTCCGCCAAGAAACGTTGACAGGCCAGCCGAACCAGTTCCCCCGCCACAATGTCACCGGCCACCACGCGCTCGGCGTAGCGAATACCGTCAATCACCTTAGCCATCATCAGTCTCTTGCTTGGAGGAACGCTTCCAGTGGATCGGCTTCATCCTCGCCGTTCCGGTTCACTTTTGACCGGGTGGAGGGGGTCATGCCGAACTCGCCGAGCATGGCGCGTAACCGTTTCCACGCATCAGCTTTCATGATGGCGGCAGGGTGAACCTTGATGAGTATTCCGCTGTCCGTCATGTTCTTGTAGGTGTGCCCCTCCAGCGCCAAGGTATCGCAGTGATGCCGGTATTCCACATACGCTTCAACCAGTAATTCCAGCGCCCGGGCATCCAGCTGCGTGAGGACACCGACAGCATCCAGTTCTTCCGCCATGCGCTTGAACCAGTACTTGCCCTGCTTATCAAAATACTTCGGGGTTGAGGGGATCCCTTTCGGGGGCTGCGGTTCGTTTTTATTGATCGGGCGTTTTGATGGGTTCCCCCTGACCAAACGCAAGTGGGTCGGGGTTTTAGGTGGCCCTGACATGATAGTTTTCTCCAATTGAATACCGCTTGGGGATCCCCCCAAAAAAGTTTTCTAACCTGCGGCGATCTGAAAAGAGGTTAGGCGGCGGTCCTTGAGGGCGAGAGTGGCAGGGATTTGACCTCCCCCTCCCCTTGCTACCGTAATCGTTCCGTCGCTGTCTTACGTCGATGGCAGGCAAAGCACAATAATTCCAAATTCGAGAGTGCATCCGTCCCGCCATGCGCTTTCGGTATGATGTGGTCGACGGTGGTGCCGGTGACTGCCCGACCTGCCCGTAGGCATTGCTGGCATAAGTGTTTGTCACGCTGCTTTACTTGTGCCCGTAACGTGTCCCACTTACTGCCATAGCCGCGCTCGTGTCGGCTCTTGCCTTGTTGGTGAGATTGCCAGCCGGTGTGCAGGTGTTCGGTACAGTAGCCGCTGCGGTCAGTGGTAGTCTTAGGACAGCCTTGCTTACGGCAGGCTCGGGGTATGCGTGCTGGCATAGCATCACCACACCGAGAACAAGCCGCCCAGTTTACTCTCGCGGGTAACGAACTGGCGCAGCTCTTCGCGGACTATCTGGCGGATGTGATCGTCATTGATTAACTCGGTTGTTTGGGCCGAACCGATGATTGCTGATTTCAGGTGAATCTTTCCGGCTATTCCATAAATCTTCTCTGCATTATCTAGAATAGTTTCAGCGCCCTTATCAGCGGCCAGTTTCATACCTGTATCATCATGTTGACCTTTGATGCGTTCCAGTAGCTCAACAATGTGCTCTAACTGTGATTCCAGTTGGTTTAATGTTTTGGTGTTGTAGTTGACACCAACGGTGATGTTGTATGTTGCTGTATCTATATTCTGTGACATGTTTTGTTCTCCATGGATTGCTACATGGCGATCACGACTCAATGAATCATGATGGCAATGCAGGCCGTCTCTCCGGCTGTCACACCACTTTTTCTGCCTACAGCGGATGTTGCTGATAATGACCTGTTGTTCTCAGGGGCATGGGTTATTTTTGATTCTGTCTGTACGCTCGATGGCAAGGAAACATGTCACAGCTAATACCGGCAGACGGCGATAACCCGACGCAGGGGGTGTCGACAAGATAAGCAAGAAAAATCAATAGCTTTACTCCTTTTGTCCACCCCATAAATCAACTATTGAGGAAATCCCTATAGTTGAAAATAAAAATGCCACCCGCCCGTGTGCGTTGGGTACGCGATGAGAACGGGGATGATGGCATGGGTTATTGCTTTAACCACTCAAGGGAATGGGTAAAGAAATATTGTGTTTAGTTTCAGAGCGTAACTAATAGTTAAGGTTTATTCGCTTGTTTTACGGTGAAGATGGGGGTATGGAATGTTGAAGATATATTTTTTGTTGGAGGTGCTTATGCCTGTTCCCAAGTTAGATGAAGTTTTTCGAGAGCTGAAAAACTATAAAAACCCCGATAATACGCCTGTGTTGCAAGAAATTACTCTCCCTAACAATGGAGTAAGAACGCTACTTATTAGTTTCGCTGATATAAATGTAAGAAAGAATTTCATAAAGAAAGTTAGACTATCGTCTTTCAGTGGAGGTAGGGGTACTAACACTCTCAGTGCTATTCTTCATCAGCTGGGGTTCGAACCTACCATTCCCGTTTTAAGGCCCCAACCACAGTTAGAATTCAGACTGACCGATCACGCTGGATATAATGTAACAATTAATTCATATCAAAACATAATACTGCCTAGTTTCACACAAGAAGAAAGTAACTACATCAATCGTTTTGCAGAAAGGTGGAGTAAAGGAAAGTACCAAAATGTCCGAGATAGTTTGAGTAATTACCAAAGCCCTGCGCCTTCTCCAACCTCTTCATTATTTTCAAGACAAGAAAGTCATTCAACACTACGTTCTCTGTTAAATAAAAGTCCATCCCCATCAAGAAGCCCTCAACCCAGTACCTCCGGCATACAACGATATTCACCAACTCAAGTCAGTAGGCCAACAAGAATTCAAAGATCGCAACAGAGTGTTAATACTACATACGATCCTTATGCGCGACCCCCAGGCGCTCCACGACCACTCTCTCGACCTCAAACGCGATATGAACCTCAATCATCAATCTATTCTCAGAGAAGTCCGACGTACAAGGAATGGTTTGATGAAGATGATGAATCTTGGATGTAAATGTAGTGGGCGGCTGTCAGATTAAGCCTGAATTACTACAGATAATAAGATACATCTCAAAACTCCCCCTCCCCCACCCCAGAATCATTTGCTCTGGGGTGGGGGGGTGTTCATGAATACTGTTCCTCAGCCCAGTTTTTCCAGTCAAAGTCACATTCACATTTACCAGCGCCATCCTGAAATTCAGCATCCAGACCACACGTCGGACAGCAAGGTACTTCAACTGTTATTTTTGTTCCTACTGGCCAGCGCTTAACGTCAAACGCAATTTTGTCTGCGGTGTCAGATTCCATATCACCGTCGCAATAAATTTCAATAAACGACTTGCGTTCATCACTGGCATAAACATCTACTCTTACTTCACCCCATGACGCTGTTTTGTACTTAATATCCCTAATCCTCATCATTATCTTCCCCCACACTCAGCCTTCACATAACCCTGCAAATACTTCAGTTTTGCCCGGTCGTTGATGATGCCTTCTCGGATATCGAGAACAGCTGATCCAGTTTCTCCAGGGAGTTCGACGGTGGTTGAAGTGACCACGCTGTCGGAGGGAGTGGTTTCACGCACAGGACAGGTGGCTTTGATGCGCAGCTTACGACGACCAGCGGCAACATCAGCCCGAAGAGTGTCGATTTCAGTCTTGGCATGGGCGAGTTCCTGTGTGTGAGTCTTGTCGAGTTCTGCAAGATGTTGGATGCGTTCTTGCTGCTGGTTTATCGCGATGAGCTGCTGGTCATGCTGTAACTTTAAGTTATCGTATGCTTCGGCCTTGTCCTGATACTCACTGTAATAGAACCAGAGCAGGCCAGCGACGACAGCAAAAGCACCAGCCGTGAAGTACTGACTGTTAAATTTCATATCAACCATAGACCCGTGAAATATCACTTATAAACTTCAATCACGAGTGACAAGCAAACTCACCATGAAGTTTATCCCTAGCGGCCATGACAACAATCTCAGCCAACTCAATATCGTCAAACAGACCAAGATAAATTTTTTTACCATCAGCCTGTATTTGAGCTTTCCATTTTTTGTTTTTTACTTCCCAATTAACACCTTTAATCCCGGATTTATTGTTGGTGCGCTTTCCTTTATTGACTGAGTTCTCGTAATGTGAAGCCAATCTTAGGTTTTGTATTTCATTATTGCTCCTGCACCTATCTATGTGGTCTATATTCATATTCGGCCACTCTCCATAATGCATAAACCAAGCAAGTCTGTGAGCCTTATAAGCCTTGCCTTTTATTTTTATTCGAATATATCCACTGCCGTCATCCCAACCAGCGACATCGCCAGCATGTACGCTGCTATTTACCTTTACCTTCCAAGTAAAAACCCCCATGGCAGGATCATAATTCAACAGCCTTTTTGCTTCTTCGAAAGTTAGCATTGCGTATTCCTATAAAAATAAGAGCCTGCTGACGTAGAAATATCGCCCCATGAGAGGTCGCCACCTGGCGATACTTCTCAGGCTCTATTTCTATAAGCTCATGGTTGGGTGTTGCGCACGTCAGTACGCAGATAAAAAGAAGCCCCGCAAATGCGAGGCTAGGGATTCAGAGCAAGTTAAATGCTTTTTCAAATACTTCATCTGGATATGGCTGTTGGCCGTTCTCGTGCCGGATAATAGATTTGGCTAGCGCAATCAGCGTCGGTTTATTGATATCGAGTATTTGATGTGGATCGACGTTCAGTGCTCCGGCAACCCCTTTGATATAGGCTGAAGTGTTGTTTTCCATATTTGGTGCCCAGCGGTTGATAATCTTAGACACGCTGTTATGTCCGCCTTTATGGTAATTGCACAACAACTTCATCAAAGCCCTAATTCCATGCTCTGCCGTCTCAAACCGACAGAATCGCTTTTCAATATTTGGGTCATGCGGTAATTGGCCTTGCCACTTATTCGCTGGGTTGTTATCAATATTGCCCGGATTGTTATTGCGAATGCCTCTGGTCATCAGATTATTCCCCGCTCTCTGTCAGCCCTTACAAGTAACTTGGTCAGCCGATAACGGTTTTCTAAATTGAAGTGATCCCAA
>NZ_FORG01000020.1 GCF_900113945.1 Xenorhabdus mauleonii
CCTATTCTCCTTGGGAAAGAGGAATAAATGAAAATACGAATGGATTAATCAGGGATTACTTCCCAAAAGGAACCGATTTTAATAAAGTATCAGAACTGGAGATTAACCTTGTGGCAAACCGATTGAATAATCGTCCTCGTAAAACGAGAGGTTACAAAACACCTAATGAATTATTTAAAGGAGTGCCCTCTCATTTACTTCGTTCATTACGGTGTTGCGCTTAATATGTGAATCCAAGAAATTTATTTAATTTTGTTTTTTATTTTGGTCAAGATTGGATAATGAGTATTTATTATTGGCACCAGAATATTATATTTATAAAAAAATGGCAGATTTGCACTGGGTTTTAAAATATAGCACAGAACACAAAAGAACCAAGAATATATTATTATATATTTATAGAAATAATGTGCATTGTTTCTAATATCACACGGCTGAATTTCGGAGTTTTTATAGACGACATATAATCAGCATTACCGGGACGATTAAAGTTATTGGCACAATAAGCCTTCAATTGGTTCTATCTGAGTTAGAGCGGTAGCCAAAGTCGCCTCGAAAGCTCGATCATCCTATCGATAAAGAGGCAACCAGCTTATTTATTTAATGTCGCTGTTTAAACCATTTTTCAATATCTTCAATGACAATCGATGAATTATCTTCTTTTCCACTATTTTTAAAGAAATGATCAAGGCCGTCATAAGTCATAAAAGTAACATTTTGCTTGTTGATTTTATGTCGCATGTTGTCGAATGATTCAACATTAACATTGATATCATTCATATTTTGTATAATCAAAATAGGTGATTTTATTGATGATATGACAGCCTGATTATCAATGGATAGCGATTCTTTCCACCAGCGAATGCCGTGGGTACTCATAATAAAATCGTCCGGCAGCTTACCTTCTTTCATTAATTCAAGCAGATTTTTCAGATTTTTTACTTCATCATCTATTTTTGTTCCCTGATAATTCTTTATCGTACTGTAAATGACATCATCACTAAAATAGCGCCCACCCGCATTTATTGATATTGTTGCATTACTGACATCTGACTGTGCTGTCACTAAGTTGGCAATAATGGCGCCTTCACTTCCACCCAGTAATACTACTTTTTTATAATTCTTTTTTAAGAGATTTATAACAGCGATATAATCCGATACTCTTTTTTTAGGTGAGTCATTGAGCATGTAGGCTTTGGGGCATTTATCGTCTTCTATTTCTACATCATCCTGCTTTGATGTATTTTCATTTAATCCATATTTTTCAATCAGTAAGAGATCACTATCAGGGATAACTCGGCCAAATTTCTTTATCATCCTTTTATTTCTTATAACACTCTTACAATCAGATCCCTGAATAAGAACCAATAGGTTTTTAGATTCTCCGTTATTTCGCTGAAAGAGATAATAAGTAATATCTTTTTTATCATCAGATGCCAGCGTATGGGTAGAAAAATTACCGATGCTTTTAACAGGTAAAGAAAAAATCAAAATAGATAAAATAATAATATATTTAATCATGTGATTACTTCCCTCTAAATGAATAAAAAACATGCAACAAACAATTCTGATTGAAGAAGAATTATTTTAAGTATTTTTGCAATAAAAAAATGGCCACCTTTTAAGGCAGCCATTTTTCACCGTAGTTTATTTAGATATTAAATCCAGAAGAACCACGCAATGACAGAGATAATGGCTATACATGCCAGATTCAGCACGATACCCACTCTCACCATTTCCGATTGCTTGATATAGCCCGAGCCATAAACAATCGCATTAGGTGGTGTTGCAACAGGCAACATAAATGCACAAGATGCACCGATACCAATAATCATGGTCAGGACGATAACTGGCATGCCCAGTGCTTCTGCAACGGTAGCGAAGATAGGTACAAGCAGCGCCGCACTCGCGGTGTTACTGGTAAATTCTGTCAGGAAGATGATAAATGCAGCTATCGCAACAATGATGACAAACCACGGACTGGTGCCAAAAGTTGATGCCATGCCATTCGCCATCACTTCGCTGGCGCCTGAATTTTTCAAAACAGCGCTCAGTGTCAGACCGCCGCCGAATAGCATCAGTACGCCCCATTCTGTGTTGTTCTGAATCTGTGACCATGTTGATACACCCGTCACGCCAATCAGAATAGCCGCACTGACTGCAATAATGGTATCCAGATCTTTTACACCCCCCAGAGCATCACTAATAACAGAACTAAAAATCCAGCATACGACTGTCAGCGTGAAAATGCCCATGGCAATTAAGCGCTTACAATTCCACTCAAGATGTTCCAGTTTCAGGTCAAATTTGTGATTCAGATTCGGGCGCAGCATGACATACATCAATGCCACCATGACCGGCAGCAAGATGAGTACCATCGGTATGCCATATTTCATCCATGTGACGAAATCCATACCCAACTGTGCGGCAGCAATGGCATTGGGTGGGCTGCCAACCAATGTACCCAAGCCACCAATACTGGCGCTGTATGCAACCCCCAACAGAACAAATACGAATGTATTGCGTTCAGTACGCACATCCAAATTAGCCAGAATGCCGAGGATCAATGGCAACATCATCGCCGCAGTAGCGGTATTGCTTATCCACATGGAAAGCACTGCGGTAATGCCAAAAATCAATAACACCGCTACCGACAAACGCCCACGGGCAATCATCAGCAAGCGGTTAGCAATCAACCTGTCCAGACCTTGGATATGTAGCGCTGTAGCCAATGCAAAGCCACCGAAGAATAAAAATATAATCGGATTTGCAAAAGATTTCAGCGCGTCACCTGTATTCATCAACCCCATAACAACAGCCAGAATTGGAACACACAGTGCGGTAATGGTGACATGAATGGCTTCCGTGAGCCACAAAACACCAACAAATGCCATCAATGCCAAGCCTGCATTTGCTTTTTCCCCGTAAGGTAAAAACTTAAGCAGAACCACAAGCAAGATGATGTCCAGCGCGAGGATAATTAAACCTCTTTTACTTGAGGGCATAGGCCCAACCGCTGGCGCTAAAGATTCAGAAGCGTCCATGAAGACTCCGTAGAACAATGAAACATAACCCTGTAATGTAAAAAGAATAATTAATGAATCATTGCCATAAATGTTAAAGAATTACATTACATGTGAAATAATAAGGTGTCTTAACGACAAAGAAAATACTAGGTGAATGATTTTGGGATCTACCGCGCGGGATTTGTTTAATTTGTGAATAATTATTCTAAAATTAACGAAAAATTTCCAATAACTTCACAAGTTCGTTAAGTAATCAGGTAAATAATTCTATTTATAAAATAAAATTTTCTCTTATTAAAAAGGCGGAAGAGAGTTAACTCTTCCGCCAATACATAAATAATATTTATTTTTTATTGAAGCTTAGTCAGATTACGCTTGACCTTTGACTTCTTTCAATCCGTTGAAAGGTGCACGATTACCCAGTGCTTCTTCGATACGGATCAGCTGATTATATTTAGCAACACGATCAGAACGGCTCATGGAGCCTGTTTTGATTTGGCCTGCCGCAGTACCTACTGCCAAATCAGCAATAGTTGCATCTTCAGTTTCACCGGAACGGTGTGAGATGACCGCAGTATAACCCGCGTCTTTTGCCATCTTGATTGCAGCCAGAGTTTCGGTCAGAGAACCAATCTGGTTGAATTTGATCAGGATGGAGTTCGCGATACCTTTTTCGATGCCTTCTTTCAGGATCTTGGTGTTGGTTACGAACAAATCGTCACCAACCAATTGGATTTTGTCACCCAGCACGTTAGTTTGATAAGCAAAACCGTCCCAGTCAGATTCGTTCAGGCCATCTTCGATGGAAACGATTGGGTACTCTTTGGTCAAGCCTTCCAGATAGTGGGTAAATTCCTGAGAAGTGAAAGTTTTGCCTTCGCCTTTCAGTTCGTAATTACCGGTTGCTTCGTTATAGAACTCAGAAGCGGCGCAGTCCATAGCCAGAGTAATGTCTTTGCCCAGTACGTAACCTGCTTGTTCAACTGCTTCTTTGATTGCAGCCAGTGCTGCTGCGTTGGATTCCAGGTTTGGCGCATAGCCACCTTCGTCGCCCACCGCAGTGCTCATGCCTTTTGCTTTCAGTACTTTTGCCAGATTGTGGAATACTTCAGAACCAATGCGCACCGCTTCTTTCAGTGTGCTCGCGCCAACTGGCTGGATCATGAATTCCTGAATATCCACGTTGTTATCTGCGTGTTCACCACCGTTGATGATGTTCATCATTGGCAGAGGCATGGAGAATTTGCCTGGAGTACCGTTCAGTTCAGCGATGTGCTCATACAGAGGCATACCTTTTGCTGCTGCCGCTGCTTTGGCATTCGCAAGGGAAACAGCCAAAATCGCGTTAGCACCGAAGTTAGATTTGTTTTCAGTGCCATCCAGTTCGATCATGATTTTGTCGATGTTAGCTTGGTCTTTCGCATCCTGACCAACCAGAGCCTGTGCAATCGGGCCATTGACCGCAGAAATTGCTTTCAGTACACCTTTGCCCATGAAGCGAGATTTATCGCCATCACGCAGTTCCAGTGCTTCACGGGAACCTGTAGATGCGCCTGATGGCGCAGCAGCCAAACCAACGAAGCCACCTTCCAGATGCACTTCTGCTTCTACAGTTGGATTACCACGGGAGTCGATGATTTCACGGCCAAGTACTTTAACGATTTTGGACATTCGGTTTTCCTCAAATCACAAGTTAAATTTCGGGCAACAGGTTGAATCTAAAAACAAGAAAAAATAACTGCTTTTAAAGTCACCAGATTACAACCAACCCATTGCCCCATATCTTATTTCAACTGGCCTTTCTGATACTTGCCTGCTGCTTCAACAAAGCCGGCAAATAGCGGATGACCATCGCGAGGCGTTGAAGTGAATTCAGGGTGGAACTGACACGCCACAAACCATGGGTGAGCCGGGTTCTCAATAATTTCCACCAGTTTGTTGTCGATTGAACGGCCCGCAACACGCAAACCTGCATCTTCGAGGCGTTTCAACAACAAATTGTTCACTTCATAACGGTGGCGATGACGCTCAATGATGTCATCCTGACCATAAAGTTCACGCACCAAGCTATTTTCGGTCAGATGACACAGCTGGCCACCAACACGCATCGTTCCGCCGAGATCGCTCTCTTCGCTGCGAACTTCTAAGTTGCCGTTCTCATCACGCCATTCGGTGATCAGACCAACAACCGGTAATTTACATTCAGGTTCAAACTCAGTGGAGTTAGCGCCTGCCAGACCTGCAACGTTACGGGCAAACTCAATCAGAGCAACCTGCATACCCAGACAAATACCCAAATAAGGGACGTTGTTCTCACGGGCATAACGCGCAGTCATGATCTTGCCTTCAACACCACGGCCACCGAAGCCGCCCGGTACCAGAATCGCATCCAGGCCTTTCAGCATTTCAACGCCACGGGTTTCAACATCCTGTGAATCGATCAACTTGATGTTGACAGTCAGACGGTTTTTCAACCCGCCGTGCTTCAGTGCTTCAATCACTGATTTATAAGCATCTGGCAGCTCAACGTATTTGCCGACCATCCCGATAGTCACTTCACCGGATGGATTGGCTTCTTCATAAATGACCTGTTCCCATTCGGACAGATCAGCTTCCGGGCATTCGATGCTGAATCGTTTACAAATATAATCATCTAAGCCCTGAGATTTCAAGAGGGCTGGGATTTTATAAATGGAATCAACATCTTTTAAAGAGATAACCGCTTTCTCTGGTACGTTACAGAAAAGGGCGATTTTTGCACGCTCATTAGCTGGGATGATGCGATCTGAACGGCAGATCAACACGTCCGGCTGGATACCAATGGACAGCAATTCTTTCACGGAATGCTGGGTTGGCTTAGTTTTCACTTCGCCCGCAGCAGCCATGTAAGGCACTAAAGTCAAATGCATGAACAGGGTATTTTCGCGACCCACTTCAACCGCCATCTGGCGAATGGCTTCCAGGAATGGCAGGGATTCGATGTCACCAACAGTGCCGCCGATTTCTACCAATACAACATCATGGCCTTCTGCGCCACGAATGATGCGGTCTTTGATTTCGTTGGTGATGTGAGGAATAACCTGAATGGTTGCGCCCAAATAATCGCCGCGGCGTTCTTTGCGCAGTACTTCAGAGTAAACACGGCCGGTCGTGAAGTTATTGCGGCGTGTCATTTTGGTTCGGATGAAACGTTCGTAGTGACCTAAATCAAGATCAGTTTCAGCGCCGTCTTCGGTGACGAAAACTTCCCCGTGTTGGGTTGGGCTCATTGTGCCTGGATCGACGTTGATGTACGGGTCCAGTTTCATAATGGTGACATTGAGTCCACGGGCTTCGAGTATAGCCGCCAAAGAGGCTGCGGCAATGCCTTTACCCAGAGAGGATACGACCCCGCCGGTCACAAAAATATAATTAGTTTTCATGCTGAACCTGAAAGTTTAGGTTTAAAAGAATGATGAATATAACAGGACGGGAAAGCAGTATACCCTAACCTTAATTTCGCTACAAACCATCTAAGCAGGTTAACCTACCCAACAATCAGTTACATAGCGAAATAAACCTTCTGCTTTCCTTTTAAATTCATCAAGTTATTAGTATAAAAATTTTTCACCTGATTCAGGTTATTCAGCCTTTCATGCAACAGCCTTTTTGCTGTTTCTATACAATTTGTCGTGTTTACAGGCAATTTACCGTGATTGCAGCATTGCCGTAGTTACGATGCTAGGACTGCTGATCTTTAACCCGCTGCCACATTTCGTCCATTTCTTCCAGTGTAGCAGTTTCCAGTGACAAGCCTTTGTCGAGGATCAGTTTTTCGACGTTACGGAAACGCTTTTCAAATTTATTGCAGGCTTTTTGCAGCGCCATCTCTGGATCGTGTTCCAAATGACGGGACAAATTCACAACCGAGAACAATAAATCCCCCAGTTCTTCTTCCAGTCGGGCTTCATCAACGACGGCCTGCTGTGCTTCATCCATGACTTCATCAATTTCTTCATAGACTTTATCCAGCACCGGGCCAAGGGTATCCCAGTCAAAACCGACAGAAGCACAGCGCCGTTGGATTTTATATGCTTTCATCAACGCCGGCAGGCTGGCGGGAATATCATCCAGCACGGAATGTTGGTTTTTTTCTGCCCTTTCTGTGGTCTTACGCTGTTCCCAGCTTCCTGCCACTTCTTCGCCGTGGGTTTCGGCTTGTTGGTTGAAAATATGGGGATGGCGGCGCTCCAATTTATCACACACCGCCTCACAGATATCATCGAAATCAAATTGCTGCTGTTCTTGCGCCATCTGAGCGTAAAACACGATATGAAACAGCAAATCCCCCAACTCTTCTTTCAAGTCATTGGCATCATTGCGTTCAATCGCATCAAGGACTTCATAAGTTTCTTCCAGTGTATAAGGGGCGATCGAGGCCGAAGTCTGTACTTTGTCCCAAGAGCAACCATCCTCGGGATGACGCAATTGCGCCATAATCCCTTTCAGTCTTTCAATAGAAATAGGTTTCATCTTATCCATGTTTTAATCAGTTACCCTGTAAACGTCTGGCTTCAATAACATCAGGCAATTGATTGAGCTTCGCCAATACCCGCCCGAGCACTTGTAAGTTGTAGATCTCAATATTCATGTCAATGGTGGCAAGTTGCTGCTTAACATCACTCCGGCTGCTGACCCCAAGCACATTGACCTTTTCATTGGCAAGGATAGTAGTGATGTCTCGCAATAATCCACTGCGGTCATTGGCGAGTACCCGCACCACAAGGGAGTAGCCGCTGGAGTAGCTTTCGCCCCAAACGGCATCGACAATCCGTTCCGGTGAGCTGGCTTCCAGTTCAACCAGTTGATCACAATCAGCACGGTGAATGGAAATCCCCCGCCCGCGGGTAATAAACCCGATGATTTCATCGCCCGGAATTGGCTGGCAGCAACGGGCAATGTGATGCATCAGGTTGCCAACGCCTTCGACAACAACACGGCCATTATCTTTCGCTGTGCTGCGAGCGGCATGGGCTTTATTTTCCAGAGTGCGAAGTGCTTTGCGATCTTCTTCTTCCGCCGTGGTTTTGTTGAATTTGCTTTGCAGGAAATTCACTAACTGATGGATACGAATGTCACCAACACCGATCCCTGCCAATACTTCTTCCAGTGAATGGACGTTATAACGGGCAATCAGTTCTTTTTCAGCCTCTTTAAGCGTGATGCCCAAATGTGCCAATTCGTTATCCAGCATCTGGCGGCCGGCAAGGATATTCTTGTCACGATCTTGCTTGCGGAACCAGTTATGAATTTTCGCCCGACCACGGCTGGTAGTGACATAGCCAAGGTTTGGATTCAACCAGTCTCGACTTGGGTTAGGCTGCTTCTGAGTGATGATTTCAATCTGATCGCCCATTTGAAGCTGGTAGCTGAAGGGGACGATTCGCCCGCCTATTTTTGCCCCAATGCAACGGTGCCCGACATCACTGTGTATATGGTAGGCAAAATCCAGTGGTGTCGAACCGGTTGGCAGATCAATCACATCCCCTTTTGGCGTAAAGACATAAACCCGGTCATCAAACACCTGACTGCGCACTTCATCCAGCATTTCGCCGGTATCCGCCATCTCTTCTTGCCATGCTATCAATTTGCGCAGCCATGCAATGCGGCTTTCATAACTGCCGGATTTGCCGCCGCCAATCGCGGTGCCTTCTTTATATTTCCAATGTGCTGCAACTCCAAGCTCCGCATCATCGTGCATTTGGCGGGTGCGGATCTGAATTTCAAGGGTTTTGCCATTAGGCCCCAAGACAACGGTGTGAATGGATTGATAGCCGTTCGGTTTTGGGTTGGCAACATAATCGTCAAATTCATCGGGCAGATGACGATAGTGAGTATGCACTATTCCTAATGCGGCGTAGCAATCCTGCAAGCGATCGACAACAATCCGCACAGCGCGTACGTCAAACAGCTCGTCGAACGACAGAGATTTTTTCTGCATTTTGCGCCAAATGCTGTAAATATGTTTGGGGCGTCCGTAAATTTCACCGTTAATCCCTTCTTTCAGCATGTACTTGCGCAAGGTGGTGATGAATTTCTCGATATATTGCTCACGATCAATCCGGCGTTCATGCAGCAGTTTGGCAATTTTTTTATATTCATCGGGATGCAGATAACGGAAGCAAAAATCTTCCAGCTCCCATTTTAACTGCCCAATCCCCAACCGATTGGCAAGCGGGGCATAGATATTGGAGCACTCTTTGGCCGCCAGTACCCGCTCATCCTCAGTGGCATCTTTCACTTCCCGCAAATGGGCGATGCGTTCTGCCAACTTAATAATCACGCAGCGGAAATCTTCCACCATTGCCAATAACATCCGGCGAACGTTATCGACTTGCGTAGAACAGGTTGAATCGGTGTGAGTGGCTTTCAACTGGCGAATGGCATCCATTTCCAGCACGCCGGTCACCAGATTTGTAATCTCCTTACCAAACTTTTCTGTCACTGTTTCACTGTCGAGCAGTTTAGAATCAAGGATGGGGAAAAGTAGCGCTGCACGCATACTGTCATTGTCCATGCTCAATGTAGACAAGATCTCCACCATTTCCACACCGCGCCACAGCAATAATTCCGCATTGGGATGATCTTGAACTTTTTCGTGACAGTAATGCCAGGTTTCAACCAATTTTTCACTCGATTGTGGATTGGTGATATTTAAACTCGCGATCCACTTATCGACAGCGAATTCCCCCGCTGGCGTAAGGTGCGCACTTCTTACCGCAACCATAATTTCTCCCTACTCGATAACCATTGGCTCATGGCTGACCATTATTTGCGGCCATTCGTTTCATGAATAAATGCTTCATTGGCAATTGGTTCACGAACAAACAGCGCCATGGACTCCAGATGGCCGGTGTGCGGAAACATATCCAGCATCCGCACACTAACAAGATGATAACCAGCCTCCAGCATAACTTTGCTGTCCCGCGCCAGAGTTGTGGGATTACAGGAAACGTAAACCACTTTTTCAGGGGCCAGTTTTACTATGTGTGACATGACACCCGCAGCGCCTGCGCGGGCGGGATCCAACAAGACTTTATTGAATCCCAACGCAGCCCAAGGCTGCTGATGAATATCCGCTTCCAGATTTTCATGGAAAAAATCGACATTCTGGAGTTTATTTAACTGAGCATTATATTGCCCACTCGCGACCAACGCGGCAACCCCTTCTACGCCTACCACCGATCGCACCTTAGTCGCAATCGGCAGAGTAAAGTTTCCCATCCCGCAAAATAGATCCAACACCCTGTCCGTTGGCTGCAAATCCAGCCATGACAGTGCCTGAGCGACCATTTGCTGGTTAACCTCGTCATTAACCTGAATAAAATCCTGCGGGCTGAATACTAATTTTAAACCATTTACCTGATACCAGGGTTCATCTTGCACCTCAATCAAAGGCTCAAGTGTTTTTTCATCCCCCGCCAGATAAATTTTCACATTATTCTGCACTGAGAAAGTGCGTAGCTTCTCCCTGTCTTCGTGCTTTAAAAGATCAAGGTGACGCAATACCAGCAGTGGGCCATTATCAGCCAGCACCAGCTCAACATGCCCCAGCCGCTTGACGGCTTTCAATTGGTTCAGGCACTGAGACAACGGTTGCAATAACCGTTCCAGATCTGGATGCATGACGGAACAATACTCAATGTTGACCAAATCATTGCTCTGGCTCTGGCGGAATCCCATCAGCAGAGTACGTTGCTTGGCATGATATTGCAGACCGAGCCTGGCCCTGCGTCGATAGCCATATTCCGGACCATGAATAATGGGATGTGCGCTGATGCTGATGCCCGTTTCCCGCTGGATCAGGTGTTCCAATACGCTAGCTTTTGTGTCGGCCTGCAACCCGATGGCAACGTGTTGTTGCTGGCATCCGCCACACGCCTTGAAATGCGGGCAGCGGGGTGTAACACGATGCGGGCTGTCTGATAGCCGTTTCACCACCTTGGCCTTCGCGAACTGGCGTTTTTCTTCTGTCAGTTGGATCTGGGCCTGCTCACCCGGCAATAATCCTGAAATAAAGATAGTTTTTCCCTTATGACGGGCAATGCCTTGCCCTTGGGCATCGAGGTTATCTGCGGTAACTGAAATAATGCCTCGGTTTACGGAACGACGATTTGGGGAGTAAAATTGCACCATGATTCTGACTGACTTTAAGAAATTTAGTTTTGATTTTCCCACAATGGACGCCTATGACCAAATATAGCCTACGCACCCGTATGATGAGCCTGATATTGGTTCCTGTTTTACTGGTCGGAACGCTTGTGAGTATATCATTTATCTCATACCGCTATTATGAGTTGAAGAGCCTGATAGTCCGCGCGGGGATCAGTATTATTGAACCGCTATCCATCGCCAGCGAAGTGGGCATTAACTTAGACAATCGCAGGCGGGTTAAGTCATTGATAAACAGCCTGCACCGACGGAACTCTGAAATTGTCAGGGCAATTGCAATTTTCGATGAGCATCATAAATTATTCGATATTTCAAACAACAAATATGATGTCAATCGCCTGAGATTAACTCCCGAGGAGCCAATTCCGACCTCATTAACCAAAACTGAGTATGGAAGTAGCATTATCCTGAAGATGCCCATTATCTCAGAAACCCTCACATCTCAATCATGGCAAAACGCGGCCAGCAGTGCGCAGCCCATCGGCTATATCGCGATTGACTTGGATTTACGCGCAGCCCAGCTCCAGCAATACAAAGAAATTGCCACCTCAATTATCTTGTTGATTCTGTGTTTGGGAGGAACGGCCTTATTTGCCTACGCATTGGTGCGCAAGGTGACGCAGCCACTGAATTGTATGGTTGAAGTGGTGGATCGCATCCGGCAGGGGCAACTGGATAGCCGCGTAACCGGTGCCATGCCCGGCGAGCTGGCAGCCCTCCAGCATGGCATCAATACCGTGGCAGGTTCGCTTTCTAAGTACAAAGATGAAATGCAGCTCCACATTGATCAGGCCACGTCTGATTTGCAAATCACCATGGAGCAGTTGGAAATCCAAAATGTTGAATTGACCCTCGCCAAAAAGCGGGCACAAGAAGCAGTCAGGATTAAAACGGAATTTCTCGCCAATATGTCCCATGAATTGCGCACACCGCTGAATGGTGTCATTGGTTTTACTCGCCAAATGTTAAAAACGCCCATCACATCCCAACAGATGGAATATCTTTATGTCATTGATCGTTCAGCCAATAATCTACTTAAAATCATCAATGACATTCTGGATTTCTCCCGGCTGGAATCCAACAAGCTGGTTTTGGATCAAGTCCCTTTTCTGCTGCGGGATACTGTCAATGAAGTGATTGAGCTGCTGACCCCTGCCGCCAGCGTGAAAAATCTGCCGCTGTATCACCATATTGATGACGAATTGCCAAACCTGATGATTGGTGATCCGATTCGTTTGCAGCAAATACTCATCAATTTGATTGGCAATGCGATTAAATTTACGGACAAAGGCTGTGTGACGTTGGATATCAAATTACGCCAGCATCAGCATCACCTTGTGCAAATTGATTTCGCTGTTACCGATACAGGTATCGGCATTAAGCCCGAATATCGCCCGATACTGTTTCAGGCCTTCAATCAGGCAGATGCCAGCATTACCCGTCATTACGGCGGAACCGGGCTTGGCCTGAGCATCACCAAAAGGTTGGTCAATGAAATGAAGGGGCAAATTGATTTCATCAGTGAAGTAGCCAAAGGAACTGTGTTCTATTTTGATATCTGGCTGGAAAAAGAAGAGCTTTTATTGGATTCACTGTCAAAAGATCTGCCTGTCTTTTCTGCGGCCGCACGCTTGCCGATGACGGTCATGGCCGTTGACGACAATCCCGCCAATCTTAAATTGATTGGCACATTGTTAGGTGAACAAGTTGAAAATACGTTGCTGTGCAGCAGCGGCATGGAAGCATTGGAAATGGCGGAAAAGCATGCTTTGGATCTGATTTTGATGGATATCCAGATGGCGGATATGGACGGAATACAGACATCCAAGCAGATCCATCAATTGCCCCGACATAAGACAACACCTATTGTGGCTGTCACGGCTTTTGCCTGCAATGAGGCAAAAAACACGCCATTTATCGATTGCCTTACCAAGCCTTTGGATGAAAACCGTCTGAAAACATTATTGAATCAATTCAGTCCACCGGAAAGAAGCGGTCAACAAGACAAACCTCAAGCCATCGATTGGGACATGGCGCTGAAACAAACTGCGGGTAAAGAATCACTGGCGAGGGAGATGCTGGAAATGCTGCTCCAGACATTGCCTGAAATAAAAAATATGATTGAACTCGCCTTGCTCCCTGACGGCGGGGTGACTCGCAACCACTTTCAGCATTATATCCACCAATTGCACGGCAGTTGTTGCTATAATGGTGTCCCAAAACTGAAAGCGATTTGCGAAGTTGTCGAAAAACAGCTGCAACAAAACATTGATTTACTCGATCTGGAACCGGAATTACTGGAATTCATAGATGAAATCAATCATGTCATTGAGGCCGCGCCCGATATTCTCCGAGCAACCAAGCCCCTTATTTCGTTACCATAAACTTGCGATATTCCTCGTAAGCATAATGGTCAGTCATGCCACTGATATAATCCTGAATGAGACGTGCCCGATAATAGAATTCGATAATATCTTTGTCAGCTTCATCAGTGGCTACTATCCCCTCCACCGCTTCGTTATAAGCCAGACGATGCTTGGTGGAAAGCTTGTGCAACAGTCGGGTTTCAATAAAGAATTTAGTGTGAAAATTATTTTGGTTCAGCTCCATGAAATCCTGTCTGGACATCTCCAGCAAAGGGCTATAAACGTCCAGCAACCCGTTGATAATCCGGTAACCCTGCAATTCCAGCTCTTCCACTTCCTGATGGTTAAAAACACGGGTACGCGTAACACTTTTCAACGTCTTCAATAAGCGGTGCTCTTCGCCATCCCCTTCCAGCAAGGCATGGTTAAATGTGCCTGCATAGATTTCCGGTAAATTCTCAATGAACAAGCGGGAAGTATAAGGAACCAATTTTCCCGTGATAAATACCCGCAAATACATAAAAAATTGTTCATGGATATTGCGGCGAACTTCATTATTGGCCGTTTTCTTATGGGCTTGCATCACCGTGGATTCAAACAAATCGCCTTTCCTGTGGCCTCCATTTTTCTCCCACTCTGCTTTCAGATACTCCACCAACTGTTCGACATTAAAAATGCCTTTTTCAACGGCATCGTCCAAATCAGCAATGCAATACGAAATATCGTCCGCCGCTTCCATAATGTATGTCAGCGGGAAGCGACAAAACTCCCCCATTTGCAACTCTTTTCTCAACTCTTGGATGAAACTGTTTTCTGACCAGTAATATCCCTTTTTCTTCATCAAATAACTGAATTCAGGAAGAGGCGGATCAAGGCGATAAGCCGGGCAAGTATATTTCAAGATACAGCCAATCTGGGCATAAGTGAGATTCAGCCGCAACAGATTATGGGCCAGACGAATAGCCTGAGCATTGCCTTCAAACTGGCATAAATCCTTGCGCAGTTGCCGTCGGAAGAGATCTTTCTTTTCTTCTCCAGTCAGCCGCAATGCCGCCACATTACAGCCATCCTGCCGATTTTCTGTGTTGAGCGAATAATCTGGATCCAGCCGCCGTGAAAACCAGTCTTTAATCGCAGCTTCCCCAAAATGGCCGAACGGAGGGTTGCCGATATCATGCATTAAACAGGCCATTTCAATCAGGCTTTCAAACGCAAGTAAGCGCTCACCTAACCCGTATTCTTGCAGCACACCTTGCTTTGTCAGCTCTGAAATAATCGTTTTTGAGATATAGCGACCGATTTGCTGCACTTCAAGTGAATGTGTCAATCGGCTGCGCACAGCCGCATTGCGCTCCAAGGGGAATACCTGCGTTTTCTGCTGCAACCGGCGAATCGCGGCTGAGTTAATGATTCGCCCGCGATCACTCTCAAATTGGCGTGTCACATGATCTTCATCATCAGAATGGATAGAAGATTTACTGAACTTACGCTGGTAATTCAACTTCTGTTTGAAATCAATCTTAGACATCAGTCCCCCATACTAAATGAAACGATGATTTAGAATTGAGCTCTCCGGTAAATGCCCATTCAATGATACACTTTCCGACTAAATCAACCGGTTAATAAAAAGTGAGTATGACACAATGAAAATAGGCGTAATAGGTGCAATGGAGCAAGAGGTGACTTTGTTGCGTGACCAGATTGAAGGTCTGCAAACATTGTCACGGGGCGGATGTGAAATCTATACCGGAAAATTGAATGGCGTCGACATCGCCTTGCTGAAATCCGGTATTGGTAAAGTTTCTGCCGCGCTTGGAACCACGCTATTGATGGAACATTGCCAGCCAGATCTCGTGATTAATACCGGTTCCGCCGGCGGCCTTGACCCTAAATTAAAAGTGGGTGACATCGTTGTTTCCGAAGAAGTTCGCTACCACGATGCCGATCTTACTGCATTTGGCTATGAAGCCGGACAGATGGCGCAGTGCCCAGCTGCATTCATTGCTGACAACGCATTGATCACACTGGCTGAAAAATGCATCCAATCCCTCAACCTCAATGCAGTACGTGGCCTGGTTTGCAGCGGCGATGCCTTTATCAATGGTTCAGAACCATTGGCCCGCATTCGTGCCACTTTCCCGCAAGTCGCGGCCGTTGAAATGGAAGCAGCCGCTATTGGCCATGTTTGCCATCAATATAAAGTGCCTTTTGTTGTTGTGCGTGCCATCTCTGACGTTGCCGATCAAGAATCCCATATCAGCTTTGATGAATTTTTAGTTGTTGCTGCTCGCGAGTCCACCCGAATGGTCAATGCCATGCTGACTGAACTCAGTAAACAATAAATCACCCGTTGAACGTGGAGCATTAATCATGAAATCATTTTTAAAAATTTCTCCTTATCGAACTATTTGGCTGACCTTTTTATTTCTCCTGTATAGTTTCAGTGCTCCACTTCATGCCGTTGCTTCCCGCGTCATCAGCCTCGCGCCATCCACAACAGAACTGGCTTATGCATCAGGACTCGGCGATCAACTTATTGCAGTCAGTGCTTACTCCGATTACCCCGAAGCGGCTAAAAAACTGGAACAAGTTGCTGATTGGCAAGGCATTAATGTAGAAAGAATTATTGCCCTGAAACCCGATCTGATTCTGGCATGGCGTGGCGGCAATCCCCAACGCCCGCTGGATCAACTGGCCTCTTTGGGAATTCCGATTTTTTATTCTGATGTAAAACAAGTAGAAGATGTTGCCACAGAGCTGGATCGTCTGGCTGAATATAGCCCGTATCCTGATGTTGCCAAGAAAGCGGCAGCAGATATTCGTTATAAATTCGATACGTTAAAAAAGAATAATGCTAACCGGACACCCAAACAGGTATTTTTACAGTTTGGCACAAATCCCATTTTTACTTCATCCAAACACTCTATCCAAAGTGAAATTGTCTCTGTCTGCGGAGGAAAAAATATTTTCTCTGACAGCCCCGTTCCATGGCCACAGGTTAACCGTGAGCAAGTCCTTACCCGAAAACCGGAAGTAATTGTGATAGGTGGGACAGAAGAGCAAAAACAACAAATTATCGATTTTTGGCGACCACAAATGAATATCAATGTGATTGCCCTGAATGATGATTGGTTTAGTCGCGCAGGGCCAAGAATTATTTTGGCTGCTGAAGAGTTATGCAATCAATTTAGTAAGATCGATAAAATAAAAAGATAAAAAGTCAGGGCAAGAACATAACGTTTCATTTCTTGCCCAACATCTGGAAACCTGCAATTCGCTCAGGCCCTAGCTCCACAGAACAGATAGTAAAATGAATTGGACAAGCATTCGGAGCGAATGCGAATACTTAGCCATTATTCTATCCCTATAAATAGCTCTATTTTTCCGTTCTGGTGAAAGACTTCATAGTCCGTCTTCCAGCTACGCTGATACAGGCAGTCAGTTTGCTCAAAATAGCGCCAGGCCGCCTGTTGCCAGAGTTGGAAAACTGGATTGCCTTCACTCATCAAACCAGAAAAAATGATATACCGACCTGCTGCCAGCTCGACTCTATCAAACGATAGCGCTTTCCTGAATGTTGTCACCTTCTTGCTCTTTTGCTTCTACTGCGGCAATGACGTCAAACTGCCCGCTGGCATCAGATTCGTCATTAGAATAAACACCATAGACAACATTGCCTGCCAACTGTTCAGGATAGATATTTTGAGAGAAATGCTGCCAAAGTGGCATAATTTTGGCAGTCGCTGCATCCACTTCATCTGCGTTTTTCGTACGCGTAGATGTCCCTATTAAAGATAGGACCGGACAATCAACAACTTGCATCTTGTTATCACCTTTACTTCACTAATAAAGTTTTCGTATTTTTATAAGCCTGATAAGTTTTGGGCAAAGCACTCTCTTTCAGCTCAAACCATGCCTTTAAGGCCTCATTCTTACCCTTTCCTTGGTTTTCACGGTCAGATAAGTAATCACTGATAAAGTTATTCATTCTGGCTGATGGGATCTGCGGCAGCCGTCCTTGCTTTTTTTTTCAGGCTGGCAAGGTGGGCAACCAAATCGCCATAAGTGATCGTTTTTCCTTCACCAATACATTGCTTGCGCCAGTGATTAAGCCAGTACCACTGACCGGATTTATCGGCTAATGCGCCAAACTGTTGCTCAACCGCAGCCAATAGAAACGATTTGGTCTTTTTATCACTAATATAGTTAACCACGAGAGTATCCAGCGTGAGCAAATCACGTGCGGCGCTATTTTTTCGGTTAGGAACAGCAACGGGAAGTTCACCAGAATAGCCAAATAAATGCGCTTTAATGTGCAGTTCAAGCTCATTTTTTTTCAGATTACCCACGGTAATACCTAACGTTTTAGCAAACGCTTGAAGTTCTTTAGCGTAAAAGTAACTGCCATCAAACTCTTCCTGACTCATCCCCTGATATAGCTTACTTACGTCTTCTCCTTACTGTTTTAACGACGCCGAAACAGCCTCATCTTGTTCAATTGCCGTTAATGTTAAAGTCGCAATTCGCTCCAAGAGCAGCTGCATAACCTGCCACGCCTGCTCACAGATTGCCTGTAATTCGATGCTGCGTTGGTGAGTGATATCCTGATAAAGCTCACAATCCAGCAAAACGTGCCCGTAATCTAACGTTGTGTGCTAATTCATCATGCCCTAACGCTTCTGGAAAATGCTCAAGGAATAAAAATGTAAACTTTATATTTTTACTCTTCGCCAACTGTAATACTCCATTATTCTTACTAACAATCATCAATTTTTCATGTAACGCTTTTTCCAGCTTCTTAAATAGCTCATTACGCTATTCAATTTTTTCTATTTTCATCACGATTACATGACGTAATTATTTCTTATTTAAACAAGAAGCAACCTATACAAGATTAATTAACCTGAAAACCTGCAATTAATACCTTATCAAAATATTCAGTATTCATATGAGCCATTGTTGTTTTGAGCCTGATACTGGCTTCGATTTTTCCAGCCTTCAGCCCCGTCAAAACAATATATTTAAAAACAATACATCAAATAAAGGATAACTGATTTTGGCAGACTGACGAGGATTTGTGAGTTCACTAAGATGGTAAGAAAAAGTATCGAATTTTATGAAGGTGTTTCCGCAAAAAGAGTATAACATCGCAACTCATTCGTGGATCAAATAGGTTAACATTGGTTAAATAGCGTTCTCGAACTTACCCTCGAATAATCACCCTGCTATATCGTAAGACTTTAGAGTAAGCCAATCACCGTAAAAGGAATATATCAATAATGAGTAAAGCTTTTTACCGGAGAGCTGAATTTTATGCCCTCACCGCCGCTGCATTGAACGGTACACTTGGTGTTTTGACCCACTTTGGCCTGAATTCAGGCATTAGCCACCATCAGATAGCATTCTGGAAATGTTTTATTGCTTTTTTGATCCTGATGGCATATTGCATGGTAAAACCTTCTGAGCGAAAAACCGTCTTCGCTTTACGACATAAAAGTCTGCAATTTGCCATACTTGCGTTTTTTGGGATCTTTTGTCTCTATTTCTTCGAAACTTGGGCATTTAAAGAAGCACCAATCCCGCTGGTCTCTTTTTTGGTTTATGCCTCAGGTGGCATTACGCTCATTCTCTCTTCGCTGTTTTTAGGCGAGAAAATGGGGGTCAATAAATGTCTATCATTCGGGTTAATTATTATTGGCGTCTACTGCCTGTTTAATTTTGCAGGGCAAACTTCCGGCAATTATACAGGCATTGTACTGGCATTGCTGGGTGGGCTGGGATATGCATTATTTATCTTTCTCTCAAAACTCATGAATATCGGCAGTGGCATATCAGTACTGCTCTGGTTATTCGGTTTCGGCAGCATTTATCTTGCTATTCCAGCCATCCATGAAGGGCTGCAATTCCCTTCCGGTATCGCATTACTGATGATATTGGGGCTTGTGCTACTCCCCTCCATCGGCGGGTTTTACTTTACGACCAAAGCCGTGGAAGAAGGCGAAGCCAGCAGTGTACAAATCACTGAAACCAGTGAACCCCTATTCTCAACGCTACTCGCATTTCTCATCATCGGAGAAACGTTAGACTGGATAGGGACATTGGGGGCACTTTTCATTATGTCAGGTTTGGTGGTCAGTATTCTTAAAAAACCCCGTGAACCACAGTTGATTTCGTCATGACTGAAGCATGATCACAGTTTCTGACAGAAAGTGTGATCATGCGGAAAATCTGCATCAGAATATGATGAGCCTCATTCCTGATCAACCAATACACCGATGGTGAATGGTTATCATGAGAATAAGAATCTGGCATAAGAACCACATAAATTGAAACATTTTACCCATTAAAATGGTATGGAATGTCGGTTCTTATGCTTCATGTTTATATCAAAATAAAATAGGGTTTATATTTCCATTTTTTAGGTTCTATTATTCTACCCGATTGTGGCTCTATAAGTTTAACTTCGAGTTCGTGATTGATAAATATATTAACAGAATGTGCTGATTTTTTATAACCGCCGAATATTACCCCAATGGCATATCCATATTTTTCATTATTTTCATAGGCTTTTTTGGAAGCCTGTGCTTTGCATACAAAACTAAAGTCATCACAATCAAAGGATTCTTTTCTATATTTGAAATTTACAAGACCTGATTCTTTATATATTTCTTTTACTTTTTCTTCTGAAATCAATGTATATAATTCATCTGAAATTCTAAGCAATACTAAATTAATTATCAGTTTTGGCCATATTTTTTTCACTAAACCGGCTATAATATCAGACTTAACAAATCTGGCATAGAAAGTATATAAGGTGTATTTTTTATTATGTACTTTTAAGTAAGGTGTTCCCTCACCTGGAGAAGGATTACACACAAAAAAGTCAACACCTTGATTATGCCAAATTAGCCTATATTGTCTTACCCCATTCACGGTTTTAATACAGTCTCTGTTGAATGATATTCGGCTGTCCGCTATATTGTCATTATGAATATGCCAGTATAAATCTGTTGACTCGAGGCTTACGGTATTGTCATAGGCATACATTTCATATTTTTTATCATTATATTCACCCGTCATTTCTATGGTGTTATCCATACGATTTTTATCCGACAGAATTATTGTAATAAATTGAGAAGACTTATTATCCTCTGAATCCGAACCCATATAGGCATATTTCTCTTCTTCATCCTCATCATCTCTGTAATCGATACTGAGTATATTCCCATCAACATCTTTGATAAAATAATAGGCGTAAGGTGATATTCCTTCCTCATCTGTTGGCAGTGTTTTTCCCTCTGAATCAGATGCCCTGCGTATTATAATATTTTTATATTTCTTTTCCATAATATGACCACCTTATTATTATATTAAATATTTATATGTAGTTTTCACTGGAAGTTAAAATACTGCCTTCCAGCATACAGCTGCTCTAACATCCAACCGCTCTGAGACACGAGTACTCAACAACCGATATTGTTATGTTTTACATTTATAATAATAGACTAAAATTATAAACATAATGGATTATTTAATATAGATAAAAAATATTTAATGTTGAACAAGCCATTCATTAGCATCCAATTAATGGTGATTAAGATAATATCATTTTGTAACAAAGCGTTTTTGATAGAAATAATAAATAGTCAGCCGAAAAAGCCGGGGTTAGATTTATATAGCGATAAAAGTGCGCTGCTTAAGAAAAATTAAAATGAATGACTACCAGAACAAAACTGTGTTATTTAAAACGAGGTTTCTGAAAAAGCGTTGTTGATTACTATCACCCGTATTCTCAATCAAATACTGAAAGAAGAACCACAGCCGCAGATCGTTTTTGCATTCGGATTAATGACAATAAAACAGGAATTTTCCCTCCCATGTAATCCATACACATAATGTCAGGTTTGATGAACCGTATTTTAAAATCCTCCGCCGTAATTAATTTCGTCTTAGTAATTAATGGAATAGACCAAAACCCTCCTTGCAAAACAGCTTCCAAAAGGAGGCTAAATTTTTTATTGGTCATATTTTAAATTGCATTAATTGACTTTTTATAACAATAATTATCACAGGCTTCATACATTACTTTGATGTTTTCCAATCATAAACGAAGCTTTTTTCTATATTAAATAAAGGGTTGCTTCTTAAATTCCAGTATATGAACTTCGGATAAGGATACTAAGTGATGCAGGTTTTCCCTCTTTCCTCAATCCATTGCACGACAGACGCAATGAGATTGAGAGACGCTGATATTTCTTATTCTGAATACCATTCTGGCTTTTTCGGTGCCACTTTTGTGTTGGTCTTGATAGTGGCGATGATAGAAGGTCTGGAGCGACATTATTACTCATGATGAGGGTCAATATGAAAAAAATAGCAACAACACTCATTGCACTTGGCGGTCTTCTGGGAAGCACCTGTGCGTTGGCAGATAATCATACCGTGTCCGTGGGCTACGCACAGAGTAAGGTGCAGGATTTTAAAGATATCCGCGGCGTAAATGCTCAGTACCGTTATGAGTGGGATTCCCCAGTCAGTGTTATTGGGTCATTGAGCTATATGAAAGGCGATAGCTCTAGCAGCTATTATGATGAAGCGAAAGATTTTTATAAGCGCCATATTGATGTGAAATACTATTCACTTCTGGCTGGCCCGGCCTATCGCATCAATGATTATGTTAGCCTCTATGGTTTAATGGGTCTTGCCCACACTAAAGCTGACGGCGGTTATGAATGGCGCAACAGCGTTGGCGCAGACGAACCTAATGGACATGCAAGCGGCAGTGTGTCCGGAAAATCCACTGGTTTTGCCTATGCCGCGGGTTTGATTATCAATCCAATGGAAAACCTGTCGGTGAATATTGGCTATGAAGGCAGCAAAGCTGATATTTATGGTAAACACTCGATCAACGGATTCAATGTTGGTGTGGGTTATCGCTTTTAAATAAAGTGAGGCGTAAGCGGGCAAAGCTGGTTTTTGCCCGCTTACATCTTTCTTCCTCGAATGGATCGATGATTCAAATTCTCGTCGTGCAATATTAATTCACATCGCCTAAATAGACAGGAGAGCCAAGGGAAAAACGTTTTTCGGCAATCAAGGGGCGCAATACCGCAGGAAATAAAGGCAGGTTTATAATATCTTCCAAATTGATCCATTGAGCTGCTATTTGATCCCTGTCCGCGTTGATATCCAAGTTATGCATATCGGCATTCTTATCAGCAAGCGAAGCAAGGAACATCAATTCAATTTGATGAACATCTTTATCAAATTCAGCGAACTCATGATTGCTCCCTATATATTCTCTAACAAATACCAGACGTTCAGGTTCAATTTTGTATGCCGTCTCTTCAATACACTCGCGAATTAATGTTTGAGCCAATGTTTCGCCAAAGAGCTGCCCTCCGCCGGGAAGGGTATACCATTCGTCTGAATCTGATTGATATCGGACAAGTAGAATCTGATCGTTGTGAATAATGATGGCTTTTGCTGAAATACGAATAGGGGCAGTACTATTTTGATCCATGACCGGTGCTCCGATAAAAACATTCAACCGATAAAAAGGTAAAAAGCTGTCCGCAATGACATACCTTAGGCGCTGTGTCTGGAGGGGTTGTCGATTTTTATCTATTTTTAAACGTGATTATTATTTAGAAAAAAACCTCGTTATTTTAAACGAGGTTTATCAGTACACGAGCCTTTTGGAAAAGGAAGTTATTTGCCACAACAGTCCCTATTCTCAATCAAAAACTGCAATCAAATACTAAAAGAAGAACCGCAACCGCAGGTCGTTTTTGCATTCGGGTTGGTGACAATAAAGCGGGAACCTTCCAGCCCTTCCGTGTAATCCACACATCCACCAACCAAATATTGCAGACTCATTGGGTCAACAACCAACTCAACCCCTTGCTTCAGGATCGTCATGTCACCTTCGTTAATTTGATCGTCGAAAGTGAAGCCATACTGGAATCCGCTACAACCACCACCTGTAATATAAACCCGCAGGCGCAGGTTCGGATTATCTTCATCAGCAACCAGTACTTTGACTTTATTGGCTGCGGCATCAGTAAACTGCAAAGGCAGTGCAGCATCATCGCTCATATTTTTACTCCAGTCCGGTTTTCCGGTAAGAATTCTCGAAAGGTCATTTTACGCTTTCTGATCAGTTATCGGGATTATCCAATACCTGACTAATTCGTTCAAGTTTTGCCACACGAATGCAACAATATCATCTTTCTTGATTATTTGGCTTAGCTATTGGGGTGCTTTAGAATGGCACCATTGTATCTCTACCATTATCTTTACCTTTCAGGAGCTTTTATCAATGAGCCAGTCCGAAACGCTTTACTCTCAGGCAAAACATGTGATCCCCGGCGGTGTTAATTCCCCTGTACGTGCTTTTAATGGCGTAGGTGGAACGCCTGTCTTTATCCAGCGTGCCGATGGCGCCTATCTTTATGATGTTGATGGCAATGCTTATATTGATTATGTCGGTTCATGGGGGCCAATGGTTCTTGGGCACAATCATCCCGCTATCCGCAATGCCGTTATTGAAGCAGCGGAACGTGGCCTGAGCTTTGGCGCGCCGACTGCTGCTGAAGTGGAAATGGCAAAGCTGGTAACCGAGCTGGTGCCTTCCATGGATATGGTTCGTATGGTGAATTCCGGTACAGAAGCCACCATGAGCGCCATTCGTCTGGCCCGTGGTTATACTCAACGCGACAAAATCATTAAATTTGAAGGTTGCTATCACGGCCACGCAGATTGCTTGCTGGTAAAAGCAGGCTCAGGCGCGTTGACCATTGGTCAACCTAATTCTCCGGGTGTCCCTGCGGATTTTGCAAAACATACCCTGACTTGCATTTACAATGACCTGAATTCCGTTCGTGAAGCTTTCGAAAAATATCCGGAAGAGATTGCATGTATCATCGTTGAACCTGTCGCGGGTAACATGAACTGCATTCCTCCACTGCCAGAATTCTTGCCGGGTCTGCGTAAGCTGTGTGATGAATTCGGTGCCCTGTTGATTATTGATGAAGTAATGACTGGCTTCCGTGTCGCTCTGGGCGGCGCACAAGAATATTACGGTGTTAAACCCGACCTCACTTCTCTTGGCAAAATCATCGGTGGTGGTATGCCTGTCGGTGCCTTCGGTGGCCGTCTGGAAATCATGGAAAAATTGGCACCAACCGGCCCGGTTTATCAGGCGGGAACCCTTTCAGGTAACCCAATCGCTATGGCTGCGGGTCTGGCTTGCCTGAGCGAAGTTGCCCGAGAGGGTGTCCACCAGCGCTTGACTGAGCTGACAGACAATCTGGCGGCTGGCCTGAAAAATGCGGCTTCAAACGCAGGCATTCCGCTGGTTGTCAATCATGTTGGCGGCATGTTTGGTATTTTCTTCACTGATTCAGAAAGTGTTACCTGCTATCAGGATGTCATGAAATGCGATGTGGAACGCTTCAAGCAATTCTTCCATTTGATGCTGGAAGAAGGTGTTTATCTGGCACCTTCTGCATTTGAAGCCGGCTTTATGTCCGTCGCCCATACTGATGAAGATATCCAGCGTACTGTTGATGCTGCCGCACGTTGTTTCGCGAAACTGAAATAACCTGCCTTATTTTTCCAGACGTCGCCACCGGATTGTCCGCGACGTCTGGAGAAAAAATCACACCAACGCGCGTATCGCCTGAACGGCCGACATCACAGCCAATACTCCAAGCAGGATCAACACCAACCAGCGGAAATGCTGTGGGCTAATGTGCGTTCTCAGGCGGGTGCCAATAAAGAGAGAAAACAGGGATAACACCGTTAATATCAAGACCGGCCATAAATAATCCGAAGAGAAGAGTTCGAATGCTTCATTGTGCAACACGATTAATTGGCTGATTTTCCCGAGTAAAAAACACAAATTTGCCGCACGGGCAATTTCATGGCGATCATTGCTCATTGCCAATAAGCACATAATCAAGATAGGTGACATTGCATTGGTCGCACCACCAATCACTCCGGCCGCCAAACCGAAAAACGCCAAAATAATTGGGTTTTCAGGTAAGCGGAAATTGCTGCTGCGAATACTTGTGAAAATGTAAAATGCAATGACAGCACTCAGCAAGAGCTGTAAGTAGGCAGGATTAATTAAGAATAAAAGCTTGGCACCGATAAAACTGCCAATTAATGAGAATAATGCCAATAAACCATATTTATAGAGTATATTCCCTATCTTCCCGCCTGATATTACACTCAAGACATTGACTAATAACGTCGGCCATAAGGCTAATACCACGGCCTCTTTCAATGGCATAAATAGGCTTAATGAAGTTGTACTGGCAATCGGAAAACCTATGCCGCTGATTCCATGTAATAACGCTGCGGTAATAAAAACTAAGCATAAGACGAGAAGATTCAAGATGCTACACCCTCTGATTCAGTTCATTGGATTAATCTATAATAAATAATCTCCCTATCAAAATGTCTTTTAACCTCATAAAATTAATCGGACACATTACATCCAACCTTATTGATAAACAAAATTGGAAAAAATAATGTCAAAACGTACTATTTTGTTAACCGGAGCAAGCGGGCGTATAGGGCGAACTTTTTTTCTGGCTATGCAAGAACATTATGTTTTTACACTTGTCGATCAAAAACATCCCGACTATCCGGTTTTACCTCCCCATCGTTTTATTCCTGCTAATTTATCCGATCCGTCTGTTTCAGAACAACTCGTCATAGGGATGGAGAATATTGTTCATCTCGCCGGTATTCCCCACCCTGACGCGAAGTTTGAACAGTTATTATCTGCCAATATCTTAACTACAACTTACCTTCTGCAAGCCGCAGCAAAATCGCAATGCCGCCGCTTTGTCTTTGCCAGCAGCGCGCAGACAATTGAAGGATATCCCGTTGATAAACAGATCCCCGATGGGGTAGCTGTTTCACCTGCCAATCTGTATGGCGTGACAAAGTGTTATGGCGAAGCTCTCTGTTCTTATTTCGCAACTCAGCAAGGATTATCTTCCGTCGTGCTACGAATAGGGGCTTTCGAACCCAAGGAGCAGCACGAGCTGAAAAATGCCCGTGACCTGAGTGCCTGGCTGAGCCATGAAGATGCTGTTCATTTGATTACTTGTGCCATTGAGGCGGAAGGCATTACGTTTTTTATCGCCCACGGCATTTCCAACAATCGGTTTAAGCGCCTTGATCTCACCCAAACCCGCAAAATATTGGGCTATTCACCTCAAGATGATGCATTTATCACATTTAATCTGAATGCGTATTTATTAAATACCACAACAGAAAAACTTATCGATACAGAGAACAAAGAGAACATCCACCAGCCTAAAAAACAAACGCCCAATTAATTAGATAAGAACTTTCGCTGTCGTTATCCCGTCACCTTTCAAATCGCAGCTTTGTTGGCTGCGTTTATTCTCCTTGCTATCATTTTTCCTGCTATCGTTTTTTAATCTCTTTATCTATACCCTATTAATTTCAAGTTTCAGGAAGCAACGTATTATCATCCCGCGTCGCGGGATGATAATACATGCACCTTGAAGTACGACGCGTATATATCCTTTTCATGAAAATTTATTTTACGACATAATAAAATAGTCTGATTAAGATAATTTAGAATTGCTACCCTGTGTATCCACATATACACCTATATATATCGTGGATATTTACTTTTCGCTTAAATAAAAATCCAATAAATTCGGCAATTGTTTTCTATGTAATATTAAATGGGGGCTGGCAAGGTATTAAATGGGGGCTGGCAAGGTATCGTGGGGAATTCTTCCGTTATCCATCCCATCGCGGACATTGTTGCCGTATGCCAGAAAGCTTGCTTTGGTGATTGATGAACTGGTGATTGATCAAACTGCATTGCCGTTGAACCATTGCCATTAATTAATGGAAAACTGAGAGATGGAAAGTCTGGTTAAAGAAAATCAGGCCGGGGAAGATTAAACGAGGGAAATGAGATTAAAGACAAACTCCCCACCCGATTGCGGTGGGGAGTGGCCTTTTACTGATTACTGCGGTAATTATTGACCAAACATCTCGCGCAGCCAACCCGGAGCTTCTTCTTCGTTATCCTCTATCGGCTGCTGTTGCACAGATTGCTGACACAAGGCCTGCGGATCATCTGTCCAGACAGGCAGAGTCCTGATGCCTGTCCCCGTACAGTTGAAACTGCCATCTTCATTGATTGACATATCCGCGATACCTTCCGGAGGATTGTTGTTCAGTGTCAGAGGCGTTTCGTTGTCCAGATAACGGCGGTAAATCGTCAGGGCGCCAGTTGCTCCCGTCAATTTGGTCGGCCCATTGTTATCACGGCCAGTCCAGACAATTGCGACCTCTTTGCCATCAATCCCCGCAAACCAACTGTCACGCAGATCATTGGTTGTCCCGGTTTTCCCGGCCAAATTTAATCTGCCGTATTTTCCGGTCAATGAACGCCCTGTGCCTTGTACCACAACCTGCTGCATACCGTATAGTGTCAGATAGGCGGCTTGTGGCGGCACAACTCTCTCCGCTTGCGGATAGCTCTGGTAAATCACCGTACCATCTTCAGCCATGATAGAGCGCACCGCGGAAAGGTTGGCTTTGTTGCCTCCGCTGGCAATGGTCTGGAACTCCTGTGCCATCTCCATAGGTGTCAGGTTAACGGCACCCAGCAGCATGGCCGGAACCTTCTGGATCTCTTTCGCAGGAATGCCCAAAGACACTAGCGTATTGGTAATGCGATCCAATCCAACATCCATGCCCAAATTCACGGTTGGAACATTCATCGAACGTGCCAACGCGTCAATCAGCATTACTCGTCCGCTGAAAGTACGGCTAAAGTTCTTCGGTGACCAAGGCGCGCTTCCCGCGATAGGAATAGCAATAGGTTCATCTGCCAACCAAGTATTCAAACGGTATTTATCCGGTTCACTCAATGCCGTCAGATAAGTCGCGGGTTTCGCCAGAGAGCCAATCAAACGGCGGGCATTCAATGCGCGGTTAAAGCCTGCATATTGCGGTTGTGCTCCCCCGACCATCGCGCGAACTTCACCACTGAAGCGGTCAACAACAACCATAGCCCCTTCCAGATCTTTGATATTGCGAGTTTTCCGTAACGCTGCAACGCCCTCTTCCACTGATTTCTCTGCCGCATCCTGAGATACCGGATCTAAGGTGGTGAAAATTTTCACACCGGACAGGTTGTTAATCTTATCGCCTAATTTTTCCTGCAATTCCTGACGCACTAGCTGCATAAAGGCAGGCTGTGGCGTTATCACCCCGCTTTTGGGTTTTACACCCAATGGGCGGGCACTCAGCATGTCATACAATTCTTGATCGATAACATTACGATTCTGGAGAATTTTCAATACGACGTTGCGGCGTTCGAGGGCAAGTTTCGGGTTGCGCCACGGGTTATACAGCGACGCGCCTTTTACCATGCCAACCAGCAAAGCCTGTTGATCCAAACTCAGTTCTTCTATTGGGCGACCAAAATAGTACAAACTCGCCAGCGGGAAACCCCGGATCTGTTCGTCACCACTTTGCCCCAAGTAAACTTCATTTAGATATAGCTCAAGAATACGGTCTTTACTGTAACGGGCATCCATCAGCAACGCCATGAGCGCTTCATTTGCTTTGCGGCTCAGGGTTCTTTCATTGGACAGGAACAAGTTTTTCACCAACTGCTGGGTCAGGGTACTGCCTCCCTGAACCGAATGCCCCGCTGTCAGATTGGCCAATGCTGCTCGAACGATGGAAAGCGGCCTGACTCCGCCATGTTCATAGAAGTAGCGATCTTCTGTTTCCAGCAACGTCTGAACCAGTAAGTCAGGAAAACCTGAACGCGGAACAAACAGACGCTGTTCGCCATTCGGCGACTGCATCATGGTGATCAATTTCGGATCGAGGCGGAAGAAACCAAACTGACGCTGGTTTTCCATATTTTCGATACGGGAAAGATGGTTGTTATCAAAGGAGAGGCGAGCCTCAATTTGCCCTTCTTTCCCATCAGGGAAATCGAACGGGCGACGCAACATCTCAATGCTGTTTCCTTTGACAACGAATTCACCCGCACGAGTGGCTTTCGTTACCTTCCGGTACTGCATACCCTCCAACAAATGAACCATTTCATCTTTGCTGTAGTTCATGCCCGGCTCAAGGTTAACCATTCTGCCATAAACAGCAGCCGGTAAATCCCAGACTTTTCCATCGATACGCTGGCGAATTTTGTTATCCAGATAGAAGCCATAAATAACAACCAACACCGTCAGCACGATAAAGATTTTTACCAGCAACCACAAAAGCCAACGATTTTTCTTCTTTGGCGTTCGAGCTTTGGGTGAACGGGATTTTTTCCCTTTTTTGGTCATGACTTCATCCTCATCGTCGTCGTCATTTTCATAATCATCGTAGTCATCATAATCATCCCGCCGAACGCGATTTTTTGATGCTCGCTCACGACGCCGTTTCGATTTTTCGCCCTTACGTCCGATTGGCTGACGATCATCATCAGACATACCGAATTCTCCAATTGTTTTTATTCAATGCGCTTTTTTAATGCGTTCTTTATCTAATCACTCAGTGATCAAATGCCGCTAGATGAATACAGATACATAAATACAGCAACATAATTCCAAAAGTGATTACAGATATTTCTTCACACGTCTTGTCGGTGCTGTGTTGGCAGGATCATCCGGCCATAAGTGTTTGGGATAACGCCCTTTCATCTCTTTTTGTACCTCACGGTAAGCACCGAACCAAAATGCAGCCAGATCTTGCGTGATCTGCAATGGACGATGAGCTGGAGACAGTAATTCAATGACTACCGGGATCCGCCCTTTCGCCAGTACCGGATTTTGCCGCTCACCATACATTTCTTGCATTCTGACTGACAATACGGGTGGCTTATCCTTAAAGTATTGAATGGCAATCCGGCTTCCTGTCGGCACAGTGTAATTAGTAGGCAGTTCATTATCCAGTATCTGCCGTTGTTGCCAATCCAGTAAACCTTGCAGGCAAGAAGATAGTTCTATCTGGCGCAAGCCTTTTAAATTACCGACCCCTTCCAAGGCAGGAAGCAGCCACTGCTCAAGGGTGTTGAGCAAGGCGTCATCATCAACCTGCGGCCATTCGATTTCAGGCAACCATTCTGTCGCCTTTTCCAGACGAATGCGCAGTTGCAAGGCTTCCGATGACCAATTCAATGCCGATAACCCTTCCTGCCGAACCCAATTCAGTAAAGCCTCTTGCAATTCTGCTGCTGACGGTTTTGCCAGAGGCTGGGCCTTGACTATCAAGCGCCCGCATTGCAAACGCCGCCATGCCCGCAGGGATCCTTTGCTATCATCCCACTCTACTGCCGTATGTTCAGTAAACAAAAGCGGATATTGACGTATGGCATGCTCAATATTCAATGGGCAGGCAAGCAAGACTCTGGCATCAGGCTGTTTGCTCCCCTGCTGCAATGAAGGGGCAATCAACCAAGCCTCCGCAGACAGCGGCTCGTCACGTTCCAGCGCTACGCCCAACCCATTGGTTAGCTGGAAGCGCCCAAGATTATCACGGTTTTTAGCGATTCGATCGGGAAATCCCTGTATCAATAATTCAGGAATAAGGTCAAAATCGATTTTGTCATGTCTATTATCAATACGCTGACGTTCACCTTGCGCGATAAGATTCCGGATGAGTTGGTTCGCCCGTTGTTGCCAATGGCGCTGGTTGATTGTCATCCAATGGATCAGATCTGGCTGGCCACGGCGTGGCGGTTCTTCCAAAATGGCGACCAGTTTCGCTGCCGTTGCCAGCGCTGTGTTATCTTTTTCTTTCGCCGCATGTTCCTTGGCGGCACATAACATTGCCGCCAGACGCGGATCGCTGCCAAGTTCAGCCATCTGCCAACCTCGGGCCGTCAGTTGTTGCTTCTCATCCAGTGCCCCCAATTTCAACAACAGGGACTCTGCAACAGCCAATGCGGGTTGCGGCGGATTATCCAACCAATGAAGCTGGGCACTGTCACGGCATCCCCATTGCAACAATGAGAGCAACAGATTGCTTAAATCGGCATTCAGGATTTCCGGCTCACTGTGTTCCGCCGCTCTTTCGGCCTGTTCCTGACTGAACAAATGCCAGCAAACTCCCGCTTCCAATCGTCCGGCACGACCTGCACGCTGCACCATTGATGCTTGGCTGATACGTTGGGTTATCAGGCGGGTCAGCCCGCTTTTCGGCTCAAACCGGCTGGCACGTTCAAGCCCACTATCGATCACCAAACGGATCCCTTCAATTGTCAGGCTGGTTTCTGCAATGTTCGTCGCCAATACCACTTTACGCATGCCCGCAGGGGCCGGTGTTATTGCCTTGCGTTGATCGGACAATGACAGCGCGCCATAGAGCGGGCACAATAATGTGTCGTCATTTATTTTGCTTTCCAGCTGTGACAATACGCGCTGAATTTCACCCACGCCGGGTAGAAACAGTAGCAATGATCCCGTTTCTTGCTGCAACAGGCGCAATACTGCCGAGGCGACTGACTGTTCAAAAGGCTGGTGGGGAGAAAGCGGGTGATATGATCGCGCTACCGGATAGCTTCGCCCTTCTGAAACAATAACGGGGGCATCCGGTAATAATGTAGAAAGGCGCTGATTGTCCAACGTTGCCGACATGACCAAAATGCGTAAATCATCACGCAACCCTTCCTGAACTTCCAGCAGCAAAGCCAGTGCAAGATCAGCCTGCAAACTGCGTTCATGGAATTCATCCAGAATAACAAGAGAGACATCGCTCAACTCAGGATCTTGCTGGAGCATACGAGTCAGGATCCCTTCAGTCACCACTTCAAGGCGCGTAGATGCACTGATTTTCGTTTCCGAGCGCATACGATAGCCCACGGTCATGCCTACAGGCTCATTCAGCTGCTCAGCAAGGCGTTCAGCCACACTGCGGGCAGCAATGCGCCGTGGTTCCAGCATAATAATGCGGCCGGGCAGTCGGCCTTGGTGTAAAATCGCCAAAGGCAACCCGGTTGATTTTCCTGCCCCTGTTGGCGCATGCAGCAGAACCTGCTTCGATGTCTGCAATTCAGTGATTACTGATTCGACTACATCGTAAATAGGTAACGAGTCATAACTTGGTAATAACAAAAGAACACCATAATGGATTAACTTTCAATGAATGCCATTGTAGCATTGGCACCTTCAATTTTATTTCATCGAATTTCAGTCCATTGAAACTGTTGAGCGATTCATTTTATATGCAATGAATTTTAAATTGCATCTCGGCGGCAAGGGAATGACAAATTCATCGGGAACGAATTTGAACAGCCAAAGGCTGGCCTCCGGTGAAAGGCTGGAGTCTCTCATAATCCCCGGGAGCATAGATAACTGTATGTTGGTAAACACGGTGATCGGGGTGAGCGAGCGCAGCCAATAAAGAGACAGTTTGAAAGACGAAGTGTATATCTATCAACAAATGCTATTGACCACTGGTTATGAGGAAAGTTTATGGAATTTGCTCCGCCCCTGAAATCAGCCACTTTAATCCGGCGTTACAAACGTTTTCTCGCGGATGTCCTCACGCCAGAAGGCGAGGAGCTGACTATACACTGCGCCAATACCGGCGCAATGACAGGCTGTGCAACGCCGGGAGACACGGTTTGGTATTCCACCTCTGACAATCCCAAACGTAAATACCCAAATAGCTGGGAGCTGACCCAGACTCAAGAAGGTCATTGGATTTGTGTCAATACACTCAGAGCCAACGAGTTAGCTTATCAATCTATTGAAAAAAATGTAATTTCGGAATTATCTGGCTATGAGCAAATTAGCCGTGAAGTGAGCTATGGAAAAGAGAAAAGCCGCATAGATTTATTGTTACAGTCAAAACAAAAAGTTAACTGCTATATTGAAGTTAAATCAGTAACATTATATCAACAAAATAATGGATATTTTCCGGATGCAGTCACAATTCGCGGGCAAAAACATTTACGTGAGCTATCATTGATAGCACAACAAGGCCAGCGTGCTGTCCTGTTATTTGCTGTATTACACTCTGGAGTCAATCAGGTTGCGGCAGCAAAACATATTGACCCTGATTATGCTGTTCTTTTGGAACAAGCATGCAATTCAGGAGTCGAAGTAATCTGTTATAAGGCCAACATGACAGAAAAAGGGATGGTTCTATGTGACAAATTACCTTTCTTATCAATGGGATAATTTGTAAACAGAACATACTGATGAGCTTAGTTTTGCGATATATTTAGACAGTAAACACGTTTGTCTTCACACCATTGTAAAACTAATGGCAGGAACAATTGCCAACCTCGCAGTCATCTGCTATTTATAGCGGCCTATTTTTTCCCCCCTACTGTTGGGGGGGTCATTTGATAGTGCGAGTGTAAGGAGAAGCATTATGCAAGAAGGGCAAAAACGTAAAACCTCGTCCTTGAGCATTCTCGCCATCGCTGGGGTAGAACCTTACCAGGAAAAGCCAGGCGAAGAATACATGAACGATGCCCAGTTAGAGCATTTCAAGCTGATTCTGGAAGCATGGCGCAACCAACTCAGGGATGAAGTAGACCGTACTGTATCTCATATGCAAGATGAGGCAGCTAACTTCCCTGATCCAGTGGACCGTGCGGCGCAAGAAGAAGAGTTCAGTCTTGAATTACGAAATCGGGATCGTGAGCGTAAATTGATCAAAAAGATCGAGAAAACGCTGAAAAAAGTCGAAGAGGACGACTTCGGCTATTGTGAATCCTGTGGGGTTGAAATCGGCATCCGCCGTTTGGAAGCTCGCCCTACAGCCGATTTGTGTATTGACTGTAAGACATTGGCCGAAATTCGCGAAAAGCAAATGGCTGGCTAACTGTTTAATTAAAATACATGAATAATTAAAGTACATGAAAGTACATGGGGTAAGTACGGCGCTGAATGGCGCCGTATCACCCTGCATTAATTCCAATATGACACAATCTGAACATTCCCCGCTCTATGTCGGGCGATTTGCCCCATCTCCTTCAGGTGATCTTCATTTCGGCTCTTTAGTGACTGCTCTGGGCAGTTATCTACAGGCACGCGCCTGCCACGGAAAATGGCTAATGCGCATTGATGACATTGATCCCCCCCGGGAAGTTGCCGGCGCAGCCAGCCGGATATTGAAGGCGCTTGAACACTACGGCCTCAACTGGGATGATAAAGTGCTTTATCAATCTCAGCGACATGATGCTTACCGCGCCATTCTTGACCAGTTGCAACAGCAGGGAAAAAGTTATTACTGTACCTGCACCCGCCAGCGCATTCACCAACTGGGAGGGTTTTATGACGGTTACTGCCGGGATTTGCATCTCAGTGCAGACAATGCAGCTATCCGCCTGAAACAACATTATCCGGTTTATGGTTTTCGCGATAAATTGCAAGGTAATGTCACCGTGTCCACGGAAATGGCGAAAGAAGATTTCATCATTCATCGCAAAGATGGCTTATTCGCCTATAATCTTGTCGTTGTTATTGATGATAACTATCAGGGCGTCACTGAAATTGTCAGAGGAGCGGACTTAATTGAACCTACAGTTCGTCAAATTTCTCTATACAATCAATTGGATTATAAGACGCCGGATTATGTGCATTTGCCTCTCGTGCTGAACAAAGAGGGAAATAAACTTTCCAAGCAAAATCATGCCCAGCCGCTCCCACTGAGCGATCCAAGGCCATTGCTTATTGATGCGTTATCATTTTTGAATCAACCCACGATTGCAGGTTGGCAAGATCTCACGATTGAGCAATTGCTCCAACAAGCGATCGCAGGTTGGAATATAAACGCAGTTCCGCCTGAAAAACATAACGAGTGAAGCGAATAATCGCTAATTTAAATAAAGTGTTTCTATTGGCTTTGTAAGCATTCTCAAAAAATGTCCAGTAAGTTATGATTGGCGGCTGTTTTTTGTTTTCATTGATTAGTCACTATCGAGGTGTACCATTTTTAACCGAGTAGCAACTTTCTGCCGTAATCTGTTGGCCCGCGATAATAGGGTAAAGCCCAACACACAGGCAGTCAGTGAAAGGCCAGTCACCGTATCTGACCATTCTGCTCAAACAGAGAGCAGTTCTCCGCGTAGGCGTCGCAGAGAAAATCATTCGTCTTCATCATATGCCGATAACGACAAAATGAAGAAAAAATCCGCAAAGGTAAAGCCTTCGGACACTCCAATCACGGTGATACCACGGGATCAACATCCGATTTCCCGTAAAGACATCAGTGATAATGCACTGAAGGTTCTGTATCGCCTGAATAAATCAGGTTTTCAAGCCTATTTGGTTGGCGGTGGCGTTCGCGACTTACTGCTGCACAAAAAACCCAAAGATTTTGATATAGCCACCAACGCTACACCAGAACAGGTTCGTAAACTGTTCCGCAATTGCCGCCTTGTCGGCCGTCGTTTTCGCCTTGCTCATATTATGTTTGGCCCGGATGTCATTGAAGTTGCTACTTTCCGCGGGCCACATGATCAAGTTGAAAACAACGATCGCAATCAGTCGCACAAAGCACAGAGCGGCATGTTACTGCGCGACAATATTTTCGGCTCAGTCGAAGAAGATGCCGTTCGCCGCGATTTCACCATCAATAGCCTCTATTACGGCATTGAAGATTTCGCCTTGCGGGATTATGTCGGCGGATTAGCAGATCTCAATGAAGGCATCATTCGCTTAATTGGCGATCCGGAAACCCGTTACCGGGAAGATCCCGTGCGCATGCTGCGTGCTGTCCGTTTTGCCAGCAAGCTGGATATGACCATTGAACCGGCCACCGCAGAACCGATCCCACGCCTTGCCTTCTTATTGGGCGAAATTCCATCTGCGCGTTTGTTCGAAGAATCGCTGAAGTTATTACAATCAGGGCAGGGTTACAGCACTTACAAACTGCTGCGTGAATATCACTTGTTCCAGCCATTGTTCCCCATGATCCAGCGCGGTTTCACTCAAGGCCATGATTCCCCGATGGAAAGGCTACTGGTGCAGGTATTGAAAAATACAGATCACCGTATCCAGAACGACAAGCGCGTTAACCCCGCATTTTTATTCGCGGCCATACTGTGGTATCCATTGATTGAACATGCGGAAAAACTGTCACAGGAAGGTGGGTTGCAGTATTACGATGCGTTCGCTCTGGCAATGAATGACATTCTTGATGAACAATGTCGCTCCATCGCCATTCCGAAACGCCATACCACCACCATGCGTGACATTTGGCTGCTTCAGCTCCGCCTGCCGCGCCGTCAAGGCAAGCGGGCTAATAAATTGATGGAGCATCCGAAGTTCCGTGCTGCGTATGATTTACTGGAATTACGTGCCAGCATTGAGCCACGCCATGAGTTGAAAGAGTTGGTGAATTGGTGGAGTGAATTCCAGCAATCACCCCCTTCCCAACAGCGCGGCATGATATCAGAGCTAGGCAACGAGCCGCTCCGTCGCAGAACACGTCCACGCCGTGGCGGACGCCCCCGTCAGAATAGGGCCAACAGCTAATATGACTCGGGTTTATGTCGCCATTGGCAGTAATCAGGCCTCTCCTTTGCAGCAAGTCAATAATGCACTTGCTGCACTGAAAACTATCCCTGAAACCACTTTGGTCGCTCAATCATCTTTCTATCGCACCAAACCGATGGGGCCACAAGATCAGCCTGATTTCCTTAACCTCGCCGTCGCACTGGACACGCTATTACCAGCAGAAACATTGCTTGATCACACTCAAGCAATTGAATTGGCACAAGGCCGCGTTCGCAAAAATGAGCGTTGGGGGCCCAGGACTCTCGACTTGGATATCATGCTGTTTGGTGAACATGTCATTGAAACTGAACGTCTGACCGTCCCTCATTACGGCTTAAAACAGCGCGAATTCATGCTTTATCCACTTGCAGAAATTGCTCCCGGCCTTGTATTCCCCGATGGAGAAACGCTGGCGGAACGATTGACACAAGTTCCAGAAAACGGCCTGACATTTTGGTAATAACCAACAATTTTATAAAGGAAAGTCATTCAACATCTCATACAACCAAGGCCGATTTCTGGATAATCAGGGCCTATCGTAATTGGGGTATTTTAAAAATTCCCTTAAATTGAGATAGGCCCTATGCCTATACCCATTTTGGATTTCAAGATGCAGCGCGATGGCAAGGGAACAAGTTTACCCAGCCCAAAGCTGACCTCCGGTGAAAAGCAAGCGCCTTTCATTCATCCCCGGAAGCATAGACCTCCGTACGTTTGTAAAAATGGTGATCGGAGTGAGCACAGCCAACAGCGCTGCCACTTGAAAGACGACAGGTATCATTTCAGGTTGTGGGCAAATTCACACAGCGACTTGAAAATAAAGGTATACCCATTCAGGAGATAATAATGAAACCAACAACCCTGGCTGACCTGCGCCAGTTAAAAAAAGAGAAACGCAAGTTCGCGACTATCACAGCTTACGACGCCAGCTTCGCCCATCTTTTTGCCGAACAAGGCATCAATGTTATGCTCATTGGCGATTCACTTGGCATGACTGTGCAGGGATTCGATTCTACCTTACCCGTTACCGTTGAAGATATCTCATACCACACCCGAAGTGTCCGCAATGGCGCTCCCAACGCTTTCCTTATCGCTGATTTACCTTTCATGAGTTATGCCACCCCAGAGCAAAGTTTTGCCAGTGCCGCTGCTTTGATGCGTGCCGGTGCCAATATGGTCAAAATTGAAGGTGGGGACTGGCTGTGTAATACAGTTAAAATGTTGGCCGAACGGGCAGTCCCGGTTTGCGGCCACTTGGGGCTAACCCCACAATCAGTCAATATCTTGGGTGGTTATAAAGTGCAGGGGCGCAGTGAAGATGCAGCCCAGAAATTACTCAATGATGCCATTGCCTTAGAAAATGCGGGGATGCAATTACTCGTACTGGAATGCGTTCCGGCCGAATTGGCGAAGCGTGTCACCGACGCGCTGGATATCCCGGTCATTGGCATCGGTGCCGGCAATATGACTGATGCGCAAATTCTTGTCATGCATGATGCTTTGGGCATTACCGCCAAAGCACCTAAATTTGCCAAAGACTTCCTTAAAGAAACCGGCAATATACGGGATGCCATCAATCTCTATATCGAAGAAGTTGAAAGTGGTGCCTACCCTGATAAAGCACATTCCTTCAACTGACGTTCTTTCAACCAACATTCTCTCAACTATTCTTTCAACTAAAATGGAATAGTTGCCAGCATGACTGCTATTAAAGGAGTACAGCAATGCTGATTATAGAAACAACCCCCATTTTACGCCGTGAAATCCGCCGTTGGCGCCAAGCGGGGAAACGCATCGCCTTTATCCCAACGATGGGGAATCTGCATGACGGGCACATGGCTTTAGTTGATACCGCCAAAGCTCAGGCTGATGTCGTTATTGTCAGTATTTTCGTAAATCCCATGCAATTTGACCGAGAAGACGATTTGGTCAACTACCCACGCACTTTGCAGGAAGATTGCGAAAAACTGAACCGTCACAATGTTGAGCTGGTTTTTGCTCCCAGTGCTGGGGAGATGTACCCGAATGGGTTGAATGGCCACCAAACTTTTGTCGAAGAACCGGAACTCTCTTATATCCTTGAAGGCGCCAGCCGCCCGGGACATTTCCGTGGCGTGACTACAGTTGTCAGCAAGCTATTTAATCTGATCCAGCCTGACTTAGTTTATTTTGGCGAAAAAGATTTTCAGCAATTACAGATTATCCGCAAAATGATTGCGGATATGTCTTACGATATTACATTGGTTCCTGTGCCGACCGTTCGTGATAAAAATGGCTTGGCACTCAGCTCGCGCAATAATCTTTTGTCTACCGAAGAGAAAAAAGTTGCCCCCGTGCTTTATCAAGTCATGCAGGTGATAGCGGAGAGACTGCAACAGGGTGAGCGTGATGTCGAACAATTAGTTGAGTTGGCATCCTCCCATCTGCGGGAAAAAGGTTTTATGCCGGATGAGATATTTATCCGTGATGCAGAAAATCTGGCGCCATTAACAAGACAAAGCAAAAAAGCCGTGATCCTGATGGCTGCATGGTTAGGTCAAACACGTTTGATTGACAATCAGCAGGTTGCTTTAGCTGACTAACTGCCCTATATATCCCGATGGATTTCGGGTTGCATTGAAGCAATAAGGGGAAGTGCATCTCCCAGCCACATCCAGTCACATTGATAATTATGTGGCTGGATGACTGGAATTGCCGGGGCGCAATGAAAATTATATATTTACGCCATATAGGAATGATTAAGGAGTGCAAATACCTTTAATCACAAGATGTTGAATTAAAATAATTGTTTTGGCATCAATGATCTGACCATTATCAATCATTTTCAGGGCATCTTTTATAGGGATCTCAAGTACCTTGATATCCTCCCCTTCTTCTTCCAGACCGCCTCCCTCATTGATTCGCATATCATGGGTAAAAGGCGCGATAAAAAAATGCAGACGCTCGGTAACAGAGCCAGGACTCATGAATAATTCGCCAATCTTTGTGATCTCATTTAATTGATAGCCGGTTTCTTCTTCAGCCTCTCTTTTAATCGCCTGTATGGGATCGTTTTCATCCAAAAGGCCAGCACATGCTTCAACCAGTTCGTAATTGTGACCGCCCAAAAAGGCAGGCAGGCGGAATTGACTCGTTAGAATGATTGTTTTTTCAACTGGATGGTAGAGTAAGATCGTCGCTCCGTGTCCTCGATCGTAAGCTTCACGCGTGAATTTTTGTTCTAAGCCATTTGATCGGGTGTAGGTTATATCGTATTGAGTCAACGTCCCCCACTCATTTGCCAATACCTTACTGTTATTGATAGTTGCCACAGTGGTAATGGGAGAATAAGTGGTAATGGGAGAATATGTTGTATCTGTCATAAATCATTAACCTGAGCGTCATTTAAGAAAGGAAGGAAGGAAGGAAGGAAGGAAGGAACAAATAAGAGCCTGAGGCACGATCATATTTTTTCTTAGAAAACAAAATAATGGCATACCTCAGGCGGTGGCTACTTTAAAAGAACTTGTCTGCTGCATCAATAAGTTCTGCCTGACTTTCATTTCCCTTTGATAACAACAACTCGTTGAAAATGACCCGTTTCAGCGTCATCGTGCTACTTTTTTACCTTCCTGCCAACATTCCTTCTTGCCTCTGGGCATATGCAACAATATCTCAGGACGAGTTCCCCTGACTTAATTAGCTGAAAATATTAATTTTCTATCATATCAGCCAGATCAGCGGGGTGCTGTTTCTGAGCCAAAGCGACTAACGGGGAATGATGCTTGAACTTAATGTCATTGGACACGAGAGAAATAAAATCAGCAATATCGATTCTTCCCACATCCTCGCCCGTTCCCATGCGTAACGATAGCTGATTTGATTCAACTTCCGCATTTCCGATGACAATTAAATAAGGTATTTTCATCAACGTATTTTCGCGGATCTTATAGCCAATTTTTTCATTGCGTATATCTAATTTGACTCTCAACCCTTGCGCTTTCAGCTTATCGTGCAAAGCTATACAAAAGTCTGTTTGCTTCTCTGAAATATTCATAATGGCAATCTGATGCGGAGCAAGCCAAGTTGGAAGCGCACCGGCATAATGTTCAATCAATATTGCAATGAAACGTTCTACGGAGCCAAGCATTGCCCGATGCAACATGACAGGCACTTCTTTATTCCCTTGCTCATTAATAAACCTGGCGCCCAAGCGATCAGGAATCAAGTAATCCAGCTGGATTGTTCCGCACTGCCACTCTCTTCCCATACGATCTTTTAAATGGAATTCGACTTTGGGGCCATAGAATGCACCTTCTTCCGGTAATATTTCATAGCGGTATCCCGCTTGTTTGACTGCATCCTGTAGTGCTGTTTCCGCCCGATCCCACACTTCATCAGAACCAATTCTATTCTCTGGACGAGTGGCGATTTTAATTGATATGTTTTTCTGCTCGAAACCAAGATCTTGGTAAACCTGAAAAACTTGACCAGTAAATAGGGAAACTTCAGAGCGAATTTGGCTTTCTTGACAAAAAATATGCCCGTCATCTTGAACCATCGACCTGACACGCATCAGGCCACGTAAACTTCCCGATGGCTCATAACGATGGCAACAACCGAATTCAGCATATCGAATCGGCAAGTCTTTGTAACTTCTTAAGCCATCATTAAAAACTTGAATATGGCACGGGCAATTCATTGGTTTTACAGCATATTCCCTGCCTTCGATATATGTCTCTCGGAATATTTGTCTGTATGGCCTGACTTTTTCCAAAGAATTCTGTCAACTAATTGGGGTGTATGAATCTCGTCATAACCAAAAGCCTCCAAGCGTTCCCGCACGTAGTTAACAATTGTTTTATTAATTGTCCAACCTTTCGCATGCCAGAAAACCATACCCGGCGCTTCTTCCTGCATATGGAAAAGATCGAGCCGCTTACCAATATTCCGGTGATCATTTTTTTCAGCTTCTTTTAGGGCTTCCAAATATTCATTTAATTCACCCTCTGAATTCCAGGCGGTTCCATATATGCGCTGCAACGATTGATTATTTGAATCTCCCCGCCAATAAGCACTAGAGACTTTCAGTAATTTAAAATGGTGCAGAAAACGTGTATTAGGAACATGAGGGCCTCTGCACATATCCACATATTCTTCGTGAATATACAAATTGACATGTGTGGTCGATTTATCCAACCCTTGAATGATTTCTACTTTATAAGGTTCATTGCGTTCAGAAAAAACGCGAATGGCTTCATCAAGGGTGACTCTTTTACGGATCACATCATAGTTTTTCTTCACTAATTTTTGGATGCGTTGCTCTATTGTAGAAATGTCATCCAAAGAAAAAGGGGAGTGGTCAATGTCATAGTAAAAACCATCCTGAATGACGGGGCCGATGGCCATTTTAGCATCAGGATATAGTTGCTTAACCGCCTGCCCGATTAAGTGGGCAAAAGAGTGGCGTATTATCTCTATCCCTTCAGGATCGTCAGCCCTAATGATATTGACTTCTGAATCATCAACAATAAGCTCGCAGAGATCAACTAACTGACCGTTAACTTTACCGGCAACGGCTGATTTGGCCAGACTGGTACTGATGTACTTTGCAATATCGAGCACAGATACGGGGCATTCAAATTCTTTTTTCTCACCGTTTGGAAATCTAATGATAGGCATGAATTTAACCTCTCTAACTTGAGACTTGTACTTGAGACTTATAGTAGAAATACATTGCAGAAACATAATGTAGAAACACAATAAATATTTAAATCACACCAGAATAAAAAGTTCCTGACACCAAAGCATAATCAGGTGCATCCTTTATTAAGGAATGACCCGAAAAATAATTGGTGAAGAGGCTGTAAATAAGACAATAACATCAAAAAAGAAATAATAGGTCATTCACTTCATATGGCATAATGAGCTTTGTTATATTTCTGGCAGGAACCTAAGAAGACACCTAGTATGTTAATAGGCAGGGATAGATATAACTTAATATTAAAAATGAATTTCTTATTCTATATCCCCTATTATTTTCGATGAAAGCATTATCATTTAACTGCGAATATATAATGTAGAAACTATGTAGAAAAGTAACTATATGACAGCATTGAATACAGAAACCAAAAAGGTATTGCTAAGTTCATCAGAAAGGCAAATTTATTCTACTTTCAGCAACCTAAATTAGAGCCATCATATGAAAAAACTTGAATATTCCGGCGGATGTCTGTGTGGTTATATTCGATTTACAGCAGCAGGTGAAGTTGGTGATCCTCATACATGCTCTTGTTCCATGTGCCAGCAACATTCTGGGGCATTGACGCTATGTTGGGTTGAATTTCCCAAGGCCGCCGTTCATTGGAATGGGCCGGGCGGAACACCCTCTTTATTTCGCTCCTCCGATTACTCCAGCCGAGCCTTTTGCCCGCAATGCGGAAGCTCTCTGGGAGCCATAGACGATGGCCCTACAGTCGGTTTGTTGCTGGGTAATTTTGATAGCAAAAACCGAAAAAGCCTTCACCCAGTTTCACATTCATTTGTCTCGTCACGCCCTCATTGGTGGAAAATAGACATTCACTCCAAATAGTGAGTGAAGAAACGCGTTTTGTGGAAAAATCGGGATTTTGATTCCCTACTCCGCTTTAATCTGTGGCGAAGCAGGGAATTAATTGAGGAAATTAATCGAGGGGATTAACGCTATTACGTTCTGAGGCCGCGGCCTGATTCAATCAAATACCAAGCCAGAAAGTAAAATGCAATAATAAAGGCGCTCAGCATTCCCAATGTCATCGCCAATGAAACATCAGTAATACCAAGGAAACCATATCGGAATCCACTGACCATATAGACTATCGGATTCAGTTTGGATACGGCCTGCCAGAAAGCCGGCAATAGGGTCAGGGAATAAAATACACCGCCCAAATACGTCAGCGGAGTCAGCACAAAAGTGGGAATAATGCTGATATCATCGAACGTTTTTGCAAAAATGGCATTCAGCAGCCCCGCCAATGAAAACAGAATAGATGTCGCCAACAGAGTAATCACGACCATTCCCCATGAATGCATCTGCAATGGCACGAACAATAGGGAAACCAAAGTCACTAAAATCCCCACCAATACCCCACGGGCAACTCCCCCGCCAACAAATCCAGCAATGATGATATGGGTTGGCACCGGTGCTACCAGCACTTCTTCAATGCTGCGCTGGAACTTGGCACCAAAAAAAGAGGAAGAGACATTCGAGTACGAGTTGGTGATCACAGACATCATGATCAAGCCCGGCACAATAAACTGCATATAACCAAAGCCGCCCATCTCACCTATACGGGAACCAACCAGATTGCCGAAGATAACGAAATAAAGGGACATGGTGATCACAGGAGGAAGCAACGTCTGTACCCAAATACGGCCAAAACGAGTGATTTCTTTAATCCAAATAGTTTTCAGAGCCACCCAGTACAATTGGAACATTATTTGTCTCCTTGATTGTTATTGGTCAATCCAACAAATAGTTCTTCCAGACGATTTGCTTTATTGCGCATACTGTTAATTTGAATTCCTTGAGCACTCAACTGGGCGAAAATATCATTTAACCCCTGCCCACGTTTGACATCGACTTCCAGCGTAACTGCGTCGAGTTGGCGATAAGCGTAACCCTCTACTACCGGAGTTATGCCTGTTGGTGCCAAATCAAGCAAAAACGTTTCAAGTTCAAGCTGACTGAGCAGATTTTTCATGCTTGTGTTTTCTACCAGCTCACCATGTTGAATAATGCCAATATTGCGGCACAGCATTTCCGCTTCTTCCAGATAGTGAGTTGTCAAAATGATCGTCGTCCCCTGCGCATTCAGATCTTTCAAAAATTCCCACATCGATCTGCGCAGTTCGATATCCACTCCCGCTGTAGGTTCATCAAGGATCAACAACTTAGGTTGGTGCATCAGTGCGCGGGCAATCATCAAGCGCCGTTTCATGCCGCCAGATAAACGAATAGCTCTTTCGTTGCGTTTTTCCCAAAGATCCAATTGGGTAAGATAGGTTTCTGCCCTTTCCAACGCGATATGGCGCGGCACGCCATAATATCCGGCCTGAAACAGTACAATCTGAATAACGGTTTCAAACGGGTTAAAATTGAACTCCTGTGGGACAAGCCCAAGCTGGCGTTTCGCATTGACAAGATCCGTATCAATATCGTAACCAAATACTTTGACTTTGCCGTGGCTTTTATTTACCAATGAGCTGATGATACCAATTGTGGTCGATTTTCCTGCGCCATTCGGCCCTAAAAGCGCATAGAAATCACCTACATTTACGCGCAAATCAATTCCCCGCAGTGCTTTCACACCTCCTGCATAGGTTTTTGTGAGTTGCGTTAATTCCAATGCATATGCCATAAGTAAAAAACACCTTAAATTTTTTGCTATTTTTTTGAGTGCAAGGTAGAAATTATGCCACTATTTTTCCTGCATTTCTTTGCAATGACAGGGATCAAATAAAAAACATGACTCAATAAAATATTAAATTCTCAATTAATGTTGTATATGATTCTATCTCAAAAATGTTGCCAGGCTATTCGTTATGATGAAAAAGATTGAAGAGCTGTTTGCTAGGAACAAACAGTGGTCAAAATCCGTAAATGAAGAAAACCCACATTTTTTCAAGGATTTGTCAAAAGCACAAAAACCACATTTTCTGTGGATAGGTTGTTCTGATAGCCGTGTTCCTGCGGAAAAACTGATTGATGCCGCGCCGGGTGACCTTTTTGTTCACCGGAATGTTGCCAACCTTGTTATCCATACCGATTTAAACTGTTTATCAGTTGTGCAATATGCTGTTGATGTCTTACAGGTAGAACACATCATCATCTGCGGTCACTATGGTTGCGGGGGCATTGAAGCTGCTGTAGATGGCACTGAGTTGGGCTTAATCAATAATTGGCTGCTCCATATTCGCGATTTATGGTACAAGCACAGCTCCATGCTCGGTGAATTGCCACCCCATGAGCGTTTGAACCGCTTATGCGAATTAAATGTCGTTGAACAAGTTTATAACCTCGGACACTCAACCATTATGCAATCTGCGTGGAAACGCGGGCAGAAAGTGATGATTCACGGTTGGGTATATGGTTTGAAAGATGGCGAGCTGCATGATTTGGACATCACCGCTGATAGTCGGGAAAAGCTGGAACTGAATTATCGTCAAGCAATTGCCAAACTATCTCAAATCAAATAATGCATTGAGAGTGAAAAGCGAAAAAACAAATGGCAGCTATCCGCTGCCATCTGCTCACCGCACTGAAATTACGTTTGCTTGAAGTAAAAATTAATCTTCCAGCAAAGTAACATGCCCAATGTAAGGCAAATGGCGGTAGTGCTGTGCATAATCGATGCCGTAACCAACAACAAACTTATCTTCGATCGAATAACCAATCCACTCAACTGGAACATCAACTTCACGGCGAGATGGCTTGTTCAGCAAAGTACAAATCGCTAGTGAATTCGGCCCGCGCAATCCTAAGATTTCACGGATTTTCTTCAGTGTATTGCCCGAATCAATAATGTCTTCAACGATCAACACATCTTTGCCACGAATGTCTTCATCCAGATCCTTGAGGATTTTTACATCGCGGGTAGAACTCATTTCATTGCCGTAACTGGATGCAGTCATAAAATCCACTTCGTGAGGAACCTGTACTTCACGGCATAGATCTGCCATAAAAATAAACGATCCTCTCAACAAACCAATCAGCACGAGCTCACGATCGCTATTGCGATAATGCTCTGTGATCTGTTGGCCCAGTTCAGCAATACGTTGTTTAACCTCCTGTTCGGAGATCATCACTTCTACAATATGTTTTAGTTCACTCATAACTATCTATTTTTAAACAAGAATTAAAATAAAATCAGGTATCTTTTTACGAAAAGTGATACACAGATTGATATACCGTTCACCACACAAAGACGCAGACACAAGAAAACATGAGAACAAAATATTTTGCAGAGCATATCAGAATTCACTGCCTACAGTAAAAGAAGGGTTGAATCTATGACTCGTTGCCAATAAACAGATCAGAAGGTATTAAAGATTGCGGTGACGGATAACCCATTGTGCCACCTCACCAAAGCAAACAACACAGTAGGTCATGAGATGAGGTGACTATTTCCCTGATGTTTTCCGGTATTAGAATAATTATTCTGCTAATTTTTCGCGAATTTTGCGTTCGATAAGATTACCGTTCATATCAAAATAACGGCTAGGCCAGATTTCAGACGGGTGAATGTTGAGATAATTAGCAATAATCCATTCGCCTTTAGGCCATGGGCGGCTTAATGCGTTTGCTAATGTCGATGAGCTGAGTCCAGCTTCACGGGAGACAGCCGCCAAGGTTGTACCACGTTTACGTAATGCAGCAATAATATCGGCTTGATGCCAGTCATTTCTAACGTTATTCATTCCTGCTACCCCTTCCATTAATTAATCATTGATGGTGGTGATTCAAGCAGGGTTAGCAGACCGGAGTACCCACCGGCGAGGCCGAAGCCTCCCCCGCCTGAACCACCATTGAAAGGGTGATAGCAAGCGCACTGGCAGAAATATCCTACCAGTGTTTGGGTACACAAGGCTGCTAAACCTTGACCATCGGATTTTGCCAATGGCGGGATTACTTTAACTGATTGTTTTATCTGACTCAATAACTGAATCACTAATACCAATCACTAACTCAGTCTCAATTCAATAGGTTAGGAACCTTACTGGCTTTATTTGCCGCCCATTCATCAACTTCTTTTGCCATCCATAGCATAGAACGGATACCCAGCTTGCGAGGTTTAGGAAAATTTCCCTGCCGAATCAAATGATCGATTTGTGATTTTTCCAATCCGGTCTTTTTCATCACATAGTCCAGACGAATGAAAGTCAGAGTTTCCATCATTCCTGCCCTCCCTGACTGTAAACTCGTTCCACATAACGCCCACGACCATCCCCATGCCCTAAATCCATTGAGACCAAGGCTCGTGCTTCTTGGCGGCTAAAGCCATTTTGTTGGTAAAACGCCAGTGCATCCTGTGCCCATGCATAACGCAAACTGTGGGGAGAATGGCAGCCCGTTAAACCAATTCTTGTGGTATGGGTTCGCCAATAGTTCATGGCCTGTTTGAGATCCGGTTTATCAATCAACCTTCCACCTCGTTGTTCTGCAATAGCAATTGCCTGCTCTACAGCCTCTTTCACCGCAGCAACATCCAGTACATGGGTTTGTCTTGGCCGGCCGCCTTTTGTACCGAAAACAACATAAAGTTTCGGCTCTGGTTGTTCTAACTGCTTCCGCCAACTTTTCAATGAAGCACTACATTGCACCGCTTCCTGAGAACGCAGTCCCATCAAGCGGGCAAGTTTCAATGTGACGGCAAATCCGGCATCACGCTCAAGGGCTTTCTGATACACAGTCTGAAACTTGGCATCAGGGATCGCCTGCTTCGTTCCGGCGCGGCTGGCTCCATTTAATCCCAACGCCTTATTGCTCAAACGCGGAGAGGTTTCCAGTTTCTCCCGGCCTGCCATGCGGAAAATATTACGCAGCGCAGACATTTCATTCTGCACTGTTCGTTTAGCAATGCCCTGAGATAAACGGGCATCAACGTAATGTTCTACATGCTTGGCTTTCAAGTGTCCGAGACTTTTAACCTGAATATTCAGGCTCAATAACAACGCGCCCAAACGCCCCGCAATCCGAGTGCGGTCATGGCAGGTTTTATGGCTGCCGCCACCCTGCCGGGCAAAAAATTTTAATTCCTTAATCAATCGGCTCATCTGATTCCCCTACTTAACCTTTCAACATGCAATCTCTGGCGCGCGACAGTGCTGACAAAACAGGAAATGCCTGCTTTGTCCTTGACGGATATCTGTGCGCCAGAGTGAACGCGGGTTGAGGTATTGCGGGGTATCGGTTGAGTACTCAGTACTGCCGCCTATATAAACAGGTCATCCCCACCGGCAAAAAACCAGCCTCGATATCGTCAAGTTCTCCTTTTGATGCTTTTTTAATCTATAAAATGCAGTGTCAGATTCACTGCGCTGTTAAGCAGGCATGAGCCTGTCATCGTCATGTTGTCCTTTTGCTGCGGCGTCACTTTCAGCGATAAATCCGCAAAAAGTGACGCCTTAAGTCCGCAAACAGTCAGCAAAAGTGGTGCGAGCGTTGAAATGCCAATAGGCACAGCAAAACGCCGCAAGGTTAAGGAGCAAACGGTAGCAATAAGCTAATTGTTTAGGTGTAGAGAAGCCGCCCGCTAAATATTTCAAGCAGACATAGCTAAGCATGAGCGAGATGCGCGAAAGCAATCCTGCTCATTGAGGTGAAATGAGATCGAGACGTAACTCAACCCCATAGTGCGTAAGGCTGATGGGTTTTATCACCTGACGCTAATGTGAAAAGTAAGCAAATATTCTTGCTTACCTAAGAGTGGATCTTCCCCACCCTGAAGCCAGCTACGAAAGGTAATGAAAATCACAACCTAACGCGCCTAAGTACCGTTGGTACTCTATTAGTTAAAAAGACCTTCATCGCCGGACGGTGGGTTATGTGTCCGGCGATATCTGCTTCCAAAAGTGCGCAGATGTACCGCAATTTTTGCTCTCCCTTTCAGGCTACGGGAGTTTTTCTAGTCGCTCGAAAGCGCTTCCTTTCAGACTATAGGAAGCATTGGTGACCATCGGTGATGGTGATTGAACTAACTTAGATTAACTAATCTTTTTGATAGTGGCAAGAGGGGATGATGATTTTATAAGCATACTAATAAATCTTTTATCTATGTAATCCACACACTTATCTTATTATCATAATCAAAGAAACTTCTTTCCTTTATAACTGTTCGTAATCTATAAATTAAAGAACTAATCGTTTACTCTCTGGTTCTTGATGTACAGTTATCTTAAACTATCACGGTTTATACAAAGAAAAATGGGAAGATTACCACGGGATGTTACTCTAAAGAAAAATAAGACAGGAATAGCTCAAAAAGCTTCAACCCCAACATCAATCTAGATGGAGTTATCACAACTCAATCTGCTGTGGTTCAATGATTTTGGTCACCGTCATAGAGGTGATACTCTCACTTCATCAAATCATCAATTGTTCAAGTTTTTCTAATAGGTGTATTATATATGTGGACGTGTTTTGGCAACGTAAGGAATCAATGTGTACATAAGAAAAGTTGAGATTCAGAATTTCCGAGCATTTAAAGAGTTTGAAATTATACTTTCAAACCTGAGTCTGATTATCGGTGAAAACGAAGCAGGTAAAACGAATCTATTTGATGCATTATCTCTACCTTTGAATAGTAATGACATTAGCTTCAATCAAAAAAGACTATCTGTTTCAGACATAAACCGTCAATCCATCATCGATTTCTACACTGCTATCTTGAGTAATAAGCCCGATACTGAGATTAAATCACTTATCCCCAAGGTACTCATTAAAATTGAATTTACAGCCCCTCAAGGAGCTGTTGAAGAACAAGTATTGTCTAAGTGGCTCACTCAGGATGAATCAGGACAAAGTTACTGCGTCCAGTACTCATTTAGGCCAAAAGATGAAAAAGAATTCATTGAAAACGCAAAGGAAATTCTAAATGAAGTCACTGACATCAAAGATACTCATTGGTTTTCACTTCCAATCGAACATTACGATTACGATATTACTTCGACAAATAATGGCAAAAAGGTTTCATATTCTGATTTAAAGCATATCGCAATCAACTCCATTAATGCTGAGCGTGACGATTTTTCAGATAACAGCACTCAAAAATCGAACGGAATTCTAACAAAAATGTTAGTGAACTCACTTGCATCAACGGACAAGTCACTGATCAATAGTTCATACTCTGCATTCTTCGATTCTATTGAAAATACAGATACATTTAAAAAAATAGTAAAACCAGATCCAGAGTTTAAAAATTTCTTCGATCATCTGGACAAACTGGAGTGCATACCAAATCTCCCCAACCTAAAGAGCATTTTGTCAAACATCACGCTGAAATCTGGTGAAAGCTATCTCTACCAACGCGGGCTGGGATATCGAAATCTTGTTTATATATTCCTATTATTTGAGTTCTTTAAGTCAAATAGTTACGTTTTCAATCTTTGCTGTATCGAAGAGCCTGAAGCACACTTAAGTATTAATAATCTTCGATTTGTAACCGATTTCATCTATAAAAGCACAAAAGGTAAAAAATCCTCATTACAAACACTTGTTAGCTCACACAGCCCATTAGTCATAAATAAACTAGAATTATCCAACGTGATCGTTTTGTCAGATAGTAAAGCAATCCAATTGAAAGATTCCTCCAACGAATTATCCAACTATCTTCGCAAGCGCCCAAACTTTGATATTTTAAAGTTACTTTTCAGTGATCGGACAATATTAGTGGAAGGACCAACGGAAGAAATGCTGATCAACTCAATCCTCTGTAATGATAATGAAAATATTAATCGAGTTGAGGTCATATCGATTGGACAAAAAGGATACAAGACGTTTATGGATATATGGTTACAAGTAAATAAAAACAATAGCCAAAAAAAGCTTGGTATCATCCGTGATTATGACAATCAATATAATGCTAAAGCTGAGCATGATAGGTACGATGATGACAACGATAATATAATCGTCAGAACAACAGAAAAGTACACACTTGAAGATGACCTAGTTAGTGCTGGAAATAACCTTACGAGTCTACAAACCATTTTTGGTAGAAAGACTGACAACGATGAAAAAATGGTTAAGTTTCTGAAAGATGGTAAAGCTGAATGTATGCTGCGGATATGCGATGCTATTTTTCAAAAGGATAAGACTCAGAACATTACATTACCCAAGCATATTCAAGATGTTCTGGAGTTCATGAAATGATTGAAATTCAAATTGCTGGTGCTGGTGCTGGTAAAACTTTTGGATTGGCTCAAAAGATAGCTGAGCATTATGATCCAAAGTGTCACAAAAATATATTTGCAATAACTTATACCAATGACGCATCGAAAAACATTTCCGATGCAATTATTAAACAGCTTGGATTTCTACCTGATAACATCAAGGTTCAAACAGTCCATACGTTTCTTTTGAATGAGATAATCTACCCGTACTCACCATTTGTGCTGAATGAAACGTATACTACCTCTTCACGTTGCCAATTAAGTTTTGCTGATACTAAAGGAAAACACAAAACTAGAGTGACTAAAAGTTTCATCCTTAAGAAATTAAAAAATAAAGGAATAATGCATGTTGAAGAAGTTTATTCAGCTGCATGGCGTATCGTTGACGAGTCGCATTCGATTCATTGTTCAAAATCAAAGAAGGCAAAAGTGCATCGAGTTCTAGAAATATTAGGATTCTGTATTGATAAAATTTTCCTAGACGAGGCTCAAGACCTTGATCAGACAGCGCTTAAATTATTTAAGGAAATTGGTGAAAAATCTGTTGATATATATATGGTTGGAGATCCTAAACAAGCTATCAAGTATCCTGAATCATTCAAAGAATTTCTAAAAAACAACGAAAGTAACAAATTAATAACATATCATCCCAACATCAGTACATCTCGAAGGGTTCCGCAAAACATCTTAAATATATCCAATCGATTTTGCCCTGAAAATCAGAAACAAAGAAGCCTGTCAAAAACTACGGGAAAACTTAAATACATAGTTTCAACTACTCCTAATTATGAAGATTTTCTTAAAAAACACATTCAATCAGGAAGTTTGGTTAGTATCTACCAAAAGACGGGCAACTACTCAACAAAAAGCATAAATTCAAAGCCTGAGTTTGATCTTGACATTGAAGAGTTACTCATCGAACACAATAAAAATATTGATCACGAGCTGTTAATAGGCACAGCAAAGACTTGGTTAGCTAAGATAGTACCTACTCAATCACCGTCAGCTTCAGTTACACAGTTTTTAGAAGAATTCCATATTCCCTACAGCTCCAGAACTTATGCGCAGCTTTGTCATACCATAAATTCTTACGATTCATCAAAATCAAATATAGCAAAATACGCGATAAGCAGCATCACTAGAACGAAGGGATTAGAGTCAGATACATGTATTCTTGTCTTAACTCCAAGTATCCATAAGTATTTGATGCAAAGTGGCATTAAGAATAGCGAAAAATACAATAAAATGTGGAATCTAGTTTATGTCGCATTGACACGAACAAAATCCAACTTTATCGTTGCTGTTGATAAAGACTTATTTAATACAACAACGACAGTGGATAAAGTGATTGCTGACTTAGTGACTCTGGGATTTTCAGAACTTGAATAGCAGTGATAACATATGCGCTTAAGTATCAACCATGTTTTCAGCCCATAAGCTCTAACTCATTATTTTACTTACGATAACGATTAGCATGAACAAGATGGGCAGGCTTTACCTTTAATAAAACTTTGCCATATTTCAACTAATCCCTCTGTCTAACGATAGGTAAATTGATCTAATTCACTTTTGTCCAAATATTAGTTAGCTATTAATATCCGCTTTGCTCATAGCAGTCTGTCGGAATAGGTTGAATCCTGACTATCAGAGTGCACAAATCCATTGGTGATTACGAAACAAAATAGCTCTTAAATATGGTCGGAAGATCTGTTTAATCTTCCGACTTTCTTTTTATAGGCACTGAATGAGGTACTCTCGCTCATTTTTTAAAACTATTATTTCAAATAACACTATGCCGTTTGTACAAAAAATAAACCATCAATTTCATTTTCTTCTTTATTTCGAATAAACAAGTAGCCAATGGCATCAGATAAACCTAATGCATCTTGAAACGGAGCAGGAAAATCGGCCGAATAAACCTGGCATACAAAGTGATAATCATTTTCAATATCACCAATATCATCTAATCCATTAGGTGTTTTTTCTGAAAAAAGTGAAATCATTGGGTAATCATTATCATCCATTTCCATATCTAAAAAACTAACACTTCTTTCTGGTATGAATTTATCATTATCTTCCAAGGTATCATTAGTCAAAGAATATGAAACAAACGTAAAACCTGACTTAATGAGATCAAGCTCTTGATCATCACCAAAATAAGTAATGTTATCAAGGAAGTAATCATCACTGGAATAAGTTGAAAACACAGACAAATACCCCGATGTTGGCAATACTCCTTGAGGTATCCGAGAAGACAATTTTTCGCAATCGATAGAAAACAGATGAAGTAATTTTTCGCCATTTGGATTTACAGGCCACTGTGATACATATCCTTTTTTTCCCCCTAGAATAAAACCAGAGTTATTATTAAAGGTTTCTTCTACAACAATTCGTGTAAGACTATACATGTAACATTTCTCCTATTTACAAGTGCCAGCATTTTTAACCTTATTTGATAATTCTCTGTAGAATTTCTTGGCCTGTTTTTTCATTCTTTTCACTCTACTAGCAGGAACACCAGATTTTCTTAAACCACCAGAAGTGATATCAAGTTCTCTTTTCAACGTTGACGCAAATATTCGTGCCTCAACAGCTCATGCGCTTGAAATTTATCGCCAACATGAGTTGTCCCATTTAATTCACCATATGTACCCAACTCGAATAACTTAGCAAACCCAAGCGGAACAACCCATAATAATGGATTCGGCGCATATTGATACAGATTGATACCACCATTTAATCCTACCGGGTTCGGCGTAATAAATCATCCCAATCTTAGGCGAATAATATCGGTAAAATTATCTACAAATAAAAATTTCTAATTACTGAATTTCAATATATTGGATACATAACCGACTCTTTGGGGGATTACATCCCCCTAGAATTTTATAATTTAAAGATATCACAGTAATTAAACCTGCATTACTTTGAGGAAGTTAATGTTAAGTTCATTTGAATGACAAAAATCGACAAACTTCTGAGACACAATCAATCTTTCTTTAAAATTTGTATCCCTTGCGATATAAAAATCCAATTCATCACAATTTTTATATATTGCCTTTGTTAAAATTTTCCTTCCATTACTCAACGACCTAAATTCTGAATTTTCAGTGTCAACTAAATTCAAAAAGACATTAATAAAACACATATAGTAAACATACTCACCTTCTTCACAATTTACAATACACTCAAATCCTTTAATGTCATCGATGAATGTACTTTCAAATGCTTTCATTGCCTTTTTTGAAAAAACAGGTATTCCAATATTGGCAGGAAGATAATCAGAAGACAATAGATTATCTAATTTTATATTTTTTTGAGACTGGCAGCGAGGTTTCATAAAATTAAGAAAATTACCATCTTCTTTATTCCAAATAAAGTAAGATGATAACCGTCCTTTAGAGTCATTGATATCAATGACATCTCCATTTGATTTTAAAGTACTGTCTAATTCATATAGTATCATTATCGTCCCCTCTATGATGCACAAGTATATTTTCCAGTTTGGAATCCAGACCTTCGTTCTTGTTGCAGATTTAATATTTCTCGTTGTATACGTCTATAGTCCCACTTTTCTTCTTTAGCTATTTCGTATAAAGCATCAAACTCGGCTGTCATAGCTTTATTATATGCAACATGCTCTACTGTCCATCCTCTATGTAAGCCAAGATTTGGGTTTGGATCAATTCCTTTAGCCACAGGTAAATACATCATATTTGATGCGCCATTAATGCTCATTCTGGAATTCACAAATAATGGGTGATTACGAAGAGAATAAGGAACAATGTGTTGTCTCTGATAGCCTCGTTTAGTATCCATCCACGTAGGAAAACGATCTAATCCCAGTGGGTCGATCCAAGATAAAGGGTTAGGGGCATACGCATATAAATTGATGCCCCCGTTCAACCCAATGGGATCTGGCGAAATAAACCTGCCAATCTCAGGGGCATAAAATCTGTAAGTATTAAAGTGCAGCCCCGTCTCTTTGTCAAAATATTGCCCTGCATAGCGCAGATTCTGGTCAAAGTTCCGGGATGAACGTTCTGTGTCGGTAAAATAGGCTATCGTGGTACTGTTAACGGCACCAAAGGCGTCATATTTCCCTGACCACGCAATTTTCCCGTCTTCATCCGTGACCTCCAACGGGGCACCATTAATATCGGTGTGATACCAGAAATAATCACGTATTTCCCCCTTAGCAACGATACAAGCCAACGGCGTATAGCTATCATGGGACTCGTAACAATAGGTCTGGATTTTTCCCGTATTTGCATTACGCTCCTGCAATAATTTCAGTCCGTGCCAGACAAAATCCGTCTGTTCCTGCTGTAGTGTGCCCGTCGGCCATGTTGTCACCACCTTGCGGATACGTCGGCCAAGCGCATCATAATGATAGATGGCCTTCATGCCGTTGCCTTCGGCGAGCGTCAGGCGGTTATCACCATCGTAGCGGTAGGTCTGCCGATTGCTGGCACTGGTGCCACGGCTGATAACATTGCCATGTGCATCATGTTCATAATGCCACTGGTTCCACTGCACCAGCCTGTCACCTTGTGGGGTCAGGTATTTTTTCTGCTCAGCCTCTTTTTCCATCATGGATTGAGGACGCTCCAGCAGGTTATCGGCGCGGTCGTACCACAACATTTCTTCAAAGCTGTCCACGCTGGTGACTTTTTTCAGCCGGCTTTCCGAGTCATACAGATATTCCACCCAACCACGATAATGGTCTTCCATCAGGGACAGATCATCCTGTTGGTCGTAATGCCATGCTCGCCAGGGTTTACCTTGTCCGATAGCGGCAGATTTATCCCTGGCACTGTATTGGCTGATGCGGCGTCCCAATGGGTCATATTCACGGAATTGGAATAAGTTACCTTGTGTCCGGCTGGTTTCACGGTGCAGGTTGTCACGTTCAAACTCTATAATCATCTGCTGATTGTGGCGAATGGCACTGAGATGACCGGAACCATAGTAAAGCCAGCACAGGGTATCGCCTCGTGGCAGGGTCAGTTCAGTGAGGTTATCCATTTCATCGTGACTGAATTGAAGAATATCCTCACCGTTCTGTTCCCGAATCACCCGCCCCAACGCATCATATTCAAAGTTGATCGTATTCGGCAGCAACCCCAGTTGTTTCCCTACCGTATTGGGTACGCGGGCTGCTTCCAGTAACCGCCCCATTTTATCCCACTGGTACTGGTAACTGTCGGTGTCGGTTTCCCGCTTGATAAGATTATCCGCCGCATCGTAATGCAGGTAGACCGGACGCACAGGTTGCCGGAAGACGCGATCGCCCATGCGTTTTTCCGCACTCAACAAACCGGCGGCATTGTATTCATAGTGGATCAGGGTGTCGTCAGGGCGGATTTCTTCAATCAAACGTCCTTCCGCATCACGATTGAGCAAATAACGGCCACCATTGGCATTATCAATCTGTATCAGATGCCCTTCGGGACTGTAGTGATAGCTGATTTGACGTTGCAGGCGGTCGGTGGCACAAACCACCTGTCCCAGTGCATTATATTCCCAGTAACGGGAGGTATTTTCATTACGCTGGTGATGGGTAAGCTGACCAGCATTGTCCCACGCCATTTGCTCTGTCGAACCATCAGGATAGGTAACGAGCACTAGCTGGCCGTTATCATCATAGCGATAACTCACCGTTTCTATTAGGGCATTGGTAAAGCGGCTCAGCCGATTTTCATCATCATAGCGCCATTCACTGCTCTGGCCGGAACAATCGGTATGCCGGATCAGCTGTCCCTGACCGTTCCACATAAAACGGCTTTCTCCGCCTTTGGCATCAATGCGCTGATAAGGCCGCAACGTATTTAAACTATAGTGATAGCGGGTAGTTTGTTTGAGTGGTGAGGTTTCACTGACCAGACGCCCAAATTCATCATAATACAGTGCGGTTTCTGTGCCATCCGGCCAGAAAATAAAAGTCAGTCTGTCAGTATCATTCTGATATTGCCACTGGGTCTGATTGCCGTTGCCATCGGTCATGCTTAAAAGGCGGCCGAGTTTATCCCATTCTCCCTGTCTGGTATGGCCTTCGGCATCTTTATACCCGTTCGGCAGGCCGAATTCATCCCATAAAATATGATGCTCAGTACCGTTACGGTCAGTACAGTGAATAATCTGGTGTTCTTCATTCAGTGTCCAGATGGTATGGGAACCATCGTACCAATGCGCAGTGCGGGTCTGGTTTTTATCATCATAATCCAACCGATAGCCCGCGCCTTCGCTGGTTTTTTGGCTGATAACCCGCCACAATCCGTCTTCCGTTTGTTCCCATTCATAATTACAACGCAGTCCTCGCGTGTCCTGATGCCAGGCCATCATGCCGTGCACTGTCCAGCCGAATTGGCGCTGGAGGTGATCATTGCGATGATTGATGCCAATCAGTTGGGCGTTCTCATTGTAGTGATAGTGACAAAGGCGCACACGCTGACCGTTATACAATTCCCGCCAGACGGTGGTGAGCCGGGAAACGGCTTTGCCATTGATTTCCATGACTTCATAATCACAATACAGGTTTAATCCGCCGTTGCCTGTGATATTCACCATCTGCTGCTGATCGTTGTAATGGAAACGCTGTTCGTTGCCGACATTATCGCGAATATGGCTTAAGCGGCTGATACCCTCATTATCAAAGATGGCATAGTGATACACCAGTTCGCCCGCATCACGGATTTCCCATTCGCCGTCTTCCGTGTGTATCAGCCAGCTTTGAGCATCGGGGCAGAAACAACGGTGGCCTTCCGGCACATCCGGGAACGGCACAATATCACCGGATAAGTTGCGCCAGAGAATACCTTCTTCAACACGTATAAGCTGGCTTTCCCAAAATAAATTCCAGCCCTGACCGAACACGCTGTCATATTGATAATTGCTCAAGTAGCTACGCTGCCAGTACAGCGGCAATTCCGCCTCAAAAACGAAATCCAGCTCGTCTTCATCGTTCAGGAACTTCTGTCCGGCAATCACTTCGATTGGATTCATCAGAATCCCGGCTACCGGTAGCGCCACACCAAGCCAACCCAGACGGCAGGCAATTTTGCTGATTTTCCCGGCTCCCGGTATCCTGCTGAACAGTTTTTGCAATGCACCGGGCCCCTTAGATACCGCACCACCAAAGCTGAACAGCCCCGCAGCAAACATGGTTAAATCAGAAACGGTATACGCCCATTTGGAAACTTCCGGTGTAATCTTTTCCGTTGTCGCTGTACCCCCACCGATAATGACATTCGATGAACCGGTCATAACTGTTGCATCACAGGTCGTCTTATCCCCCACCCGTGATGCAGGTAATCCATTAATGAAGACGGAATCAGAGCCTTGTGCCATCTGACGAATGCCATCTTCTTTACTGCATTCCACCAGGCTTCGTGTCGCGATGGCCGCCGCCTTGTTATTAATAAAGACATTGGGGGAACCACTGGTAATGGTTCCGCAGGGACTTCGTGACGAAGCACCGGCCGAAACGCAGGCATCACGTGCCTTGTCCCCTAAAGCCCCCGCCGCCATTCCCACAGCAATGGAAGCACCAATCAACAAAACGCCAACCCCAATACAGGAGGCCGCTACCCCTGCCACAAAAAGAAAGCCTGCGGCAACCGCGCCTGCTGCTGAAATCAATGAACCTATGATTGTTCCACCAATCAATCCGGCCATTGCACTGGAATGGCCTATCGTATCGCCAAGCCTTGCTGCTTCTGGCATAGTCTTCTCTCCCTAAAACCGGAAACTTTTCAGGCAGTCATCCAGCCACTGCCGCTGTGATTCAGTCAATGCCTGCTGAGATGACAGGGTAAAAATCAGCACCTTTTTCTCATCCCGCAGAAATACTGCCTGACACTGGTAAACCTGTTGTCCTTTTTTGGGTCGGTAACGGGAAAGCAGTAAGTGACCATGCAGCAGATTGTCACCTAATGCAGCTTCCTTCTCTTCCAGCAATTGCCAGTCTTTCAGACCGTTTTTCAACAAGGTTTTCTGGCGGATGAGATAATCGGTTAAATCTTCCCCTTCATTCAATTGGTCGCGGCTGATATTCAGTGCAGGCACATTGGGGGCGATAATAATATTGACCGTCTGTTCCTGATAACCTTCCGGTAGGGTGATGCTGCCTTCCGTGAACAGACAACGCGGGCGTGTTTCCATATATCCTTTGCCTCATTAAAGATGAATTTATGTTTTAGTTACATGAGTAAGGGCAAAATATAACAGCCGTATTTATGAACGCCAGAGTGAATAAGAAATCCTCACAGAAATTGTGATTAACCTCTCTTCTAAATAAAATCAAATGATTACCACATTTTAATTTCACGTAATGCAACAGATTAAAAACACACTGACGCGCTGCGCTTGTCTTCTCCATGTTACCGGGCTAATACATTAACCCGGTAACATGGAGAGCCTAAAAAAACACCAACCCAGCCAGGGAAACCCTTTTTATTTACCCCTCCCTATTACAGAATTAGGGGTAAAACTATTCACCCTGTTCACCTTGCCATATTCTCTTTTAAATACATTGGGTTAAAGGGTGATAACTTGAAATCAGACTCATCATCCCTGTTCACCCAATCCTTCACCAAAAACAAGAAAAAGGTGAACAGTGTGAATACTTATGAATAGTTAAAAAATAACTATTCAACCTTCAATAGATTGATATTTATGGTTTTAATGGCAGAGTGAACAGTGGTGAACACTTTTTTATGTTTTTTTAATATTTACAAAAGATGAAAGAAATTATTCTGTTGGCTGTCCTTCCCTTGTCAATTTCGGCAGCCATTCATTGGCGTCTTCGATATTCAAACTGAGATTGCTGCGAATGCCCTGTTTACTTTTCTTGCGTAGGTAATGCTGGCTGTATTCGGCCAGTGCGCCCGGCATATCCATACCGAACCGGGTCACGGAAACAGGTTTATTCAGGTTGTTGCCTTTCATATAAGCAAGGTAGGCGTGATAGAGGTATTTGCGGGGATTGAACGGCAGAATTTCCGCATTGCCGATTAACAGGCCGTCGGCTTCACTGGAAGCCATCAGATAACCGCAAAAATCCACTAAGGAATCTGTGCCACGTTTGATATCTAGCGCTTCTTCGGATTTTTGTTGCTCTGCCAGTAAACGCTTTGCTTCTTTCGGGTCAGCAAATCGATGAAATAAGTGCTGGATAATTACGGGTAATTCCGCCGCTATTTTGTCTCGCAGAAAGGGATCGCGTTCATGTTCCGGCACCACTTCGGAAAATTTGAAAATCACCCGACGCCGCGATACTCCACCACTGCGATCACTGAAACTCATGGCGTTATTGTTCACTGCCAGCACCACAGCAGGAATACGAGTTGAATAAGGCTGCTTATGCTTCGGGTCGATGGAAACTTCATCCCCACCCGTAATTGCTTTAATGCCTGAACCATCACCTACATAGCGAGTTTGATCAGGCAAAATGATGAGTGAGTAGCCCACAATCAGTGCCCTGTCCCGTGCGTTTTCCAGTGCAGACATGTTTGCTGATACCGTATTCCCTTTGCCTGCCAGCATAGTACAGATTTCAGCAAAGATACTTTTGCCACTGCCTCCGGCTCCAGTCACTTCCAGAAAAAGCTGCCAGTCGTAGCGGTTCGCCAGAACCATGAACAGCGCTGCCAATACCCGATCTGACTTGTTCTCACAATTGGCTACTGCTCGATTGAGCCAACGCCAAAAATGCGGAGCATGATCTTTCATGTTTCCCCCCGAAACAGAGGTTTTGAACGCCACATCACTGGCAAGCAGCAACCAGTCATTTTTGCTATGAGGCCGGAACTGGCACGTTTTCAAGTCAAACACACCATTACTGAACCCGATTAAATGACGTTCTGGCGGTAGCATCATGGGAAGCTGTAATTTCAGGGCATCCACAGCCGAACGAATCCCATTGGGAGAATAGGGCGCTTTTGCCTCAATAAAAGCAGCGACCATTTCCCGCTGTAAGTCGCGATCACTGACCGGTCGCCAAACAATACCGTCATAGTGATGAACCATTTCCGAAGTACCGTCCAATGCCAAATCACCATCATAGCGTTCAAGTAAGACTTCCCCGCGCTGACTGGCTCCCATCTGGCATAATGTCGGTTTAACGGATTTCGCATTTTTCGGTTTATTTACTGGTTTTTCTTTCACTGACTCCGGCTGATAAAGCTCCTGATAAAACGCCTGTTTTGCCATATCTACTCCGTTTTGTTGGCGATAATCGTCCCAGTCAGCTTTGATATTACCCGGTGGTAATGTGACCCAACCATCCACCGCAAGGGCGGCTCTTTCTGCCGAGATCTTGCCAACATTCTTTTTGGGTTTGCCGTCTTTACCCAGCTCGCCCGGTTCGTACCAGTCTTTATCTGCTGCAATGATGATTTTTGCGTCCGGCCAACGTTCCCGAACGGCTTTTGCAACAGGAAATAAATTTCCCTCATCCAGTGCGGCCAGAACCAGACCGTTATATAACTGACTGATCGTCAGCGCCGTGGCGTAGCCCTCTGTAATCAACACCGTGTCCGGTTGTTCTTCCAGTGCTGACAGAGGAATAAACGACCCCTTCTTTTGGCTGCCGAATAGCAATTTTTTCTCGCCATCCGGCCTGATAAGCTGCGCTCCGGTAACTTCGCCTTCGGTACTTTGCAAAATCAGTAGCAAAGAACCGTCTTCAAGCAATCGCTGATTGGGGCATTGCAGCCCCTTTGTTGTCAGATATTGGGAATGTCCTCTGACAGATTTAGCCATCAATGCGGCCACTTTTTCAGCAATCGGCTGTGTTGTGTAAATGGTTTCTTTGGCTGGCTTGGGTTCTGGCAAAGGCAACGCCAGCACGTCAGCAATAACTTTTGCCGCCTCAGTGATGGAGATCCCTTGGGTTCTTGCGACTAAATCCAGCCCATCGCCATATTTTGGCTCGTCACATTGGCGGCAATACCAGTTGCCGTTATGGTGATCATCAATAAAGTGGAAACGGTCAGTACCTCCACAGATAGGACAAGCTCCATGTTTACCCTTTGCCGGAACGTCAACGCCACAAGCGGGCAGCAGACTTTCCCAATGGTACATCGCCGATTTTTTCACAGTCTGGATAAGATCGAGCGGTTTTTGACGGATGTTAGATCCATATAAAGATGTGTAACTCATGATTCATTCCTTATAAACCGCCGCCTGAAGCGCATGATAAATTTCCTGATTGATATCACATGCCAGCGCAATCAGGTTATTTAAGTCGATTGAACACTCATCTTTGGCTTTTTCGAGAATGACGTAAAATAAAGAGGTAGCCAGACCAGATTGGTGCATAGCTTGAGCCAATGAAACAGGCTGTTTACGCATAATGCACCTCCTGAAAGCGAGTTTCGGGGACAACAAATACATCAAGGCATGTAAATTTAAGGCGAGTTTGGGTATGCTGTATGTCAGCCATCATCGTTACCTGAATTAACGGTTGTTGGTTAGACGCCTCGACAGTGTTTGCCGCACTTCGGGGCGTTGCTTTTTGTAGATATACGTACTTAATTACTTTATATTGGTACGTACCGACACTATTCACCCTAACACACTGGTACATACCAATGCAAGACAATAAGACTAAAAAACCATTCGAGAGATCAGGCAGCACAAAAAAGAATATTCGTTTTGAAGATGAGCTACTTGTACAAATCGAATCCGTTGCAGGTAGTGGTAATTTCAGTGCCTGGGTTAAAGATGCCTGCCGGGAAAGATTGCGTAAGTTAGGTATTGAGCCAAAAGGTTGAATTATTCCATTAATTATTTGATTCATGATGTAAATAAGATATGAGTCATCACAGAAGGTAGTCTTCTTCACACTGCCTATTTTATATCAGGAGGCGAATTGCCCTTATCGGCAATTCGCACTATTCAGACCGTTATTTGGCGTCCATACGTTTAGCCAGCCAACGTTGAGAGAACTCCGTTAATTTGGCTTTCCGTTCGTGGTAGCTAAGTCCTAACTCGATCAACGTAATATTTGATTGTTCCAGATATGAAAGATGTTCAAGTTGCAACTGATTCATACTGTCACGCGGTTGACCAACAATATTATTTGCCTTAGCCCACTGTTTAGCAGTCACTCCCCCTAAAACCATACGATTCAACATATTGCTTTCTGTGCTGTAATGTCGGTTATCTGTTTTCTTTCCTTGTTCAGCCCTTGCCAGCTCCAATGCAGCACACATTGGTTTATGATAATTGGCTGCTTTGATACGTGCTTGCAATTTGTTCCTTAGTTGTTGCGTTACCTTGGGGGCGATACGCTGTAGGGCTTGTTCGCACTCAATAAAATAAAGCCGTGCCGCTTTGCCCTGTTCATTACGTTCAACCATCGACAATTCTTTAGCCATATTCAGGCTAATAATATAATCTGATCTAGGGCGACCGCCTTTGGAGGTTTTCCCCTGTTTTGGGGAAAACTGTGTATTATTTACACTTCCTTGTTTTGGTGTGATCAAACCGTCGAGAACGATATAATCAGTACCTTCTACAAAACCATATTTCTTAATTCTGTCTTTGAGCCACGTTGTAAAGTCTCGCTTGACTTTCAAATATTCATAGAGTTTTTTCGCGCTAATCGCTTGGATTTCCTTGCCACCAATATTATTAATCGATACGGGAAGCATTTCTGAGAATTGTTTAATTTCCTGATTTTTGGCGTAAGAGTGCCCGCCACGGTTATTAACCATGTTTGATTTCATTATTATTTTTTCCTGTTTATTGAAATTTAATAGTAATCCGTTGCGACAACGTTTTTAGTCTGCACAACATCTTGCGCAAAAACACGCAAAACAGAATTCACCGAGAATATTCTTATAAAACGAGATCATTTGCGTGCATTTGCAGATTAATCATACTAAGCCGATTTCCTGCTATATGGATTATTGACATTATCTACTGTCGGCAGGTTACGAACCCAATACAACAAATCACTCAGAAGCCAGGCACAAGAATTACGTCCTAAAGGTTTACGGGCAGGAAAACGCCCTTCTTTTTCCAAACACCATGCAGTCGTTCGAGAGATAGATGTAATATGTTGGCGTTCTTTTTCCCGAACCAAGCGATCGTATTGTTCCCCATATTCCATCAAGATAGTACGGCGTTCTTCTGGTGTAGGTGTGTGATATTGATTTGACATCCAGACCCTCCTTTACTTGTGTTGTCAGAAGTATTCTAGAGTTTCAATCAGAGACATTCATCCCGTTGTAAGACTTATAGCGGGATGAGTTAATATAGAAAGGGGGCTGTATGGTTACACAACCCTTTGTATGGGTTACAACAGGTCACTTCCTGTCATTGGGAGCTTTATGTGCGTTACTCAGGATTTCCGCAATTTTATCTTCGGTCTTGATTGTCAATTCGTGATTGGGAAATAAAAATGGTCTGCTGATAATTTCTCTCGCCCACGCAGCAAAATTTATTGAACGATCCACTTTTCGGCATTCTTCATCAAATACAGTTGGAAATTCTTCTCGAAACCGCATTGCAGCCATTAATACTTGTTCTCTATTCTTAGCGTGCCTTTCTGCTGTATGATGTGGTTCTTTAATTTTATCTTTGTCTTTTTTATCAATAAGAACGTCATAATGTTGTACGATATCGAGGGAATTAAAATCATATTCTTTTTCAAGAATTCGCTTTATATCAATATCTGTGATCCATAAATCTTCATGAGTAATTGCAATTTTTTCAAAATTATCACGATCTATGATCCCATCAAAATCATCATTATCCTCTAATGCGTAAACCTTAGTAGAGAGATTTTCATCCATGACAAATTGCATATTTGGCATATCTTTTGTCGGTGAACAAGGTGTAAACTCTGTTCCATCAATATAAGCAATGCCATTATTCTCAATATCTTCTAACGATCTGTTTATTCTCCATAAACCATAAGCTCTTCCGATTGCATATGAATGTGTGTTTATTACATCACTATTACTATCAGCTTCACTAAAGTAGTTATAAACGACAATTTCACCATTATCTTTAATGCGAAAATTATCGATTTTATAAAAAGAGTAAGGTGTTAAGTTTTTTACAAGATTATTGGCAATTGTCCCTCCAAAAGATAACAAATCAACCCACTTATTCATTTTTTCATATGGAGATGATGCCAATAACATCCCTTGCACGTTATTCAATTTTAGACATAATGATAACTTCCCATTCACACCAGCGTTAATCAGATCTGATACTTCACAGTTCAGGAAGTTAGCCGCCCGTTCAATCCTACAATATTTAAATGGTATTTTTATCTCAGCCATAAGATGCCTTTATTATTTTGCTCTTAATATAACCACATTTTCATAATTACCCACCAATACACCCAATCGATCGTACCACTTATTCAAAGCGTCTAACTTCTCTGGTAGGTATTGGCTTTTATTGTAGATAGCCATTACTCCCGGCAAGGCGTGTCCCAATAGTAACTCAACAATATGAGGCGCAATACCAATATCATTTAATCCTGTTGAGAATGTGCGGCGCAAATCGTGCAATGTCCAAGGTTTTGCGTGATTAAAATCTTTGTACAGCCTGCGCCCTTTTAATGATACTGACGCGCGGGTACGATCTTCGCCTAACAGTAATCCTGATTTACCCGTTTCTTTTTTTAACTCGGTCAACCAAGAGCGAATTCCCTCAGGAATTGAGCGCACTATTTTTTCACGGGTTTTGCTGTGTTCTTTAGGCACTGTCCATATCCATGACTCAAAATCCCATTCAGACCAGTGAGAAAGCCGCGCTTCAATCGTACGGGCACCAAACAAAACCAATATTTTTAATAGCCTTGAATAATAAGGCTGCTGGTCATTGCTGTAAGTACAGCGCCAAACATCCGCTAATTCAGAATCAGACAGAACGCGGTCGCGTTGTCCTGCTGGCTGCCCTACATCCTGAATAGTAAGAATAGCTAAAGCATCACTGGTGGCATAACGACGTACCTTACAAAACCTGAGAGCTTGCTTTGAAATCTGAAACATCCGTCCGGCTGTCATAGGTTGCGTTTTATTTATTTCGTCAAAACAGGTTACCCAGTGGCGGGTTTCACATCGTGCGAGAGGATAATGGCCCAATCGAGGATAAATATGTTTTCTTAGCTGCGCTCTTGCGAGTTCTTCATCTGTTCTTTTTGTACGCGCATAGTGTACTAACCAATATTCCAGAGCATCTTTGACAGTCACAGGTTTTAAAGTTTCTTCTGTGCTCAGTTCCAACTCCATCCTGGGATCAAAACCTTCAGCCAGCCATCTTCTGCACTGTTCACGTTTTTCTCTTGCCACTTTGAGTGACATATCAGGGTAACGGCCTAAAGTAAGGCGCTCCAAGCGACTACCACGCCCACCTAGACGATACACAAACACCCAACTTAACTGTCCACTTTTGAAAGCCTTAATGCTCAATCCTTCACCATCAGCAATCATAGCCGGAGAATCCCTTTTAACGCCCAGCAATGCTTTTAGTTTTTTGTCACTGAGTTTGTTGGTCCCTGCCATTCGTTACCTCACCATAGTGTCTCTGTCTGAGTGATACACCGAGTGATACACCGTTCACTGTAACAATCAAAAAACAGACATTAACACTAAAACACAAAATGAGTCTATTATTCTGATATGTAAGGATAAAAAAGGAGAAAATTGAAAGCGTCTGATAGCAGAAAAACACAAAGTTTTATGCTTCTACAATATGTTTCTTCATCAATATAACCAGTTGATTTTGTTTTAAATAATCACAAACCCAATCCAAAATGGGTGTGACTATTTACACATCGCTCAATACCATAAGCTCACCGAGCGCATAAAATAACACTCTCTGCGATCAGAACAAACCCTATTCGTTAATACACCGTTAATTTTCTTACAGGTATAAAAAACGGTAATTTCCATAAAATTAAGGAAATAAAGTTTAGCTAACGAAGATATGATTATGTTAATTTAAGCAAAATGGTAGAAAATCAGTATAATAGAAATTATGCAAAAAATTGCCTTACTCACATATATTCTGGTTTTGTTTGGTTTTACTCAACCCGCAAAAGCCCTGTCCGAGAGCGAATCTGAAGATCTTGCGGATTTGACGGCCGTCTACATCTATCTGAAATATGACTGTGGCTATAATCAGATATCAAACCGTGAAATCAGACGCACAATTATCTATTTTGCCCAACGCAATAAATGGGATCTCAGTAATTATGACGGTCAGTTAATGGAGGAGCTGAATCAATTAGGTTATAACGACTTGAAGGGAATCGACCTGCCCCATGAGGTGAAATGCCTCTCTCTTGCACAACGGTCTTTAAGCCTGCTCGCATATGTAAAATAATTTCGCTTAATACCGCCAAAGGTAAATTTCGCGATGCAACTAAGTTAATAGTTCGTTATGATGTGCGCCTATCCCCTGTTAACACAGCAATGGAGGAATACCGGGACATGTCAAAAAAAGAAATTTGGTATGAAACATTACATTCCAATTTCGGGCAGTATTTCGCAGTTGAAAATGTGCTTTACCACAACAAAACCGAGCATCAAGACCTGATCATTTTTGAAAATTCAGAGTTAGGTCGCATCATGGCGCTTGATGGTGTTGTACAAACCACCGAACGAGATGAGTTTATCTATCATGAAATGATGGCTCATGTTCCATTATTTGCCCACGGTCAAGCCAAACGTGTCTTGATCATCGGTGGCGGTGATGGTGGAATGCTGCGCGAAGTTTGTCGCCATCATTACCTCGAAAATATCACTATGGTTGAAATTGACGCTAGCGTTGTTGAGTTTTGTCGTCAATATTTACCCAATCATAATGCTGGTGCTTATGATGATCCACGTTTCAGCTTGGTGATTGATGACGGTACTCATTTTGTAAAAAACACCACTGATAAGTTCGATATCATCATTTCTGATTGCACAGATCCAGTTGGCCCTGGGGAAAGTTTATTTACCTCAGAATTCTATGAGGGTTGCGCCCGTTGCCTGAATGAAGACGGTATTTTTGTAGCCCAAAATGGCGTCTGTTTCCTGCAACAAGATGAAGCCGTCGATAGCCATAAAAAACTGAGTCACTATTTCGCCGACAGCAGTTTTTACCAGGCCGCTGTGCCAACCTATTATGGTGGAATCATGACCTTTGCGTGGGCAACCCAAAACCCTGCTTTGCGTCAGACATCTCTGGAAGCCCTGCAACAGCGTTTCAACGATTCAGCCATTGATTGTCGTTATTACACGCCAGCCATACATTCAGGAAGTTTTGCCTTACCACAGTACTTGCTAAACGCACTATACCCTATGGATTTCAAGCGACATCAAGGCGGCCAGAGCATCAGCCCGCGGGAGCATAAGTAGCTATGTGACCGGAGTAAACGAGTGCAGCCAACAAAGATGCAACTTGAAAGACAACGGATATATCTGGAAACCAATAATCACCCATCAGCCGGGAGGTGAATTAAATTGCGCAAACTGAAATTGCACGGCTTTAACAATCTAACAAAAAGCTTAAGTTTTTGTATTTATGATATCTGTTATGCAAAGACGAAAGCCGATCGCGACAGTTATATCGCGTACATTGATGAACAGTACAATGCTACCCGACTCACTGAAATTCTCAGTGAAACCTGTTCAATCATTGGTGCAAATATTCTTAACATTGCCCGACAAGACTACGACCCCCAAGGGGCGAGTGTCACTATTCTGATTAGTGAAGAACCTATTGATCCTGCGCTAGTGGATAATACAGAGAACCCGGGCCCACTTCCTGATTCTGTTGTTGCTCATTTAGATAAGAGCCATATTTGCGTACATACTTATCCAGAAAGCCATCCTGATGGCGGCATATGTACCTTCAGAGCAGATATCGAAGTCTCAACCTGTGGCGTTATCTCTCCCTTAAAAGCCCTGAACTACCTTATCCACGAATTGGAATCTGACATTGTAACGATGGATTATCGTGTCCGAGGTTTTACCCGTGATATTGCTGGTGTAAAACACTATATCGACCATGAAATTAATTCCATACAAAACTATGTCACTGAGGAAATTCAATCTCAGTACCATATGCTTGATGTCAATATTTTTCAGGAAAACCTCTTTCATACCAAAATGATGTTAAAAACATTTGATCTTAATGAGTATTTATTTAATACCACAGCAGAAGAATTGAATGACATGGAAAAGGAAGAGATTACTCGTCTACTTAAGAAAGAGATACAAGAAATCTATTACGGTAGAAACATTCCTGATCTATAAAAATTCACATTATATTAACTTATGTGACTGGCAATTTTCACTTGCCAGTCATTGATTCCTCAAGTTAATCACCTACCGTATTTAATATACTCAATGAATTATTCATTTAAGTACGACTATCCTTCTTTTAAAATAAATGAATTAAATTTGTTAGTTAGATAACAAATTTAATTCATTTATTTGCATGATTTTTCTTTTATGAACACTATTATATAAAATTGAATTTATAATAAATCCCCTACAATAAAATGAAGATAAAAATTGCCCTCATTGATGACCATGTTGTTGTCCGCTCAGGTTTTGCTCAATTATTGACGCTCGAAGAGGATATTATCGTCGTCGGTCAGTACAGTAGCGCCAATGAAGCATGGGAAGATCTGCTGAAAAAAAACATTGATGTTGTCATCATGGATATTTCTATGCCCCATGAAAGTGGATTGCAACTTCTGACCCGGTTACGTCCCAAATATCCTGATTTTCGTACTATCATGCTCAGTATTTATGATACTGCTTCTCTAGTACAGAGTGCTCTTGACGCAGGTGCTCGAGGTTATTTAACGAAATGTTGTGGACCAGAAGAATTGATTCAGGCCGTGCACACTGTTCATAAAGGTGAGATTTATCTTTGTGCCGATGCACTAAAAGCTTTACGCCAAAAGCCGCAAGAAACTAATGCATTGCAAATACTCACATCACGAGAAAAAGAAATATTTAATCTGTTAGTTAATGGAGTTAGCGTAAAAAATATTGCCGATCAACTTAAATTAAGTCCTAAAACTGTTCATGTTCATCGTGCAAATATTCTAAGTAAATTACACTGTGAATCCACTATTGAGCTTGTTCATTATGCATTACAACATCAAATCATTACAGGTTAGTAAATGAATTGGACCGTCCGCTTTAGTTTAGAGTCTTTATTTATACTCATTTTTTACTCAATTAGTTGGATATCACTTTGGATCATTAGTTTTTACTTACATGAAGATGGGCAACAAGCTGTTCTTTTATTGCCCCAAGGATTACGGTTGGTGCTCATGATTCTATTATGGAAAAGGCACTTACCAATCCTTATTATCAGTGAAACCAGTATATTGGCATGGTTAATTCACGAGCAATTAATTACAACCCCAGCTATACTATTTTCTCCTGTTATTAGTTTAATTCCTGTATTAATAATTCAACGAATATGGAAACACTATTCTCTTTATTGGCAACAACTTTCTATCCTGTTAATTGGTGTCATTGCCAATAGTCTGCTACAAACTGTTTTTTTGAGTTTTGCATTTTTATCTAAAGTAAATCTCTTTTTCCTTGCCTCAATCACCGGAGGAGTGCTCTTATCTCCTTTTGTTTATCTTATTTATATTTATCTATATGAACAGAGTTTAAAAAACGATCACATTATAGATGATTCGCTCTATCCACAATTGCGTTCATCTTTTTTGATGTGGTGTTTTTTATTCAGCTTATTAGGCGTCAGCGGGCCTTTCTTCTTATCACCTAAAATTGAAGGGCTTTTATCAATTTTAGTTTTTATTCCGAATGTCTTTATGGCTTATCGGTATGGTTGGCAGGGAGGCGTTTTCTCTGCCTTATTAGGCAGTTTGATAGTCGCTTTTGCTCGTCAATCCAGCGGTTCATTCAGTGAACTTCAAGAGCTAGAAATCTTTTTGACCACTCAGGCTTTACTGGGTATCGGGCTTGGTATAGCTATCAGTCGCCAGCAACAACTAGCCAGTAATCTAAATCACTATCGTGCCCTCTTAGAAAAGGAATTAATCGCACGCTATACCTTGATGCAAAATCTAGTGCATATTGAAGAAGAAATTCGAAAAGATATTGCCAGAGAGTTACATGATGAAATTGGACAAAACATCACAGCAATTCAAATACAATCAACTTTAGTAAAACGCACTGCAAATTCACCTCAGGTAATCAAGGCAGCGGAGCAAATTAAATATCTATCCCAACAAATTCATCATGCCACTCGTCAACTACTGCGTGAACTACGTCCACCTGCTTTAGACGAAATGTCATTTGAGCAGGCTCTTCGTCATTTAGTAAATGAATTTGCTTTCGAGGAACAAAATATTGTTTGTCAGTTTGATTACCAACTTTCACAAGAATTAAAAAATAGCACTATAACTTTAACTATTTATCGGTTGGTTCAAGAATTATTGAATAACATCAGTAAACATGCTAATGCCGACCTCATTACAATTTCATTAAATCAGAAAGAAAATTTCATTCAACTTAAAGTCAGTGATAATGGCATTGGCATCATAGATGATAAAAAACATACAGGTTTTGGCCTAAAAGGTATAGAAGAGCGCGTTCGTGTACTTGGCGGTAATTGGAATTTAAATACTCAACAAGGAACTCATATTGTTGTTAATTTACCCACAAATTCAGATGAGTGCATTAAATCATCAAAAATTATTTCTAATGTATTAAAGCCATAACTTAAAAAATTTATATCGTCTATTTACCTTTACGGAGATTTATTATGCAACCCAATAGCAATGAACAAATTTCACAAAATTACCGCTATTGGAGAAACCATTTGCTGATATCCATGATTATTGGTTATACCGCATTTCAACTAACGCGTAACAGTCTAAGTGTTGCTATGCCTGAAATGCAGGTGGAATTAACACTCGATAAAGATGATATTGGTTGGATAGCGAGCCTATTTTATATTGCTTACGGTTGTTCAAAATTTGTATCAGGAATTTTCCATGATCATACAGGCTATCGTTGGTTTATGGGAGTTGGGTTATTTATAACCGGAATACTTAATATTATTTTTACGTTTTGCTCATCACTGACAGCAGTATTGATTGTTTGGACATTAAATGGTCTTTTTCAAGGATGGGGATGGCCTCCATGCGCACGTTTATTATCTCATTGGTATTCCCGTAATGAACGTGGATTTTGGTGGGGATGCTGGAACATTTCTATAAATATAAGCGGAATACTTCTAACGCTTCTGTCAGCATTTCTTACGACACTCTATAGCTGGCGAGCGGCTTTATTACTCACTGGAACTATCAGCATTATAGTGGGAATTTGGTTATGCAAAAAATTACCAGGCATACCACAAGAACATGGTTTACCCAGTGTTGGAAACTGGCGGCAAGATGAAATGGAACTGAAGCAAGAACAATCATCTCAGCCTATGCCAATGATGAAAATTCTCAAAGAAACTATTCTGTTTAACCGTACCATTTGGCTTCTTGGCTGCTCCTATATTCTTGTTTATTTCATTAGAATAGCGATACATGATTGGGGAAATCTATGGTTATCAGAAAAACAGGGGGCTAATCTATTCAGTACGAGCGTTACTCTTTCACTATTTGAGCTAGGAGGCTTACTCGGTGCGCTTTGTTCAGGGTGGGGGTCAGATCTATTCTTTCGTAGCCAGAGAATCCCGATGATTTTTCTGTTTTCTATTGGGTTATTTTTTTCCGTAACCGCACTTTGGTTAGTTCCCATACAAAACGATATTTTATTGTCCATTTGTATTTTCAGCATTGGTTTTTTTGTTTTTGGTCCACAAATGCTAATTGGATTAGCGGCAACAGAGCACTGCCACAAAAAAGCAGCTGGCACTGTTACTGGATATTTAGGTTTATATGCCTACCTGAGTGCGGCCATTGCAGGTTGGCCACTAAGCCAGATAATTAGATATTATGATTGGTCTGGGATGTTTGCTTTGCTTACTGTAGCTGCTGCATTAATGGGATTATTACTGATGCCATTGCTAATGGCTAATATGAATAAATCACAATAAAAATAGCAGATTGAATATCCTACGTTAAGGGATATTCCTCATGTTTTATGAAATCAATAAAAAGCTAAAAAAATAATGATACTTCCCGATAATATGATTGAAGAATTTTAAAAACCTCATGAAATAAGGTTCTTCTATAACAGCATACCAACATACTAGATAGATACATCACCAAAAGAGTTAAAATGTACGCAATTATAATTATTCATTAGATAAAGTAATGGAATAACAACATTTAGAAATTGATTACATCACCTTTTTCACCTAAAAAACGTCATGTTACAAACAAGAAATAACTGACATCTACATTGAATACAAACTCTTATGAGTGAATCAAACTTCAACTTTTCTTGCAGTAGCTCAGGATAGAAACATTCCCTCACAAAAATAATTATATTATTTTATAAATTTATAAAACTAAGAACATAATTATCTTTAAAACAATAACTATCAATATGGTTTTAAAGACCGAAAAAATACAAATCCCCACAACAATAATCTAACAACAATAAAAAAATCAAAATAATACATTAATTATTCACAATTAGATAAACAAATAAAATTAGTAAAAATCAGCCATTATTTAACATTATTAAATATAGTGACAGATAAAAAACCATTCTATGAAATTATTAAAATTGTTATCTAGTTTGCAAATTTAATCTATTCATTTGCATAAGCTTGTTAACCTCATCATGATGTTCTGCGAATAAATTATATGAACTCTATTTTTAAAAACTAACAATACGAGCTTCATTTATTAACATTCATATTCATTTACCCTAGCTAAAAATACTGAACACAGGACATCGTTCATGAAATTCAATTACCTCTCAACATTAATAGCAGTAGGACTAACAGCCTTTACTATGACTAATGCTGCCCAAGCAGCTGGCCGCTTAATTGTTTATTGCAGTGGTACTAATGCACTGTGTGAAACAGAAACTCGGGCTTTCAGCGAAAAATATGATGTTAAAACCACATTTATTCGCAATGGCACTGGCAGCACATTAGCTAAAATTGAAGCCGAAAAGCGTAACCCACAGGCGGATGTGTGGTATGGCGGTACACTCGATCCCCATTCTCAAGCGGGTGAAATGGGACTCCTGCAACCCTATCAATCTTTAAATTTGTCCCAAATCATGCCTAAATTCCGAGATCCTGCAAAACGTAAAGGCAATTACTCTTCTGCGGTTTATATGGGAATTCTTGGTTTCGGTGTAAACACAGAACGCCTGAAAGAAAAAAAACTTCCTATACCAACATGCTGGAAAGATCTGACTAAACCAGAATATCAAGGTGAAATTCAAATTGCTGATCCGCAAAGTTCTGGTACGTCTTATACTGCCCTTGCAACGTTTATTCAATTATGGGGAGAGGATGAGGCTTTTGATTACCTCAAAAAATTAAATAACAATGTTTCCCAATACACCAAATCTGGTATTGCTCCCGCACGAAATACTGCCCGCGGTGAAACCGCCATTGGAATCGGTTTTCTGCATGACTATTCACTAGAAGTTGAGAATGGCGCCCCCATGAAACTGATTTCTCCTTGTGAAGGAACTGGTTATGAAATTGGTGGAGTCAGCATCCTCAAAAACGCCCGCAACGTAGATAATGCCAAATTGTTTGTTGATTGGGTCTTATCCAAAGAAGCTCAAGAGTTGAGCTGGAAAAAAGGTCATTCTTACCAAATCCTCACTAATACCACGGCAATCTCTTCCCCTATAACTTTGAACCCCTCTGAATTGAAACTCATAGATTACGACATGAATAAATATGGCTCCAATGAAATGCGTAAGGGATTAATTAATAAATGGCTCACTGAAGTAAAAATGGGGAAATAACGTCCTAAATATCAATAACAAATATTCAGGTAGTGAATAAGGTAGGTACTCACTGCCTGTCTATGCAATTTATGTATTTTCTTTGTGAGATTTTATTTGGGGGAGTTATGTCTTGTACCCTTACCTTGCAACACAAGCAGGGACGGGATTCTGTTTTCTGGTGGGTTTTGCTGGCATGGATGTCATTTGCTTTGCTGCCATCATGGAGTCTGGATTACGGCCTGTTTGACTCAACAAGAGAAGAAATTCTAGCTGCCTACGGTTGGCACAGTCTCAATATCAGCATATTGTGGTTCCTGCTCCCGTCAGTACTGCTATTTCGCCCGCGCACCTCCGCCAATCGTGATGCCCGTCATCGTCATTATTTTGATGCCGGATATTCCTTGCTATGTGTGATGTTTATTATTACCACTGCTGCCCTGAGCGGGCGCGGACTTGGCTATTCGACAATCACCCTGTTCATTGCATTGGGGGCTGTTATTACGCTCGCTTTAGCACGTCTGGAGTGGCTGGGAGGTGATAGTTTTGTTATCGCTTCGCTGGTATCGATTATTGCGTTAATTAGCGTATTTATTCTGTTTCCCAGCATCGCCATCTTTATTCCGATGTTTACGGATGAATCAGGGCAATTTGCACCATTCGAGTTTTTATCCATACTCGGACAATCCCATATTCTGAAAATTATCACCAATTCAGTGTTACTTTCAGCCTCTGTTGGCCTTGGCTGTACATTTTTTGGATTAATATTGGCAATTTACACCGCCAGAATTGCCAACCGTTCCGCTATTATTGGCCGGGTATTTTCTATTTTACCGATTGTCACGCCGCCTTTTGTTGTGGGATTGGGTGTGACGCTAATGATGGGGCGATCTGGTTATTTCACAGAGTTTTTGTCCATATGGTTTGGGTTAACTAATACAAATTGGCTATATGGTTTTACGGGAATTTGGATAGCCCAAGTGTTGGCTTTTACCCCAATGGCATTCATGATCTTGGATGGTGCCATCAAAACGATCCATCCTTCCTTGGAGGAAGCCTCTTATACTTTGCGCGCCAATCGCTATCAAACTTTCTTCTACGTTTTTTTACCATTACTGAAACCCGCCCTTGCTAATGCATTTTTGATTGTGATCGTTCAATCTCTGGCGGATTTCAGTAATCCACTGGTTTTGGGTGGTAATTTTGATGTATTGGCTACCCAAATTTATTTCTATATCACGGGTTCCCAACTTGATTATCAAGCCGCCAGTACCCTAGGTGCGTCTTTACTCATCTTCTCGCTCTTGATTTTCTGCATTCAATACCTCTGGATCGGCAAACGCTCCTACGTCACCGTTTCAGGCAAATCCAGCCGCGGGGATGTACAACCGTTACCAATGTCACTGGTTCGGATTGTTTGTGGCTTTCTGTGTATTTGGGTGATATTCAATATCTTACTCTATGGCAGTATTTTCTATGGCAGCTTCACGGTTAACTGGGGAGTGGATTACACACTAACGCTAGATAACTTCATCAAGTTATTCGGTCAGGGAATGAACGATGGCGCATGGCCTTCTCTTATTGATACGTTGTTATACGCAGGTATTGCTGCGCCAATTACCGCAATTTTCGGTCTGTTAATTGCTTATATCATGGTACGCCAGCAATTCCGCGGCAAGAAAATCATTGAATTCACGACAATGCTTTGTTTCGCCGTCCCCGGGACAGTCGCAGGGATATCTTATCTTTTGGCATTCAATGATGCGCCATTTTACCTTACTGGAACGGCGTTCATTATTATCATATCCATGACAATGCGAAATGTGCCTGTCGGTATTCGTGCTGGTATTGCTGGACTTGGTCAGATAGACAAATCATTGGATGAAGCATCTCTCAGCCTGCGAGCGGGTTCGATGAAAACAATCCTGAATATTCTGCTGCCTCTTTTACGCCCTGCGCTCTTATCCGCCCTGATTTACAGTTTTGTTCGTGCCATTACCACCGTCAGCGCCATTGTGTTTTTGGTTACACCAGATACACGCGTAGCAACCGCCTATATTCTGAACCGCGTTGAAGATGGTGAGTATGGCCTGGCCATTGCATATGGTTCTATTTTAATAGTGGTCATGTTAGCAGTAATTTTCCTATTTGATTATTTAGTTGGCGAAGCACGTATTTCTCGCTCAAAAGCTAAAAATAGCCAGTAACCACGGAGTGACGATATGACACAGCAACATTTTGTCGAATTAAAAAATGTAACCAAGCGGTTCAATGACAATACTGTGATTGATTCACTTAATTTGTCAATTCCACAAGGACACATGGTTACTTTATTGGGGCCATCGGGATGCGGCAAAACAACCGTGTTAAGGCTGGTTGCCGGATTGGAAAAACCAACTTCCGGGAATATTTTCATTGATGGAGAAGATGTTACTGGCCGTTCTATCCAGCAGCGGGATATTTGTATGGTATTTCAGTCCTATGCCCTTTTTCCTCATATGTCTTTGGGAGAAAACATCGGGTATGGATTAAAGATGTTGGGATATTCCAAAGCAGAAATTCGTGATCGTGTCAGAGATGCTTTAGAGTTAGTTGATTTGGGAGGGTTTGAAGATCGTTATGTTGATCAAATCTCTGGTGGTCAGCAACAACGTGTCGCTTTGGCTCGTGCATTAATCCTCAAGCCAAAGGTGCTGTTATTCGATGAACCACTCAGTAATCTTGATGCTAATCTTCGTCGCAATATGCGTGAAAAAATCCGTGAATTGCAGCAAAAATTCAATATCACTTCACTCTACGTAACGCATGACCAAACTGAAGCATTTGCCGTGTCTGACACCGTTTTAGTGATGAATAAAGGTAAGATCATGCAAATGGGGTTACCACAATCGCTTTATCGACAACCTGCATCGGAATTCATGGCGAATTTTATGGGTGATGCCAATATTTTTCCTGCTACACAGGGTCCGGATTATGTGGAGATTTTCCAATATCGTCTGCCACGCCCTGCTAATTTCACAACAACACAAACATCCATTACCGTTGGTATTCGTCCTGAGGCAATTACGTTAAACCAGCAAGGAAAAGAATGTCAGCGCTGTAAAACCAAGCATGTTGCCTATATGGGATCACAATACGAAGTCACCGTTGACTGGTATGGAAAAACATTATTATTGCAAGTCAATGCTACCCAAGTGCAGCCTAAACTGGATGAAGTGTATTATCTGGAAATCCATCCAATTGGGATGTTTATTTTAGAGAATAGTGCGCAAAATTAAGTTCTTTAAAAAGTGCCATACCGCAATATTAAACGCCTGCGGCAATTGTCGCAGGCGTTTTTTTAACCAAAAAACTTCCCCGTAGGCCAACAAGATAAATTACCTAAACTGCCTATCAACACGCCATTAAACCTTGTAAAATCACCTACACTTTATGGAGTCACACTACAAAAACGATTCATCTCACTTCAAATAAATAGGTTTTCCAATGCATCAGTCTGATGTTGTTGATCGCTCGCTTTTTTCATTAAGCTGGCCAATTTTCATTGATATTTTTCTACATATGGCGACGTTATTAATTAACCTGAGATCGGTTTAAGCCATCACCTGAAGTCCTGTTTTTTCAGCATGGGTGATATTCAGTGATGGCTTTTTAGGTTTCAGACAATAGGC
>NZ_FORG01000043.1 GCF_900113945.1 Xenorhabdus mauleonii
AATATCACTCGCCGCCGTGCAATGCCACCGTTACGTTCGGTAAAACTCATGGGTTCGTTATTGGTGGCTAATACCACGGCTTTGATGATGGTAGAGAATTGCTTCTCATATTTTCCGTCAACTTCAATTAGGTCGCCGCCTGTAATGGCTTTAATGCCTGCACCTTCACCCACATATTTAACCTGATCGGGCAGTGTAATTAAGCTCTTGCCGACAAACTGATAACGGCCTCTCGCTTCATCCAGCGCTCTCATATTGCCACTGGCAGTATTGTGTTCTCCCGCTAATAAGGTAGCGATATAAGTAAACACGCTTTTACCGCTGCCGCCTTCACCTGTTACTTCAATAAATAACTGCCAGTCATAACGGTTTGCCAGAATCATAAACAGGGCAGCTTTGATACGATTCATTTTATTTTCATTCTGCCCCGCTGCATGGGATAACCAGCGATAAAAGTCAGGGGCATGGTCTGGTAAATTTTCACCGACAACAGGCAGTGTGAATGCAATGCCGTTATGATTCATTAGCCAGTGTTCCGGCTGGTGTGGGGTAAATTGTTGTGTCGATAGCGCATACACGCCATTGCTGAACCCGATTAAATCCGGTCGTTGTTCGCCAATGACCGGAATTTGTAATTTCATGGCACAGATAGCGTTGTTTATCCCGTTTGGGCTATAAGGGGTGTCGTGCTGGTCGAAGATTGTCACCATTGCGCGACGCAGCTCATTATCCGATACGGTTTCCCATGTTGTGCTGTTATAGTGATAAACTGCTTCGCTTTCAGGATTGACCGCGACTTTGCTGTAATGATCAACCAGCAATGCCCCGCGTTGACTGGCTGCCATTTGTGCCAGATTGTTATTGGCCTTTTTGGGTTTAGTTTCGTGGATCACTGCCGCTTCTGCTTCCATGAGTTTTTTCTCTCCAATCTGATATAATCCGTTGCTGAATGCCTGCTTTGCTGCCTTAATACCGTGATGCTGGCGATAATCGTCCCAATCGGCCTTATTCTCTGTCGGTGGCAGTGTTACCCAACCATTGATAGCTTTGGCGGCTTTCTCAGCGGCAATTTTTCCGACGTTCTTTTTGAGTTTTCCGTTTTTGTCCTTTTCCTCTTGCTTATGCCAGTCATTATCAGCCGCAAGAATAATTTTCGATTCAGGCCACCGCGTTCTGACTAATTCAGCAACATTCAGTAAATTGCTTTCATCAATGGCGGCCAGTACCACACCTTTATATAATTGACTGACAGTGAGCGCTGTCGCGTAACCTTCTGTAATGATGATGGTGTCAGGCGCTCCGGTAATTTCAGATACCGGAATAACACTCCCTTTCTTCCGTGTGCCGGAGACAAGGTGCTTTTCACCGTTCGACTTGATAGTCTGAGCACCAGTGATTGTGCCGTCCAGTGTCTGAGTTACCAGCAATAGCGAATTCTGTAATAACCGCTGGTTGGGATGTTGCAGCCCCTTTTTCACCAAATACTGTGATTCTCCCCTCATCGACTTTTCCACCAGCACCGCGATCCGTTCTGCAATGGGTTTTACTGTTCGGGGCTGCTCTTTAGCTGGTTTGGGTTCAGGTAATGGTATTGCCAAAACATCAGCAACCTGCTTAGCCGCTGCCAGAATAGTGATACCTTTAGCTCTTGCCACTAAATCCAGACCATCGCCGTGATTCGGTTCATCACACTGGCGACAATGCCAGTCGCCGTGATGGTTATCGTCTATAAAGTGAAAACGGTCAGTACCACCGCATATTGGGCAAGCGCCATGTTTACCTTTTGCGGGAACATCAACGCCACAGGCTGGCAACAGGCTTTGCCAGTGATTCATGGCTGATTTTTTCACAGTTCGGATAACTTCTATTGGGCGGGTTTCCGTAGGGTTTTTAGGCCGTGAAGAATGTTGGCTCATGATTTATTCCTCCCCATAGACAGCCGCACACAGTGCGTAATAGACGTCTTGATTAAAATCACAAGCCAGCGCCAGCAGATCGCGCAGTTCTTCTGAACAATCTCTGCCGATTTGGTCAAGAATCACCTCAAATAACGATATGGCTAATCCTGCCCGATACATGGCCTGATCTAACGGTATCGCTTTCTGGTGTCTGTTCGTCACATAACCTAACAATGTCAGCAACAAGGGTTGTGGCATATGTTTCAACAGTGCCTGCTGTATTTCCTGATTGATATCACGCGCCAGCAAGATCAAGTTATTAAGTTCAATGGTGCATTCTTCCGGCGACTTTTCGAGAATGAACGTGAAAACAGAAGCCGCTAATTGCGTGCGATACTCTGCCTGTTTTAATGAAAGTGTTTTTTTACCCACGGTACACCTCCTGACGGGAAACGAATATCAGGGAGGAAATATCCGCTAGAACGGAGATAAGGCGTTGGGAGTGAATATCTATCAGTCGTTGATTGCCTGACGTAATTAGACATGTAAATTTAGGGCGAGTTTGGTTAGACTGTATGTCAGCCATAGCATTAGCTCCGATAATGTTGTGGTTAGAAGCCCAGCTAGTGCTACAACACTGTTGGGCTTTGTTATTTTTGAATGCTACAACATTCAACTGGATGCCAGTATAAGCACCAACTGGATTCCAGTTCAAGTGTTTATTTGTTGTTTTTTCTGTGTATACTGGATTCCATATAAGACATGAGAACCCATATATGACAAGAGACCACATAAATAAAAAATCACAAAAGATACAAGCTAGAGCACCACATGAGGTTGTCGAAGCTATAGAAGTATTGAAAGAAGAAGGTGAAAGCACAGCACAGTTTATTGTCACCGCACTACAAGGTGAGATCAAACGCCGCCAGCGCAAAGCCAAAGCATCATTTAAGCCTGAATAATCAATTAACCCTCTTAAAGAGGGTTGTCTCTCAAATTGATGGTTACTTAACATCAAAGAATCTATATAGCTAATATCTACTATCACACCAACTATTCCCAAAAATTAAGCTGCTTTTAGGGTGAATTTGACCACTGCCAATTAAGGCAGTTAATTTTTCCATAGTGTTATTTTTAATTGGTAGGTTTACGGCTATACGGATTATTTATATTTTCTACGGTTGGCGGATTACGTACCCAGTGCAGTAGATCACTGAGCAACCAAGCGCAGGAATTGCGGCCTAATGGCTTACGGGCAGGGAAGCGGCCTTCATTTTCCAGTTTCCATGCTGATGTTCTGGAAATAGAGGTAATGTGCTGGCGTTCCTTTTCACGGATCAGACGATCATAAGGTTCGCCATATTCAGAAAGGATAGAGCGGCGTTCTTCAGGTGTCGGAGTGCTGTATTGAATAGTCATGTTACCCTCACTGTTTAATTGTTTTTGTGAGGGTATTTTACTTAATGGAAATTATTACGGAAGTAAGCCACATTTGTTACATATATATCACAATTATCATATTCGCAATCAAACTCATTCCTATTATTGAGCTGCTTTTAATATAACCACATTCTCATAGTTACCCGCCAATACATCAAGCCGCTCACACCATTTGTTTAAAGCGTCTAGCTTCTCTGGTAAGTATTGGCTTCGGTTATAAACTGCCAGAATACCACCTAAAGTATGACCTAGCAGTAACTCAACAATGTGCGGGGCGATCCCCATATCACTTAACATTGTGGCAAATGTGCGCCGTAAATCGTGAAGCACCCACTTCTCATTATGTTTTAGCCTTTCCCATACTCGACAGCCAGCCATGCTAACCGTTGTATAATCTTTTAATTCCCCCAACAAATATTCAGAATGCCTATTTTGGTGCTTTAACATTTTTATTTTTTCAAATATTGCATCAGGGATTGGCCTAATTATTTTCTCTCTCGTTTTGCTATTACACTCTGGAATAGTCCATAATTTTTGTTCTAAATCCCATTCATCCATTTTTGACATACGAATCTCTACTGTTCGTGCGCCAAATACAATTAATAGATAAAATATATTCTGATAGTAGGGAATATAGTAATTGCCATTAATTGATTTTAAAAAATCAGACAATTCTTTTTCTGTCAGAACTCGTTTTCGTTTATTTTGTTTAACCCCTATATCCTGCTTCGTGATACCTTCCAGTACATGAGAAACAGCAAATCGACGAACTCGGCAGAACTTTAAAGCCTGTTGAGACATTTGTAACAATGCACCTGCAATGCTCGGAGCGGTCTTTTTGACCAGAGAAAAACACCTTAGCCAATAATGAGTATCACAATCAGAAAGAGCAATTTCGCCTATATGCGGAAAAAGATGTTTTTCAAAACGTTCCCTGTATCTTTCAGATAAAACCAAATTTTCATCAACGTATTCATTCAACCAATATTCTATAGCTTCTTTAACAGTTACTGGTTTTAAGGTGCTTTCCCTATCTAACTTTGTTTTTCTTTGTGGGTCTTTTCCTTCTGCTAACCATGTTCGACACTGGTCGCGCATTTCACGGGCTTTAGCTAAAGATAGATCGGGGTATTTCCCTAATGTTAATAATTTTGCTTCTGACTCTCGACCACCTAGACGATATTTATATATCCAAGTTATAGAGCCTGCTTTTGTGACTCGAATCATCAGACTGCCACCATCAGATATTTTTCTTACTCTATCGGAGCGTGTCCCCAACAGCGCTCTTAATTTCTTATCCGATAGCTTGTTTATACCTGTAGACATGTTCAAATCTCACAATTTGTTGCCCCACCGATTACCCCACAGTGTGATGCAAAAGTGAGAAAACGTCAATAAACACTGGAACAATATACAGTATATGATTTAATCTAACAATTTGATAAATAAGAAATAAAATTAAAATGGAATAGCATCAAAACACCTAATCCCATAGGTGACGATAACTTAACATTCAATTTAACCCCGAGAGCAGAATACGGATAACTTGCCTGATGCCCGACCAGACAACGAAAGGTGCATTATAGCCTCATTCTCGATAAAAAAGATAAAAGTCTCCTCTTGCCCCCTTTCTGTTGCCAACCCAGTATTATTTTCAGGATAAATTCGAGATCAGCGTATAAAATTTTGGTTAAGTATTATCAATACCCTTAGGAATATTTCATGATGTCGAAAACTATGATCCTATCTGCATTGATCGTTTTCAGTATGAGTAGCGCCTATGCAAGCCAAAATAGAGCGGGATGTGAGATAAAAAAGAAAGCGTTGGAAACACAGCTTGAATACGCTCAGACAGATAAAGACAAGCGGCTGATAACAGGGTTAACCCGAACATTGGAAAATATCAAAACCACGTGTGATTTGGAAAAACGCCTCCAAGAACAAAACAATAAATCAGAAACCACCAAAAACAACGTTTCTGGCAAACTGCCGCCTCAAAAACAGAAAAACAGCAAAAAACAGACTCGCAAGCCGACAAAGAAAATCGGTATGAATGCAGGCAAAAAAGCGCAGCCCAAGCAGAAGTAACAAACAGGCACTAAGCTACGTACTCAGCTTATTTTATTGCTAAGACAATTTGGGGAAACAGGGGGGAGATTAAGAACTATTTCCCCTGACTTGTTGAACATTCGAAGGCGAAATCTTATAGTAAACTTTATCACTCATGCGTGGCTCATTTTCAATTTCAACGGAAATAATGGCATTATCTTTAGAAATTGAATAATGGCTAAAATAATCTTCTTCCGTTTCATGAGGATAATGAAAGTTAGGCTTAATTAATTTTTTCTCATAAGATTCATCCGAAGGATTGTACTCCCCTGAATAAATGACTTTTTCATTTCTGACGAAGATAACTTTATAAAAAAGACTGGCTGTATCATTAAAGGTTGTACCGATGATATCCTCAATATCCTCACGGTCCATTCCTTTATCAATAATATACATTTTATCCCAATCAAAAGAGGTTATTTCACTTATATCAATCAAGCAGGATGTATTTATTTGACAATGTTTATCGACATAATTAATTATGCTCCATTGTTTGTTACTAAAAAATAACAATAAAATGACAATACCCAAAAGTAATGCAAATATGATAATATTATTTTTGTTGACAACATGGAAAAACATCATATACCCCTTCATCATCAAATCTGACATGAGAAAACGGATTTAAAATTTTAACCTTGAAAATCAACTCAGTACTATTAAATCTGCAACATTGTTTTTTATCACAACTCCTCAGAACCCGCCCTCATAATCCGATATTGATAAACACAACCAGAAAAAGATGCCCTGACTTCCAGTGGCAGTCTGATTTTTTTAGCGTTTATAATATGTCATGCGGGATATCTTGAACTGGGGAGGAAACTCCACATACCTGTAAGCAATTATTTTTTAATTGCTATTAAACACCTTAAGTGCGGTTACAAGATAAAAAATTGACATCTATTTCTATTTTTCAACATCAAGAACACCTTGGCAGGGTACTCTGAGTGGCGAAAAGTATAGTAATTGTACTCGTGATTTTTTTGATTACAAATAGAAAAAGATGGTAAACAAATAATAAATGAAAAAAATGATTGCTAACGTGATTTACTGATAGTTTTAAAAAGATTAAGCACGTTGGAATTTTAATAAACACTGATCTTTTATACACACTGTTATTTTATTAAGTATTTTACTTCCAGATTCATAATATGGTAATTAATGCATATCCGTTTTCCTTGTTTATCATTAAAATCTCCGTTAATAATCAATACCTAAACACGCCAGATTCCGAAGAAATCAGCTTTCCTTTTTTTGAAATATCCAAAATCCCGTATTGATAAATTTTGTATATCCGCCCTTTATTCTTGAATTCATATCCATAGAAATCACAGCTTCCTGTTATACAATCCCGGTTAAGGGTTTTTCCCTTCATCACTAAAGAAGTCTGTTTTTGCTTATTGAGTAGTGTAAAAACGACATCATCACAACTGACATTCCCTTCTGAGCAGCGAACATTGATAGTGATATCGTAATTTTTTGTCTCAAAAACTGATGTGTAAGCGGCGAATGATATCTGCGGAGGAACAGTAAATATTACACTTAAAATGCACAACAGTCGTTTCTGTCTCATTTTACTGCCCCTTTTAGCCGCTTATCGAAAAAATGCCTGCTGTTTGTTATGTTCTTATTTTCCTTCCAAAACGGACAGACCACCAAGAGAAGTTTCGTGTTTTACATTACTCGGGGATAAGTCCGGGCACAAGAGAATAGTACCTGAAGTGATTATACGATTATAGAAGAGGTTGGAATTTTCATCTAATTGCATGGGTGTAGCATAGAAATGGGCGCTTGTCGCTAAATCATGAGTGGTGGTTTGATGATACTTAAGCATCAAGCAACATTACTAGCGTCAGCAAAAGCAGCTCAATGAAATTAAATTGAAGATGCGGGAGTTGATTGGGGATTACAAGGCAGGATGATGATAAAAAGCCGGAAGATCGCGGATATCTTTCCGGCTTTAAAACTAATTAACAAAATTATATTTTGTTAATATTACATTTTCTATCAACTAAAATTTCCATGAAGGTATCATAGTAATTACAATCAGGAGGACTAATTCTTTCTAAAAAAAGTTTTAATTTATCCATATTTTCAATATAAATATTAATTTCTGATTTTTCATAGCTAAGATCACCCAATAAATCATCAAACCCGTGAAAATCTCTACCTATATATCCTCTTTTCCCCCAAAATGCTTCTCCAAGCTTGCAAAAGAAGTCAAGATAATTATTGATGCCTTCTAAGCTTAGTGAGACATTAAGTATTTTATTAGGTTTTGGTGGAAAAATTTGCTGCCAGTATAAGCACGCGGTTAGCCATAGATTTTTTGTTTCTATGCACTTGTTGTTTTTCCAGTAGATAAAATCATTTCCTTTAACCCACTCTTTTAAAATAGCAATAATGATAAGAGGTGGCTCATCAGAAGTTTTTATTACGAATGAAAACTCTTGACTGTTTGTTAGAGTATTTTCTTTGTCTATTATATGACCATCAAATTCTAATGCACATATCTCATTGATATAATAGGATATAGTAATTATGTCTTCTTTTTTTACTTTGACACTCTTCTGCACCTTGATTTCTTTTGATCTTAATAAAATTAAACCAAAATGATCTCTTTCATTATTGCTCAGGTGAAAAAAGTCAATATCATCGGCTATAGCGCATTCTACCTCATTAATATATATGCAATATTTACTGTGGGTCATAGTATTGCCATTCTGTTGAATAATTTAATGTTTATCATTTCATTGACTTGTGCCCTGGATATTTACCACCATCGGGGTACCAAGGGCTCGGAAATTTATAGACTTTTTCGTAATCATGATTTAGTACATATCCATATATTTTTTGACCAATTGGTAATGTTTGTTCTAGTATGCGATGGTGTGGGTCAAGCCCTTTTCCTGAATGAACTACTTGCCATTCTTTAGCTCCGATCCAGAATTTATTCGTTTTTCCTTTTCTATCTTCTAGCGTTTTTTGAATTCCAGTATCTTTATGTAGCCTTGAACTGTGATTATATCTTCATATTCTCCCCTAACGCTTTTAGGAACTGGGTTTGGTGAAGATAATTTAAGGGACTTATCACAATCTTTACCGGCCAATCCCAGCGGATCTATCCATCCCGTCGGATTATACACATACCCGTACGGATTTACCCCGCCCAGCAGCCCTATCGGGTCTTAGAGACGGTTGTTTAGTTCTTATCCCCGACAGCGACGAGACAAACAGCCTCAAACAGCAATACCAGCGCGAGCAAATCAGTGACATTAAGCTCAAGATGCGTGAGCTGATTGGGGATTATAAAAGCCGCTAAGGGCAGGGAGTGAGCCGCTCTTAAAAAAGAAGAAGCCGGAAGATCACGGGGATCTTTCCGGCTTTTTAAACTAATATTTCTTTAACTTGGATATATTCTTCTCCAATGTTCAGTATCTTCTACTTTTGACCAAGTTGCATATCTCCACTCTATATTTCCTTCTTTTAAAATTTTTATTACTTTATTTTCAAATTCAAAATTAAAGTATTTATCGGAGTCAATAATTATATAAATGACATGATAGTCATCAGATAAAAAATCACCAAGCTGATCAATTCTATCAACAACTTCAATATCAAATTCTTGTAATTTTGCTTTGGCAATATAACGGCCTTTTACATCTTGATATGGCAAGTTTATATCAAACGTTTTCTCTAATTTAAGAATTAATTCTTCAAATGGAATATCTTCCAATAAAACGATATTTAAAGACCTTGTTTTTCCTATATGCACGCTTCTTACCCTATTTACATTTAACCATTTGTTAAACATCACCTTTTCTGGCTAGCTCATCTATTTCATGTGATTTGAAAATCCTAAAACCAAAAGCTTCATCCCTTAACCCAGGAAGCGCAGCCCTTAATTTTTTATCTATAGAAGCCTCTATTTCTTTCATTCCTTCAATCTTATAGGCATCACGGCGTCTATTATCAAATACAGGGTTATAAGCCAAATAATCAGATTTAATAAACGCATCCACATCAAAGCTTTTTAAATTAACAGGCCTTGATATGCTTGGATCATGCGCTTTACTAATTCCACTCGCGGCACTGCCTCGATAACCGATCTCTGCATTCGGATCAATTTTACGTATTTCAGGCAGGTGTTCGCGAAGTATGGAATTAATCTTCTCCTGCGTCGCAACTAATTCTGCATTAAGCCCCAGCGGATCGATTCGATTTGTGGGGTTATGGACATACGAATACGGGTTAAATCCACCTTTCAGCCCTATCGGGTCATAGGGCAGGTTCGGGTGCGGTCATACTTTTTTAGGTAATTTTTCCTTTGACTATCAGCTTATTAAAGATCCGTTTTACCTGTTTCACCCACGCCCGCCACTCAACAACATCGATACGCACTTTTGAGCTGTTTTTGCCCTGCGCCTTGATGCACGGTTGGCGCTGCAACCCGAAGAGCAGTATAGCGGCCATTGTTCCCGATGATGGGCTGAACAGCCTGATTTTGTGATAGGTTTCCCTTTCGGCAACGGGTGAACATCGCCCGAGCCGTTCTGCGGGTGTGGGCGGCAGAGAGCCTGCCAGCGGCAACCTGCGACGCTCACAGGCACGGTATCAGTGCTGGCTTAAGTTTTCCGACCCAATAGGGAAGCCCCCTCAGAGGGCTACCGGAACATATCAACCGACGATTGGTGTATTTAGGGGGATTACATTAGCGTTGAATGTCAGTGCAGATATGCTTCTTTTCGAACCGGATGAACGCGGCCCCGATGAACGGTTAAAACTTCAGTTTGAAGCGATTTCACCGTTAGACGAGAAAGAATGGGAGACAGTGATTAGCAGTATTTTGCATATGCATGATGCGAAGCGCTTGACAACAAAGGGCAGCTAAAGAGAAGAGTCAACATTTACACGGTGTTGAGATGCTGGACACATCCCGACACCGCTAACCATAACCAACTGACTAGGAGTTGAATGATGGCTAAGGCGCATTCTAAGCAAACCCGTGCTCAAAATAAAGCAGCTAAAACAGAACGTTATTACACCGTGGGATACGTCCCGCAAAACGACAAGGCCAGTGCCCCGCCCTCGATACACCTGAAAGGGCAATGGCTTAAGGCCGCCGGGTTTGAGATTGGCGGCTCGATCACGGTGAAGATCATGGAGGGATGTCTGGTGCTGATCCCCGACAGTGACGAGACCCACAGCCTCAAACAGCAATACCAGCGCGAGCAAATCAGTGACATTAAGCTGCGGATGCGGGAGCTGATTGGGGATTACAAAAGCCGCTAAGGGCAGGGAATGAGTAGCTCTTAAAAAAACATGGCCGGAAGATCACGGGGATCTTTCCGGCTTTATTGTATTATTTAGAGAAAAGCGAAGTAATTTATTGGGAATTAATGTGGATATATTACTCTGTAGTCACCTTCCTCTTTTATATCAATTAATATCGCCTTATCCCAAATAACAGTATTTTTATTTAAGATATTAATAATTTCATTTATATCATTTTCACAATTATCATAAAGATAAAAAGACAAGGTATGATACTCATCAGATAATATTTCAAGTGATCTATCTTCCTTATCAACAAGTTGGATTTTATACTTATTTATATTGCCTTCAGCAACATATCTGCCATCCATATCTTTAATAGAAAGATCACATCTTAATATTAATTCAATAACTTTGACCAACTCATTGAAGGAGCCAGAAAAAGGCATCAAAATACTAATTTTTCCTTTTGTTTTCATCTCATTGGCCTTTGCAATTTATCATGATTTGAATATCTTTATTTCGGCGATATTCATATACTTCAAATGTTTTATACATTCTAAAACCAAAAGCTTCATCTCTTAATCCAGGTAATGCTGCTCTCAACTTTTTATCAATGGAGCGCTCTATTTTAGCTATGGCCTCTATCTCTTTTCCCTCTCTGAATCTATTAGTATAAACTTTATCATTAGCTAACACATCGGACTGAATAAACGCATCCACATCAAAGCTTTTTAAATTAACAGGCCTTGCTATGCTTGGATCATGCGCTTTACTAATTCCACTCGCGGCACTGCCTCGATAACCGATCTCTGCATTCGGATCAATTTTACGTATTTCAGGCAGGTGTTCGCGAAGTATGGAATTAATCTTCTCCTGCGTCGCAACTAATTCTGCATTAAGCCCCAGCGGATCGATTCGATTTGTGGGGTTATGGACATACGAATACGGGTTAAATCCACCTTTCAGCCCTATCGGGTCATAGGGCAGGTTCGGGTGCGGTCATACTTTTTTAGGTAATTTTTCCTTTGACTATCAGCTTATTAAAGATCCGTTTTACCTGTTTCACCCACGCCCGCCACTCAACAACATCGATACGCACTTTTGAGCTGTTTTTGCCCTGCGCCTTGATGCACGGTTGGCGCTGCAACCCGAAGAGCAGTATAGTGGCCATTGTTCCCGATGATGGGCTGAACAGCCTGATTTTGTGATAGGTTTCCCTTTCGGCAACGGGTGAACATCGCCCGAGCCGTTCTGCGGGTGTGGGCGGCAGAGAGCCTGCCAGCGGCAACCTGCGACGCTCACAGGCACGGTATCAGTGCTGGCTTAAGTTTTCCGACCCAATAGGGAAGCCCCCTCAGAGGGCTACCGGAACATATCAACCGACGATTGGTGTATTTAGGGGAATTACATTAGCGTTGAATGTCAGTGCAGATATGCTTCTTTTCGAGCCGGATGAACGCGGCCCCGATGAACGGTTAAAACTTCAGTTTGAAGCGATTTCACCGTTAGACGAGAAAGAACGGGAGACCGTGGAGGCCGTGGAGACAGTGATTAGCAGTATTTTGCATATGCATGATGCGAAGCGCTGGACAACAAAGGGCAGCTAAAGAGAAGAGTCAACATTTACGCGGTGTTGAGATGCTGGACACATCCCGACACCGCTAACCATAACCAACTGACTAGGAGTTGAATGATGGCTAAGGCGCATTCTAAGCAAAACCGCGCGGTAAATAAAGCCGCCAAAACAGAACGTTATTACACCGTGGGATACGTCCCGCAAAACGACAAAGCCAAAGCACCGCCCGCAATTCATCTTAAAGGGCAATGGCTTAAACAAGCTGGCTTTGAGATTGGCGGCTCTGTTACCGTAAAAATCATGGATGGCTGCTTGGTGCTCATCCCCGACAACGACGAGACCCACAGCCTTAAACAGCAATACCAGCGCCAGCGCGAGCAAATCAGTGACATTAAGCTGCGGATGCGGGAGCTGATTGGGGATTACAAAAGCCGCTAAGGGCAGGGAATGAGCAGCTCTTAAAAAAACAAGGCCGGAAGATCACGGGGATCTTTCCGGCTATGCTACGGGTAATAAATTAGCCTTCTAATATATTAAATAAAACTAAAAACATTTAGACCATATAGAATCAAACTCTTCTTGGGTTATATTATAAGCCTCAAATTGAGTATCTTGATTTATCTCACTTATTAAAGGAATTGGAACCTCCCCTAATATTGTATCCCCTGTTGTTTTATCCTCTTGAGCATAATAGGCTTTTCCATTAGGAAAAATTTCAACTTTCCTTACCTCATATCTATCAACATCCAATTCACTATATATTGCAATTGGATAACCCTCATCATTATGTTTCCAGTAAACCTTTATGTATATCATTTCATATTTTTCCCAAAGCCGGCTATTCTTCCTGATATATCAAGTGGTTGATCGCTCAAATGCACAAAAACCCCTTTCCTACCCTTAACGATATCTAATCCTCTAACTTCAATCGCGAGTTTGTCCAGTTGGGCTTGCTCTCGGATGGCGTTAGCGGCGATGTGCGTCAGGTGACCCGGCGTGAGTGGCCTGCCCTTTTGTGAGATAAACAGATAGCCACTGTCATGCTGCGCCGCCAGTTCGGGACGCACCGACGTCAGATAACGTGCCAGCCAGCCCAGCGCCCGCGCCCCGATGGGCACCACCCGATCTTTATTGCCTTTGCCCTGCCGGATAACCACGGCACCCCGTTCAACGTCGATATCCCCTTGTTTGAGCTGGCGCAGTTCCATGCGGCGGATACCACTGCTCCAGAGCACTTCCAGCATCACCCGGTTGCGCAGCCCCAAGACACTCCCGTCCTCCAGACTGTCCAGCACCTGCACCGTTTCACGTTCACTCAGTATCTGGGCAGGCAACCGCTTCTCTTCCTTCGGCAACACCAGCTGTTCAGTGGGATTATAAAGCAGGTGATGCCGTTGCAGCAGCCAGCGGAACCATAACCGCAGCGTGCTCAAGCGTTCCCGCTGACCGTTGGGGCTGTAGGGCTGGCCATCAACTTTGCGGTAAGCCCGCAAGTAGCGTTGCCAGCTTTCCAGCAAGACCAGCGTCACCTGGGCGGCATAACAGACGCTACGCTGTTCGCACCAGTCCACGAACGGCAACAGCCGTTCCCGGTAGCTTTCCAGCGTGCGCGGGCTTTTTCCCTGCGCGGTCTGCGTGTCCAGATACGCATCCAGTTGCTGGCGTAAAGTGGTGAACCGGGAGCTGTGTGGGTTTGTCATCGGATTTTCCTTTTTGTCGTGGGGAGTATGGCAGGATGGATTATCTTTTCGTGGTCTGCCGGAACAGTGATTTTTGCCTGAGGCCG
>NZ_FORG01000059.1 GCF_900113945.1 Xenorhabdus mauleonii
TATAGGTCATAGCGCATTTTCCTTTGGCGAGAAAGATGCCTACTATAGCAACTGGCCGCCTTTCTTAGAAATTGCACTTATTAGGCGAATCCAAGAACTATTTTTACTATATTTATGACACTTCTTGATAAATTGGTCTAATACAAAAATGTTTTTTCTTATTAGATTCATATTGCTATAAAGTTTTTTAATGGCTGAATTGTCATTTCGAACAATTAATTTTTAAAAAATACCCATTGTTTACAATACTCATATATACGCGTCGTACTTCAAGGTGCATGTATTATCATCCCGCGACGCGGGATGATAATACGCTGCTTCCAGAAACTTGGAGTTAATAGGGTATAGTGGTGAAACTATCTTTCGGATACGGTAGTGGCCATTTTGGGGGCTACGGAAAATTAAACAGTTATGTTAATGAAATACTTGAATTTCAAGCTACAATCAAAGGTGAATTCAAGATAACTAACGCTATGATCCAGAAAAAAACAATGCACTTAGCTGTACCTGAAAAAACCGCACCCGCACAATGGGTTGAAATCAACAAATCTATTAATTATGCTGCGGATAAAAACATTGACATAAAATTAATTTTGCAACACAAGTGATTTGCATACTTTCCATATAGTGAAAAAACTCAGTATCCTACCAATTAACCGAAACGCTAGGCATGCACTATAAAACCTAAAGCTAACTATAAATCAATAGACACAGTAAAAATAATGTATTATTACGTCACAATTTTCCGAATTTGATTGCCAACAGGGGTGGATATCAAACTATTCGAGCATTTTCCACTTTGATTAGATAAGGAAGATATTGTTTTGCGGTGGAAATCCTTTTCCTGAGGCAATTGGCCTTGGCAAAGTTGATTCTGGCACTGTAATCGAATGATTAAATTAAAGTTTAAGTTGAATATTGTTACGCTGCTGTTATATAACAAGATAAATATCCTTTAGTGCAATGAGTAATGTCAGTGTCAGAACCAAACAAAATTCTTCTCTTTTCCTATGGAACGCTGCAACTGGATTCGGTGCAACTTTCCTCTTTTGGCCGGCTGTTGGAAGGCCACAAAGATGCAATCCCCGGCTTTCGTAAAGAAATGCTGGAAATTAAAGATCCTGAAGTTATCCAGCAAAGCGGTGAAAGATTCCATCCAGTCGTTTTACCCTCAAAAGATCCATCTGATGAGGTAGCCGGAATGGTATTTGAAATTACCGAAAATGAACTTGCTGCTGCGGATAGATATGAAGTTTCCGATTACGAACGCATAAGTGTACTTTTAAGCTCAGGTAAATATGCTTGGGTTTATGTCAAAGCGTCATCAGCAAAGCATCATAAATAAGGCTTGCTATCAACGATGAGACAGTAATTTAATTTACTGTCTCCACTAGTGATCACAATGGCAAAATTATAATTTTGCGGCTAGTTTATTTGCCCTCTAATTTCAATTAGAGCATTCTACTGAAGATTGTCTGATTTTTTTCTTTATAGCGTATCTTATCTCCCTAAAAAGGGGAGTTATCTTTTGGAAGGTGTCCCATTGTGACTCATTCTTGTAGTTAAATGTCATCATGGTATGGACATACTTTAAGAATATAAAAGGTATTTAAAATGAAAAAATGGTTAGTAGCTGCGGCTTCAGTGCTCGTTCTTTCAGGCTGTAAAGTTGATGTTGAAACAAAAGTGAACACGGATGATTTGACGTCAGTTGAGCATAAACTTGTTCAGGGGGATATTAATGTTGAAGTGTCATCTTGTGCTAATTATGACGACTCACGCCAAGAATCAAAAGATTTAATCAATTTAAAACAGAAAATACCTACTATATTTACCGAAGCAAAATATGTCGAATGTTATAGGAAAAACTTTGATTCCTATGCACATTTCACTATTCCTGTTGCGGTGGGAGTGTTACCGGACGGTGGTCAGTTGGGTAGCAAAGCGGATGTTTTTATTCTTTCCCATAAAGAGGCTTATGCTGGTGCGGTGATCCCAAAAAATGTGCTGGCTAAAATTAAAAAGGCACAAAAAGATATGATGGGAAAACTGGATATCAGGATGAGTGTTATTCTTGAGAAAGGGGCTAAACCTGTGCCAACGCTGATTAGCCTTGGGACTTATATGACAAGCGGGAAAAATAAAGATTACCCTCTTGTGGCCAATGGAGTTAATTTGGCTAAAGAAATGAAGTTCAGGCTCTCGGATGTCTCCAACACAGCGTTGTCTAATGGTGAATTTGTCCCTTTCCTTGTTACACCTGATTATTTTAATTCCTTCCGGACAGATAAAAAATAGTCTGTTTTGTTTTGATACAAAACGACAATCATCTTTATTCTCAGGCCGCAGATATGCGGCTTTTTCAATCACAAAATAATGGAAGCATTGGATGATTTTGAATTTAATATAGATAATCATATTCGAATCATGTAGCTAGACCTTATCAGTTGTAGAAGATATTTTATTTATCCCCCAATCTATTATTTTATGCCATCCTGATATGCATTGAATTATCTCTTTAATTATCATTAATCAAACTTAATTCTCCATTATTAATGAACCGATTTAGTGTTGTTCACTGGCGGAGAAGTCAGCCGCCTTCATGTTATTTAGCAATTCTTATTGTTGATTAAATGAGGGAATAAATATGAGCACACAAGATAATAAACTGAATACACCATACCCTGAAGACTGTGATTTGTTTATGGTACCGAGTCGAAAATATGTGAAAGGAACAGTCGAGAGTAAAGTAGAAGAGCATGCCCAAAGTCGTAATCATCCCTATGCAACACAGGAAGAACCCGGATTTGTTACGTTAAGTAACGAAACAGACAGTAGTAGCGAAATAACCGTTGCAACGTCTAAGGCAGTAAAAAAAGCTTATGATCTTGCCAATACTGCCAATCAAAATGCTTTAAATAGTTCCAATCGCTATTTGGAAAAAAAGCAGAATGGAGCAGACATTCTTGATAAAGCAGAGTTTGTTAAAAATATTGGTTTATCAGAATTGGTTTATAAAACTGTAGGAAATGGCCCAAATCAGGTGCCAGATATGAATAGTTTTGATTCAAGCCTTAATGAATCTGGCTATCAAAAACTTCCAAGTGGATTAATTATTCAATGGGGAGTTGTAATTGGTGGACAAAATCCGAATGATCTCCGAAAATTTCCAATTCCATTCAAAAATAAATGTTTTGTTGTCACGGGGAGTTATGCCCTAGGAGGGGATTGGGGGCAAGGAATTTCTGCTGAAGTTAAATCAAAAGAAGAATTTTTAATTGTTGTTCATGATTCTCTCGGCGGTTGGTCAGGCTCTCGAGTGCAATATATCGCTATTGGATATTAACCGTATTTCATCTGGTGGAAATGAAACAATAATATATTGCGTCTCTTTCATTGTGTAGATTTTTCTATGGCGCCTGATGTAATTACTTTTTTCTTTCACACCAAATTCTCCAACATCTGGACACGGACGTCCAAGTCAAAGCCTGTTGGCATACTTCAAAGTTAATCATCTATATCTGTTGTCTTTCAAGTTGCCCCTTTATTGGCTGTATTCATTCACACCGGTCACCGTTTCTATAAATATACGGTTATCTATGCACCCGGAGGTTACTGAGAGGCTCCTGCCTCTCACCGGACGCCAGTCTGTGGTCCGCAAATTCATTCCCGACGCATTTGTCATTCATTTGCCAGATTGGAAATGTTTGCCCCTTCCTTTGGTCATGAGTTAAATACTGCCTTCCCGTTCGATAACGAGTATTCTTGCCTCACCGATTGGGTGGGCAACATGCTCAGTACCAACGGTTGCGTAAAATATATCACCTGTATTTAATGTTGCGATTTTTTCTTGCCCGCTATCTTTATAATGCATATTTACAGTGCCATCCATCACGGCAAAGACTTCCTCACCATCATTGATATGCCATTTATATGGCTGATCTGTCCAATGTAATTTAACTGTGACACCCTCAAGGTTGGTGATAAGGCGAGAACCCCATGCCTGTTCAGTTTTAAAGGTCTTGCTTTTGATATGTTCCATAATTTAGATTCATCTTAGGTTGTTAGCTATTATTAACATAATATGGTGTTCATGTGATTGACACAATATCTTGATATTTCTCTATAAATATCCTGTTGTTTATATAATTGCAAAGGGCTATCGGAAGGGAATTTATGAAACGAAAAAATAGCTTGAGCAGAAAGTGGAAAAGTGGATTAGTGCTAATTGCAATGAATTAATTTACTGTCCGGATGTCGCTACACGTTTACTATTTGATACTGTGGGCATCATCAAACTCAAACCAATATCATCGTACAGATAACATACAGACTTAGCGATAACGGAAAAAGTTGCCTATATTACCGCTGGGTGGGGAAGGGGGACGTTTTATCTTGTTGATTGATGGCAAGAATATTTTTTTAATCACTGTCTGATTAAAATATCTCGTAAAAACGAACTTGAATGAAGAGTTAGTTTTTGAATCAAGTAGTAAAACCGAAATTTTAAATGAGTAATCTATGTTTATTTATAAGGTTGCTCTATCACTATTTTGTTTTTATTGATGCTTTATTTATTTTAATAACCTTTCTATGTAAATTAGAATGATAAGTATTATTATCTTTCTGAGCTGTTTATCTGATGATTATTGTAATATTCATTAACCTAATGTTTTTAAAGTATTAACAGGTAATTGCTCAAGCTCTATAATAATTAAATTTTCATAAATCTTGGATTCACATATTAAGCGCAACACCGTAATGAACGAAGTAAATGAGTGGGCACTCCTTTAAATAATTCATTAGGTGTTTTGTAACCTCTCGT
>NZ_FORG01000045.1 GCF_900113945.1 Xenorhabdus mauleonii
CGTAAAGTGCGCTATGGCGTGAGCGAACCTGCCCAATATCATCAGGAAGCCTTAGATTAATGGAAACCACTTCTTCTCAATGGCTGTTTTGTGCCAGCCAGCCTTATTGCCTGCAAATCACCATGGCACCGGGTTCTGAACCCGCGCTCGTTCAGCTTTATTGGCGGTCTGTGCGTAAAAAAGCGAGTCGGTTATATCTCGGTGCCGGTCAGGAAAGCCGGGAACTGGGCGATGGCGATTTTAGGGTTTTCCGTCTGACAGAAAACCAGTGGCAGGCAGTGATTGACGGTCAGGCTGAGAAAGAGCCTGAGCCGTGGGAGCCTTTGCCTTTTACCTTATCAGAGCTGGCAGTCCATCCGGAGTTTGCCACCTTTGACTTCCTGGGTATGACGGAGACGGGCATATGCGAAAAATAAACTGTGGCTGGATCGTGTGTCTGGCAGGATTGTTGGCCGGCTGTTCGACGTCGAAAGATGCTTTACTGCCTGCCGGCGAACAAACTGTACTGGCAATGTGGCAGGGGAACAAAGCAGCTCAGGGGGCAGCATCGGCAAGGCAAACCCTGCGCCGGGCGTTAACTTCCGCTGAGCGGCGCAGAGCATTAGAAGAACCTTATCACTACAGCCGCTCAGCCGCGCAGGAAATCAGCCAGCAATTTCCCCGTTTACCCAATCCCGATATGGTGATGTATGTCTATCCGCATCTGGTCGCCGGTAATACGCCGATACCGGGCTACAGCACCGTATTCCCGTTTTATCAGCAAATACAATATGCCCTGCCGGGTGAACGCACGGAGGCATGGTAATGGGAACCCCAAAAGCGCTGAATCGCCCCGGCAAGCTGCGTGAAGCCGATGAAAACGCCGTTTATCAGGCCAATCCTTCGATTATTGATTATCTGCCCTGGGTGGAATATCTGGAAAAAGAGCAGTGTCTGTTGCTGGATGACGGGATTTCTGTCGGTGCAGTCTATCGCATTGAGCCTATCTCGACTGAAGGCCGCCCCGCTGAGCGTCTGATTGAAATTCGCGACCAGCTGGAAGATGCGGTGCAAGACAGCCTGGAAGAGGACGATATTTCGCCGTGGGTGGTGCAGTTTTTTTGTCAGGATGACGATGATCCCGCTGCGTATCTCAATACCCTGCGGCGCTATGTGAAGCCGTGGGCGCAGGATACCGCTTTTACTGACGCTTTTCTGGCGGAATCGGCACGTCATCTGCACAGTATTGCCCGGCCTGACGGCATATTTCAGGACAGTCTGATCACCGGGCAGCCTTGGCGGGGGCAACAGCGTCAGACCCGGATGGTGGTTTACCGTTGGCTGCCTGCGCACAAATCGCAGAAGCCTCATCTCACTTTATCTTCAGTGGTGGCCCTGAGTCAGGTGTGTGAACGGCTGGTCTCGTCACTGGCCGCCGCCGGTGTGATAGCCCGCCGCCAGAATGGCGGGCAGATCCACAACTGGTTGCTACGTCATTTTAATCCGGCTCCGGACTGGGGGATGACCAAAACCGATTTTTATCGGGCGGTCAGTTATGAAACGCCCACCCAACCGGATCTCCCTCTCAGCACGGATTTTGCCGAAAGCCTGTGGTTTACCCCGCCGGTGTCTGATCCTGACGCGGGGATCTGGTGGTTTGATGGCCTGCCGCATAAAGCGGTGCCGGTCGAACGTTTGCGGCGTCCGCCGGAGCCGGGCACACTGACCGGGGAAGTGAAACGGGGTGACAATATCAACACCCTGATGGATATGATGCCGGAAGGCACCGTGGTGTCGCTGACGATCGTGGCGCAGGCACAGGACCGGCTGGAAGAGGATTTTACCCGGCTGGCGAAAAATGCCGTGGGGGAAAACACCGAATCACTGCGCGTCCGGCAGGATGTGCAGGAAGTCAAAGAATTATTGGGGCGACGGCATAAGCTGTACCGCAGTGCGCTCACTTTTCTGGTGCGCGGCAAGGATGTTTCTGATCTGGATCATCGGGTGTACCAGCTCTCTTCCACTCTGTTGACGGCGGGATTACAGCCTGTCCGACCGGAATTCAGTGTCTCTCCGTTAAATGCCTATTTACGGGCACTGCCGATGTGCTTTAATCCGCAAAAGGACAAAAAACACTGGTACAGCCGTTTGACCTGGGTACAGCATCTGGCCGGATTACTGCCGGTCACGGGGCGCTCGACTGGCACCGGGCATCCGGGGTTCAGTTTCTTTAACCGGGGCGGAGCACCGCTGACCTTCGATCCGATGAACAAGCAGGATCGCACCCAGAATGCCCATTTACTGTTGTTTGGCCCGACCGGTGCCGGAAAATCCGCTACGCTATGCGCCTCACTCATCCAGCTGATGGCCATACATCGGCCGCGTCTGTTTATCGTGGAGGCGGGCAACAGTTTTGGTCTGCTGGCCGATTACTACGAAAGTCTGGGGCTGACGGTCAATAAAATTGGCATCAAACCGGGCTGTGGGGTCAGTCTGGCGCTGTTTGCCGATGCGCATCAGTTGCTGCAACTCAGCCCCAGGCAATTGCGCATTCATGAAGCCGATATTCCTGATACGGATGAGCAACCGGAAGAGGAGGGGGATGAACAGCGCGATATTCTGGGCGAGATGGAAATTGCCGCCCGACTAATGATTACTGGCGGTGAGAAAAGAGAAGAAGAGCGCCTGACCCGCTCTGATCGGGGGCTTATCCGTGAAGCCATTATGCAGGCCGCCCAGACCAGCTTTGACGAATCACGCCAGATGGTGGCATCAGATTTACAGAACGCACTGTATGCTACCGCCCGCAATCATCAGCAGGATGAACACGGCCAGCCGTTAATGACTGACCAGCAACGGGCACGGGCATATGAAATGGCCAGCGCCATGTCGATGTTTACCCAGGGATTTGAAGATGAACTGTTTAACCGTCCCGGCACGCCATGGCCGGAGGTGGATGTCACCCTGATTGATTTGGGCACACTGGCGCGGGAAAATTACTCGGCTCAGATGGCGCTGGCAATGGTGTCGCTGATTAATAAAGTCAATAATCTGGCCGAACGGGATCAATATCAGGATCGCGAGCTGCAACTGGTGATTGATGAAGGGCATATCACCACCACAAATCCATTGTTATCACCGTATATGACCAAAGTGGTGAAAATGTGGCGTAAACTCGGTGCCTGGCTGTGGCTCGCCACGCAAAACTTGGCGGACTATCCGGATACCGCTGAAAAGATGCTGAATATGGCTGAATGGTGGTTGTGTCTCACCATGCCGCCGGATGAGGTGGAACAAATCGCCCGGTTTAAAAAGCTGACCGAAGAGCAGAAAGCGGTGCTGCTTTCCGCCAGTAAGTTACCCCGTTGTTATACTGAAGGCGTGGTGCTGGCAAAGAAAATCGAGGCGTTGTTTCGGGTGGTGCCGCCGAGCCTCTATCTGGCACTGGGCATGACGGAAAAAGAAGAAAAAGCGGAGCGGAGGACGTTGATGCGGGAATATCAGTGCAGTGAACTGGAAGCCGCTGTTCTGATTGCCAGGAAGATGGATATAGCGCGAGGTTTTGAAGAGACTGTAATTTAAATTGTGTATTTGCCTGCTTTTGATATGTTCATTTAAACAACAAAGCAGGCACATTATGAACGAAAAAAACTGAACGCCATCTACATAACTTACTGTTTCTCAAGCTTCTTGTATTAATGGTTTTGAAAATTGGCCCAAGATATCAAGATGAATATATACATCCATTTTTCTAATACTATCCAGTTCAACATCTCCTCCTAAGAATATAGCTGGTTCAAAACCAAATACTTCATTTTCATTTAGCGAGCCATATTTTTCTACTGCTTTAGAAAAAATCCATACATCGTCATCATCTTCAATGTCAAAAGAATCAATATGCCTACTTGCAAAGAATGTGGAAATATCAAGATCAGCTTGTTCTTTGCTTTTTTCATAATAATTCCCTTTATTATAATAAATAGTGTTGAAGGCACATGAGATTATTAAATTTGTTCCAGTTTTCTCACCGCAAAGGCAAAGATCACCAAAACCACTTCTGCCAATGGCATGATAAGTATCCGCTGATTCAAACGGCGTATCTTCCAGCCACATATCAACAATGCTTTCATAATCATCCGGATTTACGATGCTAAACAATCCATTTTGATAACTGTTCCAGCCTTCTGTTTTCCAATAATGCAATAGTCGATTAGGTAGGTGGCTTTTCCATTTTTCTATAGCTGTGTTAGGCACTACTACGTGTCGAGTAGCTTCTCCGAATTCTTCAATAAAATGGCCGAAGTCATCATCACGCATTATTTATTCCTTTATGAGGTGCTTCAAATGACTGCCTATGCAGTCATTTGAATAAGGGATTTTATTATTTATGCTTAAATAGCTAAATTTCATATATATCAGGTTCAGAAAATTGGCGTAGAATATCAAAATGAATATGCATATTTAATTTTCTTACATTTTCAAATTTGATATCACCACCTAAAACGATAGCTGGCTCAAAACCAAATATTTCATTTTCCTCTAAGGGACCATATTTTTTTACAGCGCGAGTAAATATACCTTGTGTTTCATCTCCTTTAAGATCAAGGTATTTTATCGATTTATTTGCAAAAAAAGTAAAAATATCAAGGTCAAAAGCTCGTTTATCTTTTTTATAAAACTCCTTTTTATCATGAATAATGGTATTAGAATAACAGGAAATTGATAGATTTTTCCCTGTCTCTTGTCCACAAAGGTAAAGTTTACCAAAACCGCTTCTGGCAATAACATGATAGGAGTCCATAGACTCAAAAGGTGTATCTTCCAACCACATATCAACAATATCTTCATAATCATCAGGGTTGACTATACTGAATAACCCATCTTGATAACTGTTCCAGCCTTCAGTTTTCCAGTAATACAATAGCTGCCCAGGTAATTTTCCTAGCCATTTTTCTATAGATTCGTCTGGTACAGGTCGAGGCTGAGTTGCTTCTCCTATTTTTTTTATAAAATATTCAAAATACTCATCACGCATTAACTATTTCCTCTTCTTACGTCTTGATGATTTTTTTTCATTTTTTCGACACACTTCTAACTGGACATTCATCTTAGCGTCAGCCAAACCACTGTCAATCGCCTCTTGCGCTGCTTTATCTAATGTTGCTATACGATAAGACCAGCTTTTACCAATAGCACTATTAACGTTAGTGCTTCCCATTCTTTTTGGTTTAGGATGATGTTGCCCACCTGCTGACATATCTGGTTCATGGAGTGCGGCCAACTTATCCATTATTTCTTTTGATTTGGTTTCAGCTATTTCTTCTGCTTTTGCTAGTGAAGTTTTTTTATCTATTTCATTCTTAAATATACGATCAGATAAAACTTCTTCAAATTCTTCTCTAAATTTCTCTTGTGCTTTACCTGCATCTTGATGTCGACCAATGCCTTTTGTGTTAGTTTCCTTTGTTTTTTTAAAGGCCTTTCTAGCTGATTTAAACTCAGCAGGTGTCATTTCATTAATTGCATCCTGCTGTCTGCGAAGCTGAGCTTCGTATTCTTGTACATAGGCTTTTCTTTCTTTGTCTGTTTTTAATGATTTATAGTGCTTCCCATTATAGGGATTAAAGCAAGAGGGTTTTGCTTTCTTAACGCCTTTGACTTTGCCTCCTTTATTTTGTTGATTCTCTTTTAGCTCCTTTTTAAGCTCTTCTGGGTTCTTTTGGGGTGTTTTTTCATCTCTTTTTTCTGCTCTTTCCTGTCTTCGCTTGGCTCGGGAGTTCTTCCGTGCTTCTCCCTTGCCGGAGAACATTGACATCACTTTTGATCCGCCCTTAGCGATGCCTTTAACCATTCCCTTAACTATTCCTTTCGGGTTCAAATCGCCCAGTGTTGCACCGAGTTCCTGCTCTGGATTATCTAATGTGACCCTGAGTTCATCAAGATTACCGGTGTCTGCTCTTTCTCTGGCCTCTTCAGCCGCTTCCGATAACACCTTTGCATGTTCTTTATTGCCGAAGAGTTCATACCATCTTGCCGCGTCTTCCATATCGCGAGCCGCCTCCCGTTGGGCTGCTGGATACGCAAGCTCTGCAATATCAACCCCAAAATTCCAGGTATCTTTTGCCGCACCTTTACCCATTTCGGCAGCACTTTTGCCGCCCTCAACAGCCAATTTTTTCGCGCTGTCATAGGCCTGAGCAGACAAACTTTTTTCGGTCTGTGTGCCGGATTTGAGGATTGGACTTGCTTCACCGGGCGCTTTAGTGACCTGAGGCGGTTGTCCGACAATTTCACCTATTGTGTTGCCTTCCCCTGTTGGGGAATCACTGCGCGCCTTTTTCTCCAGCAAAGGCTGATCACTCACCGTAGGCGGTGTTTTTTTTGTTTTTTGTGGTTTCTTGGCCATAGCCGTATCCTTATGCGCCGTTCATCCAGAATTTGTCACCGTGTCGCAGCAGAAGCCTGTTGCCTGCTCGGACACTTTTTGAGTGCTCTTTAGGATGGCACTTGCCTCCCACGGTGCCGCTTTTGATGCCATTGGCAACGCCGGGTTGGTCGCCCAGTGTCTGGGGCACAAAGCTTTGTGCGAAAACCACCATGGGTTTGCCGTTTGCTCGCACAGATTTGACCGGTACAGAGCTGTCTGCCAGTTTGGCCACGACCGGATAGGGAATGGGTGGCGTTGAGGCACCCATCGGTGTTTTGCACACATCCGGTACAATGCTGACGACCATCCATTGTGTTGCTGTTCGGGCGAAGTAGTTATCAGCCATAATGCAGCTCCTTGCCATCGCCTAAATCGATCCTGACCAGAGGGGCATCCGGCTTCATCTCAAACCGCGCCTCCATCAATCTGATAGACTCGTCAATTTCGGCGTGATAGCGGTAGGTCATGGAAAGGGTGAGCGCTTCGCTGTCGATAATTAAGGTATCCAGATACATCAGGTCAGGTATCATTTCGCCATTCATCATTCTCAGCAGCATAAAGGGGCGGTGTCCCGGTAGCTGCACGCGCAATATGCCTTCACGGGTTAAGTGGAACAGGCTGATACGGATATTATTATCCGGATGGTCGATTTGCTGGTCTTCCGGCGCGTTATTCCAGTAACCAAAGTCAAAATCGTCAGGTAAATACGGATGACGCTCTTCCAGCCAGGTCTCATCATAGGTGCCCGCTTTTGTTCGGCGGGGTAACCAGGGGCGGCCAATGATGCCAAAACCGGCAGGCTGACAGCTGGGGTCTGTGACAGGCGTCGGCGGCTCGGAGCTGTAGGAGAAATTCTTTCCGGTGATAGGCGCATTCGGGTATTCAATACGTGGTGCAGGGTAGCGGGAAAGGGCTTTCGCTCTCGCATACCAGGGGGAGACAAAGCCTGTACCAATTGGATTGTATTCGAAAGTGGCATGCGCTATCGGAGGCACGTCTTTTTCCGGATGCTGTTCCCGTTGCTCAACGGACAACCTGAATTCAGCAGCTACGGCAGCGGCTGTCTCATCGTCATCATAGATTCTGCATTGCCCTCCAAAGGCGTATTGGTAGTCTATCGGCAATTCCGTGAATTTTTGCGGTGATGTCAGTTGCCATTCGTCCTCTGACGTGCGTTGAAACTCGCGTTCTCCCCAGACCAGTAACGTTTTGTCGATAAGGGGCTGCCGGTCTGCTGTGGTGACGAGTAATCGGATGGGGACTCTTTCGGCGGGAATGCCGCCCTGCGCATAGGCCACGCCGTTGACAATGACATCACATTTCGGCTTTAACGGTGCCAGGTCACTTTCCTGTAGGACGGAGGACTGGTTGAGTTCGCCACTGAATTCATCCTGCAATGCCAGTTCACCAAACGGCTCGATTAATACGGCCTGATAATAGGGGCCGTCGCCGATAGGCTGGAGCTGATAGACGATTTTCATCGCCACAACGTGATATTCCTCGTCTTCGGTATCGAGCATCTTGTAGTGCATAACCGAAAAGGGGGTCAGATTTTTAAATTCCATCTTCAAACTCCTTAGTTCAGGTCAATGTCCTGTGCACTGATTTGAATGGCATCACTGGCCTGGAACAGGAAGTTATTCCCCTGAATGGTGACATTACCCAGTTTGTCCATGCGCAGGACACTGCTGCCACAGCGCAGTTCAATGACTGTACCTGCGGTAATGGATAAGGATTCACCGACGTCAAGTGTATCCGTCAGGCCAATGGTCTCCTCTTGATGTTCATGGACTTCAATGGTCTGGTTTTTTTCGACGGTTTCAGAATGGTTTGCCAGCACATGAGTATCACGGTCATTGAGTACTTTGGTGTTCATATCCTTCTGGGCATGGATAAATACCTCTTCACTGCCTTTTGCATCTTCAAACCGCAGTTCGTTAAAGCCTTTGCCTTTGTGGGTTTTGGTCTTGAACGTGGTGCGGGTTTTCTGCGAAGGCAAATCCAGCGGCGGGCGGTTCAGGCCGTTGTAGACACAACCGGTGACGATGGGGCGGTCAATATCGCCGTTGAGGTAAGAGATAATCACTTCCTGCCCGATGCGCGGGATGGCCATAAAACCAAAGCCGTTGCCGTTCCAGCCTTGTGCCACGCGAACCCAGCAGGACGCGCCGTCATCCGCCTTGTCATAGCGGTTCCAGTGGAAATGGACTTTGATGGCCCCATCTTTATTGACGAAGATTTCTTCCCCTTCCGGGCCAACCACCGTGGCGGTTTCATCGCCATCCGCCAGCGGTTTGTAGTGGAAAGGCGGGCGCCAGTCGGCAAGGCCGTCAATAAAGCTGAACTGGTTGGAAAGCGTGGTGCCCTCGCCACCACTATCCCCCATAGCCTCCGGGCAGCGGCCGTGATGGCTGATACCGACAATTTGCCAGCGGGCATTGAGCGGGGTGTGTGGGTGACTTTTGATTTCGAAGATTTTGCCCGGCATCAGTTTGATGCAGTTACTGCTGCCACTGCCGGTCTTTTTCTGGTTATCCAGTGCTTCATGGCGATATTTGAGAAACGGTTTGGCGGCGGCATCTTTCTGAAAACGCCCGTAACTTTCAAATACGGTATATGGGGTTTGGGTGCCAAAATCGCGGAAACCTTCGCTGCTTTGCATATGGGAGAGATGATAGCGCGGGTTATCGTAGTTAGAGTCTTTGTGGAGGCTACGTTGCGGACTCATTCCGACCCCCAGTCGCACCTGATAAATCGTATCCATCCCATGGGCAGTTTCTGGCTGTGGACTGTAGGTCAGCGGCAGTCCGGCGGTCATTCCTAGGTGGCTGTCACTGAAAAAGGCGGTTTCATCTTCAAACCAGAAACTGATACCTTCTTCCGCCGCCAACCGACTGAAAAACCCATAGTCAGATTCGCGTTTCTGGGTGACGTATTCCCGGTCCTGATGGGGATCATAGAGCTTTGAATCCGCCCGCACGTGATGTTTTTTCATCAAATCCGTCAGGATGGCAGGCACATTTTGTTGATGGAATATCCGGCTTTCCTGATTGAGTGTCAGGCGCCAGAGTGCCGGACGCACGGTCAGGCTGTACAGAGTTTTATTGCCGTCTGTACCAATCCAGTCAGCATGGGAGACGATGCCGGTGATTTTGCGCTGCATCAGTGGCCCATGAAAGATTTGTAACACTGCTTCCTGCATTAGCAAGGCGGCCAAATCTACTTCGTCTAATGGTTTGAATGGATTCAGGGAATGGGTTTTGACCAGCGTCAGGTTCAGGGTAAACAGTTCCGATAACCCTTCCTGCAGGGAAAACTCCCCCACGCTGAATGTATTGTCGGGAAACCCCGCAACCTGAAACGTAAATCGTAAGCCACTTTTGGCGGCAGGCAGCATATCAATGAGATTTTTCATCATATTTTGTTGTACTCCTTGTTGTGATGAGTCAATGGCTTACATCTCCCGGCGCGCGCCGTAAACCTCTCGGAAAGCCCACAACGTGCCGCGCGTGTCCGGGGCAAACACATCCAATTTGACGAAGGTGGACTGGCTGATAAAACACGCCATGGCTCCATGGACTAACCGACAGAAGCGGTACATGTCTCCCGCGTTGGCGTAACAGTCCGGGTTGAGTGTCAGCCCTACCCAGTGCCCGCGCACTGGGCGGCCGCGTTTCATCCGGTCAGTCAGGTGCTCTTCCACCCGGACAATACCGTCGATATGTCGGCGGATATGGCGGCTCAGTGGACGATTGAGTTCGGTGTAAGGGTCAAACAGACGAAGAAACTGTTTCAGGCTGTCGGTGGCAAATAACAACACCGGTGGACTGGAGAGGCAGGAAAGCAACGGCCAGCCCGAATTACTCTGCAAAAGGGATGGGTAATCGTCGAAGACAGGCAGAATATTGTGTACATTGAGATGAGCCGGTGAACCTTCCTGTGTGATGGTAATTTCACCGGGGTTTAAAGTGGTGGCCTGTGTGTGATAGCCCCAAAAATCACTGGCAACGCTCAGGGCAGGCAAGTTTGCCGCCGGTTTACCGGTCAGGTCAAAAAAATGCAATTGATGCGTGAGCCTGCCCAGTAAATCTCGTTCACTGTGGTACAGGTAATAAAATGTCTCCGGCTCCCCGTTTTCTGCCAACCAAGGAGCTGATGGCGTAAATTGGTCGATAGGCAGATAGCGGTAGGGAGAACCCCGTTGCTGGGTTTCATCGGGTTGCTGCACCACTTGAATTTCACCCAGCCGGAACAATTGCACGGATTCACCCAAGGACAAAGGATAGCGATGATTGCTTTCCTCCAGCGGCAGGGGTTGGCTGGTCAGGGATTCCAGATGAATAGCCGGAACACAACCCAGCATAAAAGCATCGCTGACATCATCCAGTGGTAATTCGCCTTCAAAACGGAAAACCAGCTCAAAACTGCCGTCGACATTAAGCGGGACTTCACGGCAACTGTCGCGGATATCCACCGTCATAAAGTTATATAAATGGGGCAGCGCATAATATTCCATCAACAGTTGCAGGCCCGCGTAAGTGTGCTTTTCCCTCGGCAGAATGGGATTGTCAAACAAGTTATGCCAGCCATACGGGAAACAGCTCAGTTTGCGCTGCTCGCCTTGTGCTCTGAGGCTCATCTCACAGATATGTTCGTCCAGCCACAGGCTTAATTGAGCAGCCCGCGCATTATCCTCACAGAGGAAAAAAGACAGCGCACCGCTTTGCCAGACGGGAGAGGAAATGCCGGTCTGGCAAAGCGTCAGCACGATTTCGCTGTGAGTGCCGGTTTTTTTGACGACCTTGCTCCGTACAATAAGGGGTTCGATATGCAAGGGGCGACAGGTTTTAAACGTGAGCAACTGGCCGTTGATTTCCGCAGAAATTGGCGTGCTGGCCGGAATGTCAACAGTGCCCTGATGTTCGCCATCAATGGGATGAAACTGCATGATGATGGTGGGCGGAATGGGACTCAGGGCAGTCGGCCAGATACGGGACAGGATGCCGTGGGAGATTTCGGGGCAATCATCCTCAATTTTATCCCGTAAG
>NZ_FORG01000094.1 GCF_900113945.1 Xenorhabdus mauleonii
ATTAACCTGAGATCGGTTTAAGCCATCACCTGAAGTCCTGTTTTTTCAGCATGGGTGATATTCAGTGATGGCTTTTTAGGTTTCAGACAATAGGCAATTAACCCGCCCAATAAATTCAGCATAAACCCGTGTAAACTACGGTGACGCGAATGCTCAATTTGGGTAATGTTCTTGAGCTGATCATTAATTGTTTCAATAATAAATCGCTTTGCTAACATGGCCCTATCCCAAGCGGCTAACAGTTTGGGCTTCATATTTTTTCGTTGCCCTGTCACCAACGTTATCCCTTCTGCTTCTAAGTCTTCTGCTAATGCTTTGCTGATGTAACCTTTATCCGCATAAAGTTTATCTAAAAGCCCTTTTGAGAGCGCTTTAACGGGTGCCCTATCATCAATATTTGCGGGCGTCAGTTTTACGGCAACGATTTCACCCTGATGATTAACAATCATATGAAGCTTAAAGCCGTAAAACCATCCCATCGTGCCTTTTCCTCTTGCCGCGGTCTCTTTAAACACCTGATGTCTGGGTATTCTGAGGTTGTGGCACACTTTAATACTTGTCGAATCAATAAATTCAATCCCTGTCGGTTTACCTTTAAGGTGGGTAAAAAATGCGCTCAATGGCGCCAATACCGTGGGCATCACCTCAAGGAAACGGGTATAACTGAGCATCGTTGGAAACTCTTTTTTGTGATATACCATCATGAATCCAATATAAAAATGCTTGAAATCACGTTGATGAGACAAATGAAAAGCGATGATAATCGTCATAATTTCACTGGCTGTCATTCGTCCTTGGCGTAACCGCCGACGTTCACCACTTTCAATCAAATAGATTTGCCATTGAGGCATGAAGCTTTGGCAAAAATCATCGACATGGCAGAATAAGTTGACTAAATTATGCATAGCGGGTTCCCCAGTGAAAAGTTTCTTTTTTGGTCAAAAGATCTGATCACCGAACCCGCTTTTAGTTCCTTTCTTTTTTTATTCTGCTTATCCCGAGCTCAGGTT
>NZ_FORG01000044.1 GCF_900113945.1 Xenorhabdus mauleonii
CGTTGAGTTATCGGAAGAGGCCGAAGAATGGCTACCCTCAGTGCCTGAGTGTCGAGATTTTAAATCGCCTATATAAAACTTTGGGCTTTAGGTCTACATTCTATACACCAATTCAAATATCTAACTGTATTTAAAGGTAAATAATAGATGTATAGTTATTTTTTAACTATACATCAACTGTACATTCTCTTCATTAATCTAAAAAATGGGTGAACAGGTGATACAGTTAGTGAATATCATATTAATTGCATCAAACCCAGATGTAGCAAGGCTTTCGGAGAATTGTGCAGAGGGTGCATAACTGAGAGGGCGAAAAAGATTTTCAGGGGGGTAGGAAACAAAAGCCCTTATCTAAGAAAATTAGTTGTATTAGTCATCACTTGATCCGGCTGTCTGCCCCAGACAGAAAAGGATGTAAATACAGTAAATATAGTAGAGAATGTTCGCTTCTGGCTGTGCTCTCTACAGGAAGATGCTTGGGCGGTTATGAGCGAGGAGCGGACATCTTAACGCCTTCCCAATAAAGAATACCTAAAGATGACTAGAAAATTGGATGCCTCAAAAATGAATTGTTAGTCTTAATGGTGACTGTCACGATCAACATACTACCCGGTTCCCATTTTGGCGTGGAAGAGCATTAGTTTGAAGGCCAGCTTGGCTGGCCTTTTTAGAAATTACTCTATTGTACCAGATCGAGGTAAAAGTACGGGAATACTAAATTTTATTCTATTGGTTGAGCTATTAGTAGTTTCGGAGGTTTGTGCATTGCCTGAAATTGTTGATGAACCAACAGTAATTTCTGGAGAATCAGCCGTACTATTGCCTTCACTGACTGATACCACAATATCAAACTCTATTTGTTGGATCGGAACGCCGGTATTTGAACAGAATGTATTTGTCGCGTTTTGACGGTTAAATGTGACTGACGCCGGATTTACTTTCGCACCATTCTGATCACCGAATTTTTGTGCTGCACTGATACCAGTTATAATCTGCTTTATAGTTTCTTCAACGTACTTATCAAGTTTCATTTAACTTCCAAAACAGCTTAATAGGAATGAACCTATTGTTGCAATGTTACCGATCGTAGGCAAAGAAGCTAATAACGACTTAACTATCACTTTGCTAGGTTTATCCGATGAAAATTGGCCTTCTATCGCATCTACAATCTCAAGAGCCTCTTTTTTTTCTTCAGATTTATTTATTATTTGCTCTATCTCTGAGCGCAGCATTGCAATATGCTTGGCAACATCTGAATTAAAATTGGCGATATTTATTGAATTATCTATTGAGTGATTGTTAACGCGCGAATTAGCACCACTAATATTGTAGGTGACATTCTGTATAGCCTTATCGGCTTCTGGCAATCCTAGTTTTTTATGAGTCATTTGATAGCCTGCTGCAATTGCCCCATGTTGCTCATGAAAACCAGGATCAATAACTTCATAGGTTTCCTCACCGCCATTCGACATTCTTCGTTGAATCAAATCTCCTGTTTCAATCAAAATATCAGACCGATTAATGAAAATCTTCTTTGACTGAACACTTGCTTTGATGTTATCAACCCTTTCACCATTCTTCTTTAATAGTGAAACAGTATCTTTTAACAGACTCGATAGTGGCACTATTATCTCCTTGTGATTTTAATCAGTTAACTTATGAGCCAGTAATATTACACCCGTTGTATTGCGTTACGTTATCTTAGATCACAATCTCATGAATCTACTTGTGTTTTATGGAAAGAGTCCAGCACCCAGTTGCTCATCACGTCATAATGTAAGCAACGTCCGCTGCTGGCGCAGACTGTGTAAAAACTCTTGATCACCTTTTAGCCTAAGTGAGATGTACTTATGAACAATTGGTCTTAGCTACCGATCCAATTTCAAAGCAAAATCCAGTATTATCAGATTGGTAAGCATAATCATGGAGATTCTAGCATGTCTCACCATATTGCAGGTCAATCAAGGCATCAATCCACGCTCTTTCCAGAACTTATGGACGACTTTGTTAGCGAAGATAATCCAGTGCGAGTTATTGATGTCTTTGTTGAACATCTAGATTTACTCGACTTAGGTTTTGAAAGAGTGAATCCAAAGTCAACTGGCCGTCCTAGTTATCACCCTGCCATGATGCTCAAGCTCTACATTTACGGTTATTTAAATCGAATTCAATCATCGAGGCGGTTGGAGAAGGAATGCAACCGCAATGTCGAGTTAATGTGGTTGCTTGAACGTTTATCTCCCGACTTCAAAACAATTGCAAACTTCAGAAAAGATAATGGCAAGGGGATTAAAAACGTTTGCCGTAAATTTGTCGAGTTATGCCGGCAATTCAACATGTTTGAAGGTGCCGTGTTCGCTATCGATGGGAGTAAATTCAAAGCCGTCAATAATAAATCCAAAAATTACACTCCCAGTAAAGTGCAGTTTCATATCGAGCGAGTAGAAAAAAGCATCGAGAAATATTTAAGCCAGATGGATGCCAAAGATGAGAACGAAAAAGAGTCTGATCCGACCGTCGCAGCATCGAAATTAGCATGGCTAAAGCAGCGCTTAGTTGAGTTAAAAGCACTCGAAAAACAAGTTAATAAGCATCCAGACAAACAGATATCACAGACAGATCCTGATGCCCGCTTGATGAAAACACACCACATGGAAAGACAAGTCTGCTACAACGTGCAAACAGCCGTCGATACAAAGCACCACCTCATCGTTTGCCACGATATCGTCATGACAACAGACCGAGGTCAACTGACATTAGTTGCCGAGCAAGTCCAAAAAGTTTTGGGAAAGAAATCTATTACAGTGTTAGCCGACAAAGGTTATTTCAGTCGAAATGATATCAAAGACGCATATGATCAAGGTATCACGGCGAATGTGCCACAAATTGACACTTCAGGTTCAAAGAGCAAAGGTATTTTTAACAAGTCTCTCTTCAAGTACGATAACGACAGTGATGTATACATTTGTCCGGCGGGTAAAAATTTACAAAAACGAATGAAAGTCATGGAGAAAGGCGTCGAATTGGATGTTTACTTCAACAATTTAGCGTGCAATGAATGTTCAATCCGATCTCAATGCACGACCTCAAAGAAAGAACCTCGTCGTATAAGACGATGGATACATGAATCGATTATTGATGACATGCAAAAACGGTTGGACGAGAATCCGGAATTCCCAGTGATAAGGAAACAGAGTGTTGAGCATCCGTTTGGTACTATAAAAATGTGGATGGGAGCGACTCACTTTTTGACTAAACGCCTCAAAAATGTGAGTACTGAAATCAGCCTTAGTGTTCTTGCTTACAACCTGAAACGTATGATGACCATACTGGGAACTGTCGGTTTGATGACAGCCATCAATCTGAGCTAAGCGATAAAGTCGCTTAATTTCACCAAAGTCTGCCCCCAACGTTCAAGGCACGATGCATTTAAATGACTTCATATTATAAGTCACCAATCTTCATCAGAACATTGTGAATGTGATGAGCGCTATTCGGATGCTAAAATGCAACCCAAATTGATGTTTGTTCGATGAAATCACAGTTTTTACACAGTCTGGGCACAAAGCAGACTGTCAGATTACACAAAATAGTAGGCCTTTGTTTAGACCTGTTTCTAATTTTGTGTAGTCACCTATCATAAATAGATAACTTCATATTATTTTTCATGGTGTTAAAAGTTATAACTAATTTAACTCGATATACTTTATATAAAAACACTATGAAAAAACTTCTCGAATTACGTCAACAAAAATCCGATTTAACCCAACAAATGCGTTCTCTTCTCACCAAAGCCGAAAGCGAAAAACGCTCACTCAATATCGACGAAGCCAAACAGTTCGACGAATTTCGCAGCCAGTCTGACACGCTGAATACTGAAATTGCCCGTTATGAATCACTGGCGAATGAAGAACGCAATCAGGCAGAAATCCAGCCAACCCGTGAAAAACTCAGCAATGATGAATTACGCCACTATGTTCTGACTGGCGAAACTCGTTCTTTGTCTACGGGCGTTCCGTCAGACGGTGGCTATACCGTTATCCCCGAACTGAACAAACAAATCATGCAACAACTGACTGATGAGTCAGTCATGCGCCGGATTTGTACAGTGAAAACCACACGCAGCAACGAATATAAGCAGTTGGTTTCTATCGGTGGCGCAGTCGTGGCACATGGGGAAGAAGGCAAGGCACGCGGTGAGACTGCCACGCCGAAGATGGAAGAGGTCAGCATTAAGCTGTTCCCCATCTACGCCTATCCTAAAACAACTCAAGATATTATCGACTTTAGCGATGTGGATATCTTAGGTTGGCTGACTTCCGAAATTGCCGACACATTCATTGATACCGAAGAAACGGATCTCGTCAGCGGTGACGGTAGCAAAAAAGCGAAAGGCTTTCTGTTTTATCCCCGTGATAGCCAAGCTGATAAGGTTCGTGCATTTGGCACATTGCAAAAATTGGAAGTGACCGCGCTTTCAGCGGATAGCCTGATTGACCTGAAATTCTTACTTAAAAACAAATACCGTAAAAACTCTGTCTGGGTGATGAATTCCACAACTGCCGCCCAAGTACAAAAACTGAAAAACGGCAATGGTGATTATATCTGGCGGGAACGTTTACAGGCGGGCGATCCCGATATGCTGCTGGGCTTACCTGTCCACTACCTCGAATTTATGCCGGAAGGGGTTATCGGTCTGGGTGACTTCAAACGTGGTTACTTTATCGTTGACCATGAAACCGGCATTCGTACCCGTCCTGACAATATCACCGAGCCGGGATTTTATAAGGTTCACACCGATAAATATCTGGGTGGCGGGCTGGTGGATTCCAACGCGATTAAGGTACTGGAAGTGAAAGCATCCAGCAACTAAGCAGAAGGGGTATCGCACCCCTTTCCAAGCCTTGGAGTCCATCAATGAAGAATGATTTTGAAATCCGCACCGCTTCACTGTCTGCTAGTGATAAGACGCTGACAGGTTATGTTATTAAGTGGAACAGCCGATCACACGTGCTGTGGGATGAGTTTATCGAACAATTCGCACCGAATGCGTTTAACACCAGTTTAGCGGCGGGGGATGATATCAGGGCGTTGTACGAGCACGACCCGATGAACCTGTTAGGCCGCACCACGTCCGGCACGTTGCAATTGAGCGAAGATGCCACCGGATTACGTTTCGAGTTAACGCCGCCAGATACCCAATTGGGGCACGATGTATTAACACTGGTTGAACGCGGGGATATACAAGGCATGTCCTTTGGTTTTCGTGCCATTAAAGATCAGTGGGATACCCGTCAGACTCCATATATCAGAACGGTGTTAGAAGCCGAGCTACGGGAAATTACGATCACCAGCTTACCCGCCTATCCTGAAAGTGGTATAGAGATTGCCAAGCGTTCACTGAATGCGGTTAAACTCTGCCCTGTGGACTTGCGTCATTACTGGCTGCAACTGTCTGAGGTGTAATCATGTGGCCTTTTACGCGAAAAACACCTGAAACCCGCAGCATGATGATGGATGAATTTCTTTCTCTGGCTGGCATGTCTAATACCAAATCGGGCGAGCATGTTTCACCGTCCACGGCAGAAGGCTTACCCGCTGTGATGAATGCCGTTACGGTGATTAGTGAAGCGGTGGCCTCCATGCCTTGTTATCTCTATCGGGTGCAGCACCAGAACGGCAAAGAATCCCGCGAATGGTTGAGTGACCATCCGGTCGATTATTTGCTGAATGAATGCCCGAATGATTGCCAGACGCCGTATCAATTCAAAAGAACCCTGATGCGTCATTGCCTGCTGAATGGCAATGCGTATGCGGTGATTGTCTGGGGGCGGGATGGTCAGCCACAGTCATTACACCCTTACCCGCCGTCAACGGTTGTACCCCAACGATTATCCGATCACCGATTCGCTTACACCATTACGGAACCGTATAGCGGCAGGGTTAAAACCTATTTACAGGAGGAAGTGCTGCATTTGCGCTATGCCACCGAAGATGGTTTTTTGGGGCGTTCTCCCGTCACCGTTTGCCGTGAAACACTGGGGTTGGGGCTGGCACAACAGCGCCACGGCGCAAGCATTATGAAAGACGGCATGATGGCGGCGGGGGTAATTAAAGCTGCTGACTGGATGGATGGGATAAAGGGAAGTAAAGCACTGGAAGCCCTCGAACGCTACAAGGGTGCTCGCAACGCTGGGAAAACGCCGATTCTTGAAGGTGGGATGGAATACCAGCAATTAGGCATGAGCAATCAGGATGCGGAATGGCTGGCCTCCCGTCGCTTCACCATTGATGATATCGCCCGTATGTTCAATGTCAGCCCGATCTTTCTGCAAGAATATTCGAACAGTACCTACAGCAATTTTAGCGAAGCCTCCCGTGCCTTTCTGACTATCACTATGCGCCCGTGGCTTGCCAATTTTGAGCAACAAATCAAAGCAGCCTTGCTGATGACTTCACCGAAACGGGGTATTCGTTATCAAGTCGAATTTGATACTGCCGACTTACTGCGTGCCAATCCGAAAGAACGTTTCCAGAGCTATGAGACGGCGATTAAATCCGGCGTCATGTCACCGAACGAAGCCCGCGAACGTGAGGGATTATCGCCCCGTGACGGTGGTGATGAATTCAGTCAGGCATGGAAGCAAACCGTAGAAGTGAAAAAACAAACGGAGAACACGAAATGAGAGCAGGCAGATTGAGACACCGGATCACCATTCAAAAGAATGAAATCATCCGTGATGAACTGGGTTCTGAGTTCTACAAGCGGGTTGATGTTGCTACCGTCTGGGCAGAGGTGAAAGCCATTAGCGGACGTGAGAAACTGGCCTCCGGTGCTATTTTCTCCGAAGCCACGATGCGTATTTGGCTGCGTTACCGTGATGATATTACGACAGCGAACAGCATTACCTATCATGGCGGGAACACCAGAGGAACGACCTTCAGCATTATGGCAGTGATCCCTGATGCAAAACATACCCGCTTGGAATTGCTTTGCAAGGGAGGCGTTTTCCGATGAGCCAGATTGAAATTCCCCTGAGTGAAATCAGGCAACATTGTCGATTGGATGAAAGCGATAACCTTGATGATACCCTTCTTACTGCTTATGCCGAAGCTGCGCTGGAAGTGTGCCAGCAACATATCGGAAAGCGGTTTGATAATGGTCTAGCCTTCACGCCAGCAATCAAGGTAGGTTGTCTGCTTTATATCGGCTTGCTGTATGAAAATCGGGAAATGGCAACCGATGTTGAGCTTAAAGAAGTCCCGTTCACCATTAAATCACTGTGGTCAGTCTATCGTGATGTGGGAGTCTACTGATGCCGTGGCAACCGTTGAAACGCTGTAGCTACCCACATTGCCGCGAGCGGGTGAAATCAGGCCGATGCAAGCAGCACCAGCGGGAAACCAGACGCCAGCAAGACAAGCAGCGTGGCACCCGAACCCAGCGAGGTTACAGTAATCGATGGGGACGCTATCGGCTGTACTACTTGAAAGCTAATCCGTTATGCGTTCATTGCTTGCCGCAGGGTATTTACACGCCTGCAAGCATTGTGGATCACATTATCCCAATACAGGGTGATACTGATGTGTTGTTCTGGCCTGCATCGAACCATCAGGCGTTATGTCAGACTTGCCATAACCGCAAGACCGTACAGACTGACCCCATGACTAAAGCAAAGCGCAAGCAGGGTGCTTATCGAGAGCAGGAAACCGAAGCGGCAAGATATCGTGATTGGTTATCAAATGAATAATAACAAAACGAAATAACGGGGTGGGGGTATCAAAAATGACAAATGTCCCTCTCAGCGGAACCGCCCCCTCCTCAAATTTTTATGCACGGCAATTTTTTTGAAAATAAAACAATAAGGACAAAATTCATGGCAAGAGCGCCAAAACCGCCCACGTATTTAAATGATATTGCCGCCAGTCAATGGAAGGCCAAAGGTAAAATATTAAGTGAACGGGAAGACTTGAACGCCGCTGACTGGAACAACTTAGAACTGTATTGCGTGAACTATGCCATTTACCGAAAAGCGGTGGCAGACCTTGATATCAGGGGCTTTAGCATTGTGAACAGTCAGGGCAGCGAGAGCCGAAACCCGTCATTGAGTGCCAAAGCCGATGCTGAAAAAATCATGATAAAAATGTCCTCATTGCTGGGCTTTGACCCCGTATCACGGCGTAAAAATCCGGTAGAAACTGAGGAAGAAGACGAGCTGGATCGCCTATGAACGCATGGGAACAATACGCTTTTGATATCGAAAATGGTAAAATTCCGGCCTGTAAACGCGTAAAACAGGCGGTGAAACGCTACTATAACGACCTGAATAACCCGCTTTATGTGTTTGATTCTGAGGTTGTGGCGCGTTTTATTGCCTTTTCCTGTGTCTGTCCCCATGTCAAAGGCCACTTGCGCGGTAAACCCATCATGCTTGAGCCGTGGCAACAATTCGCCTTTGCTAACTTGTTCGGCTTCAAAGTCAAAGCGACCGGACGCCGAAAATATCGTAGTGCTTATATCCAAGTACCGCGCAAAAATGCCAAATCCACCGTTGCTGCAATACTGGCGAACTGGTTTCTGGTGATGGAACAAGGGCAGCAGGATATTTACACCGCCGCCGTGAGTCGGGATCAGGCGCGAATTGTGTTTGATGATGCCCGCCAGATGAGTCTGTTATCAAAACCACTAAAAAAACGGGTGACTATCCAGCAACACAAAGTCACCTATTCTAAAACCAACAGTTTGCTAAAACCACTGGCAGCCAAAGCTGCCACAATTGAGGGGACAAACCCCAGCCTTGCTATTGTCGATGAATATCATTTACACCCTGATAATGCGGTTTATTCTGCACTTGAGCTGGGGATGGGCGCACGCCCCGAAGGTATTCTGTTTGCCATTACCACGGCGGGCAGTAACGTTATTTCGGCCTGTAAGCAGCATTATGATTATTGCTGTCAGATACTGGATGGCGAAGAAAAGAACGAATCGCTGTTTGCCCTGATTTACGAACTGGACGACGAAAAAGAGATTGATGATGAATCGCTTTGGATAAAAGCTAACCCTAATCTTGATGTATCGGTAGACAGTGCTGCCTTGCATGACACTATTCAGAAAGCTCGTGGCATTCCCTCACAATGGACGGAAATGTTGACTAAACGCTTTAATATCTGGTGTCAGGGTGAAACCCCGTGGATGGGTGAAGGCGCATGGAAAGTCTGTCAGAGTGATTATGATGCAAACGACCTCAAAGGGCTGGAGTGTTACGCCGGACTGGACTTGTCTTCAACAGGTGATATCACCAGCATTTGTTACACGTTCCCCGTAGACAATGAACTGTTATTACTGACCCGTCATTACTTGCCCGAAGCGCAGTTACAAAACCCAGCCAATAAGAATCGAGCTATTTACCGTCAATGGGTACAAGCAGGCTGGATACGCACCACAGCAGGTGATTGCATTGATTATGACCGTATCCGTGATGATATTCTCAACGACAGCCAGCAGTTTGATATCAAGCTGGTGGGCTTTGATACATGGAACGCCACGCATCTACGAACACAATTGCAAGGCGCGGGGTTATATGTTGAGCCGTTCCCTCAAACCTATATGTGCTTTAGTCCGGTGGCTAAATCGGCTGAGGTGTTCGTGAATCGCAAAGTCATTCGTCACAACGGCGATCCGGTGCTCACGTGGGCAATGTCCAATGTGGTGATGGAAACGGATGCGAACGCTAATATCAAACCGAACAAGAAGAAATCCGCGAACAAAATCGACCCTGCAATAGCGTTCTTAATGAGTTTTGGCACATGGCAGATTGAGCATGAAGACTTCGCATTCAGCTTAAACGAAGAACAACAAGAGCGCCTTAAAGCGTTTAATGGAATATAACGCAAAAAGTTAAGTGGTTTTACTGATTCGCTTATTGAACCAGATAAAACAATTCGTTAAAGTAGCCCCGCCATTAGCAAAATCTAGTGGTCAGGGATTTGCAACCCTGAGTCAAGAACACTGGTAGGATGTTTCTACCAGTGCGCCTGCTATCACCCTTTCAATGGTGGTTCAGGTAGGGGAGGCTTCGGTCTCGCCGGAATCTTGACCCGGTATTGCAAACCCTGTCTGAATCACCACCATCAATTTTATTATTTAATGAAAGGGATAGCTGGAATGATTGATATAAAAAAAGACTGGCATCAAGCCGATATTATTGCTGCATTACGTAAACGTGGTACAACCTTAGCGGCTGTTTCTCGTGAAGCGGGGCTTAGTTCATCTACATTGGCAAATACTCTAAGTAGACCGTGGCCTAAAGGTGAATGGATTATTGCTAACTATCTCGAAATACATCCTTCTGAAATTTGGCCTAGCCGGTATTTTGATATGAATGGTCAGCTTATTGAGCGTAAGGCTCGAAATTGATGTGTAGTTTATTTTATACTGCCAGCATAAATTACTGGCAGCTATTAATTATCATGATAAACGCTAACTCGGGATTTATGGATGAGTGGCAAGTCGATCATAGCCAAGTAAAGTTAATGGATTAAATGATCCGATGCCCGATCCAGGTGTAGATCTTATACCTTGCCTATATGCTTCCATTAGTTCTTTTAAATCTGAAACTTGATCTATTAAAAGAATGCACTTCATTTTATCAAAATATGTTTTTGAGGATGCTCTGGCAAAAACTTCGAAAGTGCCATGAAAATGATTGATAAATACCAAAGTTTCTGGAAACCAATAACGGTAAAAGTCACCGTGGTGAAGCTCTGCCCTTATGAATAGTATGAAATCAGCTTGCATGAGATACTTGAATTCGATACCTGAATGCTTATTTCTTTCCTTAAGGAGGTCGGCATGTAAAGATATGCGTCCTAGTTTTAATCTATTTTTTCGATGTTCTAAAGACTCTACGAATTTTCGGAAAACCTCATACCCAACCATTGTCTTTTGTTCATAATCTATTTTTCCACCTACATAATATTGTTGTATTAGTAACTGGTTTAATGCTGCAAATCTTTCATATTTTATGAGAGTGGCAACTATGTATAAAAATAGCTCGTGAATGATAAATTTAAAATTATCGGAATTCCATGTACTCCAACTATTAACATTTTCTGGACGGCTCATATATGGAATTAAGGATTCAAAGAAACGGTGAAGTCTAAGTGTATTTTCTTCTGTTGGTGCGTATTGTGCGATTGCGGTAAATAATGAAACCATTTCGTTTCTGTAAGGGATGAATTTTTCAATGTTGTCGATAACTTGATCGTCAAAATTACTATTATCTTCTTTTTTGGAAATCCTAAATTTTTCAAGGTTAATTGCAAAGGTAGTCAAATACTCATTAGTAGCACCTGATGCAAATGGTTTATTGTCTTTGATGGCTGAGATGGCTCTTTTATAGTTGGCTATTGTTCCAAGAGATACTCCATCTGATTCATCTAGAAATGCTGGCCTTTTGCCTATTGTAGGCCTAGTGTAGAGAGGCTTGTCGTAAATCCAACGCACTAGCTGTTCAAAGTTATTTGTGTAGTTATCTGGCTCACTCAGATCAATATATATGCGTGATCTATAGTATGTTGGTAAGTATGGTTTACCTAATTCATCCTTTTCAGCAATGATTGCAACAAACTTACTTTGATCCTGATTTTCATATACTTCACGTGAAATTATTTGTGTTTCGGTGCCAACACCACCAAATCTATCATCAGCTCTGGATGCATAAACCTCATCACAAATGATAGCGACTTTGGTTATTTGTGAATCTTTAACCATTCTTTCCATGAAAGAGAAAGCATCCTGCCCCTCTTTTAAATCCCATTTATCAAGAATTACATGAACACCTGAATCGGTTAGCTCGTTAGCTAGATCGATTACCCATTGCACATGAGTTGGGTTAGACCAGCTATAAGAGATAAATAATTTTGGGTTGTCCATCAATACATGATCCTTTAATAAATATTAACAATAAGTATTGGGGTTCCTACCTTATCACAAAGTGGAAAAACTCCTAGTAGCATCTATTATTATTTCATCTTAGGCTTGTCTTGAAATTTAAATCATAAGGGGCATAAAAAGGGGCATAAAATCAATAAGTAAAAATAAATTCAACTAATTCAGTTAACTAACTTATTTTACTAGTCCCGCCCTGGCACCATATAAAAATCTGCGGTAATACAGCAGGTTAGGGTTAGAAAGAGCCACCTATCAGGTGGCTTTTTTCTTTGATAAAAATCACCTTTCGC